>JAVBWB010000016.1:0-86601 GCA_036677645.1 Geobacteraceae bacterium | reverse complement strand
ATCGGTGACCATCCGCCATCCTTTCTTCAAAGATGGTCGGATTCTATAATTCCCTAACGATTCCGGGAATTATAATTGTCGCCGAGCGGGAGGTTTAATTGTCGCTGATCACTTCTCCTTCACCTGTAACGCCTATATCAAAGCAATTATGCATCGTTTGGGGAAGGTGAGTTATGTGATGGCCACCGATTACTGTTATGATGGAGGGCTTGAGATCTTTTGCTTTTGATGCAGCTTCAATTGCGGTGAAGTAATCTTGCGAGGTACACGAAATCCCCAGAATATCAATGCTGTCAACGTCCTCGATCAGGGGAACCTGGATGAATTCCGCAGGGATGGCGCTATGGGTTGTGAAATAGGATGACAGGTAGCCAAAGGCTAACGGCTTGTACCACTGAACGTCCAAAGAATTTGTTGCTTTGTGAAATCCTATCCGGATTCTTCCGGAAGAGGAATGATTGATGCTCATGGTATGGTACGTCCCGTATCCTCGTAAAATTGACTGATGCAAGTCACTGGATGCAAAGTATTCAAGGCTTGCCATGATTACAGCAAATAGTGTGCCTTAATGGGTTTGTTGGAGGAAGAGCAGGCGAGAGCGGGGGTGATATGGAGAGGATCGGGTTAAAACATACCGCCCTTGAACCCGTCATACTGATCAGCCGACGGGTCCATCGTCTTGCCGTCAATATCCGTGCCCGAAAATTTGAAGACCAGGTGCGAGGGGTCGATAAGCGCGGTCCCGTAGGGATTTTGCGCGAGGGTGAACGTCACGGTGGCCTGGCAGGTGGTTGCATCGTAGACCACGCTTTTCGGGATAGGGGAAAAGGCGGCTTCCTTGTCCGGGTACAGCGTTATGCCGTTGTTGTAGGTGCCCGCGACTCCCCCGTTTGCCTTGGTGATGGACCAGTTCATGACATTCATGACTGACCCGGCATCCATTTCCGAATCGAACAGGAACTGCATGGTGAAGTCCTTGCTTGAATTCGGGGGACTGAGGTCAGCGCTCAGGTGAGAGAGCGGGGTGCCCTGGCCGAGAAAAGAAGTGAATGAACTCTTGCCGGGATTGAACGCCAGGATTTTCGGCGAGGAGAGGTCGCTTTCAAGTTCGGCTGCCAGGCTGGCGCCCAAATCGTTCAGGATTTGGAGCTGTTCCCTGGCCTTGTCCTTTTGATCCAGGCCTAGGTAAGCCGTGCCCAGTTCGTAATGTGCGAGCGCGAAATTTTTTTTCAGGCTGATCGCCTGTTCCAGTTGACTGACCGCCTCGTCGCACCGGCCCATTTTGTTGTAGGTTTTTCCGAGGGCGTAGTAGACGTTGCCGTCCCCGGGGGTCATTGTAATTACCTTTTTGAACTGGGCCTCAGCTTCGGAGTAGCGATCGGTCTGCAGGTAAAGCTGCCCCAGGGTATATGGCGCCAGGTTGTCGGCAGGATCGAGCTGGGCAGCGGTCTTGAATTCCTTTTCAGCTTCGGCGTAGTTTTTCTGTGAATAATAGACATTGCCCAACTCGATATGGATGTCGCTTTGCGACCGGTCGACTGACAGAGAAATCTTGTAGGTATTTATTGCTTCGGCAGTTCTACCCTGTTTCAGGTAGGCCTTGGCCAGGTAGTTATAGGTGTCGATGTTGTCGGGGGCATAAGCCGAGGCGGTTTTGAAAGCGGCGACCGCCTGGGAATAGTTGCCGTCCTGATAGAGCCTCAGCCCGGCTGAGAGAAGGGTTGTCGCTGTCTGGGCGCGCAGGGTTTCCTGCGACATGAGTGCCGAGAACATCTTGTCAGCTGAAGGAACGGAGCTCATGATCTTTCCCTTGTCGAGTTCAGTGATTTCTGGCTTCAGGCCCAGGCGGCCTGAGCTTGTTATCGTATCGGCAGGAATTGGCCATTCTTTAGCAAGAGGTGAAAAACTGTTGCGGAGGCTGTTTTCCGCGTTACGCGGCGTTCAGTGAAGTCAAAATATTGAACGGGACGAGTCAGAAATACAAAAAGCGTGAAGGGCCGAAACTCAGGACTGCGTAATCGGCAGGATCAAGTGATGTGTTTCAGCGGGTCGGTCGGTTCGGAGATTGATGCGAGCCGGCATCGAAATGAAAGAGGGCCTGTGCGGGCCCTCTTTCCGGGTTGAAACCGGATCTGGCATCAAGCCGCCGCTGTCAGCGAACTCCTGTCTGTTTCATAGGCCTCCTGGAAATCTTCCAGCAGACGGTTGATGGTGTCCTCGTTCATGCCGAGGAAATTTGCCGGCTTGGTGTCTGCCAGGGGCAGCGCCTCATCGGGATAGCGTTGCCCGATCCCGAGGCGCAGGCAAAAGAGGTTGGCGAGGCCCACCACCGCGGTAAGCTGGAGCAGGGAAAGATCGTTGAGGTCGGAAAAGGCGAATGTGTGGTGCCGAAGAACCGTCTCGGTAAGGGATTCGGGGAAATTCCATTTCTGAATGACCATTGCGCCGACTTCTTCGTGGGTGAATGAATAGACTCCCTTCTCGGCTTCGCAGAAACGGATATCCTCGTTGTAGCAGCGTTCCATTACCAGCTGGAACTTGGACCGGTCGTGGCTGTTCATGATGACTTTGCCGATGTCGTGGAACAGCCCGGCGAGAAAAGCGTCCTCCCTGTCCACCCCCGCTACCTTTCCCGCAATTATCCTGGCCGCGAGGCCGGCGCCGAAGGAATGCTCCCAGAGCATCTTTTCCGTCAGCCCGAAAGGTTGGTAGACCTGCCTGACCGATGCGGTTACCACAATGCTCTTGAGGGTAGAGAAGCCGAGAAGAACGATAGCTGCCGAGAGATTCTGGATCTTTCCCTGGCGGCCGTAGAACGAAGAGTTGGAAATCTTCAGTACTCTTGCGGCAACTGCCGGGTCAGTCGAAACGACTTTGGAAATTTCTTCGGCTGTTGCGCGGTCGCTTTCGATAAGCTGCATCACCTTGGTGGCGACCAGCGGTATGGTAGGCAGGTCTCCGGCCGACAATATGGTTTTTTCCAGTTCACTGTGCATGCATTAACCTCGTAAATGTCTTGTTTCTCATGGATGACATGGTTATTTGACTGCTTTTTCGGCGATTTTGGCAATTTCGAAACCGATCTGTCCCAGAGGCAGGATCACGTCTGCCACCCCGCCTTCCGCGCACGCTCTCGGCATTCCGTAAATGGTCGAAGATTCCTCGTCCTGCACGAGGCTCACCCCGCCTTTGCTCTTGAGATGCTGCACTCCCTTGAACCCGTCGTTTCCCATCCCCGTCAGTATGACGCCCAGGGCGGACCCACCGCACGCATCGGCCAGGGATGTCATCATCAGGTCGACCGAAGGCACATATGCGTATTTCGGGTATTCGCCGGCTGGAACAGTGTGCACGGCTATCCCCTCTGGCCGGCGGTTGAGCAGCGTATGCATGCCACCCGGTGCGATCAGCGCCGTGCCGGGCTTGAGGATATCGCCTTCGGCCGCTTCCTTTATGGTGATCGAACACTTGCCGTTGAGGCGCTCCGCATAAGGACCGGTAAACGCTTTCGGCATATGAACGGCTACTATTATGCCATAGGGGAAGTTGAAGGGTATGCGGGAGAGAACTTCCTGCAACGCCACCGGACCGCCTGTAGAGGCTCCGATTGCAACGTAACTAATCCTGGCGTTGGGTATTCTTGCTTCAGTGACCCGACTGGCGGTTGCAGGCTGGCGGTTGAGGTGAGCCGTCCTCCGGCGACTTCCGGCCGAGCGGACCGCTTCCTTGACCTTGCGCAGCAATTCCTCGCGGAACTTGTCCTGAGCCTGGGTGGAATCGGTCATGTTTTTCGGAATGTAGTCGACCGCACCAGCTTCAAGTGCGTCGAAGGTGGCCTTGGCCCCTTCGTTGGTCAGAGTGGAAACCATGATGACCCGTGTGGGTTCCTTGGCCATGATCTGCTTCAGGGCGCTGATGCCGTCCATGACCGGCATTTCCACGTCCATGGTTATCAGATCCGGCTTTATTTCCAAGGCTCTGCGGACGCCGTCCGCTCCGTTGACTGCCGTTCCCGCCACCTCGATTTCCGGGTCACGGTCGAGAATGCGGCGTATGGCCATGCGCATGAACGACGAATCGTCGACGATCAGTACGCGGATTTTCCGGTTCTTGCTGAGCATCATGTGCGGTTACCTTTTATCATGCCTTCAAATAGCGATTTGACCAGGTCCTCGATTTCCGGTACGCGCTCATCCAGTTCGTAGCAGAATCTTTCCACATCCATATCGGCGAATGTAGGAGAGAATGCTTTGAGAATCTTCCATGCTTGCTCTTCCGAAAGATTGAAGCTGACCCACTCCCTGCCGCCATAGTCCAGTTGGCGCACGGAGCAGAACATATCAGCGAGGCTGATGATCGCGGCGAGAGTCGGGTCCTGTCCCGCGCATTCCGGTGAATGGTGATGGGCAATCACGTCACAGTATTCCGAAGGGAAATTCCAGTTCTTCGCCAGGCAGTAGCCGATCTCGCAGTGGGTGGTTCCAAGGAGATTTTCTTCGGCTTCCATGAACGTGCGCGTTGTGCCCTTGAGGTCGTCGACCACTTTCTGGAAATCGTCCTTGAGATAGTAACTGAGAAAAACTTCGCCGATATCGTGAATTATTCCGGCGATGTAAGCTTTTTCGATTTCCGGATAGCGAATGCGCTGCGCGATTATCTTCGAAACCACGCCGACCCCGAACGAGTGCTCCCAGAATGTCTTGACATCGAATACCCCGCTTTTCCCCTCAAAAGCATCGATGATTGAACATGTCAGCGCGATATGGCGTATCTGCCGGAAGCCCAGGTAGATCAGCGCGCGCTTGAGCGATTTGATCTCGTGCATCGGTTTGAAGAATGGCGAGTTCACGATCTTGATCACGCGCGAGGCCATGACCTGATCGACAAGGATCGTATCAGCCAGTTCTTCCAGTTCCACATCCGGTTTGTCAAAAAGGTCGAGAACCTTTGTGGCAATTTCAGGTATCGTGGGGAGTTCGTGCACTCCCTTTACCAGTTGCTGAGCTTTTTCCAGTTTGCCGTTGCTTAGCACTTTGCTCCTCCTCTACCGCTATCTCTTGTAGGCAAATCCCCCGGGGAAATGGACGGTCTTGAACTTGTCGTTGATGCCGTGAAGCGATTCGGATTGTCCGACGAAGAAATAGCCATAGGGTTGCATGTTGTTGTAAAAATGCTGCACAACTTTTGACTTCGATGCGGTGTCGAAATAGATCAATACGTTGGCGCAGAAAATGAAATCAAAAGTCTTCATGAAAATCATCTTGTTGTCGTCATACAGGTTGAGATGCTGGAAAGTGACGAACTTCTTGACTTCAGGAGAGATGACGAATCTTTCGCTGGATTCTTTCCTGAAATATTTTCGCAGGTAGTATTCGGGGACATGCCGCACCGAATACGAGTTGTAGATTCCTTCCCGGGCCTTTGCCAGCACTTCGTCGTTGATGTCGGTGCCGATGATCTCGAATGTCCATTTCTTCAGGAGGGACTCGCATTTTTCCAGCAGCACCATGGCCAGCGTATACGCTTCTTCGCCGGAAGAAGATCCGGCGCTCCAGATTTTGAGCTTGCGGAACCCGATTCTTTCCTTCGGGGCTGCAACCTCGGGCAGCAGCTGGGTTTCCAGCGCCCTGAGCTGCGGTGGATTGCGGAAGAAATAGGTTTCGTTGGTGGTGAGATCGTTGAGCAGCTGTTTGAGCTCGACAGAGCCTGCCAAACCGTTTTTCAGAGAGTGAATGTACACTCCCGGACTCTGTATGGAAAGCTTCTCCACCCTTTTTGCGATCCTGCTCTCCACGAAGTACTTTTTCTGGATGGTGAAGAACATTCCGCAGGTATCATAAATGAAATCCCTTAATATCTCGAAATCCGCATCGGATAATTTCATAGTCATCCCAAGTTATTGATCTGATGCATTCCAGGAGCGTAAATGCAGAGTTCGATGAGTTTCCGTTGCTGCTGGAGGAGTGCCGGATGTCAGGCGGCCAGGACGCCCGTTCCTCCTGCTTCCTCCATTTCGATCACCCCCGCCGGATCGACGATCAGCGCAACCCTGCCGTCGCCCAGGATTGTCGATCCCGCGATGCCGGGCGCATTGGCCAGGTATTTGCCGAGTGACTTGATCGCAACTTCCTGCTGCCCCAGGAGCCTGGAGACGATGAGCCCGATCCTCTTCTCGGCGACGCCGATAACGACCACATAGCTCTGGTTGAGGGAAGTTCCGCTCCCCCGGACCCCGAACAGACTCTGCAGCCGGAGCAGGGGAAGCACGGTATCCCTGAGCTTGAGCACCTCCTGTCCACCAACTTTATGGAATGAACTGGTGTCTACCTTGAGAGTCTCGAGGACTGCCGCCAGAGGTATGGAGTACACCTCGCTCTCGACGTCCACCAGCAGCGACTGGATGATGGCCAGAGTGAGGGGAAGCTTGAGGATGAACTCGGAGCCCTTGCCGGCTTCGCTCCGGATCTCGATGATTCCGTTGAGCTTTCTGATGTTCGTCTTCACGACGTCCATGCCGACGCCCCGGCCCGAGACGTCGGTCGCTTTCTCCTTGGTCGAGAAGCCGGGAAGGAAGATCAGGTCGAGGATTTCCTTGCCGGACATGCCCGCAAGCTGTTCTTCGGTCACCAGACCCTTGTCCAGGGCTTTCCGCGCCAGTTTTTCCGGGTCAATCCCCTTGCCGTCGTCCCTGATGCTGATGATGATGTTGTTTCCCTCATGGGTTGCCGACAGGACCACCTTCCCGGTGCGGGGCTTGCCCGACGCCACGCGCTCATCCGGCATTTCCACGCCATGGTCCAGGGCGTTGCGAATCAGGTGGATCAGGGGGTCGCCTATTTCATCCACGACAGACCTGTCCAGTTCCGTTTCTTCGCCGATGATTTCCAGGTCGACTTCTTTGCCCAGGTCGCGGGAGAGGTTGCGGACGATGCGCGGAAATTTCTTGAACACCTTCTCCACCGGTATCATCCGGATCTTCAATACCTGCATCTGGAGCTCGGAGGTGACGAAGTCGATGCGCTTTGCCAGCTTGCTGAACTCCTCGCCGAAATTGTCGATATTCTCACGTGCCTGATAGTTCTGGTTCATCTGCAGAATCCTGTTGCGCTCCAGAACTATCTCGCCCACCTGGTTCATGAGGTCGTCGAGCCGTTTTACATCGATCCGCACGGTGGTATTGTCGGAAAGCTCTTCGCCCCGGGCCGCCACGGCCCTGGGTTGGACGGGCTTAGGCTGTGCGGGTGCGGATGCGGCCGGCTCGATCCGGGAAGGCTCCTGGTCAGGTTCAGCCGGTTCCGGTTCAGGAACGGACGGGACCGGGATCCCGGGAACTTCCTCCGCGCGAACCCCGGCCTGCCCGGATTCGACGTGAAGAACCGCCGATTCGCGAAAAGTCTCCGAAATGTAGGGCATCAGCTTGTCGATGATGCCATCAAGCTCGCGCTCCACGATTTCACCGTTGCGTATGTCGTTGACAAGGAGCTTGATATGGTCCACGGCTTCCAGGATGACATCCATGATTTCGGGCGTCACCTTGAGTTCGTCCTTGCGCAGGCGATTCAGTACATCCTCGGTCTTGTGCGTTATTTTGACCAGGAGATCGAAGCCGAGAAAGCTGGATGCGCCCTTGACCGTGTGAATCGAACGGAATATGCCGTTGAGGAGTTCAATCTCTCCCGGCATCTTTTCCAGCGAGACCAGGTCGTCATCCAGTTTTTCCAGAAGCTCCGAGGTTTCGGTCAGAAAACCTTCCAAGAGCTCCTCGTCTTCACACACTAGTGCCATCTGTCAGCTCCTTTTGGAGAAACCCGATGTTTCCGGATCACATGCAGACTTTCCGTTCACAGGGTCGAGTTGATCAATGATTCTTTCTCGGCCTGGGAAAACACCCGTTCCAGATCCAAAAGGACCAGGAGGCGGTCGGCGCGGTTGATGACCCCGGAAAGATACTCCTGGTCGACGCCGCCGTTGACGACCGAGGGGGGGGGCTGGATCTCGCCGGCCGAAACCCTTATGACTTCGGAGACCGAGTCGACGATAAAGCCCATCAGTTCGCCGTCCACATCCATGACGATGATGCGGGTCTGCTTGTCGTTGTCCTTTTCAGCGAGCGAGAATTTCTTGCGCAGGGAGATAATCGGAATTACCTTGCCCCTCAGATTGATGACACCCTCCACGTAATAGGGGGTGTTGGGCACCCGGGTCACGTTTGACATGCGGATGATCTCCCGGACTTTCAGCACGCAGACGCCGAACTCCTCCCGGTCCAGGTTGAAGCTTACCAGCTGGATAAGCTCCGCCTGGGATTCTTCTGCCTTGAAATTCACTGCGGTTGCCATTGTATGCATCTCCCTTGAAATGAATTGATCCCTGCTTCGGCCGTCAGGGAAAGCACCTGGAGGAACCGGACTGGCGGGGATTCATGGCCATTTATGTTCTTTTCGGCCGCTGCTTCGAAAAATTTAAAAAATTGTGTGATTTTTTTCGACCCGTGCGTTGAGCTGATTATCGATATACGGGGCACACGCTTGATGTGCGGTTCGTCAGGGTAGGGGGGATGCTTCGAGGAGAGGAGGGTACAGCGGGACGGAGACGTGATGGACCGCCTCCGTCCGGTTGAACAATCAGGACCCTGGCTGCTGCTACTTGAAAACGAGCATTGTGGCTGTCTGGTTGATATGGCCGATATACTGTTCGCCGTAGGAGCTGAAGCCGATGGTCGGGACGTCTGAAAACACTTTTCCGTACGCGTCACCGAGCTGTTTCTGTTCCAGCTCCAGAGTGCGAAGGATGCAGTTGAAGTTGATGATGCCGGAGATGGAACCGAGCTCTTTTTGGGCCTGCGCAACGGCTTGTTTGGTGTCTTCGATGATATCGGTCGATTCGAGGAGTGAAAGTTCCATGCCCTCGGTGACGCCGCAATAGAACAGCATGCTGCTGCCCTTGATGCGCTGCGGGCTCCTGACGAACGGCACGCCGTCGATGAGCAGGCCGACGGGATTGTGCATGAAGCGGTTCGGAGCCTCTGCCACATCAACTCCCAGCACCTCGGCATAAGCCTGCGAGGCAGGCTTGTCGTTGAACTCGATGACTTCGCGCTTTTCTTCGTTGGCTTTCGTCACCACGAGTTTTTTCCCGAGATCGCAGAAACTCTGCGTCTTGATGAAGGTGAACGGCACGCCGGGCTTCAGGACTGCCAGCACGGCTGCGTTGCTGTAGCTTTTGCCGTTTGCGAAAACGTGCGTTGCCTCGAACTTGAGGTCGTCGCCCGCTGAACCGCCGATGAAGGTGACATTGGTGAGATCGCCGATCTTGTCGATGAGCTTCTCTTCCGCGCCGCTCAGGCCGTCGACCAGGATCATGCCGACGTACCTGGCGGGATCGAGTTCGCTCATGGGGGCTTTGAAGTGGGCTTCGAAGGAAGCAAAGGCTTTTTTCACGCTGTTTTCGTTCTTCGGATTTTCCAGGATTTCGATCTTGAGATCGCTTACGGCGGTTGCATCGAAGGCCATCGCGACCAGGGAGTTCTTGAGCATCTTGCCGCTGACGATTTCACCGGCGGTCGTGCAGCCGAAAACCTGTGCGCCGGGGAAAGCGTCCTGGACTTTCTGGCTGATGATGCTGGGGGCAAGACGCGGGGATGCGAAAAAGACCAGAAGCTTGGTGTCGAAAGCGCCGATCTGGGACTTGAGGTCCTGTATTACTTCATCGCTTGTTCCTTTGGTCGAATAGGCGGTCTTGATATACATCGTCACGTTCTCCTTTTGCCGTTGGTATATGGATTATTTGAGCTCTTTCATGACTGTTTCCAGTTTGGCGATGATTGCCGGGTCATCATCCGATGTTGCGGTGTACTTGTTGGGATCGATCCCCTTCAGCATGAGCTTCGACTTGATGACGCCCACCAGCATCGGGTTATCCTTTGATCTCTGGTTGATGATGCTTTCTATCATCTGCTTGATCTTGCCTGCCATTTTCCGCACCTCCTTTAGATTACGCCTGAAAATCAGACTGTAGTGCTCAACTTCCGTTCCGGGTTGACTGCGCGAGCGGCTTCCCGGCCATATTACGCGATATGCTCGAAGATGTTCGGTGGGGGGGCCAGTGCAATCCCGAGGGGACGGGATTGCCGCAAGACTACCCAAAGCATCACTGGCCATTGCATATGCATATGAATTATCGGAAGGAATGGAATAATCTTTAGGCGAAAAACGGCATTCAGAAAAAATGTTCATGAAAGGCGCCCGCTTGACTGGAAAGGACGGGAAGAGCCGGAAGCGTCACCCTGAATTTCCGCCAAAAGGCGGAAATTCAGGGTGACTGGGATCGATACTTGGAAACCTGTCGGTTGTGCATGGTCCGGTGGGCGGCAGGGAACAGCGCGGATGCCGGGGGGTCATTCGACCGGTTGCTCAGGCGTTTCTTTCTTCTTTCTCGGCGCCCGCTTGCGCTTCGGTTTCTCTTCGGCCGGGACGTGCTGCTCGTCAGCTTCCGGTGCTTTCAGGGCATCACCCTGTTCAGGGGAGGTGGCCGGCAAGGAATCGGCGGCAGACCCGGATGGTGCGGACGTGTCTTGTGTCTCTTCTCCCGGCGCCGCACTGTTTGCGCTTGCCGCGGCCGCCTTGGGCTTTCTGGGTTTTCTCACCCGTTTCGCAGGTTTCACTTCCGTTTCCCGGGGTTCTTCAGCTTCGGGATTTACCTGGGCTTCCGGTACCGCTTCAGCTTCAGGAGCGGGTTCCGCCATGTCCGGAGCCGGCGGAAGCTGTTCGTCGACCGCGGTGATTTCGGGTGCTTCACCCGTTTCGGCTTCCGACAAAGCTTCGGTCGTGGATGCTGTTTTGGTAACTTTTTTCCTGCGTCTTCGCCGCTTTTTCTTTACCGCTTCGCCGACAGTTTCAGCTTCCGCCGCTTCCGGGGCGATGGAGCTTTCACCTGTCTCCGCCGGCGCTTCGGCCGGTTCCTCGGCGACTTCTTCGGCAGGAGCGGACTCGGCAGAAGGTTCGGTCACGGTTTCGCCGGCAGGATGCGGCTTCTTCTTTCCTCTCCGCCGTTTCCGCTTGGGTTTCCCTTCTTCGCGGACCTCGGGCGGCTCTCCCTGAGCGGCCTGTTCGGCGGTCAGACCCTCTTCAGCTTCCGCGACGGAGCGGAACGCCTGTTCGACAGGCTGCTCAGCGGCGGTTTCGACATGCGCGGATTTCTCCCGCTTCACCTGCTCCAGTTCCAGCTGGTTCATCATGAACGACGGTTTTCCCTTGACCGTCACCTCGATTTCGTAATCAGTCTCTATCTGGGCCAGCTCTCGCTTCTTGCGGTTCAGGAGATAGTAGGCCACTTCGAGCGGCAGGCTGCCGCGGATCTCGGAGTTCGTTCCCCTGGCCGCGGCGGTGTGGAGCCTGCGCAGGAAGGAAAGCGCCATGGCTTCAACCGACTTGACCTTCCCGTGCCCTCCGCAGTGGGGACATTCCAGATAGCTTCCTTCGATTATGGTCTGCTTGATGCGTTGTCGGGACATCTCCAGCAAACCGAACTGGGAGATCTTGTCCACGCATACGCGCGCCTTGTCGGCTTTCAGGGCGTTCTTCAGGGTTTTTTCGACTTCGGCCTTGTGTTTCCTGTCCCGCATGTCGATGAAATCGATGATGATGAGGCCGCCCAGGTCGCGCAGCCGCAACTGCCTCGCCACTTCTTCGGCCGCTTCCATGTTGGTCTTGAACGCGGTGTCCTCGACACCCTTCTCTCCGGTCGACTTGCCGGAGTTGACATCGATGCTGACCAGGGCCTCGGTCGGCTCGATCACGATGGAGCCGCCGGATTTCAGCGGGACCTTCTTCTCGTAGATCAGGTCTATCTGCTCTTCAAGCTGGTATTTGGCGAAGATAGGCCGCTTTTCCTGGTGGAGCTTGACGATCTTCTCGTACTTGGGCATGGTGTCCTTGAAAAACGCCCGTGCCTGCTTGTAGACATCCTTGCTGTCCACCAGCACTTCTTCGATGTCAGCCGTGAAATAATCCCTGATGGTCCTGATGACCAGATCCGATTCCTGGTAGATGAGGGCCGGGGCCCTGAATTCGCCGGCACGCTCCTTGATGCTTTCCGAGAGCTTGATGAGGTAGTTGAGGTCCTTGGCCAGTTCCGTCTTGCGCTTTCCCAGCGCCTCGGTCCTGATGATGTAGCCGTAGTCTTCGGGAATTTCCAGCTCGGCAACTATTTCCTTGATCTTCTTCCGCTCGCCTTCATTTTCAACCTTGCGGGAAATGCCGCTGGAATCGCTGCCGGGCATGAGAACCATGTAGCGGCCCGGGAGAGAAATGTAGGTGGTCAGGGCGGCGCCTTTGCCTTCGCGCTCGCCTTTTTCCACCTGCACGATCAGTTCCTGACCCCTGCGCAGGATCTCCTGGATGCGGGGTCGCCGGTTGCGCTGCTCCTCGGAAATGTCGTCGCGCCATTTCCAGTTCTCGGGGTGAATCTCGCCCATCTGGAGGAACCCCAGTTTTTTCATGCCGATATCCACGAAGGCGGCCTGCAGGCCGGGCTCGACCCGTACGACCGATCCCTTGTAGATATTGCCGCGGGTCTGCTCCCTGCCGGCTGTTTCAATGTCCAGTTCCAACAGGTGCCCGTCCTGGACGATAGCGATCCTGGATTCTTCCGGATGCATTACGTTGATCAGCATCTTCTTTGCCATTGTGTGAAAATCCTTTCGTGCGGCAGGCGTCGGCCGCGCGCAACCCGTCATTCATTCATCTCGGAAGCGGGTTCGGGAACGACTGCCGTCAAAGACCTCCGCCGTGCCTGGCAGGGTCCGAATCTCAGCCCGCTGATGCGTGAATGCTTGTGATTGCGCGCCGCGCGCGCCTTGTCCCGGTTAATCGTCTTGATCCCCCGGGGAACATCATATCGTGACATTCTAACCCGGGGAACTGATGCAAACTGGTTTCCATCCGGAAAGGGTGCTTATTGCCCCGGCTGTGTCAATCCGCGTGATTGCCGGTGTGACATACAAAGCGCATGTCTCCGCGCAATCCCTTGATTTCCCTGCCGGGACGCGAAATCCCCTCCTGCCGGTCTGGAAACGGCAAAGTGTTCGTCCGGAGTTTCCGGATGAACACAAACTATGTTTCTCATCGCTGCTACGCTGCTAAATTGATTACATATAGCAAATTGCGAGACTTTTGTGGGAAAAAATCGTTGCGGGAGGTGAAAAAATTCCGGACCGGCGGATCGGTATCCTGCAGCGGGATGAATTGACAAATGAAGGGAACTCTTCATACAATGGGGAAAACGACGTCAAGGAGCAGATCCGCACCACCATGATACACATCGCGAAACTATGCAAGGAGTTTGCGGCGAGGCCGATTCTTTCCGGCGTCGACTGGCATATCGGGCGGAAAGACAGAATCGGCCTGGTCGGCGAGAACGGAACCGGCAAATCGACGTTGCTGAAGATGCTCGCCGGGCTTGCGGAGCCTTCTTCCGGGACCATAAGAATGGCCAGGGGATGTACCGCGGGCTACCTGCCGCAGGAAGGGATAACCGTATCGGGAAAGTCTCTGTTTGCGGAAGTCATGTCTTCGCTGGACGAGCTTGAGGACATGGCCCGCGAGATGGAGCGCATCGGCTGTGCCCTTGAGGCCGGACACGCGGAGGACGGGCATGCAGCCCTTCTTGAACGGCTGGGAGCGCTCCAGGATGAGTTCCGTACCAGGGGCGGCTACGAACGCGAGGCCGCGGTGGGCTACGTGCTGCGCGGGCTCGGTTTTCTCCCCACCGATTGGGGGCGGGAGTGCGGATCGTTTTCCGGCGGCTGGCAAATGCGGATCGCACTGGCGAAACTGCTGCTCAAGCGGCCGGACCTGCTTCTCCTGGACGAACCCACGAACCACCTGGACATCGAAGCCCGAAACTGGCTGGAGGGCTACCTCCGCGACTATCCCAAGGCGGTGGTGCTCGTGTCCCACGACCGTTTCTTCATGGATCAGGTCTGCCCCAGGACGACGGAGATCTGGAACCAGGCCCTGACGGATTACCCCTGCTGCTACAGCCGCTACCTCGTCGAACGCGAAGAGCGTATCGCGCGTCTTACCGAAGCGAAACGTCGCCAGGACGAGGAAATCGCCAAAATGGAGGAGTTCATAGCCAGGTTCCGCTACAAGACCGACAAAGCGGCGCTGGTCCAGTCACGGATAAAGCAGCTGGAAAAAATCGAACGCATCGTCATGCCGCCTGAGCGGCGGCGGATTCATTTCACTTTTCCCGACCCGCCCCGCAGCGGAAGGGTGGTGCTGGAACTGGAAGGCATAACCAAAGCATATGGCGAGCTGACGGTCCTGAACGGGGTTTCCCTGACCATAGAGAGGGGGGAAAAGATATCGTTAGTGGGCTGCAACGGCGCCGGCAAGACCACCCTGATGCGGATTTTGGCGGGCGAAGGGTTCGGGAAGGGCGAGATGACGGTGGGCGCGAATGTGGTTCGGGACTATTTCGCGCAGGATCAAACCTCAGCGCTCAATTCCGACCGGACCGTTTACGAGGAGCTCCTGTCCGAGGCGCCCTATGACAGGGTGCCGGTGCTGCGCGACCTTCTCGGTGCTTTCCTGTTCTCCGGCGATGACGTGAACAAGCCGGTCGGCGTGCTGTCCGGGGGTGAAAAGAACCGGCTCGCCCTTGCCAAGATGCTGCTCAGGCCCTCGAACCTGCTGCTGATGGACGAGCCCACCAATCACCTGGACCTGTTCAGCAAGGATGTGCTGCTGGACGCCTTGCGCTCCTTCCCCGGCACGGTGGTGTTCGTTTCCCACGACCGCTATTTCGTCAATGGCCTGGCAACCAGGACCGTCGAGGTTCGTGACGGCGGCATAACATCTTTTGACGGGAATTACGACTACTACCTGGAAAAGACCCGGGCCGGGGATAGCTTGCCGGAAAAGTCGGGAAAGAGCGGATCCGTCGAAGACAAGCGGAGGAGCGAGGGAAAGGAAAACCGCAAGAAGGAACGGTTCCTGAACCGGGAAGAGGAGAAGCGGCGGCAGCGGGAAGAAAGGGTGCAGCTCAGGAGGCTTGCCGAACTGGAGGAGAGAATCGAACAAACAGAGGCGGAGCTGGCGCTCCTCGAGCACTCCATGGGAGAGCCCGGCTTCTATGCCGACCCTGACCGCGCCAAGGCAGGTGCGGACACCCATGCTTCCCTGACCGGCAGCATCTCCGCCCTGTACGAGGAATGGGAGGCGCTGCACCTGGAAGTGACGGGCCCGACCGCTTGCTGAGGGACTGCCGGGGCCGGTGCTCCCGGTCCGGCGGCTCATGAAAGGCTGCTTGACACGGGGTGGTTTGTTGATAGCATTTCGGAATGATTATGCCGGCTTATGCTTCCGCATCGAGAACTACGAGGTACAAAGATGAGTGAATCAACCATGCAGGCCATCCCGGAAATTCTGCCTCTTTTCCTGCTCAAGGACATGGTGGCCTTTCCCTATATGCAATTTCCTCTTTTCCTCAAAGAGGAGGAGATGGCGCCTTTCGAAGAGGCCATGCGCTATCAGAATCACATTGCGCTCTTCCACCAGCGCGACGATCGCGAGGGCTCTCCGCACGGTTCCTTCTCCGACACCGGCACGGTGTGCAAAATCAGCCAGTTCCTGAAGATGGCGGAAGGCGGCGCAAAAATCAGCCTGGAGGGGATTTCGCGGGTCAAGCTCCTGTCGCTGGTCCAGGAAAGCCCTTTTTTGCTCGGCCGCCTGGAAATGGTCAGGGAGTTTACGGAGAAGTCAGTTGTATCCGAGGCGCTCATGCAGAGCCTGAATGCGCTCCTCAAGATCGCCCTGTCCTACGGAAGGCCGCTGCCGGACGATGTCCTGAAGATGATCGACTACATCGACAATCCCGCGCGGTTTTCGGACCTGGTTGCACTGTACGTCACCCTGCCCATGGACGAGCTGCAGAATCTTCTCGATACCATAGACCCTATCGAGAGGCTGAAGAAAGTGTATATCCATCTCACCAACGAGGTGCAGAGGCTCCAGGTGAAGGGAGAGGTGCAGGCCGAGGTCACGAAAAGGGTCGGGAAAACTCAGAAGGAATACATTCTGCGGGAGCAGATGAAACAGATACAGGAGGAATTGGGCGAGGACGATGCCCGCTTGGGCGATCTTGCGGAGTTGCGCGGCAAGGTGGCGGGAGCGGGGATGCCGGACACGGTCAGGAAAATCGCGGACAAGGAACTGAAAAGGCTGGAGAAAATCAATCCCGCATCTCCGGAATACACGGTTTCCCGTACCTATCTCGACTACCTGGTCGGTATGCCCTGGCAGAATTCCACTACTGACAACAAGGATATCAACCAGGCCGAGAAGGTGCTGAACGAGGATCACTACGACCTGGAAAAGATCAAGGAACGCATACTGGAGTACCTCGCCGTCCGCACGCTCCGGGAGAAGATGCGGGGGCCCATACTCTGTTTCGTCGGGCCGCCGGGGGTGGGCAAGACGAGCCTGGGCAAGTCCATCGCCCGGGCGCTGGGCAGGAAGTTCATAAGGCTGTCCCTCGGGGGGATGCGCGACGAGGCGGAGATTCGCGGCCATCGCCGAACCTACATCGGGGCGCTTCCCGGGAGGATCATCCAGGAAATCTACCGCTGCGGGGCGAACAACCCGGTCTTCATGCTGGACGAAGTGGACAAGATCGGCATCGATTTCCGCGGCGACCCGGCCAGCGCGCTGCTCGAGGTCCTTGATCCGGAGCAGAATTTCTCCTTTTCCGACCATTACCTGGATGTGGCGTTCGATCTGTCGAACGTGATGTTCATAACTACCGCCAACCTCATTGATACCATTCCGCCTCCGCTTCGTGACCGGATGGAAGTGATTCACCTCTCGGGCTATACCGAACTTGAGAAGGAGAATATCGCCTTTCGCTTCCTGATACCGAAAGAAGTGGAGGAAAACGGCCTGGCGGATGATCCGCCGGCTTTCGACGCGGACGCGGTGACCCGCATCATCCGCGATTATACCCGCGAAGCGGGAGTAAGAAACCTGCAGCGGAACATTGCCTCCATATGCCGCAAGATAGCGAAGGAAATGACCCAGGGCAAGCCCGCCCGCCAGGTGGTCACGAAAGAAGTAGTCGAGGAGTTCCTGGGACCCAGGAGGTTTTTCAACGAAGTGGCCGCGGAAAAGGACAGGACCGGCGTGGTCACCGGCCTGGCCTGGACCGAGACCGGAGGGGACATCATCTTTGTCGAGGCGACCTGCATGCCGGGTCGGCGGGAGCTGATACTGACCGGTTCTCTCGGCGAAGTGATGAGGGAGTCCGCGCGGACGGCCCTGTCTTTCGTCAGGGCCAACTGCGGGGAATGGAACATAGCGGAGGACATGTTCAGAAAGACCGATATTCATATCCATGTACCTGCCGGTTCAATTCCCAAGGACGGCCCGTCGGCGGGCATCACCATGGCTGCCGCCATCGTTTCCCTGCTGACCTGCCGGCCTGCGCGCCGGGACGTGGCCATGACCGGCGAGATCAGCCTTTCGGGAAGGGTGCTGGCAATCGGGGGGCTGAAGGAGAAGATCCTTGCCGCACGCAGGGCAGGCGTCACGAAGATTGTCGTCCCCGCACGTAACCGGGTCGACATGGAGGACATCCCGGAAACTGTGCGCGAAGGACTGGACATCGTTTTCGTGGAGGATGTGAGGGACGCCATAGACGCCATAGTGGCGCCAGTCTCCTGAAAAGCCGCCGCTGGTCGGCGGAGCGGCCTGGCTTGTGGCGGGTTTGCAAAATTTTCTTGACAAATTGTATGGCTTTCATCTAGCATGAACCGCTTTACAGGGGTGAATTGCGCTCTCAGCCCGGGCGCGGCCCGTTTCCTTTGATGCAGTGAGAGACCGCGAGATGTTTGACAGCCTTTCCGACAAACTGGACCTTGTTTTCAAGAAGCTCCGTGGCCAGGGGGTAATGACCGAGGACAATATCAGGGACGCCCTGCGGGAAGTCCGGCTGGTGCTCCTGGAAGCCGACGTCAATTTCAAGGTTGTCAAGGAATTCGTGGAACGGGTCAGGAGCCGGGCCGTGGGCGCGCAGGTCCTGCAGAGCCTGGCGCCCGGACAGCAGGTCATCAAGATCGTCCATGACGAGCTGATAGCGCTGATGGGCGGAGGAGAGGACAACTCCCTCGACCTGGCGGCGAAGCCGCCCGTTCCCATCATGCTGGTGGGGCTTCAGGGGTCCGGAAAGACCACCAGTTGCGCCAAGCTCGCCAAGTATCTCAAGGGACAACGGCGGCGTCCGCTCATGGTCCCTGCCGACGTTTACCGGCCGGCCGCGATCGAGCAGCTCAAGACCCTGGGCAGCCAGCTTTCGCTCGAGGTGTACGATTCCCGGGCCGACCGGGACCCCGTCGAGATTTGCCGCGAAGCCTTGCGATATGCGGAGTTGTCGGGTTTCGACACGGTCATTTTCGACACCGCGGGCCGGCTGCAGATCGATGAGCCCCTCATGGAGGAGCTGGCACGGATCAAGGAAACGGTGGCTCCCCGCGAGATTCTGCTGGTGGCCGATGCCATGACCGGCCAGGAAGCGGTCAACGTCGCAACAGGGTTCGATGAGCGGCTCGACATAACCGGTGTGGTGCTTACCAAGCTTGACGGCGATGCCAAGGGTGGCGCTGCGCTGTCCATTAAGTCCGTTACCGGCAAACCGGTAAAATTCGTCGGCCTGGGTGAAAAGCTCGACGCGCTGGACGTGTTCCATGCCGACCGGCTGGTTTCGCGCATTCTGGGCATGGGCGACGTGCTGACCCTGATCGAGAAGGCCCAATCCACTTTCGACGCCCAGGAAGCCGAAAAGCTGCAGCACAAGCTGAAGAAGAACCAGTTCGACCTGGAGGACTTCAGGAACCAGTTGCAGCAGATGAAGAAGATGGGTTCTTTCGAGTCCATAATGGGGCTCATCCCCGGCATGGGAAAGATGATGAAGCAGATGGAGGGCGCCGGGCCGAGCGAGAAGGAGTTCAAGCGGATCGAGGCGATCATCGACTCCATGACCCGCGAAGAACGTGGCAACCCTTCCATCATCAACGGCAGCAGGCGTCTCAGGATAGCGAAGGGAAGCGGCACGACCGTCCAGGAGGTCAACCAGCTCCTGAAGCGCTTCACGGAGGCGCTCAGGATGGTCAAGCAGTTGCAGAAGATCGGGCCCAAAGGGCTGATGAAGGGTATGGGAGGTCTCCGCAGGGGGATGCCGCCTTTCTAGGCTATGCGGTCAAGGAATATATGCTGAGAGTAGGTAGCGTAGGTGACGTGAACAAAACGAGAAGGAAGAGAAAGACCTGAAAACCGGGAGGAAAAGATGGCTGTAAAGATGAGACTTGCCAGGGCTGGCATGAAGAAGAAACCCTATTACCAGATTGTTGTGGCGGATGAACGCTGCAAGAGGGACGGAAGGTTCATCGAGAAGGTCGGGAGCTACGATCCGAACCAGGAGCCGGCCGCATTCAAGTTCGAAGAGGGCAAGACCCTCGAATGGCTGGCCAAGGGAGTTCAGGCTACCGACACGGTGAAGCAGATGCTCAAGAAGGCTGGTATCTGGGAGAAATTCATAACCAAGGCTGCATGATGTCCCGTATTTCCGGTCCGCCGGATATTCCAATCCCACAGAGGATGCCGTCATGAAAGAACTCGTTGAGCTCATTGCCAAGGCTCTTGTCGACGACCCAAGCATGGTGAATGCCACGGAGGAAATGGAGAACGACACGACCGTCATCAAGCTGACGGTTGCCAAGGAAGACATGGGGCGGATCATCGGCAAGGAGGGGAGGACCGCGAAGGCCATCAGGACTCTCCTCAACGCTGTTTCTACAAAAGGAAACAAGAAGGCGATTCTCAAGATAGTTGAATGATGCGGCAGGAACAAGAGTTGATAGAGATCGGGAAAGTGCTCGGGGCCCATGGGATCAGGGGGCAGCTGCGGGTCATGCCCTATTCGGGCGATGCCTCCAGCATCACCTCCCATCGGTCCCTTCTCTTCCGGTTACCCGACGGGAAGTGCGAAACACATGAAATATCCGCGGCCGCCGAGCACAAGAAGCGCGTCTTGGTGACCTTGAAGGGCCACGATGACATCAACCGGGTGCTTCCGCTTGTCGGCAGTGAAATCTGCATAGAGCGCGGGCAGCTTCCCGCGTTGCCCGAAGGTGAGTATTACTGGTGCGACCTGCTTGGCCTGGCAGTTGAAAACGACCGGGGGGAAGCGCTGGGAAAGCTGGTGGACATCATGCCCACCGGCAGCAACGATGTCTATGTCGTAAGATCCGAAAGCGGCGAATATCTGATCCCGGCGACAGAGGATGTGGTGCGCGAGATAGATCTGGAAAAACGCAGGATGGTCGTCACGCCGCTTGACGGCCTGCTGGAACTATGAAATTCGATATTCTGACCCTTTTCCCGGAAATGTTCAGCGGGCCTTTTTCGGACAGCATGCTGAAAATAGGGCAGGATAAAGGGCTGATCGGGATAGATATCCACAATATCCGCGATTACGCCTTTGACCGGCACAGAACGACGGATGACTATCCCTACGGCGGCGGCGCCGGGATGGTGATGAAGGTCGAACCGCTGGCAGCGTGCCTGGAAGCGGTCAGAAAAGCAGTCCCGGATTCCAGAGTCATCCTGACTTCACCAAGGGGCAGGCTCTTTACCCAGGCGGTTGCGCGGGAACTTGCCGCCGAAGAGTCGCTGACCATTATCTGCGGCCGTTACGAAGGGGTGGATGAGAGGGTCAGCGAACTGTTCGTGGACGACGAAATTTCCCTGGGCGATTTCGTCCTGACGGGTGGAGAACCGGCGGCGATCGTCATCGTCGATGCCGTTGCCAGGTTGATCCCCGGTGTGCTCGGCAGTTGCGAATCCGCCGCGGACGATTCCTTTTCCAACGGGCTTCTCGAGTATCCGCAGTACACCCGGCCTGCCGAATTCAGGGGCAGGGAGGTTCCGCCCGTGCTGCTGTCGGGCAATCACGGCGACATAGCCCGCTGGCGGCGGCGCCGGTCGCTGGAAAGAACCCTGCGCGTACGTCCGGACCTGCTGAAGGACCTCGACCTCGGCCGCGAGGATCGCGAGTACCTGGCGAGCATCGGGGGTACTGTCGAAAATGGCGAGTGAGACAGGGAACTGCTCCCGGGTCGCGATCGCCCTTTTGCACTATCCGGTCCATGACAAGAACCGCCGGGTGGTCGCGACCGCGGTGACCAACCTGGACATTCACGATATTGCGCGGACAGCCAGGACTTTCGGGCTTGCGAGGTACTACGTGGTTACGCCCGTCCCCGGGCAGCAGGAGCTGTCGCGCCGCATCGTCAGGCACTGGCGGGAAGGGTGGGGCGCGGGTTACAACCCGAAGAGAAAGGCCGCCCTTGAACTGGTGTCGGTAGTTGCGACGCTCGATGAGGCGGTGAGCGACCTGGAAAAGGAGTTCGGCGGCCCGGTCAGAACCGTGGCCACCGGAGCGGCCGGCGCTCCCAATTCCGTTTCTTATGCCCTGTTGGGCGAAAAAATCCGGGCAGGGGAAGCGAACTACCTGCTCCTCCTGGGAACCGGATGGGGCCTGACAGCGGAAGTCCTGGACCGTGCCGATTACATCCTGGAACCTATTACCGGGCCGGGGAGCTACAACCACCTGGCGGTCCGTTCGGCCGCGGCCATAATCGTCGACCGCCTGCTCGGAAACCGTTCAAAGTAGGCACGTGATTGCATCAGACAAGGAAATCAGCCTTAACCACATAGGAGGAGAAGAAATGAACAAGATCGACAGCATCGAATTCGAACAGATGAAGAAAAACATACCGCCCTTCAAGCCGGGCGATACGGTGAAGGTTCAGGTCAAGATCGTGGAAGGCGACAAGTCCAGGATCCAGGCTTTCCAGGGCGTGGTGATCAAGCGCCAGAACGGCGGCATCAGGGAGTCTTTCACCGTGCGCAAGATCTCCAACGGCATCGGCGTCGAGCGCTGCTTCCCCCTGCACTCGCCTTCACTGGAAGCCATCGAGGTCATGACCCGCGGACAGGTGCGGCGCGCCAAGCTCTACTACCTCAGAAAGCTGCGCGGTAAAGCGGCCCGTATCCGCGAAAAGAAATACATCGCTCAGTAACTGGATCAAGGGCCCCGGAAAAACCGGGGCCTTCCTGTTTCGGGGGATGACTCCGCCGGGTGTTCGAAAACCTGATGGGGAGGGATATGAACGGAGAGCTTTTCGCCAGTGAGCCGGTCGACAAATTCGCATTCGAGAAGCGGGTGCTCAGGCGCGGCTATTCCGTCATAGCCGGCGTCGACGAAGCCGGCCGGGGCGCGCTTGCCGGACCGGTCGTCGCGGCGGCGGTCATACTCTCCCCTGATGCGGATTTCAGCAGGGTCGACGATTCGAAGAAACTGTCCCCGGCAGAGCGAGACGAACTCTTTGACATGATCATGAAACATGCGCTGGCGGTTGGTGTGGGCAGCGGTGATCATGGTCTCATAGACAGGGTGAACATTCTGCAGGCGACGCTTCGTGCCATGAAAGAGGCGGTTGATGCCCTGTCCGTAAAACCCGATTATCTGCTGGTGGACGGCATATCCGCGCCGCCGGTTGCCCTCCCCGTGATGACGATCAAGAAGGGGGATGGCGCCAGCGCCTCCATTGCCGCGGCATCGATCATCGCCAAGGTTACCCGGGACCGCCTGATGACGGATTTCGGCCGGCAATTCCCCGCCTACGGTTTCGAGCTGCACAAGGGGTACGGATCGCCGGTCCACCTCAGGGCCATTGCCGAACACGGGCCCTGCCCGATCCACCGGACCACCTTCCGCGGCGTGAAGGAGTTCCTCGGGGCCGGGCCATGACTCCCCGAGAGCCCGGGGCGAGGAAAACCCTCGGCGCGCGCGGCGAGGAGATTGCCCGGGATTATCTGGAAAAGCGGAAATTCCGGATCGTGGAGGCCAATTTCCGCTGCCGCTGCGGGGAGATCGACATCATTGCGCGCGACCGCTCCACCCTGGTGTTCATCGAGGTGAAGACACGCCGAACCGGCACCTACGGGCCCCCGCAACTTTCCATCACACCGTTCAAGCAGCGTCAGATATCCAAGGCAGCCCTTGCGTACCTGGCGAAACACGGCCTTGAAAGCGCCGACGCCCGCTTCGACGTCATCGGCATAGTGATGTCCGACGGTCCTCCCGCTGTAGAGCATATCCGGAATGCGTTCGACCTGGCTTACTGACTGATTCACGATACCGATGATGAAAAACGGCACCCTTTACATAGTCGCCACTCCGATCGGCAACCTGGAAGACATGACCTTCCGCGCGGTCCGCATCCTCAGGGAAGTGGACCTGATCGCCGCCGAAGACACCCGCCATTCCCGCAAGCTCCTGACCCATTTCGGCATCTCCAGGCCGATCACCTCGTATTTCGACCACAACAAGCAGGTGAAAGGCGAGCTGATCCTGGACAAACTTGGCCAGGGACTCTCGGTTGCCCTGATTTCCGACGCGGGCACGCCGTGCATCTCCGATCCCGGCTTCCAGTTGGTGCGGGATGCGGTGCAGCGGGGGATTCCCGTCGTGCCGGTTCCCGGCGCCTGCGCTGCCGTGGCGGTCCTTTCCGCTTCCGGCCTGCCCACTGATGCCTACTCATTTGAGGGGTTTCTTCCGAGCCGCAAGGGGAAAAGACAGGAGAAAATCTCTTCCCTGAGCCGGGAGAAGCGGGTTCTGGTTTTTCATGAAAGCCCGAATCGACTGCTGGATACGCTGGGTGACATCCTGGATCTGCTGGGCGACCGGACGATTGTCGTGGCCAGGGAAGTCACCAAGATATACGAGGAATTCCTGCGTGGTCGCGTATCGGAAATCCTGCAGGAACTGGAAGGAAGGCCGGTACGGGGCGAAATCGTGCTGCTGGTTGCCCCTTCGGACGGTTTGCCGGGGGTGAGTCCCGAAGACATCCGGGATCTCCTGGAAAAATACCTTCTTTCCGAGAGGCTTTCGCTCAAGGACGCGGTGGCGCGGGTGGCCCTGGAGAGCGGCCAGTCGAGAAGCAGGGTTTACGAAGCGGCTCTGCAGCTGAAGGGCCGCAATGAGATCCGATGACATTTTTTCGCGTCCGAGGCATGAAATTCTGTTGTAAGTAAATTAATTTTATTTGTATTGAAAAAAACTTCAGTGTGATGTATTACTAGCGAAACCCTTCCATGATTTTGCCCTGAAGCCCAATGGAAACATTTTTCTGACCTCCCGGACTTCGGGGCGTTTTTTTTCGACTTCGAGAGTGATTGATGAGCAGCGGAGAAAAAAGTGGCAATTCCGGGTTGCTGGCCAACTACCGGGCGCTTGTCGGCAAGGTGGACACCCTCTGCAGGGACATCGTCGCGGCGAGCGGGGACGCCATCGCCTGCCGTAAGGGGTGCGACGGTTGCTGCCGGCAATTTTCGGTTTTTCCGGTGGAGGCTTACAGCATTGCCCGCGCCGTTTCGTTTCTCGACCCGAACCGCGGCGGGGCGATCCGGGAGCGGGCCATGAGACGGCGGGACGGTGATGAATGCCCGCTTCTCGATGGCGGTTGTTGCCTCCTGTACGAGCATCGTCCCATTATCTGCCGCACCCACGGTCTGCCGATCCTTATGAGAAGCGGAGAGGCCGCGACGGTCGATTTCTGTCCCAGAAATTACCACAACACCGATTCCCTGGACGGCCGGAACATTATCGACCTGGACAGGCTCAACGACACCCTTTCCGCGATAAACAGCATTTTCATGAAAGAAATTCCCGGTGACGGCCTTCTTTTCCCCGAGCGGCTCACCCTTGCCGAAGCTATCCTGCTCGATATCTGAATCAGACCCCGTTTCCGGCCCGTTCCCGCATCCTTCGCGCAAGCCCCACTATGATATCTGTCGCAAGATCGAAACCGGCAACCGAAGTGTCGATCGAGAGGTGGTAATTGCGGGCGTCATTGCCGTCAACATCTGCTATCGTCCTGATGAACCTGCTTCGCTGCCGGTCAGAATCCAGGACGATTTCTTCGGCTTCCCCGGCAGACGGTATGCCGTAGATTTCCATGACTCTCCTGCACCTGAACTCCAGGGGGGCGTGGATGAGCACCGTGACCAGGTCCGGGTTGCCATGCAGGATGTGGAAGGCGCCGCGACCCACTATGACGGCGTTGCATCGGGCCGCGATGGATCTGATTATTTCCGTTTCGGTAACGAAAAGTTCGCGGTTATGCACGGGGCGGATGGGCGGCGGTGAATAGCCTCCTTCTGGAGCGCAGATGCAGAGGGAGTCGAGCAGGTTGTCCAGGAAGGTCGAAACGCGTTCTTCACGGACAGAGAGTATATTTTCGTCTTCGTGCAGGCTGGCTGCCGCCTGGCGCAGGATTTCACGGTTCATGTAGCTGAAGCCCAGGCGCTCCGCGGCGTTCTTGCCCACGAGAGCGCCCCCGCTTCCCATCTGTCTTGAAAGTGCTATGGTGATATGACGTTCCATAAGGCTTCACCTCCGGAATGTTCGGAACCTCAGGACATTGTACCATTTTATGAAGAATTGGCTTTCCTGTCCGCTCGACGTGCCGAAGCAGGAAGCCGGGGATCAGATTTTCATGGAAAAAAAGAAACGTTCCTGATAAAAGAAAAGGTTGTGCCGGGCGGTTTTTCCTGAATGTGCCTGGCGCCAATGCCATTGGGGGGAGGGTTCGTCACCGTTGGAGAAAACAGGGAGAAATGAGCCGTGTCCATGCGGCAGCGGCAGGAAGTACAAGAAATGCTGCCTGGAAAAGGATCTGGCGGCCGCATCCAGAAGACGGGAGGCTGCCAGCACGGCGCCAACAGCTCTGGACTGGCTGGCGGCGCGCTATCCGGACCAGGTGCGGGAAGCGGTGGAAGATGGGTATTACGCCGGCTTGAAGAAAGCTGAAAAGGCTTTGCTTGACAGCATCGGAACCGGGGAGCGGGATCTGTTGAGCGTGAACATCGGCGAGTGGCTGCTGACCGATGCGGTGCTCAGGCTCGGCGACGACCTGATTCCGGTGAGACGTTTGCTGCAGGACCCTGACGGCCCGCCCCTTTCCCCGGCGGGGCGCCAATGGCTGAGCCGTTTGGCAGATCACGCGCTCAGGCTCTACGAGGTTCGCCAGGTGGAAGCGGGCGTGGGCATGATGCTTTCCGACATGCTGAATCCCGCCGGGCAACCCGTTTGGGTCAGTGAAAGTGTTGCATCGAGAACCTTCCTGCGCTGGCAGGTGTTCGGCGCCAGGGTGATCGCTCAGGGGGACCGGAATGTGCTGTCCGGGGCGCTTTACCCGCTTGACCGGGAAGTGGCTGTCGAGAGCGTGGCCAGGATACGCCGCAGGACGAAAGGGGAGGAGCAGGGATCGGATCTGTTCCGCGAGAAGTGCACCTCCGTAATACTAACAGATTGGCTGCGCAGCCTGTTCAAGGATGCATCCGCAGCCGATCAGCGGGATTCCGGTGCGGATGAAGCCGATTCTTCCGGTTATGTCGCCGATCCGGCGCGCTGGATCGACGAGCCTCTGGCAGCGCTTTCCGGCAAGTCCCCCGCGGAGGCGATCAAGACCGCTGCGGGCCGCCGTGCGGTGGCTGAGATGCTCAAGTGCGCCGAATTGCGCAATGAGGAGCGGGTCCGGAGCCAGGGCGGCGAGCGTCATCCGTTCCCCGCGATCTGGGAAAAGCTGGGGCTTGAGCCGGGTGCCTGCTGAACTGCGTTACGGCCAAGGTCCTCTCCTGCATAAAAACTTTGAAAGTGGTTGCCGCAATGTTGTCGGATGTGTTTTCGAGAACCTATAGGATCCGTTCGTACGAGGCCGATTTCCGGGGCCTGGTCAAACCGGTCGCGCTTTTGAACTACCTGCAGGACGCGGCATCGGGCCATGCCGACCGGTTGGGATTTTCCCTGGCGGATCTCATGGCGCGGGACGCCACGTGGCTTCTGTCGCGCTACCATGTCAGGATAGACCGCTATCCGTCAGTGGATGAGGAACTTCTGGTGGAGACGTGGCGATCGCTGGTGGACGGCATCCATGCTTTCAGGGAGTTCATCGTCACCGCGGAGGACGGCTCGCGGGTCGGTTGCGCCACCAGTTCCTGGGTGCTTCTGAACCTGAAGACGCGACGCCCCGCCAGGATCAGGGATTTCCTGCCGGATCTGCCGGTGGTCCAGAGCCGCGCCTTGGAAGATGATTTTCCCAAGCTTCCCCGGACCGGCTCGTGGGGCTTCGAACAGTCCTTCCGGGCCAGGACGGGGGACCTCGACCTGAACCGGCACGTCAACCATGCCGTTTACGCGGAATGGGCGCTGGAGACGGTTCCGTTGTCCCGGATACAGGAAAGGCGCCTGTCGGAGATCGAGATTGCATTCATCGGCGAGGCTGTCTCCGGCGAAACCATTCTCTCCCGTGCCGAAGAAACCGGCCCGGGCATCTTCCTCCATCAACTGGTGAAGGAGGAAGACGGGAGGGAAATAACCAGGCTCAGGACCAGCTGGCGTGCCGTCTCTGCCGATGGAACCGAGGGTGCGTAACCATGGATAAATGGCAGGCATGCCTTGCTGACTGCATTACCGACCCGGAGGAGCTTGCCGTCTATTTCCCCTGTGATACGGATGCGCTCAGTCGGGTAGTGGAAAAATATCCCATGAGGATATCCCGGCACTACCTGGGCCTTATCCACGAGCCCGGGGACCCGATCTGGCTGCAGTGCGTCGCCGATCCCCGCGAACTGGCAGATGACGGGCTGAGTCCCGATCCGCTGAATGAGGAAGCCCTGAGTCCCGTTCCCCGCCTGATACACCGGTATCCGGACAGGGTCGTGATCCTGGCGTCTTCCCGTTGCGCGATGTATTGCCGGTTCTGCATGAGAAAGCGCCAGGTGGGCTGCGCGAACCATGAGTGGGGAAGGGAAGGTCTTGACGATGCCTTCGGCTATGTTGCCGAACACCCTGAAATACGCGATGTGATCTTTTCCGGCGGGGATCCCCTGCTACTTCCCGACGATGAGCTTGAGGGCATCCTGCGAGCGGTTCGCAGAATCCCCCACGTTGAAATCATCCGCCTGGGGACCAGAACACCGGTAACGCTCCCCGAGAGGATCACTTCCCGCCTTTGCCGGATGCTGAAGCGTTTCCATCCCCTGTATGTCAATACCCATTTCAATCATCCCCTGGAAATTACCATGGAGTCTGCCGAGGCGTGCGAAAAGCTCGCCGATGCGGGCATCCAGCTGGGGAACCAGACCGTGCTGCTCAAGGGTGTGAATGATGATGCGGAAACCATGAAGCGTCTCATGCAGAAGCTGCTGGCCATCAGGGTTCGGCCATACTATCTTCATCACATGGACCTGGTGAGGGGGACCGGGCACTTCCGGACAACGGTGCGGCAGGGGATCGCCCTCATGGAGGGGCTGCGGGGGCATACTTCCGGATTGGCCAACCCCTACTACGTGATCGATGCACCCGGCGGAAAGGGGAAAATCCCCATCCTGCCCGAGACGGCACGGTACGACGGAGACCGGCTGATCCTCCGCAACTATCGGGGAGAAATCATGGAGTACCCATATTGAGACGTGAAGGAAAGGGCGATTCCCCGATCGTCACAATTCATCGGGGGTGAAGGCCACGACTTCGTCGATCGAGGCTGCATCCAAAAGCACCATGACCAGACGGTCCAGGCCGAGAGCAATTCCGGCAGAGGGAGGCATGTCCGCCAGGTCCCGGAGGAAATTTTCCGGCAGGGGGTGTCCGGGTTTCCCCAGGGCGGTTCGGTTGCCCAGCTCTTTGCCGAACCGCTCCCTCTGCTCCACTGGATCGCACAGTTCCGAGAAGGCGTTGGCGAGTTCGAGGCCGCAGATGTAGAGTTCGAAACGCTCCGCAACCGAGGGGTCTCCAGGTTTCAGCCGCGCCAGAGAGCCCCGCGCCGCAGGATATTCCACCAGAAAGGTCGGCCTTTCCCGTCCCAGTCTCGGTTCGATGTCCCGCACCATGATTTCGTCGAACAGGTCGCGCTCCAGTGCTTCTTCCGCCTCCATCCCACCGTGGCGCGCAAATGCTTCCCTGACGCTCAGCTTTTCCCAGGGTCCTTCCAGGCTGATGCTCCCGCCGTTGCGAACCAGTTCCCCGTGCGCTCCCACCGCTTCCGCGGCATGCGTTATCAACTCCTTGCAGTCGTCCATCAGGGAATCATAGTCCGCCCCGGAGCGGTACCATTCGAGCATGGCGAATTCGGGGAGGTGCAGGCGGCCCCGCTCGCCGTCCCGCCAGCAGTGGCATATCTGGTATATCCGTTCGAACCCTGCCGACAGCATCCTCTTCATGCAGATCTCCGGCGAAGGATGGAGGAACCATGATCCTGACGGCACGAGGTCGATGTGGCTTTCCGGAATGGGTGCGGGTATGCGGTGAGGGGTGTCGACTTCCAGGAATCCCTCGCGGAGGAAAAAGCTGCGGACAGCTGAGATGATCAAAGCCCGGGAGCGAAGGTTGCGCTGCCGGGCTGCCGGGAACAGGGGGTGTTGCACGCGGCTATTCCTTTACCCTCGTGGAATAGTCCCCGGTGCGGGTGTCGATGGTTATCAGTTCGCCTTCTTCGATGAAAGGCGGGACGCGGAGCACATAGCCGGTCTCTACGGTTGCGGGCTTGGAATCGCTTCCGGTGGTGTCGCCCTTGATCCAGGGGTCGGTCTGGGTGACGCGCAGGTTGACGAAATTGGGAGTGCTGATGCCGATCGGCTTTTCCCTGAACATGAGAACTTCGACTTCCAGGTTGTCGATGAGGAAGTTCTTCGCGTCGCCGATGGCATCTTCGCTCATGGTGATCTGCTCGAAACTCTGGTTGTCCATGAACGTGTAATGGGTGTCTTCCTTGTAGAGGTACTGCATGGTTCTTTCTTCGAGGTGGGCCGGTTCGAAGGTTTCGCCGGACCGGTAGGTCCTGTCCAGGGTGGTGCCGTTGATCATGTTCTTCATCTTGGTGCGGTAGAGGGCCTGACCCTTGCCGGGCTTGGAGAACTCGAAGAACGTGACAATGTATGGATCACCGTCGAGGGTGATCTTGAGACCCTTGCGCAAATCAGCAACTGTGTACATGAGATTGGTTCCTTTTTAATGGATTTCGACGCTTTTGCGCGCTGCTCGCCATGGGCAGCGTTTCCGCGGACAGATCCCGCGCCGGGAAATCTGAGCGCATTTCGCCGTTTTTGATCGAACCGTTATATATAACCCTAAGGGCGCCTGTTTGTTAAGTAAAAAAACGCTATCGAGCGGGAGCGGGATAAGGAACGGCTCCGCCGTCCGCACGGTCCCGTCCGCAGCGGCAATCACCGCTTCCCCGGCTGCCCGGTGTCTTGCGCGTTTGCGCACGGCACGTGGAATGATTTGTTGCAGTTGACCGAACGGCGTCCAGCAGGCTTTGGTTTTCCTTCAGCAGAAGAGGAGGGGAAGAGCGCGGGCTGATAGATTCCGGAAGGCGTGACGGGCTATTTCGAGCGGTAGGTGATGCGTCCTCTTGACAGGTCATAGGGCGACAGTTCCACCGTCACCTTGTCACCCGGGAGAATCTTTATGAAAAACTTCCTCATCTTTCCGGAAATGTGGGCCAGAACGATGTGGTCGTTTTCCAGTTTGACCCGGAACATGGCGTTGGGCAGCGGTTCCACCACAGTCCCTTCTACTTCGATGGCTTCTTCTTTCTTCATGAAAACTCCTGTGTGATCGTAATCTTCGGCATGCAGTCGGCATGCAGTGCATCTCAGTATATAGTCGGATTTTACAAAAATTGCAAGGTGTTTTAGCCGTTTCAGCCCGTTTCTGAAGCACTGGGACCTTGCGTTGCGAGGTTGGAAGCGTCTGGTACTATGTTAAATGTGAGTAAGAAAACGTGGAGGTGCCAAATGTCTGTCACGGTGCGTAACCTTATCGGAGGCGTCTGGAAAGACGCGGCTGGCGGCGAGTCCTTCGAGAGAAGGAACCCCGCCGACACGCGGGAACTGGTGGCGACTGCGCCGCTGTCCGGCCGCGGGGATGTGGACAGCGCCGTCGATGCCGCCCGCGCCGCCTTTCCGGCATGGAGACTGACACCGCCGCCGAAACGGGGCGAGATGCTTTTCCGCGCCGGAGAGATACTGCTGCGGCGCAAGGACGCCATTGGCCAAATGGTCACCAGGGAGATGGGAAAGATCCTGCCCGAAGGGCTCGGCGATGTGCAGGAAGCGATCGACATGGCGTTCTACATGGCTGGAGAGGGGAGGCGGCTCTGCGGGGAGACCGTCCCGTCCGAATTGCCGGACAAAGACTGCAAGACTTTCCGGGAACCCCATGGTGTCATGGCGCTGATCACCCCCTGGAACTTCCCCACGGCCATACCGGCCTGGAAGCTTTTCCCCGCCCTCATATGCGGCAACACCGCTGTCCTCAAGCCCTCTTCCTGCACGCCCGCGTGTGCGACGATGCTTGTGGAAGCGCTGGTGGACGCCGGGGTCCCGCCCGGTGTGGTGAACCTGGTCCATGGCCCTGGCGAGGAGGTGGGCGAGTATCTTGCGACCCATCCGGGAGTCGACGCGGTATCGTTTACCGGTTCGTGTGCGGCGGGCGAACGCCTGGAAGCAAAGCTCGGAAGCATGCATCGCCCCCTGGCTGCCGAGATGGGCGGGAAGAACGCCATAATCGTCATGGATGATGCCGATTTGGGGCTGGCACTGGAAGGCGTCCTCTGGGGAGGGTTCGGGACCAGCGGCCAGCGCTGCACCGCGGCGAGCAGGGTCGTTTTGCACGAGAGGGTTTACGACCAGTTCCTGGAGAGACTTATCGGTGCGGCAGGCCGGTTGCGCCTCGGAGAGGGGCTCGGCAAGAGCACTGATGTGGGGCCGGTAGTCAATGAACAGCAGATGAAGAGAGTGCTGGATTATGTGCAGGTGGGCGTTGGCGAAGGCGCCCGGCTGGCTTTGGGGGGAAAGAGAGCCGAAGCGGGAGCCCTGGCTCGCGGCTTTTTCATCGAGCCGACGGTTTTCACTGATGTGGTCCCGACCATGCGCATCGCGCAGGAGGAGATATTCGGGCCGGTCGTGTCGGTGATGCGCTGTTCAGGCATTGACGAAGCCATATCGATTGTCAATGACGTCCGGTTCGGGCTCTCTTCCTCGATCTACAGCAGAGACGTGAACACGACGGCGAAAGCCGAGCGGGATCTCCAGGCGGGGTTGGTCTACGTCAACGCTTCGACGATCGGCGCCGAGATACAGCTTCCCTTCGGCGGGTGGAAGCATTCGGGTTCCAATCATCCCGAGGCCGGGGGGAGGGGGGGAGCGCTGGAGTTCTACAGCAGGGTGAAAGTCGTCTACCGGGATTTCAGCGGGCGGTTGCAGAAGGCGCAGATCGAGTAGTTTCCATCCGGAAACGGTACATATTTATTTCAGGGAGCGATTTCATGGATTATTCTGATGATCTGGTGAGGAGATCTTCACGGGTTTTCACTCCAGCCCTCCATCTCTATTATCCCTTTGCCGTTTCCAGCGGACGCGGAACGTGCGTGTTTACGGCCGACGGCAAGAGATACCTGGATTTTTCCTCGGGACTCGCGGTGCTCAATATCGGCCATAATCACCCGCGGGTAGTGGCTGCCGCGCAAAAGCAGATGGAAAGCCTGATCCATACGGGCGGCATCTACTACAATGAAACCACGGTCGCAGCCGCGGAGAAGCTGGTTACGATCACTCCCGAAGGGCTGGACATGTTGTTTTTCAGCAATTCGGGCGCAGAGGCGGTCGAGGGTGCGATCAAGCTGGCGCGATACGTTACGGAACGGCAGGGGATCATCTCCTTCACCCGCGCTTTCCATGGCAGGACGCTCGGCGCCCTCTCGGTCACCACCAGCACGGCGGCCTACCGAAGGCGATACCACCCCTTGCTCCCCTCGGTCTACCAGGTCCCTTACCCGTATTGCTTCCGTTGCCCCTATCGCCAGGCATCGGACCGGTGCGACATGTGCTGTGTGCATGACCTGGAGGAAACCCTCAAACACCGGATTTCACCCGAGGAAACGGCTGCCGTGCTGATCGAGCCTTTCCTGGGCGAAGGCGGCTATTTCCCTGCGCCGAGAAACTTCCTCAAGGCCTTGAGAAAACTCTGCGACCGCCACGGCATCCTGCTGATCTTCGACGAGGTGCAGTCGGGCATGGGGCGGACCGGATGCTGGTTTGCGGCCGACCATGCCGGGGTGTCGCCGGACATCATGACGGTCGCCAAGGGGATTGCGTCGGGTTTTCCGCTTTCAGCCGTGGTGGCCCGGCGCGCACTCATGGAGAAGTGGCCGTCAGGCGCCCACGGCACCACGTTCGGAGGAAACCCCGTTTCCTGCGCTGCTTCCCTTGCGACGATCGATGTCATCACGGAAGAAAAGCTGCTGGGCACTGCCCTGGCGCGAGGGGCTTCACTCATGGAGAGGTTGAGCCGGACGATCGGAGAACACCCGCTTGTGGGCCAGGTGCGGGGCTTCGGTTACATGGTGGGAATCGAATTCGTCACCTGCGACGGATTCCCGAACAGGTCGGCCTGCGAGGAGGTCATCGCCCATTGTCTGAACAAAGAGGTGATCCTGATAGGATGTGGTCCCGAGCGGCACGTCATACGCTTCATCCCGCCGCTCAACGTAGCGGAAGAAGAGTTGGAATCCGCACTGGCAGCGCTTGAAGAAGGGGTGGCGAAACTTTCATGAAAAGGCAGCGGGTCATCATCATGGGCGCGGCCGGCCGCGATTTTCACAACTTCAACATGTTCTATCGCCACGATCCGGGCGTGCGGGTCGTGGCTTTCACTGCCGCACAGATTCCCTTCATCGCAAAACGGCGCTATCCCGCTTCCCTTGCCGGCAAGCTCTATCCGCGCGGTATTCCCATCTACGAAGAAGCAATGCTGCCGGAACTGATCCGGAGGCATAGCGTCGCCAGGGTGGTGTTCGCCTACAGCGATATATCCTACAACGAACTCATGCACCGGGCCTCGATCGTGCTTGCCTGCGGCGCCGATTTCACGCTTCCCGGCCCGGCAGCAACCATGCTGAAAAGCAGGAAGCCGGTCATCTCGGTCTGCGCCGTCCGGACCGGATGCGGTAAGAGCCAGGTCACCCGCTACCTGTGCGATGTGCTGCGCGACAAGGGCCTGGGACCGGTCGTCGTGCGCCATCCCATGCCCTACGGGGATTTGCAGCGACAGGAGGTCGAGCGGTTCTCCCGCTTGGAAGACCTGTCCCTCTACCGCTGCAGCATCGAGGAACGTGAAGAATACGAGCCGCTTATCCGCACGGGCGCGGTCGTCTATGCCGGGATCGACTACGAAAAGATCCTCCGCAGCGCCGAGGGGGAGGGGGATGTCATCATCTGGGACGGCGGCAATAATGATTTTCCTTTTTTTGCGCCAGACCTGGAAATCGTCATCACCGATCCGCTCCGCTTTGGCGATGAAACCGGCTATTTCCCGGGGGAAGTGAATCTGCGCCGGGCTCGCCTGGTGGTGATAAACAAGAGGAATACGGTGGTGCGCGCTGTCTGCGACGCGCTGGAGAGAAAAATCCGCATCCTGAACCCGTCTGCGGCAGTGATCAGGACGGATTCGCGCCTGCGGCTTTCCGAGCCGGATCGTCTCAGGGGCAGATCGGTGCTGGTCATCGAGGATGGCCCGTCGATCACCCATGGAGGACTTCCTTCAGGGGCCGGACATGCGGCAGCCATTCAGTTCGGGGCGCGGGAAATCGTCGATCCCCGGCCATTTGCCGTCGGATCGATCAGGGAGGCCTATGCCGCCTATCCCCACATCAGCCGCGTCCTGCCGGCCATGGGTTACAGCAGCGCTCAGATCTCGGACCTCATGCAGACCATTGACAGGGTACCCTGTGAACTGGTGGTGTCGGCTACGCCGATCGATCTCACCCGCCTGTTTCCGGTTTCCAAGCCGATGGTCAGGGTCTTCTACGACATAGGAGAAGATGATGGGTTTCCCCTGAAAAGAAATGTCTTGCATTTTCTTGCGCAAAAGGGTCTAAAATTACAGTGATTCTGCACCACAATACTTTTCGCGCGAGGTGTTTACCCGGAATGAAGACATGCATCAAACGTTTTGAACTGCCAAACGGGGTGGTCGTCACCATGTATGACGAAACCCGCCGCTATTATGAGGATTACCATGTCGTCAGGCTGGAAATGGTCTGTGAAACGGCCGTGCGCCGGGAATATTTCGACAACAACGCCGATTTCGCCGATGCAGCCCGGTTGCTCGGAGACGCCGCAGTCTTCCGCAAGACTATCGAGAAAATGGGTGTTCCCTACGCTGAAATCGGCCAGGCCCGCGAACGGATGATGGCAGGTGTCGAGAACAACTGCAGGAGTTATTTTTCCCGCGATTCCTTCCCCTGCAAACTGGTCGTGACGGAGCTTGCCAGGGCGCGTGACAGGAACAGGCGGCAACCATGCTGACGCGCGCGGGGCAGGGAAGCGGCGGCACGGTGACCATCGAAAAGCTGGCTTTCGGCGGTTCCGGTATCGGCCGGTTGAACGGCAAGGTCTGTTTCATTCCGTTCACGGCGCCGGGTGACCGGGCCAGAATCGAAATCACGGCCGAGAAGAAATCATACTGCGAAGGGACGCTCCTGGAATGCCTGGCGCCGTCTTCCGCGCGGGTTGCGCCCCCGTGCGCCGTGTTCGGCGAATGCGGCGGCTGCAGCTGGCAGCACATCCGGTACAGCTCCCAGCTGGAGGCGAAACAGCAGATTTTTGCAGGGATGCTGTCCAGGGTCCCGGGCGTGGTGCCCGAATCCATCCGGCCCATTCTCCCGGCGCCCAATCCCTTCGGGTACCGTTCCAGGGTGCAGTTCAAGCTCCGGAGTGTCGCTGGGGCCCTTAAATTCGGCTTCTACCGCCGGGGGTCACACTACGTCATCGATCTGCCGGGTGCTTGCCTCATAGCCCGGGACGCGGTAAACGGGATCAGGGATGAACTCTGCCGCCTCCTGGCCGATTTTCCCGAGCCCGACAAACTGCCGCAGATCGACGTCGCCGCAGGAGAGACGCGCGGTTTGCTGCTCCTGTTCCACTATATCGGAGATCGCAGGGAAGAGACCTCCCGCTGGCTCCGGACCTCGGTCTCCGGATGTGCCGGCGTGACCGGGGTGTTTCTGCAGTGTGGCAGAAAGTCATCCCTCCAGCGGGTCTGGGGCGACGGCAGGGTGGCGTACGGCGTGCCGGCGGCAGTGGCTGGCGAAGTTTCCGGGATGGAGCTTTCCTTTCGGTGCGGCGGTTTTTCCCAGGTCAACTACGAGCAGAACCGGCAGATGGTCCGGACGGTGCTCGAATGGTCAGGACTGCACGGAAACGAGCGGGTGCTCGATCTCTATTGCGGCAACGGCAATTTTACCCTGCCGCTTGCCGGGAGCTGCCGGGAAATCGTCGGCCTGGAGGAATACGGCGACTCGGTAGCAGACGCCGAACACAATGCAGAGAGCAATGGAGTCCGGAATGCGCGGTTCATCGCCATGGACACGGATCAAGGACTCCGTGATCTCATCGAAGCCGGCGAGCGTTTCGACCTGGTGCTCCTCGATCCGCCCCGAACGGGCGGACGGGAGGCGGTACATTTGATACCTTCCCTCGGCCCCGAAAATATCGTCTACGTGTCATGTGATCCAGCCACGCTGGCGCGCGACCTTTCGATTCTTTACGGGAAAGGCTACCGGGTTGCCGCAAGCCGTGCGATTGACATGTTTCCCCAGACATACCACATAGAAAGCGTAACGCTGCTGTCAAAAATCTGAATTTAGGAGAGATATTTGCAAGCTCACTCATGGCTGGTTCCGCCGCCATCCGGGAATTGGCGGCATTTCATCCGCGCGGCCGCGTCCGGAGGTAAAACTTTGTTTGCGCTGCAGTGGGGAAAACGGTTCCGCGGGACATCATCATCTGTTCTGGGCCTGAGGGGCCGCCTGTGCGGACAAGTGTATCAATTTTGCCTGCATACTGATCAATTTTGATGAAACAGCGATTTCCGGGCGTGCGGTTTTGCTGCCCGCAACCGGTGCTTTGAGATGCATTCCGATGAATACGCACTTTTTCATTCCCTTGAATGGATGAACATAGCTTGATGCAGTCAAACAGAATCGGAGGAAATACGATGAACAAATCAGAGCTTATCGAAGCCCTTGCCGAGAGGAAGAACCTTTCCTTCAAGAAAGCCGAGGACATCATCAACACGATTTTTGAATCGATGTCCAATGCTCTCCACGTTGGCGAAAGGATAGAGATAAGAGGCTTCGGCAGCTTTGTGATCAAGCATTACAAGCCGTATGTGGGCAGAAATCCGAAAACAGGCGAAGCCATCACGGTCAAGCCGAAAAAGCTCCCGTTCTTCAAGGTCGGCAAGGAACTGAAGGAAAAGGTAGACAATTGATTCGTCTGTCCGGGTTCCCGGACAGGTTGATGCAGACATCTGGAAGCGGTTTTGAACGACCAGGCCCCCGGCCTCGCCTTCGCGGACGGCAGCTGCCGGAAAATCCGGTGATGACGCGGACCAGCTGACCACGGCACATTTCCCGATTCCATCCAGTATTTCCGGAGCCTGAGTTTATGCTTCTCTTGCGACTGCTCGAAGCGCTGGGCGGGCTCGGCCTCTTCATCCTCGGCATGAAGACCCTGGCTGAGGGACTGCAACGGCTCGCCAGCGGCGGATTCCGCCGCTTCCTGGAAAAGATTGCCGGCAACCGCCTGTCGGCGGCACTGACCGGGAGTTGCCTTGCCTCGTTTCTCCAGTCAAGCGGCGCCGCGTCAATCCTTGTCATCGGCTTTGTGAACGCGGGACTTCTCAGCCTGTATCAGGCACTGGGAATGCTGTTGGGCACCGCGCTGGGCACAGTGGTCGCGGTTCAGTTCATTGCCTTCAAGATCTCGTTTTTCTCACTTCCCGCCCTATTCACCGGGGTTGTTCTCCGCTCTTTCTGCAAACAGCGCCGCCTGGTCTTCCTGGGAGACACCCTGACGGGCCTCGGCTTGCTGTTCCTCGGGCTGGAAATCATGGAGAGCCGCTTTTCCTCTCTCGGTGAATTGAAGGTCCTCGACTGGCTGCGCTCTTCACCGATGGACTGGCGTGTGGTCAGCCTTGCGACGGGCATGACGCTCACCTTCCTGGTTCAGTCCGGAAGCGCCGCCATCGGGATCATCATTGCCCTGGCAGCCAGCAGGCTCATCGGTGTGGAGCAGGGTGTGGCGATGGTCCTCGGCGAAATGCCGGGCACCCTGGCGCTGGCGGCGATCGGCGCAATCGGCGGAACCCTGGCGGCCCGGAGGACGGTGATTCTTTACGGGGTCATCTGCGTTGTTTCGGTTTCTGTCGTGCTTCTCCTGTTTCCCCAGTTTTTTTCGCTGGTCTCAGCCGTCAGCGGATGGGGGGTGCACGACGCCGCGGTTTCCGGCGGCGCTGCTGCCCGGCAGCCGGCAATCGCGCTGAACGCCCCGGCCGCGCGCATTCTTGCAAACAGTTACACGATTTTCAGCCTTCTTGTCGCCGCGCTGTTCCTGCCGTTCATCGGTTTCTTTGCCCGATCCGCGGGGAAGATACTCCATGCCGGGGAAGATGGAATAGACTTCGAGGCGCGGCCGCGCTACCTGGATTTCCGGGTCATCAACACTCCCTATCTCGCCCTGCTCCAGGCCGGCAACGAACTGAAGCGGATGGCTCAGGTGGCCGGATCAATGCTGTCCGATACCGTTCAGCAGTTCTACGAATTCAATGCAAGAAGATCTACCGTCATCCTGCAGAAGGAAAATGTCCTGGATGTTCTGCAGAAGGACCTGTCGGCATTCCTGGTCCTCCTGTCACGCCAGTCGCAGAGCCCGGAGATATCGGCCGACATACCGTTGATGCTGGGAACGGTGAACGAACTGGAGGCCATGGGGGACAATTGTGAAATAATTCTCGATTGCCTGCGGCGGAAGAAGGAAGGTTCCGTGTTTTTTTCCGAAACCGCCATGGCCGAAATCAAGTCGATTGCCAGGCACGCCGCCTACCTGGCGGCACTGGCTGTCGACAGTGTCGAAGGCCGGGACATCCCGGGAAATGCAGCGCGGAACTCCCTGAAAAACGAAATGGTCACTTTAGCCGACGAGTTGCGGAAGAATCATCTTTCCCGGCTCAGCGACGGGGCGTGCTCCGTCATTGCAGGTCTGCTCTACATGGACATCGTTGACGCGTTCGTAAAGATCGGCGGGTGCGCGTGGTCCATCATGAAACAGGAAAGGAGAGCGGATTGAATCACGAGATTTCCGCGGCCATCGACCTCGGCACCAACAGCGCCCGGCTTCTGATAGCAGCCGCGGGGCCGGCCGGAGGAATGGAAATCCTGTCGCTGAAACGGGTCATTACCAGGCTGGGCGGCGGCTTTACCCGTGAAAGGGGTATATCTCCAGCGGCATGCTCCAGAACGATGGCCGCGTTACGCGATTTTGCCCGGGAGATGCAAAAGTTCGGCGCAGCGAGGGTGCGGGCGGTCGCGACGAGCGCGGTCCGCGACGCGAAGAACGGCAGGGAATTCATAGAACGGGTCTCTTGGGAGACGGGAATCCGGCTCGAGATTATCGACGGCAGGGAAGAGGCGCTTTTGACGCTGAAGGGAGTTGTTTCGGGACTCTGCATAAACGGTGACTCTCTCGTCTTCGATATCGGCGGCGGCAGCACCGAGTATACGCTTGCCCGGGGGATGACGCCGCTTTTCACCAGGAGTCTGCCGCTGGGTGTTGTCCGGCTCACCGAAGGCAAGGGTTCGGCCGCGGCCATGGACGAGAAAGTGCTGCGGGAACTGAACGCCCTGAAGGCGGACATCGACGAATCGGGGCTGGGGGGCTTCCCCGCCGGGGCGACGCTGGTCGGAACGGCAGGAACCGCAACCACCCTGGCGGCGATGGATCTGAAACTTGCCGATTACGACCACGGAGTGGTGCACGGCCATGTGCTGGACGTCTCGGTGGTACGGGAGCTCTATGAATCGATCCGCCCGCTCACTGCCGAGGAGAGGCTGCGGGTTCCCGGGATAGAAAAAGGGCGGGAGGACCTCGTGATCGCCGGTTTCCTCATTACACTCCGCACCATGGAGCTGTTCGGCTTCGATCGTTTCACCGTTTCCGACACCGGGCTGCTGGAGGGGCTGCTGACGGGCTGACCGGCGTCGTCCGCTCCTCCGCGATCGCTGAATCCGCGATGCTCCGGGTCAGATAGCAGTTGACAGCAAACCGTGTTTGTCTGTATATTTCACAACGATTTCGGGGAGAAATCCCCGTATTTTTTTGTTTCAGGGGGCTTTCCCATGAAAGAGATTCTTTCCGGCAACGAGGCAATTGCCCGAGGCGCATTTGAAGCCGGTGTCCTGGTCGCCACCGGATATCCGGGCACGCCGTCGACCGAAATCCTGGAAAACACCGTTTTGTACAAGGAAATCGATTCCTCCTGGGCTCCTAATGAAAAAGTCGCTCTCGAGGTGGCCATAGGCGCTTCTTTCGCGGGTGCGCGGACCATTGTCACCATGAAGCACGTCGGGGTGAACGTGGCGGCCGACCCGCTCTTCACCCTGTCCTACACCGGGATCAAAGGGGGGCTGGTGCTGGTGACCGCCGATGACCCGGAGATGCATTCCTCCCAGAACGAACAGGACAACCGGCATTACGCCAAGTTTGCCAAGGTGCCCATGCTGGAGCCTGCCGATTCGCAGGAATGCAAGGATTTCACCAGGATCGCCCTTGAACTTTCCGAGCAGTACGATACCCCGGTGATGCTGCGCACCACGACCCGGGTGTCCCACAGCAAATCGATCGTGGAACTGGAGGACCGGGTTGCGGGCCTCCCCGCTCCGGCGCTGGTCACCAACGCCGCCAAGCAGGTGATGCTGCCTGCCAACGCCAAGGTGCGGCACCCGCTGGTTGAAGACCGGATGCGGCGGCTCGCCGAAGCGGCCTCGACCATGGCGATCAACCGGATGGAGCTGCGCGACGCTTCCGTCGGCATCGTCACCTCCGGCGTCTGCTACGAGTACGTGCGCGAGGCGTTCCCGGAAGTGTCCACCCTCAAGCTCGGCCTGGTGCACCCGTTCCCGGCGGAGCTGGTCCGTTCGTTCGCCGGAAAAGTCAGTCGCCTTTACGTGGTGGAGGAGCTGGACCCGTTTTTCGAGGAGCAGATCAGGGCTCTGGGCATAGAGGTCGTGGGGAAGGAAATCATCCCGATCTGCGGCGAGCTTTCTCCTGAGAGGCTCCGCAAGGCATTTGCCGGGCTCGGGATCGCTCCGGCGCCCGAACGAGCGGCTGACGTTGCGGAAACCGGGCCAATCGCGCTTCCTCCCCGCCCGCCCAACATGTGCCCCGGCTGTCCCCACCGCGGCGTCTTCTATACCCTCAATCAGCTCAAGGCTTACGTTACCGGCGACATCGGCTGTTATACCCTCGGTTTCCTCCCTCCGCTCTCCTCGATGGAGACCTGCGTGTGCATGGGCGCCTCGATCGGCAATGCCACCGGAGTGGTGAAAGTGGTTTCCGATGATGAGAAAAAGAGGGTGGTTGCCGTGATCGGCGACTCAACCTTCATCCACAGCGGCATCACCGGTCTTGCGGACATGGTGTACAACAATTCGCCGGCAACGGTCGTTATCCTCGACAACCGCATCACCGCCATGACCGGCCGCCAGGACAACCCGGCATCCGGTTTCACCCTCATGAACGAACCCGCCCACCGCATCGACCTGGCCGGGCTCTGCTCAGCGCTGGGCGTCCGGCACGTGAGGACCGTGAACCCCTTTGACCTGGACCAGACCCGGCAGGCGCTGAAAGAAGAGATGGAGCGCCCGGAAACGTCGGTCATCATCACCAACAAGCCGTGCGTGCTGATCAAGCGTGAAGGCGTGTTCACCAGGGGGCCGCTCTATGCGGTCGAAGCCGAAAAGTGCACGGGTTGCCGCGCCTGCCTGAAACTGGGCTGCCCGGCCATCCAGTGGAAGAGCGGTGAGGGGAAAAAAGGCTTGGCGTATATCGACCCCATGCTCTGCACCGGCTGCGACGTCTGTCGCCAACTCTGCAAATTCGATGCGATCGGGAGGGCGAAATGAAAGGACAGGCGACCAACATTCTCCTGGTAGGGGTCGGCGGGCAGGGAATCCTGCTGGCTTCGGAAATCCTATCCGAGACCTTCATGCTGGCCGGGTACGATGTCAAGAAGAGCGAGATCCACGGCATGTCCCAGCGGGGAGGCAGCGTGGTTTCCCATGTGCGGTTCGGGGAAAAGGTGTTTTCGCCCATAGTTCCCGAGGGTGAAGGAGATATCCTGTTCGGTTTCGAGCTGATGGAAACCCTGCGCGCGCTCCCGCTGCTCCGGAAAGGGGGAAAGGTCGTCGCCAATGACCTGAAGATTCCTCCCTCGTCGGTCCTGATGGGAAAGGAAGCGTATCCGGAGCGGGTGGATGAGAGGATCCGGGAGCGGTTCCCCGATTTCCTGCTGGTGAACGGGCAGGAACTGGCGGTGAGAGCCGGGAATGCCAGGACGGCCAATACCGTTCTGCTCGGCGCCGTTTCCCGGCGCATCGACGTTGCCGAGGAATACTGGCTTCAGGCCCTGGAGCGGATGGTGCCGGCCAAGGCGCTCGAGGTCAACAGGAAAGCGTTCATGCTGGGCCGGGAGTTTTGAAACGTCCGGCAAATACTGTCGTGAGGTGAACGAGCATGTACTACAACGAGGAATTTGAAACACTGCCGCGTCCCGCGCTGGAAGCCCTGCAGCTGAAAAGACTTAAATCCATGCTTGCAAGGGTGTATTCCAACGTTCCGTTTTATAAGGATAAATTATCCGGCATGGGTGTGAGTCCGGAGAGCGTCAAATCACTTGACGACCTGCGGCGGCTTCCCTTTACCGTGAAACAGGACATGCGCGATGCCTATCCGTACGGGCTCTTTTCCGCCCGAATGGAAGATATCGTGCGCATCCATGCTTCCTCGGGCACGACCGGGAAACCGACCGTGGTCGGCTACACCAGGAAGGATATCGAGACCTGGTCGGAACTGATGGCGAGGTGCTTTGTCTCCGCCGGTGTGCACCGGGGCGACATAATTCACAATTCTTACGGATATGGCCTGTTCACCGGCGGTCTGGGCGCCCACTACGGCGCCGAAAAGCTCGGCGCATCGGTCATCCCCATGTCGGGCGGCAACACCAAGCGCCAGATCCTGATCATGAAGGACTTCGGTTCAACCGTCCTTACCTGTACGCCTTCTTATTCCCTTTTCCTGGCGGAAGCGGCAAAAGAGGAAGGCCTGGACTTCCGCGGTCTCAGCCTCAGGGTCGGCATTTTCGGCGCCGAGCCGTGGTCCGAGTCCATGCGCCGGGAGATCGAGGGAAAACTCAACATCAGCGCAATCGACATCTACGGCCTTTCCGAGATCATGGGGCCCGGCGTGGCCATCGAGTGCCAGGAAGCCAAATGCGGGCTCCACGTCTGGGAGGACCACTTCATCCCCGAGATCATCGACCCGGAAACCTGCGAACCGCTGCCTGAAGGGGAAAAAGGGGAACTGGTCATAACCACCATAACCAAGGAGGGGATCCCCCTGCTTCGTTACCGCACCCGCGACATTACCAGCATCACGTACGAACCCTGCCCCTGCGGGCGAACCCACGCCCGGATCGCGCGCATGAGCGGCCGCAGCGATGACATGCTGATCATCCGCGGGGTCAATGTCTTCCCGTCGCAGATCGAATCGATCCTGATGAGGATCGAGGGAGTCGAGCCCCATTACCTGCTCATCGTCGACCGCAAGGATAACCTGGATACGCTCGAAGTGCAGGTGGAAGTGGATGAGCGCCTCTTTTCGGACGAGATCAAGCATCTGCAGACAATGGCCCACGTAATCGAGAAGGAGATCAAGGACCTGCTCAGCCTGACCTGCAAGGTAAGGCTCGTGGAACCCAAGACCATCATGCGGAGCGAGGGCAAGGCGAAGCGTGTCATGGACAACCGTCCGAAAGCCTGATCTGCGGACGGCATTGTCCTTTGCGCGAACAAGGCTACCAGTGAAGCAATCGAGAGGAGGCATCGCATGAAAGTAGAACAGATCTCCATATTCATCGAAAACAAATCCGGCCGTCTTGCGGAGATTACCCGCATCCTCGGAGAGGCCGGGGTGAACATCAGGGCCCTTTCGCTAGCCGACACCAGCGATTTCGGCATCCTGCGCCTGATCGTCAACGACAGGGAGACGGCCAAGCAGGTTCTCAAAGAGAGAGGATTCACCGTAAGCAAGACCGCGGTCGTTGCCATAGAGGTTCCGGACAGGCCGGGAGGTCTTTCGGAGATTCTGCAGACGCTGGACAACGAATCCATCAATGTGGAATACATGTATGCCTTTGTCGAGCGGTGCGGGGAAAATGCCGTGATAATCTTCCGGTTCGACGAGACCGAGAAAGCCATCGAAACCCTGACCGCCAAGGGCTTCAACGTGCTGGAGGGGGAGCGGCTTTACCAAATGTGATAGGGGCCGGCGTACAGAGGCCGGAAAAATCTTGACCATTGACTTTGGAGAAAACCCTCCTTGAGGGAGAGGCGATTTCTCAACTGCCTATGTGATCGTTACTCGCAACCGGGTGATGATATTTTATTTTTTTTGGGAGGGTTTATGGGAAGGCGCGTATCGTTATTATTGACGGTAGTGATGGTGTTCGTGTTTTCTTCGGCGGTATTTGCAGCCCAGCCGATCAGGATCGGTGGGCTTTTTGCCGTTACCGGTCCTGCTTCCTTTCTGGGGGAGCCGGAGCGCAAAACCCTGGAAATGCTGGCCAAAGAGATCAACGGCAAAGGTGGAATCAATGGTTCCCTGATCGAGCTCTTTGTCTACGATACCCAGGGCGACGCAACCAAGGCGGTTCAGCTGGCGACAAAACTGATCAGGAATGACAAGGTCGTCGCCATCATCGGCCCGAGCACCACCGGGGAAACCCTGGCGGTCATCAACGTGGCCGAGAAGGAAAGGGTCCCGCTGGTTTCCTGTGCGGCGGGAATCAAGATAACCCGGCCGGTCAGGAAATGGGTCTTCAAAACTCCGGCAAATGACCATGTGGCGGCTGAGAAGATCTTCAGCTACATGTCCAGGAGGAACCAGAAGAAGATCGCGCTCCTGACGGTGTCCGATTCCTATGGAGCATCCGGCAGGGAACAGTTGAAGGAACTTGCCGCACGAAAGGGGGTTGCCCTGGTTGCGGACGAGGTGTATTCTCCCAAAGACACCGATATGACTCCCCAGTTGACCAAGATTCGCGGTGCAAGGCCCGATGCCATAATCTGCTGGGGCACAAATCCCGGCCCCGCGGTAGTGACCCGCAATGTACGGCAGCTCGGCATCAGAATTCCCCTCTACCAGAGCCATGGCGTGGCCTCGAAGAAATACATCGAGCTTTCAGGAGCCGAGGCGGCTGAAGGTGTCATGCTGCCGGCCGGGAAACTCGCCATCTATGACATCCTGCCGGTGACAGACAGACAGGTGAAAGTTCTGAGGGAGTACGACCAGGCATACCGGAGGGCGTTCGGTGTCGAGGCGTCGACATTCGGCGGCTACGCTTACGATGGGCTGCAGCTCATTCTGGGAGCGATCAGGAAATCGGGCGCAACTCCGGAGAGGATCAGGACAGGCATCGAGCAGACCCGCAACATGGTCGGCGTGTCCGGTGTGTTCACCATGACCTCGACTGATCACAACGGACTCGACCTGTCCGCATTCGAGATGGTAAGGATTTCGAAAGGCGACTGGGTGCTTGCCCGCTAAACATTCGTTACTGGTTGAGAAAAGGGGGAGGAAATGACCGAATTCAACACAAAATCCTTGAAAATCCCATTCGCGGCACTGGGCCTGCTGTTGCTGTCGGCAGTGGTCGGCTGGGCGGCGCCGCCGCCGATCAAGATCGGCGGGTTGTTTTCCATAACCGGCCCGGCTTCGTTCCTGGGGGAACCGGAGCGGAACACCGCCCAGATGGTGGTGAATGAGATAAACGCCTCCGGCGGCATCAAGGGGCGCAAGCTCCAGCTCATCGCCTACGATACCCAGGGCGACGCCACGAAGGCAGTCCAGGCCGCCACGCGGCTGATCAAGGAAGACCGTGTGGTGGCCATTGTCGGCCCCAGCACGACCGGCGATACCATGGCGGTCATTCCGCTTGTCGAAAAGGCGAAAATTCCCCTCGTTTCATGTGCTGCAGGCATCAGGATCACCGAACCGGTCAAGCAGTGGGTGTTCAAGACCGCACAGAACGATTACCTCGCGGTCCAGAAAATCTATGAGAACCTCGGCAGGAAGAAGATCCGCAGGATCGCGCTCCTGACGGTTTCCGATTCCTTCGGGTCCTCGGGCAGGGAGCAGCTGAAGGCCCAGGCGAAAAAATACGGCATGGAAATCGTTTCGGACGACACGTACGGGCCGAAGGACACGGACATGATCCCCCAGTTGACCAAGATACGCGGCGGCAAGGCCCAGGCGATCATCTGCTGGGGAACCAACCCCGGTCCGGCGCTGATAGCGCGCAACGCAAAGCAGCTGGGAATCAAGCTTCCCCTGTACATGAGCCACGGCGTATCCTCCAAGAAATTCATCGGCTTGGCGGGTGATGCGGCCGAAGGCATTTTCCTCCCTTCCGGTCGAGTCCTGGTGGCTGATCTCTTGCCCAAATCCGACAAGCAGAAAAAGTCCCTCCTCACTTTCGTCAGGGATTACCAGAAGCATTTCAAGGCCGAGGGAGATCATTTCGGCGGGCATGCCTGGGATGCGGTGATGCTCCTCAAGGGGGCGATCGAGCGCGGCGGCGCCACACCCGCGGCAATTCGCGGCCAGCTTGAGCAGACCCGCAACTTCGCGGGAATCGGCGGCATCTTTACCTTCGGGCCGAGGGATCACAGCGGCCTGACCAGGGACGCTTTCGTCATGCTGGAAGTGAAGGGCAAGGACTGGGCACTGGTAAAGTAGCGGCAAAACACGATCTTGGAAGACGCGGGGACGCCCCTCAGGGGCGTCTCTTTTCGCGAAACCGCAATGAACGGCAGGGGCCGCGGAACGGGAACCATGTCACATCAGATACTGCAATACATGCTGTCGGGCCTTTCGACCGGAGCGATATACTCGCTCATCGGGATCGGTTTCGCCATCATCTATAACTCCACCGGAATCATCAATTTCGCCCAGGGCGAGTTCGTCATGCTCGGCGGCATGATGACCTACGTTTTTCTCACCCTGTTCGGTCTGCCGCTGCCGGCTGCCATGTGCCTGGCGGTTCTTCTGACGACCGCGGTCGGGGTTCTGTTCGAGCGTCTCGCCATCCGGCCGCTCAGGAACGCCACCCCGCTGAGCCTGGTCATCATCACCATAGGCGGCAGTATTCTCATCCGCGGAATCGCCATGCTGCAGTTCGGCAAGGATACCCACTCGATCCCGGCCTTTTCCGGCAACGAGCCGCTCGTGCTCGCGGGCGCGACCCTGATGCCGCAAAATCTCTGGATCCTCGGCATCACGCTCATCATCATAGCCATCAACCGGTATTATTTTTACCATACCGTCAACGGCAAGGCGATGAGGGCCTGTTCCCACAACCGGCGGGCCGCGAGCCTGGTGGGCATCGGGGTGAAGCGGATGGTGCTCATCTCCTTTGCCATCAGCTCCGCTTTGGGCTCTGTTGCCGGCATCATCACGGCGCCATTGACAATGACCTCCTACGATGTGGGTATCATGCTCGGTCTCAAAGGATTCTGCGCAGCCATCATCGGCGGCATGAGCAGCGGGATCGGCACCGTGTGCGGCGGACTGCTGCTGGGAATCCTCGAATCGCTCGGGGCCGGTCTGATATCGTCCGGCTACAAGGACGCGATTGCCTTTGTCATCCTGCTCCTGATCCTGTTCATACGGCCCCAGGGCCTGTTCAGGAAGGCTGAAACCGAAAGGGTCTGACACGAAATCATGGCCAGGGATACGAGTTCACTTTTGAAATTTGCAATCTTGACCGTCGCCGTGCTGCTGGCGCCGCTGGTGTTCGACGGCAGTTATCTCATGAATGTGCTGGTTTTTGTGGGAATCAATACACTGCTGGCAGTTGCTCTGAATCTCCTCCTCGGGTACGCGGGGCAGATATCCCTCGGGCATGCGGCCTTTTTCGGGCTCGGGGCGTACATTTCCGGAGTCGCCACGGCGAACTATGCCATGAACCCATGGGTCGCGCTTCTGCTGGCTGCGGTTACGGTCGGTTCTGTCGCTTTTGCCATCGGATTTCCCATTCTTAAGCTGAAAGGCCATTATCTGGCAATGGCGACACTCGGTTTCGGCATCATCGTCTACATTGCGTTTAATGAGACGGTCGACCTTACCGGCGGTCCTTCAGGACTGAGCGGCATTCCGGGTTTCGGGATTGGCGGGTTTCTCTTCGACAGCGATCTGAAGAATTACTGCCTGATCTGGACGGTAACGCTGATAACGATTCTTTTTTCGGCAAACCTCGTGAATTCGCGTATCGGCAGAGCGCTCCGCGCGATACAGTCGTCCGAGGTCGCCGCCCGGGTGATGGGAGTCAATGTCCGGCTGCTCAAGGTGCAGATATTTACCCTGTCGGCTGTGATCTGCTCGGTAGCGGGCAGCCTTTATGCCCACACCATGACGTTCATATCGCCGGCTTCATTCGGGTTCAATTTTTCGGTCGAGCTCCTGACCATGGTCGTGATCGGCGGGTTGGGGAGTGTGTACGGGCCGCTTTTCGGCGCGGTTCTGCTTACTATTCTGCCGGAATCCCTCCGCACTTTCCAGGATTACGACATCATCGTCTATGGTCTCCTGCTGGTGCTGATGACGATGTACCTGCCCGGCGGGCTGGTCAGGGGAGGGCAGGTCATGGTTTCCTATGTCAGGTCCAAATTCGGAGCGGAGGTCGTGAAGAATGCTCAGGGTTGAAGGCATCACCCAGAAATTCGGGGGTGTTACCGCCCTCAGCGACGTCTGTTTCTCCGTGAGGAAGGGCGAGATAAAGGGTGTCATCGGCCCCAATGGGGCAGGCAAGACCACCCTCTTCAATATCATCTCCGGGGTCTATTCCCAGACATCCGGCAAGGTTTTCCTCAATGATGACGACGTCACCGGCTTGTCGCCCGAGAAGCTCGCGCTGCGGCGCATGGTGCGCACTTTCCAGAACATAGAGCTCTTCAATGGCCTTTCGGTGCTGGAAAACGTCATGGTGGGGTGCCATACCAGGAGCCGGAGCGGTGTCCTGTCCTGTTCGCTCAAGCTGCCGGGACACCGGAAGGAAGAGCGGACCATACGCGATAGAGCCGTGGACTGCCTGAAATTCGCGGGGATCGAAGAGCTGGCGGACATGTCTGCTGAAAATCTCCCTTTCGGCAAGGGGCGGCTCTTGGAGATTGCGCGGGCCTTGGCGCTCGATCCGGTGATCCTGCTGCTTGACGAGCCGGCAGCGGGACTGAACAGCCGTGAGACGAACGAACTCGGCAGGCTGATAGGCAGAATCCGTGACGCCGGCGTCACCGTGGCGCTGGTTGAACATGACATGGAACTGGTCATGGACATCTGCGACAGCATTGTCGTGCTCAACCTGGGCAGGAAGCTGGCAGAGGGGACGCCGCGCGAGATACAGGAGAACCAGGAAGTCATTGCCGCCTACCTGGGGGAATGAAAGGCAAAAAGAAACACGATATTAAGCGCTATTCGCTAACCGCTGATAAATGACGAAAGCGACAAGTTGGAATTGATATGCTGCGAGTCAAGAATATAAACACCTATTACGGGCAGGTTCACGCGTTGAAAAACATCTCGCTCCATCTGCGCGCGGGAGAGATCGTTACCCTGATCGGGGCGAACGGGGCCGGAAAGACCACGATCCTGAATTCCCTGTCCGGCATCACGCCGCCGAGAGATGGTGAGATACTGTTCGAAGGTAGGCCCGTCAACGGCTTTCCTCCGGACAGAATCGTGGAGATGGGCATCTCCCAGGTCCCGGAAGGGCGCCAGGTTTTCAAGGACTTCTCGGTCGAGGACAACCTGGAACTGGGGGCATACCTCCGCTACCGGAACAAGGAAAAGAAGTCGGATATCAGGAAGGATATGGAAGAAGTCTTCGGACTATTCCCGCAGCTTTCCGGGAGAAGGTGCCAGATGGCCGGCACCCTGTCGGGCGGTGAACAGCAGATGCTGGCGATCGGCAGGTCGCTGATGGCAAGACCGAAGGTGCTTCTTCTCGACGAGCCGTCCATGGGGTTGGCCCCCCTGGTGGTGCAGGAGATCTTCAGGGTCATTGTGGATCTCAGGGAAAAGCGCTCCACCGCGGTGCTGCTGGTGGAGCAGAATGCCAGGGCCGCCCTGAAGATTGCCGACCGGGGCTATGTTCTGGAAACAGGCAAAGTGATTCTTGAAGAAAGCGCATCTGACCTTCTGGAAAACAAGGATGTGCAGCGAGCATATCTGGGCAGGGACAAGAAGGAAATCTGGGAAAGATAATGCGACAATCAGAGGTGAGGCTATGAAAATCTGGGACCCCCTATACGAATGCATGCCGCGGCCCGACCTGGAGCAGCTCCAGCTGGAGAGGCTGCAGGCCACCCTCAACCGCGTTCACAAATCGGTTACCTGTTATCGGAAGAAATTCGACGAATCCGGCATCGTGCCCGAGGATATCCGTTCCCTGGATGACCTGTCCAAGCTGCCGTTCACCACCAAGGAAGATCTGCGTCTCAACTATCCCTACGGCATGTTCGCGGTTCCCTTGCGTGAGGTTGTTCGGATCCATTCCTCGTCAGGCACGACCGGCAAACCTACGGTGGTCGGATATACCAAGAACGATATTCGGACCTGGTCGAACCTGGTGGCGCGGTTCATGACCGCGGCCGGCGTGACCAGGGATGACGTGGTTCAGATCGCTTTCGGCTACGGCATGTTCACCGGAGCTTTCGGCCTGCATTACGGGTCTGAGACCATCGGCGCTTCGGTTATTCCCATGAGCGCCGGGAATACGGAAAAGCAGATCATGATCATGCAGGACTACAAGACGACCACGCTCGTCAGTACCCCGAGCTATGCCCTGACCATCGCGTCGCGCATGGAGCAGATGGGTGTCGATCCGAAATCGCTGTCGCTGAGGGTGGGCCTCTTCGGTTCCGAGCCCTGGTCCGAGGCGATGCGGAGAGAGATCGAGGAGAGGCTCTTCATAAACGCCACCGACAACTACGGCCTGTCCGAGATAATCGGCCCGGGCGTTGCGGGTGAATGCGAATGCAAGTGCGGCATGCACCTGTTCGAGGATGCATTCATCCCCGAGATAATCGATCCGGAAACCGGCCGGGTACTTCCCAAGGGAAGCGTGGGCGAACTGGTGCTGACCACACTGACCAAAGAAGCTTTCCCGATGATCCGCTATCGGACCCGCGACATCACGAGCCTCGACTACGAAAAATGCGAATGCGGCAGGACCATGGTGCGGATGAGGAAGACCATGGGCCGCTCGGACGACATGCTGATCATCAAGGGCGTCAATGTCTTCCCTTCGCAGATCGAAGAGATCCTGTTCGCGATCGAAGGGTGCGAACCCCACTACCAGCTCGTCCTGGAGCGGGAGGGTGACACGGATGTGCTGGAAGTGAGGATCGAAGTGACGGAGGACATTTTCTTCGATGAAATGAAGAAGCAGAAAGCGTTTGTCGAGAAGGTGGAGAGGAAGATTCATTCCGTTCTCGGTCTCAGCGCCATGGTCAAGCTCGTTGAGCCGAGCACTCTGCCGCGCCATGAAGGGAAGGCGGTGAGGGTCATAGACAACCGTCACCGCTGAACTTGAGCCGAAATCAAGTCTTTTTTCCAGGCCCTTCCCCTTTACCGGAGAGGGGCCTCGTTGTTTTCTGCGATCCCCGATCCTTGCAGAGTGCAAGCCGGTACTGTCTTGCCGGACGAATGGCCCAAAACGAGCGGCACTGCGTTGACTCTTATCCTGGAACGGATAAAATTACACATGAAAGAGTGAGCGGTGCACCCAGTGACGGTGCTTTGCCGGGACAAACACGGGCCGGGTCAAAATCGCCCGGCCGACTCTGCCCAATGAATTGTCAGTTGTGTCCCGGGTGGTTTTTGAAAAACAGCGTTTGAGTCGCTCGGGTTCGGACTGTGGGCTAATGTGAGTTAGCAGAATACACGGTGTTGAGTTGTCCGGTAAGTATCGCATGTCGCAGGTGTCCGGCGTGAAAGTGCTGTTCGATTCTGCGGGATGACAACGCTGCATGGCGGCCGGTTGTCTGCGCCCCCCCCGGAAAACCCGTATTCACCGCATGTTGTGTCAGCCAGTCGCGGTGTTGCGGACCAGTTGACGCCGGGTGGGCGGCCAGTGGACGGTTACGGTTGAGTTCCACGAAATCAATTGACTATTGACAAGCTTGTCTAAAGCAAGGATATAGGGGCTGGAAGGTACATCTCCGCGAGGGTTTCAGTATTCGCAACGTGCAAAAGGAGAACTATCATGACGGAATACAGTTCGACTTACCCCCTGCCTTCCGGCAGCCAGGGTTTCAGCAGACACTACAGCGATGCGCACGACGGTGCAAATGCGCGGAGCAACCCGTTCACCGGCACATGCAAGGCTGTGAGGGCCTCCATCGAGCAGTTCGAGGCCGGTCTGGACGCCGAGCACGAGCTTTCCATGCAGCTTGTCACTTTCGGTTCGACGGTTACCATCCGTCCCGAGAGAGTGGGTTTTTCCACTGCCAATGTCATTACCTTCCACGGCATGACCGATGACGGAGAGAAAATCAATCTGGTACAGCACGTTTCCCAGGTCAGCATGATGCTGAAAGCTGCCAAGAAACTGGCTGCCAAGCCCAGGAGGGTGATCTTCCAGTACGGGCTGGCATGAAAACCTTCGTTGTAGATCCCTGATACTATGGTGACTTCATTGTTACCTGCGAAAGCGGCTGCCATCCGGAAATAATATTTTGTATAACTCCTGCCCTGGATCGCGGTGCGGGCAGGCGCGGCTATTCTTTAAAAGACCTTCATCTCACCCGTTCCGGTGGGATAAAGGTCTTTTTTTTCATGGCGGTGGCGATACGTTACAAATGCTGGATATGGGATTTCTTTTGGCTTAGTATGTAGGAAGGAAAAACCTTCGGAGAAGCATCAATGGAAAAACTGAGACCGGAATTGTCGTGCGAGGCTCCAACGGTGTCCGCGGATGCGGACAAACCTCCTTGTTGAGGTCCGGAGAACGCCGCGGTCGGCGGCGTCATAGACGAGAAAGTCCCCGGATTCACCGGCTGGATCGGGAGCGGATCGGGACGCATCCCCCGTGTGTCTTCAGCATGGCGCTTGTCGGATCACGTCGGCGCATGGAAGGTCCGCTGGGGGATGGGGAGAATGTCCTACCTGGTCCCTGCAGGCTTGTACGCGGTCGGTTCGCCGAGCCCCGACGATCCGGTGGTGGTAACCGCCAATTACAAGATGAGCTACGACCTCGTCAGGCGGGCTTTGTCGGGTCGAAACCTGTGGCTGCTGGTGCTGGAAACCCATGGCGTCAATGTCTGGTGCGCGGCGGGGAAGGGGACTTTCGGCACCGGGGAACTGGTTCGCAGAATCAGGATGACCGGGCTTTCGGACGTGGTATCCCATCGGAGGCTGCTGCTGCCCGTCCTCGGGGCCACCGGCGTCGCCGCCCATGAAGTGGAGCGGCAGACCGGGTTTGCCGTGAGTTACGCAACCATCAGGATCGCCGATCTGCCCGAATACCTTGACAACGGCATGACGACGACTCCGGCAATGCGCGAGTTGACGTTCAGGTTCCGGGAGCGATTGGCGCTCGTGCCGGTTGAACTGGTGCTGGCCATGAAAAAGCTGCTTATTGCCTGCCTGCCGCTCTTCCTTCTCGCAGCGTCTGCTTACGGCCTGGCGGGCGGGGTGCTGACGCTTGTCGCCTTCCTGGGAGCGGCGCTTGCGGGTATCGTCGTTGCCCCGCTCCTTCTTCCCTGGTTGCCCGGCCGGAGTTTTTCCCTCAAGGGCGCGCTGGCCGGCTTCGTCTGGGCTGCGGTTTTCTTAACCTTGTGCGGTATCCGCACCATCGGATATCTGGTGATATCCGCAGCCTTTCTGGCTCTGCCCGCAGTGAGCGCCTACTATACGCTCAATTTCACCGGCTGCACGAACTTCACCTCCCATTCGGGCGTGAAGAAGGAGATAGGCATTGCCATACCGATCATATGCGGCGTTTTGGCACTGGCTTTGATTCTCTTGTGTGCCGACTGGATGCTTCGGTTTCCATGGAGGGCGCAATGAAAGGATTCCGCTATTTGATCGGAGTGGCGACCCTGGGACTGGATCACGAAGCATGCACCGGCTGTGGCAGATGCGTTGAAGTCTGCCCGCACCAGGTGTTCGGTCTCGATAACGGGTTGGCACGGATACGTGACCTTGATTCATGCATGGAATGCGGCGCCTGCAGCAGGAACTGCCCTGCTGGAGCACTTTCCGTCATTTCCGGCGTTGGGTGCGCCACCGGGTTGATGAATGAATGGTTGAGAGAAAGGAAGCTCCGCAAGAGCGGAAGGAGCTGTTGCTCCTGATTTGAACGACAGAAATCTTGGAGGTGCCATGATACGCAGATTGTGCAGTGAATGCGGTACTGAAATGACCAAGGAGCTTATGCCGGAAGGGCCCCGGTTTTATTGCGACAAATGCGCTGAACATACTTCGTATGAAGAATTCGATATGGAACCGCATTGTCCGGAGTGCGGTGAAAAACTCCAGTTCTGCGCCAAGTGCAGTCAAGGTTTTTTCTGCAACACCTGTAACGGATTGGTATCGAGAAAGAAAATCGTCTGGAAGGAAAAATAATTATGTCCTTGATTGTAACCGGATATGCGGATAAGATATGTACATGAAAAATACAGCGCGAATTTTCAAGGCCCTTTCCGACGAAACCCGTTTGAGAATACTCTGTCTTCTTCTCGACGGGGAGCTCTGTGTATGCGATCTCATGGCGGTGCTGCAACTGCCGCAGTCGACTGTGTCCCGGCATCTTTCCTACCTGAAAAATGCTGGATGGGTGAATGACCGCAGGTGTGGAGTCTGGATGTACTATTCGATGTTGAACAATGGAAATTTGCTCCAGGACAGGCTGGTGGAAGCACTTCGTGAATGCTTTCCCCTTTCCGATGCTGCGGTAACCGATCGGGCAAGGCTCGATGAATTCCGCCAGCACCAAAGCTGCGCATAATTTTTTTGCACAAACTATCCGTGCATGCGGATAAACAGAGGCTGGTCGAATGAAGAGAAAAGTACTGTTTCTCTGCACAGCCAATTCGTGCCGTTCCCAGATGGCGGAGGGATTAGTGAACCATTTCCTGGGAAACAGGGTCGAGGCCTTCTCGGCCGGCACAGAGGCTTCCAGCGTGAACCCGTGGGCGATCGAAGTCATGCGTGAAATCTCAATCGATATTTCCGGGCATCGCTCGAAGAACCTTGAAGAGTTTGCGGGTCAAAAATTCGATTACGTGATCACTCTTTGCGGAGACGCAAACGAGAAATGTCCGCTTTATTTAGGCGGTGTGCAGAGAATCCATATCGGTTTTTCCGATCCGGCCAAGGCAACCGGTTCGGAATCCGAGATTCTTGATGAATTCAGAAAAGTCAGAGACGAGATCAAGGAAACCCTGGTTAATTTCTTTGAAGATAAAAATCATTGAATAAACCACATACTATCCTTAAGGAGCCGAGAACCATATGAGTGACGCAGCCGTACAGAAAACAATGATCGACACTGAAACGGAATTGCTGCCGGCGCTGCGGAATTATCCTTCCCGACTTTTTGTCGAAACCACCACGCGCTGCAACATGAAGTGCCATATGTGCGTCAAGCAGAGCATGGGGAACGGTGTGAGGGAGGGGGATATTTCCCGTGAAACTTTCGAGGCCATCATTCCTGCGCTTGGCCAGGCGGAGGCCCTGGTCCTCAACGGTATCGGAGAGCCGCTCCTCCACCGTGACCTCGAGGCGTTCATCCGCATTGCCAAGGAGTCGATGCCGGCGGGAAGCTGGGTAGGTTTCCAGTCCAACGGCCTCCTGCTCAATGAAAATCGGGCGTCGTCGCTGATTCAGGCGGGACTCGACCGGATCTGCCTTTCCCTCGATGCCATCTGCCCCGACACTTTCCGCAAAATACGGGAAGGAGGGGAGGTCAAGGATCTCGAATTCGCATTCACCGCGTTGAACAAGGCCCGGGATCGTCATCCCGAAAGCAAGCTTCAGATCGGGGTCGAATTCGTCGTCATGCGGGAAAACATCCACCAACTCCCCGACGTTTTGCGCTGGGTATCGAAGTTGGGGGTCTCCTTTGCCATAGTCTCGCACCTCCTTCCCTACGACAAAGAGCACGTTTCCCAGATTGCCTACGATTACAACACGCAGGAAGCGGTGGAACTGTATCTCTCGTGGAAGAAAAAGGGGGCGGAACAGGGGATAGACATCACCAATTTCTTTCACGTCTATCACTGCAAATTCATTCGGACGGATGAAGAGCAGCGCATGGTGGATTTCGTCCTGGAAATGATCGCCGAGGCCAGGGAGCGCGACATTTTCCTGCACTGGGAGAACTTGACCAAGCGTGATGTCGCCATGGCGGAGGACCTTGCCGAAACCTTCGACAAGGCCAGGGCGGTTGCCGAGGAGATCGGGATTGATCTGCGATTGCCCGGCACTTCGCCCAAAAACGAAAGGAAATGCGACTTTATCGATAACGGCGGCGTATTCGTTTCCTGGGACGGCGAAATACACCCCTGCTACTTTCTCTGGCACACGTTCCAGTGCCACTTTGCCGGGCGCAAGAAGTATGTGAACAGGAATGCCTTCGGCAACCTGAAGGAAAAGGGCATTCTGGAGATCTGGAATGACCCGAAGTACCGATCGTTCCGGGAAGAGGTGCTCAAGCACGAGTATCCCTTCTGCTCCAACTGCAACCTGCTCCCCTGTGAATACATCTATTGCGAGGAATTCGAGCAGGACTGCTATACCAACACCGTCCCGTGCGGCGACTGCTTCTGGTGCATGGGGCTGTTTCAATGCCTTTCGTGAAACGTGCCTCGTAAAGGCAACTGAGTATGCAGCGGGCTTTGCACAATTTTTTGAGTGAAAAAGCAGAATTTGTTGGAAGGAGTGTGTCATGTTTAAAGATTTTCTCGAAAATCCACCCAAAAATCTCTTCTTTACCGGCAAGGGGGGAGTGGGGAAAACGACCGTTTCGGCAGCGACCGCAATCGCCCTGGCTGACCGCGGCAAACGCGTCCTTCTGGTAAGCACGGATCCGGCTTCAAATTTGGATGAAGTTCTGGGCCTTGTTTTGTCAGCTGTCCCCCAGCAAGTACCTCAAGTGCCGGGGCTCTTAGCAATGAATGTCAACCCTGTTGAGGCTGCTGCCGCCTATCGGGAGAAGATAGTCGGCCCTTACAGGGGGGTCCTGCCCGAGGCTGCTGTGCGCAGTATGGAGGAGCAGCTTTCCGGTGCATGTACTGTAGAGATCGCAGCCTTCAACGAGTTTGCAACGCTTGTAGGCAACCCGGCATCGGTGGCGGATTTCGATCATGTCATCTTTGATACGGCACCCACCGGCCATACCCTCCGCCTGCTGAGCCTGCCGGCCGCGTGGAGCGAATTCATTGACACCAATACAGGAGGAACCTCCTGTCTCGGTCCGCTGTCAGGTTTAAAGGCACAACACCAGCTCTATGAGAATACCCGCAGTTCGCTGGGCAATGCTGGCGAAACACGAGTGGTTGTGGTGTCACGTCCTGACAAATCACCCTTGGTCGAAGCGGCACGCGCTTCGGCCGAGCTTCGGGAACTCGGTGTGGCCAATCAACACCTGGTCATCAACGGTGTTCTCCGGCTGGCCGATCCGGAAGATATGGTTGCGGTTGCCCTGTGTGCGCGGGAAAGGAGAGCTTTGGCTGAAATACCACGGGATCTGGCCCTGCTCCCGCACATAAAAATGCCACTGCGCGGTTCGGAACTCATTGGCATCCCCGCGCTACGAGCATTCTTTTCTCCGGAAAGCGGCCTGCCATCATATGCAAGAGAACCGGTACAAACATCTCCACATCCGGCTCCGTTGGACAACCTGATTGATGAGCTTGCACGTCAGGATGGCGGAGTCATCATGACCATGGGAAAAGGGGGTGTCGGCAAGACCAGGCTCGCGGTCGACATTGCGACTGCGCTGGCAGGTCGGGGCAAGAAAGTCCATCTGACGACAACCGACCCGGCGGCCCATATCGCTCAGGCCCTGGGGCATGCCACAGAAGGGCTACAGGTGAGCAGGATCGATCCCGAACAGGAAACCGCAGCATATCGCAACGAAGTGATTGCGACAGTTGGCGCAAGCCTCGATGATGAAGCGCGGGCGCTGCTGAAGGAGGACCTACGCTCCCCCTGCACGGAAGAAATTGCCGTTTTCAGGGCATTTGCCAAGATTGTCGATCAGGGGACCGACTGTTTCGTGGTGATTGACACCGCGCCCACCGGGCATACGCTCCTTCTTTTGGATGCCTCCGAATCCTATCATCGTGAGGTGTCGCGGTCCCTGAGCGATATACCGGAGGCGGTGCGCATACTGCTGCCACGTTTGCGCGATCCTGCTTTCACGAAAGTTTTTCTCGTGACCCTGCCGGAGGCAACGCCGGTCCATGAGGCTCTGGCGCTCCAGAGTGATCTGCGCCGAGCAGGCATCCAGCCCAGCGGTTGGATAATCAACCAGAGCCTGGCGCCACTTGCTGTGACCGACCCGACCCTTGTCCAACGCCGTTCACGGGAATTCAAATATATGGACGAGGTGGTTCGCCAGGACTTGCCGACATTCCTCATCCCCTGGCAGGCCGAAACGCGGATGCCAGGCAATCATGCCAATTAGATCATATTGTCGTTACACTACAAAGAGGAGATAAAATGAAGATCGAAATTTATGACCCGGCTATGTGCTGCCCGAGCGGTGTCTGCGGACCGGGCGTTGACCCAGAATTAGTACGCATTCAGGAAGCACTGCGCCAAATTCAGAAACAAGCGCCTGAAGTTCAGGTTCTGCGCTATGGCCTCTCAACCGACCCGCAGGCATTTGCCGAAAATCCCGTTGTTGCCGAGATGCTGAGGAGTGAAGGAACCGATCTCTTGCCGCTGGTCTTTGCAGATGGAGAGATTGTTACTATGGGTCGATATCCAAGCAATAGACGGCTCCAGTCTCTTTTAAAGGGAGTTGATATCATAGTCATCCTGGCTGATAGCGAAAAAGTCGCATGCTGTTGCGGTCCCGGTTGCTGTTGAACGAATAGGCGATGCGCATCGAGTGAATAACTGTCTGGGAAATCAGCAGGTTGGAGTTTCTGAAAAGAAAATTCGTGAAGAGATGGAGTTTGGTCATTACCTTTGGGAAACATCAAAAAGAGAGGATTGAAAACATCTCGATTACATACTGCGTCAGTTGAAACCTCTTCCCTCAAGCTTCCAGGATAGGAGCCGGAGTATTTACGCAAACGGAAGGGCATTTCCTAAGCGGTGTAGCCGCTCTTCCCCTTTCGAGGAATCTTCTCTAGGTTGGAGAAAAATGAAAGGCCATATCCATAAGGGTGTGGCCTTTCTTTGTGCGCCAGGCACGGTGCCTGAGCCAATACAAACGTATAAAGCTGCTTGACAAATATCCTGGCTTTGTCGTATGAGTAAATAGTCATATGGTAATGGAGATGCTATGGATGAAATACTTGCTGCACGGGCCGAGATACTGAAGGCGATTGCCCAACCGACCCGGTTAAAAATTATCGAGCTTTTGCGGGACGGTGAGCGATGCGTGTGCGAAATTTTCCCCGCGATTGACGAGGAACAGTCAAATACTTCCCGTCATCTTAATGTCATGCAGAATTGTGGAATCCTCGCCAAACGAAAAGAGGGGATAAAGGTGCTCTATCGCTTAAAGCATCCTGAGGTGCTTGAAATACTGGATTTGGCATCGGCGGTTCTGAAGAAGGAAATAAGTGGCAAGAGTGCTCTCCTCCAGGCGGTCTGATGTTATCCGGGCCCATTGAATCCATCTCTTTGCTGGGCATAGGCGCGCTAAAGATTTATGCAGATTATGCTCCGTGTGCTCTTTTCAACCTGAACCCGAGATAACAATATGAAAATTGAGATTCTGGGAGCCGGATGCGCGAGATGCAGGAAACTTTATGATAACACCCTGGAAGCGCTGATACAATGCGGCAAAGAGGCGGAAGTGGTGAAGGTCAATGATATAAAAAAGATTATGCAGTATGGCGTCATGGCGACCCCTGCAATTGTCGTTGACGGTGAATTGAAGGCCTTTGGAAAGCTGTTGTCAGCCGGTGAAATCATAGCGCTGTTGTAATTGATTCGCCCGAAACGGCCGGAATTTTGGGTCTGCATTCTGCGGACACAACTAAAGCGCAGTGGATTGAACTGGCTGCAAAGTCGAAAATGGATTATCTCAAGGAAGATTTTTGATGTCTGAGAACGGTGATCCGGCAATCGAAACACGGAAGATTCCGGCCTTTTTACCGTGGCCGTCCAAGCTGTTCGTGGAGACCACGACCCGCTGCAACCTCCGCTGCAGGATGTGCGTCAAGGAATCATGGGACCGGAACAGCATGGAAGGGGACATGGCCGACGAGACCTTCCACGCCCTGAAGCCGGCATTCCCTCACGTGGAGGCGCTTATTCTCAATGGCGTGGGTGAGCCGCTTCTGGACAGCCGCCAGGAGGACTTCATCCGGGCGGCCAAAGCGTTGATGCCGGCCGGAAGCTGGGTAGGATTCCAGAGCAACGGTATGCTGCTGGACGAACGAAGAGCCGTTTCCCTGCTTGATGCCGGGCTCGACAGGATCTGCATCTCCGCCGACGCGCTCAACCCCGAGATTTTCAGGGAAATCCGCAGGGGAGGGGAGGAGCAGGGCGTGGAAAAAGCCATCGCAGCCCTCCATGCCGCAAAGGATATCTGTGGGCGCCCCGATTTCGCCATCGGCCTGGAGTTCGTGCTCATGCGGGACAACCTGTGCGAGCTTCCGGCTCTTTTGCAAAGGGCGGCTTCGCTGGGAGCAACTTTCGCCATCGTCACCCATGTGCTTCCCTACGTTGAAAGCAGAGTTTGCCAAACGGCCTTTGATTCCAACATGGACGGGGCGGTGGAACTGTTCAGTGAATGGAGAAAGAGAGCCGTTTCCGAAGGTCTGGATATCGGGGATTATTTCAAGGTGCTCTGGAAGTACCTGCGAACCCCTTCCGAGGGGGAACTTGCCGGATTCCTCTCAGAGCTGGCCGGCATCTTGTCTTCGGGCGGGGGCAGGGAACAGGTCCTGAGAGTATTCGGCTCCAGCCTGCCGAGCAAACAGGTTGCCATCAAGGATTTCGCGGAAACCGACGGGCAGCTTGCACAGCTCTTTGGAAACGACCCCGGCTGGAGATCGGCGCTGGAAGCGATTTTCTCCGCGTTGGAAGATAAGGGACTTCAAGGGGATTCCCGTTTCGAGCGGGCCGAGGCTTTGGTCCGATTGTGGCGGGAAGATACGATGGAAAGCAGGGCCCATCTTGCCGATTACCTGGCTGTGCTCTGGAAGTATTCCAGGACACCTCGGGAGCAGAGCCTCTTCGACCTGGTTGAAAAAATGAAGGTGGAGGCGCGTTCACGTGACATCTCCCTGCACCTGAAGAACCTCATGGAGCGGGACGAGGAATGGGCTCTCGAGCTGGAACGGGTCTTTGCCGAGGCAAGGGAAGTGGCACGGGAAAACGGACTCGCACTCACGCTTCCCGGAACCTCGCCCGGCAGCAGCCGCAGCTGCGGTTTCGTGGAAGGGGGAGGAGCCTTCGTTTCCTGGAACGGCAACGTTCATCCCTGCTATTTTCTCTGGCACCAGTACGGCTGCCATCTCTTCGGCCGCAAAAAATCCGTGAACGCAAAATCCTTCGGGAACGTCAGCGAACGGGGCATTCTCGAAATCTGGAGCAGCCCTGCGTTCCGGGCCTTCAGGGAGGAGGTGCTGGCATACGATTTTCCCTATTGCTCCAACTGCAACGTCGTGCCGTGCCAGTACCTGACGGCGGATGAGTTCGAACAGGACTGCTACGGCAACACCGTTCCCTGCGGCGACTGCTACTGGTGCATGGGGATGTTCAACTGCCTCCAGTAACGGGCTCTTGGAGTCATTAAGCTTGCCTGGCGGAAACCACGGTTTCTGGTTCACAGCAACAGATAGCTTTCTAAAAACCTGCAGGAAGGAGACATCTGTGATCGAGTATTTGGAGACCACATTCGACAAGTTCATCTTCAAGGTAAAGGTAGGGAACTATTATTCAGAAAATGATTTCTGGGTGGATATCGAGGGAGGGGTTGCTACGGTTGGGATAACCGACTACTTGCAGAAATCCGGCGGAGACGTCACATTCCTGGAGCCGGTTCTTCCGGGCAATGAAGTCAGGACCGGGGATAAGCTCGGCGAGTTGGAAACCATGAAAGTGACCATTGAACTACAATCACCCGTAAGCGGAAGAATTATCGAAGCAAACCGGGACTTGGACGCCCATCCTGAGCTGATCAACAGCGATCCCTACGGAGCGGGATGGATCTGCAGGATCGAGCTTGCCGATCCCGAAGGGGAGAAGAGCAGGCTCCTTAAGGCGGATACCTACATGGAACTCATGAAGGGAAAAATCGAGAGAGAGGCAGTATAAATCAATGGAGAAAAAAAACAGGAAAGTGGCGGTATTTGCCTGCAGCGGCATTGGCAAACCCTTGGGGACGGTCGCAAGAGAGATCGGTTATGAACTTACCGAAAGGGTCCGGCCGAACGACACGGTATTGACCTGCCTTGCTCTTTTGGTGATCAACGATCCCGAGACGCAGGAACTGATTACCGAAAATCCCGTGATAGCCATCGACGGCTGTTCCCTCGACTGCGCGAAGAAGAGCCTGGAAGCGAACGGCGCACCGCTGGTAAAAGCCTACCAATCAATCGACTTCTTCAAGAAGCATAAACATCTGAAGCCCGAAGGCATCGCCGAATTGAACGATGCCGGGAAAAAACTTGCCGCACTTGCTGCCGACGAACTCGCCGGTGTGGTGGATGACCTTTTGAGAGAAGGGGGCAGAAATGACGGATAAACCTCTGAAAGTCGGAATCATATCCTGCAGCGGCGAGGCCATACCGGGAGGGACCATTGCCAGGGTCGCCTGTCGCAAGGTCCTCGATGAACTGCGCCCAACCCAATGCGTGACCATATGCCTTCCCCTCTTCATCGCCGGCGGAGAGGAAGAGAGGATGTTTGCAAACACCTATCCCACCATAACCGTGGACGGTTGCGAGAAGAGGTGCGCTGCCTTGGGAACCGAAAGGCTTTCGGCTAAGCCGGCCGGAACCCTCATCGTCAACGACATTCTGCGGAAGAGAGGGCTTCGACCAACAACGAAACTGAGGGGCCTGGGGGAAGAGGAAAAAGCTGCCGCTCAGGCCGTGGCCGAGGAGATCGCCGCAGCCATCGATGAAATCCTGAAATCGGAATGAGGTGAACCTATGGCGATTTACCGGAACAAAGTGGAATGGCGCGGAGACCATCTCGGCCGCACCTGGTGCCAGAACGGCATGGAAATGGATTTTTCAGCTCCTCCCGATCTCTTCGGCCTGCCCGACGTGCTCACGCCGGAGGACGCTTTCATGGCCGCAGCCAACACCTGCTATCACATGATGGTGGTCTGGGCCATGAAGCGATTCAGGATTGAGCTGGTTTCGTTTGAATGCGAAGCTGAAGGCGAGGTGGAGGAATTCGTGGACCGGACTTCATTGTTCGCGAAGGTTACGTTGTCTCCCAAGCTGGTGGTACGGGGAAAATCCGAAGAAGTTGTCAGACGCGCCCTGGATATGGCGCTCAAGTACTCCACGATTTGCCAGTCGCTGAAGTCCGAAGTCAGCATAAATCCGGTCATAGAGATTCATTAAAAAATCACTGGTAATAAATTCAAAAAAATATCTTTACAATTTGAGTGATCTTATTTATTGTTCTGTTTCAGAATCATGAAAGCTGCGACGCGAATATTCAAGGCCCTGTCAGACGAAACCCGCTTGAGGATACTGGGTCTTTTGCTCGACGGGGAATTATGCGTATGCGATCTCATGGCGGTGCTGCAACTGCCCCAGTCGACCGTTTCCAGGCATCTTTCCTACCTCAAGAACACGGGGTGGGTGGACGACCGCAGATGTGGGGTGTGGATGTACTATTCGATTGTGCAAGACGGTACTTCTCTTCGGGAAAGACTTTTGGCTGCTCTGCGGGAGAGTTTGCCGCATCTCGACATAGCGGTCGCTGATCAGGAACGGCTGGCTGCTTTCAGCAAAGACCGCAGTTGTGCTTGAATTTTTTTTGACTCCCATTATCCGCTCATGCGGATAATGGGAAAGTAATTCCCGGAATAATTGTATCGCTGATCAATTTCTCTCCATGCCCCTTCCCTTAGGAAGGGGTTTTTATGGGTATGCGTTGTATAGAGTAGTATGTAACGCTTGTTATCGGGTCTGTCCCGTTATTTGATCAATATGGACAAGGAGGATTTGCGACAATGAAAGGATTGATGAAAAAGCTGTCATTTCTGGACCGTTACCTGACCGTATGGATCTTTTCGGCAATGTTTGCCGGTCTGGCGCTGGGGTATTACGTGCCTGCCTCGAAGGCGCTGATCAACAGGTTCCAGGTGGGAACGACCAGCATCCCCATTGCCATCGGCCTGATCCTGATGATGTATCCGCCCCTGGCCAAGGTCAGGTATGAAGAAATGGGCGAGGTGTTCAGGGACAAGAGAGTTCTGGCCCTTTCCCTAGTGCAGAACTGGCTGATGGGGCCGATCCTCATGTTTGCCCTGGCCCTGATTTTCCTGCGCGGCTACCCGGAATACATGGTGGGCCTCATCATGATGGGCATGGCCCGCTGCATCGCCATGGTCATCGTCTGGAACGACCTGGCATGTGGCGACCGGGAGTATGCTGCCGGACTGGTTGCCTTCAACTCGGTCTTTCAGGTGCTGTTCTTTTCCGTCTACTGCTACATTTTCGTGACGGTACTGCCGCCGCTGCTCGGTCTCTCCGGGGCCGTAGTGGACATCACGATGGGTGAGATCGCAAAAAGCGTGTTCATTTATCTCGGTATTCCTTTCCTGGCGGGCGTGATCACGCATTTCAGCCTGACAAGAACCATGGGCAGGGAATGGTTCGAAAAAGCATTCGCCCCCGTGATCAGTCCGCTTACGCTGATTTTTCTCCTGTTCACCATCGTGGTCATGTTCGCCACCCAGGGCGACAAGATCCTGAGCCGGCCCTTCGATGTGGTCGTGATCGCCATGCCGCTCCTTTGCTACTTCGTCATCATGTTTGTGTTTTCCTTCTTCATGAGCAGGAAGCTGGGCACAAACTACGAGAAGAGCGCCACCCTGTCGTTCACCGCGGCGAGCAACAACTTCGAACTGGCCATAGCCGTGGCCATCTCGGTTTTCGGGCTCAATTCCGGGCAGGCGTTCGCGTCGGTAATCGGCCCCTTGGTCGAGGTGCCGGTGCTGATCAGCCTGGTGAACCTTGCATTCTACTTCCGGAAGAAATATTTCTCCGGTGAGATGGCAGGAAACCTGGAAGAAGTGGCAATCCTGGGCGGTGAGGAATAAATGCCGGTATATGAAGCTAAGGAGAGTGCTCATGAAAAGTCTTTACAAAACAATGCATGAACTCCTGCAACAGGGAGAGAGCTTTGCCGTGGCCACCATTTTCGACAAATCAGGATCAGCGCCCCGGACCGAAGGCGCGAAAATGATCGTGAGGCAGGATGGCTCGATTTTCGGCACCATCGGCGGCGGGCGTCTTGAAGCACGTGCTATAAATCTTGCCAGAGAGCTCATTCCGATGCGGAAAACGGTGATCCAGTCCTTTGACCTTACCAGCAGAGACGCAGCTGCTTCGGAGATGATCTGCGGAGGATCGGGCGAAATATTGATCGACTTCATCGATGCCCTGGATGAAAACAACCAGAAGATCTACGCAGAGGCCGCAAAGATCGTGGCGCAGGGTACAAAGGGATGGATGATTACGTTGCTGGGGAATAGTCCGGGCTCTTCAGGTATCGACAGGCAGCAGTGTCTGGTCGATGCCGGCAAGAACATGACCGGCAGCATAAGCTGCAATCCATACCTGCTGGAAAAACTGCTGGCCGGCCCGGCAAAAATCACCATCCATTCTGAAGCATTCGACGAACACCGCTTCCTGGTGGAGCCTCTGCGGCAGGGCGGCACGGTTTTCCTGTTCGGCGCCGGGCATGTGTCACAGAAGATCGCTCCCTTGAGTGAGAGCGTCGGTTTCAGAACCATGGTCATCGATGACCGACCGGATTACGCCAGTCGCGAGAGATTTCCGGAACCGATCGAGCTGCGGGTCATCGAATCCTTCAAAAAACTGCCCGAACTTGAGATCGACGGGGACAGTTACGTTGTAATCGTCACCAGGGGACACCTCTACGACAAGGATGTGCTTGAGCAGGTGCTGAGAAGCAATGCGGCGTACATCGGCATGATCGGCAGCCGCAGCAAGCGGGATCTCGTTTACGCAGAAATCATGAGTCACGGCTTTGAGACACAGGATCTCGAACGCGTGTATTCACCCATCGGCACGAACATCGGCGCCGAAACTCCCGAAGAAATTGCGTTAAGCATCGTGGGCGAAATGGTAAAGGTAAGATCGGAAAAGAATGCAACCAGTATGGGCAGCAAGACCAAAGGCGCCACCCCCTGCTGCCGGATACAAGCGGTATAGGAACCGCAAGAAAAAACCGAATCCGAAAGTAAAGGAGCAAAATCAATGGAATCCGTTTTGAGAGATAGGGCAAATGCTGAATTATCCACTTCCAGAGATGCTGCAAAAGGATTTCTTGCCAAGCTTGCCGGGCCTGCGACCGAGGAATTGGATTTTCTCCTGTGCGACAGTGAACAAATATACCGTCTAAAGAACCAGCTCCGCATGCTCGGAAAAGCGCAAGAGATTCTTGCGTCGTCGAAAACCGAGCCGAATGCCGTGCCTTTTCGTACCCTCCTGCCGATTCTGGAAGGTGCAGCGGTGGAAGACGACGGGACACTCATTGCGAAATGGGCTGCTTTGTTGGCCAATTCCGCAAAAGGTGGAAACAGTTTCGCGGCCCACCCGAGTTTGCCGAAAATCCTTGCCGAATTGGTGCCGCTGGATGTGCGCTTCATAGATCACCTCGCAGAAAACGGGATCATCAGATGGCAGGATTTCCGGAAAGAACTGTCTGAACGGTTGCAGGCGAGTGAGGACCGCATAGACCTTTGCTGCGGGAACCTGTCCCGGATGGGATTGGTCACCATTACCGAAAAGTCGATTGCTTTGGCAGGGTCCGTGGACAGTTACATTGAAATGTCGCCGTTTGGTCAATCATTTTTATCAGCATGCAGTACTAGGTAACGACACTGGACACCGCATCGGACAATGGTTGCCCGTATTCTTCGTTGCCAAGCCCCCACCCGCACCCGGTAGGGGCTTTTTTTATTTCAATCTACGGTATACTGATACACATAAGCTTCTCTAATTTCCGGTGGAAAGGTGACCATGGGCACGACGGGGGGGCACATTGGATCCGGGGCCGGGAACATCGGCGAAGTCGTGGCGGTACGGGGCAGCGTGATCGACGTCTGCTTTCCGGCCCGGATTCCCTTGATCCATAACCGTCTCATGGCGCCCGACGCATCCGGGATGCAGGTGGAGGTGCTGGCTCACCTGGACCATGAGACGGTGCGCGGCATAGCGCTGTCGCCTGTCCAGGGCCTGTCGCGAGGTTCGGTCCTGATCGATACCGGGGGGCCGTTTACCGTACCCACCGGGACCGCGCTTCTCGGCAGGATGTTCAATGTCTTTGGAGAAAGCATTGACGGCGGGGATCAGCCGGTCTGCAGCGAACATCGTCCGGTGCACCGCAGGCCGCCTGTGCTGACCGAACTGGTAACCTCGCCGGAGATCCTGGAAACGGGCATCAAGATGATCGACGTGCTCGCCCCCTTGGAAAGGGGCGGGAAAGCGGGGTTGTTCGGCGGCGCCGGAGTAGGAAAGACGGTGCTCATCACCGAGATGATCCACAACCTGGTGGGAGTTCATGAGGGGGTGAGCATCTTCTGCGGGATCGGCGAGCGCTGCCGCGAAGCGGAAGAGCTGTATCGGGAGATGGACCGGAGCGGCGTGCTGGAAAAGACGGTGATGATCCTGAGCCAGATGAACGAACCGCCCGGGGCCAGATTCATGGTTGGCCATGCGGCCTTGACCATCGCCGAATATTTCAGGGACGACAGAAAGAAGGACGTCCTTTTGCTCATCGACAACATTTTCCGCTATATACAGGCCGGGACCGAAGTTTCAGCCCTGCTGGGCCAGATCCCCTCGCGGGTCGGCTACCAGCCGACCCTGGGAACCGAGCTGGCTCAACTGGAAGAGCGCATCTGCACGACGTCGAATGGCGCCATCACCTCGATCCAGGCGGTGTACGTGCCTGCCGACGACTTCACCGATCCCTCCGCGGTGCACACGTTCGCCCATCTCTCCGCCCTTATAGTGCTTTCCCGCAAGAGGGCCGCGGAAGGCCTGTATCCCGCCGTGGACCCGCTGGAGTCGGGTTCGAAGATGCTTTCACCGGACATCGTCGGCCGCCGTCACTACGGGATTGCCCGGGAAATCCGCAGGAACCTTGCCGAATACAGGGAGTTGAAGGACATCATCGCCATGCTCGGGATGGAGGAACTCTCGGCCGCCGACCGGGCCGTAGTTTACCGGTCCCGGCGGCTGGAGCGCTATCTCACCCAGCCGTTTTTCACCACGGAACAGTTCACCGGGCACGGCGGGAAGATGGTGCGGCTGGAAGATTCACTCGACGGGTGCGAGCGGATACTGAACGACGAGTTTTCGGACTGGCCTGAAAGTTCGCTGTACATGATCGGCACGGTCGACGAGGCGAGAAAGCCATGAAACTCACAGTGCTGCTGCCTACCGGCATGCTGGTGGACCAGAAAGTGGCGAAGGTGACGGCCGAGGCGGAAAACGGTTCCTTCTGCCTGCTGCCGCGCCATATCGATTTCGTAGCCGCCCTGGCGCCGGGTCTGCTCTCCTTCGAAGACGAAGCCGGGGAGGAGGAGTTCCTTGCCGTCGACGAAGGCATCCTGGTGAAATGCGGACCCGAGGTCTCGGTGTCGACGCGGAACGCCGTGCGCGGCGTCCCCCTCGGGCAGTTGCGTCAGGCGGTGCGGGAACGGTTCCTGACCCTTGATTCCCGGGAGCTTCAGGCACGGGAGATTCTGGCGAGACTGGAAGCCGATCTTGTCGTCAAGTTCGTCAGGATGGGGGGAAAGGGTCGTGGCTGAGCCTGTGAAAAACGACGGGCGCGGAACGCCCGGGGAGATGGAAAGGACCATCGCCGCGAAAGAGGAGCGGCGGCTGGCCGCCCGCCGCGAAAGGGATCACAGCCTGCTGTTCGGCTTGAGCATTTTCGGGATAGTGGGTTGGTCGGTGGTTATTCCAACCCTGCTGGGCATTGCTCTCGGCATCTGGCTTGACGGCCGCTGGCCGAGCCGTTTTTCCTGGACCCTGATGCTGCTGTTCGGAGGCCTCATCCTGGGGTGTCTGAATGCCTGGTATTGGGTCACCCATAGTTCGAAGAATGAGTAAAGACAGATCCCCCCTGGTCCCCGTTGTGATAGGGGGATTTCGAATGGTATCGTACTGGATACGGAGACTCCCGCCATGAGTTCATCGGCATTAAACCTGTCTCTTGCCGTCGTTGCCGGCCTGGCGCTGGGCCTGTTCTATTTCGGGGGACTCTGGCTCACGGTGCGGAAACTGGCAGCAAGCAAACGTCCGGGAATACTCATGCTCGGAAGCTTTGTCCTCAGGCTGCTGGTGACGCTGTCCGGGTTTTACCTGATCATGGACGGCAGGTGGGAGAGGATTCTTGCCTGTTTAGCCGGTTTCGTGGTGACAAGATTCGTGATGGCCCGCGCGTTCGCGCCCGGAAAGGGGACTGCCCCTTTCGGGACTCCCTGAAGCCGGGGAGGATGATATGGAACTCAGTCCCGACAACATGATCCTGTGGCAGAGGGGAGCGTTTACGCTCAATGCCACCATTGTTTTTACCTGGGTGGTCATGGTCGTGCTTTCCCTGGGTTCATGGCTGGTAACGCGAAGGCTGACCTCCCAGGGGAAGACGAGCCGCTGTCAGAACCTGATGGAAACGCTGGTGACGTTTTTGAACGACCAGATCCGCGCCACCAGCCGGCAGGAGCCGGGCCGCTATCTCCCGTTTGTAGGAACGCTATTCCTTTTCATCGCTGTTTCCAACACGCTGGAGATCATCCCGGGCTTCCACCCACCAACCGGCTCTCTATCCACTACCGCAGCCCTTGCCAGCTGCGTCTTTATCGCCGTGCCGTTCTACGGTGTGCGGCAGAAAGGTCTGCTCGGCTACCTGAAGCACTATGTCAAACCTTCGGTCTTCATGGCGCCGTTCGAGATCATCGGCGAGTTCTCGCGCACCCTTGCACTTGCGGTGCGCCTTTATGGCAACATTATGAGCGGCACCATTATCGTGGGGATACTGCTGAGTATCGCGCCGCTCTTTTTCCCCATGGTCATGCAGGCGCTCGGGCTGCTCATCGGCCTGATCCAGGCATATATCTTCGCTGTTCTTGCCATGGTCTACATCGCTTCCGCCACGTCGGTACAAAAGCGAGTGGAAGATGAGAAAAGAAAGGCAGGATAATAGACTGAAGGCTGAAGACTGAAGGGAAAAGCTAGAACACAGGTTTCGCAGACTGAAGGTTCTTCTCCTTCAGCCTTCAACCTTAACACCTGATTTTTCGAGGAAGGAGCGGATATGGACAACATCGGACTAATCGGCATGATTTCCATTGTGGTGGCCGGGGGCACCATGGCCGTCGGCTCCGTCGGGCCGGCTTTCGGAGAGGGGCGCGCCGTCGCGCAGGCGCTGAGCGCCATTGCCCAGCAGCCCGATGCTTCAGGCACCATCAGCCGGACCCTGTTCGTCGGCCTGGCCATGATCGAGTCCCTGGCCATCTACTGCTTCGTGGTGGCCTTGATCCTGGTCTTCGCAAACCCGTTCTGGAAATTCGTCATCGAACATCCGTGAGGACAGCGCATGGGACCCGACTGGTTTACGGTCATCGCCCAGATAATCAATTTCCTGGTGCTCGTCGTTCTGTTGCAGCGTTTTCTCTATGGACCGATCGTACGGGCCATGGACCGGCGGGAAGCGGAAATTGCCGGCAGGCTCGATACCGCAACGCGGAAAATCGCGGACGCCGGGTATGAGCGTGAACGTTATGAGGACCTTGTCCGGGAACTCTCGGAAGGAAGGGAGGAAATGCGCGCCCAGGCACGGGCTGAGGTAGAAGCGCTCCGCAATGAGCTTCTGGAAAGCGCCCGGGAAGAGGCGGACAGAAGCCGATCGCAATGGCAGGAATCGTTACGCGCTGAGCGCGAGACTTTCCTCCGCTCCCTGCGCCGACATGTCTGCGAGGAAGCCTGCGCCGTTGCCCGGAGGGCGGTAAACGAGATGGCCGACTCGTTCCTCGAGGAACGTATGGCCGTGTGCCTGGAAAGGCGGATTCATGATCTGGGCGGCAGCGAGCGTGAAGAACTGGTCGCGCACTTCCGGGCTTCAGACCGGGAAATTGTCGTGAAGAGCGCCTTCGAACTGGGTAGCGAAGGGCGGGCGGCAATCGCCAGGGCACTGAACAGCCTGGGAGCAGCAGCAGATATTCGTTTCGAAACGGAGCCTTCCCTGGTGTGCGGCGTGAAGATTGTTTCCGGCGGCAGGTCTCTGGCCTGGAATATGGAGGAACACATTGACGGCCTTGAAGAAAGGCTCCTCGATGCACTGGGGAAATCTTCCTCGATCCCCTTTCATAAAGGTGAGCTGGAAATTGCGTGAAAAATGAGGGCAATGGAAACTGATTCGCTCATCACCGAAAGTTCGAAAGTGTTCAACCGCGTCATGGGCGAACATCATGCCCAAGTTCGGCTTCAGGACGCAGGCACGCTGCACTATCTGAACGGGGGCATTGCAAGGCTTTCAGGTCTTCCGGGCGTTCAGTCCAATGAACTGGTGCGCTTCCCGGGAGGTGTGTTCGGCATCGCCTTCAATCTCGACCCGGATGAAGTGGGGGTCATCATGCTGGGCGGGAGCGAATCCCTCCAGGTGGGATGCACGGTTCGGCGCACCGGGCGGGTGCTTGATGCCCCGGTGGGCGGGGAGCTGCTGGGGCGTGTCATCGACGTTCTCGGGAATCCCCTGGACAATCATGGACCCCTGCATGTTTCCCAAAGGCGTCCGGTTGAGCGGGATGCGCCCGCCATTATGCATCGCGATCCGGTGACCGTACCCCTGCAGACCGGCATCAAAGTCGTGGACGCCCTGATCCCCATCGGCCGGGGGCAACGGCAGTTGGTCATCGGTGACCGCCAGTCGGGCAAGACGGCGCTCATCCTCGACACCATGATCAACCAGAAAGGGAAGGACGTCATTTGCATTTATTGCTCAGTCGGACAGCAGGGATCTTCGGTCGCCAAGCTGGTGGACGAGCTGGTGCGGCATGACGCAATGGGGCACTGTATCGTTGTCGTCGCGGAAGGTTCAGAATCCGCGGGTCTCCAGTATGTCACTCCCTATGCGGCCACCACCATGGGCGAATACTTCATGGAGCAGGGGCGCGACGTTCTCATCATCTACGACGATCTGACGCGGCACGCGCGCGCCTACCGGGAACTCTCCCTCCTGCTGCGGCGGCCGCCGGGGCGCGAGGCGTTTCCGGGCGACATCTTCTACCTCCACTCGCGGCTCCTGGAGCGGTCGACCCAACTGGACAAAGAGCATGGCGGCGGCTCACTTACCGCCCTGCCGGTAATCGAGACCGAGGCGCAGAACCTGTCCGCCTATATTCCCACGAACCTCATTTCCATCACCGACGGCCAGATCTACCTTTCTCCCGACCTGTTCCAGAAAGGTGTGCTTCCGGCAGTCGATGTCGGGAAATCGGTTTCAAGGGTGGGGGGCAAGACCCAGCTTCCGGCATTCCGGTCGGTTGCCGGGGACTTGAGGCTATCCTATGCCCAGTTCGAGGAGATGGAGGCATTTTCCCGCTTCAGCGCCCGGCTCGACGAATCGGCCCGCCGTGTCCTGGAGCGGGGCCGACGGGTGCGGGAGGCGCTGAAACAGCGGCAGTACGACCCGTTGCGGGTCAGCGAGCAGGTGGCCGTCCTGGTTGCGGTTACGGGCGGAATTTTCGACGGTCTTCCCGTGGAGCAGGTGTCGGAAGCCGAAACGCACGTGCGGCGGACGATGACTGAATCGCTCCCCGAACTCTGCCTGCGTATCGAAGCGGGTGATGAGCTGAGCGGGGAGGAAAGGACCAGGATCCTGGAAGCAATCCTGCCGCTTCCCCTTCTGTCTGGAGGAAATGAACAGAATGGCGTCACTTGAAGCCGTCAAGACGCGCATCGTAACTGTCGAACTTCTCCAATCGGTCGTCAGGACCATGAAAACGCTGGCCGCGGTGAGCATCCGCAAACAGGAGAAGGCGATCCAGACGCTTGCCGATTATTCCCGCACCATCGAAATGGGGCTGGTGGCCCTGCTGCGCAATGCGGCAGCCGAAACAACCCGGCAACCCGCGGCTGAACCGGGCAGCCTGGGAGTTGTCATTCTGGGGTCGGACCAGGGCCTGTGCGGGCGCTTCAACGAACAGATCGTTGCCTTCTCCCTGGAACACCTGGTGCGGCTCGAGCCGCGCGTGTCGTCCCGTCACATCCTCTGTGTCGGCGGGCGCGCCCATGCGAAACTGGCGGAATCCGGCGAGCAGGTGGACGAGGTCCATTCCGCGCCGGTTTCGGTGACGGGGATTCTTTCCGTGGTCAATGCGGTTCTCCTGACCATTGATGCGTGGCGGTCGCGGCTGCAGATCGGCAGGGTTGCCGTCTTCCACAACCGGCTCGCCTATGGGGCGGTATGTGCCCCCCGTTTCCTCATGCTGTTGCCCTTCGATCGGGAGCGCCTGCGGGAGTTGACCGCGCGACCGTGGCCAGGCCCGACCATACCTTGCCACACCATGGAGCGGGACCGGCTGCTTTCCCTGCTGATCCGCCATTCCCTGTTCGCCTCGCTGTACCTGGCGCTTGCCGAGTCCATGGCGGCCGAGAATGCCAGCCGTCTCGCCTCCATGCAGGCTGCCGAAAAAAACATCGGAGAGAGGCTGGATGAATTGAACCTGCTGTTCCGCGACATGCGCCAGAGTGCCATAACCGAGGAGCTCCTCGATGTCGTTGCAGGTTTTGAAGCGATGACGTCGGGAAACAGCGCCTGACGGTCGTAACGTGGCGGGGATCGAATATGTCATGCTTCCAAAAGCGTATCGAAAAACTCCTTGCCCAGGCAGATGTCGTTATCGACGGCAGCAGGTCCTGGGACATCTGCGTGGGCAACCGCGACCTGTTCAGGCGTATCATCGCCCAGGGCTCACTCGGTCTCGGCGAGGCTTACATGGACGGCTGGTGGGAATGCGAGCGGATCGACCAGCTGGTCTGCCGCCTGTTCAGGGCGGGGATCGACCACCGGATCAGGACCATGGGAATGGTGGCCGCCGCGATCAGGGCACGACTGATTAACCGGCAGTCCTCAAGCCGGGCATTCGAAGTCGGCAGGCGGCATTACGATATCGGTCAAGATCTGTATGATTCCATGCTGGATTCGCGCCTGATGTACAGCTGCGGCTTCTGGAGCGGCTCCCGCGATCTTGATGAGGCCCAGGAGCGCAAACTCGACCTGATCTGCCGCAAGCTGAAGCTGGCGGAGGGGATGCGTCTCCTGGACATCGGCTGCGGATGGGGCGGGCTGGCCCGTTTCGCTGCCGAGAGATTCGGCGTCAGCGTGGTCGGGATAACGGTGTCGGAGGACCAGGTCCGCATCGGAAGGGCCGCATGCGCGGGTTTGCCGGTGGAGATCAGTCTCGAGGATTATCGCGCCGCCAGCGGATCTTTCGACCGCATCGTATCCGTCGGAATGTTCGAGCATGTCGGGCACAAAAACTACCGGACTTTCATGACGGTCGTGGACCGTTGCCTGAAGCGGGAGGGGCTGTTTCTTCTCCACTCCATCGGCGGCAACACTTCAGTTACGACCACGGATCCCTGGATAGAACGCTACATCTTCCCCAATGGTATGCTTCCTTCGGCAGTTCAGATCACTGCGGCAATCGAAGGTCTTTTCGTGATCGAAGACTGGCAGAATTTCGGTTTTGATTATGACAAGACCCTCATGGCGTGGTGGCGGAGATTCGAAGCCTCCTGGCCCCGACTGGCAAGCCGTTACGGTGAGAGGTTCCATAGGATGTGGCGCTTCTATCTCCTGTCCTGCGCGGGCGCATTCCGTGCGCGGGCCAACCAGTTGTGGCAGATCGTATTATCCAAGACCGGTTCCACGGACCAATATCAGCCGGAAGTTCGGGCTGGACTGCCGCACTTTTGATGCTGCAAAGGAGTATACTTGTAGTGAAGGCACCGGCCACAGCCAATCAGAGGAGTGAACAATCGTGCGAACAGCAACCATTTTTGCAATTATCATGCTTGCTGCATCACCAGTCTCGGCGAACTGGCGGTTGTATTGGGAAGACAGCCATATAACAGCCTCTTTTGATTACCTTTCACGCGCTTCCTGCCAGGACAGGCCATGCATCTGGGCAAGATGGCATTACGTCAACCCGGACCAGGGGATCGGCGGGGTCAAGATCCGGTTCGCGGCCGATTGCGCGACACATCGGCTGTATGAAATCCAGTCTGATCCCTACGACTCGGAAGGGAATTATCTCGGGCTGATCCGGCGGGAAGACGCGCCGAAGGAATATCCCGTTACCCCGGGCTCTCTCAATGAAGCGACCTACAAATTGATGTGCCGGTAAGAGCTTGGCAGCCGGGGGAGGAGGGGGGCGGACCTGTTGGCAAGGCAGGCCGCCGGGGTTTCTCAGGCGATGGCGTCAGCAGTGCCGCATTCTGCTTTCACGCTGTTTCCGCCAATAGAACAATGCGCCTGCCAGGCATGCTGCGCTGCCTGACAGAAGGGTTGCCGTTACTCCGATCGCGACGGCGAGAGAGCCGGCGAGCAGGCTGCCCAGGGGCGCGATTCCCATGAGCGCCATGGTGTAGAGGCTCATGACCCTGCCCCGCTTGTTTTCTTCGACAACAGTCTGCAGGATCGTGTTGCTCGATGCGAGCTGGGCAATGACCCCGAAACCGGTTACGAACAGGAAGGGGATGGAAAGCCAGAGGGTGCGGCTTACGGCAAACGAGGCCAGCCCGATGCTGAAAACCACCACTGCTCCCGAGATGACGCGGCACAGGCCGGTTGTCCCGCGTCGCGAGGCAAGGTAGATGGTTGCAACGAAAGCCCCGACGCCTGATGCGGTCATGAGAAAGCCATACGTATGGGCGCCTCCATGGAGGATCTGGCTGGCGAACACGGGAAGCAGAACGGTGTAGGGCATTCCCGCCAGACTCACCAATACGACCAGCATGAGGACCGATCTTATCGGCCCGTTGTGCCATGCGTAACTGAACCCTTCACGCAGTTCCAGCAGCAGCGGCCCGCTCTCCGCTTTTTCAGCTTGCGGTTGCATATTCATCGCTTTCAGCGCCGCGATTACCGCGATGTAGCTGGCGCCGTTGATGAGAAAGCAGATTCCCTCCCCGAAAAGTGAAATCAGTATGCCCGCCAGGGAAGGCCCTATCAGCCTGGCTCCGTTGAATATCGACGAGTTGAGGGCGATGGCGTTTCCCAGATCATTCCTGTCATCGACCATTTCTACGGTGAATGAGTGACGGACAGGCATGTCAACAGCGTTGGCGATCCCGAGAACGATGCTGAGCGCGATTATATGCCAGACTTCCACACCTTTCAGCAGTACGATAGCAGCAAGGATGAATGCCTGCAACATGGATACGGCCTGGGTAACGATCAGAATCCGTCTTCTGTCCAGCCTGTCTGCAAGCACGCCGGCGACCGGGGAAAGGACAAGGCTGGGAATCTGGCTGGTGAAGCCGATCACCCCGAGGAGGAAGGCCGAGCCGGTAAGGCGGTACACCAGCCAGCTCATGGCGACCTGCTGGATCCAGGTCCCGATCAGCGACAACCCCTGTCCGGCGAAGAACAACCGGTAGTTTCGGTGGCCGAGCGCCGGCAGTATCTCTTTCACTGTCGTTCCGACATTCCTTGTCATCAAAGGTCCGATTCCTTGCGTCCGGGTTGATTCGATTCCAAGTCAATTCCTTCACGGGTCCGCACTCCAAGAGTAAAGGATTATGCCTTTTTGTTCCAGTGCCAAAAAAAGGCCGGAGAGGATTTTCAGTGTTGAAAAAGATTTGCCAAGGTGCTAGCGTGGCTCCGGTTCCCCTCTCATGAGGGAAATTGGCCGTCGGCGGCATGATGACGGCGCGCACGGGTGTTCACGCGGTGTGTTCAGCGTCCGTAACCGCTTAGTAACACTACGAGAGATTCCGGACCAGACGGAAACACGATGTTCCGACAGAGAGGAATGCAGATGGTTTGCCCGTGGTGGCTGGGGTTTGCGATCGACAATCCCCTGCGCAGGCTTTTTCATGACCCGGAAAACATGCTCGGGCCATATGTGCACCCCGGCAGCAGGGTGATCGATGCGGGGGCCGGCACGGGATTCTTTTCGATTCCCTTAGCCGCGATGGTCGGACCTTCAGGACATGTAACCGCTATCGACATTCAGCCCGAAATGCTGGCGGCTCTTGCACGAAAGGCCCGGGCGAAGGGGGTCGCCGATAGGATCACCTGCCATCTCGCCTTGCCGTTGACGCTGGGTGAACACAAGGATGCGGATTTCATCCTGGCGTTCTGGGTTGTTCACGAGGTACCGGATCAGCACTCGTTTCTGGCTGATGTTCGCAGTTTCCTTAAACCCGGCGGACTTTTCCTCCTTGCTGAACCGCTTGTGCATGTGTCGGAAAAGAGTTTTGAGAGGACCATCCACGTTGCGACCGAAGCCGGTTTTACCGTCAGAGGCACACCGGAAATCCGCCTGAGTCGAGCCGTAATCATGGCGAGGGAAGAGGACTCGGGATGGGACGAAAAATCGGCTGAATCTGCAGACCCTGACAATTTGTGTAAAAAGGATGTTGCGCAATGAAATTGACGAAGCACATATACATTTTTTCCAATTCCACGGGAGAAACGGCCGAGAGAGTCATCAAGGCAACCCTTGCGCAGTTCGACACCAGCGACGTCAAGGTCCACCGGAAAAGCTACCTGAAGACGCTTGACGATATCAGGGAAGCGGTCGAGGATGTGGCAAAGCGTCCGGGACTCATCGTGTTCACCCTCATGCACCGCGCCCATATTGCGGAGTTGAACGCCGAGGTCGAGCGTCGCGGACTGAAATCGTTCGATGTCATCACACCGATCATCGAGAAGATGGAAGAGTTCCTGGGTCTTCCCGCCCGGCGCATGCCGGGTGTCATCTACAAAGTGGACGAAGACTACATCCACCGCCTGGATGCGATCAACTTCACGGTCAAGCATGACGACGGACAGAATCCCCAGGACCTGGAAAAGGCGGATATCGTGTTGATCGGCGTTTCACGGACTTCCAAGACCCCCCTCTCCATGTATCTCGCCGGCAAGGGATACAAGGTGGCCAACATTCCGCTCGTGGAGGGACTTGATCCTCCCGGACAGCTTTTCCAGATCGATCAGGAACGGATCGTCGGCCTGATACTGGACGTCCAGCAGTTGATAAAAATCCGCATTTCGCGGATGCGGAACCTGAAACAGAATCTCCGCGGCCGTTACACCGAATATGATATCGTCGAATCGGAACTGCTGTTCTCCCGGAGGCTCTATCGCGAGCATCCTAAATGGATGGTGGTTGACATGACCAACAAGGCCATCGAGGAGGCTGCCGCGGAAATCATGAGGAAGTTTCAATAGCGCCCTGCGCCTCTGGACACGGAAAATTTTGCTTGTATACTGTTAGGAAACGCTAAAAAACTTTCAGAGATTTCCGAGACGTCCCGGCAGTGCAGCGGGTTCAAGCTTGATATGAGCAGGGGAGGAAGGTGAATGCTGATTCGAGTCATCTATGTGGACCAGACTGCCGGGGTGGTAGAAAGCCATCTGCTGGACGGTCTCATCAGGAAGGGAAGAATTGTGGCCTACCACAATACTGACAGGTGGATACCCACTGAAACGAAATCGAGCCCCAGAGGGGGAAGGATTTCCGGCATGGCGGCTTATGATGAAGACTCGCTTTGCAGATAGCTGAATTGATCCAATACCATCGTGCCAGCCGGGTGCAGGCAGGATTGCAAGAATAAACGCAAGCAGTGGATGGCATTCCCGATTGAAACCGATGCGGGTTTTGCCGTTTGATCAGAAATTGCTTCAATCTCCATTCTCATTTCCAGGTGCCGGCAAAAACAGCGGTGAATCCGATGCCCTCGTACCTGAGTCAGTCAATTCTCCAAATTTCATCGTCATTTTGGAAGTTTGCAGGTGGGGTCCTCCAGTCACGCGGTGACGGGGTGAAATCGCTGAATTCGTTGTGCTATACTGGAATCGACGCCAGGGAGCGGATGTGTTGACCGCTAGCCGGTAAAACCGTTCTTTTGAAGAGGAGTTCACATGACCACAACCCGAAAAAAAACCGCAAGCCCGCCGGACGACATATACCTGCTGGTTGCGACCCTTCCGGGAGAGGTGCAGACAGCGCTCAGGAAACTCCCCCTGGAACAGCTGGTGGAAGTGGTGATGGATATCGGCCGACTGCCCGAGGCCCGTTTCCCCGAGCGCGTTGTCCGCTTGAGCGAAAAGCCGGTCAGCCATGAAGACCTGTCCCACGTCCTTGCTCTGGTGGGGGAATTCACCGACGACAACCGGGCAGGCATCGAACGAACGCTGCATCGCATCTCGGCCATCCGTAACCGGAAGGGAGCCGTAATAGGCCTCACGCTGCGGGCCGGAAGAGCCATTTTCGGCACGATCGAATTGTTGCGCGATCTTATCGAGATCGGGCAGAACCTGCTGATTCTGGGGCGGCCCGGAGTGGGCAAGACCACGAAGCTCAGGGAAATGGCGCGCGTGCTGGCTGATGATTTCCACAAGAGGGTCATTGTTATCGACACTTCCAATGAGATTGCCGGTGATGGCGACATACCGCACCCGGGGATAGGCTCTGCGCGCCGGATGCAGGTCCCGCGGCCGGATCGTCAGCATGCGGTCATGATCGAAGCGGTGGAAAACCACATGCCCGAGGTTATTATCGTCGATGAGATAGGGACAGAGGCCGAGGCTGCTGCAGCGCGCACCATTGCCGAGCGTGGGGTGCAACTTATCGGCACAGCCCACGGCAATACTCTTGAAAACCTGATCATGAACCCGATACTCTCGGACCTGGTGGGCGGAGTCCAGACGGTTACCCTGGGTGACGACGAAGCGCGCCGCCGGGGGACCACCAAGACCGTGAACGAAAGGAAGGCGCCTCCCACCTTCGATATCCTGGTGGAAATGGCCGATCGCAACGAGGTTATTGTCCACAAGAATACGGGCGCCGCGGTGGACACTATTCTGCGGGGCTATCAGGCGAGGGGGGAGAAGAGGAAACAGACCGAGGACGGTCAGATCAGGGTGGAGGAGGCGCAGCCCGACGCACAGCAGTCTCGAAGGCCGAGAAGCCAGCGCGAGGCTGCGCCGGAAAGGCCGGCGCCCGTGCCGAGCGGTCCGGTCCGCATCTACCCCCACGGCGTCAACCGGGAACTCCTGGAAAGGGCGGGACGGGACTTGGATCTGGACATCCGCATTGCCAACCGCGCAGAGTCAGCGGATCTGGTCATTGCGCTCCGTTCCCGAGCCGATGACATGGGACTCAGGAGGATTACGCGGATGACCGATGCTCCACTCCACTACATCAAGAGAAACACGACTGCGGAACTCCGCCGTCTCCTGCAGAAGATCTTCAACCTGGTGCAGGGAATGGATGAGGAAGAAATCCGGGACGCAGTGGAGGAAACGGAAGAAGCTGTGCGGAGAGCGGTCGAGGAGGGTGTTGAGGTGGCTCTGATGCCGCGCCGTCCGGCATTGCGCAAGGTACAGCACCGTTATATTTCCAGCCTCGGGCTGGTTGCCCAGAGCGTGGGAAGGGAACCTGACCGCCACCTGGTCATCTATCCGGTGGAGAAAGAAGCGTAGCGTTTTTTCACACGCACGTCCGGCGAAAACCGGCGATGCCAATGATTTCGGTGAGACTGAAGGCCCGGAAAAATTCCCGGGTTTTTTTTCGCGCACGTGTCGGCCGGATCGGATTCTGTGCGATATTCTCATACAGAGGCTGTAGACGTGACCGTTATCACAGATTTCAGCTTCAAACTGCCTGATAAGAAAAGGGTGCTGTGAAGGACACGTAGCAATGAGTGCCAGGCTGCAGTGCCTGCTCTCAAGAGAAAACGGCGTCGGAATTCATCCGACCGGTTTGAAAATATGAAACCGGTGAAATATTTCAGCGGGGACAGGAGGTAGTCACATGCGGCCGAAAGCACAAATGGATGGCCCTGAATTCAAGGCCACGGTGGCCTGGGCGGCGTTGGCCGGCGCAAAGAGCCTGCCTGAACTGGCACGCGAATACGGTGTCGATCCGGCTGTCATTGCCCGATGGAAACAGGAATTGCTCGCCGAGGTGGCGGGACTGTTCTTTTCAGGGAAAAAGACGGGTCGGGCGTGAATGGTCGTGCAATGCCCGCTGTTTCCGCAACACCCGTCAGTCTCCCAGATTTTTTACGTCACCTTTCCTGCCGATATGGTAGGTATGCCCGTTTGGTGCGAGTATGGTCGCATCCATGAGTTTCCCGCCGGAAATCCTGATGCTGAGGACTGATTTCTTGCCTCCGTGCCAGCGGTAGCCGATGATTGGAGCGGCGCCGTTTTTTTCCTCCCCGGTCTTTGCTCCCTGGTTTCCCACCATCCCGACGATCTGGTCATATGACATCATGGGCTTGAGTTTCGGAATGAACCTGCGGTTGAATACCGTGTCGCTCTTGCCGGGCTGCGTGGCTGAAAAGGCATTCGCGGCAAATCCCGCAATAAACAACATGACTGCCAATAAAGTCAGTTTCCTGATCATGGCATGCTCCCTTATCCTGTGAATTTGTGATCGGAAAGACTGAAAAATACGCGACGCAGTATAACAGTTTTGACAGCGCATGCAACAGGCGATTGGCAAGGAAAGCTTTAGGTATGTTTCTGGCGGCTTCATTGCGGAAACGCGCCAGGTGTATACATTCAAGGCTTCTGCTAAGCTGCTGCTTTCAGGATGCATGGTGAGCCGCAGGTGAAGTCAGGGCAATTTTGTTGGTGCAATGAACTTGAATATGAAGTAGAACAACTGTTGGCTACTCGGCAACAAGGAGTGAATCGGAATATGTCCAATACGTCGAAAATTGTAGTCTGTGCTTATCACAATGTAGGATACCGCTGCCTGCAGGAGCTGCTTGCGCAGGGTGCGGATGTCGCGGCAGTTTTCACCCATGCGGATTCGGAGACTGAGAACATATGGTTCGATTCCGTGGAAAAACTGGCGCGGGAGAGGGCGATCCCCTGCATCCTGTCCGACATCAACCAGCCGGACAATATCGGGTTTTTACGGGAGATCGCACCGGATTACCTGTTTTCCTTCTATTATCGCACGATGATCGGCAATGAAATCCTCTCCCTGCCCAAACAGGGTGCGCTCAACATGCACGGTTCGCTGCTTCCCAGATACCGCGGCAGAGTCCCGGTCAACTGGGTGGTGATAAACGGGGAAACCGAAACCGGGGCCACCCTGCACCATATGGTTGAAAAGCCGGATGCAGGGGACATTGTCGATCAGGAGAGGGTGGTCATCGAGTTCGAGGACACTTCCCTCGACGTGTTCCGGAAAGTGACTGAAGCTTCGGTACGGGTGATTTCCCGTTCCTGGCCGCTGCTTCGCGACGGGAAGGCACGGCGGGTCCCGATGGACCTGTCAAAGGGGAGTTACTTCGGTGGCCGCAAGCCGGCTGACGGACTCATTGACTGGACAATGAGCGCGGTCCGGATTTACAACCTCGTGCGGGGAGTGACCCATCCCTATCCGGGCGCTTTTACCTTCCTGGACGGAAAAAAGGTTTTCCTGTGGAAGGCCTGGCCGCAACCGGGAAGAGCTGAACCCGGGGTCATCGTGTCGAACCGGCCGATGCTGGTGGGAACTGGTGAAGGATTGCTGGAGATACGCTCATTGCAGGTTGAAGCGGCTGAAGAGATGGATGCGGATGTATTCGTGTCCAGAATCAGATGCTTGGGCGCCGGCTTCGATCCTGGCTCGCAAGACCGGGCCGGTGAAGGGAACATCCCCGGAAGGGAGATCCGTTGATGACGGATTCAAGCGTTGCGCTAAAGGTGGATGTGGACACGTTCGTGGGCACTCGCGATGGAGTGCCGCGTCTTCTGGAACTACTCGATCGACACGGCATAAAAGCCACATTCTATTTTTCCATGGGCCCCGACAATTCAGGCAAGGCGATCCGCCGCGTATTCACCCGCAAGGGGTTTCTGAAAAAGATGCTGCGAACCAATGCCCCGTCCACCTACGGATTGAAAACCCTTCTTTACGGGACTCTTTTGCCTGCACCGAAGATAGCCGGCAAATTGTCGGGCGTAATGAAGCAGGTGGCTTTGGAGGGGCACGAGATCGGAGTGCACGCCTGGGACCACGTGGACTGGCACGACAATCTGCCGCACATGAATGAGGCGACGGTATCCGAAGTGTTGGGGCGGGCGCGTGACGCGTTCCGTATCGTCTTCGACAGGGATGCCGATACGACGGCAGCTCCGGGCTGGACGGTTTCCGCCGTCTCTCTGGCGGTCCAGGACGGAATGGGGCTCCGGTACTGCAGCGACGCGCGCGGGGAATATCCCTTTTTCCCGATCATGGGCGGCAGCCGGTTCGAGACATTGCAGGTTCCCACCACCCTTCCGACCATGGACGAACTGCTGGGCATGGAAGGGATAACCGAGTCTTCCGTAAACGACTACTATGTCTCCCGGATCCGTCCGGGGTTGAACGTGCACACCATCCATGCGGAGATGGAGGGGATGCGGCTTGCCGGGACCTTTTCCGAGCTGCTGCAGCGGCTTGCTGAAAGCGGTGCGCGTTTTGTAACCCTCGGTGAAGCGGCAGTGGAGGCGCTACAGGGCAATCCCCCGGCGTGCCGGCTTTCGATGGCGGAAATTCCCGGCCGCGCCGGCCTGGTGGCGGTCCAGGAAACCTGACCGCCCCATCCGTACCGTCAAGCCGCCTCTAGATCAGGCTCTCCAGTTCACCTATCAGTCCTTTCAGGACGTCATATCCCTCCTGCCAGAAGCCGGGGTCGTTGAAGTCTATTCCCGCGGGCCGTACCGTGTCAGCAGGGGAAAGGGCGCCGCCGCTTTCCAGAAGGGATACATATTTTGGGACGAATGATTCGCCTTCCGTGAGATATTTGTTGAACAGTGAGAGGACCAGGAGCTCGGCAAAGGTATACGAATAGCAGTAGAAACGTGAATGTATGAAGTGCGAGATGTAGCTCCAGCCCCACCGGTAAGGTTCGATCATCGTCACCGAGTCACCGAAGAGCCTGGCATTTTCCTCCCACCAGAACGAGCCTATGTCCTCGCTTGAGAGCAGACCGTTTTTCCGCGAGGAGTGAAACCGCTCTTCGAAGCGGGTCAGAACGACCTGGCGGAACGTGGTGGCTATTATGTCCTCGATCTTCGCGCACAGCAGGGAAATTTTCACTTTCGGATCGTTCTCGCGTTCCAGCAGCAGCCTGGTCAGCAGCATCTCTCCGAACACCGACGCGGTTTCCGCGAGCGGCAGGGGGGCGTGATAGTTGAGCATGGTCCGGCGCTGCGCGAGGGTGAAATGGAGCCCATGGCCGAGCTCATGGGCCAGTGTGGACACGTCGCGCAGATTCCCGGTGAAATTGAGCAGAACATACGGGGGAAGTGATGGTGAACTTCCCATGCAGAACGCGCCGCCGCTTTTTCCGGGGCGCGGCAGCACATCGATTCTCTGCTCTGAAAAAAATCCTCCGATAATCTTCTTGAAATCGCCGGAGAACATCCCATAGGCTTCCAGAACGAGATCCTTCGCCTCTTCGTATGAGAATCTGCGTTCGCTGCCTGGTGCGGGTGCATAAATGTCGGTGTTCTTCAGTTTGGGCAGGCCGAGCAGACGAGCTTTGAGACGGAAATAGCGCTGTGCCAAAGGGTAGTTGCCTTCGCTTACTGTCATCAATCGTTCGACGGATTCCGGAGCGAGTTCATTAGCCAGGTGAGTCGGCTCCATCACTCCCCGGTAGTTGCGGATTTCGATATCCTGGCCGTGGTCGAGCGCCGCATTGTTGAATATTGCATTGAAAGGAATGCTCTGTTCCTGGAACTTGCCGAGAAAGGCCGTGAAAGCCCGCTCCCTCACGGAGCTGTCCGGGTGATGCAGCAAACCGAGGAGTTCTTCCCCGGTCATCTCGTGCGTTTCTCCATCCAGGTCGAATTGGTAGCGGAACGAGGAAGAGAGTTCGTCGAAGAGGCGGCTGAAAGCTTCCACGCCGGTCAGGCTCTTTTCTTTCAGAAGCCGCTCCTCGCGTTCCGGCAGCGTGTGCGGCCGGTAGCGCCGGAGACTTTCGAGGAAATGCCGGTAGCCGGAAAGAGACGTGTCGCCGGCCAATTCCAGGAAACGGTTCTTGCCGAGGGCAATCAGCTCAAGTTCGAAAAACAGCAGTTCCTGTGACATGCGGTTGCCGAATTCCATGGCCCGTTGCGATAATTTCTTGTTTTCCGTGTCCTCGCTGTCTGCCGCAAAGAGAAGATAGGCATACGTCTGGGGTTTGACCAGAGTTTCCTGCAGCATTTCCAGTTCCCGGAGCGCTTCCTTCAGTTGTGCAGCGTCAAGGCTCGCGACTTTGCCTGCGTACTTGGCGCGGAATTCGAATGTCTTCTGTTCTGCGCCGGTAAAATCGGCCTCCAACTCCGGCGACGCCGTAGATGCATAGAGCCGCTTCGTATCCCACAGCAGGTTTTCTGGTCTGTTTTTCATTCGGGATCTCCTCTGGTTTCAAATGATCCATGTGCTTCAACACGGTTACACAACAACCGACCATTGTCAACTGAGCCGATATGTATGGGCTTTTCCACCAGGCTTCTGGTCGCTGAAAAAAATCGATAAAAGAGGGTTGACAACCCGCGGCCGGGTTTGATATAACGCTACTTCCTTTCGGGGCGGCGGCAGGAGAGCCGGGTAGGGAAGCAGGGCCCCGGAAAAAAGTTGAAAAAAGTTCTTGACGAAGTAAGCTTGGTTGTGTATGAT
>JAVBWB010000015.1:0-101673 GCA_036677645.1 Geobacteraceae bacterium | reverse complement strand
AGGCTGGACGAAAGCGCATGCTTTGTCGTGAAGAACATCGGAAAGCCGTGTGCGGGAAAACCGCATGCACGGTTTGATGAGGGAGGGCAGGGGAGACCCTGCTCTCTACTCTACCCAGGCTCCCCCCAGGCTCCCCTGTTGACCTGGCCAGATTTCAGCTCCTTTACGACAATTAGGAGCACGAAAGATCAAATCGCAACAAGCGATATCCGAATGGGTTGGCAGCATGGGTGCAACCCGATTACGTAAACTCAATGGAAAGGAGCAATTATGACCTGGTATTTGGAAGTGCTGAAGAAATATGCGGTGTTTTGCGGCAGGGCGCGGAGGAAAGAATACTGGATGTTCTTTCTCTTCAACATCATCATCTCTTTCGTCATGGGTTTCGTGCTGGGATTTATCGGTGGGATACTCGGGATTGGAACGGCGCTGAGCAATCCTGCCAGCGTCATTTACGGACTGGCAGTTCTGGTTCCCGGGATTGCCGTGGGGGTCCGCCGCATGCATGATATCGGTAGAAGTGGATGGTGGCTTCTATTTCCTTTTGTCAATCTGGTATTCTTGTGTCTGGACAGCGAGAACGGAGAGAACCGGTACGGCCCGAATCCCAAGGTCGCATAGCAGGAGTTGCACGCTTCATCATACCTGAATCCGCATATAAACCCGGGCGATGCGGAAAACTAGCTTCGCCCTTACTCTTATGCCGCTTCCGCATATCCGGTTCTCAGTGCGGTTGTCCGTCCTTCTGGCTCTTCGCCACGAGGAAATAGACGATTCCCAGGATCAGGAGCGTTCCCGCCAGGAACATCTGGGTCTCGAGCAGATCGTGGCGCAGGGTTGAGATGAGGACTTCCCGGATGAGCGCCACGATGATGACCCCGATGAAGACCAGGATGTTGAATTTCCCTCCCTTGAGGTTCTTGATCTCGTTGCCCATGAGCTCGATCATCATCCACAGGATCAGCAGGGTGCCGAGAGCGCTCAGGATTCCTTTTTCGATGTTCCCCTGGAAAATGTGCAGCAAATCCCAGGAGAACTGGGCTACCACGGAGATGGAAACCCCGGCCAGGGCCAGCACCAGGATCAGGTTCAGGCCGTAGGTGAAGCGTTCAGTGGCCCGGATCAGCTTGGACTCGAGGTGGTGGGAGACGAATTCCTTTTTCAGCTCCTCTTCCAGGTAAGAGGCGCTCATCACGTCCAGGCTGGCGTCCAGGATCTTTTCCGTGGCGTCGGTCATCCTGCGGCGCATTTCCCGGTCGGCATAGTTTTCGCGGATCAGGTCCACCAGGGACTGGCGGACGAAGTTCATGGCGCAGTTCACGAAGTGGGCGTTCAGGCCGATCCGCACGTGGGCCATGCCGATCTTTTCCAGCTTGCGCAGGTAGTGGTTGTCGTATTTGCCCGAGAACAGGTCCATCAGCCAGGCCTGCTGGGCGGTTTTCAACCGCTGCAGAACCGCGTCATCCTGGAGAAAGGCCGCGGTTTCCGGCATGCCGAGAAGGTAGTCGTACAGCTCATCGGTTATGGTTTGCTTGTTCGCTTCGACCAGCTGCTGCATGGAAGCCAACAGTCCGGCGTCTTCTTCAGTGAAGAGGTAGTGCCGTTTCAGTTCGTCTATGGTTACCATTCAGGCCTCCTCCGGTGGAAGGTAGTGCCAGTATACGGTCAAACCGGAGCGTTTGCAATTCTTCGGCGCTGTATGGTACAAAGAAAATTCCGGAACAGGAGGATTTATGGAACGCGTGACCATCGACGGCATTACCCTTTCCCTTGGCCATCCCGCGACGCTGCTGCTGAAATGGATCGGCCAGGAGGAGATCCTCCGCCAGCTTCTGGCCGCCTGGATGGTCATCGACGAGCGGGACATCCCCTTCAACCCCCGGCTCATCGGCAAGCCGGGCGTCGGGAAAACCACCCTCGCCTACGCTGCGGCCCGGGAACTGGGAAGGGACGTCTACCTCTTCCAGGCCACCATGGATACCCGTCCCGAAGATCTCATCGTCACGCCGGTCATCGGACCGGACAACCGGATACAGTACGCCGCTTCGTCCCTGGTGACCGCCATGCTCAAGGGCGGGGTCCTGATCCTGGACGAAGGGAACCGGATGAGCGAAAAGGCCTGGGCCTCCCTGGCGCCGCTCCTGGACGACCGCCGCTACGTGGAATCGGTGATCACCGGCCTCACCATCCCGGCTCACCGGGATTTCCGCATCGTGGTGACCATGAACGAGGATGCTTCGACCTTCGAGATCCCGGAATACATCCATTCGCGCCTCCAGCCGCAGATATACATCGACTTTCCCGAAGCCGACGAGGAGTTTCTGATTCTGAAGGAAAATCTCCCCTTTGCCGACGACGCCATACTCCGGTACGTCGTGGAATTCCTGCAGCGCGCCCACGCCGCCGACGAGCTCTATTCCGTGCGCGACGGCATCAACATCGCCCGCTATGCGCTGAAGATGATGAAGACCGGCGGCGGGGAGCTGTCCGATCTTATCGAATGCGCCATCGTGAGGATTCTGGGAGAAGAGGCACTGCATTACCGCTGACGGATCAACCCGGGATGCGACCCTGCGAAAGACCATGCCCCAGCAACTGTACCTGGAAAAATTCGGGCCGGTTCATGCCCTGCCCGTTCTCCATTACAAGATGGAGTTCGCCGCCCTGGTGCGCAAGGCCGTGGAGCGGGTTCAGCCGGACTGCATCGCCATCGAACTTCCCACGACCCTGCAGAGCCTTTTCCAGCGGGGGGTCAGCCGTCTTCCCGAAATCTCCGTAATCCGCTACGAGACGGGCCGAGCCCGGACGCGGGGCAATGAAAGCCGCCAGGCAGTCCATCTCATGATCGAGCCGGCCGATCCCCTGGTTGAGGCGGCTCGTCTGGCCCTTGAGCGGAACATACCCCTTGCCTGCATCGATGTGGACCTCGATGAATACCCCTCTTACGAAGAGCCGCTGCCCGACGCCTATGCAATCCGCCGCATCGGGCTTGCCGCCTACTATCGTGAATACCTGAATGCTTGCGGAGGCGTGGCGCCGGAAAAGGAAGACCTGATGCGGGAGCGGGGAATGGCGTATCGCCTCCGGGAGCTTGCCGGGCGGCACGAAAGGATTCTCCTGGTCTGCGGCATGGCCCACCTGGAGCGATTGAAGCGTTTTTTCGGCATGCCCCAGGCTGCTCCCCTGGAACGGGTCAACCGGGAGGGGATCGCCCTGTACAACCTCCATCCTGACTCCTGTCGCGAGATACTGGGCGAATTCCCCTTCCTGTCGGCTCTCTATGAACTCCGCCGCAGTCCGCTGCCGCCGGAACCTGAACCGGATTGCCAATCACTGCGCAAGAGGTTCAATGCGTTCGAGCTGATCAGCGGGGGAAGGCGCGATGCACCGGAAGAGCGGGTGCTGCTCGATGCGATTGTCCGGTCTGCCCACCATTGCGCAAAAGGCGGGGAGAGCCCCGACCGGCAGCGGGCTATTTACCGGCTGTTCCAGGAGGCCGCGCGGCACTACCGACAGGAAACAGGGGAAGCGGTCCATTTATGGCAGAAACGGGCCTTTTTCCGATTTTCCCGCAATTACGCCCTGACCTCCGGCAATCTCCTGCCTGAACTGTTCCAGATGCTGGCGTCGGCCCGGGGATGCGTCGACGATAATTTTGCCTATGCCTTTTACCGGCTTGCCACGTTTTACCCCTGGCAGCAGGAGGAATCATCCCTGGCGACGCTCCGTCTCCGGCCCGAGGACATTGCGGCGGGAAGCAGGCGAATCCGGTTCCGGCCCCGCTCCCGGCGTCGGGAAAAGAGCCTTTCCCATCTCCAGTTCCTGAAAAGGAAACGGGAACGCCGGCCCGGCGAATGGCTGGAAGGCTTCGACGATCCGTTGATCTGCTCCTATCCCCCGGAAGACCTGCTCATCGAGGATTACGGCCGCTTCCTCAAGAAAAAGGGAGCCCTGCTGCTGTCTGAGGAACGGAGCCGTGTCGAGCCGTTTTCGGCATCGCTCCTGGACGGTATCGACATGCGTGAAACCTTGCGCAATCTGCACGAAGGGAAGATCTACGTGCGGGAAAACCAGCGGGCCCAGGGCGGTGTGGGGAGCGTCGTGGTGATTTTCGACGAGGATCGGGGGAAGGAACGGTTTCCCTACGCCATGACCTGGCTGGGAGAGCACGACCAGGAGTCGGACATGGCTTTCTACGGCACCGTGCCGGCGGACAACATCGTCGGTCCGGGGATCTGTCGCTGTGAATACGGCGGCTTCATGCTTTCCTATCCCCCCCGCCGCATGTACGACGTATGGAAGGACGGGGATTACTCGTTTGCCAGGGGCAAGGCGGAGGTTCTGCTGCTGGCCGCCCTGGATTATTCATGGGAAAAGCATGTGGTGTACGTGGCTGCCCGGCCACCGAGAAGCTGCTTCCGACAGATCGCCGCCAGGATGGATAAAAAAATAGTCTACCTTCCCCTCGGGTCCCTTTCCCCGCTCAAACTGAAGAAACTGAGGGTGTTTCATGTGCTTTTCGGCCATGACAAGAGAACGGCGGCAAAGGATTACATTTGGTGACGGGGCTGAAAAAGTATGGTATATGATTTACAGATGGATTCCGCCGGCTGACTGGCTGCCGGCCATGCAATGCAGTATCTCCAGGAAACATTCCGTCAAATCTCCGATTTTACCGTTTTGGGGGGAAGGATGAAAAACGGCGTGCGCCGGTACATACGTATGGATTCCCTGAACCTGTTGGACTATGTCCTCGTGAATCAAAAGGGTGAGACAGTGACCCGGGCAATGGGGAGAACACTCAACATCAGTGAAAAAGGGATCCTGCTGGAAACCCACAATCACCTCGAACCCGGCCAGATCCTGATGATAACCATCGGACTGGAGGAGGATCTCGTGGACCTCAAGGGCCAGGTGAGGCATTCCGAACCGCGCGACGACAAGTATTTCGGTGTCGGTATCGAGTTCCTGGAAATAGACGGGGAAGGCAACCGGGTCCTGCTCAATTACCTGAAGGCGTTCGAGTCTTTCAAGGGTTAGCCTGCTGTCGAGGCCTGTCTCGCATGGTTCCGCGGTGGATTTGCTGTTTCAGTCTTTGAATTGCAGCTGGTAGAGCCGGAAATAGAGCCCCCGCCTCGCAATCAACTCATCATGGCTACCCTCTTCCGCCTTTTCCCCCTTGTGGATGACCACGATCCTGTCAGCGTCCCTGATCGTGGACAGCCGGTGTGCGACCACCAGCGAGGTGCGCCCCGCAAGGAGACCCTTCAGCCCCTCCTGGATCAGCCGTTCGCTTGCGCTGTCCACGTTTGAGGTTGCTTCGTCGAGCACCAGGATTTCCGGATCGAAGGCCACCGCCCTGGCAAAGGAGATGAGCTGCCGTTCGCCGACCGAGAAGTTGACCCCCCTTTCCCTCACCTCCTCCTCGAACTGGCGGGGCAGGTTCGTTATGAAACGGTCAGCCCCGACCAATGCCGCCGCTTTTTCCATCCCGTCCCGTGCGTCCCTGTCACCCAGAGTAATGTTGTAGGCAATGGTTCCGGTAAACAGAAACGGATCCTGAAGGATCACCCCGATCCTGTTCCTCAATGCCTGCAGCGGCATTTCCCGGATATCCCTGCCGTCCATGGTGATGCTTCCCCGATTTACTTCGTAAAGCCTTGACAACAGGCGAGTTACGGTGGTTTTCCCACCGCCGGTTTCGCCGACGAGAGCGATCTTTTCTCCTCTCCGAATCCTGAGGTTGAAACCCTTGAGCACATAATCGTCACCGTTGTAGGCGAACCAGACGTCACGGAATTCGATGGTTTCGACGGGAGTAAATTCCGCCCGTCCCCCCTTTGTCAAGGGGGGGCGTACATTATGGTTTGCGTTTGGAGCTTCCCCCTTTGCGAAAGAGGGATTGAGGGGGATTTCGCCTGGGGATTTCTCCATGTCCATCAGGCCGAATATCCGCTCAAGGGCGGCCATGGCGCCCTGCATGATGGAGTACTTGGCTGACAGGTCGCGGATCGGGGAAAAGAATTTCTCAATATACTGGATGAAAGCCACCAGCGCTCCGAACGTGAGCGAGCCGCGGATGATCTCGCCCCCTCCGTACCAGATGATGAGTCCGACAGCTACCGATGACAGCGCTTCCACCGCGGCGAAGAGCGCGGCATCCCAGGTAATGACCGGCAGGTTTGCGTCCCGGTATGCGGCGTTCAGCCGGGTGAATTCGCCCTGTTCGCTATTCTGGCGGTTGAAGAGCTGGACGACCGCCATGCCGCCGATGCATTCCGCGAGGAAGGAGTTCATGTTCGCGAGCCTGGCCCTCACTTCGCGAAAGGACGTGCGCATCCTGTTGCGGAAGGCGAACACGATATAGAACAGTGCCGGAAGCACGGAAAAGGTGACCAATGACAGCTTGGGGTTCATCCAGAGCATGATGCCCACGATGCCGGCCAGAACCAGGATGTCGCCGACGATGGAGATGATTCCGGCGGTGAACATCTCGCCCAGCGCTTCCACGTCGCTGGTTACCCGGGTGACCAGGCTGCCGGTCGGGGTGCGGTCGAAGAAAGATGATGAAAGCCGCTGGATGTGGGAAAACAGCCCCGTGCGGATGTCGAACATCACCTTCTGCCCCATGAACTGCAGAAGATAGATCTCGATGTATGTCAGGAAACCGTCTGCCAGAATGAGGGTGAAATACCAGAAAGCCAGCAGCGGAAGCCCTTCCATCCTGCCGCTGACGATATGGCCGTCTATGGCGATCTTGAGGAGCCAGGGCTGGGCCAGCTTGGCTGCGGCGATGAGCGGCAGCAGGAGCAGGCTTGCGACGGCAAGCTTCCGGTAAGGGGCCAGGTATGCCAGGAAACGGCCCAGGAGCCGCCGGTCGTAGGCCTTGCCGACTATTTCGTCTTCGTAGATTCCGCCGAAATGCATGGATGCCCTGGATAAAACGCGAAGAAGGTGTGACTGGAGGATTGTCGCAGAGAATCATGTTCTCCGCAAGGCATTTGGCAGAAATTTCAGATGATGCGCTTGTCCCGGGCCAACGCCACGGCCTCCATGCGGTTGCCGACCTCGAGCTTTTTGAAAATCCTCTGCACATGCGTCTTGACGGTTTCGATGCTGACGAAGTTGGTCCGGGCGATTTCGCTGTTCGTCTTGCCCTGGGCGATGCAGCGCAGCACGCGGATCTCGGTTTTCGTCAGCAACCGGGTTTCGTCGCGCTCCCCGTCGCCTTCCTGAGGCTGCCACTTTACCGCCAGATTGAGCAGGTAGGGCGAATGACAGGCGCGACCCTCGGCAAAGTCCGCAATGATTTTTATCAGCTCGTCGATTTTGGTGTTTTTCGCCACATAGCCGTTCGCCCCTTCATACATGGCTTCCTGGATGTACTCTTTTTTCGTATAGGTCGAAAGCACGATGATGATCAGGTCGGGCAGGGTTTTTCTGAGCACGCGGATGGCCTCGATGCCGGAAAGCCCCGGCATGTCGATGTCCATCAGGACCACGTCCGGCGGGTTGTCACTGATGCTTCTCACCGCGTCGAAGCCGTTCTCGGCTTCGCCGACAATGCGGATGCGCTCATTCTTTTCCAGGTACATGCTGAGGCCGATGCGCAGAATGGGGTGGTCGTCGGCGATGAAGACAGTGATCGGCCGGAGTTCACTCATCCCTTTCCTCCATTTTCGCGGGTGGATTGCCACCTTCGGCCACCGGGATCCAGAAGCGGAAGCGGCAGCCAGATACCTCCCGGCCTCCCTTCCTGTAAGGGGATTCGACCCAGATGCACCCGCCGTGGGCTTCCACCACCAACCTGCTGAACGTCAGCCCCAGGCCGACCCCGCGCCGCTCCGTGCCGTTCCGCGGGCCGGTAGTGTAAAACTTCTCGAAAATCTGCGGCTGTTTTTCCCTGTCGATTCCCGCTCCCTCATCATCGATGGACACCAGCACATGCCTGCCGGTTCCGCCGCCGCTCTTTTCCCGCGCCTTCACGGAAATGCTGCCTCCGGGCGGACTGAAGCGGATGGCGTTTTCCAGCAGATTGACGCAGGTGCGCTGGATGCGGTTCCAGTCGGCCGGCATGCGGACACCGGCTTCGCCCGGCTCGAAATGGACGGCGAGCTGCTTGTCATCGGCGGAAAAGCCGACCTGCCTGATGCTTTCCACGAGAGTCGAGTCCATGTCTCCCGGAACCCGGCCAAGATTGAGGCCGGTGCACTCGTCGAGAAAGATATCCAGGAAATTCGACACCATGCCGGAGAGTTTCTGGTTCGAATTCAGCGCCAGGGACACGAGGTCGACCCCTTTGTCGTTGAGAGTGCCGAGGTGCCCGTCCAGCAGCAATTCGAGGACCCGCTGAATGGAAAGGATCGGGTTTCCCATGTCATGGGTCAGCATCCCGGTAAGGTCCTCCTTCATTTTCTCTATCTGTTTTTCCCGGGTGACATCGCGGAGCACGGCCACGTAACCCATTGGTTCCCGCCGGGAGCGGTATTTCTTCTGGAACGAGGCCTGCACGGAAAAGGTCTGTCCATCCATTCGAAGGGCTTCGAATACCAGTGGCGGATCCAGCGGCTTGCGCGTTCCCCTGCCGCAGAGATACTTCCTGAAAGCGTCGGGCTTCTTGAAGAGGTCGAAAATGGGGCGGCCGACGATGGAGGACGCATCGCGCTCGAACATGGTGGACGTTGCCGTGTTGATGAGGGTGATCACTCCCTCCGCATCCGTGGAGACGATTGTTTCGGACACACTGTTGATGATGTTGTGGAGGTTTTTCTGGCTCGCCTTCTGTGACAGGTATTTCTGGATGGCGAGGGAACTGATGGTTTTGGCAATGGTGTTCATGAGCCGCACTATCGATTGCAGCCGCTTGTATCCCATCACCGGCACCTCGTGGAGGGCCATCAGGAAGCCGGCGACATCTTCGATGCCGATCTTGCGGGCGCATTCAAGCGCCTCCTCAAGGGAGAGGGGTTTGGTCAGCACCTGGCCCATAACCAGGGTCGCCACGTGATAGCCCTCGACGATGATGGGCGTTGCGCTGTCCATGAGACCGGCGTTGAGGCACTTGTAAATGAAGGGCTTGCCGAGCTTCTTCCCTTCCTCGCCGCCGAAACGGTCGCTGGCGTAACAACGCGTCCGCCCTTCCGGCGTCGAGCGGCAGAAGTCCTTGCACAGCCTGCAGAAATTGTGCTCCCGGGTGATCGGCTGGCCGTCCAGGTTCACCAGCACCGAAGCCACCCGTGTCGCCCTGGTGAAATCCCGCACGATTTCTTCCAGCACTTCCTTTTCGATCAGATCGATGATTTGAATTCTTTTTTGGGCCATGCGTCAACCTCCGGCCGGAGAACCGGACCGGTCTTGCCGGTTTTTCCCACAGAGCGCAGCACTTTTCAAATTAATCCTCGATTCGTAATAGCATAGGCATCCTTTCATGCAAAAGGAAAAAAAGACGCAAGGTCGTAGTGATGTGAAAATCACTATTTCGGGGGACAAATATGGCGCCTTGTAGCGATTGTTTCAGCGAGGTCATTCAACTAAGTTGTAGTACAGGTTGACCATGATCCGGCGCATGGCCTGATCAAGGAGCGTTTGAATGCAGCAGACCATTTAGCTTGAAGCCTGACGGTCGCAGTCGGGACCGTATCCGATACCAACAGCGCATCACAGACAGAGCAAAGGAGGAACACACCATGGCATCCAAGATGAAAGTTGATCCATCCGTCGCAAACCACGGCCCCAGCGAGCGGGTAGAGCGCATCAAGGCACGTTTCCTGGCAACCACCCCCGAGATCTGCGCGGAGCGGGCAAGGCTCATTACCGAGTCCTACCAGGAGACCGAGGCCCTGCCCATGAGCATCCGCCGCGCCAAGGCGCTGGAAAAGATCCTGACCAACATGACGATTTTCATCGACGACGACGAGCTCATCGTCGGCAACCAGTGCAGCATGCCCCGCTCAGCCCCGGTCTACCCCGAATTTTCCTGCAAGTGGCTGGAAGGGGAGCTGGACCGCCTGGCCAAGCGCTCGGCGGACGTCTTCCTGATCAGCGAAGAGGTCAAGAAGGCCCTGGCTGAGGATGTGTTCCCCTATTGGGAAGGCAAGACCAACAACGAGTATGCCGCGTCCCTGATGAAGCCGGAGGCGCTGGAGGCCCAGAACGCGGTCGTCTACACGGTCGGCAACTACTTCTACAACGGCGTCGGCCACATCTCGGCCAACTACGGCAAGGTCATGCGAGAGGGGCTGGAAAGCATCATCGCCGAAGCCGAAAAGGCCAAGGAAAAATTCGACTTCGCCGATGCCGCCCAGATGAAGTCCCTGCACTTCCTGGAATCCACCATCATCGCCAACAAGGCCGTAATCGCCTTTGCCAACCGCTTCGCCGACGAGGCGGAACGCAAGGCCGCGGCCGAGCAGGACGCCGCCCGCAAGGCCGAGCTGCTGGAAATCGCCCGCATCTGCCGCAAGGTCCCGGCCCAGCCCGCGGAAACCTTTCCTGAGGCGGTGCAGTCCTTCTGGTTCATCCACCTGGTGATCCAGATCGAATCCAACGGCCACTCCATCTCGCCCATGCGTTTCGATCAGTATTGCCATCCCTTCTACCAGGCCAGCAACGGCACCCTGCCGGCTGAAAAGGCCCAGGAACTCCTCGACCTGCTCTGGCTCAAGTTCAACGGCCTGAACAAGGTGCGCGACGAGGTCTCCACCCAGGCCTTCGCCGGCTATCCCATGTTCATGAACATCATCGTGGGCGGCCAGGACCGGGAAGGCAAGGACGCCACCAACGAGCTGTCCCTGATGCTGCTGCAGGCCGCCGCCAACACCAGGCTCTACGCTCCCTCCCTCTCCATCCGCATCCATGAAGGCACCCCGGACGTGCTCTACCTGAAGGCGGCCGAAGTCAGCCGCATGGGCCTGGGCGTGCCGGCCTACTTCAGCGACCGCACCATCATCCCGGCCCTGCTGTCGCGCGGCCTGACCCTGGAAGACGCCCGCGACTACGGCATCATCGGCTGCGTCGAGCCCCAGGTGGGCGGCAAGACCGAAGGCTGGCACGACGCAGCGTTCTTCAACATGTCCAAGGTGATCGAACTGACCCTCAACAACGGTTTCGACCCGCGCACCGGCGCCCAGGTAGGTCTCAAGACCGGCGATGTGTCCGAAATGAAGAGCTTCGACGACGTCATGAACGCCTATGCCAAACAAACCGAATACTTCGTAGGCCTCATGTGCCACGCCGACAACATGGTCGACCTGGCCCACGGCGAAAGAGTGCCTCTTCCCTTCCTCTCCAGCCTGGTGGAAGACTGCATCGGCCGCGGCAAATCGCTGCAGGAAGGGGGCGCCATCTACAACTTCAGCGGTCCCCAGGGTGTGGGCGTGGCCAATGCCGGCGATTCCCTGGCCGCAATCAAGAAAATCTGCTTCGACGAGAAGGCCGTCAGCCTGCCGGAGTTGAAGTCGATCCTGGACAAGGACTTCGAAGGAGCCGAGAACATCCGCCAGATGCTCATCAACCGCGCTCCCAAGTACGGCAACGATGACGACTACGCCGACGATATTGCCGTGGAATCGGCCAACATCTACTGCCGCGAAGTCAACAAGTACCGCAACCCGCGTGGCGGTGTGTTCCAGCCCGGCCTCTATCCCGCGTCCGCCAACGTGCCCTTCGGCAGCGTGGTCGGGGCGACCCCGGACGGCCGCAAGAAGGGCTCCCCCCTGGCCGACGGCGTCTCCCCCATCGGCGGCTTCGACATCTCCGGCCCGACCGCCACGGTCAACTCCGTAGCCAAGCTGGACCACGAAGTCACCTCCAACGGCACCCTGCTCAACCAGAAGTTCCATCCCAGCGCCGTGAAGGGTGAAAGCGGCCTGCGCAACCTCATCGGGGTCACGGAGACCTACTTCAAGAACGGCGGTTTCCACGTCCAGTACAACGTGGTGGACCGGGACACGCTGCTCAAGGCTCAACAGGCGCCGGACGATTACCGCAGCCTGGTGGTGCGCGTCGCGGGATACAGCGCCTTCTTCACCGCCCTGGACAAATCCCTGCAGGACGACATCATCTCCCGCACCGAGCAGGTATTCTGAGCACGATGACGGCCTGCCGGGTTTTCGAAGCCCGGCAGGTTCCCTGAAGGCACCTGGAGATCAGCAATGAACTGGAGAACAAAGGTCCTGGATTTCGAAAAAATAGCCCAACCGGAGAATGGCCTCTCGGGACTGGTATTCGATGTGCAGAAATTCGCCGTCCACGACGGCGGCGGCATCCGCACCCTGGTTTTCCTCAAGGGATGCCCCCTGCACTGCCGCTGGTGCTCGAACCCGGAATCCCTCGCGGGGAGGCCGGAAATCATCTTCGTGGCCAACAACTGCATTGCCTGCGGGGAATGCCTGAAAGTGTGCGGGCACGGCGCCATCGGCATCAGTGGGCCGGGGTGCGAAGGACTGGCCATCGACCGCGACAAGTGCACCCTGTGCGGCCGGTGCGCGAAATCCTGCTACGCGGGGGCGATCAACATCATCGGGCGCTACCTGTCCGTGCCGGAACTGGTGGCGATCGTCGAGCGGGACCGCAAGTTCTACGAACAGAGCAACGGCGGGGTGACCTTTTCCGGCGGCGAGCCCACCGCGCAGCCGGAATTCCTGACGGCGGCCCTGAAGGAATTGCGTGCCCGGGGGATCCACACTGCCATTGAAACCAGTTCCTTCGTGCCGTGGGATACGTATGAACCCATCCTGAGACATGTCAACCTGGTGCTCACTGACATCAAGCACATGGACGACACCGAGCACCGGCGCCTGACCGGCGTATCAAACCGGATCATCCTCGACAACCTGTGCAGGATCTCCAGGCTCGGCATACCGATGAAGATCAGGCTGCCGCTGATTCCCGGCCTCAACGACGATGCAGCGAACCTTGGGCATACCGCCGATTTTGTGGGCAGCCTGGAAAGCGTCCAAAGCCTCGACATTCTCCCCTACCACCGGCTGGGGGAAATCAAGTGGCGGCAGCTCGGGGAGAAGTATGCATTGACCGGTCTCGCGGCCCATGCCGAAGCCGAGATCGCCGGGGCGGCGCGCTTTTTCTCGGACCGGGGGATCCCGGTGGGCATCGGCGGATAGAATTGATTGGCAATCCTCCCCCATCTTGTGGTTCTCCCTCTTCCGGCGATCGCGTCCGGAAGGGGGAGTTTTTTCGTCACAACCGTTCGATCTCTTCCCTAAGATTCTGTTCCCGGTGAATGGCTGCGTAGCGGCCATCGAGGGTCAGGAGTTCCTCATGTGTCCCCTGCTCCCGGATGCGCCCTTCATCCAGAACGATGATCCGGTCGCAACCGCGCAGCGCGGAAAGCCGGTGGGAGACGATGAGCACGGTGCGGTTGCCGTAGTACCGTGCAAGTCCCTCCAGGATTTCCTCCTCTGTGCGTGCGTCCACCGCCGACAACGGGTCGTCCATTATCAGGACCGCCGGATCCTTCAACAGCGCTCGGGCTATGGCAGCCCGTTGCTTCTGTCCTCCCGAAAGGGTCACTCCCCGCTCCCCCACCAATGTTCCGTACCCCTTGGGAAAGCCGCTCACATCTCCATCCATCCTGGACAAGAGTGCCGCTTTTCTGACTTCCTCTTCCGTTGTCACTTCCTTTCCGTAGGCGATGTTTTCCCTGATGGTCCGTGAAAAGAGAAAGCTTTCCTGGGGAACGAAACCGACCGCATCCCGCAGCAGCTTCAACGGCAGGCGGTTGATGTCGATCCCGTCAATGAAGATCATTCCGTCCGCCACCGGATAAAGCCGGGCGATGAGCCGCACCAGCGTGGTCTTGCCGCTTCCTACCGGGCCGACGATGCCCAGCTTCATGCCCGCGCTGATCCGGAGATTGATGTCCTTGAGCAGCGGTTCTCCACTGTAGCCGAAAGACAGGCCCCGGAACTCGATCTCTCCGGCCAGGCTTTCCGGAATGACCGGAGAGGCGCATTCCCCGACCGTCGGCGTTGCTTCGAGAACGGCGTTCAACCGGCCCATGGAGGCCGCGCCGCGCTGGATGAGGTTCAGGATCCACCCCAGCACCACGGTCGGCCAGATGAGCATGGCCAGGTAACCGTTGAAGGCGACGAAATCGCCCAGTGTCATGACGCCGCTAATGACGCGGGACCCGCCGACAAAGAGGACGATCAGCGTTCCCAGCCCCGCCATTGACGCCATGAAGGGGATGACGATACCCCGCAGGTTTGTCATGCGCATGCTGCTGGCGAGATAGCGTTCCGAGAGTTCTCTGAATGCGGCGAGGCGCGATTCCTCCTGCCGGTAGGACTTTATGACCGCGGCGGCCGCGAACGTCTCTTCCGCATGGCTGGAAAGGGCTGCCAGCTCTTCCTGGGCGCGCCTGGAATGGTGGAAGATGCGTCTGCTCACCCGCTTTACCAGGAGGAGCATCAGTGGGTAGGGAACGACGGCGCACAGGGTCAGGAAAAGGCTGATCCGGCCCATGAGGAACAGGGCGGAGAGGTAGACGATGCAGGTGTTCAGCACATTGAGCACGCCGAAGCCGAGCAGCATCCGGACGTTGGTCAGGTCATTGGAAAAGCGGGAGAGTATGTCGCCGGTTCTCTCCCTGGAAAAATAGGGGAGATCAAGGGAGATGAGTCTGGCGAAGAGGTCTTCGCGGATGTCGTATTCTATCTTCCTCCCGGCGTGGAGCAGCGTCGTGCGCGAGAAGATGCGCACCACGCAGTGGGCCATGGCCGCGGCGATGATGAGCATGCCGTAGAACCCGGGGGAGCGGGCAGCGCGTGCCGGGGCTTCCAGGCTGTCGACGGCCAGTTTGAGCAGCCAGGGTATCAGCAGGGCGAAGCCGTTGGCGGCTGCCAGGAGAAATCCCCCAACGAAATACGTGCCGCGATTTGACCGCAAATACCGTTTCAGGCGTGAATACTCGTTGGTTTTCATTTCCCGGAGATCCGAAAGGCGGCAAGGAATCCGGCGGTGTCGAGCCGGATTGGAAGCATGCTGCAAAAACGTCTTGCAATTGCTGAGACGATAATCATAATGAAACCACTTACAAGAATATTTTCATAAACAGGCGCTGGTGGCCTGCAGAGGGCATTCATGTCTACTGTACAGGAAATTCGTTGAATCACCACCAAAAATTCAAGACTTGGGAATGAATGCCGAAAAGGTACAGTACTTGTTTTGCCTGGAATCTTTTTCAGAGGGACATGAAGGGTATCGTGTGGTGATGAGGGTCGTCCACATGTTTTTTTTACACGGAACGGTGATAACCAACGGGTTCCGTCTTCGATGCCGGGGCGTTGAAGGCGGACGGGCGCTCTTTGTGCGCGTGCTGTGCTCCGCGTTGCTGTGCGTGGCAATTTTATCGTCAACGGGCGTGTGGAACCCGGCAAGGGCCGAGGTGGGAAAGGCAGGGGAATACCAGGTGAAGGCTGCCTTCATCGTGAATTTCCTGAATTTCATAGAATGGCCGGACAACTCTCTTCCGGCTGACACCATCACGATCGGTGTGCTTGGACGGGACCCTTCCGACGGCGCCATCGATGCTCTGAAGGGGAAAACCGTAAAGGGTAGGCAAGTGATCATCAGGCACTATGATGGACCGGATGAGGCCCGTAACGCTGCTCTCCTGTTCATCTGCCCGTCGGAAAAAAGGTCATTGCCGCTGATTCTCAGGACCCTGCGCAACCGGCCGGTCGTGACCGTGGGAGACCAGCAGGGATTCGCCCGCCACGGGGTGATGATCAATATGGTGCTGGCGCGGAAACGGGTCGGCTTCGAGATCAATCTCCCGGCTTCGCAGCGTGCGGGCGTCAGAATCAGTTCACAGCTTCTGAAGCTGGCTAAGGAGGTCGTCGAGCAATGACAATCCGTCCCGTGTTCCCTCGTCAACATTGTTCGCGTCTGACAGCGGCGAAACGTGCCGTCACGTGCCTGTTCGGCTTCCTGAGGCGGCGGGCATTCATCATGATTCTGGTGATGCCCCTTGCTCTGTCCGAAGCTGCGTCGCAAGCCGCGGACGACCTTTCCGCCGGGGCTGGGCAGCCGGATTTGTCCGCCCTGTCAATAGAGGAGCTGATGGAGATCGAGGTGGACACCGTATCCGGGGCATCGAGATACGAGCAGCCGGTGACCGAGGCGCCGGCTTCGGTCACCATCGTGACTGCCGACGAGATTAAGATATTCGGCTACCGCACGCTGGCCGACATTCTGCGGAGCGTTCCCGGTTTTTCGGTCACCAATGACCGGAATTACCAGTACACCGGAATTCGCGGTTTGGGCGTGGCCGGCGATTACGGGACCCGGATGCTGCTCCTGGTGGACGGGGTTCGGCAGAACGATACCGTCTACCAGACCGGGTACACCGGATACGAGTTCGCGGTCGATGTCGACCTGATCGAGCGGGTCGAGATCATCCGCGGGCCGGGTCATACGCTCTACGGCGCAAATGCCATGATGGGCGTGATAAACGTCATTACTCGGCGGGGAAGAGATGTGAACGGTGTGGAGCTTTCTGGTGCTGCGGGAAGCTTCGATACCTACAAGGGGCGGTTGAGCTATGGAAGGAAATTCTCTTCGGGTCCGGAAATGCTGTTTTCCGGCTCTTTCCTGCATAGCAGCGGTCAAAACCTCTACTATCCCGAGTTCGATTCGCCTGCCACCAACTCCGGATGGGCGCGGGGGTGCGATGGGGAGAGGTCCGGCAGCGCCTTCCTGAAGCTGGCCTACCGCGACCTTACTCTTGAGGGGGCATACGTCAAGCGGGACAAGACCATACCGACGGCGGCCTGGGGGACCGTGTTCAACGACCCGGGCACCAGCAGCACCGACAGCAGCCTTTTTCTCGACCTGAAATACCGCCGGACCCTGGAAAGCGGACTGGATGTCATGGGCCGCTTATCCTGGAACCAGTACAACTACGACGGTTACTACCGTTTCGATGTTGCCGGGAACGGCATTGTCACCAACATCGACAAAACGCGCAATTCCTGGCTCCTTGGCGAGGTGCAGCTTACAAAGGCCTTGACGGATAAGCACAAGTTCATCGGCGGCGTCGAATTCCGGGATGCGCTGCGCATGGAGCAACAGAATTACGATACGGACATGTACCTGGACGACCGGCGCTCCACCTGGAATGTGGGGGCTTACCTCCAGGACGAATACCAGATCTTCGACAGTCTGATCCTGAACGCAGGTCTGCGGTATGACCATTTCGATACGTTCGGTGATACCGTGAACCCCCGAATTGCCCTGATCTATTCGCCGTTCGACCGAACTACCCTCAAATTCCTCTTCGGCACTGCGTTCCGTCCGCCGAGCGGCTACGAACTCTTCTACGCTGACGGTTCCACCCAGAAAGCGAATCCGCAGCTCCGCGAGGAACAGAGCGTCAACTATGAATTGATACTGGAGCAGTACCTGGGCAGGCGTTTGCGTGGATCAGTCAGCGCTTACTATACCAGGGTGCATGACCTTATCGCGCTGGTCACCGATCCTGCGGACAGTTTGATGGTCTTCAGGAACATCGGCAAAGCGGAACTCAAGGGAGCCGAACTGCAACTGGAAGGGAAATGGGACAACGGGATCCGGGGCAGGGTCAGCTATGCTTTCCAGGAAGGAAAGAATGCGGACTCGGGTGAATGGCTCACCAATTCGGCCAGCCACCTGGCCAAGCTGAACCTGCTGTTGCCTTTGGTCAGGGAAAAGGTATTTCTCGGGTTGGAAGTGCACTACACCAGCAGCAAGAGAACACTCGCCAACAGCCGGGTTCCTGGTTTTTTTGTGACGAACGTCACATTTTTCAGTCGCGACTTGCTGAAGAATTTCGAGCTTACGGCAAGCATCTACAACCTTTTCAATACCGGATATGCAGTGCCCGCGGGCGAAGAACACGCCCAGGACAGCATCCGGCAGGACGGACGGGCTTTTCGGGTAAAAGCGACGTGGCGCTTCTGACGCTGATACACAGCCAAGGGTGAAGATCATAGCGCAGAGCCGGGAAAGCGGCTAAGGTGAAACGATGAAGAATCCCTTTCGCACGACATCCATCAGGAACAACCTGATGATGATCATCATGCTGACCAGCGCAACGGCGGTGATGCTCGTTTCCGTGGCTTTCCTGGCGAACGAAGCCATATCCTTCCGCAAGGGCATCAGGCAGGAGCTGAATGCGCTCGCCGACATCATCGGCAAGAACAGTGCTGCTGCAGTGGCTTTCAGAGATCAGAAATCCGCCACGGAAACCCTTGCCGGACTTAGTGCGAAGCCGTATATTCTCGGTGCCGGCATCGTTGCCAATGACGGTTCGGTATTGGCCGGATATATTTCTCCCAGGGCATCGGCGCTCCACGGGAAAACGGATGTCTCCGGAGCAATCACCGACATCTTTGGCGGCAACCCTCATACCTCGGCAGTTTCCCGAAAAGTTTCTCCCGGCGGAATTCCCACGTTCGAATCGATCATGGCGAAAATGAAGCAGGACTCGGATGCCTTCTGGGACCTGGACGGAACCCTGGAAGCGGTCAAGCCGATTACCGTGAACGGACAGACCCTGGGAATGGTCATCGTCCAGTCAGACGTTGCCGAGCTGCTCGACCGAATCAGCTGGCAGATCCTCTCGGTCATCCTGATAATGGCCGGCGCTACGCTGGTAGCCTTTCTCCTTTCCCGCTTTCTCCAGGGAATCATTTCCCAGCCCATCCTGCAACTTGCCGGTGTGATGAGAAAAGTTTCCGGGGAGAAAGATTACTCCGTCCGGGTCGACAGGGAAAGCAACGACGAGATCGGGGTGCTGATCAGCGGCTTCAACGGGATGCTGGAAAGCATCCGCGAGCGCGACGAAAGGCTGGAGCGGATCAACGAACAACTGGAGGACCAGGTCTCGGTGCGGACGGCCGAACTGTGCGATGCCAACGCGACTCTGCAGAGGACGGTAGACGAGTTGCGCAAGGCCAAGGAAGCTGCCGAAGCGGCGAACATCACCAAGTCCCAGTTCCTCGCCAACATGAGCCATGAAATCCGCACGCCCATGAACGGAGTGCTGGGCATGACGGAGTTGCTCCTGGCCACGGAGCTGAATGACAGGCAACGGAAATACGCTGATTCGGTCTTCTGCTCCGCGGAGTCTTTACTTGCCATCATCAACGACATCCTGGATTTTTCCAAGATAGAAGCGGGAAGGCTCGAACTGGAAAAGGTCTCGTTTCCCGTCCAGGAAACGGTTGAGGAGGTTTGCCGGCTGTTCGGGGAGCAGACGTCGAGGAAAGGAATAACCCTGGTCAGTTCGTTCACCGACAGTGTTCCCCGACTGGTGATCGGAGACCCGACGCGACTGCGGCAGATTCTTGTCAACCTGGTGGGCAATGCGGTCAAGTTTACCACCCGGGGCAATATCTCCATTTCCGTATCGGCAGTGAACGAGGGGGAAAGCCATGCGCTCATCTCCTTTGAAGTCGTGGACACGGGGATAGGCATACCGCCGGAACAGACGGGCCGCATCTTCGAGAGTTTCACCCAGGGAGACGGCGCAACGAACCGGAAGTTCGGGGGCACCGGCCTGGGCCTTTCCATCGTCAAGCAGCTCGTCGAAATGATGGAAGGTGGGGTCAGCGTAGAAAGCATACCGGGAAAAGGTTCGGTCTTCCGGTTCACCGTGCGCCTGGAAGCGGTGGGAAAAAACGAGGCACGGACGGACCCCCACAGGGAAAAACCCGTCGCCGATTCATCTGCCCGGACCCCGGGCGGGACCGCCCATCAATGGAACATACTGGTAGCCGAAGACAATGTGGTCAACCAGGAGATATGCCGCGCGCTACTCGAACACCTGGGCTGCAGGGTGCATGTCGTATCGAACGGCAAAGAGGCTGCCGATGCCGTGGCGCACATCAGCTATGATCTGGTTTTCATGGACTACCAGATGCCGGAGATGGACGGCGTCGAGGCCACCAGGCTCATCCGGAAGCGGGAAGATGAAAGTGGTCGCCACACCACCATCGTCGCTCTCACGGCCCATGCCATGGAGGGGTATCGGCAGCACTGCATGGACCAGGGCATGGATGATTATCTTGCCAAGCCTTTCACCATGGAAGACATGAAGGAGATGCTCAATACCTGGCTGGAATCGAAACCGGATTTGACGATGTGATATCCGCCCAGCTGGCGGGAAATGCATAATTGTATTCCGCCGGCTTCACCTTTCGCGGCCATGCCTTTACCTTCCCGCCACAGTATTTTCAAGCAACAAAATGTTGACAATCCGGCCCCCCCTGAACGACAATTCATATTTTGGGAAACACGAAAAGCGGGCAGGTTCTGTGCCTGAAAAGTGACGTTCATCCGGTATTTCCGGATCGTTACGATAGTGTTTTTCAAGGGGGAGACGGCATTTGGGGATACGCTTCGGAACCGACGGCTGGCGCGGAGTAATCGCGAAGGACTTCACTTTCGACAACCTGTCGCTGGTCGCCCAGGCGACGATTGATTACCTGCAGGCGCGCAGCCTGGCGGAAAAGGGGATTGTCATCGGCTATGACCGGAGATTCCTTTCCCGCCGTTTTGCCGAACGGGTGGCCGAGGTGGCGGCCGGCAACGGCATAACGGTGCGTCTGGCTGACCGTTATGCGCCGACTCCGGCCATTTCGTGGACAGTGCGGGAGTCGGGAGCGGGCGGGGGTGTCATGATAACCGCCAGCCACAATCCTCCCGAATACAATGGTTTCAAGGTGAAGGAATGGTTTGGCGGCCCGGCCCGACCATCCACGACCAGGGTGCTGGAGGAGACGGTCGTCCAAAACATTTCCCGCGGCCGGGGGATCAGCGGGGCAGATCTGAGCCATGCCCTGACGGATGGCCGGATAACGTATTTCGATGCCTGCGAGTCCTATTGCCGGCAGCTTGCCCGCTATGTGGACCTGGAGCTTATCCGGTCCGCGGCGATTCCCCTCGTTGTCGACCCCATGTATGGCGCCGGATCGGGCTTTTTCGCCCGGCTGTTGCCCGGCACGGCCGAGATCCATGCAGAGGAGAACCCCGGTTTCGGCGGCGTGCCGCCCGAGCCTACTCCCGAGCATCTTTCCGAGTTATCATCACGGGTGAGGGGCGGACCGTTCCGCGTCGGTCTCGCTCTTGACGGGGATGCGGACCGGATCGGGGCCGTGGACGAAAACGGGGATTATTTCTCTTCCCACATGATTTTCGCCGTGATCCTGCGCCACCTCCATGAGCGGAGGGGAATGCGCGGCGGGGTGGTGAAAACCGTTTCCACGACCCGCATGATCGATCTGCTCTGTGACAGATACGGTTTCGAGCTGTTCGAGACTCCCATCGGCTTCAAGCACATTTGCGAGCTGATGCTGGAGCACGACATCCTGATGGGGGGCGAAGAGTCCGGGGGGCTTGGCGTCAAGGGGCATATCCCGGAGCGGGACGGCATACTCATGGGCCTGCTCCTCCTCGAAGCCATGGCCATGACCGGGAAAGGCCTGCGCCGGCTCCTCAACGACATCATGGACGACATCGGCCAATTCCACTACAGGAGAATCGATATTCCCATCAGCGACCAGGCCAGGGAACGACTGGTGGAAAGACTGCGTGCCGGAGCTATGGGGAGCGTCGGTCCGCGCCAGGTGGCACGGGAGAACTTCCTGGACGGCTTCAAATATATCTTCACCGACGGGTCCTGGCTGCTGATCCGCCCTTCCGGTACCGAGCCGGTGCTGCGGCTGTACAGTGAAGCGGAAAGCCCGGAAACAGTCGAGGAACTCCTCGATGCCGGGCGGAAGATCGCTGGTTTGTAACAGTACGAGCAATGCATCGCGAGGAATAGCAAACAGAAATGGCACACGATTCAATCATCATAAAAGGGGCCTGCGAGCACAACCTGAAGTGCATCGACGTGGAGATCCCCCGCGACAAGCTGGTGGTGATCACCGGCATTTCAGGCTCGGGGAAATCCACCCTGGCTTTCGATACCATCTATGCGGAAGGGCAGCGGCGCTACGTTGAATCGCTTTCCGCATACGCCCGCCAGTTCCTGGAGCAGATGGAAAAACCGGATGTGGAGTCGATCGAAGGGCTTTCCCCGGCCATTTCCATCGAGCAGAAGACCACCAGCAAAAATCCCCGTTCCACGGTCGGCACGGTAACGGAAATCTATGATTACCTGCGACTGCTTTTCGCCCGGGTCGGTCGCCCCTACTGTTACCAGTGCGGCAAGGAGATCTCGTCGCAAACCGTTTCCCAGATGGTCGATCAGATCATGGTCCTGCCCGAGGGGACGAAGATCAGCCTTCTTTCCCCCATTGTCCGCGGCCGCAAGGGGGAATACCGCAAGGAACTGCTCCAGTTGCGCAAAGAGGGCTTCGTGCGGGTCATCGTGGACGGTGAAGCCCGTGACTTGGCTGACGACATCGAACTGGACAAGAAAAAGAAACATGACATCGATATCGTGGTGGACCGCCTCGTGGTCAAGGACGGCATCCAGCGCCGCCTGGCCGACTCCCTGGAGACCGCGCTCCACCATGCGGACGGCGTGGCCAAGATTGCCATTGCGGAGGGAGAAACCCTGTTGTTCTCCGAGGCCCTGGCCTGCATCGACTGCGGCATTTCCTATCCCGAGATGACTCCCCGCATGTTCTCCTTCAACAATCCCTACGGCGCCTGCCCCGATTGCACCGGTCTCGGCACCCGCATGTATTTCGATCCCGAGCTGGTGGTGCCCAATCCGGACCTGTCTCTCAGGGAGGGGGCCATAGCGCCTTGGGAAAAACGGCTTTCGGGCTGGTTCCACCTTACCCTGGAGGCCCTGGCCAAGGCGTACAAATTCGACATCAGGACCCCCTTCAACAAGTTGCCGGAACGCGCCCGGGAGATCATTCTCCATGGGTCCGGCCGGGAGAAGGTGGAGTTCTGGTGGGAGGAGGATGGGGGCCGCCGCCACACCTACTACAAGGAATTCGAAGGCGTGCTCAACAACCTCGAGCGGCGCTATCGCGAAACCGATTCGGAACAGGTGCGGGAGGAGCTGGAAAAGTACATGAACGTCATGCCCTGCCCCACCTGCGAGGGGGCGCGGCTGAAAAAGGAAGCGCTGTTCGTCCGCATCGGCGGTATGAACATCCGCGAAGTCACCGCCCTGTCCATAGTGGATGCGCTGAGATACTTCGACACCCTGTCCCTTACGGAAAAGGAGGCCGAGATCGCCCGGCGCATCCTCAAGGAAATCCGGGAGCGGCTCAATTTCCTGGTCAACGTGGGCCTCGATTACCTGTCCCTGGACCGGACTTCCGGCACCCTGTCGGGCGGCGAGGGGCAGCGCATCCGCCTCGCCACCCAGATCGGCTCCAGCCTGGTAGGGGTCCTCTATATCCTTGACGAGCCTTCCATCGGCCTGCACCAGAGGGACAACGCCCGGCTTCTCGATACCCTCAAGCACATGCGGGATCTGGGCAACACGGTGCTGGTGGTGGAGCACGATGAAGAAACCATCCTGGAGGCGGACCACGTGATCGACATGGGTCCGGGGGCCGGTGTGCACGGCGGCGAGGTTGTGGCCCAGGGCACCCCGGCCCAGGTCATGGCCAATCCCGCTTCCCTTACCGGCCGCTACCTCAGCGGGGACCTGTCCATCCCCGTGCCGGCCCGGCGACGGACCGCGGACCGCTTCCTGCGGATCGAGGGGGCCGCGGAGAACAACCTGAAGGAAGTGGATGTATCCATTCCCCTCGGCGTCATGACCTGCGTCACCGGCGTTTCCGGCTCCGGGAAGTCGTCCCTGGTCATCGACACCCTCTACAAGGTTCTCTGCCAGAGGCTGTACCGCAGCAGGGAGCGGGCCGGTGCGGTGCGGGAGATCCACGGCCTCGACGCCCTGGACAAGGTCATCAACATCGACCAGTCCCCGATCGGCCGCACTCCGCGTTCGAATCCCGCGACGTATACCGGTGTGTTCACCGACATCCGCGACCTGTTCGCCGGTCTTCCGGAATCCAAGCTCAGGGGATACAAGCCGGGCCGCTATTCCTTCAACGTCAAGGGGGGGCGGTGCGAGGCCTGCAGCGGCGACGGCATCATCAAGATCGAGATGCACTTCCTGCCTGACGTATATGTGCAGTGCGAAGTGTGCAAGGGCGCCCGCTACAACCGCGAAACCCTGGAGGTCAGGTACAAGGGGAAATCCATCGCCGAGGTCCTGGACATGACCGTTTCCCAGGCGGTCCAGTTCATGGAGAACATTCCCAGGATCAGGAACAAGCTGCAGACGCTGGAGGACGTGGGCCTGGGCTATATCAAGCTGGGGCAGTCCGCCACCACCCTGTCCGGCGGCGAGGCCCAGCGGGTCAAGCTGGCCAAGGAGTTGTCCAAGCGGGCAACCGGACGAACCATTTATATCCTGGACGAGCCCACGACCGGCCTGCACTTCCACGACATCGCCAAGCTCCTGGAGGTGCTGGAACGCCTCGTAAACGCCGGAAACACAATCGTCATCATCGAGCACAACCTTGATGTGATCAAGACTGCCGATTACCTCATAGACCTCGGTCCGGAGGGCGGCGACCGGGGCGGGGAAGTCATTGCAACCGGTACCCCGGAAGAGGTGGCCGCGGTCACGCGTTCCTATACCGGGCAGTTTCTGCGGAAGATGCTGTAGTTCTGAAGATTGCCATTTTTTGAAAAGAGGGGAGGTTTTTCATGCCTGAAACCGTGCGCTTCGGTATTTCAATCGACGACAAATTATTGAAGAGTTTCGACCACCTGATCGAAGAAAAGGGTTACCTGAACCGGTCGGAGGCGATCCGCGACCTGATCAGGGCCTCGCTGGTGGAGCTCAAGTGGGAGCGGGGCGACGAGGAAACCGTCGGCACCGTGACCCTGGTCTATAACCATCACGTTCACGACCTGGCGGACAAGCTCACTGAACAGCAGCATTCCCACCATGACCAGATCGTCTCCGCTCTCCACGTGCACCTTGATCCCCACAACTGCCTCGAAGTGCTCGTGGTGCGGGGAAAGGCGAGAGAAGTGAAAAAGATCGCCGATGAGCTGATCGGCGTCAAGGGGGTCAAGCACGGGAAGCTGGTGATGACCACGACCGGAGAGGAACTGCACTGATGCGAGCCTTTGTTTCTCCTTGATTTTCGCATGCCATGACCGTAAACTGATAATTTGTTTCTTTTGCCGCCCCCTCGTCTTCGGGGCGTGTTGTGTCGGATTTCCTGGGGAATGAACATGAGAAAGGAACAGCATCATGCCGAAGATCTATATTGTTGACGTGACCAACCGGGACGGTGTGCAGACCTCGCGTCTCGGTCTTGCCAAGCTGGAAAAGACGATCATCAACATCTACCTCAACGAGATGGGAATCCACCAGAGCGAATTCGGGTTCCCTTACACCCACCACGAGAAGAACTATATCGATGCCAACCTGGATCTGGCGGCAATGGGGGTATTGAGCCCCATCAGGCTTAGCGGATGGTGCCCCATGCGCAAGGAGGAAATCGAGGATTCGTTCCGGAGCGGCAAGCTGAAGAACGTCAACCTTTCCATTTCCACCTCCCAGCTCATGACGGACGGCAAGTTCAGCGGCCGGATCGTCAGGAAACCGGAAGACAACCCGTCTCTTCCCAATCTCCTGGACATCATGGCAGGGAACGTGGAACTGGCAAAGCGGCTCGGTGCGGAAATCGTCGGGGTCAACGCAGAGGACGCTTCGCGGACGGACGACGAATTCCTGGTCCGTTTCGCGCGCAGGGCCAAGGAGGCCGGCGCCGACCGTTTCCGCTACTGCGACACCCTGGGGTATGACGATCCCCTGACCATTTACCGGCGCACGCGGATGCTTGCCGAGGAAGTGGGGCTGCCGGTCGAACTGCACTGCCACAACGACCTGGGGCTCGGCGTGGCCTGCTCGGTCGCCGGCGCCCAGGGTGCCATCGACGGCGGGGTGGACGCGTATGTCAACACGGCCATAAACAGCATGGGCGAAAGGGCGGGCAATGCGGACCTGGTCTCGGTGATCCTGGCCATCAAGAAAGCCAGCGGCCTGTCAGGCAAATACGTCCTGGATGAACGGGTTGACCTGACCAAGGCCTGGAAGATAGCGAAGTACGCCTCATATGCTTTTGGGGTGCCCATTCCCGTCAACCAGGTCGGGGTCGGCGCCAATGCCTTTGCCCATGAATCCGGCATCCATGCCGACGGCGCGCTGAAGGACCGGCGCAATTACGAGCTTTACGATTTCGAGGAACTGGGCAGGGGAGAACCGGAATTCATCGATACGGGGAGAGAGATCACTGCCGGGGAGTACAGCGGCATCAAGGGCTTCCGCAACGTGTACGGCAAGCTCGAGATCGAATTCCAGAACGACAGGGAAGCCAACGACATCCTGGAGCTGGTGCGGTATGCCAACGTGCACACCCAGAAACCGCTTACCGACGACGAACTCAGGTTCGTGGCCAAGTACCCGGATCTGGCCAGGAAGATCATGACCATGACACCCTTGAGTCACGGGTAAGCCGTTCAGCGCTCGGCCCGCACTGCTCCCGGTTTCGGCAGCGGGCGGGCCGGGCATGCCGGGCGGCGCTGCTTCAGGGGAATTCCGGCAGCAGGCTCGTCAAGCGCCAGACCTTCTTGCCTTTTTCATCTACGTATTTCCACTTCTGGGTGTCCCTGACCGTTTTCACCTTGTATGAAGGCTCGCGGTAGTATTCGAAATCGACAATCACGATCGCCTCACCTTTTTCAGGTGAGCATACCGTGCTCCTGACCCGGTAATCGCTGATTTTCACCCCTTTGGCGGACGACACCCTGCGTCCGAACTCCTCCCTGAGCTCTTCGGACGGGAACGCCCACTGGGCGGTCTCCATTTCATCCCAACGGATCATGCGGTTGTATGTTTTGCTCGTTTCCTGGAAATCTTCGCCCGCGTTCCGGTTCCTCATCGTTTCACAAGCGCCCAGCAGGGCGACTGCGGCCAGCAGGATCACGATGCGCTTTTTCATGTCACTTTTTCCTCCTCGGTGGGCTGGTATCACTTTCTTATGTAGTTGACGAGTTCCGCTGCGGCGGCATGATTGCCGAACGGCGGTATGATGTAGAATCCCCCCACATGGGGACGGGCCTTGTCGATGAATTCCCTCGCTATGGCGAGCCCTTCACCCAAACCAGCTTCCCTGGCCTTGCCGCGCATCCTGGCGCGGATTTCGTCCGGAATGGTGATCCCCGGGACTTCGTTGTGGAGGAATTCGGTGTTCCGCTCGCTGACCAGGGGCAGGATGCCGGGCAGTATGGGTATCCCGATGTCTTTGGTCAGGGTCAGCATGGTTGCCAGCCTTTCCGGGTCGAAAAGCGGCTGGGTCTGTACGAACACGGCGCCGTTCGCGATCTTTTTCTTCAGCCGCGCCACCTGCGCTTCCATGTTCCGCACATTCGGGTTGAATGCGGCCCCGATAGTGAAGCCGGTACCTCGGTCGATGGGATTGCCGGCACCGTTCATGCCGTTGTTAAGGTCGCGGAGGAGCCCGATAAGCCCGACGGAATTCAGATCGAATACCGACGATGCGCCGGACTGCTCGCCCATGCTGGCAGGGTCGCCGGTAATGGCGAGGATCGAGCGGATGCCCAGCAGGCTGGCGCCCAGCAGGTCCGACTGGAGGCCGATCAGGTTCCGGTCGCGGCAGGTGATGTGGACGATCACCTCGATTCCCACCTCGCGCTGGATGAGTTCGGCAAGGGCGATGTTGCCGATCCGCACCCGGGCCAATGGATTTTCCGCCAGGTTGATGGCATCGGCGCCGGCATCCCGCAGCACGCAGCACCCTTCCAGGACCCTGCTGCAATCCAGGCCCTTCGGAGGGTCCAGTTCCACGGTAATGACCGGTTCCCGGCCCCACTTGGCGAGAAAGCCGGTCAGCGGAACGGAAGCTTCCGGTTTCCCGGGTTTTTTTCCTGTTGCCGGGGAGATGGTCCTGGCAGCGGGCGTCCTGTCGCTGAGCAGGCCGGCAAGGCAGCGGATGTGCTCCGGCGTGGTGCCGCAGCAGCCTCCCACCAGGTTGGCGCCGGAGCGGACCATTTCCAGTCCCATGGAGGCGAAATATTCCGGCGAGGTGCGGTAGATGTAGCGTCCGCCCACGTATTCGGGGAAACCGCTGTTGGCGTAGGCGGCGAGGGGAAGACGGGTGACCGAGGCCATGCGCCTGATGTTTTGCGTCATTTCCAGGGTGCCCGCACCGCAGTTGGCGCCGATTGCCCGGGCTTTGGCGGACTCCAGTTCGATGGCGACCTGCTCGGCCCCCAGTCCGCCCATGATCCGGCCGCGCTCCTGGAACGACATGCAGGCGATGACCGGCAGCCCGGTATCCCGTGCGGCATTCAGGGCCAGCAGGATCTGTCCCAAGTCGGAGAAGGTTTCCAGGATGAGCAGGTCAACCCCGCCTTCGGCAAGGGAGGCCGCCTGTTCCCGGAAAACGGCCAGCATCTCGTCGGCGGTTGGGGATTCGCCGTCAGCGCGGGGACGGGGGATGGGGCCCATTGAGCCGGCGACAAGGACATCTTTTCCCCCGACTGCTTGCCGCGCCAATCGGGCGCCGCGCAGGTTCACGTCCCGAACCCGGTCTTCATAACCGAAAGGGGTCATGCGCAGCCGGTTGGCGCCGAACGTGTTGGTTTCGATAACCTGGGAGCCGGCCGCGATGTAGTCTTCATGCAGTTTCAGCACGAGGTCCGGGGCGGTCAGGTTGAGGCGTTCGAAACCGCTTTCCATGCCGGCGCCCCTCGAGTAGAGCATGGTTCCGACAGCGCCGTCGCCCACCAGAACTTTCTCTGAAATGATTTCCGTGAAATTCACGCGAATCCTCTTCGCTTTTTATGGTTTTTTCAGCGCGAACCGGCTACTATACCACTTTGAAGACCGCACTCAACCGGAAAGGATGAAACATGCAGCAACTCATCGACTGGCTCGTAGCCACCATCGGCGCCATGGGATATCCGGGCGTATTTCTTCTCATGGCCATGGAGAGCTCCGTCATCCCGGTCCCCAGCGAGCTGGTCATGCCTCCGGCCGGTTACCTGGCCCAGCAGGGGGAGATGAACATCATCTTCGCGATTCTTTGCGGGACGTTCGGCAGTTTGCTCGGCGCATACGTCAACTACTTCGCGGCCCGCCACCTGGGACGGCCGCTGCTCTTGAAATACGGCAAATATGTATGGATAACCGAGGAAAAATTCGCCAAGGTGGAAAAATTCTTCCTCAAGCACGGGGAGATATCCACATTCCTGGGCCGCATGCTGCCGGTGGTGCGCCACCTCATCTCCCTCCCGGCGGGGCTGGCCGGCATGAACCACCTGCGCTTTTCGTTCTATACCCTGCTCGGCGCCGGCATCTGGGTTACCGTTCTCACCTATATCGGCTATTTCATCGGTGAGAATCGTGAGTTGATCACGCGCTATTCGCACCAGGCGCTGGCGGTAGTGCTGCTGTGCAGCGCGGTAATCATCGCCGTCTACATCCGCCGCAATCGCCGCAGGAATCCGGGTCGTGAGGCGACCGGGGAATAGCCCGCCCGCGGCCGTGCCGCTCACCCGGCTGCTTCATGAAACCGTGGCCGGCGACTGGCTCATCCCGGCCTCGTCCCGGAGCCGGAGAAGGTCCTCGCGCGACAGGTCGTATGATTCCCGGCAGTATTCGCAGGTCACCACGGTTCCATCACCATCTTCGAGCATGCCGGTTATTTCCGCGGAACCGAGGGATATGACTGCGCCCTCGATCTTTTCCCGGCTGCAGCTGCAACGGAAAGCAAGTGCCCTTTTTTCCAGGATGCGGTATGGGATGCCCCGGAACAGGCTGTCCAGCAGGGATTCGGGTGTGGCGCCATCGCGCAGGAGCCTGGTCACGGGCGGCAGCGTCCCGAGCCGTTCCATGAGACGGTCTATGGCTTCTTCGTCGGCAGGGGGGAGGGACTGGATCAGGAATCCCCCCGCGGCTGAAACATGGCTGTCCGCTTCCACGAATACCCCCAGCCCGACGGCCGACGGGGTCTGTTCCGACTCGGTGAGATAGTAGGCCAGGTCTTCCGCGATCTCGCTGCTCAGGAGCTGGACCATCCCGGTGTACGGTTCCTTCAGGCCCAGATCCCTGGTTACGGTGAGAAATCCTGCTTTGCCGAGGGCGTTGGCCACGTCCAGCTTGCCTTCGGGAGTGACCAGGTTGACTTCGGGATTCCCCACGCGGCCGCGGACCTCGCCATTGCTTTCCGCTTCCACCAGTATCTTCCGCAGCGGACCGTTTCCTTCGAAGCGGAGCGCAATCCGTTGTCCGGTTTTCAGCAGTGCGCCCATCAGCGCGCCCGCGGTCAAGGCGCGCCCCAGCGCCGCCGAAGCTGTAGGATGCGTTTCATGGCGGCGGCAGGCCTCATCCACCAGTCCGGTGGTGATGCAGGCCAGCGCCCGGATGTTTTCAGATTCCGTTATGATTCGAACGAGGTAGTCGGTCATGGCAAAGCTATCCTTTTCCGGATGCTGAATCCGGTTTCAGGTGTCGTTGAAAATAACCCATTTGCAGTATGCTGTCAAAAAATACCCGGTCATGAATTGCAGTGGGGATGTCGCATGAGGGTGGGGGAGATGCGCCTGCAAACTTTCAGCATTGTGCCTGCCGGTCCCGCTCGACAGGCTCCAGATCCGCGAGTGAATCGAGAAGGGAGCCGTATCCGTTTCCTGCCATCAGCCGGATCTGGTTTAGGAATGCTTCCGGCAGCGGGGCGTAGATGTCCAGTTTTTCGCCGGTTGCCGGATGGTCCAGGGCGGTGCGGAAGGAATGGAGCAGAAAACCTTCGCAGTCCTGCATTGGCCGGCCCCCGTAGCGGCGGTCGCCCCATATGGGATGGCCGATGCTGCTCAGGTGCCTGCGGAGCTGGTGCATGCGGCCGGTCATGGGCCACAGGGCCGCCAGCGCGCCTCTGTTTCCCTCCCCCAGGACGCGGTAACGGGTTTCCGCCTCCTTGCCGTCCAGGGTAAGGACGATACGGCCCTCTTCAACCGGGAAAGCTTCATTGGCCATGGCCAGGTAGATCTTCCCCAGTCCCTCCTCCTTTACCAGTCTGCCGAACATTCCGGCGGCAAGTGAGCTGCGTGCCAGCAGCACAACGCCGGAGGTGCCCCGGTCCAGGCGGTTGACCGGTCGCAGCTTGCCCTGCTCGCCGCGCTTGGCGATCAGCTTGCCGCACAGATCCACCAGGTTGCGCTCGCCCGCTTCCGCGGTCCGATGCATGGCAAGGCCCGCGGGCTTGTTCACCGCCATGATCCACTGGTCCTCGTGAAGTATGTCCGGGAATGGCTGGCGGGCGGCCAGCAAACTTTTGGTCCGGGCGCTTTCCTTCAGGGTCACGCGATTTCCGGCGCGAAGCAGGGTGTTCCGGTTTGCAGTCCGGCCGTTCACGGCGACATGGCCCGATGCCAGGAGCTTGCCCAGGTAGGAGAGGGGCGCTTCGGGGAGGAGGTTGCGCAGCAGGCTCCCCGCCTGCCGGCAATGATCTTTGTCGGTAATTTCGAAAGTCAGCATGGGGGGAGTATACGACGGGCGGGCGGCAGGCGCAAGATTTCTCGATGAAAGCCGGAAAAGAGTCTTGCCGTGGCAGCTACCGGGACGTCAAGTGGCGCACCGCCTTTTCCAGCCCTTCCAGGCTGAGCTCGAACATGGGGATGATTTTCCGGATATGGGTAATGGTTTCGCCGTGGTCCCACAGCGAGGCGGACATGGGATTGAGCCAGGCGGAGTGGCGGAAGGTGGCGGCCAGCGTTTTCAGCCGCTCGATGCTGGGCAGTTTCTGCCGGTATTCCACCTGGATGCCGCCGTCAATCGCCAGCAGCTCCTCGGGCGCCATGCTGGCGTCCCCCACGAAGATCAGTCGTGTTTCCGGATCGCGTCCCACCAGGTCCTCAACGGCTTCCGGACGGCTGCGCCGCTCCGGGTCGCACCAGACCCGATCGCCGACCGTGTTGTGGAAATAGCGTATGGAAAGGTCCTTGAACTGTGAACGGGCATAATGGAACAGGGTGCGGACCGTTTCCACGTAAGGGTCCATGGACCAGCCGCCATTGTCGATGAGGAGCAGGATCTCGAGGCGGTCGGTCAGTCGCCGGTCGAAGACGATTTCGATCTCTCCGGCGTTGCGCATGGTCTGGTAGACGGTCTTGTCCACGCTCACGATATCGCGCGGCCCTTCCGGAACCAGGTGGCGCAGGCGCTTCAGCGCTTCACCCATCTGTCCCCGCGTCAGGGGCGCGGACCGGGAGTAGTCCTTGTAGCGCCGCTCCATGGCCACCTTGATGGCGGAGCGGTTGCGCGAGGCGCCGCCGATGCGCATGCCGCCCGGCCGCTTCCCGGAATGCCCCACCGGCGACATCCCGCCGGTGCCGATCCATTTCCTGCCGCCGTGATGCTCTCCCTTCTGGTCATTGAGCCGGTCGAGGAAATACTGCACCAGTTCCTCGCCGCTCATTTTCCTGAGGGTTTCCACGTCCATGCCGAGCGCCCTGGCGACCTCTTCCGGCTCCTTCAACCACTGGTCCAGCAGGGCTCGGACCGTTTCGTCGATGGTGATTCCCTGCAGCGCCTCGGCTTCCGCGCCGGCGAACAGCTCGGCGAACACCCGATCGTAGGCGTCGAAGTCCCGTTCGCTCTTCACCAGGATGGAGCGGGCAACAGTGTAGAAATCGTCCAGGGAGAGGACCAGCCCCAGCGCCAGGGCTTTGTGCAGCCGCAGGAATGCGGTGGGCGTCACCGCCACTCCCCGGTCCCGCAGGGCGTAGAAGAAAGGCACGAACATGGTCAAACCTCCCGGCCGCTCACGCTCCCGTTTGCTCCACTGCCCGCTCCAGGTCGCTGCTCTTCTTGAACAGCACCCCCAGGAAGGGGAGCGCCCCGCCGCCCAGAGCCTCTGCCCGGAAGTCCGGGTCAGCCCTGAGAGCGCGGATCCAGTTGAGAAGCTCCCGGGTTGCCGGTTTCTTCTCCACTCCTTCCACCTGGCGGAGGCGATAGAAGGCGTTGATCGCGGCATGGGCCAGGTCGTCCGAGAGGTCGGGGAAATGCACCGTAATAATGCGGCGCATCATAGCCGGCTCGGGAAAGGCGATGTGGTGGAAGTTGCAGCGGCCGAGGAACGGGTCGGAGAGATCCTTCTTGGCGTTGGAGGTGATGATGACCACCGGCCGGAAGCGGGCCTTGACCGTTTGATCGATCTCCATGATATCGAACTGCATTTGATCAAGTACATCCAGCATATCATCTTGAAAATCGGTGTCGGCCTTGTCGATTTCATCGATGAGCAGCACCACGCGCCGGTCGGCAACGAACGCCTGGCCGATCTTGCCCATGCGGATGTATTCCGAGATGTTGCTCACGTCCCGGCTGGAATCACCGAAACGGCTGTCGTTGAGGCGCGTCAGCGTGTCGTACTGGTACAGGGCCTCCACCAGCTTCATGCTCGACTTGACGTTCAGGGTCAGGAGCGGCATGTCCAGGCTCTCGGCAATGGCGTGGGCCAGCATGGTCTTGCCCGTGCCCGGCTCCCCCTTGAGGAGGAGGGGCATCTCCAGGGCCATGGAGACGTTGACGATCCTGGCCAGTTCATCATCCAGCACGTAGCGGCTGGCACCGCAGAAACGGTGGAAATTCTGTTCGGTCATGGTGGTGCGGCTCCTTGTGGAAATGTCAGTTTCTTTTTTTGTGAACGCCAGTTTTTACCCCCTCACCCGGCCCGGGGCCACCCTCTCCCTAAATGGCGAGGGTATTTCTTGTCCCTTCTCCATTTAGGGAGAAGGTGCCCCGATGGGGCGGATGAGGGGTGAGGATCTCACCCCCAGATCACGTCCGCCGGCTTTCTGGTCGGTATCCTGGCGTACTCGAATTCCGGGTAGCCGATCATCATCCCGCCGAGCATGCGGTGGCCCGGCGGCAGCCCCAGGGCGGTTGCGACACCGTACGAGCTCGTCGCGGCCTGGTGCAGGAAGCCGGCCCAGCAGGTTCCCAGGCCGAAGGGAAGGGCGGCGAGTTCCATGGTGGTCAGGGCGATCATGGCCGAGGCCGAGGTCATCGGGTCGTCAGCCTGGCCGTGGGCCACGATCAGGGCGGGGGCCTTGCGCAGGATCGGGTCGCGGCCCATTTCCCAGGCTTTCAGCATGCCCTTGATCCCGTGGACCTGCCCGCCTTCCAGGGTGCGCAGCCATTCGATCACGGCCAGGGAAAGGAACTGCACTTCCTGTTCGTCCAGGATGACCTTCCAGGAAACCGTCTGGGAATTCATGCCGGTGGGGGCGTAGCGGACGATGTCCAGCAACTGGCCGATGATCCCGGGTTCCAGCGGCTCGGGCCGGTAATTCCTGATGGAGCGGCGCCCCTTGATGAGCCGGCCGACCTGCTCGACGGTCAGGCGCCAGCCCGGGGCCAGGGGCGGGCATTCCGCCGGCTTCATCCCCCGGTGGGAAAGAGCGCCTGTGGGGCAGGCGGCCACGCAATGGCCGCAGGTGATGCATCCCTTTTCGATTTTCTCGATGGTCGTCGGAAAGCCGGTGGCCGGGAATCCTTCGCCCAGAGCGATGATGCCCACCGGGCATGCCCTGGCGCAGAGGCCGCAGCGACGGCATGTGCTTTCGTCAACAGTAATGAGAGCCATGGGAAACCTCCGTTAAGTCTGCAGATGTCGCGATGACCGGTCGCTACCGATCGCCATCTGGTTGATGAGCAGGTCGATTCCTTCGACCGATCTCTCCAGGTATTTCCTGTCGCCTACGGTTTTGGCCAGCAGGATCCCCCCCTCGACCAGCGCGATGAACGTGGTGGCGAAAAGCTCGCTGTCCGCGTCCGGCCGGATCTCACCGTTCTCCTTGCCCGCGTTGACCATGGCAATGAGGCGCCCTTCCCAGGCGGTCAGTACCCGGCGTACTTCCCCGTGCAGCAGGGGGTGGGCGTCATCGGAATCGACCGCGGTATTGAGGATGGGGCACCCCCCCTCCCGGACCGTGTCTTCAAAGAAATCCACGAAGGTCCGGGCGAATGCGCGGAGCTTGTCCAGTACTTCCGAATGGGATGACAGGCTCTCTCCCACGCGCCGGGAGACCTGGCCGATGCTGAAGCGGAATGCCTCCACCGCCAGGGCGTCCTTGTCGGAGAAATGCCCATAGATGGCGCCTTTGGTCAGTCCAAGGGCTTGCGTCAGCAGGGACATGGACGTGCGCTGGTAGCCGTTCTTGTTGAAGATGACGGCTGCCCCTTCGATGATGGATTGCCTGGTGTCTTCAGCTTTTCCCACTTGAGTCCCCGGAGTTGATGGTCATATGTGGAAATATACCGAGTGGTATATTTTTGTCAACAAGAAATAAACTGATCGGTATATTTGTCGCGGCGAATAACCCCGGAGCTTCCCTTTGTATGGGTTTTTAGCGCATCATTTCCCGAATTTTTCCATGATCCAGCCCGCTATGCTGCCGCTGGAGAAGGTGGGGGGCATGGCGTCGCGCCGGAACCATCCTGCTTCCTCCAGCTCGCTCCGGTCGACGACGATTTCCCCGCCAGCGTACTCGGCAGTGAAGCCGATCATCAGCTGACCGGGGAAGGGCCAGCTCTGGCTGCCCACATAACGCAGATTCCGGATCCGGATGCCGGTCTCCTCCTTCACCTCGCGGCTGGCGCATTCCTCCAGGCATTCCCCGAAGTCGCAGAACCCGGAAGGGATGCTGTAGTAGCCGGGAGGCCATTCGGATTTGCGGACCAGGAGCAGTTCGTCTCCCCTGTTGACCAGCACGATCGTGCAGGGATGGATGTGGGGGAAGTGCTCGTGACCGCATCCCCGGCACTTCCTGCCCCAGGTTCCCGGAATCCGCCCCATGCCGTTCCCGCACAGGGAGCATACGGAGTTCTTTCTTTCCCACGCCAGGATTTGCTGGGCATGCCCGGCAAGAGTCAGCAGGCCGTCGGCCAGCCGGGCGTGAAAGAAGGTGGACAGGAGCGGCTCGGCCAGGTGTCCCGCGGGGACATCGGCGCCGCGCTCGAGTTCCAGGAGGCGGACAGGACGACCGTCCCATTTCCCGATGAGCAGGCCGCTGCCGTTACCGGCCAGCCAGCTGGGTTTTTCCCCTTCGATGAAAGAGAAACCGTCTCCGGCGTTCAGCACCATGTCGTTATCGCGGAAGACGATCCAGATCCCCGGGCTTCCCGGATCGGGCTCGCCCGGCTTGACCGGATCGAAGCTTCCTTGCATGGCGCTGAAATTGAAAGGCAGGTACGTAGAATCGGCATAAGTCATGAACAACCTCCGGCGAAATCTCTCAGTCAAACAAGTCTGATAAGGTACGGGAACATGTCAGTCCTCAAAATACAATCAACCGGCGGCCTCTTCCCGGCCCCTGATATTCCGCAGGAACAGCCAGACAAGGGGGGGCAGGACGATCATGAACGCAAAGAGCAGATAGTGGAATGCCTCCTGCACTCCAACCCGGTCGGCCAGCCTGCCCACCAGGGGGCCGGTTGCGATGAACATGAGGCGGAACGCCAGCGACTGGAGGGAAAGGATGCTGGCCCGGTTGGCGGAGGGGGTTTCGACCTGGGTGTGGTTGAGGAATATCGGGCCCCGCAGCCCGCGCATGGCGGTGAGCAGGTAGTAGAACAGGAAACCGAAGGTTCCCCCGACCAGGCCGAGGCCGCTATAGCCGGCCAGGATCATGACGCAGAAGAGGAGGATGCTGTTCCGGTCCCCCAGCCTGGCGTGGGTCCGGTGGCTGGCCAGGGCGAAGACCGCAACCATGAGGTTGGCACCGGTCCAGGCCGGTCCGAACCAGCCGAGGGGCACGGCGTGTTGCTGCATGTAGGGCTGGATCAGCCAGACCGGGTAGAACGAGGCGATGCCCAGCACGGTATTGAGCAGAATGACGGCCCGGAGACGGCGGTTCTCCAGAAAAGCGTAGCGGGTCACCCGCAGGGCTTCCGCCAGGTGGGAATGGGCCTGGATGGAGGCGTCCCGGGGCGGCTCCTTCAGGGTGCGGACCACGGAGAACGCCAGTACCCATACGCCAATCTGGAGGAAAAAAGGCAACAGGGGCGCGGCTGCGTACATCAGGCCCGCGAACAGGGCGCCCAGTGCTTCGCCGGTCTGGGAGAAGCCGTCCATGCGCCCTTCGAGACGTGCATAGCGGCCTTCCGCCTTTTCCTGCTTCAGGGTTTCGAACAGGAGGGCGCTGTCGGAGCCGCTGATGAAGGACAGGGATATGCCGAGAAGAATTTCGGCCGCCAGGACATCGGAAAAGGAGTCGGCCAGGGTGTAGTAGCTCCATCCGGCGATGCCGAGAACGGTGGCGATGGTGAGCGCGGTACGGTAGCCGAGGCGGTCGCTGATATAGCCTGAAGGGTATTCCAGGAGGACGGTGGCGGCGGAAAAGATGCCCTGGAGGAGCATGATCTGGGACAGGCTCAGGCCGATGTGGTCCTTCCAGAACAGGGTGATGATCGCCATCGGGAACAGGGTCCGCTGCAGGCAGGCGAAAGCGTAGAGTTTCCCGATATTTGAATGAAAGCTGTTCATGGTTTCCCTGCCAGGGTAGAACGTCTACTCCACTTCGTCCACATCCCGCCCGGAGAGCACGGACAAGGGTTCCCCGGCAGTCACATCGTATCCCGGCCGGGCATGTTCGTCCTTTTCCTTGATGAGCAGCCAGTTGTTCGCCTTGCCGCCCCAGCGGGTCCGGACCAGCGCGAATCCTCCCCGCAGTTTTTCCCCGGAAAACCTGATCTTGGCGGCCCCCTTGGCGATCATATCGCCGAAAACATCCCCTTCAATGAGCGGCACGAAGGTGCCCCGGTCCCAGACGATGACCGTGCCGGCGCCGTACTCCCCCTCGGGGATGCTTCCTTCGAAGTCGCCGTACTCCAGCGGATGATCTTCCACTTCGACGGCGAGCCGCCTGTCGGCCGGGTCCAGGCTCGGCCCCTTGGGGACGGCCCAGCTTTTCAGAACCCCCCCGTCTTCCAAACGCAGGTCGTAGTGCAGGGCTCGGGCGTGGTGCTTCTGGATGACGAACCGGCGGGGGCCGGTGCTCTCCCTTGACGCAGGCCCGCCATCGCCCGCCGGTTCCGGTGTGTGGGAAAAGTCGCGTTTTTCTCGGTATTTCTCCAGGGACATGGCGAACCCCTACGCAGTGGTCAGTTTCCATTGTCAGCATGTCGAACATCCAAATCCCCCCTGCCCCCCATTGTCAAAGGGGGATTGAGGGGGATTTCACCAGCCGCCATATGGCGGATTTGCTTGACCCTAACGCCGTGTCAACTCCCGTGCCGTGGTCACCACGTTTTCCACCGTGAAGCCGAACTGCCTGAACAGCTCACCTGCCGGGGCGCTGGCGCCGAACCGGTCCATCGCGATGACCGCGCCCCGGTCGCCCACCCATTCGCGCCAGCCGAAGGAAGCTCCCGCTTCTATTGCCAGGCGGGCTGTGACGTCCGGGGGGAGTACCTGGTCCCGGTATTCCTGCGGCTGCTCCCGGAACAGCTCCCAGCTCGGCATGCTCACCACCCGCGCGGCGATGTTTCCGGCTGCCAGCGCGTTCTGCGCCGACACGGCCAGCTGCACCTCGGAGCCGGTGGCCATGAGAATCACATCGGGGCGCGGGCCTTTTTCCCGCGACAGGATGTATCCCCCCTTGAGCACCTCCGCGGCCGGGGCGAACACGCTCCGGTCGACCACCGGCAGGTTCTGGCGGGTGAGGACCAGCATGGTGGGTCCGGTGGTGCGCTCCAGTGCTGCGCGCCAGGCGAATGCCGTTTCGTTGGCGTCCGCCGGGCGGATGACGCACAGGTTGGGCATGGCGCGCAGGGAGGCCAGGTGCTCCACGGGCTGGTGGGTGGGTCCGTCTTCGCCCACGCCGATGGAGTCGTGGGTCATGACGTAGACCACCGGAAGGCCCATGAGAGCCGCGAGGCGGATCGACGGCCGGGCGTAATCGGTGAAGACGAAAAAGGTGGCGGCATAGGGGCGGATTCCGCCGTGCAGGGCCATGCCCGAGACGCAGGCGCACATGGCGTGTTCCCTGATGCCCCAGGCGAAGTTCCTGCCGCCGCGGTCATCCCTGGAGAAGTAGCCGCTGCCGGCGATGAGGGTTTTGGTGGACGGCGAGAGGTCGGCGCTCCCGCCGGCCAGCCAGGGGATCTTTCCGGCCAGCGCGTTGAGGACTGTTCCCGCGGCGGCGCGGGTGGCGATGGCCTTCTCCGGCGGGAACAGGGGAAGGTCCCCTTCCCAGCCGCCGGGGAGCGCGCCGTCGAGCGCGGCCAGGAAACGGTCCGCCAGTTCCGGATAGGCCTGACGGTAGCCCTGGAAGCGCCTTTGCCACTGGTCTTCCAGTTCACTGCCTTTTTCCCTTGCCCGGCCCATGCATTCCGACACTTCGCCCGGGATCAGGAACGACTCGTCTTCGGGCCAGCCGTAGAAACGTTTGGTCAGGCGGATCTCCTCCTCGCCGAGGGGTTCGCCGTGGGCCGATGAGGTGTCCTGGCGGCGGGGTGAGCCGAAGCCGATGTGGGAGCGGACGATGATGAGGGAAGGGCGCTCCCGCTCGTCGCGGGCAGCTGAGATGGCCGCTGCCAGTGCGTCCAGGTCGCCGGCCCGGTCTCCCAGGTCCTGCACGTGCCAGCCGTAGGCCCGGAAACGCCGGGCCGCGTCGTCGGAGCAGGAAAGGGCGGTGCTTCCTTCGATGGTGATGTGGTTGTCGTCGTACACGCAGATGAGCTTGCCGAGCCCGAGGTGGCCGGCAAGGGAAGCTGCCTCGTGCGACGCTCCCTCCATCAGGTCGCCGTCGCCGCAGATCAGGTACGTATGATGGTCGACGATTTCATGGCCTTCGCGGTTGAAGATCGCCGCCAGGTGAGCCTCGGCCATGGCCATGCCCACGCCGTTCATGAAACCCTGTCCCAGGGGACCGGTGGTGGTTTCCACGCCCGGCGTATGACCGTACTCGGGATGTCCCGGAGTCTTGCTTCCCCACTGGCGGAAATTCTTCAGATCGTCCAGCGACAGGTCGTAGCCCGTGAGATGGAGCAGGGCATACTGGAGCATGGAAGCATGGCCGTTGGACAGGATGAAGCGGTCCCGGTCGAACCAGCGGGGATTGTCCGGGTTGTGGCGCAGGAAACGGGTCCAGAGGACGTAGCCGATGGAGGCCAATCCCATGGGCGCGCCCGGATGGCCCGAGTTTGCCTGCTGCACCGCATCCATGGCGAGGGTGCGTATGGTGTTGATGCAGAGATCGTCAATAGTGTGTTCCATGCTGTGAACTCCTTGTCTCTTCCGGATCCGGCAAGGCGCCGCCCCGGGTTCAGGCATCCGTTTCCCTTCCCAGGATCCGGTCGTAAACCTCCCGGATTGAAGTGGTTATCCGTTCATAATCGGCCATCAGCGCTTCGCCCGGGTTGCGGAGCCGCTCGTCGTAACCCAGCCGGCGCGCCAGTTTGTTCAGATACGCCCGGGAACCGCCCAGATCGTTCATGGAGTAGTCATGGATGATCCGCAGGCGGTTTTCCAGGTGGCGCAGGAAGACATAGCCTTCATGGAGGGAGGTGAAGTCGCGCTCGGCGACCAGGGAGTGATCGCGCATGGCCTCCATGGCTTCAAGGGTCGAAAAGCGGCGTATGTCCGGATAATCCACTCCATGCTTCAGCTGCAGGTACTGGACGATGAACTCCACATCCACCATGCCGCCGCGGCCGGTCTTGATATTATAGCTCCCCATGGTTTCCCGGGCCAGTTCGGTTTCCATGCGCATCCGCAGGCGATGAATCTCGCTGCGCACTTCTTCGCCGGCGTCGCGGCCATAAACCGTCTCCAGGACGATCTCTTCGATGTCGTCTTTCAAGGGGGGGGTCCCCAAAACCACCCGTGCCTTGGTCAGGGCCTGCCGTTCCCAAATCAGAGCCTCGTTCCGGTGATAGTCACGGAACGATTCCAGCGACGTGACCAGGGGGCCGGCGTTTCCCGAGGGGCGCAGCCGGGTGTCTATCTTGTAGACATATCCCTCGCGGGTGGGGGTGGAGAGGATCGAGATGATTTTCTGCCCCAGCTTGGCGAAGTATTCATGGTTGGAAATGCTTTTCCCGCCGTTGGTCATGCCCTGGTGGTCATAGACGTAAATTATGTCCAGGTCCGAGTGGTAGTTCAGCTCCCTTCCTCCCAGCTTGCCCATGGCGAGAATGGCGAGGCTTGCCGGCCGTTCGATCCCTCCGGCATCGACCCAGGTCGGGGTCCCGAACCGTGACAGCTCCTTCACAGCCAGTCCGCGGGCGGCATCCAGGCAGGTTTCCGCCAGGTTGGTGAGCTGTCCGGCTGCTTCTGCCTGGGAGATCTCTCCGAAAATGTCCTGCATCCCGATACGCACGAACTCTTCATTCCGGTACCTGCGCAGAACGTCCAGGCTTTCTTCGAAGTCTTCCGCAGCGGACAGGAGCGAGTCAAGCTCGGTTTTGGCGGCCGACAGCTCCTTCAGGGCGGGCAAAGCGCGCGACACCATGTTGTCCAGAAGCTCCGGGGTCTGGATAAAAATCTTGGAGAGAAACCTGCTCATGCCGAACAGGGACACCAGGAGCTTCAGGATTTCTCGGTTTTCGGCGAGCAGTGCGTAGAAGCTGGCCCGCTGGCCCACGGAATGGAGAAAATTCTCGCTGTTGGTCAGGGCCATGTCCGGGTCCGGTGAGGAGATTATTTCCTGGAACATGAGGGGGACGATGGCTTCGCGCAGGCGCTGGCCTTTCTGGGAAAGCCGGATGCGGGGCGCGCCGTCTCTCAGGATGACGAGATTCTCATAGGCGGCATCCACGTCTTCGAAGCGCCGTTCCGCCAGCATGTCCTTGACCAGATCCGGGTCCGCGCCGGAGTCGAAGAAAAAATAGGTTTCGGGACTGACGTCCTCCTTCAGCTTCCTGTCCCGGGAAAGGAACAGGCCGCCGTAGATTTCCGATACCCTTGACCGGTGGAACTCCAGGGTTTCACGGAATCGCCGGAGTCCGTCGGCTTCCAGGTAGCCGCAACGCCGGGCCAGGGTCAGCATATCCTCTTCGCCCGCGGGGAGGCTGTGAGTCTGGCGCTCCTGGACCACCTGAATGCGGTGTTCCACCATGCGGAGAAAGCGGTATGCGTAACTCAGGGTGTCGCAGTCCTCGCTGCTGATGATGCGGGAGTCGCGAAGCGTCTGCAGCGCCTGGAGCGAGTTCCTCACCCTGAGGGCGGGGTTCTTGCCGGCAAAGACCAGCTGCAGCGCCTGGATGAAGAATTCGATTTCCCGGATGCCGCCGCGGCCCAGCTTGATGTTGGTTTCCCCGCCTTTCTCCCTGGCCAGGGAGAGGTCGATCTTCTTCTTCATGGCCATCATGTCTTCCATCAGGGTATAATCCAGGTACTTGCGGTAGACGAACGGCTCGATCATGCGCAGAAAGCGCTCTCCGAGGTCCGGGGAACCGGCCACCGGCCATGCCTTGAGCATGGCTGAACGTTCCCAGGACTGGCCCCAGGCTTCATAGTAGACTTCCGCCGACCGCAGGGAAAGTGCCAGGTCGCCACTCTTCCCTTCGGGACGCAGCCCGAGATCGACCCGGAAGACGAAACCGTCCTCAGTGACCTGGGAAAGGGCCTTGGTGACCATCTCGGCCAGCTTGGCGAAAAAGGAGTGAAGCGACAGCCTGCCCCGGATCATGCCGTCCGGCAGGGCTACGCCTTCCGTTTCCCCTTCGTCCGAGGAATAGAAGTACACGAGATCGATATCGGAAGAGAAATTCAGCTCCCTGCCGCCCAGCTTGCCCATGCCCAGGACCAGGAATTCCGCTTCAATTTCGCCGGACGGCGTCCGCATCATGGGCCGGCCGTGTTCCCGGACCAGAATGCGCAGACAGGATTCCCGGGCCGCTTCAAGGGAGGCTGCTGCCAGGTCGGAGAGCTCGCCGGTGGTGTCTTCCAGGGAGGCCAGCCCGGCAAGGTCGCGGGCCGCTATGCGGAGGATCTCGCCGTACTTGAATCGGCGCAGCGCCGGAAGGAGGGCCTTGAAGTCGGCCACGCCGGCACAGGCGGAACGCAGTCTGGCGAGGGTTTCATGATACGATCCGGCTCTGTTTACCCGGTTTTCCAGAAATAGATCGCGGAAATTTTCCGGGTAACGGCAGATGATCGAGGTGAGAAAGGGGGACGAGCCGCAGAGGGTGAGCAGATGGGCCCGCGGCAGCGGCAGCGCGCAGACGCTGGCAAGATCGGTGCATGAAACCGACGTGCTGATCCGTTCCAGTCCGTTCAATGCCTGGTCCGGAGACGGTGCGAGAAGGGAATCCCGCACGACCGTTGCCAGGAGATCCAGGGGAAGACAACCGGCCAGCAGCCTCAGGTTGGCTACGGAACTGGAGCAGTTGAGGTAGCCGAGCGATTCCAGGAACGCCGACAGGCGGCCGCAGCTTTCCCCGGCGTCTTCCCGGGCGAGGCACGCTTCGAGCTCGGCCGCTAAACCGGGGCGGTCGGTCATTTCCCCACCAGCTCCTTGATCCGCCGGCGGTAGTCGCCGGCCAGAACGCCCTTTTCCGTGACGATGCCCGTGATGTAGCGTGCCGGAGTGACATCGAAAGCCGGGTTGCGCACTTTCACCCCTTCCGGCGCCACCGCCAGACCCGAGAGGTGGGTCACTTCCCTGGCCTGGCGCTCCTCGATGGGGATGCTGTCTCCGGTTTCCAGGGAGAGGTCGAAGGTGGAGAGGGGGGCCGCCACGTAGAAGGGAATCTTGTTTTCCCGCGCCAGTACGGCCACGGTGTAGGTGCCGATCTTGTTGGCCGTGTCGCCGTTGGCAGCGATGCGGTCGGCGCCGACCACGCAGCAGCTGATCTCGCCTTTCTTCATGAAATAGCCGGCCATGGAGTCTGAAATCAGGGTGACCGGGATGCGGTCCTTCATCAGCTCCCAGACCGTCAGGCGAGCGCCCTGCAGCCAGGGGCGGGTTTCGTCGGCAAAGACCCTGATGTTCTTGCCCTGCTCATGGGCTGCCCGGATGACTCCCAGCGCCGTGCCGTATCCGGCGGTCGCCAGCCCTCCCGCGTTGCAGTGGGTGAGGACCGTGCTTCCCTCACGGATGAGGGATGCGCCGTTGGCGCCGATGGCGCGGCAGATGCGCAGGTCTTCCTCCTCGATGGCGATCGCCTCGCAGCGCAGGATCTCGCGGATCGTGTTCAGATCCTTGTCCCGGCTGGCTTCCGCGACCCTCTTCATGCGATCGATGGCCCAGAACAGGTTCACCGCCGTTGGCCGGGTGCCGGCCATGATGTCGCAGATGTTGGAAAGCTGCTGGGAAAAAGATTCGTAGGTATCGGCGATGATCTCGCCGGCCCCCAGGGCGATGCCCATGGCCGCGGCCACGCCGATGGCCGGGGCGCCCCGGATCACCATGCCGCGGATGGCCTCGGCCACGCTCTTGAAGTCTCGGTACTCGTTGTAGACCTCTTCTCCGGGGAGCTTGGTCTGGTCGATCATGATGACCTTGTTGTCTCGCCATTCGATGGTTCTGAAGGACACTTTGTCTGCTCCGTGAACTGCTGTGGGTTTGCCGTCAAAAGTAAGGAAACGGTCAATCATCGTACCATAAGAAAGTACGGTTTTCAATTTGCGGTTCGGCTTTCATTTCCCCGCGTCCGAATACCTTGCAAATTGCACGGTTATGGTTTTAAATTGCATGCAGGGCCGATTGCGGCGGAACCGGGGGAGGGAGCGGAAAAAGTGGAAATCATTATCGTACATTCGTGGGACGAGCTGCAGCACGAGCTGTTCGCCGATTCCTGGAACGAGAAGATCGGGCGATTCCGATCCCGCTTTGCCTTCCGCGGACTTTCGGATGCTTCGTATCGTCTCGAAACAAGTCTGATCCGCCTCGGCGGCGACTTTGTCAAGCTGGAACGCCACCTCCTTCGAAATTTCCGAAAATATGCCCATCGCGCCGTCGTGGAACGCGACTCGGTCTGGCACTGGCTTTCCGTGGCCCAGCATTTCGGTTTGCCCACCCGCATTCTCGATTGGACCTATTCCCCTTTTATCGCAATGCATTTTGCTACGGCGAACATCGAGAAGTTCGATCGGGACGGCGTGATCTGGGCGGTCAACTACGTGAAGGCGCACGAATTGCTGCCGCAGTTCCTGAGAGACAGGCTCGAGGAAGAAGGCGCGAACGTCATGACTCTGAATCTCATGAACGAAGCGATAAATTCTCTGAAAGAGCTTGATTCGCTGGATTCCCGGTCGGGTGAGAAGGTGGTCATATTTTTCGAGCCCCCGTCCATCGATGACCGGATCGTCAACCAGTTCGCTTTTTGTTCGGTCATTTCCGATTCAAGCCTGGTCCTGGACGACTGGCTGAAGACCCATCCCGAGCTGGCCAGGAAAATAATCATTCCCGCTGCGCTGAAGTGGGAAATACGCGACAAGCTCGATCAGGCCAACGTGAACGAGCGGTTGCTGTTCCCGGGGCTGGACGGCCTGAGCCGCTGGCTCAAGCGGCATTACAGCCCGAGCTCGTGAGGCTTTCAATATTCTGACTTGTATTCCCGCTTCAAATCCAGGCACTCGTGCTCATGCGCGAGGGGCTTCAATAACGATTTCCACAGCTCCCACCGGGCAGATCGTGTAGCAATCGCCGCACACATCGCATTTGTCGTGGTCGATCACACATCGCTCCCCCTCTTGATAAATGGCCTTGAAGGAACACCGCTCCAGGCATTTCCCGCAGTCGATGCACCTGTCCGTAATGCGGACACCACGGAACGGAATGCGCATGCCGCCGAAGCAAAAGGCGGTGCGCAGCAATTTATGGGGGCGGTGCTCCATTTCGTAATCGAAATCATACACTTCTCCCCAGGCGCGATACAGGCAGAAGGTGGTCATTGCCGGATATTTGGCCGTGTCCTTTACGCCCAGCATGAACAGTTCATTGGCAGCCGCCTTTTGCTTGAGTTCGCCGAACGGCAGTTCCCTTACTTTCCCGGTTGCGCGGATGGCGTACCCGGGCTCAAAACGGGGCATCCCCTGCTTGTCGTGGCTGACAGCGGTCTTGGGATACATGCCGCAGATAGAAACCATTCCCGTATCCCTGAGTTGTTCATGGAACGGCTTGGTGATCATGGTCCGGAAATACAGCCCTTCCCGGTCGTGGGCGAACAGGTGGGCGATGCGGGTCTGGGGGATGCCGTTGTCGACGGTGGCGAAGGTGAGGCAGCCGATCCGGTCGAATTTCTCATAAATTTCCGCGATGTTCATGATATTCCATCCTTTCCCTTATTCTCACGACAAAGAAACTCGCAAAGCTGTGCTCCGCGGCAGGTCCTTTCATGAATCACCATGTGTCTGGATTTCTTATCCTGTCATAAAGATGTATGTCAATAATCAAGTTGTCGTGATCATGGTTATGGATTTCGTCGGGGCTGTCATGGCGGCCACCATAGTTGACACCGAAGATGAATAGGGGCACCCCGGCAATTTCGTCATCGGCTGCAGAGATACGCAAATGCTCATCATCACTTCTCTCGAGCGCCTTGGCAAGGGAAGGAGCCATCAATTTCCCAATTTTTTCAATTGCGAATTCTGCAAGGAACCGTTCGTTCACCTTTTGTGATACGAGAAGATGAACAACTCGGTCAGTAAACATTGTTTGCTGTTCCACAAGGTCGATATTTTTCGGAATGCCAGCGGCTACCTTATAGAGAAGAGGAATCATGGGGAACTCTAACTCTGTAAGCGCTTCTTCAGCGGAATAGTTTTTCCCTTCGTGCATGAGCCGCAAGAGCGGCACTATGGCACGCGGATCCTTGATTTCGCCAAGGGCTATTATCGATTGGGGTGAGGGCAATGAAGCTACAAGACCCTCTACAGCCTGGCAACTTTTTATTTTGCCCAATGCATTCGCAGCATGTATATCTGGCAGGTCCGAGATAAGCCCTGCCACAGCGGTCGGGCTCCCGATCCTTGCCAATGCGTCGGACACCCAATATTGAACCTGGCTGTCTTTGTTTGCAAGGGCCCTCACCAGTTCTTTCTCGCCGGCAGGGCCAAGCCTTTCCAATGATTTTATTGCCCATTCGACGGCGATGTCCTTGGGGGTCCATTCTCGATAAGAATGCTCTAAAACCAGTTTGCCCAAGCTTTCTATCGCCAGCGGGGTCCCGATTCGTTCCAATGAGCGGACACTATTTTGCGCAATTCCACTGACTCCTGAAGTTGTTGAAATCGAAGCTACCAGTATCGGGACGGCTTCGTCACCATAGGAAACAATCCTATTTATCGCCTCGTCCCGTTCTTTCGGCATCACAGTGAACTTGCCGATCAATAGGCGAATCTCTTCACCGTGTTCTGAGGAAGCACGCAAGGGGAGATTGAACACAAATGCCGAAATAAACATGAAACCAATAGATATCAGGCAGCATCTTTTCAATGTCATCTCCAGGCGACGGATTTCAGGTCATACCAAAGAAGGCGACTATAACGGGCATCGATCAAAAACAGGTTTTCCCCAGCCGCATCAACTTTGATTCGCCTCAGAACGTATTCACCAAAAAGATTCCGGTCGAGAAACTGACGGGATACAAGAGCGAAGTCTTTGTCCATAACATAGTAGCTTTCCCTGTCGCAGGCGTAATACCGTCCCGCGGATGCTGCAATGCCGGTAATATCCAGCTTGACCGGCAAGGACTTGACGCCTAAAAACCGGTTGTTGCGGTCATAAACTGCGACACCATTTCTGTAGAAACCGCTCTCCGATGGGAAGTAAAATGCGACAAGCGTCTTTCCGTCATTATCCACTACAGTATCGACAATTTTGGGGGAGGTTCTGCGATTCAGGGAACTTACATCGATCGGCCTTCTTTCAATCAAAGCTCCTTTTGTCGTATACAACGAATCTCCAATATGGATCAGTCCATCACTTCCGATGGCAAATCGGGAATCTTCGTGTGGGAGGGAATTCGGCTGACATCCGTTGCTGTTTACGAGAATTTCGGGTTCGTATTTTTCCGGAGAAGTAACTTGAGGTGGTATCGATGAGTTTTTCGTCACTTGTGCCGGCGTAACAGTTGTCGTTGTCGGCCTGTATATAACGAGTCCTCTGCCGGGAAGGTATTGCCTGGTCGCCAGAGGCGAATTTTCAATAGTTGCGGCAGATATGTTTATTCTTACGAGATGTGTGTTCCGAAGGGCGTAAAGCCAGCCGAACTCGATTTCCAATTCCATCTGCCCACTACCATCGTAGATATCGGTCACGCCGATGTTTGCAGTGTCGTATCCCGCTCCCTTCCTGGGAAGCCTTACTATTTCCGTATTGCCGGCCAGGTAGAGATTCCCGCGATTGTCAATGGCTACATCGTTCAGTGCATCCATCTTGTAAAGGACACCTTGGGTGAGCTCAGGAAGTTGCTTAATCAGTTCTTCCTCTTGTTGGACAGATGCTTTGAGGAGTTCGGTTCTGGAAATGTCGGCGGCATAGGTTGAATGTATCTTTTCGACTTCAGCCGCCCTGGCGTATCGGTTGAATGAAACCTTGGTGAGCTCGATTGTGCCATGATGCGTGGAAGTTTCAATGTATCCGTGACCAGGACGGTATACAAGGAGTTGATTCTCTTCCGTTCCGGTTAGGAGCGGAATGCCGTGGAAAAAAACTCGTGGAGCAAAGGAAAACTTCCCCTTTTCATCGGAAACCGTTTCTTCTGTGGCCAGCCATTCGTGGTGCGGCCCTTCAAAACCCGCAGTAAGTTTATCCCATGATCGCACCAGTATGGCATCTCTAACAGGCATGCCACTTTCTTTATCAACCACAGTGCCCCAGCGTGGTGTGAAGAGAGAAATGCAACCGGCAAGAATAAGCAGAACAAAACCAATCACCAGGCAAAGGCATACAGGAACTTTTTTTCCCATAATAGTATTAACCGCGTGACCTTTCGTATTATGTGAGCGATATGATCGGACATCAGGCGAAGAACCATTCTTTCAAAGGCATAATATTAAATTTGCCGAAAAATATGCCCGAATTTCCAGCCTAGCGGGTCAGGACCAGTTCAAGGCTTTCGGCGAAATATGTTGTGTCGTCGGCAGTGGTATCTTTGACGTACGCGGATGAAGTCGCACAGGCCAGGCCAAACATCAGAACAGTTATGATTACAAGTACGACAATCCTTCTCATAGTGCGAACTGCTGTTGACTGCACATAATCTACCGTACAAGAAATAAGCTCAATCGAAACCGCCATGCGTTTGGTGCGGCGCAAAAAAGGCCGCCCCCATCAGCTCGACGCTGGCGGAAGCGGCCTTTTCCAGATACGTTTTTCAGGGCGATGCAAAACACATGGTGACCCCCGGAACATCTTTTCGTGGACTTCCATGGGTCTGGATTTATTACCCTATTGTAACCAGATGTGTCAATATTTCTAATAAAGCTCCTTTCTGAACAGCACCGAATCAGTGAAACCATCCATCTTTCAGGAGATGTCTTCGCTCCGTGCCAGGCTCTTCTCCACCACTTCGAACACGTCCCGCGGAAGGTCCGTCATGGACTTGATCGTTCTCAACTCCGCGAGCATGAGTGCCTGCCGCGCCGGGTCGAAGCGCCGCCAGCGGGTAAGGGGGGTGAGCAGGCGGGCCGACACCTGGGGGTTGACCGGGATCAGGCGCATGATTTGGTCGGTGAAAAAACGGTACCCGGAGCCGTCCGGGGCGTGGAAGCGGACCTGGTTCGCCTGGGAGAAGACCGCCACCAGGGAGCGGAAGCGGTTGGGGTTGGCCAGCTCGAAGGCGGGGTGTTCCAGGAGCCGCGTCACTTCGGTGAGAGTTCCCGGAAGGGTCGAAGAAGCCTGGACCGAGAACCATTTGTCCACCACCTGGCGGTTGCCCTGCCATTTTTGATAGAATTCGTCCAGTGCGATGCGCCGCTCGGGCCGGCCGCAGGATGCGAGCGGGACCAGGGCGCCCATGACGTCGGTCATGTTGTCCGCCTCCCGGAACTGCCTGAGGCACCGGTCGATCATTTCCTGCTCATCCAGGGTCATGAGGTAGGAGAGGCACAGGTTCGCCAGCCGCCGCTCGCCGGCCCGGCCGTCATCCACGGCATAGGGAGCGGGTCCGCCGCATTGTTCCCGGACTGTGAGGAAGTCGGATCGCAACAGTCGTGCGAGTTCCCCGCGGACAAACCGGCGGGCCAGGTGAATGGCATCCGGATCGATCACGTCCATCAGTTCGGCCAGGTAGGCCTCGGTCGGCAGGGTGAGCATTTCGGCCAGGAAGTCCCGGTCATTTTCTCCGCCGATCAGGGTTTCCCTGAAAGCGGTGACGTAACCGGGATCGAGGCGCAATTCCCGGCCGGCCCGGGAATCCTCCACCAGGCCGAGCAAAACCTGGAGCGCCAGCTGCTGCCCGGCCTCCCAGCGGCAGAAGGGGTCCTTTTCGTGGGCCATGAGCAGCAGCAGATCGTCATGGCTCCAGGGAAATGAGAGGCGGACCGGCGCGGAAAAGCCGCGCAGGAACGCCGGGACCGGCTCGGAGGGAAGGCCGGTGAAGACGAAAGTCTCCTCGGCGTTCCGGATTTCCAGAATGCGGGTCGTCGGCCCGGAGGCAGCCTCCCCGGCCAGGGTGCAGGGAAGTTCGCGGCCGTCCCGGTCCAGGAAGCCCATGACAAGGGGCATGTGAAAAGGCTCCTTGACCGGCTGGCCCGGTGTGGGCGGGCAGGATTGCCTGACGGTAAGGGTGAAAGTCCGGGCAACTGGGTCGTGAACTCCCGCGACGTCCAGACGGGGTGTGCCTGCCTGTTCGTACCAGCGCCGGAACTGTCCCAGGTCCTTCTTTCCCCCATCCTCCATGGCGCGGACAAAATCCTCGACCGTAACCGCCTGGCCGTCGTGCCGTTCGAAGTAGAGGTCCATGCCCCGGCGGAAACCTGCCGCTCCCAGCAGGGCGCGCATCATGCGGATCACCTCTGCGCCCTTGTTGTAGACGGTCATGGTGTAGAAGTTGTTGATCTCCATGTAGGAATCGGGGCGCACCGGGTGGGCCATGGGGCCCCCGTCCTCGGGGAACTGGTGGGTGCGCAGCTGGCGAACGTCGCTGATGCGCTTGACCCCCCTGGATTCCATGTCGGCGGAAAACTCCTGGTCCCGGTAGATGGTCAACCCTTCCTTGAGGGACAGCTGGAACCAGTCACGGCAGGTGATGCGGTTGCCGGTCCAGTTGTGGAAGTACTCGTGTCCCACCACCGTCTCGATGGCCCGGAAGTCGTCGTCGGTGGCGGTTTCGGGGCTGGCCAGCACGTAGCGGGAATTGAAGACGTTCAGCCCTTTGTTTTCCATGGCGCCCATGTTGAAATTGTCCACTGCCACGATCATGAACAGGTCCAGGTCGTATTCCCTGCCGAAGGTTTCTTCGTCCCAGCGCATGGCCTTCTGCAGGGAGCGGAGCGCGTGGCCGCACTTCTCCCGGTTTTTTTCCTCCACGAAGATGCGCAGGGTCACTTCTCGGCCGGAGCGGGTGGTGAAGCTCCCTTCCGTGCACACCAGGTTGCCGGCCACCAGGGCGAACAGGTAGCAGGGCTTGGGAAACGGATCGTGCCACACCGCGTAGTGACGGCCGTCGGGCATTTCCCCGCTCTCTTTCGGATTCCCGTTGGAAAGGAGCACCGGACAGCCTTTCGGGTCGGCGACGATGGTAACGGTATAGATGGCCAGCACGTCGGGCCGGTCGGGAAAATAGGTTATGGAGCGGAATCCCTCGGCTTCGCACTGGGTGCAGAACATGCCGCCCGAACGGTACAACCCTTCCAGGAAGGTGTTGTCCTGGGGCCGGAGCTCCGTGATCACTTCCAGGGTGAAAGCGGACGGGACTTCCGCAATGGTCAGTCCTTCCCCGTCGACCGAATAGCGGTCTTCCCGCTGTGGAATGCCGTCGAGTGTGACGCCGACAAGGACGGAACGGTGGCCTTCCAGCCGGAGCGGGCGCCTTCCCGGCCCGGCGGCGGGGTTGGCCCTGACCTTGATCCGGGAATGGACCAGGGTGGTTTCATCTCCCAGTTCGAAGCGGAGATCGATGGTGTCGACCAGATAGTCGGGAGGCGTATAGTCCTTGCGGTAAATTGTCGGATGGGGCGTGTCGGTCATGGCTGATCCTCGCGGTATGAATGAATGTCATTGAATAATAGCCAATTTTCTGTTTACAGCCAGTTTGCACCCCTCATCCGGCCTATTAGGCCACCTTCTCCCTTAAGGGAGAAGGGATGGAAACATGCTGCCCTCGCCATCAAGGGAGAGGGCTGCGCCTTGCGCCGGGTGAGGGGGTGAGAATAATGCATCTATTGAAATGAAAAAGGGCGGGTTGAAACCCGCCCCTGCAGTATATCACGTAATCTGCCTGAATCGGCGGTTTGCCGGCCCTATTTCGGCACTTTCTCCCAGTCCTTCAGGAACTTGTCGATACCGATGTCGGTCAGCGGGTGCTTGGAAAGCTGGGCGATGACCGAGAAGGGGATGGTGGCGATATCGGCGCCGAGCAGGGCCGCGTTGAGAACGTGGATCGGGTTGCGGACGCTTGCCACGATGATCTCCGCCTCATAGCCGTAGTTGTCGAAAATGGTGCGGATGTCTTCGATGATCCCCATGCCGTCCTGGGAAATGTCGTCCAGCCTGCCCACGAAGGGTGAGACGTACGACGCCCCGGCCTTGGCGGCAAGCAGCGCCTGCAGCGGGGAGAAGATCAGGGTGACGTTGGTCCGGATCCCCTTGCCGTGGAGGGTTTTCACCGCCTTCAACCCCTCCGGCGTCATGGGAATCTTCACCACGATGTTGGGATGGATGGCGGCCAGTTCCTCCGCCTCCCGGATCATGCCTTCATGGTCCAGCGCCACGACTTCCGCGGAGATGGGCCCGTCGACGATCTCCGTTATTTCCTTCAAGACTTCGATGAACTTGCGGCCTGACTTGGCGACCAGGGACGGGTTGGTGGTGACCCCGTCCAGCACGCCGAGATCATTGGCTTCCCGGATTTCCCTGACATCAGCTGTGTCGATGAAAAACTTCATTTCCTTCCTCCTGATTCACTTTCATGTGTTTTTATTCGCCAGATTTTCACGATACTTGTCCAGGCATTCCATGGAGCAGAAATACAATTTCTTTCCGTCTTCGAGCTTCCCTACGATTGCGTCATCCAGCGTCACATAGGTGCCGCACACCGGGTCGCGAAAGGTTTCCACCCCCCTGTCCGGATCGGGCCGGGGAATTTCGCGCTTGCGCAGCAGTATTCCGGCCAGGCGGTACAGCAGGTAGCCGAGCGCCACATATACCAACAATCTCAGCATGTTATCTCCGTGCCGCTAGATCCTGGCCACCCGTTTTCCCTCGGGCAGCGATTCCAGAATATCCTTCACACTGCTGCGGATCAGGGGATGGACCAGATCGGGCGCTATTTCACACAGGGGGACCAGAACGAAACGGCGCTGGTGGAGCCGGGGGTGGGGGATGGTCAGCCTGTCGTCACTGATCACCAGTTCGTCGAACAGCAATATGTCCAGATCCATGGCGCGGGGGCCCTGGGGGATATCCCTTTTCCGTCTGAACACATCTTTTTCGATACGCTGCAGCTCATCGAGGAGTTTGTGGGGACCCATGGGCACTTCACAGCGGAGCACGGCGTTGATAAACGGATCCTGGGGCACCGGGCCGACCGGCTCGGTTTCATAGAAACCGGACAGACCCCTTATCCGCACATCGGGAATCTTGCCTATCTCGGCAACTGCTCTGAGAAGGTTCAACTCGCGGTCGCCCATGTTCGACCCGAGTGCCAGATACGCGATACTGTTCATTCGGATAAGTAGACCATAAAAGTGCCGCTTGCGTCAACATCACAGTGAAAGGGGGGATAATCTGGTACACTTAGTTCCATCAGGCCCCATTCGCCCATCGTTCAGATGGCCGGTTTGATCATCAGGTTCAGGAGCCAGCTGATGATGCTGAACACCAGCGCGGCCACGAACGCGGTCCAGAAGCCGGTGACGTGGAATCCCCTGACCAGCCAGGCGGCGAGATAGAAGAGGAAACCGTTGATGACCAGGGTGAAAAGACCCAGGGTAAGCACATTCACCGGCAGCGTCAGGATCAGGAGCAGCGGGCGGATGAAGGCGTTGAGCAGTCCGATAACCAGTGCGGCGACGACGGTTGTCAGCCATCGGTCGACACTGACACCGGCGACTATATGGATCACAGCGAGAAGCGAGATGACGTTGATGAGCCAGCGGAGAAGAAAATCCTTCATGTCGACCTCCTGGGTAACGGTGTATTTTACTGCTCCGATACGGATAACACGGCGCGGTCAAGAGCGGTCGCCTGGCGGCGGACACGTTCAGAAATTGTACAGCTATCGCATGCAATGTACAACAACCTCCATGACAGGATGAAGACATGCAGCGGGGAATCCGATCCTGTGCGGATGACACGCAGTGGGGGAGGACACCCCGCGGGACCGGAAGAAGGGAGTGTTATGATCGTTTCACGGAAAGCAACCGGCCGGATGGCGGTGGAAGAGCACGACGCCTGCGCCATCATCTGCTACTGCAACAAGGCGGGCAAGCCGACCCACGGCAACCTGCAGCGGACCATTGAAGCGCTGGTGAAGATGGGGCATCGTTCGGGCGAGATCAACGGAGAAGGGGATGGCTGCGGCGTCCTGACCGACATTCCGCGGATCGTCTGGCAAGAGGCACTGGAAGAGGCCGGCCGGGCTGCTGCGCTGGCGGATGTTCCGACCTTCGCCGTGGGGCATCTGCTCGTGCCACGCGAGGCACTGGCGGCGGAACCCGCTCTCCTGGGAAGGTTTCGTCGTCTTTTTGCGGCAAACAGCGTGGAAGTCATGCTGGAACGGCCGGGCCCGGTCAGAAGCGAGACGCTCGGCGCCAACGCCCGCAGGGACGAGCCCCTGTTCTGGCAGTTGGCCCTCCGCTGCCCGGATGCCGGACAGGCTCCCGGATTGCTGTCCGGGCTCGCAACGGCCCTTGAAGAGGATTTCCCGGTTCACGTGGCCTCCCTGTCGACGGACAGTGTCGTGTACAAGGTCCACGGCGCCCCGGAAATACTGGCCCGCTATTACCCCGAGCTCAAGCGGCGCGACTTCCTGTCGGCGCTCACCATCGGGCACAGCCGCTATTCCACCAACACGCTGCCCACGGTGCTGCGGGCCCAGCCTTTCGGTCTTCTGGGGCACAACGGGGAAATCAACACCATCGAGCGGCTCCGAGAAGAGGCGCGCATGATGGGCATCCGGCTTGCTGCCGGAGGCAGCGATTCCCAGGACCTGAACCGGGCGCTCGATGGACTGATCCACCGGTACGGCTTTTCGCTGTTCGAGGCCATGGAGATCGTTTTCCCGCCGGTGTTCAGCGAACTGGAAGCCATGGCGCCGGACCTCCGCTCCACCTATGCTTTTTTCCGACGCTTTTTCAGCGCCAGCGCTCAGGGGCCCGCGGCGATCATCGCCCGCTGCGGCGGCAAGTGCGTTTTCAGCGTCGATGCCCTGGGACTTCGTCCCCTCTGGTTCGGGGAAACGGAAAAGGAATATTTCGCTTCCTCCGAACTGGGCGTTGTGCCGCACGGGGAAATACTGTCCGACCCCCGGCCGCTGGCGCCTGGGGAAAAGATCGGGATCAGCATGCTGCCCGGAAAACCGGTCCAGGTCCTGGAGCATCACGAATTCATGTCCGCAGTCGCCGCTGCCGTCTCCCGCGTGACCGGGCTGAAAAAGCACGACCAGGAGCTTGTTGAGGGTCCCGGGCGCTCCGGAGCCGGGGTACGCTTTCCCGCATCCTTCAGGAAGACGGCCAGGTTGAGGCAGGAAAACCTTCTGGCGGCTAACGCCTGGAAAACCAGTGACCTGACCGCACTCCGCTTCATGGCCAGGAACTGCAGGGAGCCGGTCTCCTCCCTCGGATATGACGGCCCCCTGGCCGCCTTGTCGACATCGAGGCAGAACGTGTCCGACTACTTCAAGGAACAGGTCGCAGTGGTGACCAACCCGGCGATCGACCGGGAACGGGAGACGGAGCACTTTTCCGCCAGGATCTATCTCGGGCCCCGTCCCCTGGTGGGGAAGGGCGGGCAGCAGGCGCTTACAATCGCCTTTCCCCTCCTTGCCGGGGGAAGACGGAACGGTGCTTCCGGCGCAGACGACAGCACTGCGGGCGATCTGGGCACCTGCTCGCTGGAGGCACTGCTCGGATTCTTCGCCACCGGCCGACGCCGTTACCGGACAATGTCCCTGGCCCTGCCGGCGGGAGAGCCGCTTCGTGAGCGCCTCGGCAGGATTGCCGCCGAGGCGGTAGCCTTCGTGTCCGGCGGCAGCAGGATCATCCTGCTGGACGATGGCGCTGCCCTGCACGGTTCCGCGGGCTTTCTCGACCCGGCCCTGGCCACGGCGGCCGTTGACCGGGCGCTGAGGGCGGCGATCGATGATGAAGACGCGAGCCTGCGCCGCCGGGCTTCCCTCGTGGTCCGCTCCGGCGCTGTCCGCAACCTGCACGACATCGCCTTCCTGCTGGGCATGGGCGCCGATGCCCTGTGCCCCTACCTGATGTGGGAGCTGGCCGACATGGTCGAAAACGGCCTTGCCAACCTGCTTGCAACCCTGAAAACCGGGCTGGAAAAGGTCATGTCGACCATGGGAACCCATGAAGTCAGGGGTTACGGCAGATATTTCGCCTCGGTCGGCCTCTCGGACGAAGTGGCGGCAATCTTCACGACGCCGAATTTCTGCGGATCCGCTACGGCCGGGCTGAGCTTCTCCATGCTGGAGGCGGATGCGGCGGAGCGGTGCGTTGTTGCCCGGAGCCGCGGGCCCCAGCCGGTCGAGACCCAGTTCCGTCTTTATCCGCGCATCTGGAAGACAGCCGGAGAAGTGGCCAAGATGGAGGAGAATTACGCCGAATTTTCCCGCCTGGTGAGGAAGTTCGAAGAGGAGCATCCCCTGGCGGTGCGGCACCTGGCGGATTTCCGCTTCGAGGAGGAAGTCGCGGTGGACCCGGAGGAAGTGGACATGTCCGCAGGCTCGCACGACATGCCGATCCTGATCTCTGCCATGAGCTTCGGTTCCCAGGGCGAGACTCCGTTCAGGATCTACGCCGAATCCGCGCGCCGGCTGAACATCGTGTGCATGAACGGCGAGGGGGGCGAGATTGCCGACATGCTCGGGTCATACCGCGCCAACCGGGGGCAGCAGGTCGCTTCCGGCAGGTTCGGCGTCACCATGGACTACCTGAACTCGGCGGACTTTCTCGAAATCAAGGTCGGACAGGGAGCCAAGCCCGGGGAAGGGGGGCACCTGCCCGGGTTCAAGGTGACGGAAAAGATCGCTGCCGCCCGCCATTCGACCCCTGGCGTAACCCTCATATCGCCGTCGAACAATCACGACATTTACTCGATAGAGGATCTGGCGCAGATCGTCGAGGAACTGCGCACCGCCAATCCCCGTGCGCGGATTTCCGTCAAGGTCCCGGCGGTCGCTGGTATCGGCACCATTTCGCTGGGAATAGCGAAAGCCGGCGCCGACATCATCACCATCAGCGGTTACGACGGCGGCACGGGCGCTGCGCGCAGGCATGCGGTCAAGTACGTCGGCTTCCCGGTGGAAATCGGGGTCCGGGAAGCCCACTGCGCCCTGGTTGAGGCAGGCATGCGCCCGCGGGTGGAGATCTGGGCCGACGGCGGGGCCAAGACCGGTCGGGATGTGGTGAAGCTGATGCTGCTGGGTGCCGACCGGGTCGGCTTCGGCACCATGGCCATGGTGGTCATCGGCTGCACCGTCTGCCGAGGTTGCCACCTCGGGACCTGCCACGTGGGGATCGCCACGCAGATCGAGACTCCCGAAGAGGCCAGGGATCGTGGGCTGAAGCGTTTCGTGCCGCGGGTGCTGGAAAACGGGATCATCTACCAGACCACGTTTTTCCGTGCGCTCGGCCGGGAAATCCGCACCCTTACCGCCAAGTTAGGCTTCCGGCGAACCCGGGACCTGGTGGGCAGAGCCCACCTGCTCCGGCAGAACAGGGGACTGGATCGCCTGGACCTGAGCGGCCTGCTTGCGCCCCGTGAGGAGGGCGGAGCGCCGCGGAGCCGGGAGGCGGTGCGTATCATCCGCAAGCCGCTCAACTATCTGACCGCTCTCATTTCCGGTCTGGTAACCGAGGCCTTCGCCGGCGGCGACGACCGGGTGCACTATGACGACGACAGCGCTTCCAGCTCGGATCGGGCCATCGGCACCTACCTGGCGGGCGCGGTCATCCGCGGCCGGCGCGAGGGGCGGCTTTCCGGCGACCGGGAGGCGATCCTCCATTTCCGCCGCGACTCCATACCGGGCAACGGGCTGGGCGCATTTTCCACCGGAGGCATCACCGTCTATGTGGAGGGGGGCGCTCAGGACGGGGTGGGGAAGTCGGCCAGCGGCGGCAGGATCGTGGTGCTCAAGGGGGAAAACCGCAACGGGGTGCGCGTTGGCGGTTCGGTGGGCAAAGGACTGGCCTACGGCGCCTTGGGCGGGACCTTCATCATCCAGGGTGATGCGGACAGCAGGGCGTGCATCCGGCTTTCCGGCGCCGACGTGGTGCTGGGCGGCCGCATCCGCCGTCCCCTCCGGGACTCGCTCGGCTTCCTGGCGGACCGGGCGAACCTCAAGGGATTCGCGTTCGAGTACATGACGGACGGCCGTGTGGTGGTGCTGGGCGACCCCGGCCCCTGGATCTGTTCGGGCATGACCGGCGGCGTGGTCTTCTGCCGCCTCGACCCGGAGATGGGACTGACCCGGGAAGCGCTCCGGTCGCGCATCGCCAGGGGGGCGCACGTGGAGGTCCTGGACCTGGAGGAGGAGGACATCGGCCAGGTCGAAGCGCTGCTTCTCCAGTACCACCGCGAGCTGCTCCATTCCCATCAGGACGACGAGGCCGACTGGCTTGAGGGGGTCATATCCTGCTGCCGCACCTGTTTCGTGAAGATCGTTCCGGAACCGGGCCTGGCCACGCCCGTACAGACGGACGAGTGATGCGGTGCGTTTCCCTGTTCCTTATCTGCCCCGCTGTCCCGTGCGGCGGTTCTTGCCTTGACGAAAAAAAGGGGTACACTGGAATCGTTTCTTTCAACTCGATCATGAGGAGGACATGATGGACAGCTATCGATGCACGATCTGTGACTATATCTACGACCCGTCTGCGGGAGATCCGCCGAACGGCGTGAGCCCCGGAACGGCATTCGAAAATCTTCCGGACGCATGGGTCTGCCCGGTCTGCGGAGCGGAGAAGAGCTTTTTCGAGAAGGTTTGACAAGGGGAGGTCGATTCCAATGGCACGAATTCCGTATGTTGACCAGGATGCCTGCATCAGTTGCGGCCTCTGTGTGGATACCGCGCCGGAGGTCTTCCGCCTGACGGACGACAATATGGCCGAGGTCTACGACCCGGCCGGTGCGCCGGAACAGAAGATCCAGGAAGCGATCGATGGCTGTCCGGTTAACTGCATCTACTGGCAGGACTGAATCCCGGCAGGAAAACGTTTTTCCATGACCCCCGGTAGCCGAAACCGGGGGTTTTTTTGTGTTACGCTAAAATCAGCCCTTTTTCTTTGCTTCAGGGTGGGGTATATATGATCGGAATGTTTTCATGTACGGCAACCATTGCGTGAATGGCAATGGGCTGAGATTCAACCGGAAGGTGGTCTCCATGGACTGGGAAAAGGCAACCCGCCTCGCCTATGCGATCGGCAGGTCGAATCTGGCTGAACAGAGACTGGAATTCTTTCGCGCGGCAGCCGTCTATGCCCGCTTGCGGGCCGAATGGCAGCTTGTGGCGAAGGACGGTAAAATCGCCATGGACTCCGCCCGGACCGCGGCCCATGACTCGTTCATAAGGGCCTGCGACCTGATGGGGCAGGCCATGGAGGAAGAAGGGGAGGACGTTTCCTGGAGGACCGATCTGGGTCACGACCGGAAGGAGATCGGGGATTTCGCCTGCTATGTGAACCTGATGCTGGGGCTTGCAGCTCGTTAGTTGTCAGGCTGCAGGGCTATGAGGTCATTCGTGTCTGCAGACTCTGAGGGCTGGGAAAAGACGGTTTCGCTTGTGAGCGAAATTCCGTCGATTATTTCTACGAGCTCATCTTCCGTTGCCAGTGCTGGCTCTTTCTTCAGGCTGTCGGACCATCGCTCCTGGTAATCCCTCAACCGGCCCAGTTCGTAATGGACATGGGGCCCGGTGGCGCGGCCGGTATTTCCTGAAAGCGCGATGAGCGTACGGCTGTTGACCCGCTGGCCTGATGAAACCTTGAGGGCGGAGTTGTGTCCGTAAAAAGAGACGATGCCGTCACCGTGGTCCACCACCACCAGGTTTCCGTAACCTTTGCTGCTGCCGGCGAAAAGTACGGTACCGCAGCGCACGGAATATACCGGCGACCCCACGGGAACAGCTATGTCCACCCCCCGGTGGTAGATCATGCGCCCGCTCCCGAAAGGGTCGATACGCCAACCGGCCCCGGAGGTCACCCGCCCGTTGTCAACCGGGAGGGTACGGTCGGCCGAGGCGGCGCAGGCCGGGGGAATGGTGAGAACCGCAAGCAGGATGGCGAGTTTCATGGCAGTTAACCCTGAGTGAACAGGTTGTTCGGGGCGGGAATTGAAGCTGCTCCTTCATATATACACGCCGCGGTCCGGAGAGTCAATCAGGCTCAAGCGGATATCCGGCCGGCCGCGGACTCCTGATAACATGCGAGGAACGAATGATGAAAAAACCGGTAGTTGCCATAACCATGGGCGACCCCTCCGGCGTGGGCCCCGAGGTAATAGTCAAGGCGCTGGCAGATCCGGCCGTCACGTCGGTCTGCAGGCCCCTGGTCCTGGGTGACGCCTCGGCCATGGAGCGCGCACTGTCCGTAACCGGGGTGTCTCTCGCCCTTGAGCTGACCGAGGGCCTGCCGCCGCAGGAAACGGCGGGAAAGATATATCTCCGTCCCCTGTCCAGCCTGGAGCCCACCGACATGGAATACGGCGGGCCTTCTTCGGAAGCGGGCGATGCCATGTTCCGTTATATTGCCGAAGCAGTGCGCCTCTGCCTGTCCGGCGAGGCAGAGGCAATGGTTACGGCGCCCATAAGCAAGGTATCGCTGAACCGTGGCGGCCACCGCTACCCGGGCCATACCGAGCTGGTGGCCGACCTGACCGGATGCAGGGATTACGTGATGATGCTGGCCGGTGACCGGCTCAGGGTCACGCTCGTCACCATCCACGAACCGTTGAGCGATGTGCCGGGCCTGATCACCATGGAGCGTGTGCTGGCCACCATAAGGTCAACCCACCGGGGTCTGCACACCTACTTCCGGGAAAATCCGCGGCTTGCCGTGCTCGCACTGAATCCGCATTGTGGAGAGCGGGGACTGTTCGGCGACGAAGAGCGGCGGGTCATTGCCCCCGCGGTCGAGCTGGCCAGGAAAGAGGGCATCGACGCCCACGGCCCCCTGTCGGCGGACATGCTGTTCCATTTCGCGGCCAGGGGAGATTACGATGGCGTGGTCTGCATGTATCACGACCAGGGATTGATCCCGTTGAAACTGCTCCATTTCGATGACGGGGTCAATGTCACCCTGGGCCTGCCGATCATCCGCACTTCTGTGGACCACGGCACCGCCTACGACCTTGTGGGAACCGGCAAGGCGTCCGAACTGAGTATGATCGCCGCCGTCAGGATGGCGGTCGGAATGGCTGAAAAACGGGCACGGGTCGCAAAGCGCGCTTCCCGGGAAAGCAAAGCAGCGGAACGTGTGGAATGCTCCGGGTGCACGACGCGCGGATGCAAAACCAAAAACGCGTCGCAGCGGAAAAAAAACGCTGCTGCCAAGAAACCGCAGGCGCAGACAAGCAAACCGGCCGGCGGTGCGAAGCGGAAAAAAGCTTAGGGGCTTCCGTTGACCATTGCCGGCAGCGATGAAGCACTTCGAGGTTGACGTTGAAATTGAAAAAGATGCTGGTCTTCATTATCGGCGCTGTTTTGCTGTATGCCGCCTACATCGGGGTTTCACTCCTCTTTCTTCCTTCGGTGGATTCGCTCAGGGACCGCCGGATGAACATGACCATCCGCGTAAAGGACTGGAACGGAAACTACCACCCCTTCGTGGTCGGACCGAAAAATCCTTACTGGACCAGGTCGGCAGCCATTCCCCCGGAAATGAAATGGGCGGTGATCCTGGCTGAGGACTCACGCTTCTACAAGCATGAGGGTATCGACGTCAAGGCCATCAAGAATGCCATCAAATATGACCTGGAAAAGAAGAGCTTCGCACGCGGGGCATCCACCATCACCCAGCAGGTGGCGAAAAATCTCTTCCTTTCCCGGGAGAAGACCCTGAGCCGCAAGGCCAAGGAGATCGTTCTGGCGCGCAGGATGGATGAGCAGCTGACCAAGGGCCGCATACTGGAGCTCTATCTCAACGTGGTCGAGCTGGGTCCCATGGTTTACGGAATCGGCCATGGCGCCCGGTATTATTTCGGCAAGCCGGCGTCTTCGCTTACCCCGCGGGAATGCGCCTTCCTCGCTGCCATGCTGCCCGGCCCCCGCGTAGCCTACAACCCTTACCGCAACCTGGACAAGGTCGTCCATCGATCCGATGAGATCCTCAGGCTATTGCGCCGGAAAGGCATCCTGACGGAAGGGGAATACCGGCTGGCTCTTTCCCAGCAGCCGAACGTGGGCAGGCTGCAGCAGAAAGTCGACGAAAGCATAAAGAAGGAAGAAACATTTGCCAACTTGAGCGGTGCGGTGATGCCTGAGCCTGCTCCCCAGGATATGATGCCGCAGCCTGAAGGAGAAGGCGCCGAATCCCCGGCGGTTCCGGAACCCGGCGCAGCCGAAGGCTCTGCGCCGGCCTCCCAGGAGCCATCGCAGCCGGACCAGTAACGCCAGGCAGGAGGAACCCGCAGCCACCGTTTCCGGAACATCCTCAGACGGTTTTCATTTCATGTTTACCATTGCAGTTCCTTATGGCTCCCAATGACCTGAAGTGGTGGGAATTTCATGCGAAATTTTCATTTCGCCTCGAAATGGGTAAAGTTTTTGCGTTCTCATCCGATACGGGCAAAAGGGTCTCGGTTCCGGGATTTTCGAAACAAGGCGGGAATGTTGCGGCATGAGGGAGAATAGGTATGGACAGTTTGGTGAAAAAAGGGACGCTCGGTACGATCCTGTTCACATCCGGCATTATCAAGGAACAGGATATTGCTGCGGCATTGGAGGAGCAGCGTTCCTCCGGTTGCAGGTTCGGGGAAGCTCTGGTCAAGCTCGGCATCGTGATGCAGGAGGATATCGACTGGGCGCTTTCCAACCAGTTGGGGATACCCTATGTCAGGCTCAGCGAGCAGGTAATCGACCGGGAAGCAACCAGGCTGATCTCACCTGAAGTGGCACGCAAATACAATCTCATGCCAATCATACGCTCCGGCGACGAACTCCACGTCGCCCTGGCTGATCCGCTTAACAAGGCTGCTGTCGCCGAACTGGAACTGATTACCGGCTGCAGGGTGACGGTTTCAATACCGATCATCAGGGAACTGCGGGAGATGATGGATCTGTTCTACGGGCCTGCCGGGGAAGAGACCAGCTTCGGGTTTTCATCTTCGGCTTTTTTTCATGAAATCCTGGAAGAAATCAATTCCGACACCAGCGGCGCTAAGCTTTTGGACGGTCTGGTCCTCTTTTTCTTCAAGAATGGACTCTCCATTCTTTCGCTTCAGCCGGCTGGCGGGGTCGTCCACGTTTCCGGCAGAATCAGGGGCAACTTCAGCCAGATCGGGGAGTTCCCGGTCGCTTCCTATCCTCCTCTCATCACATACCTGAGAAAAGTCAGCAAAATCAATGGATCCCGGGAACCGGTCACTGAAGGCCGCCTTGTTTTCACCTATAATGGCTGTGATGTGTCACTCCATGTATCAATGATAAAGGCTGTTGAAGGTGAATGCATAACCCTCAAGCACTGCCTGGGCGGCGAACTCCCTGCCGACCTTGGCGAGACGGGACTGAGCCCGGCCATGGCCGACAGTATCCGTTCCCTGTCGCTGCCGGGGCCGGGCATGGTCATTTTCTCCTCCTGCGACCGGCCGCTGCGCAATCGTTTCATTGACATCTTCCTGGATGACGGGGCCGCGCACAGTGGCAATGTAATATTGCTCGGGGAAGGGATTGGCAGGGGCAAACGGGCGTATCCCCGCGTTCCCTTCGCCGATGCCGATCGCGCCGAAATGGGCATGCTGGTTTCCGCCGTCCTGGACCACGACCCTGACGTCGTGGTGGTAGAGGACATAACGGACACCGGTTCCTTCAACCTGGCATGGGAACTGGCCATGAGCGGGAAGAAAGTGGTTGCCGGCATATCCCGAAGCGGCCTTGACTCCAGCCTCGCCTACCTGCTCCATTCCCGGTTCGCCAACGCCTCGGTTTCAGAGGGGATAAATGGAATTGTCGCCATTACCGAAGTAAAAACGCTCTGTCCCCATTGCCGGGAAAGTGATGAAAGAAACGGCATCGACACTGGCCGCTCGGCGGCCGGTTGCGCCGGATGCAGTTTCAGCGGCTTAGGGCGTCCGCGGTACCTGCTGGACGTGGTACCCTTCGATGACGGGTTTCGCCGTAAATTTACCATTGCCGGTGGAAGCTCCGCATTGCTCCGCTACCTGGCAAAGAACGGTTACCCGGGCATCGGACAGGAGATCGACCAGTTGCTTGCTGCCGGTGAAATATCCCGGGAGGAATACGATACGCTTCTTACGGGTCTCGGCAGCAGCTGATTTCAGAAAGTCACCACATGGCTTTCGCATGGAACGGCGTGATCAGCCGAACTGCGTTCAAACTATTCAATCCGGATTCCAGGGGATGCCATCCTGTGGCTTCAGATCCGGATTTTGTTGAAATTATAGGAGATTGTGTCAATGGCCAGAATCGATGCGCTTTTCAAGATGATGAAGGACCAGGGGGCTTCCGACCTTCACCTGTCCACCGGCTCGCCACCGATTTTCAGGCTCCATGGCGATATGGTGCGCCTCAACTACAAGGCCCTGTCCCATGAAGAGCTCAAGGTCATCCTCTTCGAAATCCTGTCGGAAAACCAGCGTGAAGAGTTCGAGTCCAAACGGGACCTGGATTTCGCCTATGCGATACCGGGCTTTGCCCGCTTCCGCGGCAACATTTTCATGCAGCACAAGGGGATCGCGGCGGTTTTCCGCATCATCCCCGCCAAGATCCTGTCCGCAGACGACCTGGGGCTCCCGGAAGGGGTGCGGAAGATGACCATGCTCAAAAAGGGGCTGGTGCTCGTGACCGGACCGACCGGTTCCGGCAAGTCCACCACCCTCGCTGCCATGATCGACCTGATCAACTCCACCCGCCGGGAGCACATCCTCACCCTGGAGGACCCCCTGGAGTTCATACACGAAAACAAGGAATCGCTCCTGAACCAACGGCAGATCGGCGAGCACTCCGAAAGTTTCTCCGCCGCTCTGCGGGCAGCGCTCAGGGAAGACCCCGACGTCATTCTCGTCGGCGAAATGCGTGACCTCGAGACCATAAGCCTGGCCATGACCGCGGCTGAAACCGGCCACCTGGTATTCGGCACACTCCATACCAACTCGGCTGCCAAAACGGTGGACAGGATCATCGATGCCTTTCCCAAAGACGGGCAGGAGCAGGTGCGGACCATGCTGTCGGAATCGCTGAGGGGGGTGGTGTGCCAGCAGCTCCTGAAGTCCGCCGAAGGCAAGGGGAGGGTGGCTGTCATGGAGATCATGACCGGCACTCCCGCCGTCGCCAACCTGATCCGCGAAGGGAAAACGTTCCAGATTCCTTCCATTATCCAGACCGGGAAAAAAGACGGCATGCAGCTCATGGACCAACATATCCTGGAGCTCTTGAAAACGAAGAAGATCAAACCTGAAGAAGCCTATCGCTGCGCCCAGGAAAAGCGGCATTTCGAGCAGTATCTGCCCGATCCCGCCATGGCGGCTTCGTAGTTTCCATCCGGAAACTGCATTTGCGTAAATCTTGAGTCCCTGGATGGGCGTTATCTAATAGGGCGGCGTGCAAACGTCGCCCTATTTTGATTTCCGGAAGCCCGGCTTCCGGTGAACCGGAATGTAGCATCCCCCGCCTGGCGAATTTTCCCCTTGACCATTAGGAAATTATAACGTAATAACGTTAGCCAATGCTAATACGCTTTGCGTTTAGCCGGCTGCTGTTACGGCAGCAGCAGTTCACTGCACAGGAGGTGTCGGCATGATCCAGGAAAGGGAGAAAATCGCCAAAGCGAGGGAAATGGTGCAGAAAATGGCCGGTGGGACAAACCCGCTTGACGGGCAGCCGCTGGCGGATGATTGCTTCCTGCACGATCCGAGAATGGTGAGGTGTCTCCATTTCATCCAGGAGGTCCTGCGGAAAACCCTTGAGGAGCCTTTCAGGGCAGGTACGCGAAAACCGTCCGCGTTCGCCATTTCCAGCGAGGAAAAAAGGCGGGTCCAGATGCCCAAGGGAAAAATCGGCATCAATGAATTCGCCCGGTGCGTCAACGAGGTTATCGATACCGGCAAAAGCAGAAAACTGACCGGCATAGAAATCAATCGGCAACTGAAAAGGATGGGCGTGCTGGGCGAGCAGGTTCTGGATGACGGGAAGACGCGGACCATCGTAAGGCCCGAATCATCCGGTTACGGGATCGAATCGGAAAAAAGAAACCAGAACGGCAACGAATACGAGATGGTGCTCTTCAATGAGGAAGGCAAGAAATATCTTCTGGAAAATATCGAAACGATAATGGCCTTCAATGCACCGACAAATTGTTGAAAAACAGCCCCATTCCGCCTTCTTCAGCTTAAGCCCGTAGACAGACGGCACTATGAGCTTCAGCTTTGGCGGCCCGATTGCCGAGTATGGCTCGATCCGTTTGCGGATGCAACGTGACCCCGTGCGGACAGCGGATTCGTCAAATCACTGGGAAAAATACGCGCGATCTGGTATTTTTCAGCTGTCGCAGCCAAATCGTACACGGAGTCGCTATGGTCGAAATGCTTTTGATCCTGATCGCTTTGCTGGCGCTGATCGCGGTGGTTCTGCTCGTCATTCTTGCGAACCGATCGGCAAAACCTTCGTTTGCCGAAATTACGGCCCGCCTGGACCAGCTGGACAAGAACCAGTCACGCATCGAACAGGCCATGAAAGCCGAAATGGGGCTGAATCGCGAAGAAGCGGCCGCCGGCGGCAGGCGGGCACGGGAAGAGCTGGGGAATTCGCTCACCGGCATGGGGGATACCATCGCCGGCAGGATGATAGAGATCGCAAACTTGCAGAAAAACCAGCTGGAACTTTTCGCGGCGCAGCTGAGGAACATGACGGCAAGCAACGAACAGAGGCTTGACAAGCTGCGGGAAACGCTGGAAATCCGGATCCGCAGTCTACAGGAGGACAATAACGCGAAGCTTGAGCAGATGCGGGCTACGGTTGACGAAAAACTTCACGACACGCTCGAGAAGCGTTTGGGAGAATCGTTCAAGCTGGTGAGCGACAGGCTTGAGCTGGTTCACAAGGGTTTGGGCGAGATGCAGAACCTGGCATCCGGTGTCGGTGACCTGAAAAAAGTGCTTTCCAATGTCAAAACCAGGGGGATGCTGGGCGAAATCCAGCTGGGTAGCCTGATGGAACAGATACTTTCTCCTGATCAGTTCGAAGCGAATGTGATGACCAGGAAAGGCAGCGGCGCCTACGTTGAATTCGCCGTCAAGCTTCCCGGCCGCGAACCGGGAGGCTCGGAAGCGGTCAGGCTGCCGATAGACGCCAAGTTCCCGCAGGAGGATTACCTGCGGCTGGTCGAAGCGCAGGAAGCCGGGGACATGGCCGCCATCGACCAGGTTTCGAAGCAGCTGGAAAAAACCATCAAGGAAATGGCCCGCCTCATTCGGGACAAATACCTCGATCCACCCCATACCACCGACTTCGGCGTCATGTTCCTGCCCACCGAGGGGCTCTATGCGGAAGTTCTGCGCAGGGCGGGACTTTTCGAGACCCTGCAGCGGGAGTTCAAGGTCGTGATAACCGGTCCGACCACCCTGGCCGCGCTCCTCAACAGCCTGCAGATGGGGTTCCGCACGCTGGCGGTGGAGAAGAGGTCCAGCGAGGTCTGGACGCTGCTCGGAGCGGTCAAGACCGAATTCGCGAGCTTCGGCACCATCCTGGACAAAACCCGCAAGAAACTGATCGAGGCAAGCAACACGATCGATACGGCATCAGTGCGTTCCCGCGCCATCGAAAGAAAGCTCAGGGGAGTCCAGGAGCTTTCCGTGTCGGATGCCGCGACCCTTCTGGGAAATGAAACCGGCAGCGGTGCGATGGATGTGAACGGGGAGGACTCAGGCGCATGAATTTCATGTTTCGGGGAGATCATAGGATGAGGTGAGCCAGCTTCGCGATGAAGTCGCTTTCGATGAGTAGTCTGGCATTTTTATGAAAGAAGGGGTTAAGCAAATTGCCTAACCCCTTGAAAACTGGTCGGGATGACTGGATTCGAACCAGCGGCCCCTTGCTCCCGAAGCAAGTGCGCTACCAGGCTGCGCTACATCCCGCGAATGGTTTTTATAGCCTTTTGCCGGAGATTTGTCAACAGGTTATCATGCCTGAAGCACCCATCAGTTCGGAATATCCGGATGAACACTATCTATTCGTATCCGGTTCGAACAGAGACAGGGAATATAACCAGTCCGGATAAGAATCAGACGCTTCGCCATACCCTTTTTCTTTGTATTGAGCGCAGACATGTTCCCGTGAGAAAGCAAAGGCAGGCACGCCGGAACTTAACAGTTTTTCATCGATTCGTTGAACCATGCAGTAGAGGGGCAAGCCGTTCGCTTTCGAGATGATTCCGTCAATTTTGGCGCCATCGCGGTATTTGATGAAAACCGGCACATCGCCGACCAGTTCGCGGGAGTGGTCCGTGATCAGCCGGGGATTGTTCTGCATGTCGCCTGCCAGGTAAAATTGATCTTTCGGGATGATATTTTTCTCATAGAAATACTTGTTGAGGGACGGCTTATGGTCACCGTAGAGCACTATCAGCGCATCAGGTGATATCTTCTTTACTTTCTTCGTGAATTTCGCAAGTCTCTGCACGGATAAAGATAGCCGTTTCCTATAATCCGTTTCACCAAAGTCGTTCTTTTCCACGTATGGGCCATGGCTGTAAACCGTTACCAGGTAAAGAAACAGCTTTTTGCCCTTTTTCGCCTTGATCTGGTTCAAGGCGGATTCATAGAGAATGGCATCGTCGGCAAAGCCTCTCCTGTCTTTCGCTTTCATGTCTTCAATTGATATGAAAGTGTCAAAACCGAATTTCGGCACAATGATATGTCTTTTCCAGAATTTCCGGGTATGGTTATGGATGAAAACCGTTGAATAGCCGTGCGATTTCAAATACCGCGGAAGCGTATGGGGCCTGTCGGCCATTATTTCGGCATATTCCTGGTAAATGACGCCTTGCAAAGCATTGGTGGTGGACGGCAAGCCTGTCAGCACCTCGAATGAAGCATTTACGGTGCCGCCTCCATAGACAGGGGAAATCGATCTGAAATTCTTGAATCCCAATTTATTCAACGGTTGGAAAAGATCTTTGAAATTGTTTTCGTCAAACCAGAAAGCCTCCCCGGATATGAAGATTATCTGTTTCGGCCTGGTTGTCTCATTTTTATCCTCAGCCAGCCATTTGTTGAATTCCAGCCTGTTTTCGACCGACGGCGAATCAGGAAGTTTCCTTTTGCTTGTCTGAATAAGATGCATCAAGAGCCCATTGTCTCTAACGTTCTTGTTCCAGTCCCATGCTACGTAACGTATGCCGCATTTTTCTTTCACGGTGGCAAAAAACCGCTCAGCCTTGTTGTCGCAATCGTCAAAATATGAATAAAACGTAAAGGGGGCCGGAATCAGAAGCAATCCGACATGAACGGCAAGGTTGATTTTGTGTTTGTCTACGGTTCTGGCGCGCAGGAGGCATAGTGCAGTAGTGATCATCAGGGCGGCAACAATCAAAACTTGCCAGCTGCTCAGATAAGCCTTGATAACTGAGAAATTGTCCGTTGTTGTCAAGTCTGCCCATGACAATGATTCTTTTGTGAGCGAGTACTTGGTAAAATGGGTAATGCTTAAAATGATGACAGTTCCGGAGATAATGGCGGCCGTGGCCGAAGACGGCAGGAGAAACCTGAGCGCCAGGTAGGAGAAAACAACCGGCATTGCCGAAAGAATCAAATGGACGATTCTGAGCCCATTATGTCCGAAGAATGAAAAGTACTGCAGATACGCAAGGCAAAGGACATGGACAAGCAGTACCAGGAGAAAGGAAGCTATTTCAATTTTTAGTGCGAAACGGTCATGCATTTTTTTGCCTTGTGCGGAGCGGTTTGCGGCCCGCCACCAAGCCATGGACACGCACAAGTTTTGCCGACGGCAAATGTGGCCGGGCAACGTGCGGGAGGGGGGGGGCAAAATGAGAAAGCCTAACCATTCTCGCTGGTTAGGCTTGGATGAAATTGGTTGCAGCATCCACCTGAACGTAAAGCGCGCTCCACTGCACGCTGTTTTCCTCCCCGGTTTTTCAATACGTTAACGTTCTGACGATATCCCGGCCAAGCGTCTACAGCCGTGACCTTGAGCTGTTTCGCCGGTGTTCATCCGGAAACTCCGGACAATCGCTATGCGATTTCCGAATGGAAACCAGCTAGTATGCCTTTTCCAGTATGGCCAGGACGTCGTCCTTGCCGGGCTTGCGGGGGTTGAAGATCGTGCTGATCTCCTGGAGCGAGTCCGAAGCGATACGGTCGAAATCGTCCCGGGAAACGCCAGCCTCCTTGAGCGTCGGTATGCCGACCCGTTTTGACAGCTCTTTCACGGCATCGACCGTTCTGCGTGCAGCATCCTCCCGGTCCAGGCCCTGGAGGTCGAGCCCCATGGCAGTGCCCACCGTACGCAGTTTCTCAGGGACTACCTCGCCGTTGAATTCCATGACATGGGGAAGGACGGCGGCATTGGCGATCCCGTGAGGCAGTCCGGAGTGGACGCAGAGTGGGTGCGAAATGGAGTGGGCCAGGCCCAGTATGGCGGAGTTGTAGGCAAATCCCGCCAGCATGCTTCCAAGGAGAACATTTGAGCGCACGTCTATATCCGCTCCGTTTTCCACGGCATTCGGCAGGTTGTGGTAGATCAGCTCTATCGCCTTGATTGCATTTATATCGGTCGGTACCGACGCCGCTGCTGAGAGGTAAGCCTCGACCGCGTGGGAAAATGCGCCCATGCCGGTGGCTGCGGTCAGCGAGGGTGAAGCTCCCTTGGTAAGCAGCGGGTCGAGCAGGGCAAAGCGGGGGCCAACGTTCTGACCGCCGATTACCATTTTCGTCTGCCTGGCGGTATCGGTGACGACCGTGAAAGCAGTTACTTCGCTGGCTGTCCCGGCCGTGGTCGGAACGGCTATTACCGGGATTCCCGGATTTTTCACCAGATTGATTCCTTCGTACTGGTTTATTGGAGATTCGTTTGTCATGAGGATGGCGATCGCCTTGCCGGCATCGATCACGCTGCCTCCTCCAACGGCAACGATAACCTCGACCTGCGCTTCGCGGGCAAGCCTGGCCCCTTCTTCCACCACGACATCGCTTGGATTCGTCACAAGAGAGCCCCACTCGACGATATCGAGTTTGGCAGCCTTCAGGGAAGACACTATGGTTTCCGCGATGCCGGCTTCCTTGACTCCCTGGTCATAGACGCAGAAAACTTTCTTCAGCTCCAGACCGAGGACAAGGTGCCCGACGGTCTGCGCGTTGCCCTGAGCGAATGTCACAGAACTTGGTAATGAGAAGTTGAATTGCATCGCAGCTGCCTCCTGTTAAAGATTTCATAGGATATGATTTCAATGGAATTGCCATAATCTGTGTCTTTGAAAGTGCTGTGAGGGCAAGGAGTTCTCATGGGGGCGTCATGCGATTTCAGGTCAAGTTTATCATCCTGAAAAACGGCTCTCGCTTGAACCGGCTTTCCCATCGCCCGGGAATAATACCTCCAATGGGCTAATGTTTCAATATTTTTCGCTTATATAAGGTATCTTCGCATGAGGAAGGCCTTCCGGCCACATGACGGCTTTAAACTATTTGTAAAAAAATCAAGCGAAACCCGGTAATTTTGTTATTGACATTCGATTTGTACACAATTAAAATCAGCCGTTGTTTGCCGGTAACTCCTTCAAATGCCCCGAGGGGCAGATGAAGGACGCAGGGTACGCTGATACTGATCTTTTTAGCGATACTAAATTTCCTTCCCATTGCGGGCTTCGCGAAGCGAGGATTACTCCGATGAACTTTGGCCCCGCATCTCTTCATGTGCAAACAAAAGGAATCGAGGAATTTGGATTTTAATGATCCGCCGAACCGACGGTCGGTTTTCACGCGGGTTGTATCAAGCACCCACTTGGGGTGACTCACTTCGAAAGGAGAAGAATCAAAATGGCACTTCCGTTCAAAAAAGGCAACGTGGTCAAGTACGAAACCGGGTATTGCGCAAACGTAATGAATGTCCTCGACAACGCTCTCATCGTCGACCAGGACAACAGCGGGAACTCCGGTATGTTCAGGATCGAAATCGATCCCGACAACGTCGCTGCTGCAAAACTGTCTATTATCAGGTAGTTATTTTCAGCGTGCACCAAGTGTGCTGGTATCGGTTCATCCATGAGAAGACGGCAATGATGCCTTCTCCTGTATATCGAAGCATGAAACCGAGTGGAAGACGGCGGTTCGCCGCTGGCTTGACATAAACGTACCGCGTAAACCATGGTTCAATGGTTACCGCGCCAGGCACGATCGAATCCTTCAGAACGCTACTCCGGATTCGCCCCTGAAAAGTCTTCTGGAGACTGAGCCCAAGGTACGATACCGAAACAGCCCCTGACGGAGTGGTCAGGGGCTATTTTTTCGCCCCCCGCCTCTCGGGATTTGTCTCATCCTTCCCAATCCGACGGTGAAAATATGGCTTCAACCGATTTCCTGCCCGGGGGAACCATCGGGAAACAGTAGGTGTCGGGATCGGTTGCCACGTCGATGACCACCGGACCGGGAAGGGATACAGCCTCCTTCAGGGCGTCTCCCAGCTCCTCCTTCCGTCCGACGCGCAGCGCGGCGACTCCGAATCCGCGCGCGACAGTGCAGAAATCCACATGCGTGCCCAGATCGGTTGCAGCATACCGCTCCTTCATGAAAACCCTTTGGAATTGCCGGACCATGCCGAGCTTGCCGTTGTTCATCACCACCGTCTTCACCGGGATATTGTAATAGGAGCAGGTCGCCAGCTCCTGGACGTTCATCTGGAAAGCCCCGTCACCGCAGATCGCGAAGGCGGTCCGACCGGGATTGCCGATCGCGGCGCCCATTGCAGCGGGCAGAGCGTACCCCATGGTGCCGAGGCCGCCGCTGGTGATATAGTTCCGGGGGAGGGCGAAGGGCAGATAGTTGGCCGTCCACATCTGGGACAGGCCCACATCAGAGGCGACAATCGGGTCGGGCCCGGCCGCCTGCCGTATGGCGTCCATGATCTCATGGGGTGCCAGGCGCTCCCGGACCGGCCGGGGAAGGGGGTTTTCCCGTTCCCAGTTCCTGATCCTGCCCAGCCATCCACTCCGGTCCACGGGCTGCAGCATGCCGCTGAGCACGGTCATGGCCTCTTTGGCATCTCCGACTATGGGAAGTTCCACGTTGACCACCTTGCGGATGCTTGCCGGATCGATGTCTATGTGAATGATCCGGGCATTTCTGGCGAATCCGTCAACCCGGCCGGTGACGCGGTCGTCGAACCGGGCGCCTATGGCGACAAGGCAATCGCACTCGTGAACCGCCTTGTTGCAGTGCCAGGACCCGTACATGCCGAGCATGCCCAAAGCGAGGGGTGAAGCCGGATCCATGACGCCGACTGCCATGAGAGTGTTCGTGACCGGAATATTCCCTGCTTCCGCCAGGCGCCTGAGTTCTGCCGCTCCATCCGCGAGCACGACACCGCCTCCGGCGTAGATGATCGGCATGCGCGATTTGTTGATGATATCGGCGGCTTTTTTCAGCTGTTTCAGGTTGGGGGCGATCTTTTCCCGGTAACCGCGGCGGGTCACTTTGTCCGGTAGGTTCGATCTGGTTTTGCATCCCAGGACATCGCTGGGGAGGTCGACCAGAACAGGCCCGGGCCTTCGTGTCCTGGCGATGAGGAACGCTTCCCGCACCGTCCGCGCGAGGTCCTTCACATCCGTTACCAGATAATTGTGCTTTGTGATGGGGCGGGTTATTCCGATCATGTCAGCTTCCTGGAAGGCATCGATGCCGATGGTTCCGGTGGTCACCTGGCAGGTCAGGGCGACCATGGGGATGGAATCCATGAAAGCGGTCGCGATTCCGGTTACCAGGTTGGTGGCGCCCGGCCCGGAAGTGGTGAGGCACACCCCGACCTTGCCGGTGGTGCGCGCATAGCCGTCCGCTGCATGGGCCGCCGCCTGTTCATGGCGCACCAGGATGTGCCGGATGTCCGGCTCGTCCATGAGGGCATCATGGACGAGCAGACTCCGCGCTCCCGGATAGCCGAAAATGCTGTCCACCCCTTCCAGTTTCAGGCATTCGAGAAGGATCTGGGCGCCGCTTTTCATGATCTTGTCTCCTTTCAGATGAGAAATCCGTATCGTGCGGTAGATGCATAAAAGGCCGCGGTCATGGAGCCCGCGGCCTTTCTTTTTCCTGTTCAGTAAAAAAGAAAGCGCGGCAGTGGCCCGCGCTCTCCTTTGAACCGATGGGTTCCGGTAGTGCGGCGAGCCGTCACAGGGTGACGACTACGACTTCTACCGGTGCAGCTTTTATTCTAAATAAATAATACGCCATGATATTTCATTCTCCGTAAACAGAACATATCAGGAGAATGCCTGCATGTCAACAATCATGGTATGGTCATGGGGGTGAGGAGCTGGCTTCCCGGCCGCTCTGGGATCGTGTCTTGAAAAAACTCAGGAAAATCAAGGGTCTGAAGAGGTGTATCCCGATGCGGCGGCATTCAGGAAGCGCGCTTTGTCCTGAATGGTGCCAGTATTTTCAGGCTGGTCCCGAACAGGGGTGAGAAACGAGGTCAAGATATGGTATTGTTTTTCTCGGGGTGAATTGCCGGCGGGGATAATTGCCGCACGAACCTTCATCCTGAAAATCAGCCCAGAGGAAAACACATGACCCTGCCGAAGCGCGACGAGATGCTTCATGTAATAGATACCCTGACGGGCCGTTACCTGCGCGGAAAAATCCGGGCGGTAAAGCTTACCATGATCGCCCTGCTCTCCGGGGGGCATATCCTGCTGGAGGACATACCCGGGCTCGGCAAGACCACGCTCGCTCTGGCGCTCTCCGGTGTGCTCGGCATGACTTTCGGCCGCCTCCAGTGCACCAGCGACCTGCTGCCGTCCGACATCACCGGCCTTTCGATCTTCAACCGCGAAGAGGGAAAATTCACCTTCCTGCGCGGCCCCGTCTTCAACAACCTGGTGCTGGTGGACGAAATCAACCGCGCCATGCCCAAGACCCAGAGCGCGCTCCTGGAAGCCATGGAAGAGCGCCGGGTGACCGTGGAGGGGGTTACCTATCCCCTGCCGTCTCCGTTCCTGGTGATCGCCACTCAGAACCCGGCCGAGCAGGTGGGGACCTATCCCCTCCCCGAATCCCAGATGGACCGCTTTCTCATCCGCACGGGGATTGGGTATCCTCCGGAAGACATCGAGAAGACCATCATCAAGGGGGGAAGCATCCGCGACCGGATCAAGGACCTGACCCCGCTGGTGGGGCTGGAGGATATCGCAGCGGCCCGCAAGGCGGTGAAGGAGCAGGTCCTCCTGTCGGACAAAATTGTCGGCTATATCTTCGCCATTGTTGCCGCATCCAGGAACCATCCCTTCATCCTGACCGGCATTTCCACGCGGGGCGGAATCAACCTGGCCGAGGCGGCCCGGGCCCACGCCTATCTTGAAGGGAGGGACTTCGTCATCCCCGAGGACGTGAAGAGCGTGGCCCTTCCCGTGGGGGCGCACCGGCTTATCCTGCGGCCGGAACACGAAGCCATCGACAAGGAGGACCTATTCCAATCCGTGCTCAAGAATATCGAGATTCCCATGGTCTGACCATTACCAAGGCCGGATTCTGGTATATCGCCATAACGCTCTTTTTGGGCTTCGCCGCGGTGAACACCGGCAACAACCTCTTGTTCCTGATCGTTTCGTCTCTCCTGGGGTTCATGGCGGTTTCCGGGTTTCTCGGCTGGCTGAACCTGCGCAACCTGGGGGTGACGGTCGTCCTGCCCGATGAGATTTACGACCGGCAGGCTTCGCTCGTGACCGTGCGCCTGGCGAACCGCAAACGGTTCCTGCCCGCCTTTCTGCTCAGGGTTGAAATTTCCGGAAAGGATGCCCGGTTCCCCCTGGTGGAGAGAAGCGAAGCTGATGCCGATTCCGTTACGATCACCTTTCACGGCAGGGGGGCCAAACTGCTGGAAATGGCGACCATCTCATCTCCCTTTCCCATCAATTTCTTTGTCCGGCGCAGGAGTGTCGCGGTCTTTGCGCCTGTCACCGTGTTCCCCTTCCCCCGTGAGTGCTTTCCCTCGGGCGGGGCGGGGAGGAAGGAAGCGCGGGGCGAGGACTTCTCGCGGCAAAAGGGGTTCGGCGGTGAGGTGACGGCGATCCGCGACTACACGGGGAGCGATCCCCTTAAGCTCATTCACTGGCGGCTTACCGCCCGCCACGGTGAGCTGAAGGTCAAGGAAATGGCCGCGCCGGCCGAAGACCCCGTGATTATCGACGTCCTTTCCCTGCCGGGAGGCGACCTGGAGGAAAACCTGTCCTGCGCGGCGTATCTGGTCAACAGTACCGCACGCGCCAACCGGCCGGTCGGCCTGAAGTTCGGCGACAGGGTTATCCGGCCCGACCTGACAAGGGCGCACCGGTTGCGACTGCTGACGGAGCTGGCGATCTATGGTGCCCGTTAAGGCGGTTCTCGACATCCTGGCGCTGCTGACGGGACTGCTGGGCGTGGTGCCGCTATTCCCCTACCTGGGCAGGATCACGCAGATCTCTTTCACTGCTGCACTGACGTTTGCCGTCCTTGCTGCCTGGAAGGGTTTCCCGCCCTTGAGAGGCTGGCGGGCGACAGCGCTGACCGGGGCCTTTTTCCTCTTCCATGCCCTCCAGTTCTCCCGCGACAACGTCGCTGAGCCGGCGGCAAACCTCCTGGTGGCTCTCCTCTCGATCCGGCTGGCTGGGGAGAGGATACCGCGCAACTACCTGCAGATCTATGCCCTTTCCCTTTTTGCCCTGGCCGCGTCAACAGCCTTCAGCCTGAGTAGCGCGTTTCTCCTGTACCTGGCGCTGTTGCTGCTCGCCATAGCCGTATCCCTCGTGCTCCTGACGTTCTTCACCGTTGACAGCCGGTTGTGCCTGACCCGCAGGGGGATGCGGCGCGTGGCCTCGGTGGCGGCGGCCATGCCAGCGGCATCGGTTCCCCTGATCCTGCTGTTCTTTATCATTCTTCCCCGGCCCCAGTTTCCGCTGTGGAATTTCCTTTCCCCTGCCGGTGACAAGACCACAGGGCTGAGCGACCGTGTGGAACCCGGTTCCGCAGCCAACACCGGAGAGGTCGCCACGCCGGTCCTTCGCGCGCGGAGCGGCAAGCTGCCCCAGGGGAACCTCTACTGGCGCGGTATCGTGCTCAACGTGCCGCGGGGCAATGCCTGGGTGCGGGAAGAGGTTACGGAGGGCGAGCCCCGCCCACCCGTGGGCGCGGCCCTGGTGCGACAGACGGTGTTTCCCGAAGCGACGGCGAGCCCGTACCTGGTGGCCCTCGACAGCCCGCGGAACATGAGTGGCGTGCGGCTGGAAAAAAGTTCCGATCTGGTGTTCAGGAAACGGGGCGCAACCGGCGGCCGTCTGAAATATGAAACTTCATCCTCGGTAAATGGTGCCATCGGGCCAACGGGGGGAATCGACCGGCAATTCTATACCCGGCTGCCGCAACGGCTCTCCCGCCGGGTCCTGTCCCTGGCCAATTCGATTGCGGAGCGGGGCGGTTCGGACAGCCGGAGGCTTTCCCTGCTTGAAGGCTATTTCCATTCAGCCGGCTTCCGCTATGCGAAGCGCGGTCTTCCCCGGTCCGCCGACCCCATTGATGAGTTCCTGTTCGAGAAAAAAACGGGAAACTGCGAGTTCTTCGCTTCGTCCTTTGCCCTGCTCCTCCGGGCGTCGGGAGTGCCTTCGCGGCTGGTCGGGGGATACTACGGCGGGGAGTACAACGAGCTGGGCGGGTACTACCTGGTGACGGAAAGCATGGCACACGTATGGGTCGAGGTCTTCCTCGAGGGCGCCGGCTGGGTCAGGAGGGACCCGAGCACGTTTGCCGCCGGTTTCGGCGGGGACGGGTCGGACCGGCGTCGCGGGCTGCTGCAAAAGGCCAGGCTGCTTGTCGACTCGCTCGGCTATTTCTGGAACCAGGCGGTTATTTCCTATGACCTGGACAAGCAATTGCGGCTGTTCAATGCCACCGGTTCAGCGATCCGCAATCTGCATTTTCCCCCAGGGCTGCGGCGGATCGCACCCGTGCTGCTCGGGGCGGGGTTTGTCCTGACGGGACTTCTATTCGTGATCAAACGGAAGCGCGGCTCGCGCGAAGAAAGGATGGTCCGCACATTTCTCCGGTTGATCGGCAAAAGATATCCCCATATCGCCGTGACTCCCTCGATCGGACTGCTGGAGCTGGCGGATCTGACGGGCGACCCGCGCGTGCGCAGATTCGCCGATGTCCGTTACGGCGCGCTGTTCCGCGACCGGAAACTGACGGAACCGGAACTCGAGCTCTTGGAAGGGATCATTCGCGCGTTGCGCAAAGGTTGAGATACGGGGGATGAACCATGACGATTGCAGGTGCGCAGCAAAGGCCTTTTGCAACTTGACAGTCTGGCAGACGGGGTGTATTGATTTTGAAGATATTGATCAGCAATCAGGTGAAAAGACGACATGACGAATGAAAGATCACGCGATCCCTCGATCATGCAATCAGTTCAAGAGCCGCCCATGGGATTTTTCCCGGGCGGTTTTTTTGTCTGCTCTTCCCTGCCGGCCGGTTGTTTTGAAAGGAGGAAACGCTCTGAATTTCGAGTAGAGAATGGTGATGAACTGGGCCAATCGAAAAATGTGAAAGGAGAATGGCATGCAATTCATGTTCGGCATCCCGAGTTTTGTGCACTTTGGTGAAGGCGTCTCGGCGAAACTGGGGGAAATGGCAGCGGGTATGGGAGCCAGGAAAGCGTTCGTGGTGTACGACAAGGGGGTGAAGGCGGCAGGCATCGTGGATGGCCTGATCGCATCCCTCACGGCAGCCGGCATCGAGGCGATCGAATATGACGGCGTGCTCCCCAACCCTCCCGACACCCAGGTGGAAGAGGCTGCTGCCATCGCCCGATCCGCAGCTGTGGATCTCATCGTGGCGGTTGGCGGCGGCAGTTCCATCGACTCCGCGAAAGCCATCAACATCCTCCTCGCCAACCCGTCCCCCATCAACCGGTACGATGGCATCAACACGGTAAAAGCGCCCGGCAAGCCCCTCATCGCCATCCCCACTACCGCAGGCACCGCAAGTGAAGTCACGGCATTCAGCATCGTTACCGACACGGCGCGAAAGAAGAAAATGGTGATCGGCGGGCAATTCGTGGGTGCGACCATAGCTCTGGCCGATCCGCTCCTCACGGTTGGGATGCCTCCGAAAATTACCGCTTCCACCGGCCTCGACGCCTTGACCCATGCCATTGAGGCATATGTTTCCAAGGGGGCGATGATTCCCACTGACGTGCTGGCACTCAAAGCAATCGAGCTCATCAGCGGGAATATCGTGACGGCAACGAAGGACGGGTCGAACATCGAATCCCGTTCCGCCATGCTGCTCGGCAGCATGATGGCAGGGTTCGCCTTCACCAACGCGGTTCTCGGGCTGGTCCATTCCATAGCCCACCCCCTGAGCGCCCATTTCAACCTCCCCCACGGTGTCGCCAATGCCATCGGGCTGCCCCATGTCATGGAATACAACATGCCGGCGGCGCCGGCCAGGTTCAGGGACATTGCCGTGGCGATGGGTCTCGACGTGACCGGCAGGAGCGATGCCGAAGCTGCGCAGGCTGCCGTCGAGTTCGTGAAGAAGCTCAACCGGGATCTTGAAATCCCCACCCTGAAAGAATGCGGGATCACCAGGGACATGTTCGACCGCCTTGCCGAAGATGCCTTGAAGGAGGTTTCCACCCTGTTCAATCCCCGGGACCCCTCCAAGGAGGAAATCCTGGCCATCCTGGAGAAAGCGTACTGAGTCCGTCGCCGAAAATCGCCGGGAGCAGGCTGTCGCCGCCTGCTCCCCTTCTGGTTGCCCGGAAGAACGGGCGTATCATGGAATCCAGGCGCGATATGCCTGGCATGAAGGGGGAGGTCTGATGAAATCGAGGACGCTGGCAGGGCTGTTTTTTCTGATATTCGTAACGCTGTCCGGATCGGCCGTCGCCGGACCGACCGGCAATCACTTCACCAACGGCGGGGAGGGGATCAAGGTGGCCACGGTCGGCCCGCCGGGTTTTTACTACCGCCTGTACAATTTCTTCTATCACACGAGAACGCTGACGGACCGCAGCGGCGACAAGGTTCCCGCGGATCTGGACGTCTTTGTCTATGCCCAGGTCCACCGGCCCATCTGGGTGACCAACATCAAGATCCTGGGCGGGGACTGGCTGCCGAACGTGGTCATTCCGTTCGTGTACACCGATTTCAATGCCGGCGGGTTGCGTGACAGCCGTGTCTCCCTGGGGGATTGCGTCGTGGAGCCGGTGGCCATTTCGTGGCACGGGGAACAGTGGGACGCGGTCATCGGCCTGATGGCCTGGGTGCCGCTCGGGCACTACGACCCCAACCATCCGGGCGGGGCGGGCAAGGGGTACTGGACCGGGCAGTTCGACGCCGGCGGCACCTACTACGTGGACAAGGCAAAGACCTTCAGCCTTTCGTGGCTCGGCCGCTACGAGATCCACGGCAAGCAACGCGGGCATGACGTGCAGATGGGCGACGACTTCCATTTCGAGTGGGGCATCGGCAAGGCGCTTCCGGCGACCGTGGAGCTGGGGCCCCTCAAGGGTTTTGAAATCGGCGTGGTGGGCTACGCCCAGTTCCAGGTCACCGACGACCGCGGCAGGGACGCAACCTGGGACAAGGTCCATGACCGGGTTTTTGCCGCCGGGCCGGAACTCAGGTTCGTCATTCCCAAGTGGAAGACGCTCGTGGAGCTGCGGTCGAACTTCGAATTCGGCGCCGTGGACCGTACCGAGGGAATCATGACCAGCCTCAACATTACCAAGGCATTCTGATGTGGCGTACGGGGGGCTGCTGCCTGACCGGAAGCCCCCTCTTCAAAGGTGTCTGCCCAGGTTTCGACCAACCCGGATTTCGCTGGGGACAACGTGGCCGGAGTGATTCGACTACTGAAATTGAGGCACATTTTTATGAATATTTACCTTCCTGTAACATGATTGTCACATTTGTCTTCTAAGATCAGTTCACAACCTGGCACAAAGGATCGAAAAGCATGAAGACAATATTGATCGTCGAAGACGAACAGGATATCGCCGAGCTTGTCGCCTTTCACCTGAGGAAAGAGGGATACCGGATCCTGACGGTCCATGATGGCGTTTCAGGCCTGGAAATGGCCCGGGCCCAGCTTCCCGACCTGATCATCCTGGACCTGATGCTGCCGGGAATGATGGGCACCGACGTGTGCAGGACCCTCAAGCAGAGCGCCAGGACTGCCGTTATTCCCATCATCATGCTGACAGCCAAAGGTGAAGAGATCGACCGGGTGGTCGGATTCGAGATGGGCGCCGACGACTACGTGGTGAAGCCCTTTTCCAACCGGGAGCTGGTCTTGCGGGTTCGTTCGGTACTGCGCCGGGCAGAGCCGGAAATCGTGGAGGAGAAGAAAATCACCATCGGCCCGCTCACCATAGACGTGGCGCGCCATATCGTAGATTCCCGCGGTGAAGAGGTAGTCCTCACCACGATAGAGTTCAAGCTCCTGTTGGCTCTTGCCGAGCGGCTGGGGAGGGTTCAGAATCGCGACCAGCTGCTGAAGAACGTCTGGGGCTACAATTACGTGGGCGACACGCGCACCGTGGATACCCACATCACCCGCTTGCGAACCAAGCTGGGCGATTCAGGCGACCTTATCAAGACCGTCAGGGGATTCGGCTATAAGATGGAGGAGGGATGAAGACGAAAATTCAATGGAAACTCATGGTTTCCTATCTCGCATTGGTTGTTCTGATCGGCGCGGTCATCTATTCCTATCTGGATCATACCCTGAAGACCCACCTGAACGCAGAGATTCGGGACAATCTGGTCAATGAAGCGCGGCTGGTGAAAATCATGGCGGCAAAAGACATCCGCGTCATGGAGTGTGACGGTTTCTCGCTTGCGCAGGCGGCAGGCCGGGAAATAAAAGCGCGGGTCAGCATCATCAACGGCACGGGGGTAGTCGTGGGTGATTCGGAATTGAGCGCCAAGGAGCTCCGCACCCTGGAAAACCATGCCGGCCGGCCGGAAATCCGCCAGGCGCTGGCAGGAGATATCGGGACTTCAGTGAGATACTCGTCAACCCTCGGAACCAACATGCTGTATGTTGCCATGCCTTTCCGCACGGAATCGGCCGGAGGAGGTGTCATCCGTCTCGCCCTGCCTCTTTCAAACCTGGATCAGGCGATATCCGGGATGCACACCCTGCTGGGTGTCGCGCTTGCCCTGGCAGTTCTCTGCGCCCTCTTTTTCAGCTACCTCTTCTCGTCGTTCATTTCGCGGCCTCTGCGCAACATGTCGGCCATGGCGGTACGTATCGGCAAGGGCGATTTCAGCTGCCGCATCCCGGTTGCCGGCCGGGATGAAATCGGCGAGCTCGGTGCGGTGATGAACGAAATGGCCAAACAGATGGAGACCCAGCTGGAGCACATTTCCGCTGAGAAGAACCGGCTCGATACCATTCTGAGAGGGATGGGGGAAGGTGTGGTCGTCACCGATGAAAACGGTCTGGTGACCTTGTCGAACCCCGCCTTTCGTACACTCTTCTCAACTGACGGCAACACAGACGGAAAATCTCTCTTCGAGATAACGCGCCAGCCGAGCATGTTCAGCACCCAGCGCAGGGTGCTCCGGACAAGGGAAGACATCGTCGAGGAAATTGAACTGGGAGGCGCGGAAGATAAGCATTTTCTGGTTCACTGGGTGCCGCTGGTCGAGGGGGGGAATCTCCTCGGCGCGGTGGCGGTCTTTCACGACATATCCGAACTCAAGGCGCTGGAGAGGATACGGAAAGATTTCGTCGCCAACGTGTCCCACGAGTTGCGCACGCCGGTATCGGTCATCAAGGGGTACGCGGAAACCATGCTCAGCGAGGGCAGCTCCCTGACTCCGGAGAAAACCGCTCAGTTCGCGGGAATCATCCACAACCACGCCGAGCGTCTCGCGAATCTCATCAGCGACCTGCTGACCCTGTCCCGCATCGAATCCGGGGCGATGTCCATGGAGCCGATGCCCACCAACATCGAATCGGCCGTCAACCGGGCTGTCCGCCTCCTCGACCAGAAGTGGAGCGTCAAAGGCATTGCGGTCACCGTTGGCGATGCTCTCGGTGAGATGCCGATGCTGCTGGCTGACCAGCAGAGGCTTGAGCAGGTGCTGGTCAACCTGCTGGACAATGCGATCAAGTTTACAGCCGCGGGCGGTTCCATCCGCATCTCGGCAGCGGACATCGGCACGCAGGTCAGGGTGGAGGTGGCCGACACCGGCTGCGGCATTCCGACGAAGGACCTGCATCGGATTTTCGAGCGGTTTTACCGCGTGGACACGGCCAGGAGCCGGGAACTCGGAGGTACCGGCCTTGGACTTTCAATAGTCAAGCATATCGTACAGGCGCATGGGGGCACGGTTTCAGTCGAGAGCATTCCGGGGAAGGGATCGACCTTTTCATTCACCTTGAGAAAAGCGGACCCGGCCGCGAGCGCGACAAAATCATAGAATCCCCCATGCCGCCAAAGTTCAGGTATTTTTTTCATGCATGTCACACGGTTGTAACTTCTGCCAGGTACATTCAAGTACGTCAGCACAGTTACCATTCAGACAGGAGGAAAAAATGCTCAAGAAAGCTCTAGCAATTTCAGCGGCCATCCTGGTCGCGACAGTGGGTCTGGCGTCCGCCGAGGCTCTCAAAGTGGATAAATCCCTGAAGAAGTACCAGGCGGTCGGGGGGGTATCAGGCAACCTGAACAGCATTGGCTCCGATACGCTGAACAACCTCATGACCATGTGGGCGGAAGGCTTCCGCAAGAAGTACCCCAACATCAACATCCAGATCGAGGGCAAGGGCTCCAGCACCGCGCCGCCGGCCCTGACCGCCGGGACCGCCCAGTTCGGCCCCATGTCCCGGGAAATGAAGAGCAGCGAAATCGATGCGTTCCAGCGGAAATTCGGGTACAAGCCGACCAGGGTTGCCGTTGCCATCGACACCATCGCCGTGTTCGTCAACAAGGACAACCCGCTCAAGAAGCTGTCGCTGGAGCAGGTGGACGCGATTTTCTCCAAGAGCCGCAAGCGCGGTTATGCCAGCGATATCACCAAATGGGGCCAGCTCGGGGTGACCGGCAGGCTGGCAAGCCAGCCCATCAGCATCTACGGACGCAACTCGGCTTCCGGCACCTACGGGTTTTTCAAGGAGCACACCCTGGCCAAGGGTGACTACAAGGACATCGTGAAGGAGCAGCCCGGCTCCGCTTCCGTGGTCCAGGGGATCACCAAGGACAAGAACGGCATCGGCTACTCCGGCATCGGCTACAAGACGTCCGGAGTGAAAACTCTCGCCCTTTCGGAAAAACAGGGAAAGCCGGCGTATGAAGCCAATTACGGGAACGCTCTCAGCAACAAGTATCCCCTGAGCCGCTTCCTCTACATCTACGTGGCCAAGGCGCCGGGCAAGCCCCTGCCCAAGCTGCAGGAGGAGTTCCTGAAATTCGTCCTTTCCAGGGAAGGCCAGGAAATCGTGGTTAAGGACGGGTTCCTTCCCCTGACGGCGAAAATCGCCGACAAGAGCGTTGCCGGACTGAAGTAGTGTTCATCCGGAAACTCCGGATAAACACTTTGCTGTTTCCAGATCGGAAAAGCACCTTTACCGGATGGGAACTAAGCAACCGTTCCAGGATCATGAACATTCCCCGGGGCACGACCGGAACGCCGGCCGTGCCTCTTCCTGCCTCACATCGTGAAGGGATAGCCACTGACCGGATTCAGTGACATGAGGACGAACCTCCTATGAACAATGCAATTCTGAAGCGGGCGAAAAGAAACGACCGCCTTGCCGCCTGGCTGATCAATATCGGCGGTTTCCTGGTAATCTTTGCGGTAATCTGGATTCTGGTCCTGATCATGAAGGTCGCCATCCCGCTTTTCCTGGAACCCAAGTCCGGGGTCGTATCGTCATTTGCCGTTCCGGGTGTTGCCTCGAGCGCAAAGATTGTCGGCATCGGCACGGACGACAGCCTCCGCACCGGATTCGTCTTCGACGATACCGGAACTTTTACGGTTTTCGACATTCATTCCGGAACAGCAACCGGGACCATTCCGGTTGCCCCTCCCGGCGGCGGTCATCAGGCTGCCGCGTCTGTTTCCGAGGCTCCGGGGGGGCGATACGACATACTCTGGAAAGACGGATCGTTCACTGCGCTGAAGGTGGATTTCCCCGGCAACGGTTCCCCGTCCGAAGGGAACGGCAAGCCTCTGCAGATAACCAGTCTCCTTGAAGAGGGAAAATCCGGCCTGAAGATCATGCCGGACCGGTCCCTGGCGCGTTTTCCCGATGGCAAGGACCCCGTGAGGGTGAACCTGCTGCCCGGAAACCGGTTCTCCCTCGCAAAGATGATGGTCACCGAGGACCTGGCCGGCAACAAATCGTCCAAGACGGTCCGCTCCGAGTTCGGCGGGAATCTTCCCGGCAATATTTCCGCACTTGCGCTTGACGGCAAGGGAGAAGTCCTCTATGCCGGCACCGATACGGGGTATCTCCTCCGCTGGGATCTCACCGACCCGGAGAATCCCCAGTTGACCGATTCGGTCAAGGTGAACAAGCCGGGCAGCGCCGTAACCGCTCTCAACCTGGTTCTGGGCGACGTCTCGGTCGCAGTGGGAGACCGCGCCGGATCATTCTCCACCTGGTTCCCGGTCACCGAGACCGGCCTGGGAAGCGGCAAGGCGCTGACCCGCATCCATCCGCTCGCCAATCATGACAGCCCGGTTGAAGCCATTTTGCCTTCCCAGCGGAGCAAGACCCTGTTCTCCCTGGACGGGAAGGGGGTCATCAGTGTCGATCACATGACTTCGGAGAGGAACCTTCTCAACCTGAAAACCGGGAAGCCGCTGACCCATTATGCGGTCAGTGGAAGGGAAAACGGCGTAATAGCCATAGACAAGGACAACCGGGTGACGGTCTGGCACCTGGAGAACCCCCATCCGGAAGTCAGCCTGAAAACCCTGTTCGGAAAGGTCTGGTACGAAAACTACGACAAGCCGGCCTTTGTCTGGCAGTCATCTTCCGCCAATGACGATTTCGAACCGAAACTTTCCCTCACCCCGCTGATCTTCGGCACGCTGAAGGGTACGTTGTATGCCATGATTTTCGCCGTGCCCCTGGCGCTGTTGGGGGCGATCTATACCAGCCAGTTCCTGAAGCCGCGGCTGAAAAATCTCATAAAACCCGCAATCGAAATCATGGCCGCGGTTCCGTCGGTGGTCATCGGATTCCTGGCCGGCCTCTGGCTGGCCCCGCTGCTGGACAAGGCGATCGTGGCGTTCTTCCTGTCGCTGGCGGTCATTCCGCTGTGCATCATGCTGTCCATTCTCCTGTGGAAAAGGATCGGTTCCAGGCCGATATTGAAGCGCGTGGCCAGGGGATACGAGTTCATGTTTCTTGCACCTGCTCTCCTGCTGGGGATATATGCCTCCCATGCGCTGGGGGGATTGCTGGAAACAACCATGTTCGCCGGCGACTTCAAGCTCTGGCTGTTCGATGCGCTGGGCACGAGGTTCGACCAGCGCAACTCCATCATCATCGCCTTTGCCCTGGGACTTGCGGTCATTCCGCTGATTTTCACCATGGCTGAGGATGCGCTGTCGAACGTCCCCAAGAACCTTTCCGCGGCATCCCTGGCCATCGGCGCCAGCCGCTGGCAGACAGCATGGCGGGTCGTGCTGCCGTCGGCGCTGCCCGGCATCTTCTCCGCCGTCATGATCGGATTCGGCAGGGCGATCGGGGAGACCATGATCGTGCTCATGGCCACGGGCAACACGCCCATCATGGACTGGAGCATTTTCAACGGCTTCCGCACCCTTTCGGCCAATATCGCCGTCGAAATTCCCGAAGCTCCGGTTTTCGGCACGCTGTACCGCGTGCTGTTCCTGTCCGCGGTGCTGCTGTTCATCTTCACCTTCATCATCAACACCCTCGCCGAGGTCTTGCGGCAGAAATTCCGCAAGAAGTACGGCCGCTTCTGAAAAGGACGGATCAAGCTATGTCTGGTTTCTGGAAACAGGGAGAACCCCAGGTGTGGGGCACGGCGGCGGCGCTCTCCATTACTCTGCTGATGGTGCTGGTCCTCATCGGGGTCGTCATGCTCAACGGACTCGGCTTTTTCTGGCCATCCGACAATGCCCTGGTCACGCTGACCGACGGCAGCAGGCTTCTTGGGGAGATCACCGCACGGGAGAAGGCGACGCCTTCGCATGGAAAGCGGCTCCAGTTCAAGGTCGGCAATCGGGATATTTACGGCCAGGATTTCCGCTGGGTGGATGAAAAGGATATCAGCTCCGTCACCTGGCCCCGTGACGTGGTGGTTCTGGAACGGAAGGAAAACGGGAATTTCCAGGGTTTCCTGAAATCCCTCTCCCTCGAAGGATTGCCCGTGGCCGCCGCGGCCTCCCCGTGGGAAACGTTGAACAACGCATTGGACGCTGTGGCCGGGAAGCGGAAACATCTTGCCGAAACTGAAAAGCGGATGGCGGACATCAACACCGATGCCGAACGGTTCCGGTTGAAGGCGTTGAAACTTGCCTATTCAGGGGAGGATGCCAACAGGGACAAGATCAATGCGCTCAATCATGAGAGGGAACAGCTTTTGGCGCAGTTCAATGCGCTCCTCGAGAAATTCAACGCGAGCAGCGAGGAACTGAACAGATCAACCGCCGTATTCACGGATGCAACGGGACAGGAGAAGGAAATCCAGCTGAACGCCATCGTGCGGGCATTCCGTCCCAACGAGATGGGCGTGTTTGCCAAGGCCCTGTTCTACGCCGGAAAGATCAGGGAACTCCTGCTGGACGAACCCCGTGAATCCAATACTGAAGGCGGACTTTTCCCGGCCATATTCGGCACGGTCATGATGGTTCTGCTCATGAGCGTATTTTCCCTGCCTTTTGGCGTCGTAGCTGCCGTTTACCTCCGTGAATACGCCAAGGAAGGCCTGGTCGTGCGCATCGTCCGCATTGCGGTCAACAACCTGGCAGGCGTTCCTTCGATCGTCTATGGTGTGTTCGGTCTCGGCTTTTTCGTTTACGGGATCGGCAGCAGCATCGACCGACTGTTCTATCCCGAGCGCCTGCCGACCCCGACCTTCGGCACCGGCGGCATCCTCTGGTCCAGCCTGACCCTGGCCATACTTACCGTTCCGGTGGTGATCGTGTCCACCGAGGAGGGTCTTGCCTCGGTGCCCAAGGGGCTCAGGGAAGGGTCGCTGTCCCTTGGCGCCACCAAGTTCCAGACCCTGAAGAATATCGTGCTTCCCATGGCCACGCCCGGCATAATGACCGGCCTGATCCTGGCCATGGCGCGGGCCGCCGGCGAGGTGGCGCCGCTCATGCTGGTTGGTGTGGTGAAGCTGGCGCCGAGCCTCCCCTTCGACGGACGCTTCCCCTTCTTCCACATGGACCGGAAATTCATGCACCTGGGTTTCCACATTTACGACGTCGGATTCCAGTCGCCCAATGTCGAGGCGGCCAAGCCGATGGTGTTCGTAACGACGCTGCTCCTGCTCGCCATCGTTATAGCTGCGTCCAGCGTGGCCATACACCTGCGGAACAAAATGCGCAAACGCTATGCGACCAAGGCGTTCTGATCCTCGGTCAAAGAGTGCCACAGGAAAACACATGGAGAATGAAATGAACCCTGAACTGAACATACCGCAGTCCGACACCGTCCTGGAGATTTCCGGGCTGAACCTCTATTACGGCGATTCACGGGCGTTGAAGGATATCGCGCTGGACATACCGCGCAAGCAGGTTACCGCATTCATCGGGCCTTCCGGTTGCGGCAAGTCGACCCTGCTGCGCTGTTTCAACCGGATGAACGACCTCCTGGACAACGTGCGCATCGCGGGAAGCATCAAGCTGGACGGCGAGGAGATCACTTCGCCCGCGCTGGACGTGATCAGTCTGCGTCGTCGTGTCGGCATGGTTTTCCAGCAGTCCAATCCCTTTCCCAAGTCCATCTATGAGAACATCGTCTACGGTTTGCGTATCGCCGGGGTCAACGACAAGAAAACCCTGGACGAAACAGTGGAACGGAGCCTGCGGGGAGCGGCCATCTGGGACGAGGTGAAGGACCGCCTGCACGATTCGGCGCTGGGACTTTCCGGCGGCCAGGCTCAGCGCATCTGCATTGCGCGGGCCATTGCGGTCAACCCGGAAATCATCCTCATGGACGAGCCCTGCTCGGCCCTCGACCCCATCGCGACCGCGAAGATCGAAGAGCTCATCAACGAGTTGAAGGAACAGTACACCGTGGTCATCGTGACCCACAACATGCAGCAGGCAGCGCGCGTCTCGGATTACACGGCATTCCTCTACCTGGGAGAGTTGATCGAATTCGACGAGACGAAGAAGATTTTCACCAATCCGGCGAACAGGCATACGGAAGACTACATTACCGGAAGGTTCGGGTAAACCTGGAAACGGTCCTTTTGCGCCCTGGCGGTGTCAACCTGCGGCATTGCTTGTGCGACGTACTTTATCGTACGCCTCCTCGCAATCCCTTGGTTTCCTTGCCAGAACGAAAAAATCCTTGTTTCCGCCAGCAATGAGCCGAAGCAATCATCGCATAATTTCGTGAATTCCGAGAGGTCATGACATGGAAAGAGAACACATAATCAAACAGTATGACGCTGAACTGAACGAGATACGCACCCTTCTCCTCGAGATGGGGGGCAAGGTCGAGGCCATGATCTCGAATTCCATCAAGTCTCTTGTCGACAGGGATTCGGACCTTGCCGACCGCACCATCCTTTCCGATCACGAGATCAACAACCTGGAGGTGGTGATCGATGAAAAATGCCTGGAAGTGTTGGCCCGCAGGCAACCTGCTGCCAGGGATCTCCGTTTCATCACCCTTGCCCTGAAGATAGTGACCGACCTGGAAAGGATCGGTGACCAGTGCGGCAGCATTTGCAGCCGGGTCAAGGAACTGAACGATGAACCGCCCTTGAAACCCTACATCGATCTGCCGCGACTCGCCGAATTCGCTTCCCGCATGGTCAAGGAATCCCTGGACGCCTTTGTCCACGGAGACGAGGTTCTGGCCGCCAAGGTATGCGATAACGACCAGTTCGTCGATGATCTGAACGTCCAGATCCAGCGGGAGCTTCTGACCTACATGATGGAGGATCCTTCCAACATCAGCAGGGCGCTCAAGCTCAACTACATTTCAAAATACCTGGAGCGCATCGCCGACCATGCCACCAACGTGGCGGAAATGGTCATTTTCATGGTCAAGGGGAAGGACATACGCCACACGTCGGTCTCCTGATCCGACAAATCCTCCCGTCTGAGTCACGAGCATTGCTGCGCTTTCTCATTCTCCCGATGCGGCAATGGCCGGGTGCCGGCCGTGCATGTGTGATTGCCTGCCAGATCGCTGAAAAGTCATTTCCCGTTACCGTGGCGCGAGTTCTCCCTGGAGGCACGGGAATCGATGCATTCGCCGGTACCTGAATTGTTCTGCCACGGGAATTGATGCCTTGACATTAACTAACTAGTTAGTTAATATGTAGGCATGAAAAAGCCGGGCGCAAAAAAATCCTTATCGGCACACCCCTCCGCAAAGGGTGACGACAGCACGCGGGAACAGCTTCTCGATGCTGCGACAACGCTCTTTGCGGAGAAAGGCATCGCGGCGACAACGATCGCGCAGATCGCGGCGAAAGTAGGCGTCACCTCGGCGATGGTCCACTATTATTTCAAGACCCGCGATCATTTGCTGGATGCGATCGTCGAAGAAAGGATCATGCGCATCGATATCCTGGTCTGGGAAACGTTCACCGGAAGTGAAATGGAGCCGATCCCCTTTATAAAAGCATTTGTCGTCCGTCTGATCGAGGCCTGCGAAACGATGCCGTGGTTGCCTCCGTTGTGGATTCGGGAAATCTTCAATGAAGGCGGGTTGCTCAGGGAAAAAATACTGAAACGCATTCCCATCGACAGGCAGATGAAATTCAGGGAGTGCATCGCAGCCGGCCAGAAGCGGGGTGAAGTGAACATGGGCATCGATCCCCGATTGCTCCTGATGTCGATAACCGGAATGACGCTGCTTCCCCTGGCGGCGGCGAAGATCTGGAACACCATCCCGAGTCTGGACGGGGTGGGGACAGAGGACCTTACGCGTCATGTCACCGAATTGCTCATGCATGGGGTTGCCGGCGCTTCAGCCGGCGCTGCCGCTGACGGCATGTGAGCGCGCCGGCCGGATTGAACGGCCCTGGTTGCTTGCATCGAGAGGCAGCTGTAACGCCTTGCAACGGGAAGCAGCAGCCGGCATCCGACGGCCCGGAAAGTTGACCGATTGATATCGGCTCAGAGGCAACGATGAGAAGAATGTGGCTGTTTGGGATATGCATGGTGTCAATTGTAACCGGATGCGTGGTTGCCGGCCATCAGGCAAGTGTTGCGTATGATGGTTACTATGACGACTATATTGGTTACTTTGATGAATATGGAAGCTATCTGGATGTCTTCGAAGCTGTCTTCGAGGGAAACAGTGGCGATTGAGTTGATCCGGCAGGAATATGACCGGAAATTGAGGACCCCGGAAAATAAACCGGCTGCCCTGTCAACGAAAAAGGAAATCACCCGTTAACCGTGGAAAAAGGAAATGCGTCAATTGCCATGATCTTTGAGTTTTGAAGAAAAAACCAAAATTAGATAGCCGATAATACTAAACCACCCGCGAGGGTGGGGCGGAAAGCCTAAAGGGTCTTAACAAGACAGCCGGGTTGCCGAACTATCCACAGGATATTCAGCCCCGGCCTTTTTATTTCCAGAAAGCCGGAAACTTGATTATCCGCCCAAAAGGAGGCCTTGTGAAAAAAAGCATCTCAGGTTTGACCATTGCGATTGCGCTCGCGGCAACAGCGATCAGCGCGCACGCGGCCAATGTCGGCTTCAACTTCGGACTGAACATCGGTAATATCCCGGTTCCGGTATCGGTACCGGTGCCTGTTCCGCCTCCCGTTGTGATTGATGCGCCGCCGGAATTCATCGCCCCGCCTTCAATGGGTTTTTATGCAGCGGTCGGGACGCCCCATGATCTCTTCTATGCGTCGAATCGCTACTATCTGTGCCGCGGCGATGCGTGGTATTCAGCACCCTATTACAACGGCCCATGGGTGCAGGTCGGGTATCGGTCCGTTCCCTGGGGGCTGCGCAGGTACCCGATAGCAAAGATCCGTTATCTGAGGGATGAAGGCTATCGGCATTATCGTGACGTTGATGATTACGGCTACCGGCATTTCCGCCCGGCAGGGAAGGATTGGCGTGAAAGGCATGCCAGATGGGAAGGCGACAGGGGGTATGGCCATCGCCATGATCGGCGTTGGGAGCGTGATGACGAGGATTAAACAAGGCATGTGACGCTGACGGTAACTCCGTCGACAATTCAGCGACCTCTGTAAGTTGCATAATGAATCAACGAAAGGAGGCAACAATGTATTGTCCGAAATGCAAGGCTAAAATTGGCATACACCAGTACGAATCCAGAACCCTCAGCCACGTGGCGCAAGGCATGACTTGTTGCATGTGCGGCTACTGGATCGAAGGCGCTACCGGTTCCGCTGGCATTGCCCGGCAATCCAGGCGAGCGCTGAGGCGATAGGTCAGGCGAACCCCGGCCCTTGTGAGCAGTTTTTCCCGGGAACGACCATGGTAAACCGTATTCTTCGCCGGACGTTGAACAGAACGAGAAATCGAATCGCAGCATGTTGACTATTGGACCATTGCTTGAACTCGTCCGGGAAGGAGGTCCAAATGAAAAAAATATGGCTGATCGCACTATTCGCGGCATCAATGCTGTCAGGATGCGTGGTCGCGGCGGGCCCCCCATATTACGATGATTATGGCGGATATTATGATGGAAACTACCAGGGGCATGGTCATTGGCATGGACACGGTCACGGCCATGGAGATGAAGATGACGATTGATTGAGCCCGTTTTTGAGCGGTTAACACGAGGAGCTTGAAAGGATGCTCCCAACAACAAGGCCTTCCGGTCGGTAACGGAAGGCCTTGTTGTGTTACCTGGCACGGTGACGGACTTGAAGCGCTTATACGGGGATTTTCCCCTCCCTGATCCAGACCGTCTGGATATTGACGAATTCCCTGATACCAAACCCGCCCAGCTCGCGTCCATACCCTGAATCCTTGATACCGCCGAAGGGAAGGCGCGGGTCGCTCTTCACCATGCCGTTGACGAACACGGCGCCAGCCTCGATGCGCGCCGCCAGATCCGCCCCTTTGTCCGTATCCCGCGTCCAGATCGATCCCCCCAGGCCGAATGGGGTGTCGTTGGCCATGGCAATCGCCTGGTCCGCGTCACGCGCCGCCATGACCACGGCCACCGGGCCGAACAGTTCCTCGGCAAAAGCGCGCATTCCCGGTTTCACCCCGGCCAGGATCGTGGGAGGATAGAAAAACCCCTGCGATTCCGATGGATTCCCGCCGATGATCACTGCGGCGCCTTTGCCGACGGCATCCGTGACCTGATCGTGCAGTTCCTCCACCAGGTCACGGCGCGCCAACGGACCCACTTGGGTTTCTTTGTCCAGGGGATTGCCCACTTTCAGGGCTGCCATTTCGCTGCCGAACAGCTCCAGGAACCGGGCATGGACCGGCTCTTCCACGATGAACCGCTTGGCTGCGATGCAGCTCTGCCCGGAGTTGATGCAGCGTGCGAGCGCCCCGACTCGTGCGGCCTCTTCCAGATCGGCGTCCGCCAGCACGATGAACGGGTCGCTGCCGCCCAGCTCCAGTACGGTCTTTTTCAGCATCCGCCCGGCGGTCGCGGCCACGCTCCGGCCGGCCTCGCAGCTGCCGGTAAGGGCCACCGCCCGTACCCGGCGGTTTTCGATCACCGCATCCACCCCGCCGGACCCGATCATGAGGGTTCTGAAGACATTCTCCGGAAAACCCGCCCTGCGGAACACATCCTCGAGGGCCAGGGCGCACCTGGGCACGTTGGACGAGTGCTTGAGAAGCAGTGAATTTCCGGCCATGAGCGCCGGTGCCGCACAGCGGAATACCTGCCAGAAGGGGAAATTCCAGGGCATCACGGCCAGCAGAACTCCCAGGGGGCGGAAAGACACGTAGGCGCGGGAGCCGTCACTCTCGGCTGGCTGGTTTTCCAGGAACCCGGCGGAATGTTCAGCGTAGTAATCGCACACCCAGGCACATTTCTCCACCTCACCGAGACCTTGTGCCAGCGGCTTGCCCATCTCCAGGGCCATTATTTCCGCATATTCTCCGGCCCTGCCGCGTAGCGCCTCAGCCGCCTTTTTCATCAGCGCAGCTTTCCCGGAAAAAGGGGTGTCGCGCCAACCGGGCCACGCGGCGTGCACCCCTTCGATGACCCGGCCGGTCGCGTCCGCGGACCACTCCGTGAATACTTCCGTTACCTCCCCTGTGGCGGGGTTTATGGATTCGATCGGCATAGCGTATCCTCGCTGTTGATTTAGTAAGTCGGAAGCACAAGCTGCTGCGACTTTGCAATGCACAATGATGAGTATAGATCATTGATGTGGCTTGTGCCAATATTGCCGAGTGTTTCACGTGCCGCAAAAAGTCTGATAGCCACGCCCCGATGGCTCGGGAGGCAGGTGATAGCCGACATGTTCGGGCGGGTCGTCAAAGGGTCTGGACAAGACATCGAGCGACTGCTTCATCAAAGACAAATCTTCCCGGTCGACTGTTGCTTCCGGGGCTTCCTCCGCCAGGTGGTTGCGGGGTATGACCGGGGGATTAGGGGACCTCATGAGCATACGGGAAGCTTCAGCGGGTTGAGGTTGCCGACTATTTTGCCGCGAAAAACCCTTTACAGTGGATGATACAAGTGAATCATTTGGAAACTTGCTGACACGTGTAAATAAGCAGGAAGCAGGGGAACAATCATTGCCACACATGCGCAAAGAATCACATAACCGGGGAGTTGGATGAAACCCATGGGTTTCCTGTGCCACTGGTATCAAAGTTGCTCATAGGATAGACGGGTGAATTGCAGCATGTTGTTGCGCATAAATCGACGGAAAGGAGCGACTAAACATGGCGGCAGTAATCGAATTGACAGGAAAAGTTGCAATTGTAACCGGGGCTGGCAGCGGACTTGGGGCGGGCATCGCAAAATGTCTTGCGAAGGCTGGGGCCAGCGTGGCATTGGCCGATATCAATTTTGATGATGCCCGGAAGGTGTCTGACGAGATTGTTTCGCAGGGCGGAATCGCCATTGCCATTAAGGCTGACGTTACCAGCGAAGCCAGTGTATTTGCATTGGTTGATGAAGTCGTGGAAAAATGGGGGAAGCTGGATATAATGTGCCCCAATGCGGGGACCTGTAAAGCCGGCCCGATCGAAAGCTGTTCGGCGGAAGACTGGGACAACATGCTGAAAATAAACCTGACAGGTCACTTCTATTGCGTCAAGGCTGCACTGAAATACATGAAACCCCAGAAATCCGGGAAAATTGTCATGACCGCTTCACAGGCCGGACGTGTAGCCGTGCCGCTGCTGGCAGGCTATTCAGCATCAAAATTCGGGGTAACGGCCCTGACCAAGGCGGTGGCGCAGGAAGTTGCAAAGGACAACATCCAGGTCAATTGCATCGGCCCCGGCATCATCAGAACCAAGATATGGGACAAGATCCTCGGTGACCTCGTGGCAGCCGGATTGGGCGAGGCTGATGCCCTTTACAAGAGCTTTATAGATGCGATTCCCTCAGGCCGTGAGCAGACCCCGGAAGATATCGGAAATGCAGTTACATTCCTTGCCTCTGATATGGCGAGCGAGATCAACGGCGATATTCTTCTCATAAATGGCGGACAGTTCAATTGCCCGTGAGAGAAGCAACACGTGGTTAAAATGACGAGAGAAGAACTCGGGTTGGATGACAGCACGGCAGTAAGAAAGCGGAATGCATGCCGTTTATGCGTGCTCGTCTGCCACAGCAGTCCATGCCGTGCAGCCGGTGCGGAGGCAGTTTACGCGTCGCTGGTGAAAATGGTCAGGGCACTCAATCTCGACATCGAGGTGGAAGTGAACACGACAGGATGCACCGCCCGTTGCACGGATGGCCCCCTGGTTACGGTCCGCATTCCAGGAAAGGAAGATGTTATTTACACAAATGTTACGCCGGCGTGCGTCATGGGGATATTGCACGAGCAGGTGCCGGGGCTTGCTGTGCATGAGTGAAGGGTTCCCGTAGTGATCCCGGTTTCCCCATGGAAGCCGGGATTTTTCATGTCTGAGATGTGAACTTGGAAAAGTTTTCTGCTGACGCCATCCGAGAAAGAAAAAGGGGTTAGCTTCGGTTAGCTAACCCCTTGATTTTACATGGTGCCCAGGGACGGAATCGAACCGCCGACACGAGGATTTTCAGTCCTCTAATATCATGTTTGTAGTCACTTGCGAGTAATCGGCTGTGAATAATAATATTATTAAAAATGTTGATATTTTCAGAGAAATATCCTATTTTTTGTTCGAGTTTGATCGTGTTTAAAAGCTGTATTGCGGAACGAACAAAGGTTACTCGGAGGTTACTCAGGGATGGAGGTGACCCCAAATAGGACGCGGAAACGGCAAGAACGAAAACCAGGGATATTCACCGATAGGTACATAAAAAGCCTCAAGCCTGAATCGAAAATCTACCAAGTCAGAGAAGGCCGCGGCTTTGCAATCAGAATCCTCCCTTCGGGTGTAAAGTCTTGGTACTACGTGTATACACTTAACGGTAGACGCCGGCAAATGTGCCTAGGCAACTATCCAGATGTTTCGCTCGAAAAAGCCCATGAGAAATACCGCAAAGCGATTGATCTCGTGAAGGGCGGCGATGATCCCCTGAGAAAGCAAGCCGAACCTGAACCGCCTATCGCAGAGCCTGCCATTTTAACTGTTTCCTACCTCAAGGAGCTCTACATCGAACATGCAAAGTCCTATCTGGTCCCGAGGTCGGTCGTCCAACAAACGCGCACCTTGGATCAGGATGTCATCCCGGTAATAGGGAATAAGCTCGCGGCGGAGATTCGGCGTAAAGATGCGATTGCCCTAGTTGAAGAGGTCGCCAAGCGAGCCCCAGGCCAGGCGCGAAACGTCATAAAGACAGCGCGGGCAATGTTTTCCTTTGCCCATGATCGCGAGTTGGTGGAAGCGAACCCTTTTGCCCGCGTCGGCAGGGCGGTGCCTTCGACTGCTCCGAAATCACGGGAGAGGACTTTGTCCGCTTCCGAGATCAAGCATATCTGGGAGGTGCTGGGGAAGTCTGAGATCGGCCGTGCCATTCTGATGATCCTGGTCACCGCCCAACGTCCTGGAGAAATCTCGGGAATCGCCTGGAACGAAATAATGGTGGGCGTGGGGAAAACCCGCTGCCAGGTATGCCGCCGGTGTGGTTGGTGGACAATTCCTTCTGAACGCACAAAAACAAAGGACGGGGAACATCGGGTATACCTAAGCGACTTGGCCTTATCGCTCCTTCCAGCCCAGTACGATGACTTTGTCTATCCAGCGAACGGGCGTGGACGTGGTATCGAGGCAACTGGCGGGATGCGGCCTGCGACAATGTCCCATTTCATAACGGATAATAAATATTTCGGGTTACAGCGGTGGACGCCACATGATTTGCGGAGAACGGCAAGAACACTGATGTCGGCACTAGAAATACCGGAGAGGCATGCCGAAGCCGTGCTCAATCACAAGCAGACCGGCGTCAAGAAGGTCTATGACCGCCATAAGTACGACAAGCAGAAGGAGTCGGCTTTGAAGAAATGGAATGATCATCTCAAGAAGCTGCTGGTGTGAATAGAAGGTTCCCGAGGCCACGGGAGGGTCTTGGGAACAACAGCCTGGCAAATCATCTTTTTCCCTTGTCCTTAAAGCCTTGCCCCTTCAGAAAACGCCGGATCATATCAGCCATATCTTTATCGAGTTCCCCTCCCCACACCAGCGACTTCTCCTCAATTACCTCGTATAAGCGCTCGAAGATTACTGACAATTCGTCAATTAGCGTGGGATACCTTGTGGCAGTGGGTTTCCATGAATCAGGGGGATCGAATTCCTGCAACACCGTCTGGAAATGGAGGAAGGCGTTTCTAAGCAAGCTCTTGGTTTCTTCTTCTGTTTTTGCCCCTCGAACCTTTTTCGCTTTTAACAACGCAGAACTTATCACTTCGGCATCAATCGGCACTTCGCCGACTTGAGCTAAGCGAAAATAACTTGAAAGACTATCAACGGTTTCCGATTCAAGGAAACCAAGTGTTGCCGGCGGATAATTTTCCAGCCCTGCGATTTCTTTGAGTTCCAGCCCGCTCAAAATCGCCGAGAAGTGTTCCAGGAAAAGGGGCTTCAGAAACAATGCATATTTCAATGGGCTGTCCGGCTTACCAAGGAACAGCAACCTGCCGTTGTCAGCTGAGTAATAGGCGCAGAAGGTTATATGGTTTTCGGCGCAGAATGGGGGGAAAAGCAATTCCAAGTCCTGCAGATAGGTATTGACGTACTTGCTCACTTTAGGCTGATTTGGTTCCCAGAATCCACTAAGTGGAGAAGGGGTGCCGAATAGAAAGTACCCCGGAGGGCAGAGCAAGACCTTTCCCAGCGACTCGACCGCCGGAGCCGAAGGATTATAGTCCCCCCGTTCCCAGGAAACGAGCGAAGCCCTGTTTATTCCCGCAAGCTCTGCCAACTTTTCCTGCGTGAATCCGGACAACATGCGAAGAACTTTTATTCGCTCTCCAGGTTTCATAACTTCTCCTGCCCTTTAAATCGATCTCAAGACGATTTCCTTGATCCTAGCATTGTGGCTGAACAGAGACTACCACACATAACGCAAAAAAATCTAACGTTTATTTTCTTACCTTAGAAAATATCATTGACACTATATTTTATCTAAGGTAAGCTAAATTTGCAATACACGAACAGGAGGAGGTTATGGATAAGGTACTGAAGGCAGCGCAAGTGCGGGAAATTCTAGGTATATGCAGAACGACCCTTTACGAACTGGACCGGCAGGGCCAGCTTCGTAGCCGGAAAATGAAAGGAAACCGGCTTTACTATCTGGAATCAGACGTCAAAAACTATTTGTCGACATTGCCGTATACCCGAGAGCTGTTGTCTGCATCAGCTGTGGAATAGGCGGCTCAATGGCCGGAGATGTGTTTTGGATCAAGCTGCAGACCAGCACGTTTGATCTGGAGACGATCATGCTCCTCGAATCGATGCCAGAGGGGGACACCATCCTGGTCATTTGGTTCAAAATGCAGATTCTCGCCGGCAAGTGCAACGCTGGTGGCTACCTTCTCCTTAACGGTGAGTGTCCCTATTCTGACGAGATGCTGGCAACGGTCTTCAGACGTCCTTTGAATACGGTTCGGCTTGCGATTTCCGCATTTCTCAAGTTCAACATGCTAGAAATTATTGACGGGGCATATTTCTTGCCAGAATGGGAAAAACATCAGAATATCAGAGGGTTGGAAAAGATCAAGGAACAGAACAGGCTCCGCGTGGCTCGACATCGAGCCAAGAAGAAAAATGTAACGTTACATGTTACGTATGGTAATGCAGCAGAGATAGAGACAGAGATAGAGCCAGAAAAAAACAACAGGCAATCCGGCTGTTGTTGAACGATACCCCGCTTCGACGAGTAACCGACCAGGAGCTGCACTCCCTAACAGAGCGCCATGGAGGCAAGCAGCTAATGCTCGCCGCAGACATTGCGGCCGAGACCTGGCGGCGAGAGAAAAAGGCAATCCCGAACCCGGGCGGCTACCTGCAATCTCTTTGCGCCGCGCTTGTCGTGCCATCCTGGTATCAGACATCTGAGGAGCGCAAGGCCAAAGCCCTGGAAGCCGAGGAGCGGCGCCTCGCTTCCAAAAAGTCCCAGGATGAGCTGAAAGCTGCCGAGGAGAAGGAAGCACAGGCCCGAGAGGAGTACTGGGCGTCCATTTCCGAGGCCGAACGGCACGGTTTTCGTCTCGCAGTCACAAGATTCGGCTTCGAATTGCCTGTCACGGCTATTGCCGCCATGGCGAAAACCTTGGCCTGGGAGAGCCGTTCACGAATGTACACACAAGAGCATTCGGCACCACAGTGACTGAAGACAAAGCATATAAATATTGAAAGGTTACGAAAATTTGGTGAACAAACAAAACAGTTACATCCTTACGGATAGGAGAGTTTTACAGCAGCATCACTGCATGGTGTACCCAGAGCCGTCGCGCCACTTGGCCCGGCCGGACACCACCCATGGGACTGGCCAACCTAAGCAGAGCCCTTTCATGATCGAGGTACATATACGACACCTCCCCCTCGCATGATCGCATGTTGCACCGGATACCATCATATAGCGGACCAGGTATCAGCCCCTGAGTCCCGACGCCATGGCAAGGCGTTTTCCGGAGCAGCACAATTGAGGACCTGTCTGACGTGTTTTACCACCGAGTCTCGGTTCACGGCGGGCAATGGACAGCAGGCAGGGTTCGGACAAAGCCCGAATCTTTCCCCGTCCGGATAAAGGAGACTCGAAGAGAGCAGGAAGGCGGAGCTGCTACCGCTGACATGGCGATGTCGAAAAAAGAGCATGTCATCTTACCACGCAGGCCGGCAACGGCCAGAGGTAACGAAAAGTATGAAACATCGTTGGCCACGATCACTCCATTCCCAGATGGAGGCGGTTTTCCATTCAATTCGCTCCTTCCGGGAGTCGAAAACCGACAACGTCTTCGGGATGAGGTCGTTTGGGTCATGGAAGGCGTACAAGTATGAAGTACATCGCTTCGTGTGATCAACGTCAACTATTTTTCTCGGTCAACGACAATTATAATTCCCGTTTGTGGATGGAGGAGGGGGCCGGCAGGTGAAGGCTTTGGGAAAGCCTTTCAGCTGGCCGGTCCCT
>JAVBWB010000014.1:0-139848 GCA_036677645.1 Geobacteraceae bacterium | reverse complement strand
TTCAAAGAGCGGTTCAACGGCAACTTGATCAACTGCCCAACCCTCATCGGGTGGTTCAGTCGGCTTTATCAACCAGCCTGAAACCGTTTTCGGACTTTTTCAGGGGCGACTACTTTATCTGCACGCCCTTTTTTAAGTGCATCCAGGCGATGCTTCATTTCTTCAGACGTGAGCAAAAAACGGAAACAGGTTAAGGCATCATGCAGAGTTACATTGTCTTGCAAACCGTCAGTCAGGAAAAACGGTTCGGATGGGACATAGGATTTACGTCCCAGAAAAAGCGGCCACACGGGCCGGGCCAAGGCGATGTGGAGCGATTTGAGCAGTTCCGCCGGCCCTTCTAGACCGATCAGAAAGACAGCGTCGGAAAGATAGTAGCGATTTGACAGCAGATCCTGAGTAGTATTGCCACCGGCGACCGCCACGTTCTGAGCGGTCTGGAAGTCTTTTTCCAGCCTTCCTTCCCGGTCAACACGAATACCCATTTTCAATGCCGCCAAGTCATCAACCGGCTCACTCCGGTCACGCCCCAACGCGGCGCAGAGCATACCGATCACACCGCTCTTGCTCGGTTCACGCTCCGTATCCCGCTCCTGAAAACGGCTCCGTGTCCCCCACGACTGCATGGGACCGGCACAGCATATCAGCAGCACACTGTTCATGCCGTCGCCTCCTTGCTCAGACTTGCACTGACAGTATTCAGCAGTTGTTCCAGACTGCCCGTATTTTCGGCGTACAGGTTGAACAGGGCATCGCATGCAATGGAGCTTTCTCCGTAGACCGATTTCAGGCGAGTCAGATACTTTTCAAGCGCGGCAATCGAGACCTCTTCCAGGGAACCATTTTCACGGCTTGCGTAAACTGGCTTCTGGAAGGCATTTGCCAATGACCAGGGGAAACCGTTCTGACGCAACAGCACTCTCACATAACCGGGCGGATTCTGAGCCGCCATACTGTTCTGCTTGCCAGTCGGGACAGCCTTGACTGACGCATCAATGTACCCCTTGACCGTCGCTGTCAGCAGGTCGCTGTTGAAGCCCAGGTTTTCGTTCAGCTTGTTCAGGTCAATGGCAGAATAACGGTAAAAACAGGAGCTGTTAAACTCGACAATGCCTATCATGTCAGAACCGGACTCTTCATCAGGAAGAAGATCATCAACCGCCGTAAAGTAATCCATCTCCATCTCAACCTTGTGAGTTGAAAGCGCATGGGCCACTTGGCAGGCTGCATCAACACCCATGTTCTTTACATTCTTGTCTGCTACCATGCGTCCAAATAGCGCTATGTCAGCAGCGTAGCTACCAGACTTAATTCGCTCATCTCCTACGAGGGATCTGAGCTCTTTTTTTAGGGCGGATTCTACCTCCTTGCCGATTTCTTTGACTTTCACTGCGTCCCAATTTTTTGCTGCAATTGCTGCGATATCACTTAATTCATTTTCGCCCAGAAACAGGAGGATACTCGTTTTTTCTGGTTTTTTATCGTCGCGCTTTACGCCTAACAATGTAACTATTTTTTCAGCAATCACCTGAGATTCTACCGGATTTTTACCGTGTTTCTCTACGAGTATCTCCGCTACTTTTCCGATCACCCTCTTTGTTCTCAAACCGAAATCCCCACCTGCCTCACGCACAGCATTTTGAAATGCCGGATGCCAACGCACTGAACGCTTGATGCACTGGCTTGAAATTCGGGAACGGCGATAACCGCCGAACTCACAATCCTTCGGGGCGTTGGAGTCATCTCGGTTCAGGTTGGAGGGAGCAAAGTTCTGGATAATATGCAGTTCAACTATCATTTTTCTTCTCCTTTCGGTTCGTTTTGAGATAAGTTTTCGTTCTGTTCTTTATCATAACCCCAGAACTCCCGTGCCCAGCACATCTGCACGCTTCGGTTACGGTGGTCCCAACGCTTGACATCTTCAAATAGCAGGTGGAAGTCCACCCATACTTCTTTACTCTTGGCAAGCAAAACTGCCTGCCGCAAATGACCATCAAGATCGTCGACATCTACTGAAAGCAGATGTTCGAAGCGTTTTTCGACACTCGGACTTTCTGCCATCATAGCTCTGAATACTTTACCCATGCTGGAACCACGTCCTGCTGACTCTGGGTGTATCGCAAAAAGTGACGCAATGAGGAAGTGCCGATTGGCAGTGTTCTGCCATTCCCATTGATTACCTTTGTCAGGAGGTAAGAACGGAGCAACATATCTATACATCTCTGTAGTACCCCCTTTTTTGCCTAGTCCTCGTCGAAGTCTAGCCAAGGCGGCTCGATCATCTTTCAATTCTTCTTCGAGGAATTTCACGAATCTGACTTCTTTACGTTCATTCACTGGATATTTCCTCCTTTCAACGCATTGAGCCCCGCAAGCCTCTTGTTCAGTTCATCCACAGCCGCCGCCCATGCCTTGAACGATGCTGCTGAATTGGCATAACGTTGCTTTACGCATGATTCCATGGCATCCCAGGCAGTCGTGACAATGTCACCATACCATTTCATCAGTGCTGCATCGCTAGAATCGATGCCAGCAAGAAAGGCCCGAAAATGACCTTCCAGCCGGTCCCAAAATATCCTTTTAGCCCCTGTCGCTTCAGCTTTGCTGTTCACGTCTTTAGAATTTTCCGGCAGTACCTTGCGAATATAGCTTTTTACAGCATTATCAAGAGCTTGTTCTATTTGTTCAGCACGTTCCATACCTGCCTTTAGAGCACTTACAGCGTCTTCGTTTTTCAAAAGTTCTAGAGGAATGGAAAGATTCTCTAAACTCCACGCAAGCGGATTTGCGTCTTCATTGGCAAGAGCAACTACCAAACATTGATACCGCGAGGGAAGCTGAATTTCTCTACTCATCACCATAGCCTGCTGGAATGCTTTCGGGCGACGATCAGTTGTGTTGTCAAAAGCAAACAAAGCAACACTATCCCGCCAGACAAGTCGGGTTACATCCAGATGCGGATGATAGGGAATACCCTTCTTGCTTATCTTAGTCATAAAACCTGGGTTCTGAAGCGGAATGAACAGTTCGCCAGGGGCAACATGAACGTGCTCCACAACAGTGCGATCATTATGTTGCTTTGGAATAAGCAAAACATGGCGACATTTACAAGTCAGATAGTCCAGATACCCTCTTGGAGCTATCGCTTCATCTCTCTTACCGACAGCTTTTCCGATGTCTTTTCTTTCCCATACAGGACAATCTGCATCAGTACTAGGTATGGGCTCATTACTTCCATAGACGAGTAAATTCAGCATTATCGTTTCAAAAAGCGATTCTCCCTTAAGCGCGATATAAATTCCTTCAACCATTACGGCATTTTCCCATCTGAAAAAATTTCCAAATAAATTGGTTGTTTTTTTATATATCCCGCCGAGAGAGTACATTTGGGCTGTTATAAGGACCCGTGCAGCTTCAGCAGGTGAAAGCGATAACGGGGTATTGTCAGTGGTGTGATCGAAAATTGTCTTATTGTTTCCACTTGCCCGCTCAAGCATAAGAATCGATATCGACACAGGCAATGATTTGCCACTTGAATCAATAAGCGAAAGTTTTGGGGTTTGATAGAATGGCTGCTCATCCGAAAACAGGTCAAATTGACCGATGGTCCGCTGAAAGTAAGAATCAACAATTTCTTTAGAAAAACCTTTTGCTCTGTATAGGTCTCTCCAGTCACGCCCCTTGCGTGGTCCATCGACTATCCGATGTGTGAGTGCCAGCAAAACTCGTAGCGTAGAAGCTATGGTCAGAGGATTTTGAGATTCGATACCACGTAGTTCGTGTGCTTTTAACAAAATCTCGCGTAACCCCATTTTTTTGGGAGTGCCATCAAGATGGGTACAATTTATCCAAGGTTCCTCTACCAAATTGTAGGAAAAATGGCTCATTCATCTACCTCCTTGCATTGAGCTATGGAAAGCCCTTTCTTGCTGTCATACATCAAGATAAGTTCTCCAGCTTTCTTAATTCCATTGGTGAAATCAACCGGGTGACAGTAGCGCAACAGTGGCGATTCAACCCACTCAACCGGAACATCAATTTCCGAGAAATACTTGACTAACCGAACACTGTCGGAAGAAAGACTTTTCAGAAACAGGCGATGTTCAGCTTCACTCGATTTTGCCGAAATATCTTCGCTATTTTCAAGAATCACCAGGGTTATTCTCTGTCTGGCTATTCTTGTTGAAGGAATTACCTCATCTTCGTTTGAATTTCTTATCCTTCCGAGATAGTCCGGGTCATCTCCTATGTCATGGACAAACGCTATAGCTGCCATTTTTGCTTGAAAAGCGCTTGCAAACTCCCCCCCCTCACGTTCTTGCAGCCATTTTTCCTGTCGATTATCGAGTTCGCGCGAATCCGCCACACCGTATACTGCCTCAATCAACGGCGACACACCTTCGGGAAGCTGAACCTGGATGGTCGTGTACTCATTTCCTTTGATAAAAAGCTCATCGCTGCGACAGAGCAGATCCGGGAAATAAATAAGCTTGCTCCAACCGAAATCTGGCTGTTCACCCCGAACATCCGGCAGGAACACATACAACCGACGTGTTTGGAGATGCACTGGACGGTCCTTCGCATGTATCTCGTGGCGGTGCAGCCGCCCGGCGCGCTGTAACAGCAGGTCTATCGGTGCAAGTTCGGAAAACATGGCATCAAAGCAGACATCGAGACTTTCCTGAAGCACCGGACTTGCCACTACAACACCGCGACGGGGACGTTTTCCGTGCTTGCCGTATTTTCCGACAATCTCTTCCTCGATCTCCAACCTGCGCTCCAACGTGAATCTGGAATGGAAAAGAATAAGCTCCTCCTCGGGAAGCCGGTCTTTCAGCAGTTCGTACAGTTCTTGTGCATCGGCCACTGTATTCACGATACAGGCGGCACACCCTTCATTGCCGACCACATCCATGAGCGTGTCGGCCATTATGCGGATTCTGTTGCTCGTAATAACGATCTTCGGGGTAATTTCGAGCGTGCTCGGAGGCATGGCGACCAGCCTGTACTCAGTCTTCCCCTGCAAATCGACGCCGAAAACACAGGGATACTCTAGCTCAGGCGGCAACTGTGTGTTTGGCAGAAATGCCTCAACGAGGCGTTTTCTCTTGCCCTCCGGGAGGGTAGCCGAAAGCAGAATGACCGAAGACCCACATCGGGACGCCCAGCCGATGAGATTATAGATTTCCTCGGACATGTAGGCGTCGTAAGCATGAACCTCGTCCAGCACGATCATCTTCCCACCAAGCCCGAAAAGACGGACAAAAAAGTGCTTCACGCGCAGAATCGCCATCAGAGCCTGATCTATGGTACCGGTCCCATAGGCGGCCAGCAGGCCGCGCTTTCTCTGAGCAAACCAGGATGAAGCAACCACCGTCCCTTGCCGGCCGTCGTCGATTGCCGCTATTTTGAGGTTGTCATATTCTTTGTGCATTCCAGCGTTGGCATGGAGCAGGTGCAGTTCAACTGTTTGTTCATCATGGAGCCGCGCGAGAAAATCTGCCATCCTCCGGAACATGGCGTTACCCGTGGCTTGGGTCGGCAGGGCGCAGTACATTCCACGCAATCCGTCCCGCGCCGCGACATGGGCATAGGCGGCCTGTGCCGCCTCCGTCTTGCCGCTCCCCATAGGCGTTTCCACAACAACCAGCATCGGATGTGTCAGCCCTGCCACCACATCGATCGTTGCTTGCTGGCAGGCATTCGGCATTGAAAATTGGAACAACTCGTAGAAACTCTTTTCACCCTCGACAATCGTTCCCAACGAAAGCCTACCGAGTAGTCCAGCGGCGATTTTACTTCGTTCCTGCACGTACTGGTTTATGTCTGAGGGGGGAGCGTTCAGATAATCAAAAGTCTTCTCATCAGAGGCGATCCAGTCGGCAACTGAGATCAACCCGGCAAGCAGGAACAAATCAGGAACACCTCTAAAATGAAGCGTTGAAAGCGATTCGATGTCATACGTTTGTGACAGCTGTCCAACAATTTTCATTCGCGCCGTTTGCCAAAGTTTGTCGCCGGAACCTGCACCATTAGAGTTGTCAAAAACGCCATGGTGGGCAGAGAGAATATACGATAGCGCGTCGGCTACCTGAGGAGTGCATCCCAAAATTTCAAAAATCTCCGGCAAAGCAGCCATAGCAACCCGGCCATGACTTGGTTCAGCAGAGGGGAAAAACGAAAAGCCCCGCGTTTTCAGATGGCCACACAGTTCTTCGCGTTTAATCTGAAAGCCGGGGCTTATCTTGCCAATATCGTGGAGTGAGGCGATGAGGGAAATAGCGTTGAGAGCATCCGTTTCATCAAGGTCAAAGCAAGAAGTGAATCGTAATCGAAATGCCGGCGGTTGCAATTTCAAGATTTCTCTCGCCACAATGCCGGTATCAAGCATGTGACAAACAGCTGGGTGCCAACCTGGACCGTTCTTCTCGGCCTTACCCCAGAAGTCAAAAACGTCATCGCACACAATGACCTCCTACCGTCTTCCAAGTACCCATATCGTTATCAGGATCACAAAGAGTGCAAAACCCAGCAATGCATTCGGGGAAAGTTCGTTGAATGCTTTAATTAAATTGGTAAGCGCATCGATAAGATTGTGCATTTGTCCTCCGCACATTTTCTTTCACACACCTACCATGCAAAGCCTCATACGTCAAAGTATTTTTATAAGTAAAGTGTTATTTGAAAATTCTATTGACACTTATCATTTAACCATGTAAAAAAAAGAAGCGCTCTCATCTAGTGATGAGATGAACCCTAAAGCGTTATATGCGCAACATTGGTCCCCGTTTCACGGGGATAAACGAAACCGTGCGGATTTGGAAGTTCCTCCCCTCCTTCTCCGCCTTCCCCCAATACCGGAAATACCCCAGAACAGAATCGTCCATGGTCCCTCCCCTCTCCCCATATTTTCACTGCATCCAGCCTACAATAGACTTGTGACAGAATGAGTCGCATCCATGAAACAACCGCTAATTATTTTCAACACACAACCATCCGGCTCCGGAATTCCCGGCCAAATACGGGCCGCATGTCTCACGGTATTGCCTTTGACTGCACCCCCTTCATCGCAAGTAAGACCCGCGCTGTAAGAACGGCATCACTGAGCGCCCTGTGCCGCCGTTCAACGGGCAACGTCCCGAGTACATGCAATGCCACAGTTTCAAGCCGGTGGTTGGGCAAGTAAGGATATCTCTTGCGAGCCATCAGGAGAGTGCACAGGAAGGGATTGTCGAGGCTCATTCCCAGAAATCTGAATTCGTGCTGCAGGAAACTCAGGTCAAATTTTGCATTGTGGGCTACGAGGAGGCTGTCGGAAATGAATTCATACAAGGCGGGATACGCATCTTCAGGGAACGGTTGACCTGCAAGCATGCCGTCCGTAATACCATGAACCCGTGATGCCTGCCAGGGGATTTTCCTGCGCGGATTGACGAATGATTGGAAAGTTCCGCACACTTCTCCACATTCAATGGCGAGCGCGCCAATCTCTATCACTCTGTCGCCTTTCACAGGCGACAGTCCCGTCGTTTCCAGATCGAGCACAACTATCCTGCTCAATTGGTCATCACCTCCAATGGAAGTTGAGCAATCCAGAGGATATGGAAAAATTTAAATCATATATGAGTTACCAAATGACCGTTATATAAGGCCAAGCATATCAATAGATACTCCCAAGAGTAAATTTGGTCAATGGTTATAAATTAAATTTGACCATACCCACACGGCATGGCTTGATGCAAAAATGCACCAATGTATTTCAGATTTTCCCACTTCTCTCCCCGTGAAAAGCGCCGAACGATCTTAATCCGGCATACTCTTGCCATTACCCGCTTATCACGGATAATCATCAAAGGAATTTCAAAAATGTACAAGTAACGAACCGGAGGTGTCTCATGAACTCGAAGGAAACCCTGGAAGTCTTTTTCGACTACATCTGACCATGGTGCTATCTCAGCACCGTGAGTGTTGACAGGCTGGAAAAGGAACACGGTATCGGAATACGCTGGACGGTTTTCCCCTTGCACCCCGAAATTCCGGAGCAGGGGATAGAACTTTCCGTCCTATTTCCGAACAGGAAATCGGATGACGGCCCTGCCGGGAAAGGCCGAATCAGGACAATCGCAGAAGAACTGGGTCTGCCCCTGGGCGAGAAGCGGACTACGGTATCCAACAGTCGGCGTGCTCAGGAGCTCGGCAAGTGGGCGGAAGCGATGGGAAAAGGAGACCTGTTCCGCAAGGCGGTATTCCAGGCGTATTTTGTGGCAAACAGCAACATCGCCCTGTTCCCGGTTCTTGAGAGAATTGCCGCAAATGCCGGTCTTCCAGCGGATCAGGTGGTCACTGTTCTCGAAAAGGGGTTTTACAGCGAGGCAGTGGATGAGGATTGGCAAAGTTCCAGGGACAGGGGAATAATGGCAGTACCGTTTTTTCTGTATGGAGAAAACGCACTGTCAGGCTTTCGCCCCTATGAAGATTATGTCAGGCTGGTGGGCAGGTAAAACCGGAAATCGGTCCTGCCTGAACATCCTGAAAAAACCACGCTTTGGATTCCCGGCTATCCCATGGTTTTCAGCCGCGATCTGTGGTAGTATGGCGCGGCGCTGAACGCTCCCGGATGTGGTGACGGCATCCGCCCACCGCCTCCCCTGGCATCAGCTTGCTCACCATGATCATCGCTGCAAGGAAGGATTCTATGGCGGATTCCGACATTTCATCGCAGGGTAAAAGGGACCAGTTGGGTCTTTTCGAGACCGATCCGCCTGCCGGGCAGCTCACCCATGGCGCTTCGGCAACGAAAGGGAAACCCAGGTACCGGCAGGGTCAGACTTACCAGGTCCCCGTGGCGGAAGTGCTTGCCAATCCGGAACAACCCCGGGCCCACTTCGGTGAAGAAGAGCTTGCCGCCCTGGCGGATTCCGTCCGGGCCAGCGGCATTCTCCAGCCCGTTCTGTGCAATGCGACGGAAAACGGCCTCGTCCTCGCGGCAGGTGAGAGGCGTCTGCGGGCGGCGAAACTGGCTGGCCTGGAAAAGATTCCGGTTCGCATAGTTGCGGGCGACGCAATCGAAATAGGCCTGATAGAGAACCTGCTCCGGCAGGATCTGACCGTCGCGGAAGAAGCCGAAGCGCTTTCCGCTCTGAAAAAACGCAAGGGTTGCCGCCTGGAAGACCTGACCACGCTGACCGGCAAGGCGGTGCCGACCCTTTCGGAAATCATGGCGGTCGCCACCCTTCCGCGGGAAATCCTCGACGAATGCCGCGCCCTGCCGTCGTTTCCGCGGGATGTGCTGGTATTGATCTCCCGGCTTCCGTCACACGAGGAGATGACGGAAGCATTCAGGCGCTATCAAGCCGGCGCCCTGCAGCGCCAGGATCTTGCCGCGCAAGCCAGAAGGCAGGGAAAAGCGCAAAAAGCGAATCCCGCCCCCTTCCGTTTCGTCAGGAGCTTTTCCCGCGGCTTCCGCAGGCTGGACCTGAACACCATGGCAGCGAAAGACCGGGATGTACTCCGCAAGGAGCTCGAGGTCCTGATGGAGGAAATCGCGAGAACGCTATCATCCCTGGAACCACGATAGGCTTATCGGCACAGCAGTTTCCAGATCGTAACGACGGGGTTTCCCCCGGCAGGGAGATCCGGGGATTGGTACGGCCAGGGCTAATGAGCCCATTTCCGAATGGAAACTAATTATGCATTGACAATTCATAGCCGCTCGTTGTATCAAGGACGCAATTTATCATTAAACAACGGGCGGTGCAATTTTCCCGGGCCCGGAACCTGCCGCATCAAGGAGCCGCCGACCGGATACGATGCAATTGACGGGATTCGCCACAGTGACCGGCTGGTGCATGCCCGTGATATTATGAGTCCGGCAACTGCCGCTATTTGAAAGGAGATCAATCATGATGCATGGCGCATGGAAAATCCCGACAATCGTAGCTCTCGTATCCGCACTGGCCGTTACGGGCTGCGGCAAGAAAAAGGAAGCAGCCGCCCCCGCCGAACCTGCCCCCGCTCCCAAGGCCGCGGCGCCGTCTGTGAACATGCAGGACGGCGAATGGGAAATCACCATGAAGATCGACATGCCGGGCATGCCCGCGGAAGCCATGAAGCCGCATACCGTCAAGACCTGCCTGAACAAGGAGAACTACGTTCCAGAAACCAATCCGAAACAGACGGACTGCAAGGTGGAAAACAAGAAAATCGAAGGCAACACCGTGAGCTGGAGCGTGGTCTGCAAGGATACGACCGGCACGGGAACCATAACCTATGCCGGGGACTCCTTCAACGGCCTCATGGAGTCATCGACCAAGATTGAAGGCAAGGAAATGAAGACGAAGATGGCTATGGCGGGAAAACGCCTCGGCCCCTGCCCGTCCAAGTAACCCCCCTGCGGGCGAAGCTGAAAAGCCTCCGGGAATCCGGGGGCTTTTTGCGTTCAGGGGGATGATCAGCCTTGGCGCACTACTCCGCGCAGCACGACAACCGGCTCAGGTCCCTGCTGAATCCCTGGGCGCACAACCGCAATCCCTCACTCATGGTCGGATAGACATGGGTTGCCGTCGCAAGGTCCTCGATGGTGGCTTTCAGGCGTATCGCCAGCGCCGCTTCGTTGATCAGGTCGGCTCCCCGGTGGCACATCAGGTGAACGCCGAGCAGACGTCCGGTGTCTTTGTCAGCCACCATCTTTATCAGCCCTGACGTCTGGAAGGTCACATGGGCCTTGGGTATGGCCGCGGCCGGGATTGCATTGACGACGGCATGCAAACCCGCCTGCCCGGCGCTCGCTTCGGTGTGCCCCACCATGGCAATTTCCGGGTCGCTGAAAATCGCCATGGGAATGACCAGGTAGTCCATGACGCAGCCGCACCCGGGAGCGAACATGTCGTCGACAGCGACTATTCCCTCCCGCGCCCCGACCGGAGCGGTCAGCAGCCTTCCCGCCACGTCGCCGGCCGCCCATATGCCCGGCACAGACGTACGCATCCTTTCATCGGTTACTATGAAACCCCTGTGATCGACGGCAACACCGGCATTTTCCAGGCCGATTTCCCCGCTGGCAGGGGCGGTTCCGGCAGCCACCAGGAGATGGTCGGCAAACTGCTCGCTCACCTGATCCCCCTGGCAGACCGTGACGACCGTCTTGCCGTCCCTGATCCTGACCGAGTCGAACGATACACCGGTCAGGATGTTCATCCCTTCGGCGGCAAGATGGTCACGAAGGGCCTCCGAAACATCATGGTCAACGGACGGCAGCAGCCGGGGACCATGCTCGAGTATGGTCACCCTGCTCCCGAGCCGCAGGAACATCTGCCCGAGTTCGACCGCCACCACCCCGCCGCCGATGACCAGGAGCGATTCGGGGAGGGATTTCATCAGCAGGGCGCTTCGGCTGGTCAGGCAGGGAACATCTCCAAGCCCCGGGATCGACGGAACCCGGGGCACGCCGCCGGTGGCGACCAGGATCCGCGGGGCACGGTATTGCCGGTCCATGACCTCGATGGTCTGCGCATCAACGAAACAGCCGCTGCCTTTCGCCAACTCCAACCCTTTAACCTTCATCAGCACATCGAGATAGCGATCCTGGCGCAGGCGGGAGACGACCTGGTCCCGATGCTGAAGAAGGAGCTGGTAATCGACCTTCTCTGATGAAGTCCCCAGTCCGATCGGGCTGCCCAGTTGTGCTTCATGCCTGAACAGGGCGCTGTGGATCATGGTCTTGCTGGGTATGCAGCCCCAGTTGATGCAGGTCCCGCCAAGGACGTTCTTCTCCACCAGAAGCACTCGGGCGCCGTGGGAATCGGCACGCAGGGCCGCGGCGAATGCCGTGGAGCCGGAACCCAAGACGATCAGGTCATGCGTGTATTTCATGAATGGCTCTCCTCAAGCTGTTTCAGAATCCGCTGAAATACGCATCGGCGATCAGCGTCGCCAGCAGCATGGCCAGATAGGCCAGCGAAAAAAGGAAACCGAACCGGTACCTGGATCTGTTGCCGACAGCCCACACTGAACCGGAAAAATTCACTATGCCCGACACGAGAACTGTCAGGAAGCACGCAGCCGAGCTGGAAAAATTCAAGGGTACAAGCAGCGACAGCGGGATGATCAGACCGTTGACCGCCACGATCAGACGACGGGTGGACTGCTCTCCGTACACCAGCGGAAAAACCGGCACCCCGGCCCGATCGTACTGGTCCAGGTACCGGAGGGCAAGGAACCAGAAATGGGGCACTTGCCAGACATAAACCAGAACGGCCAGAAGCAGCGGAGCGGCGGTAACGGAACCGGTCGACGCCGCACCGATCAGTGGGGGGAGCGCGCCGGCAGTCCCTCCGGCCAGCACGGAAAGAGGCGATTTGAGCTTCAACAGCGAGGTGTACACGAAAACATAAACGAACAGTGTAAGCCCGATCAGAGATGCAGTAATAAAATTGACGTAGAGCGCGGCCATGACCAGGGCTGACGCCATGAGCAACGCGGATACTGAGCGGACCGCCCTGGCGCCCGCACGGTCGAACGCCTGGCAGCGGGCCGACAGCCGCGGCATGAGCCGGTCATCCGCCGCTTCAATCAGGCAGTTGGCCATGGCTGCGCCGGCGGCCGCGATGGCAACGCAAACCAGGACCAGCGCGAGACGGCTGAGGTCAGGCGAAACTGACGAAGCCAGCAGCGCTCCGGCAAGGCAGGAAGCCGTCTCAGCCGCTACTATGCCGGGCTTGGACAGTTTCAGCAATGCGAGGACTTTCCGTCCACCGCCGGTTCTGACGGCGGAACACCCCGCTGTTGCCGGCGACTCCCCGACCATCCGTACCATGTTGTGCTCGATCACCGGGTTCCCCCTGCCCCTGCCGGGTTGCTGTTCCAGCCTCAGGCACGTGCCGAAGCCATCAACCATGCCGTTTTTATTATAGTGCAGAATGGCGAAGTTTCATCATCATACCATCGGGGCCGTTTCAGGAGCTTCAAAAAACATCTGCGGCACTTCCGCTGAGGGAAATATCGGTTAAAATCGGATTATGGAAAATTATCGGGACAGGAAAACAGCCGGTTGCGACATCATGCCCGCCCTGCTCTTCTCGCTCGCCTTCTTCCTGTGCACGTTGGTGTCCACTCCGCTCGGCGCACATACCGGCAATGAGGCGTTGACTGACGATCAGGACCAATCCATCGGGCTCGTAGAGAAACTGGGCGGCAGGATACCGCTGGATCTGGAATTCAGGGATGAAACAGGCAAAAAGGTCAGGCTCGGCGATGTGCTGACTGTGCCGACACTCGTCATACCGGTGTATTTCCATTGCGCCAATGTCTGCAACTATCAGCAGGTGAATGTCGCGGGCATGCTCAAGTCGCTGAACATGCGGCCGGGGCGTGATTACCGCATCCTTTCGATCAGCTTCGACGAAAATGAAACTCCGGCGCTGGCGGCAAAGAACAAACGGATGTACCTGACGTCCATGGCGACCGGCTTCCCCGCGGACAGCTGGCATTTCCTGACCGGTGACCGCGAGACCATCCGCCGCTTTACCGATGCCATCGGCTTTCGCGTCGAGCGTCGGGGAGAGGATTTCATCCACCCGGTGGCCAGCCTGGTGCTGTCGCGGGACGGCACCATAATCCGCTACCTCTACGGGATAACGATACTGCCGAAGGACCTGGCGCTGGCCCTGACCGAAGCCGAAAAAGGGATTGCCGGACCTTCCATCCGCAAACTCGTGGAATTCTGCTACACCTATGACCCGGTCGGCAAGACGTATGTCTTCAATGTGCTGCGGATCAGCGCCACAGCCGTAATTCTGGTCGCCGGCAGCTTCCTGGCCTACCTCATTCTCGGCGGAAAGAAACGAAAAATGCCGCCTTTGGAGCAATGATGACCGATACTGACGCGACGATCGTGCAAGCCGAACGAGGATTCTGGACGGATACCGGCAAGACCGGCATCGCTTCCTGGATTTTTTCGACCGACCACAAGAGGATTGGTTTCCTCTATTTCTACACCGTGTTCGCCTTTTTCCTCATCGCGGTGGTACTGGGCATGCTGATGCGGATCGAGCTGATGGCGCCCGGACGTACCATAATGGGTCCCCAGACCTACAACGCCCTGTTCACCGTGCACGGGGTCATCATGGTCTTTCTCTTCATCCTCCCCGGTTTCCAGGGGGCTTTCGGCAACCTTCTCATGCCGATACAGATCGGCGCCAGGGACGTGGCATTCCCCCGCCTCAACCTGCTTTCCTGGTGGGTCTACATCACCGGCGCCGCAACCATCGTCACGTCGCTTTTTACCGGCAGCGGGCCGCCCGATACCGGCTGGACTTTCTACGTCCCCTTCAGCGCCCGTACCGGCACCAATGTGACCATGGCGGTTTTCGGCGTTTTCCTGATCGGCATGTCCGCCATACTGACCGGCCTCAACTTCGTCACCACGATCCACCGGCTGAGGGCCGAAGGAATGACCTGGGGCCGGATTCCGCTCTTCGTCTGGTCCGTTTACGCCACCGCATGGGTGCAGGTCCTTGCCACCCCCATCCTGGGCATAACGCTGTTGCTGATCATCGCGGAACGGGTGCTCGGAGCCGGGCTGTTCGATCCGGGCCGCGGCGGCGACCCCCTCATGTACCAGCACCTTTTCTGGATCTACTCCCATCCCGCGGTCTACATCATGATTCTTCCGCCCATGGGAGTCATTTCCGAGATCATCCCGGTTTTTTCCCGAAAGCCGATTTTCGGCTACGGCATGATCGCCATGTCCAGCCTCGCGATCGCCGCGGCCGGTTCCCTGGTCTGGGGACACCACATGTTCACCAGCGGGATGAGCGACCTTGCGGTTCTGGTGTTCTCCTTCCTCACTTTCGTGGTGGCTATCCCCTCGGCCATAAAGGTCTTCAACTGGGTCTCCACCCTGTACAAGGGCTCGATTTCTCTGGAAGCGCCCATGCTCTTCGCCCTGGGCTTCATTCTCCTCTTTTCCATCGGCGGGCTGACCGGCCTGATCCTGGGCGCCGCGGCCACCGACATCCATGTACACGACACCCAGTTCGTGGTCGGCCATTTCCACTACGTCATCTTCGGCGGTTCAGGCTTCGCTTTCTTCGGCGCAATGCACTACTGGTTTCCCAAGTTCTTCGGCCGCCGGTACCGGGAAAAGCCGGCATTAGTGGCCTGGATCCTGCTCTTCATCGGCTTCAACGTCATGTACTTCTCCATGATGGTGCTGGGCGTAGAGGGCATGCCGAGGCGCTATTACGATTACCTGCCCGAATTCCATGCCCTGAACCTGACATCGACCATCGGCAGCTGGATATTGTTTGCCGGGATGGTGACCATGCTGGTCAACCTGTTTCACGGCCTGCTGCGGGGCGAACCCGCCGGGCGCAATCCCTGGGGCGGCGCCACGCTGGAGTGGAGCATACCCACACCGCCGCCAACGGACAACTTCGTCGAGGAGCCAGTCGTCACCCATGGCCCCTATGATTTCAAAGGCAGCGGAATGCCATGAGAAAAGCTCAGCACAACGACGATGCCGCGGCCAAGCTGGGCATGTGGCTGTTTCTCTTCACCGAGATACTGCTTTTCGGCGGCCTGTTTCTCCTCTACGGCGTTTACCTGGCCCGTTATCCACAGGAATTCGCGACTGCCGGCCATGAGATGCACCGCTGGTTCGGCGCGATCAACACGGTCATCCTCATCTCCAGCAGCCTGCTGGCAGCCATGTCGGTAACCGCGATTCGTCGCAACGAATCGAGAACCGCTGTATTGCTGGTCGTCGGCACAGTAATATGCGCAGCCGTCTTCCTGCTGAACAAGTACCTGGAGTGGAGCGCAGAAATCGGCCGTGGCCTCTATCCCGGTTCGCCCCTCCTGGCAGAAGCGCCACACGGCGAACCGCTCTTTTTCAGCCTCTATTACCTGACCGTGGGCCTGCACGGCCTGCACGTCCTGATCGGCGGGACCGTGCTTTCTGTGATGGCCTGGCGGATAAGACGCGGTATCATCACGGCAGAGAACTGCATCTGGCTTGAAAACAGCACCCTGTTCTGGCACCTGGTCGACCTGATATGGATTTTCATTTTCCCGCTGTATTATCTCGTTCTGTGAGGGATCAGAATGTCAACTGTCACACCTGATCAGCATATCGTGAGCTATAAGAAACTTGCCGCAACGTGGCTGGCGCTGATGGCCCTCACCGCCCTCACCATCTGGGTATCCTTCCAGGATCTGGGAGTTTTCCGCGTCTGGGCGGCCTTGTCCATCGCCTCCCTCAAATCGGGGCTGGTCATCGCGATCTTCATGCAGATGCAATATGAAAACAGGCTGCTGAAGTGGCTGCTGTTCCTGGCGCTGGCGACGCTGGCACTATTCATCGGGCTGACTTTCGTCGATGTGCTGTATCGTTGAGGACTTGACATGAACCAGCAACTGATAACAACCACACAGGCAGTTGACCCGGTATTCATCTGGATTTTCGGCATTTCGGCATTCCTGTTGCTGGGCATCACCGCGGTAACTGTCTGGTTTCTGATCCGCTACCGCCGATCCCGGTTTCCGGAACCCACCTCACAGGCTTCAGGAAGTGTCTGGCTGGAAATACTCTGGGTAACGCTGCCCACGCTTCTCGTGCTGGGGATGTTCTATTACGGCTGGGCCGGCTACCTGGCGCTGCGCAACGTGCCCAGGGACGCCCTGAAGGTAACGGCAACCGCCCGCATGTGGTCATGGAGTTTCACCTACGCCAACGGCAAGACCAGCTCCAAGCTCTATGTGCCGGTGGGAAGGCCGGTGGAAGTCAACATCGTATCGGAAGACGTGCTGCACGGCTTTTACATCCCGGCGTTCCGGATAAAAAGGGACGCTGTGCCCGGAATGGAAAACCATGCCTGGTTCGTCGCGTCCACTGCGGGGTCATACGACCTTTTCTGCTCGTCCTACTGCGGCGTCGGCCATTCAGCCATGATCACCACCGTGGAGGCTGTCCCGGAAGCAGCATTCATGGCCTGGCTGATGGAACAGAAGCCTGCCGCGGCAAAACGCGGCCTGGAAGTGCTCAAGAGCCAGGGTTGCCTGGGCTGCCACACCCTGGACGGGACAAAAGCGCTGGGGCCGACTTTCAAGGGGATTTGGGGACGTGAAGTGACCGTGGTGACCACTGGCGCGGAGCACACCGTCACCGTAGACGAACCCTATGTGCGCCGCTCACTGGAACAGCCGAACGCAGACATTGTCAAGGGTTACCCGGCAGTCATGCCGGCATTCAAGCTGTCACCCGATGAGGTGGCCGCAATAATCCTTTCGTTGAAAGGTGCAGCGGAATAGCTGGAGCCGAGAAGGCAACGCCGTCAGTCGTATGTCCGGCGGTACATGGCCAACAGGGCCGCTGCTGCCAGGACGACCACGATGGCGGCTGCCCCTATGAGCTTCTTTTTTCTTTCCAGCTTGCTGAAATCTTCAAGAGAGCCGTCTATCGCGTCCAGTTCGGCATCGATCTCTGCGGTATTCCTAGTGATCAGATTCACGTCGACCACATGCGCAAGGCTGTGGAACCGGTTGCGACCGGCAAACAGTCGTTGTTCAAGCCGTCTGGTATCGACGCCCCTCCCCTTGAATATGGCGATGCGCTGTTCAAACGCCCCAATTCTCGTTTCGACGCCGGCCATGGCCTCCCTGATCCGGCGTGCGCCGTCATATGAATGGCAGCGGCCGCAGCTCTTCTCGTTGATCAGATCAAGGGAAGCTTTCACGACATGGTGATTGCTGTGGCAGGTTACGCAGTGGGGCTTTTCTTTTCCCTGCGCCGTGCCGTGCGCGCTGGCCTGGTACGATTGCAGCACACCCACATGGCAGCGGCCGCAGAACGCTGGGATCGCGTTTTCTTTCGGAACGCCGAGAAAACCCCGCGCCGGGCTCATGGCGTTGGCCGCATCGTTGGGGTCCCCGCCGTGGCAGCCATTGCAGAAAATCCCGCTCACGGCATGGATGCTCCCGCGCCACGGGGCGACCGGTTCCCCCAATCGGCCCGGCAAGGCGCCATGGCACTGGACGCATACATTTGCGACCGTGTCGGCGGCAACGGCAAGACTGGCCGTCATGAACAGGAATGTGCCTATCAACAGCATTCTAGCAAGGTTTTGTTGACAAGGTGCGAGGATCATGAGTAATGCCCCCAAATGCTCAGTCCGATCCAGATAAGAATGCCGCCGATGCTGACCAGCAGGAAAACAGGCCGCTTCAATGGATGTCGCTCTGCGCCGCGGTCAATGAACGGCAGCAGCGCCAGAAACAGAATCACTAACCCTTGCACGGCCAATCCGATGATTTCACTTGGAAAGAGTTTGAGTGTCTGATAGTTGGCCAGGAAGTACCATTCCGGCTTGATGTGCTCCGGGGTCCGGAACTGATCGGCAGGGATAAACGCATCCTTGGGGAAAAAGATGGAGGGATCGAAAAACAGCAGCGCGAAAAAGAACGCCATGCAGACTGCGATGGATGTCATGTCCTGGAGCAGGTAGTTGGGAAAAAACGGGATTCCTCCCGGATGGTCTTCATAACGGTAAGTGTCTCCCAGCCAGGTGCTTTTCGTTTCTTCAAGGCCAGAGGGGGGCGCGGAAATGCCGACGCGCTTCAGGAGAAACAGGTGAACGCCCACCAGCAGGGCGACCGTGGCAGGCAGCACGGCGACATGCAGGGCAAAGAACCGGCCGAGGGTCGGGGGGCCGACCAGCACGCCGCCACGCAGGAACTCCACCAGGTAGTGGCCGACATACGGGAGGGCTCCCACGCTGTTCGTGGTCACGGTCGTTGCCCAGAAGGAGAGCTGGCTCCAGGGAAGAAGATACCCGGTCAGGGTGAGGGACATGACCAGCAGGAACAGCACGAAACCGGAAAGCCAGTTCAGCTCCCGCGGCTTCTTGTAGCTGCCCATGAATACTACCGACAGCATGTGAAAGAACAGTATCAGCACCATCATGTTGGAACCGATTACGTGGCACATCCGGATCAGCCACCCGAACGGCACCCTGTTCATGATTGCGGTAACGCTGGAAAAAGCCTTGTCCGCATCCGGGACATAGTACACCAGGAGCAGCATCCCGGTCACCACCTGCAGGGCAAAGAGGAAGAGCAGTATGCTCCCCATGGAATACCAGATATTGATATTGCGCGGCAGGAGGTATCCCGTCAGCTCCTTCTCGATTATTTCGCCGGCGCCGATCCGTACGTCCAGCCACCGGTAGATCCGTTTCAAGGACAGCATATTTCCTCCGGAAAACCGTCAGCCTACGGTGATAATGCCATTTGCAACGGTAAATGGAAGCGTTGGCAGCGGTTTCGGAGGAGGGCCGGAAATGACCGCGCCGTCGGCAGTGTACCGCCCGCCATGGCAGGGGCAGAGAAATTCCTGGTTCTCCTTCCGCCACTGCACGATGCAGCCCATATGGGTGCAGACCGCTGACAAGGCGACCAGCGTTCCGCCGGTTTTCCGCACCAGCACCGCTGCCGATCCGGCATACTGGAAGAAGTTCGCTTCACCTTCCCTGACGTTGCCTTCGGGGATCGTCACCTTTGTGCTCTCAAGCTGACCAGAGAGCGGCGAAAGATAGCGGAACAACGGATAGAATATCCCGGCCGCAGCAATTGCGGCAATTCCGCCCAATCCGTATGCAAGAAATTTCCTGCGAGTCTCACGCGCCATCGGTTTCCCCCCGGCAAACAGACAATGTTCAATCTCACAACAGGTAAATACGTGCTTCATTATACCATGCGCAGTGCGATTGAATAGCCGTCCCGCAATCAACCGAACCGTCCGGCCCCCGATCGCCCGGCATGGCGAGATATTCTTGTATTGCATGCCAGACCAAGTATAATGAAAAACGATCTCCGGGTACTGGTGCGAAATGAATTGCCGATCGCTGGCGGAATTAATGAATGTCCGAGCCAATAGAAAACTATCCTGAAATACCCCAGCCTTTGTTGATGCCGAACCGTCTGTTCCGGTGGGCCTGGTTGCCGGCCCCTTTGTTCGTGGTGGCCATAACCGTCCTTTGGGTCGCGGACTATCCCGCCTCTTTTGAATCAATACCGTTGCTTACCGCTTGCAACTTACTTTTTTCAACTCTAACCTCCCTGTACATCGCTTATATCCTGGGCCGGAGTTTCCGGTCCGACCCTTCGTACCGGATGCTGCTTATGGGCTCAGGCGTCCTCGTCTGGGGCGTAGGCAGCATAGTCGCGTCGCTTGCCGGGAATGGAAATATTAATGATACAATCACGATTCATAATCTCTGCCTCTGGATCGCGTCCTGTTTCCATTTCGCCGCGGTCGCTCTCCCTTCCCCCCGGAAGGTCCCATCAAGATCGTGGGCATTGCTCTGCACCTTTTACCTGATTGCCGCTGGAGTGGTTCTTCTTGCCGCTCTGGCAGCCAAATCCGGCCTGACCCCGGTTTTTTTCGTCAAAGGCGCCGGGGGCACACTGGTCAGGCAGTTCACACTGGTTTCAACCATCTCGCTGCTGACGATCACGGTCACCTTGTTGCGGCCGGGAACGGGGTACTACAGTTCACCGGCTTCATACTGGTATGCATGCGGCCTGGCATTGCTGGCAGCAGGCCTGTTCGGTGTAATGATCCAGTCGCAGGGTGGCAGCGTGCTGAGCTGGTTCGGCAGGGCGTCGCAATACCTCGGCGGGATCTATCTTGTAGCGGCCGCCTACGCGCTAACACGCAAATCGCATGAAACAGCCGTATCCTTCGCATCCACGACCGGTCAGCAACAAAGGTATCTCGTGGCAGTCGCCCTGGTTTTCACGGCAATGGCCGTGCGGATGGTCTTTCTGAAGGAGCTTGCGAACACGCTCCCGTATCTGACCTTCTATCCGGCGATAACTGTCGCTGCCTTGTACGGGGGGCTGAACCCAGGCTTGGTGGCAACCGTTCTTTCCGCCCTGATCGCCGACTACTTCATCATAGAGCCTGGCGGCATAATAATCTGGAAAACCGTCGACATCGTCTCCATGTCATATTTTCTCCTGAGCAGCGCCCTGATCTCAGGCGTTACGGAAACGATGCATCGCTTCCGGTTGCGGGCACAGGAAGCGGATACCCTGGCCAGGTTGGCCGACGAGCGGGAATCGGCCCGGAAAGCGATCAGCGAAAGCGAGGAACGGTTCAGAATCCTGGCTGATTCCTCCTTCGAAGGGATTGCCATCACCGAAGCAGGCCGGCTTACCGACGTTAACGATCAGTTCGTCGCCATGTTCGGATACCCGAAGGAAGAGCTTTTGGGCATGAAGGTTTCCAACCTGTTACCGCCCGAGGACCGCGAACGGGTTGTGGGCGGTATCCTCAAAGGCACTCCGTTACACATCGAACATGGCGCCATACGAAAAGACGGGACGCAGATCCTTGTCGAAGTCCATGGCAGGAACACCACATACCGCGGGCGTTCGGTCAGGATCACCCTGATGAGAGACATAACCGAACGCAAAAAAATGGAGCAGAAACTGCAGAGAGAACGGGACCTGCTCCAGGCGGTCATGGACGGTGCAAAGAACTCGCACCTGGTGTATGTCGACAACGACTTCAACTTCGTCCAAGTGAATGACACTTATGCCCGCTCGTGTGGTTTCAAAGTGGAAGAGATGATCGGCAAGAACCATTTCCACCTCTATCCCGATGACGAAGTGAAAGCCATTTTCATCAGGGCGCGGGATACCGGCGAGCCTTTCGAGGCCCACGACAAGCCCTTCGAATTCCCGGACCAGCCATCCCGCGGCATGACTTACTGGGATTGGACGCTTCACCCGATCAAGGAATCGTCCGGAAAAGTCATCGGACTCGTGTTTTCTCTCATAGAAACCACCGAGCGCAAAAAAGCGGAAGAAGCTTTGCGCAAAGCCCGAAACGATCTGGAATCCGAAGTCGAGGAACGGACCGGAGAGCTGGCCCGGACCGTTGCATCGCTGCAGAACGAATTCGTCGAGCGGAAAAAACTCGAGCATCAGCTGTTGCAGTCGCAGAAAATGGAATCCATCGGCCTTCTTGCCGGTGGGGTTGCTCACGATTTCAATAATATGCTGAGCGTGATCTGCGGCTATGGCGAAATCATCCGTGAACAGTTAGGGGATGATGACAAAGAAATGCTCGAAAACGTGGACCATGTTCTGCATGCCGCATCGCGGGCTGCTGAACTGACGAAGAGCCTGCTGACCTTCAGCCGCAAGCAGCCTAACTTTCCAAGGCCGGTCCTGGTCAACGACATCATAGCCAACACGAGCAGGCTCATACAGAGGCTCATCGGTGAGAATATCGAATTCGTAACCGGACTCCACGGCAAAGAGTTGGCCATAATGGCTGATTCAGGCCAGATAGCACAGGTGCTCATGAACCTGGCTACCAATGCCCGCGACGCCATGCCGGGAGGTGGTCGGCTGACCATATCTGTCAGGGAAACACAGGTAAATGAAGGGTCGACCGCGCGGCTCGACCTGCAAACCCCGGGTGAATACGCTCAGATAACGATCGACGATAACGGAATCGGAATCGGTCAAGAGTACCTGGAAAGGATTTTCGAACCGTTTTTTACGACCAAGGGACCGGGAAAAGGAACAGGGCTGGGCCTTTCCATTGTTTATGGCATAGTAAAGCAGCACAACGGATCGGTATTGATCGAAAGCACAAGAGAGACCGGAACGACGGTGAACATCTATCTCCCCCTGATTCCAGTACAATCAGTAACGGAAAAAGAAAAGCCCGGGATTCCGCCGGCCAGTGGCAGCGAAACCCTGCTGGTTGCCGAAGACGAGGAAATCGTCAGGACGCTTCTGACCAGTATCCTGGAAAAAGCCGGGTTCAGGGTGATAGCTTCGGCCAACGGCGTGGAAGCCCTGGAAAAATTCCGAGAAAACGACGATATCTCGCTCGTTGTGACCGATGTGGTGATGCCGAAGCTGAACGGCCGGGAGATCCTGGAGGAAATCAGAAAAACCAGGCCGGATATGAAAGGGATTTACATCAGCGGTTATACGGCTGACATCATGGAAAAGAAAGGGATCCTGGATAAAGAAACGGATGTCATTACCAAACCGATCAGGAAAGATGAATTGTTACGCAAGATCCGGGACGTGCTGGACAACGGTTGAGGCCGAACCGTGATCCACGCCGGCCGGCCGTCAAAGTTGGTCCTGAATGTACCGCAATCCGCAACACATCAGCTTGCATAAGGAGGATACCATATGAACATCGGATTCACCGGTCTCGGAATCATGGGCAGCGCGATGGCTCTCAATCTTGTCAGGGCCGGGTTCAAGGTCACGGTATGGAACCGCACGGAAGAGAAAACCAGGCCCCTGGTCGAGGCGGGCGCCATCCCGGCCGCCACCCCGCGGGATGCTGCGGAATCTTCCGACATCGTGTTTTCCATGATGGCAACCCCCGCAGCGGTAACGTCGGTCCGGGACGGTGCTGACGGTCTCCTGGCCGGTCTTGGCCCCGGCAAGGGCTACGTGGACATGTCCACGATCGATGCCGCGACATCCAGGGAATCATCCCGCCTTGCCCACGACAAGGGCGCACTGTTCCTGGAAGCCCCCGTCGCCGGCAGCCGCAAACCGGCCGAGGATGGCGCCTTGACGATAATGGCCGCAGGCGACCGGGAGCTTTTCGACCAGTCCCTGCCGGCTTTGGAGAGAATGGGCAGCAAAATCCTGTTTCTCGGCGAGGTGGGGAATGGCAGCACCATGAAGCTGGCCAACAACCTGGTCATGGGGGGCATGATGGCGGCTTTCTGCGAGGGCTTGAGCCTGGCCTCGTCAAGCGGGCTGGACCCGCGCCAGCTGCTTGACATCCTGGACTCGGGGGCCATGACCAATCCGATGTTCCGCCTGAAAGGAAGCATGATTGCCGCCGATGGCGGATTCCCGGCCGCTTTTCCTCTCAAGCACATGCAGAAGGACCTGCGCCTTGCCCTTCGGCTGGCCGAGGAAACCGGTCAGCCATTGTTTGCGACCGCAACGGTCAATGAACTTTTCAAGAAGGCTCTCGCGGAAGGACTCGGTGATTCGGATTTCTCAGCGGTCAGCAAAGTGATCGGGAAATAGTCCGGCTCAATGAACACCCCGGTCAAACGCAGGCAAATCTGGCAACCCCACTCTTCCGAGCTGCTGCAGGAGGGGGAAGTTTCGCCTTTGGCCAGCAAACCTTCTCGCGACTCACCGCAGAACACTTTCCACGCATGTGTCCATTAAACTCGAGCGGCATGAAGGCCGCCTGGGCAAGCGTATATATGAAAGGCCCGCTTGAAAACGGGCCTTTTCCTCAATGCAATCAACGAGAGAAATCCGGGTACGGACTTCAACGCGTTTTCACGGACTTCCTGGCCTCGTACCTGGAAGCCGCATCGGCAAATCTCCTCCTGTCGTCATCCGTTCCGGCAACCAGGCCCGGGACTACCGTCGGCTTGCCTTCTTCATTCAACGCCACGAAGGTCAGGTAAGCCGAGGCGGTATGCCTCACCTCGCCGGTTTTCAGGTCTTCCGCTTCAACCCTGACGCCGATTTCCATTGAAGTTCTTCCGGCCCGATTCATGCTGGATTTCAAGGTCAACAGATTGCCCAGGAACACCGGGCAATGGAAATCCAGCCGGTCTATGGAGGCGGTAACCGCGTTCATGCCGGTATGCCGGGAAGCCACGACGTAGGCGGCATTGTCGATCAGTTTCATGATCGTGCCGCCATGCACATTTCCGGCGGGATTCGTATCGGCAGGCAACATTATCTGCGCCAGTTCGACGCTCGACTGCGACACGCTCTTCGTTCCTGACTCCATGATTTCCTCCCTTAAGCGCTTGTCAGTTCTCATCCGCTAACGCCGGCTAAGCGCTTGAATGCCGCCCGCCCAATGATCCGGGGCCTGCCGATCAAGCCTTTTCGAATCATTCGGAAGCCAGAATCTGACGGGCCACGACGTCATGGTTAAGCCACAGTACCGGTGCCGTCGAATTCCAGGAAGTATGGAAAATGAGGCGCCCGACTGCCTTGAACACCTCGCGCGAAAGTTCCGCGCAAACAATATTCTTCGCATCGCGATTCATGTCCAGCATCGCTCCGGCACGTTCAAGCATGAACGATGACTGTTGCGCGGTATTGTGAAGGGGCCAAGAGGAAAAGTCGGAAAAAGGCTCCATAACGGGGTCCGCCAGGTACGAGTCGGCTGCTTCGAGCAGAGTTTCCAGCGAGACGTCGTCTTTCAGAAGAGCCTGGCAGGCATTCCTGACGCCGTCAGCGACCGGCCCGCCCCCTTCTCTCTCAAGTGCCGACAACAGGGGATACAGTGATATTTCGACGCCAAGAAACAGCGCGCTGGAATTGGTCTGTATTTCAGGGCAGTTGAAAACCGTTGCATTGATACCCCTTTCCCTGGACTCCGATGCGATCCCCTCGAGCCGCATCTTCGCCCAACCCTGGAGGTAGGGGGTGTAAGACTGCCACTTGTACTCGCCGTTCACAAGGACTTCGCAACCATGATAGCCGTAGGCGGTGTATGCCACCTTGCCGCCCCGCGAGGAAACGCGTTCACGTATTGCGCGTGAAAATTCGATGAGATGACGGAAGGTGTCCGCGGTGACTTCATCAAAGGAAATCGCGCACAGTTTCCCAAGTTCCGTGTTCCAGAATACTTCCGACGGAGCATATCGGTCGCCGGTTCCCTTGAATACCCTGTTGAGCACCGGCATCAGGACCCTGGCGCGAGGAATTCCGCCGGCCATGGTATGCGAAAAGAGGACATTCGCGCCATCGGGGATGAGCGCGTCCAGTTCACGGAAAACTCGTGAAAGCCCGGAGGTGAAACGTTCCGTCCCCGCTATCCTGGACTCTTCAATGGCAGTCCAGTCCAGGACGGCGCTTTCCCAACCGTCCGACTTCAATCCCTTCAACTGTTCCACGGGCATGGTGCCGGACAGAGAACGGTCCATGTCAAATCCGGCCTCAAGAGGGATATTAATGATCTTTCCGCCAAGCGTCTCCTGGGCTTGCGCCAGTTCATCGTCGGTAAGAGGCCGCAGGGAGAAATCGCTTTCCCGCCGTCCCACGGTAATTCCCACTATGGTCATACCGGACTTGCGGGCTTCATCCACGAGTCCGTTGGCGTAACCACGGCCGAAAAGCTCGCCAAAGAGGACGAACACATCACCCTTCCCATATCCCGCGGTACTTGGCAGTTCACGCAGCGGATTAAAACCTGTCATGGATTCCCCACCTTTCTCTAGTCGAAATCGGGAGCGTTTCCTCCCCTTCCGAAACAGACACCTCTTTTTGAGTTCCTTATGAAATCGAGCAATTGGCGGACATCCGCCGTAATGGACAACTCGGATTCGGCATGCTCCAGATTCTCCTTCATGTTGGGCCCGCCCCGGAACAGGAGCTTGAAAGCATTCCTGAGGGCCCGTACCCGTGCGGCATCAAAGCCGTTGCGACGCAAGCCGACAAGATTTATGGCGCGGACAGTGTGCGTTTCATCCATTATGCAGAACGGGGGCACGTCCCGGGACGTACGGGACAACCCGCGCATCATGGAAAAAGCTCCCAGGCGGCAGAACTGGTGGACCACGCAGTTGCCGGATACGATAACCCGGTCGTCAACGGTCACATGTCCGGCAAGCAAAGCTCCGCCTGCGAGAATTATATGGTTTCCGATCGTGCAGTTGTGCGCTACGTGCGACTGCACCATGAAATAGTTGTGGTTGCCGATTTCGGTTTTGCTGCCCGGTCGATTGCCCCGATGCACCGTCACATATTCCCGGAACGAATTCCCGTCGCCGACAACCAGATGGCTCTCTTCCCCATTGTACCCAAAGTCCTGGGGCTCGTGACCGATTATGGCGCCGTAATGAACGACATTGTCACTCCCGAGGGTGGTCCAGGGGCCTATTACGGCGTTAGCCATAATGATGCAGCCGCTCCCGATGCGGCTGTGATCGCCCACTTGAACGTTCGGGCCGATCGTGGCGCTGTCGTCGATCTGGGCTGACGGGCTGATACGGGCAGTTGGATCAATCATGAACACCTCTGTCGCAGACCGGGTCTGAAGCGGTGCAGCTTCAGAAATCCTGGCGCTTCGCGTAATTTTCGAATTTGGTATATTCTCCGAGAAAGGTCAGCTCCACGGTCCCGATAGGGCCGTTTCTCTGTTTTCCGATTATGATTTCCGCCCTGCCCTTCACATCGGGATTGTCCTTGTTGTAAACCTCGTCGCGGTAAACGAACATGATGATATCGGCATCCTGTTCGATCGCGCCCGATTCGCGCAGGTCGCTCATGATCGGACGTTTGTCGGTCCGGTTTTCCAGTCCCCTGTTCAACTGCGAGAGAGCCACGACCGGAACGGAAAGTTCTTTGGCCAGAGCCTTGAGCGATCTCGAAATTTCGGAGATCTCCTGCTGCCTCGACTCGGAAGACGCCCCGCCCCGCATGAGTTGCAGATAGTCGACCACCACCATGCCGATACCATGCTCGGCCTTCAGCCTTCTGGCTTTGGCACGCATTTCCAGCACGCTGATCGCCGGCGTATCATCAATGAAGATCCGCGCCTCGAACAGCCTTTCGGCGCCTTTCATGACCTTTTCCCAGTCCCCGTCGATCAGGTGTCCCGTCCTGAGCCTGCCGGCATCCACCCGGGCCTCAGAACACAGGAGACGGGTAACCAGCTGTTCCTTGCTCATCTCCAGGGAAAAAACGACGACCGGATGTCGAGGCACGGCGTGCACAGACGCATACTGGGCGATATTAAGGGCAAATGCAGTCTTGCCCATTGAAGGCCGGCCGGCAATGATTATCAAGTCGCCCTTTTGGAACCCTGCCGTCTTCTGGTCCAGGTCGATGAAACCGGTGGGCACTCCGGTCACTTGTTCCTTTTTTTCGTAGAGTTCGCCGATATATTTGATAGTGTCCTTGAGGATTGCATTGAGCTGGTGATAGGGAGTCTTTATCTGGTTTTCGGAAATATCGAAAATGGATTTCTGCGCCTTGTCGAGCAGTTCCTCGATCTCGGATTTCTCATCGTAACCATCGGTAACAATTTCCGTCGCAGCATGAATAAGGTTGCGCGCTATCGCCTTTTCCCGAACGATCTTGCTGTAGTAGGCGATATTGGCCGCCGTGGGGACAAAATCCACCAGCGTCGCGAGATATGCGCCACCACCAACTTCTTCCAGTTCCCCCCGCTTCTTCAGAACGGACGTCAGCGTGACCAGGTCGCACGGTTCGCGATGTTCGTTGAGTTCGATCATCGCTTTCATGATCTTCCGGTGAGATTCCCGGTAGAAGTCATCCGGCACCAGAAGATCGAGCACCCGGTTAATGGCGTCGTTTTCCAGGAGTATCCCCCCGAGAATGGACATCTCAGCTTCAATATTCTGCGGCGGTAATTTTCTGCTGCCCGTAACAGGCATAGGCGCACCTTCGATCCAATCCGTTTTTTCGAACAAATAAATATACTCCTCAAGCATCCCCCGGTCAACAGGGTTGTGGACGAATCACGCTGAGAAACATCCACATGGCGACGGTCCAATCGGGAGAGAGGCTGCCCGGGATAGTTGCCTGAATAAAAAAAGCGGGATGGTTTCAGTACCATCCCGCCTTTTTCTCATCCCCTGCCGGAAGCATTTCCGGTGTTTCTCAGGTGGCTCATTCCTCAGGCCTTGCCACTATGACTTTCAGCGTAGCGGTAACCTCGGGATGCACCTTCACCGGGACCTCATACTCTCCGAGATGCTTGATCGGTTCTGCAAGCATGATGCGTTTCCGGTCTATCTCGAGACCCAGTTTTTTCAGATTTTCGGCAAGATCCATATTGGTAACGGATCCGAACAGCTTATTCTCTTCTCCAGCCTGGTGCCGGAGCGTCAGCGGCGTAGCTGCGATACGCTCGGAAAGCTGTTTCGCCTGTTCGAGAACCTTGTTCTTCTTGTATTCCATCTGACGCTTCGCATGTTCCAGAGCCTTGGCATTCTTCGTTGTCGCTTCGATAGCATAGCCCTTTGGGAGCAGGTAGTTCCTCGCGTAACCCGGCGCCACTTTGACGATGTCGCCGATATGTCCAAGGGTTTCGATGTTTTCTTTCAGAATCACTTTCATGAATTCTCCTTCCTAGCCTGATTTTACAGGTTTTCTTGTTTTTTGGGTTTCCTGAAATCGACCCAGAGGTCGAACAGTCCGCATGCCGTTACCGCAACAGCCAGATAGGGCTGAACAAACATGAACAGATAGAAGAGCGGTTGAAGGAAACGCGGCAGAGACGATCTCCTGAAGACGTAAGCCACGACCGCCAGTCCCTGCACCAGGTACAGGAAAAGCGCAAGGATCAGAAAGTTCAGCGCGAAACTATCAACCACCGTATTGCTGCTCAGCAAAGAAAAACCGGAACCGATCAGCAGCCAGACCAGGAAATCATGGTTCCTGAATTCCAGGAAGCCGGCAGAATAGGACAATTTCTCCCTGGTTTTCTTGAAGCAACGCACTACAAGCACATTGCACAAGGCAACCATTCCCGAATTGATGACCAGGCACGAAGGATAGATCCTTTCAAGAAAAACCTTCGTACGGAGAATTGTGTCCGCATCGATCTTGCCACCAAGCGGAGCCAGCGCAAGGTCGACGATTTTCCCGACTTCCGCTTCCGATGAACTGCCGGGCATAAAGACACTCAGTGCGGAGAGCAGGAACATCTGTATGCCGACAGCTATGAAAATTGCCCTGGAAACTATGCATCTCCGGAAAATCAGTTCCGGCAGGAGAAGCGCCAGGGGAAGCCACTGGAACAGGTATGACACCAACAGCTGCTGATTCAGCATTGCCAGCGCCGCAACCACTGCGGCGCCGATGCAGATGCCGGTTTTCCGCCCGTATAAGAGCGTGAAATAAATACCCGGAAAAGGAACCAGGAATACAGCCAGCGCCCCAACGGGAGGCACGACGACGAAGGAGTAGCAAAGTGCCAGCGTACTCAGTATGCCTGCAATGACGCCGACTGCAGGTTCCCGCCCTTTCAAAAACATCTTTCGTCTTTCCGTCAGGGCATGACGTGGCCGGAGGCTATCGGCAGCAGGGCAATGTTCCTGGCCCTCTTGATTGCCTCGGTAATCTCCCTCTGGTGTTTGGCGCAGTTCCCGGAGATTCGCCGCGGAATGATCTTCCCGCGCTCACTGATAAATGACCGCAAGGTGCGGGGGTCTTTGTAGTCGATGGTTATCTGCTTGTCCGCGCAGAAGCGGCACACTTTCCTGCGCTGGAAATTTCTCTTCTTTCTCGGTCCATTACCCCTGGAGGGTGTTCTTTCTTCACTCATGACTTGTTGCCTCCCTTGCTATTCCGCGGGTGCGGTCGTTTCCGACGCAGCCGCTTCCGAAACATTTGATCCCGCCGGAACTTCCGCAGCAGGCTTCTCAGCCGCGGCGGCCGGCACTGCAACGTCTTTCTCAAGCTTGACGCTCTGGTATCTCAGAACCTTGTCGTCAAGCCGGAGACGGCGCTCCAGTTCGGCAATCAATGCAGGGCTGCCCTCGAAATTGAGGTAGAAATAGCGCCCCCTCGCCTGTTTCTTGAGCGGATAGGCAAGTTTCCTCATTCCCCAGTCTTCCAGCCTGTAGCACTCGCCTTTCAAGCTGGAGATCACATCCTGGACCTTCCCCGAAAGCACCTTGATGTCTTCGTCGCCAAGGTCGGGGTGGACGATATAGATCGTCTCATACTTCCTCATGTACAGATTCCTCCTCGCGGTTTGTTTAGCCCCGGTCTAACCCGGAGCAAGGAGAACGGCGCAGCGCCGATCAACACTAAGCTATTTTAAGGATCATGGGATCAGCAGATCCTTGTTGTTGTAGATGCTCATGGCCTTGGGGAGCCCTTCGGCCAAGAGCGTTTCCAGCATATCCGCAGCCCCATCGAGAACGGGGAGCAAATCGTTCATTTCATCTTTTTCGAACGAGGACAACACGTAATCGACCACGTCGCCGCGCACAGGCCTGCCGATTCCGATTCTCAGCCTGATGAATTCGCCTGACCCGAGACAGGCCGCGAGCGACTTCAAGCCGTTATGCCCGCCGTTTCCGCCCCCGAGCTTCATTTTAATCCGGCCGAAAGGAATGTCGAGGTCGTCGTGAACGACAATAAGATCATTCAGCTCTATTTTGTAGAATCTTGCTGCCTCGGCAACCGATCTTCCGGAAAGATTCATGAACGTTTGCGGTTTCAGCAGTATGATTCGATTTCCCAGCCAGTGCCCTTCCCCGCAGAGCCCGGAAAACGCCTTCCTGGCCAGGGGAATGCCCGCCAGGGCCGAGAGCCGGTCCAAAACCATGAAACCCGCGTTGTGGCGGGTCCATTGGTATCTGGAGCCGGGATTGCCCAGGCCGGCTAGTAATTTTACAGCCATGTATCACGCCTCGCACAAGAGATTGAGAATCATTCCTCTTCAGGCGCGGCAACCTCTCCCTCTTCCTTGGCTTTGCCAAGAATGTTGACTACCGTCGCCTTGGGGTCGTCCAGCACCTTCACGCCGGCAGGGACAGTTATTGCAGCTATGTGCAGGGATCCGCCGATCGGCAGGTCGCTGATATCAACGTGAATATGATCGGGAATCTGAGAGGCGAGGCATTCCAGGTCGATAGTGTGCATGAGGAAATCGAGCATTCCGCCCTCTTTGACCCCAATTGGGGTTCCTACAAGGCTTACCGGAACCTTCACCCTGACCTTCTCCTCAAGGTTAACCTTGTGCAGGTCGACGTGAATCGGATCGCCCTTGAGGCAATCGCGAACCATGTCGGCAACGATCACCAGTTGCCCGTCCAGACCGGCTTCACCTTTCAGGCTGATCAGGTGGTTCATCCCGCCTTCGCCTGCGATAACGGCAGTGAGTTCCTTACTGTCGACGGAGACAGTCACCGGCTCGAATCCTTTTCCGTATACAACAGCCGGAACGCGGCTTTTCACCCGCAGTCTTCTGCATGGTCCTTTGCCCAGTTCGACTCTCGATTCTATCGTCAGAACTCTCTGTTCCATATTACCTCCGTTTGATATGTGCTCAGCAAAACTTCAATGCATCCTTTGTTTGGTTACGCGAAAAGCGAACTTACCGACTCGTTGCAGTGAATCCTGCGAATTGCTTCCGCGAGGAGACCTGCCAATGACAGCACTTTGATCTTTCTGGATTTCGAGGCCTCTTCGCCAAGGGGGATAGTATCGGTGATGACCATCTCCTGGATATCCGACTGTTCGATACGTTCAATCGCGGGTCCCGAAAGAACGCCGTGCGTGGCACAGGCATAGATCGACGTGGCGCCGTGTTCGCGCAACGCCTTGGCAGCTTGCGTCAAGGTGCCGGCGGTATCCACCATGTCATCGACAATTATGGCGACCTTGTCGCGCACGTCGCCGATCAGGTTCATTACTTCCGATATATTCGGTCCGGACCGGCGCTTGTCGATAATCGCCAGGCTGCAACCGAGGCGCTTGGCGAAAGCCCGGGCTCTCTCGGTCCCGCCGGCGTCAGGCGATACGATGACCATGTTTTCATTGGCGATGTGATTTCTCAGGTACTCAAGTATGACCGACGCGGCAAAAAGGTTGTCCACGGGGATGTCGAAAAAACCCTGTATCTGACCTGCGTGCAGGTCAACGGTGACAACCCGGTCAGCGCCTGCCGCAGTCAGAAGGTCGGCGACCAGCTTCGAGGTGATAGGTGAACGCGGCGCGACCTTGCGGTCCTGTCTGGCATACCCGTAGTAGGGAATTATGGTGGTGATCTTTTCCGCGGAGGCCCTTTTCAGCGCATCCATCATGATCAGGATTTCCATCAGATTGTTGTTGGTAGGCGAACATGTCGACTGGACAATGTAGACTTCCCGCCCACGGACATTTTCGCCGATCTCCACCCTGATCTCACCGTCGGAAAAGGTTTTGACCTTGGCCTGCCCCAGCGGCACCCCCAGTTTCTCACAGATCTTGACCGCCAGAACAGGGTTGGAGTTGCCGCAGAAAATTCTAATTTTGTCTTCCATCAAGTCCTCGTTTTGCCGTGTACAGCGAATTGACAATGAAATTGGCTGGGGCGCCAGGGATCGAACCTGGGAATGCCGGAATCAAAATCCGGTGCCTTACCGCTTGGCGACGCCCCACTGTGAATGCCTAAATTGTATGGGTAACAGCAGTATACCATTCGGTGTGGCCGGCAATCTCCGCATGACAGCGTCGCGCTTTTTCTTCCGTCTCGAAAACCGCGAAAACGGTCGGCCCGCTGCCGGACATCAAGGCCCCGCCGGCGCCATTTTCCACCAGGAGATCCTTTATTTCCCGTATCAACGGGAAACTGCCGATGGTCACCTTTTCCAGATCGTTGGACAACAGGCTGCAGATATCGTCGATTCTATTGCTAAACTTCGGCAGTTTAGCCAGAACTTTTTCCTTTGTCAATTGTAAACTTTTATATACCCAGGCAGTCGAAACGTGAATGTTCGGGTTGACCAGGACCAGCCAGGCAGGCGGCAGTCCGTCTACAGGTGAAAGCCGCTCGCCTATCCCTTCCGCCAGTGCTGTTTTCCTGAATATAAAGAACGGAACGTCAGCGCCAAGCCCCAGGCCAAGCTCCATCAGTTCCCGGTCATCCAACCCCAGGCCGAGCAGTTCGTTCAGGCCCATGAGAACGGATGCCGCATCACTGCTGCCGCCGCCCAGGCCTGCCGCGACCGGAATGTTCTTGGTGATGGATATGTCGATTCCGGGCTTGCTGTCCAAACGCCCCAGCAACGTTTCCGCGGCTTTCCAGGCAATGTTCCCGGGGCCGTCCGGCACACCGTCCCTCCCGCAATTCACGCGAATCCCCGGTGTGGCGGACAGAGAAATCTCGATCTCGTCATAAATCGCGATGCGTTGCATGATCATTCTCAGATCGTGATAATTGTCAGGCCGCTTCCGTATCACATCGAGCAGGTAATTGACTTTAGCGGGCGCCTTGAGAAGGATGGATTTCATAGTGGCGGTGTATCCTTATGAGCTGAATAACCTGATGGTGCTATCTGCCGCGCGCTATGGCGGCTCTGATGGCGGGCAACGCCTCGCTTGCGGCCTTTTCGCCTTCGAGCACGGCATCGTGACGCCTGGTGAAGTCGGCAGAGCCGATGCTGCCGACCTTTGGCCTCACGACCACGTCGGCGTGCTGGAGTTGCTGTGTGGAGATCTTGCCGTACATGATGCCGATAGATTGCAGGATCGTGCTCAGGGTCCCTGTCGGGCGTGGAGATTCGCCGTTACCCGAAATATCGACGGCAATGACGATGTCGGCTCCCTGCCTTCGGGCGACATCGACTGCCACCGGACTCACCACCCCGCCGTCGACATACATTCTTCCACCGATGACAGCCGGGACAAACACGCCGGGTATCGAACAACTGGCCCTGACCGCTGATCCCGTGTTTCCGGAGCCGAAAACCATTTCCCTCCCGTTCTGGATATCGGTCGCGACAGCGTAAAAGGGTATCCTGAGCTTCTCCATCGGGGTATTGCGCAGCATCCGGTTCACGTAACCCTCGAGTTTTTCACCTTTGATGAACCCATTGTCAGGCAGGGTCAGGTCGGCGATATCCGATTGCTCAAGCCCGAACGATATTTTCTGCAACTGGAATGCATTGAAACCATAGGCATAAAGGCTGCCGACGAAACTGCCGGCGCTGGTGCCGACGATCATGTTCACCGGAATGCGATTTGCTTCAAGAACCTTGATCACCCCGATATGGGCGAACCCTTTCGCCGCACCCGCACCCAGAACCAGTGCCACCCTGGCGGGTTTCTGGACTGTGGTGGGAGGAACCTCCTTGGGCATGCAACCGGCCACCAGCGAGAAAACTGCCGCCGTTATGACGCCGCAACACAGCTTTTTCCTGATTGAAAACAATTTTCATCCCTCAAATTCGGGCGCAAGCGGACAGGTGCACCCGCTTGGCGTCACTAAATGAGCGCGTCCTCGATCCGGATCAATTTACTCTTTTCCCGAATGAATTCAAACCCGTCTATTTCCAGCAAGGCACGGCGGATGTTTCCTTCAAGAGCGCTGTGGGTCATGATGACGATGGGTACTGTCTCATCGGCCATCCTTGACGACTGGATCATTGATTCGATGCTGATATTGTTGTTGCCGAGCACTCCCGCAATCTTTCCGAGGACGCCGGGCTTGTCCAGCGCACTGAAGCGAAGGTAGTATTTGCTGACAATCTCTTCCATGGGCTTCAGCGGCAGGTTCTTCAGCTGGTTGTCGAGGAACCCGAGAGGAGCTGTCCTCCTCCCCATACCGGCCTTGAGGTTGCGCGCAATGGCCATCACATCACCCACAATGGCGCTTGCCGTCGGTTCCATGCCTGCCCCGCGCCCGTAGAACATGACCGTGTCCACGAAATCCCCGGTGAGTCTTACGGCGTTGAAAACGCCGTCGACGTCAGCCATGGGATAATCAAGGGGAATCATCGTGGGGTGCACCCGCGCCTCGACCCGGTCACCGTCCAGTTTGCCGATTGCCAGCAGCTTTATCTTGAAACCGAACTCCTTGGCGAAGTTGATGTCGATCGACGAGATGGAACTGATTCCTTCCGTGTAGATGTTTTCAAAGACAACCCTGGTGCCGAAGCAGAGCGAGACGAGAAGGGCGATCTTGTGGGCCGTGTCGATACCCTCTATATCGAACGTGGGATCGGCCTCCGCATAGCCCAGTTCCTGGGCGTTTTTCAGGACCTCGGAAAAATCCGCCCCCTCCTTGGTCATCCTGGTGAGGATATAGTTGCAGGTACCGTTCAGAATGCCGAGGACCGTGGTGAAATTATTGGCAGCCATGTTTCCCTTTATGGCGGAGAGGACCGGAATCCCCCCGCCAACAGCTGCCTCGTACCGGACTTCGACTCTCTTGCGGGCGGCGGCGGCATAGATTTCTTCTCCATGGACAGCCAGCAGCGCCTTGTTGGCGGTCACGATGTGCTTGCCGTTTTCAATGGCCCTGAGAATGAATTCTTTGGCGGTTTTGTATCCGCCGATCAATTCGATCACCACTGCTATTTTCGGATCGTTCAGAACCTCGTCGGCGTTCCTGGTCAGGACGCCGGGCGGCACCTCGACCCCCCGGTCGGTTTCAATATCAAGGTCGGCAATTTTCCGCAGCTTCAGGCTGGCGCCGACTTTTTCCTCGATCAAGGAAGCGTTCTTGCCCAGAAGTTTCACCACGCCGGTACCAATCGTACCGAAACCGAGTAGCCCTACCCCAACCTCTTTCATAACACCTCGCATAAGTGAGACATGATAAAATTCATTCGCCCGGCACCTTATCGGCGCAATGCTCATCATTCAGACCCGCCGCAACTTCGTCAAGGATGCCGTTGACAAATGCCGGAGAGTCTTCTGTGCCGAATTTTTTAGCGATTTCAACTGCTTCGTTTATCGTGACGTTCCTGGGGATATCCGCGCGGAACAGCAGTTCGAAGATGGCCAATCGCAGGATGTTCAAATCGACGCGGGACATGCGGGCTATCGACCAGTTTTTCGACTTGCCGGCAATTTTCGAGTCGATCTCTTCCCGTTTTTCCCTGACCCCCTTGACCAGTTCCTCGGCAAAATCGAGAGATTCATAGGATTTTGGCGTCGAGTCCTGCTCCCTGGGGATTGAGGGATGCTCTTCCCAGGGGTTCATGTCCAGTGCGTACAGCATCTGCAGGGCCAGTTCCCGCCCCAGTCTTCTGGCGCCCACTTTTAAGCCAGCCTTTTGACGAGGTTTGAAATCTCGATGGCCGTCATGGCCGCATCGAATCCCTTGTTGCCTGCCTTGGTTCCGGCGCGCTCGATTGCCTGTTCGATGCTGTCGGTCGTCAAAACACCGAATATGACCGGCACCCCGCTGTCCAGCGAAACATGGGCCACTCCTTTGGACACTTCAGCCGCGACGTAGTCGAAGTGGGGGGTCGCCCCCCTGATGACCGCGCCCAGGCATATCACCGCGTCATATTTGCCCGATTCGGCCATTTTCCTGGCAGCGAGAGGTATTTCGAACGCCCCCGGCACCCGGGCGACATCGATCCTGCCGTCTTCCGCGCCATGGCGCAGCAGGGCGTCGAGCGCGCCCTCGAGAAGACGCTCGCAGATGAAGCTGTTGAAACGGCTCACGAGGATGCCGAATGAAAGTCCGGCAGCATCAAGGTTTCCTTCTATGTAGTTAGGCATGTCACTCTCTCCGAAAATGCACTTAGGTTTGGTCGATCACGGGAGGCCGGTAGCGGCATTCGCGCTCATCCGGCGTTGCTCAGACATTCTCGAGCAAATGGCCCATCTTCTCTCTCTTGGTCTGGAGGTATTTCATGTTGCATACCGTGGCTTCGATCTCCAGCGGTACCCGCTCGACAATGTCGATGCCATACCCTTCAAGTCCCACCATTTTTTTAGGGTTATTGGTCATCAGGCGGATTTTCTTCGCTCCCAGCACCACCAGGATCTGGGCGCCTATCCCGTAGTCCCTCAGATCGTCCTTGAATCCGAGCTCGATATTGGCCTCGACCGTGTCTTTCCCCTGGTCCTGCAGAGCATATGCACGCAGCTTGTTGGTCAGTCCTATGCCGCGGCCTTCCTGGCGCATGTACAGAATTATCCCCTTACCCTCGGATTCGATCATTTCCATGGCGCGCTGGAGCTGATCTCCGCAGTCGCAGCGGCAGCTCCCGAAAACATCGCCGGTAAGGCATTCGGAATGCACCCTGACGAGCACGGGGTCGTCTCCCTTTATCTCTCCCTTGACCAGAGCCAGATGTTCGAGATGGTCAACGGCATTATCGAACACGATCGCCTTGAAATCGCCGAATTTTGTCGGCAGCATCACCTCGGCGGCTTTCTTGACCAGGGTTTCATGCTTCATTCTGTAGGCTATCAGGTCCGCTACCGTACAGATTTTCAAACCATGTTCCCTGGCGAATTTCTTCAGCTGCGGCATGCGGGACATGGTGCCGTCGTCGTTCATGACTTCACAGATGACGCCGGCCGGTTTCAGCCCCGCAAGCCGGGCAAGATCGACCGACCCTTCGGTCTGACCGGTGCGGACCAGGACGCCGCCTGAACGCGCGCGGAGGGGAAAGACATGTCCGGGACGGGCCAGGTCTTCCGGGAGAGCGTCGTCGGCAACGGCTGTCAAAATGGTATGGGCCCTGTCGGCCGCCGAAATGCCGGTGGTTACCCCCTTCTTGGCCTCTATCGAAACCGTGAAGGCAGTACTGAACGCAGAGGTATTGTTGTGCACCATCGGCGGCAATCTGAGCTGGTCGCACTTTTCAGCGGTCATTGCAAGGCAGACGAGACCCCGGCCGTACTTCGCCATGAAATTTATGGCTTCGGGAGTCACCATTTCCGCCGCCATGGTCAGGTCTCCCTCGTTTTCCCGGTCCTCGTCATCCACGAGAATGACCATCCTGCCCTGTCTGATTTCTTCCAATGCTGCTTCTATGGTTGCCACCGGCATGATTTTTCAGGTCCTCGCATGTGGGAATTAGCGCAAAAGTTCTATATCTCACAAAAAACCGTTTTTCGCAAGAAATTCCAGAGAAATCTCTTTCCCGTCCTTTTCTCCCGCCGGGCTGAGAAGCCGCTCCACGTACTTTCCGATCAGGTCGGTTTCGATATTGACCTCGTCACCCCGGCGTCTGAGATGCAGCGTGGTCCGTTGCGCAGTGTGGGGGATAATGTTTACCGAAAATTCATTTCCTTCGACGCCGTTCACGGTCAGGCTGATGCCGTCGATGGTCACCGACCCTTTTTCTATCAGGTACCGTGCATACCGAGCCGGTATGCGGAACGTGACGACGCGGTTTGCCGAATCCTCATGTGAACCGGTGATGACGGCCATACAGTCCACGTGGCCGCTGACCAGGTGCCCGCCCAATCTGTCGCCCAGGCGCAGCGCACGTTCCAGGTTCACGCTCTCGCCGGTCCGGAGTTTCCCCAGGGTGGTTCTGGATACCGTCTCGGGCGAGACATCGAAAGCAATAGCGCCCGCGCCTTTCTCCACTACCGTAAGACACGCTCCGTTTACCGCAACGGAGTCGCCGATGCATATTTCATCGAGAGGAAGCCTGCTCGACGCAACCAGCCGCCCCCCCGCGCCGGTCCGTTCCAGCCGCACGACTTTTCCCACGTCCTCGATCAGACCGGTGAACATGTCTTCTCCGGATAAGCTTCAACCATGATGTCCTCTCCGAAATGCCTGACGGCGATGTTCCTCAATTTCACGGCGCAATCCATCTTCTCCACGCCTTTCCCGGCAAAGAGCCCGAAACCGTCTTCCCCTCCCAGGATTTTCGGCGCGTAGAAAAGAAGAAACTTGTCGATCAGTCCGTCATGAAGCGCAGACGAAGCAAGCGAACGGCCACCCTCAAGGAGCACCGACTGTATACCCGCCTCGCCGAGCCTTTTCAGCATGTCCTTGAGATCGACCCGCCCATCCCTGGCGGAGCAGACCAACACCCGGACACCCAGCTCCTCAAGCCGGGATATTCTGGCAGGATCATTCTCGATGGTGGCGATGAGCGTGTTTCCGGACAGTTCACGGCACAGCACGTTCGAGTCCGGAGGAATTCTCAGCTTGCTGTCGACGATTACCCGCAATGGATCCTTTTTGTTTCCGGGCAATCTGCAATTCAATTGCGGGTTGTCGGCAAGAACGGTTCCGACACCCACCATAACAGCATCAACCATTGCTCTAAGTTTATGCACATATCGCCTTGACTTGTCGTTTGTTATCCATTTGGATTCACCCGTTGATGTCGCGGTTTTACCATCCAGGGTCATGGCGCTTTTCAAAATCACGAACGGCAATCCACTGGTCACATGCTTAACGAACGGCTCGTTCAAGAGGATGCATTCCCGTTCCATGATGCCGCACCGGGTGTCTATCCCCGCCGCAGTGAGCTTCTCGACCCCTCTCCCCGAAACCAGCGGATTGGGATCGCGCATCCCTATCAGCACCCGCGAAACTTTCGCTTCTATGAGCGCATCGGCGCATGGCGGCGTCCTGCCGTAATGGGAACATGGCTCAAGTGTCACATAGACATCAGCGCCGCGCGCCGACTCCCCCGCCTGCGAAAGAGCATGCACTTCGGCATGGGGCGTTCCCGCCTTCCTGTGCCACCCTTCACCCACTATCCGGCCATCCTTGACGATTACGCAACCGACGGCTGGATTGGGAGAGGTTCTGCCTGCGCCGCGACGCGCCAGACTGAGCGCTCGTCTCATCATCCTCAAGTTCGACTCATCCATGATAAAGGCTTTTCTCCAGTGCGGCCGGGGAAGAACTCAGGTTCGCGAACCTTTGAGCAGGTCCTGCAGCTCCTTCATGAATTCATTTATATCCTTGAAGGAACGGTAGACCGACGCGAACCTGACATAGGCAACTTCGTCGATCTCGTGCAGTTCCGCCATCACCATCTCGCCGATGGTCGTCGTGGGCACTTCTCGCTCCTGTCCCTCCTGGAGCCTGGTTTCAAGGCGGTCGACCATGCGTTCGATGGTTTCGACCGAAACCGGGCGTTTTTCACAGGCCTTCTTTATCCCGGCAATGAGCTTCAAGCGATCGAACGGCTCGCGCCGCCCGTCCTTCTTGAGCACCATGGGCAGGATCTCCTCAACCCGTTCATGGGAGGTGAAACGTTTGCCGCACACCTCGCACTCCCTGCGCCGGCGAATGGACGACCCGTCCTTGTCAGGCCGCGAGTCCACCACCTTGCTGTTGGGATTGAGACAGAAAGGACACTTCATGCTTCCTCCGCTTCGCTCTGCGTTTCATACGTCACCCGGACCAGTTCGATGCCGGCTTCCGCGATCATTTCTCCCGCGAGGGGGTCGGGGTATCCTTCCTGGTAGACGATGCGCAAAATGCCTGCGTTGATCAGCATTTTCGCGCAGATTCCGCAAGGAAGCGTCGTGCAGTAGAGCGTAGAGCCGTTGATATTGGTTCCATGCTTAGCTGCCTGGATGATGGCGTTCTGTTCCGCATGGAGCCCCCGGCACAATTCATGGCGCTCTCCGGGCTGGACTGAGAGCCGCTCCCTGAGGCAACCGACGTCAAGACAGTGTACGACCCCGGAAGGAGCGCCATTATAGCCGGATGCCAGAATGTTCCTGTCCTTCACCAGCAATGCGCCGACCTGTCTTCTCAGGCAGGTGGAGCGCCGCGCCACGATACTGGTGATTTCCATGAAATATTGATCCCATCCCGGCCTTTTCATGAAGCTCCGCCATCCATGGAGCACCTGCCCCCCGATAAATTCTTTAACCTAGCCATGCCAGTACCTCTGAGCCGCTTCCCGGTCGTTACGCTTTCCCGAAGACATGCAGCAGTCCGGGCTCTCAAGAATAGAGCACAAACAGCCGCCAAGTCAAGAAAAGAGCCTTTCCCGACGGCCGGCTCCATGGGAATGTTTCCTCAATCCTCGTTTCGGACCTCACGGCGCTTCTTCCTTGCAGCTTCCCGGTGCTTTTCGGAAATACGCTTTTCCTTTTCACCACATGGGATGGAGGACGGAATCCGCTTCCTTGCGACGCGGCTCCTTTTCAAGAGAGCCTGCCGCAGCCGATCCATGGCCAGGGCGCGATTCTGTGACTGGGAGCGCCGTTCACTGGCCTGTACCACGATCCCGGTAGGAATATGGCGGATTCTTACTGCAGAATCCGTCACGTTCCGGTGTTGCCCGCCCGGGCCGTGTCCCCTGAAATACTCGATTCTGATATCGGATTCATTGATTTCCAACGATCCCCCCCAACCCTGCGTCAGCACTCCCCGTCGCCAGGTGCCCATGAGCAATAGGAATGCCGTCTCATGTTCCGACTTTCGCCGATACGGCCCGGCATATGCGAATGCACGTTGACACCTGCCATGCGACAGTATAATAATACGCTCATTTACAGGTGAGGGATACCGATGGATGCACTATCACTTTTGAGGAAGCATTTCGCCCAGGATCATGATGCTTTCGAAATAGTGCTTGAACACAGCCGGCTGGTTGCCGGGAAAGCTGTCAGCATCGCTCGAGCCACATCCAACCCGTACCTTGACCTGCGTCTCGTAGAAGAGGCTGCCCTCCTCCACGACATCGGAGTATGCAGGACAAACGTCCCCCGCATCGGGTGCCGGGGCGAAGCGCCCTATATCTGCCACGGCATCCTCGGCAGAGAAATCCTCGAGTCGGAAGGCCTGACCGCGCATGCCCTGGTGTGCGAGCGCCATATCGGTGTCGGCATAGGAGTGAAGGATATCGTCCAGCAACAGTTGCCGCTTCCGAAACGAGAAATGGTTCCGATCAGTCTCCTGGAAAAGATCATCTGTTTCGCTGATCTTTTTTATTCCAAGAAGCCGGGCAGCATCTCCAGGGAGAAGTCGGTTGAGGAAATAGCCGCTTCCCTTCTCAGGCACGGGAAGCACAAGGTATCCATATTTGAAGAATGGCGCCGCCTCTTTCACCAATGAACAGGGCGTTACCGGCCCGTCCCTTGCGGGGCGGACACGTGTCGGCCAGCAGTGAATATTCCGGCGACGTTTTTCCCAGCTTCCATCAATCCGGAAAGGAAACCATGCCGTGATGACTTACCTCCCCTATATCGCAGTTGTCGCCGCTTTGGCCGTGATGCTGCTCGTCAACCAGGCCCAGGCGCGCCAGGCTAGGAAATACCGCGAAGAGACCGATCAGTTCATGGCAGCTCTCGGTCAGCGGATTTCAGCATTGGAGGAAACGCAGCCACAAAAGGATGCATCGATCGCCCAACTGAGCGACCTCAAGATCACCCAGCTTCGCGACGAACTGAAAACAACGCTGGACCGTTTCAGGGAATCGCTCAACACAAGACTGAGCGAACATGAGTCCGCGCAAAGCCAACGGTTCAGCCAGCTTTCCGAGCGCTTGTCAGCATCCATCTCCCGCCAGGCAGCCCCCTCCGCCGGAAATGCCCCGTCCAGGGTCGCCGGGTCGGCTCCATCGCTTCGCGAAACGCCGATCCATGACAAGGCCAAACGCCTGGCACGGCTCATTGTAGCCGACATAGCGCTCTACAATGGCCCGGCAGTGGAGGAAGGAATCAGGAACAACACGTTTGCCAAGCTTCTCTCCCACGAAATCAAGGAAGCGCGCGCACTCTACGCACAGCGTGTTCCCGAGGACGTGCGCAAGGACACGACATATCTGGAAGATGCTTTCAGGGAGCTGATCGCCCGTAAGAAACGAGAGCTGAACATTCAATGAATGGGTGCCGTAATGACCTCTTGTTTTCCACAGTTTCGCCAAAGCCTCCGACATATCCGGGGGCTTTGGCGTAGTTCGGCGCTAGGGCGCCTGGAAAATCAGGCATTGCCGGTCGTGCGCACGATTTCATAATGGCCCATTCCGTAAGCCGCCCCTTTGCCGCAGTGAAGGTATTCCCCCAGTAGCAGCACCTGGTGAAATTCGGACACATCGCCTGCAACCAGGCACTTTCCGAGCAGCCCTTCTTTTTTCCATTCCGACCTGCCGGTATATCTGACGGTATTCTCGAGAATTTTAAGTTCTTTGCTCAAATCGGACAGTCGCTTGTAGTCCATCTCCAGCACACTGCCGCCGTAATAATAGGCAAGTGACGATATCCGCCTGAAAAGGGAGGTGATGAACTTGGAGAAAGAGAACTCCCTGATGACCGCGCCGTCCTGCACCAGGCACACAGGCGTGAGGAAATTCAGCATGACGTGATCGGGGGGAAGTGCTGAGACGGCGAAGATGTCTTCCGCCGACACGGTTGCGAGTTTGTCGAAAGATATCACCCCGTCTTCGTGCAGTAGCGTGTTGGCAGAGCCCGAGCAGTCGACTGAGTCGATCCTTTCGAGTGAAAGATCGGGAAAACGCCGGATTACTTCGCTGAGAGCCGAACAGAACTCCGGGACATTATTGACCGCAGAACCCACCAGCAGCAGGCCGAGCCGGAATGAAACCCCGGGATTCAGCCGTGCAGCCTCCCGACACGGTTGGAAAACAAACGGCAGCGGAGGCTTCTGGTATCTTCTCAGGGCATTCCGGTCCGTAGCCAGTGACTGACCGAACACGGTACGGTAGGAACAATTCGCCCCACCCTCGCAGCGGTCACATCCGCCATCTTTCCCGCACGTGTGGGCACGGAACGTTTCCCGGAATGTTTTTTTCAATCGTTCCATCACCAGCTGAACGCATGGTTCCGAGTGGCATCGGATAATGAATTCAAGCCTGGCAAAAAACAGGTCCAAAGTGGTTGCCCCCCTGTGCTGTCAGCTTTCGGAATAAAGGGAAGCGAGCGAAGTTTACCCCGGCCTTCCTTATTTTTTCAGCAGTCCCAGGATGCCGTAACGGTTCACATCCTTGTTCAGCTCTGCCAGGGTCTTGGTGATGGGAACCTCTTTCGGGCACATTCTCACGCAGTTCTGGGCGTTTCCGCACTGTGCGATCCCGCCTTCGTCCATCAATGTCTCCAGGCGTTCGTTACGGTGCATTACGCCGGTCGGATGAAGGTTGAACAGGCGCACCTGCGCGATGGGGGAAGGCCCGAGGAACGTAGAATGGCTGTTGTACTGGGGACAAGCCTCCATGCAGCACCCGCAGGTCATGCACTTCGCCAGCCGGTATCCTTCTTCCTGGTCTTTTGGCGCCATGCGAGGGCCTTCGCCCATATCGTACGTTCCATCGATCGGTATCCAGGCGGTGACTCTTTTCAGCGCTTCGAACATGGCTTGCCGGTCCACGTGCAGATCGCGCACCGTGGGAAATTTGGTCATGGGCTCCAGGGTTATTTCGGTTCCGATGCCGTCCACCAGGGCCGAGCATGCCTGCCTGACCAGTCCGTTGATCACCATGGTGCACGCGCCGCAGATTTCTTCCAGACAGTTGCATTCCCAAACGACCGGCGTGGTTTTTTCACCTTGAGCGTTCACCGGATTCTTTTGTATTTCCATCAACAGGGAAATGATGTTGTGGCCGGGAGCGTAGGGAATTGCAAACTCCTCCCAGTAAGGTGCGGATCCCGCTTTCTCCTGGCGTTTTATCTTCAGACGTATCTGTTTTTCGCTCATTTCAGTTCCCTCCCCCGGTTTTGCCTGATTTCTTTTCCACATTGTAGACCCTGGGCCGCGGGGGAATATACTGCAGATCGACGTCGTCGTAGGTGATTTTCGGACCCGTAGCGTCATGTTCGGCGATGGTGGTCTTGAGGAATTTTTCGTCATCCCGTTCAGGGAAGTCGGGCTTGTAATGCGCGCCCCTGGATTCGTCGCGGAGCAATGCGCCAACCGTGATGACGCGCGCCAGGTCGAGCATGTGCCGGAGTTGCCGCGTGAACTGCGCAGCCTGGTTCGCCGTCCCCCGGGAAACATCGGGCACGCCGATGGCTTTCCATCGCTCCTGCAGTTCGCAGAGCCGTTCGTCGGCCTTGCGCAGCCGATCGTTATAGCGGACGACCGTCACGTTTTCGGTCATCAGTTCACCCAGTTCGCGGGCCAAACCATAAGGATTCTCGCGGCCATCCATATGGAACAGATCTTCCAGCTCCTGCTCATGGCGGCGCTTTTCACGGTCGAACAACCCCAGCTCGATATCACTGCTTGAACGTGCCAACCCTTTGCCGAAGCTGACCGCGGCCGGACCGGCCACCATGCCGGAATAAATGCAGGAAAGGAGGGCATTGGCGCCCAGCCTGTTGGCGCCGTGGTACTGGTAGTCGCACTCTCCCACCGCGAAAAGGCCGGGAATGTTGGTCATCTGTTCGTAATCCACCCACAGGCCCCCCATGGAATAATGGACACCGGGGAATACCCTCATGGGCACCTTGCGGGGATCTTCGCCCATGAATTTCTCATAGATCTCCAGGATTCCTCCCAGCTTCCGATCCAGGAATTCGGTCGGCAGATGGGTCAGGTCCAGGTAAACCTGGTTTTTCCCGTCAACACCGAGTTTCATGTCCACGCAGACATGGAATATCTCCCTGGTCGCAATATCCCTCGGCACCAGGTTCCCGTAGGCTGGATATTTCTCTTCGAGGAAATACCAGGGTTTGCCGTCCTTGTAGGTCCAGACACGGCCGCCTTCTCCACGCGCCGATTCGGACATGAGCCTCAGCTTGTCGATCCCCTGCAGCGCCGTCGGATGGACCTGGATGAATTCGCCGTTGGCGTACTTGACGCCCTGCGCATACAGGGTTGCGGCGGCATTGCCGGTATTGATGGCCGAATTCGTGGACTTGCCGAAGATCACGCCGGGCCCTCCGGTGGCCATGATCACCGCATCGCCGGCAAAAACGTGGACTTCCATGGTCCTCATGTCCAGCGCGGATATGCCGCGGCAGATCCCGTCATCGCCGATGACCGCACCCAGGAATTCCCAGAACTCGAATTTCCTGATCTTTCCCTCCACCTCGAATCGCCTGACCTGTTCGTCAAGTGCGTACAGGAGCTGCTGTCCGGTGGTCGCTCCGGCAAATGCCGTGCGGCGGTATTTGGCGCCGCCGAACGCCCGGAAATCAAGGTTTCCTTCCGGAGTGCGGTTGAACATGACGCCCATCCGGTCCATGAGCTTGATAATGGCCGGCGCGGCATGACACATATTGCGGACCGGGGTCTGATTGGCGAGGAAGTCGCCCCCGTAGATGGTATCGTCAAAATGCTCGTCAGGCGAATCCCCTTCGCGGGTCGGTTGGACACAACCATTGATACCGCCCTGGGCGCATACGGAATGGGATCTTCGCACCGGAACCAGCGAAAAAAGGTCGACCTGGCAGCCCGCTTCAGCGACTTTGATTGCCGACATCAGGCCCGACAGCCCTCCGCCTACTACAATTATTCTGTTCGTCATGCATAAACTCCTGATCTGTTAAGTCCGAGTATGGAAGCAGGCATCCCTAGATGAAATAGCTGAGCGCCGCAAGTCCGAATACCGCTAAACCGGCTGAAACAAGGACGCAGAACACGCTCGCGGCTTTCTGGGTCTTTTCGCCGATGGTGATGCCCCAGGTGATGAAAAACCCGAACAGCCCGTTGCCGAGGTGATAGGATGCGGACAGTATTCCGAGTATGTAGAAGGTTAGAACAGCCGGGTTCTGAAGACTGTCCTGGACGAGTTCGAAGCTGACATGCCGACCGGTTATCAAGCCGGAGATCCTGGTGACGTAAACATGGTAGCAGATGAACAGGAAGGCTATAATCCCGGTTACCCGCTGAAACACATACATCCAGTTCCGCGCGAACCGGTAACGTAACGTGCTGGTGTCTCCCGTATAGATGATATAAAAACCGTAAATTCCGTGGAAGAGAATCGGAATCCAAATAAGTGCAATCTCGATCAAGAGTATGTAGGGCAGACCCATGAAGAACTCGACCTTCGAGTTGTACACCTCAGGGCCGAACATGGCAAAACTGTTGGTAAAGAAATGCTCGGCCAGAAAGGCGCCGATGGGAAGCACCCCGGTAAGGGAGTGCAATCGTCGAAGAAAAAATGAATACATGTTCTTGGTAGCCAACTGAGGAATCTCCTCTCTCGATTAATCTTTTTTTATTACCTCTATTCCCAAGGTCAGCCGGGAGCGGGTTCACCCATGATCTTCGTCGCCCCGATGATCAAGTCTGTTTTTCACACCTGAGGAATCGCGGCGCAGCGGCAAGCGGAAACAGGAGATTGCACACAAGAGCGCAGTTGCTTTTCAGACTGCTATCTGATAATAAAGGCATGTTTGAAACCGAAACGAGAAATTTATCAACAAAACCTTGGTATTGTCAACCTTGGTTTTCGACTGGACTGAAATGAGACCGTTCACCTACCAACTCCTGTCCGAGGACAGCTCCTGCTCCGCACGCCGCGGAGTGCTCCATACCCCCCACGGACCAATCGAGACCCCCATTTTCATGCCCGTGGGAACCCACGCCGCGATGAAGGCCATGACTCCCCGGCAGGTTGCCGAATGCGAGGCCCAGATCATCCTGTGCAATACGTATCATCTCCATCTCCGTCCCGGGGAACAGCTGGTGGAGAAGGCCGGGGGGCTGCACCGTTTCATGGGTTGGAACGGCCCCATCCTGACCGATTCCGGTGGTTTCCAGGTTTTTTCACTGCCAAAGAAACGCATCACCGAAGACGGCGTGTTTTTCAAGCACGAGATCACCGGCGAGGAAATATACCTGGATCCTGCCCGTGCCATGGCAATACAGGAAAGTCTCGGCGCCGATATCATCATGGCATTTGACGAGTGCATACCCTATCCCAGCGACCGGAAATATGCGGCACAGTCGACACGCAAGACACTGCGCTGGGCCGAAGAGTGCAGGAAAACCCATAAACGTCGGGACCAGGCGCTGTTCGCCATCGTCCAGGGGAGTGTCTACGAGGATCTCCGCGCGATGTGCGCCCGGGAACTGGTGCAGATGGACTTCCCGGGCTATGCGATCGGCGGCGTCAGCGTCGGTGAGGGGCTGGAACTGCTGAAGAAGGTCGTGGAGTTCACCGCCCCCCATCTGCCGTCGGCCAAGCCCCGTTATCTCATGGGTGTGGGACTGCCCGAAGACATCCTGGAAAGCGTGGAGCGCGGAATGGACATGTTCGACTGCGTCATCCCAACCCGCTATGCGAGGAGTGCCACCCTGTTCACCAACAGGGGCAGGATTCGCCTCACCAGCCGCAAATACCGAAGGGATTTCTATCCGGTCGAACCGAATTGCAGCTGCTATACCTGCGCAAACTTCACCCGGGCTTACCTGCACCACCTGTTCGTGTCGAACGAGGTGCTTTCAGCCATTCTGGCCAGCATACACAACGTCCATTTCTATCTCAACATGATGTCTGAAATTCGCAGCGCCATTTCCGAAAACCGGTTCTCCGGTTACAAAGAGAATTTTCTGGCTGAGTACGGAGAAGGTGAAAAGAAACGACACAGGGAGTGAACGGAGTCCGAATTACGCCGACTTGAAGCCGTACCTCCGGTGAGTGAGCGAAAATGCGATGATCACAGTCGGGATGAAACAACCCTGTTTCTGCCCTCTCTTTTGGCCCGGTAGAGGCATTGGTCAGCCTTCGCGAGGAGCGTCGCCGCCAGGTCAAGTTCCTCTTTTGTCCCTGAAGGAGTGAAGCCGGCTACCCCGAAACTGGCCGTTACCTGCAGCTCCATTCCGCCGGCCACGAAAAAATGTGATTCCAGCTTGTTCCTTAAACGTTCCGCTGCAATCCTGGCGCCGGCGACAGGCGTTTCGGGAAGAACGACCGTAAACTCCTCGCCCCCATAGCGGGCAATCCAGTCGATTTCCTGGCGGATGGAAATGCTCATCAGCCAGGCGCAATCCATCAGGACCTGGTCGCCCGCCGCGTGGCCGAACGTATCGTTTATCTGCTTGAACCGGTCGATATCGAACATGATGATGGCCAGGGAACGATCGAATCGGTAAGCTCTTTTCACCTCGTGAACGAGGTACTCGTCCAGGTAGCCCCGGTTGAAAACCTTGGTGAGGGAATCCTTCACGGAAAGTTCTTTTATCTCTTCATAACTTCTGCGGAGAGACGACTCAAGCGAAAGGATGCGCACCGCGGTCTTGAGCCTTACCGTCAGTTCGCCCCGATCGACGGGTTTTACCAGGTATTCGTCCGCACCTGATTCCAGGCCCCTTATCATGTCCTCCTTCGAATCCCGGGAAGTGATCATGATCAGGTAGACATAACTTTCGAAACTCCCCTTGCGGATTGCGCTGCACAGTTCGAGCCCGTCCATTTCAGGCATGATCATGTCAGTAACAATGATGGGAAAATGGGATACAGCCATCATGTCCATGGCCTGTTTCCCGTTTGCTGCCGCTACCACCGCGAACCCCATTTTCCGCAAATCATTTTCGAGAGTGAGGCGCATCAGGGCATTGTCCTCAACCAGCAGGATCGGGTATTGCTGCAAATCTCTCGCGAAAACGCTTTCCATGTTTCAGCCTATTGCCTCCAACGGTCACGCAGACAGGTGTTGTTTCCGAACGTCCCGACCAGTTTCTTGTACAATTTTAACATCGGTAAAGCAACACCTTATATTCAACCATAACATGCACCGATAATTGAGTTCCCGCCTCCTTCGTCGACTGTTAACGCGGATATTCCGCCGGCCGCACAATGCGTTGTTCCTTGACAACACGCGGGTTTCAGGCTAGTTTGTGTCGACTGGAGTCGGAGTTCCGGGTTTTTCCCCAGTCCGTGAAAACCGGTTCCAGCAGGCTGTTTCGTCCGCAGCACAGGACAAATAATTTTTCGGGAGGATCAATGGAAATAGCTTTTGCTGTTGCATTGTGCGGTGCGGCAGGCTGCCTGACGCGCTATTACCTCTCCGGCTGGGTCTATGGGATTCTGGGGCGGGATTTCCCGTACGGCACCTTCGTGGTCAACATACTCGGCGCCTTCATAATCGGGTTTCTCATGGAGTTCGGCATCCGCAGCACATTGATCCCCGCAACTCTCAGGGTCGGCCTCACCGTCGGTTTCCTCGGAGGTCTCACCACGTTTTCGACCTTCAGCTACGAAACCTTCAGGCTCATTGAGGAAGGAGAGTTTCTGGTAGCATTTCTGAATGTAACGATAAGCGTGCTGGTCTGCCTTCTTTTTACCTGGATGGGCATATTTGCCGCCAGGCAGCTTTAGGGAGGGGAAATGACGAAATTCACCGGTGAAAAAGTCCTCATGCGCATTCATGTCAATGAAAACGACAAGCACAGGCACCGCCCCCTCTACCAGGCGCTGGTGGATCTGCTGATCGAAGAGGGATTTGCCGGAGCCACGGTTTTGCGCGGGATAGCGGGATTCGGCGTACACAGCGTCTACCATACCGATCGGCTTCTCGATCTCTCGAGTGCGCTCCCAATCATCATCGAAGTCGTTGCCAGCCAGGAAAAGATCGACGGGGTAATGCCGAAAATCGACGAGATCATGCTCGGGGGCCTCATCACCCTGGAAAAAGTCAATGTCGTCCGTTACTGCGACAAAAACGACAATGTCTGCATGGTCAAGGAACCTTAGCGGCTGCCTCATGCCCCGCTCAGCGCAATTCATTCACGATAAAATGCCCAGAAAGAACCACCTGAAAAAGCTTTTTCTGGAGATGGGGATCATCGTTCTGATAGCCGTTTCCATCGGTCTTGTCGTCAACCGGCGCATGCTGTTCGACATCCGGAACCGCGACACATCCACACGCGAAGCTTCCCCATCCACTGTCTCCCCCGCCCGCACAACCCCTGCCGGCCTGCCCCAGGTCCGTGAGCTGTACGAAAGTGACCAGGCGGTTTTCGTGGATGCGCGCGTGGCCTCCGCCTTTGCGACTGAGCACATCCGCAAAGCGGTTTCTCTGCCGCTGGGCGATTTTGACCGGGTGCTTCCCTCCTTCAGGGAAAAATACGGACCTGCTTCCATTCTTGTAGCATACTGTTCCGGATACGGCTGCCATGACAGCGGGCTTTTGGCTGAAAAACTCCTGAGAGCGGGATATGGGAAGGTGCTGGTATTCGAAGGGGGTCTTCCCGAGTGGAAAGCCGCCGGCCTTCCCGTTGAAGGAAATAGAAAATGAGAAGAAGCCGCAGGCGGATTCTGCCGCTGGTGGTCCGGATCGGACTAGGGTTCGTGTTCCTGTATGCCTCAATCTGGAAGATACGCGATCCCGGCGCGTTCGCCGGGTCGGTGGCTGCGTACGATGTGCTCCCTTATTTCCTCAACTACCTGGTAGCCGCCACCTTGCCATGGATCGAAGCGGCATGCGGCATTCTGCTGATTACCGGTTATCGCGTGAAAGCTGCTGCTTCAATCGCTGCCGTCCTGAATATCGTTTTTATCGTGCTCCTGGTATCTACCGCCGTCAGAGGTCTGGATATCGACTGCGGCTGTTTTCGCCAGGGAGGGGACAAGACCCCGGCATGGCTGGTGATTCTGCGTGACTTCATTTTCCTGGCCATGGCGGTCTATATCTACAGAAATCAGAAGGAACCCATGTTCCTCAGAAAATGATCTCCTCGACTTGATGCCGAGGTTAGCGTTGATGCCGCTCTCGTCGTTCAAACGTTCCCGGCAGCCATAAAATTCGGAGTCGCCAGCAATGAACCAGAATGCCTTGCTCATTATTATCGCCTATCTAGTCGGTTCCATTCCGACAGGCCTTCTCCTCTCCAGGGCCGCAGGAGGGGTCGACATCCGCACCAAGGGGAGCGGCAACATCGGCGCAACGAATGTTTACCGTACCATGGGGCGCACAGTGGGAATCCTCACCCTGATCGGCGACTGTCTCAAGGGAGTACTGCCGGTCGTGGCCGCCAGGGCAATGGGCTGCCCGGACCAGGTAATCGCCCTTACGGGCCTCGCAGCCTTTCTCGGGCACATTTTCCCCCTGTTCCTCAAGTTCAAAGGGGGAAAGGGGGTAGCCACCGCTCTGGGGGTCTTCCTTTCCGTATCTCCGCTTGCGGTCCTTTGCTCCCTCGGAATATTCATCGCCGTGCTCATTCCGTGGCGCTTCGTTTCCCTTGCATCCGTTTCAGCAGCAGCGATGATGCCGGTTTTCACCGCGCTGATCGACGGAAGACCGTCTATAATTGCCATGTCGCTGGTCATCGCGGCAACGGTAATCATCAAGCACGGCTCAAACATCAGGCGCCTGTTGAACGGCACGGAAAACCGGTTCAAAGCATAAAAAAAAGGCCCGTATCGGGCCTTTTCACTTCAGCGGCTGAATTCACATTTCCGTCAGCACCTTGTCCTCATAAAGCGTCTCCAGCCTGAACTTGTGTTTTTTCTCTTCGTTGGCAAGCATCAGGAGCAACTGCTTCAGCTCGGGGTCATCGGTCATCTTTTCCGCTTCCATATAATAGCGCCAGGACTTGTCCTCACTCTTCATGGCAAACACGAGAATCTCCTGGTACGTCATGTTGTCATGGTAGGGGATGTTGACCACGTATTCGCTGATTCCCAGGTCCGGAACCTGGGTGAAGGCATAGCCCGCGATTTTCTGCTTGTCCAGCTTCAGGAGCAGCTTCTTGTGACCGTCCTCCTGCGCGGCAAGCTCTTCAAAGATCTTCCTGGCGGAAGGATTCGCCGCTTTTTTTGCCGCATTGAGATAGAGCCGGTAAGCGGCGTCTTCTCTTTCCAGTGCCAGATCAAGAATGTCATCCATCGAAGATATTTCCACGGCCAACTCCTCCATGCGGTTTTGATTACTACTGCCACTTATTTAACAACAAAGCCAATCCTTGTCAAGGAAGAGCTTTCATGAAGATCGGCTGAAACGATCCTGTGTCGCCCACCAGAAAACCGGGAAGAAAAACATTGACATGCCAGATGCGTTTTGCTATAAACAGGTCTCTTGTTTGGGGCTGTAGCTCAGTTGGGAGAGCGCTTGAATGGCATTCAAGAGGTCGTCAGTTCGATCCTGATCAGCTCCACCAAAACATAACGAAAGGGTTCAGCGAAAGCATGGACCCTTTTTTATTTTCAAAGACTTGTCGATCCAACCGGGAATTTTCTCTCCGGGGCATCCCGGCACACCGGATCGGCGTCATGCGCACGGCTCGAAAGGCATGCCGTCGTGAAAACATCAGGTTGAAATTCCTGGAACCGTGGCATTTTTTTGTGTTATAAGAAACTCATGTACGTAACCGCACGGCAGTCGGCGGCCGGGCAGCCGACCTTTGATGCGCCCTGCCCTGCAATACCTGCAAAATCCACTCGTTGAGGTACCGGAAATGAAAGTATGTGTAATTGGCACGGGCTATGTCGGGCTTGTGGTCGGTGCATGTTTTGCCGAAAGCGGCAACAAGGTATTATGCGTTGATATCGACGAAGCAAAAGTACAGGGCCTCAACAGCGGAATAATACCCATTTACGAGCCGGGCTTGAAGGAACTGGTTCTCCGAAACGCGGCTGACGGACGACTCGGCTTCACTACGGATCTTGCTTCCGCGGTAAAGGGCTCACTGCTGCAGTTCATAGCTGTCGGGACCCCGCCCGGGGAAGACGGCTCTGCCGACCTGCATCACGTCCTTGCCGTCGCCAGGGAAATCGGCCGTTCAATGGAAAGCTTCAAGATCATCGTCAACAAATCCACCGTCCCGGTCGGAACCGCCGACAAGGTGCGGCTCGCCATAAGCGAAGAGCTTGCCAAACGTGGTGTCGACATCGAGTTCGACGTGGTTTCGAATCCGGAATTCCTCAAGGAAGGCGCCGCGATCGACGATTTCATGAAACCGGACCGCATCGTCGTCGGAGTGGACAACGTCCGCACCGCTGAAATCATGAAAGAGCTCTACGCGCCGTTCACGCGCAAGGTAGACCGCATGATAGTCATGGATGTGCGCAGCGCCGAGATGACCAAATACGCCGCCAACGCAATGCTGGCGACAAAGATCACCTTCATGAACCAGATGGCGAATCTCTGCGAGCTTCTCGGCGCTGACGTGGCGTCAGTAAGGGAAGGGATCGGTTCCGATTCCCGCATCGGCTACGACTTCCTCTTCCCAGGGGTGGGCTACGGCGGGTCATGCTTTCCCAAAGACGTCAAGGCCCTGGTCATGACCGCCGAGGAATCGGGGTACGACTTCCTGCTCCTGAAATCCGTCGAGGAAGCTAATTACCGCCAGAAAATGGTCCTGCCTCGAAAAATCATCGCGCATTTCGGAAACGGCGCCGCGTCACGCCCGCTGGAAGGAAAACATTTCGCGATCTGGGGGCTCTCGTTCAAGCCCAGGACCGATGACATGCGCGAAGCCCCTTCCATCGTCATCATCGAATCCCTGCTGGATGCAGGCGCACGGGTTTCCGTTCACGATCCGGTCGCGCTCAAGGAGGCACGCCGTTATTTCGGCGACAAGGTGGCGTACGGCGGCAACGAATATGAGATCCTCGAAGCTGCCGATGCCCTGGTGATCGTCACCGAATGGAACGAATACCGCAATCCCGATTTCGAAAGGATTACCTCCCTCATGAAAAACCCGGTCATCTTCGACGGCAGGAACCTCTATAACCCGCGCAGGATGAAGCAGATGGGGTTCGACTATCATGCAATCGGCCGGAACGGAAGCGTTTTCAGCGCGGTGAAAGGATAAGCCCATGCGAGTTCTGGTTACCGGCGGTGCCGGCTTCATAGGATCCCATCTCTGCGAGCGGCTGATTCGGGACGGTCACGACGTCCTCTGTCTCGACAATTTCTTCACCGGCAGCAGGAAGAACATCGACCGGCTCCTGGACAGCCATCGTTTCGAACTGATCCGCCACGATATCATCGAGCCGATCCTCCTGGAAACGGATCGTATATTCAATCTGGCCTGTCCCGCCTCCCCTGTTCACTACCAGTACAACCCGGTAAAGACGATAAAGACCAGTGTCATGGGTACCATCAACATGCTCGGCCTGGCAAAGCGGGTAAAAGCCAGGATTCTGCAGGCGTCGACTTCGGAAGTCTATGGTGATCCGCTCGTCCACCCCCAATCCGAGGATTACTGGGGAAACGTGAACCCGATAGGAATCCGCAGTTGCTATGACGAAGGCAAAAGGGTTGCCGAAACCCTCATGATGGATTATCATCGGCAAAACGGGGTGGACATCCGCATTGTCAGGATTTTCAATACCTATGGCCCCCGCATGGCCCTGAACGACGGCCGGGTGGTTTCAAATTTCATCGTTCAGGCGCTGAGGGGCGAAGACATAACCGTTTACGGCGATGGTCAGCAAACCCGCTCTTTCTGCTATGTGGATGACCTGGTCGAAGGACTGATCCGCCTCATGAGGGACGGCTCCGGTCCAGACCCGGTGAACATAGGCAACCCGGCGGAAACATCCATCCTGGAATTCGCCACGAGAATAATCGGCCTGACCGGTTCTTCATCCAGGATAGTCTTCAGGGACCTTCCGTCCGATGACCCGCGGCAACGCCAGCCGGACATTTCCACGGCCCGCAGCAAGCTGGGATGGGAACCCGCGATCGATGTGGAAACAGGTTTGAAAAAGACCATTGAATATTTCAAGCGCGTCCTGAATGAAGACAGAGGCGACCTGGATATATGAAAAAACGGATGTACCTCATCCCTGCAGCGTTCATCCTCATATTCCTGTCTTTCACCATCTTCGGTGAGCGCGGGTTGCTGCGGATATACCACCTTGACCGCGAAAAGGAAGAGATCCGGCAGCGTGCGGAAACTCTCAAGGCCGAGAACGACAAGCTCAAACGGGAAATCGAAGCTTTGAAGTCCGACCGGCGTTACCTGGAAAGCATTGCCAGGAAGGATTTCGGCCTTGTCCGCAAGAATGAGGTCATTTACCAGTTTCCCGCGAAGAAATAGGCAGCTCCCCCTGCCATTTATTCATGCCATGCCGTTCGAAGCGTGTCCCGAAACTGCTTCGTGGCCTGCGCTGACAGCGGAGAACCGCCCTCTCAACGATCAGAATCAGGGCCGAACATCCGGATTGGCGGCTTTCCGGCCCGGAGAACTATCATGCCGGAATCGAAACACATACAGCGGTGCGTGGTCTGCGCATGGAGAGCTGACTGCAACAAGCGCTTCTGCGTTCCCGATGGCGGAGCCAAGTGCCCCGATTTCACCAGAGACGTTTCCCTAAAGAACCGGGACGAAGACCATCCTGAAAACAACATCTAGTGTCGGGTGCGGTTGGTTCACCGCGCAAGCAGCGGGGAATGTCGCCCCGGCAAGGCGAAATGGCGCACGTGTGCACGGGGTAAGCTGAGAGGCAGCAACGCAGCCAGGGGCCAAAAGAGCCGCACTTTGATGGTATGAATCAGCCACACTGGGCATTAGCCCGCGGAGGGAAAATGAAGAACGAGATCCGCGTTCGGGTCATGCAATCACTCGAACGCTGTTACGCAAACGGAAGCCTGTCCTCCGGACGCACACCTGAAATTGTCATAGAAGTGCCGAATCATGCGGATCATGGAGATTATGCGTCGAATATCGCCCTGGCGCTGGCCCGCGATGAAAAAAAGGCGCCCCGGCAGATTGCCGATATTCTGGTGAAAGAGCTGGCAGGCACCGACGATTTCTTTGAACGCATCGAAATCGCCGGCCCCGGTTTCATCAATTTTTTCGTCAGCAAGGACAGGTGGCGGGAAGGTCTGAGCGTCATAGCCGCTGAAGGGGACGATTACGGGAAAAGCACCATTGGGGAAGGCAAAAGAGTACAGGTTGAATTCGTCAGCGCCAATCCCACCGGACCGCTGCACATCGGTCACGGCCGTGGCGCCGCCACCGGTGACGCCATAGCATCCATACTTGCCGCTGCCGGGTTCGGCGTTGTTCGGGAATACTACATCAACGATGCCGGCAATCAGATGGATACGCTCGGCAGGTCGGTATTTCTCCGCTATCGCGAACTGCTCGGACAAGCCGTGGAGTTCCCGGACAACTGCTATCAGGGAGATTATATACGGGACATAGCCCGGGACCTGATTACAAAGCACGGCGCCAAATATCTCGAAATGCCCGAAGAAGATGCCATCCGCCATTGTTCACGGGTAGGCGGCGACGTGATTCTCAGGGGAATCAGGCAGGACCTCGCGGATTTCGGCGTCGTTCACGACACCTGGTTCTCGGAACAGACCCTTTTCGACAGCGGCAAGGTCGACGAATCCATCACCTCCATGCGCGAAAAGGGGCTCATTTACGAGAATGAAGGGGCGCTCTGGTTCCGTACGACCGACTTCGGAGACGACAAGGACCGGGTGGTGGTTCGCGGCAACGGCGTGACCACGTATTTCGCTTCGGACATTGCCTATCACCGGGAAAAGTTCGAGCAGGGGTTCGATACCGTGGTCGATGTGTGGGGCGCCGACCATCACGGGTATGTCCCCAGGTTGAAGAGCGTCGTACAGGGTCTGGGCAGGAACCCGGACGATCTTAAGATAGTGCTGGTGCAGCTTGTTTCGCTGCTGCGCGACGGGGCGCCGGTCGCCATGTCCACGCGAAGCGGCGAATTCGTGACTTTGAAGGAAGTGGTCGATGAGGTCGGGCGCGATGCGTCCCGTTTCTTTTTCCTCATGCGCCGATCGGACAGTCAGCTGGACTTCGATCTCGAACTCGCAAAACGCCAGAACGCGGAGAATCCGGTCTACTATGTCCAGTATGCTCATGCGAGAATCTGCAGCATCTTCGAAAGCGCCCGTGAAAAAGGCCTGTCACCCGAGGGCAGTACACTGGCCAGACTGGGAACTCCCGAGGAAATGTCGCTGATAAAGATGCTTTCCGCGTTTCCTGATGTGGTGGCAGGCAGCGCACTGAGCTTCGAGCCGCACCGTGTTCCCTATTACCTGCAGGAACTGGCAGGCCAGTTTCACAGCTTTTACAACAAAAACAGAGTGCTGGGTGAAGACGTCGAACTCACGTCAGCACGACTATATCTCCTGAAATGCACTGCCCAGGTACTGAAAAACGGTCTGCTGCTTCTTGGCGTCTCGGCACCTGAGAGAATGTAGCGGAGGTTCACCGGACCATGCGGATCGATTACAGCGCCAGGCGGCAGGTTAGCGTGAACCGCCCCAAAAAGAACCCTTTTCGCCCGATTCTGGTTCTTGCCCTGACAGGGGGCTCAGTTTTGTTCGGCCTCGGCATCGCAACCGGCTGGCTGATCTTCGGCCAAGGGAAACAGGCGTCAGCCCCTCCTTCGCAAGGCGGTAAGCCGACGGCTCCCTCCACCGCGCAAACAGCCGCGGCTGCGACTCCGCCAAAGTCACCGGCAGCAACCGAAACGCCCCATCTCACTTTTTATGATTCGTTGCCCAAGGGCGACAAGGAGTTGATCGGCACCGGCCTGAATCCCAACAGGAACAATGCGCCTTCTGCACCGTCCAAGGCCGCTCAGCCGCCTGCTCCTGCCGACACTCAGCAAAAACCGGCCAGGCCGCAGAAGCTTCCTTCGTCCCCGCCCGCTGACGACAGCGCCAACCGCGCTTCAGCACCTGATCCCCGTCCCCCTCTCCCAGTTGACAACAAAGGAACCGCTGCGGGAAAAGCCGTCCAGGTTCAACAAAAACCTTCAACCAGCACTGCAACCTATACGGTGCAACTGGCCTCTTACCGTGAACGGAAGGAAGCGGAGGATTTAAAAGAAAAATGGGCGAATAAGGGGTATTCCGCACATATCGTCGAATCAACCATCAACGGCAAAGGCAAGCTTTACCGAGTGCGGATCGGAAATCGCATGAGCCGTGAAACGGCAAACCAGCTGTCGGCGAAACTCGGCAGTGGAGCGATTGCTGTCCCGGAGCAGGGAAAAAATGATGGCAAACCGGAAAAAAGATGATTTTTCATTGACAGCACGAAACTCCCATGATATAAAGTTCGAGTTAAACACATGACGCGGGGTGGAGCAGTCTGGTAGCTCGTCGGGCTCATAACCCGAAGGTCGAAGGTTCAAATCCTTCCCCCGCAACCAATATAGTTCAAAGGGTTAACCATTAAGAGGTTAACCCTTTTTTGCATCCTGCCTGATCGGTGGCAAAAACTGACGGCAAAGAATCAAGCCGCGCTACCCTTTCCCAACCCTCCCACCGTGCCAGCGGTTACAATCGGGCAAATTGAATCGAATCAGCTTGCCATCACAAACATCAATGGTGGAATTTTCTCCCGCCAGGTTTGTCCCAGAAACACAACCCTGCCCTGAATTTTCCATGTGCGGGCTTTGCCCATACCACCTTGGCATAGATGGGGAGGCTCGTATTCGTCTCGGGGAGCAGGAAATACAGCTTTACGACAGCGCCTTCTTCCAGCCTGCGATTAGTAATCACTCCTATGCCCCTATTGCTTATATCTACCCCCAGGACGTTTCCCTGAGCGTCTTCCAGATGGCCGTACTTTGCTTTCGTCTCCAACCTGACCGTCTGGCAAATGCTCTTGCGGCGGAACGTCCTTTTCTCCGCGTTCTCTCCCATAATTGCAGTTTCACCTCCGCGACGTTCGCCACGACAGGGGATAAATACGTTTCAAGACAAGAGTTGCGGTCATAACGTGTAAAAGCGTGTAAACCCGACCTCTGTCCGTTTGGCTGCGAAAGATTCAACTCGGTCTTCGCCAACAGCGCGTGAAATGCCTGTTTCAATAAACCATGCATAATCAATGCCTTAGAAGAGTCACGCGTAATTACGGGAATTTATGTTTCCGGCTATTGAACACGTAATTTATTCCGACAGCTGTTTGAATGACACTCAAGGTAATGTCCCAATTATTACAGCGGTTTGGAACCAGTCTCCTCTATAATGACAACATTGATGACTGTCGAGGGAGTTTACAATTAAATATGCCCGAACATAATATTAATAGTGTTTAAATTTGTGTTCAGTATACCTGACACATCATTAACTGTGGCACAGCATTGGGCTTGCCGTGAAATGAGTGTTATTCGTTAAAGAAGTGCGAATGGCCTTCAATAGAAAACAGCTGCGGATTCTACCTAATGCCATCCGGAAACTTCGGATAAGCACTTTGCCGATTCCGGATGAAAACTACCTAACAGTGTTTCCTTCCCGCGGCCACAGGGAATCCCTGAGCCCCGAGGTGCGGTTTATGTTCCGCGAAATTGCGGCGCGCAAGAGTTCCTCGCTTCCCCAGATCTCCGCCCGGGACCGTGCCCGGGTTAAGCCGGTGTAAACCAGCTCCCTGGTCAAAAGTGGTGAATCGGTCTCCGGGAGCATCAGCAGCACCCGGTCGAATTCCGATCCCTGGCTCTTGTGCACGGTCATGGCGTAGACCGTCTCGTGTTCCGGGAGCCTGAGCGGCGAAAAACTCCGAAGCCCGCCGTCGGTCGACGGGAAGAAGACCCGCAGCCCCCCTGCGGCATCCGGACCGGGAAGCACCAGGCCAACGTCACCGTTGAACAGCTTCAGCCCGTAATCGTTTGCAGTGACCATGACCGGCCTCCCCGGATACCACCGGTGTCTCGGGTCTATCAGCCCTTCCCCCGCGAGTATTTCCTCCACCAACCCGTTGATGCCGGTCACACCATAGTTGCCTTGACGCAGAGCGCAGATAATGCGGAACGTGTCGAACATTGCCAGAGCCTCTGCGGGTGACCGGGCGGCAAGGTACCGACCGTAGCCGGAAAGCAGGGAGCCGGCAAGCGACTTCTTGAGCTCGGCAGGTTTCGGAAGCGGCCGCCAGGTGATGTCGCTGCAGGTTCCACCCCCCAGCAGGGAAACGAACTTCTCAGCATCACCGGCATTGATTGCCTTGCTCAGGGCACCGATTCCGCCGGCATCATCAAATCGGAAGTTCTTTTTCAGAACGACGATGGAGTCCGCAAGCGGCGGGAGCTGACCCGAGCCGATGGCTGGAACGGTTCCCCCTGCGACGTTATCCGTGATTGCGGCGAATTCGGCGGAAAACGGCTCATAGCCGCACCCTCCGCAGATATCACCGAGGACCGCTCCTGCTTCGACCGAGGCGAGTTGGTCCCTGTCGCCAAGCAGGATGAGCCTCGCATCCGGCTTCAGGGCCGCGGTCAGCCGGGCCATGAGCGGGAGCGCCACCATGGAGGCCTCGTCAACGATTACCGTGTCGTGAGGCAACCGGTTTTCTTTTGTAAAGCGGAACCGCGCCGGACCGCTGCCGCCACCCAGCAGCCGGTGGATGGTGGTCACCTCGTCAGGGATCCGGTCCCTGATCTGGTCACTGCAGTCCAGTCGTTCCTTCATGAGACGGATGGATTCCCTGAGCCGTGCTGCCGCCTTGCCTGTGGGGGCCGCGAGAGCTATCCTCAGGAAGCCGTCTCCGGACTGCTCCAGCAGCAGCGCGAGTATCTTGACCACGGTGGAGGTCTTTCCGGTGCCGGGCCCGCCGGATATGACCGCGAACCGCTTGCGCACCGCTGCCAGTGCCGCGACTTTCTGCCAGTCGGTACCGGCTCCGCTGCTCCCGGGGAACAGCCGCGCAAGTCCGTCTGCGAGTGTCGTTTCGTCGAGCCCCCTGTCGGCTCCGGACGCATGGCCGAGGATGAATGCGGCCAGATCTCTTTCGTAATTCCAGTACCGGTACAGGTAGAGCCGGTCATTGCCATCCAGCACCAGCGGACGGAATTCTCCCGGGCGCCCCACCACCGGCTGTCTCGCCAGGGAATTGCGAAGTTCTTCCAGCAACGGAACGTTCCACTGCTCGCCGTCCAGGTTCAGGCTCTTCCCCGCGATGGCGGCCAGGTCAAGACAGATGTTGCCGTTGCCCACCGCAGCGCTTGCAAGTGAGGCAGCCAGCCGCAAGACAGGTGTGGGATTTCCTGACTCACGGCAGATGAATTCGGCAAAATGCCGGTCAATGTGCGTCATTTCATACATGCTTGCATTCCCCATGGAAGTCTGCCTCGATCAGCAATTGCGTCAACTCGCGGACAAGGCCGACAGGGGGTATATCCCTGAAAATCCCCGTCCCCCCCGCCGATTCCGGATTCACTCCGCGCAGGAACACGTACAGCACACCGCCGAAGTGTGTCTCGTAGTCATAGTCCCTGACCCTCAGGGACAGATACCTGTTCAGGGCGACGGTGTAGAGATAATACTGCAGCGGGTAGAGGTTTCTCTCCATGGCCCCGGCAAGGTTGTCCGTCGAGTAATCCTCCGCCCGGAATCCGAGATGGTTCGATTTCCAGTCAAGCAGATAGTACCTGCCGCGGTGTTCGAAAACCATGTCCATGAAGCCGCGCAGCATACCCCGAACCGGCCTGAAGCCCAGTCCGGCAATGACCTGCCGCAGGTCGACGGCATCGGTGCGGCCGCTCCATTCCCGAAGGCACTTGCCGAGGAGGCCGCTGGTGATGAACCTGAGCGGAAAAAAGAATTCCAGCTCGGTTACCCAACTCCCCTGCCGCAGCGAGGACAACGAAAACGTCCCTTCATGCCCCGGAATCGGTGCGGAAAGCACCTTGTCGAGCATGTCGCAGACATGTGGCTGCCATTCCGGGTCGAAACCGAACCGCTCCAGTTCACGCGCGACAAATTCTCCTGCCTTGTCCCGTCCCGCATCGCAGAATTCGAGCGCTTCGAATATCGCATGCAGGAAAATGCCCGCCTGCACACCCCTGGGGAAGGTGAACATGCTCTTTTTCTGCGGAGCCTCGCCGGCAGGGAGTTCCCGGGGCGAAGCGCCTTCCGTTGTCTCGTCCCGGTCAGGGAGCTCGCCCACCACGGCATCCCCCCGGGCCAAGGAGGTGAAGCTGGCAACCCGCCAGTCGCGGTCTATGGCCGCAACAGGTTCCCTGCTGGACAGAGACGTTCCCTCCTCCCGCACCGGAACATCGGCCGCCCGCCGGTCCGGTGCCGGCATCGGCGCAACGGTTATGGCGCCGGGCGCTTTCCCGGCAAACTCCCGGAGTTGCTCCTCCATCCTCTGGGCAGACAGTTTCCTGACTTCCGGAACAAGTCGGGACACCGGGTCGTCATCGTTCCTGATCTCTCCCGGTGCATGGAACAGGTAGGAAACGGGCGATGTTTCGGGCGGGCTCTTTGCCCTTCTGCCGTCGATCTTGCCCGCAACCAGGTAACATCGATATTTCGCCCTGGTGAGGGCCACGTACAGCAGACGGAGCCCTTCCGCGAGAATCTCCCGTCCAGCCCGGCGCCGGTTTTCTTCCCGCCGGGCCGAACCGAAATCCCGGACCATGGTGAAGCCGTCATGGAACGTGACCACGTCGTCGTCGGCCCGTGTCCCGCTCCACAGGAAGGGGCAGAAGACGATGGGGTACTCGAGCCCCTTGCTGAGGTGGACGGTCACGATCTTCACCGCTTTTTCATCGGTCTCCAGGCGGATCTGGTATTCTTCCGCGCTCTTCCTGGAAGCGACCTTTTCCGAAAACCAGGTAATCAGGCTCTCCACGCCGAGCCGCCCCGCGTGCGCCGCCTGGTGAATGAGCTCGAAACAGTGCAGCACATTCGTCAGCCTCCGCTCGCCGTCCGGTCTTCGCAGGAGCCTTCCCCGCACCCCGTCCCTGGCCAGGAGAGCCCTCGTCATGGCCATGAAACCCAGGTCACGCCAGGCCTGGTGGTAATCGCGGAACTTCTCGAGGCACGCTTCCCACTCGCTCTCATTTTCCAGGAGGGCGGCGATACCGTTACCGGACAGGCCCATGATACTGGTTGCCAGTGCCGCCCGCACCTTGTACTCGCGCAAGGGATCGGCAACTGCGGCGAGAACCGTGCAGATCTCCATGGCTTCACCAGTGGCGAAAACACTCTCATCGCTCCGCATGACGCTGGGGATGCCCAGCTCACGCAGCGCATCCTGGACAAGGCCGGCCTGGCGATGGCTCCGGACGATGACCGCTATGTCGCCCGGAACGGCCGGGCGCTCCACGGTGCGCCCGTCGACCTGTTCCGTAATGGAGGCACTGCCTTCCTTTCCATCGCTGAGGATTCGTGCTATCTCCGCCGCAACGGAGACTCGAACGGCTTCGACCGCCTTTCCCGCGCTGAGCGGGTCACCGTTTTCTCCCGCCGGCAGAGTCCAGACCTGAAGGGGAGCGCTTTCGTACCCGCCGAGGTTGAGTGGGTTCGGGCCTGCGCCCTTGCCGCTTGCAATCCGGTGGTAAGAGATTTCCTCGAATACGAAGGGCTTCCCCGCGTTGTCGAATACCGCATTGAACGCATCCAGGAGCAATGGCGAAGAGCGCCAGTTGTTCGTGAGGGTATGACGCCGGTCGTCAGCGATATTGCGGGCAGCCTCCAGGTAGGCGAAGATATCGGCCCCGCGAAAGCTGTAGATTGCCTGCTTCGGGTCGCCTATCAGGAAAAGCGGCGTGTCGGCATCTGCGTAAATCCGGCGGAAAATTTCGTACTGCACCGGGTCGGTGTCCTGGAATTCGTCGATCAGCGCAGCTCGGTACCTGTCTCTCAGGCGGTCTGCCAGATCGTCCCCGGTCCCGCCTTTCAGCGCCGCATACAGGTCGTTCAGGAGATCGCTGAAGAACCTGATGTTGGCTTCCCGCTTCCGCAGGGGAAGGCGCTCCCGGCAGAACGCCACCAGTTCCCCTTTCAGCAGCAGGAACCGCTCTTCCACCAATGTGGCCAGCCGCTCACAGGTATCGAAAAAGGGGTGCGCAGGCGCGGCGCCCTTTGGTTTTGTCCCCGCGATGATGCCCGAGACGGTAAATTTTTCAAAGCCGCCGAACAGGTCGTACGGGTTGTCCGCGCCAGTGAAGGCGTCCATTCCGTCATAGAGCGCCGGCAGCACGTCGTGCCGGTAATTGTCGCCACTCCTGCTCAGCCCCTTGTCGTTTTCGAGGAGCTCGACAACCTCGCCCCGGCTCGAAGCCCAGTGCCTCCCGACCTGTGCGAAAGCACCCCGGCAATCCCGGTCGACTGCTTCCCGGTCTCGCGCGGACAGGTCGGGAAGTATCAGCATCTTCGGGTTATCGAGCATTTTGCCGGCAAAGGCGGCTAATGAGGCTGGAGAATACCCTCGTTCCAGGGCCGCGTTCAGAAGCGGCGCCTGATCGCCGAAGAAAGTCATGCGCCAGAAATCATCCACGATTTCCTGGAGCATGTCGGAGGAATCGGCAACCAGTTCGGTGTCATAGAGGGAGCCGCTTTCGAAGGCGTTGTCCTGGAGCGCCCGAAGGCAGAAGCCGTGTATGGTGAAAATGGACGCCGTGTCGAACGACCTGATCGCCCTGTCGAGCAGATCAATGGACACGTCACTGCCCGGCCCCCTGCCGTTGGCATTTGCGGCCAACCCCTGCAGGAAGGAGTCTTTCGTCGGCGCACCCGCGAAAACGTCCAGCGCCTCGCGGATGCGTGCGCGTATTCTTCCCCGCAGCTCTTCGGTAGCGGCCTCGGTGAAGGTGACGACGAGAATCCGGTCGGGTGTCAGCCCTTTTTCGACGAGCAGGCGCAGGTACAGGCAGGCGATGGCATAGGTCTTCCCCGTGCCTGCGCTGGCCTCGATGAGGTTGCTGCCGGCCAGCTCGACGGCAAGGTGTTCAAGTTCTCTCATGTCCACTCCTCAACCAGGTGTTTCAGCAGAGGCTCAATCACATTTCTTGAAACCCTTTCGAAGTCGTCGGTGAACGGGTCCACCTCGCCGAAACAGAGCCGGAACCAGGCATCGTCACCCTCCCCCGGGAAATCGTTGAACCCTCTTGCCCACTTGTCCCGCGCCCTCCCGACGTCCCACTCCCCCTTGTGGGCACAGGCCAGTGCGGATTCCGGGAAGAAGCGAAGCGGAACCGAAAGGCCCTCCCAGTAAAGGCTGAAGATCTCCTGCAGAAGGGAATCAGGGTCGTTCACCGCACCGAACACCTTCGAGCAGTCGGCCATCACCAGCATGCTCTCCAGCGGATACCCTTCCTCCTTCAGGCGATTCAGGACAAGATGCTCCAGCCAGGTCTGGATCAGGTCTTTCGATTTCAGTTTCGCGCACCGGTAGCGCACCAGGCGTTTTGCCCAGATGAGGTCGAGCCTCCCGCTGAGCGTGAATTCCCCAACCCGCAATTGGAAATCCAGGGGGTCGAGAGGACGCTGCCCCGCCAACTGCTGTTTCACCTCCCCGGCAAAGCTGTTTGCCCCGGCTGCCAAGCCGGCGAACACCGCCTCGCCGTGCCGGGAGGGAGGCAGCAAGCCGCGGCAGCGGAACGCGGAAAACAGGTCATCTGCCGCGCCGCCCCGGAGAACGTGCTCCACCAGCTCCTGCTTCAACTGGTATGCCTCCAGCCCGGCAACCTCGAAGGGTTCCCGCTCGCCGAGCGGCTCCGTCAGCTTTTCGAGGCGTATCCCCAGACGGTTTTCCAGGAAAAACCTGGCGGGATTGCCGAAGAAACGGAGCAGTCGCGCCAGGGGGACATCTCTCCACTCGTCGGCAGGAGGAGCGAGGGGGCCCGTCATGAACGGGGACGCTCGCCAGGGGTGGTCCCGTCGTTCTTCCAAAGCCTCGCGGTTTTCCGTGGAATAGCTGAACAGGCGTGACCCTCCGAGGAAATAGTCCGGACTGAAGGCCTGCAACCGGTGCAGGGTTATCACCTGCTTCGCCGGGTTGCCGTTGTCTGACGTGGACGTTTTGCCGAGGTAATCCAGCAAATCGCTCACCAGTACCGAGGGTGGAATCTCGCTGTTGTCCCTGACGCTCTGGCCCACGTAGCTGACGAGGAAACGGTCGCGGGCCGACAGCAGGGCCTCGAGAAACAGGTAGCGGTCCTCGTCCCGCAGCGATCGGTCGCCACGGCGGGGATTGGCAGCTATCAGGTCAAAACCGGGCGGACGCCCCTGCCGGGGAAATGCGCCGTCATTCATGCCCGCCAGCACCACCACCCGGAACGGGATGCTCCGCATGGGGAGCATCTCGCAGAAAGTCACCCCGCCCGTCATGAAGCCGAGCCCCCGCTCCTCCCGCGCCAGCTGCCCGGAAAGCCAGGCTTTGATCACCTCGATCCCGACCGGGGCGTGGAAATCGGCAGTCTCTTCGATGCTGCCAAGCTTTTCCACAATGGAGCTCACCCTGGCCATTTCGTGGGCCGCTTCGTTGTCCGCAAGGAAGAAATCCCCCAGCATCGCCTTGAGTTCGTCACGCCACCCTGACAGCGCCCGGCGATTCCCCAGGCGGCCGGCAAGGTCGCGCACCCTCGCCAGAAACTCGAGGAAACTGCCCAGGGTCCGGGAACAGGCGCCCTCGATCCCGTCAATGGGAAGGATGCCGTTGAATATCGCGCCATCCTCCCCGGGCATCGCGTATCCGAGGAGCAACCGGTCGATGCCCCACCGCCAGCTGTTCTCCCGGTAGGACGGAAGACCGAAACGTACCCGATCCCCCTCGTCCATCCCCCAGCGGATCCGGGTCTCCTCCAGCCATGCGCGGATCATATCGCGATTGTCAGGGCTCAGCCCGAACCGTCGGCAGACTGCCGGCGATTCCAGGATGTCGAGGACCTGAACGACGGTGAGGCGGCTGCCGGGTAGTCCTACCAGTTTCAGCAGCATCGGCGCGATCTGCCCGTCATCCGCTATGCTGCGGTCAGCGATGGAAAACGGTATCCTGCGCGACGGGTCCTGGCACCCCCCGAAAACCGCCGCAATGTAGGGGGCATACGCTTCGATATCGGGCGTCATGACCACTATGTCGCGCGGTGACAGACCGGGTATCTCGTCGAATTGCGCGAGGATGTTGTCGAACAGGACTTCCATTTCGCGCATCGGACTGTGGCAGGAATGGACCTGTATGGACCGGTCGTTCCCGTCCGCTGCAGCCCGCTCCCTCTCCCCTCCCGCCTCGCGCAAGTTCAGGATGTCTGATTGGACGACCTTCAGCAAGGTGCTGCAATCGGTGTCCGCATACAGGTCGAGGCTCCCGGCGGCCAGTTCACCGCATTCGATCATCATGTCGGAAAAATCCCTGCCCAACCGGCCCAGGGAGGCGAGCAACTGGTTCCCCCCGGTGAGCAGTTTTCGCTCCTCCGGCCCGCGAAACGCCTGTGCCCGCTCGGAAACTATGTCCGCCCAATACTCGCGGGTGGGGCTCAGGAGAAACAGGTTCACCTCGGTGACGCGCGATATGGCCGTGAAAACTTCCAGGTGGTACGCCGGCAAGCAGGAGATGCCGAACAGCGAAATACGTTTGGGGATGCCGTCAGCGATGACGCCCGGTTGCGCGACCATGGCGCGGAACTCCTCCCGGATGCGCGCACGGTGCTTCCCCTCTCCCGTTGCCGCAAGTTCTCTCCAGAGCATCGCCTGCCAGTCCCCGGAGCCACTCTCTTCCCACCTTACGACCATCTCCGGCCGATACAGGGTGTACTGGTCGAAAGTGTCGGCGATCAGTGCCGACAGCTGGAAGAGTTTCAGGCCGTTCCGATCATCCTCCAGGTAGCGCCGCACCGGGGAAAATTCCTCCCGAGCCAGGAAACCGGGCAGTATGCCGGCAATCCTCCATGACATGAACTCGGGAGAGAAACCCGAAATATCGGGCAAATCGGGCAGGACTGACCGGAACAGTCGCCGGACCATGGCGTTGGGAAAGGGGAAATCACCGTTTGCCCAGACACCGAGCCGCCTTGACAACTCCATCGCCAGCCACCGCTGCATGCCCTTGCTCTGGACGACTATCACTTCGTGAGTAAAGGGTGAATCGAGGGGTTCCCTGACAACGCGTGCCAGGGCCTCGGCCAGATTTTCCATCCGGTTGCTGCTGAATATCGTAAGGGGCATGGCATATTCCTTTGCCGCAATTGATACCTATCATACCTGTCCTGCATGACAGAATATGTCACAATGCCCGGTGATATTCAAAAGATTTCCGATTTTACAGGTAAGCAGTTTTTACCGGCGACCCGATATCCCGGCGCCCCCGGCCAAACCGCTCACCGTAATCCGATTCGCCATTTTTATATATTCGCTTTTATTATCTTTCTAAAGAATCGGCGCTTCAATCCGATAAGCCTAAACAGCAATTTCACTATCGAGGCGTCATGTCGTCGTTCTGCCCTACTCCGGGCACGTTACATTCTTCAATGGCTCTCATGACATGGAGCCGGACATTGTCCTGGCAGTTCGATATCCTTGGCACATGCCGAAATACCGGACTGTATATCGCATTTTCCAAACTGAGGAGGAAACAAGGTGAAACGTGACAATCTTACCGGGCCGGCGCCAGAATCAATAATGAAAGACCGGGCCGGCATCGAGCACAACACTCCCGTCCCGGGAGGTATCGCCTCCAAACTGCATGCCTGGCACATGAAATTGAAGCTGCGCCATAAAATTGCTGCCCTGGTGGTCTGCAACCTGTTCCTGATCGCTGCCGCAGGGTTTGCAGGTTACAGCGCGCTCAGCGACATGTCCTCCCAAATGTCGTCGGCAGGTGGAATCGGCAGCTATCAGGCATACGTGCCGACCGTGTTCAACAGACTGTTCATCACCATCGGGATCATTTTCGCGGTAGCTGCAGCTCTCGGATCGATCCTGGGTTATCTGGTTTTCAAGTCCGTGGCAGACCCGCTTGCAATAGTCTCAAAAGTTGTTGAAGCCGTGGAATCGGGAGATCTGACCGTGCGAGCGAACGTTCCCTACGGCGGAGGCATGGGAAAACTTGCCGTAAAGATCAACAGCATGGCGGACCAGACCCTGGATGTCATCTGCAAGCTCTCGACGGCGATAGAACTCCTCGGGGAAACCGCATCCAACTTGAAATCGAGCTCTGACAGTCTTGAAAACTCGGTAAACGGCGCTACGATGCAGTCCGCCTCCACCGCTTCCGCAGCCGAGGAACTGTACTCGACCGCGGAAGAAATCGCCAGGAACTGCTGCAGTGCCGCGGAAAGCGCAAAACAGACGAGCGATGCGGCACAAGAAAGCGAGAAAGTGATATCGCAGACCGCCTCACTCATGGAAAACCTTCATGATGGATCGCTTCAGATGTCTGAAGTCGTCCAGAACCTTGGACGAAGCTCCGACAAGATCGAAGAAATAATCTATACGATCGAGCAAATAGCCGACCAGACCAATCTGCTCGCTCTGAACGCGGCAATAGAGGCAGCGCGCGCAGGTGAGCATGGCAGAGGATTCGCGGTTGTGGCGGACGAAGTCCGAAGGCTTGCGGAACGCACCACCGTCGCCACCAAAGAGATTTCCGGGATGATCAAGGACATCCAGGACCAGACGAAAAGCGTCGTGATTTCCATGGAGGAGGAAGCATCAAAAGTCATTCAGGGGGCAAATGAAGCCCAAAAATCCGGGGAATCGGTTGCGGAGATTCTGACGCTGGTATCGTCGCTGGATGAAAAAGTGGCGCAAATCGCCACTGCCGCCGAACAGCAGTCAGCTACCACGAGAGAGATGACGATGAGTCTGCAACACATCTCCGAAGCGGTGTCTACGGCAGAAGAGCAGGCAAAGAGCGGTATCCAGGAATCAATTTCTCTTTCAAACATATCCGACACCTTGAAAGTCATCGTCCAGCGTTACAAGGTCGGCTGAGTCCCGGCGAAGTCCCTGCTCGTCATGGATTGGAGCAACCCGTCTTTGCTCCTCCATTCCTGCTGCATGCACGTGCCCGATCAGGCCTAGATCAACGATCCGTCAGAATAGCGCCGGCGCCTGTGGAACGGCATTATTCTTGCTGTATACTGTATCAAAGGCCTGTCTACAATCGATTTCCAAAGGTGTGCTGCATAGGGGGGTCATGCGCATTCTGTTGCACGTGGCCGCACTATGAATCACCCGGCTCAACAGGCAGCGCATGAAAGGGAAAGGGGCACTGAGGATGAGACGGGAACTACCCTGGTCGCCGGACATAACGAGGACAACCCTGGCAGTGCTGTTTATTGCAGCTCTCGCCGCCGGTTCTTTCTGGATTCTTCATCCGTTTCTCAGCGCGATCCTCTGGGCCGCAATCATCGTCGTCGCCACCTGGAGCGTGATGCTCCGTGTGCAGGCATGGTGTGGCGGAAGACGGTGGGTGGCGGTAACGGTCATGACCATTGCCCTCCTGCTGGTATTTTTCCTTCCGTTCACCATTACCGTGCTGTCCATTCTCCAGCGGTCGGATGAGATCCTTGCATGGATCAAGTCGCTCTCGGCTTTCAGCATGCCCCAGCCGCCGGTGTGGTTGGCCGGCATCCCTCTACTCGGCCACCAAATAGATCATCGCTGGCGTGAGATTTCCGCACTGCAACCAGAAATGTTGTCCGCGCAGCTGACGCCATACGCAAAGAACATAGTCGCCTGGATCGTCTCCAAAGCAGGAAACGTGGGCATCCTGCTACTGAACTTCCTGTTAACCACGATCATTACGGCCGTCCTTTACGCCAACGGCGAAAAAGCGGCCCAGGGGATCCGCCTCGTCGGCAAGCGGCTGGCCGGGGAAATGGGTGAAGAAGCCGTCGTTCTGGCCGCTCGAGCCGTAAAGGGAGTAGCGCTGGGGGTCGTCCTCACCGCGCTGGTACAGTCCGTTCTCGGCGGCATCGGCCTGGCCGTTGCGGGTGTTCCGGCCACGGTTGTCCTCACGGTAATCATGTTTTTGTTCTGCGTGGCGCAGATCGGCCCATTACCGGTTCTTCTGCCCTCGATCATCTGGCTCTACTGGTCGGGACAGGCTTTCTGGGGAACCGTCCTGGTTATCTGGTGCGTTCCGGTTACCGTTATCGACAACATCATGCGGCCGATACTCATCAGGAAAGGGGCGGACCTCCCCCTGCTGCTGATCTTCGCCGGCGTCATCGGAGGGCTCGTCGCGTTCGGTGTGGTTGGGCTGTTCATCGGTCCGGTGATCCTTGCCGTCACCTACACCCTTCTCCAGTCATGGGTAGCAGCGGGAAAGAGGGAATCCGGCCGGAATACTGCCGGCAGCAACCGGCCTGAAACCATCCCGTGAGCATACAAGAATTTGACAAGAGAATTTAATCTGGTTATGCTGTCAACCCGCATGCACGCGCGTACCGGCTTCCGTTTGCCGGTCAGCCGTGGGATGTTACAATATCAAGAGGAATCGCGTGACGAATCCGGTGGCGATACTGACGGTCTGATTTCCTCTCTCAACGGCAAGATCCGGGCACAGTCCAAGAACAACGGCAAATAGAGCTCAGTAAAGAAATACTGGAAGTGTGAGGTGTTAAATGATCGGAAACAAGTGCTTTTCTCTCTTACTGATTGCGGGAGTGCTGCTGACGGGCGTCGTGCACGCCGAAGTGGCTCCGGGCACGGGAGCAGCCCCCGTCCCGGGAAAATCGAGCTCACTGAACGGGACGGCCATCCTTACTGCGGCACAGCAATCTTTGCCGTCTGACGAAGCGGCGGCGAAAAAGGCGGCACTTTCCGCTCCGGAAACAGGCACAGTGCAAAACCCGGCGCATCCTGACGCAACCGCCGCCGATTCCGTTGCCGCCCCCGGCGATGAAGCGGTTTCCGGGCCTGAAGCCGCCCCTGGAGAGGATTCCTCTGCCGAAGAAACGGTTGACGAGGAAGAACCGGTTGAGGAAGCAACCATCGCCGACCCCATCGAGCCATGGAACCGGGCCATGTATCATTTTAACGACAAGCTTTATTTCTGGGTCCTCAAGCCTGTCGCAAAGGGATATAACGCGGTCGTTCCCGAACCGGCGCGCATCTCGATCAGGAACATGTTCACCAATGCAGCCATGCCCATCCGTTTCGTCAACTGTCTCCTGCAATTCAAATTGAAGGGGGCGGGCGTCGAACTGCTCCGTTTCGGACTGAATTCCGTCATCGGGCTGGCCGGGCTGTTCGACGTCGCTAAAAGCAGGTTCGAACTGGATGCCTGGAAGGAGGATTTCGGGCAGACGCTTGGATACTACGGAATGGGCGGCCTGATGTACATCGTCTGGCCGTTCCTTGGTCCGTCTACGGTAAGGGATACCATAGGCTTCGCCGGAGACTCTTTCCTCTACCCGGTCAACTACATCAACCCGTTCGAAGCGGCGTTCGGCGTGCAGGCATACGAACGGATAAACAACACCTCGCTGGAACTGGGGACCTATGAGGATATGAAAAATTCGTCACTCGAGCCGTACACCGCAATACGGGACGCCTTTGTCCAGTACCGGAAAGAGCAGATAAGAAAATGAACAGTAGTTAGCGCATGCCTTCTGTCTTGCGCTCATTTGAGTGATACCGTCCGGAGCTTTCCGCTATATTGCCCGGCAGCGGCTATTTCTACGCAGGACGGTACGGTGACGGGCTTACGGCCTTTCTCCTGAACGCTCTTTTCGTCGCCGGGACTGTCACTGCGGTGAACAACGAGCTGTATGCGACTTCAGCGTTGATCGGAAGCATCGGCATGCCCTTCTATATCGGAAACATCTACGGTTCGGCGAATGCCGTAAAGAAACACAACAGCGCCATCAAGAGGGAATTGCGAACGAAAATATCCGCTGCCCTGGATACCATAGTCGACGACAAGAGGATTCCCGCCCAATAACATCGAACGGCAGCGATGCCTGCCGTTGATAAAGCCCTGAACATTCGTCTTTCGAGAAAGAAACGGCTGCTCCGAAAAGATCAGCCTTCGAATTCGGGCGACATGCCGTCCATCACCGCCAGGCGGCCGATCAGGTCGGCGACCCGGGAACTGTAGCCCCACTCGTTGTCATACCAGGCAATGACCTTTAAGAAAGTACCGTCTATCACCTGGGTCAGGAGCGAGTCGAAGACGCATGAGTGGCTGTTGCCCACGATGTCGCTCGAAACGATCGGGTCAGTCTGAAATTCGAGAATATTCTTCAGATTCCCTTCCGCAGCAGCCCGGACGGCATCATTGACCTGCTGCACGGTCACCGGTTTTTCCAGCTCCATGGTAAGGTCCACAATGCTTCCATCGGTCACCGGCACCCGGAGGGAGACGCCGTCCAGCTTCCCGTCCAGCTCGGGTATCACCCTGCCGATGGCCCGGGCCGCTCCCGTGGAGGTGGGGATGATGTTCACGGAGGCGTGGCGCGATCGCCGAAAGTCTTCGTGGGGAGTGTCCACCAGGCGCTGGTCCGCGGTGAAGGCGTGCACCGTGTTCAAAAGGCCGTGCCTGATGCCGAAAGACCGGTGAAGCACCAGTGCCAGCGGCGCGGAGCAATTGGTCGTGCAGCTGGCGTTGCTGATGATTACCGCGTCTTTGGTCAGTACGTGGTCGTTGACTCCCAGGACGACGGTGCTCTCCAGGTAGTCTTTCGTGGGAACCGTCACGATCACCCGGCGCGCCCCGGCCTGCAGATGGATCTTGAGGTCGTCCAGTTTGCGGAACTTGCCAGTGCTCTCGATGACGTAGTCCACCCCCATCTCCCGCCAGGGAAGCTTGGCGGGGTCCTTTTCCGCGAGTACAGTAAAGGAGTCATCATCGATAAGCATGGTGGAGCCTTCGACTTTCACCTGGCCCGGGTAGATGCCGTGCACACTGTCGTACTTGAAGGAATAGGCAAGCTGGTCCGGACCGCTCAGGTCGTTGATGGCCACGACATTGAACTGTCGTCGCAATTTGGCGATCCTCGTGACCGTTCGTCCGATGCGGCCGAATCCGTTGATGGCAATGCGCGGCACGCTCATGGTGTTCCTCCTTTTTGCCTCAGGCATAAAGCCCGTTTTTTCCCGTTCTTCTTCCCCTCACTGCTCGGCCGACTTCGGAACCGGGGCCTCCTGGCGCCTTTCGCATATGGCCGCTCCCCTATCCGTCACGGGCAGGGAATAGTGGTTCATCGTGGACAGGCTCTTGACCGGACAGATCTCCACACAGAGATTGCAGATGCAGCATTTGAGGCGGTTTATGACCCACTCCCGGGTTTCCTTGGTGACGGAGAGGGCATAGGTGGGGCATCTTTTGGCGCACAGTCCGCACAAGATGCATTCCCCGATGTCGTTCTCTATGCCGCCGCGGGTGACTGCCGTGTATTCCCGCTTTATCTTCGGGTACATGAGCGTGGCGTATCCCTGGAAGATGTTCCGTAGCAGCGTTTTTGTCATGACGAATATTCTCATCGGTATCGCCTCCCTACCTTTCCGTGCAGCTGATGCACGGATCCAGGGTGAGGATGATGTTCGGCACGTCGGCGACCTCAGAGCCCTTCAGTATCCTGATCATGGACGGGATGTTGCTGAAGGTGGGTACCCGCACCCTGAACCTCTGGAGAAACCTGGAGCCGTTTCCCTTTGCGTAGTGGATGACCTCGCCCCGCGGCTGCTCGATGCGCGACATGTATTCGCCGTCCGGCGTGCCTTTCACTTTGACATCCACCGGCCCGTCGGGGATCTTTTCAACCGCCTGGCGCACCAGGTCGATGGAGTGGAGCATCTCCCGGATCCGCACCAGGCAGCGGGCATAGCAGTCGCCCGCTGTTTCCACCATCGGCTCCACGTCAAGATACTTGTAGGCGGCATAGCCGATGGCCCGCATGTCCATGTCCAGCCCGCTGGCCCGGGCCATGGGGCCGACGCAGCCGAGGATGTAGGCGTCCTCTTTCGAGATGTACCCAACCCCCGACAAACGGTGTTTAACCGAATAGTCGGTAATGAAGACAGTGCTCAACTCTTCCAGCGCCGGCCGCAGGTGTTCCATGCGCTGCACGATGCCCTTCAGGGTGTCGCTGTCGATATCCCTCCTGACGCCGCCGACCTTGCTGGTACCCAGGATGACCCTGCCCCCGGTGGTCTCCTCGAAGATGTCCAGCACCGGCTCGCGGAGCCGCAGGGCCTGCATGAACAGGCTTTCGAAGCCGAACGCATCAGCGGCCACCCCGAGCCAGAAAATGTGGCTGTGAATCCGGGAGAGCTCGGCCCAGATGGTGCGGAGATAGAGGGCCCGCTCCGGCACTTCGATCGCCATGATCGCTTCCACGGCCTGGCAGTACCCCAGGCTGTGCATGAAGCTGCACAGGCCGCAGATCCGGTCCGCCACGTGCACGTAGTCGATGAAGTCCCTTTTGTCCACCAGGGATTCCAGGCCGCGATGGACATAACTGATGGACGGTAGGGCATCGACAACCTTTTCGTCCTCGGTTACCAGGTCGAAGTGGATCGGCTCCGGAAGCACCGGGTGCTGGGGTCCGAAGGGGATCAGATTCTTATGTGCCATGTGGGGTGCTCCTTTGAAACGTCATTAGTGGCAAAAAAAGCTTTGGTACCTCTTGTCTCATGTTGTTGACTGTTCACCGGACGCATCGGCATGAACCTTGGCGCTATCCGGTCTTTCCTTCGGGGCCCCACCCCCCTGTTTCGGGGTCAACATCACCTTGAGCGTTGCGATGCTGAAAGGCGCATCGATGGCGGTGCGGTACAGCGTGCCGCGGTAATCAACGGCGATATTTCTTATTTTCAGGCCGAAAAGGTCCTGTATCTCATTTTCATAGAGAAAGGAATTGGGGTATATGACACTGATGCTCGGAATTTCTTCGTCCGGCGTTACGGTTATCCGGAGGATTTTCAGGAGGTATTCCCTGTCGAAGGTATAGGTGAGTTCATAGGAACTTTCGAGCGTAGTGCAGCACACGTGAACGAACCGATATCCCCCGGAGTACAATTCCGCGACGGCGCCGACCAGTTCGTGCATTTCAATGGGCGTGATTTCCTGTGGTTCGGTCATGGTCATCGTCCTTTCCCCTTCTTCCGCCGCTCCCTGTCCCTCTCCTCCAGGATCTCGCAAGCCTTGATCACCCCGTCGATGATGGATTCCGGCCGGGCCGCGCACCCCGGAACGTAGACATCCACCGGGAGAACCTGGTCGACCCCTCCCATGACATTGTAGCAATCCTGGAAAACACAGCCTGATGTTGCGCAGATGCCCACCGCCATGATGACCTTGGGATGGGGCATCTGTTCGTACAGATTGATGAGCACCTGCCTGCTCTTCTCGTTGACCGACCCCGTGACCGCAAGTATGTCGGCGTGCTTGGGATTGCCGGTGTTGATGATGCCGAAACGCTCCAGATCATACAGGGGAGACAGGCTGACGATAAGCTCGATATCGCAGCCGTTGCAGCTGGTGGCATTATAGTGCAGTATCCAGGGTGAACGCTTGAACCATCCCATATCCTTTACTCCCCTCTATATCCTCATGAGACCGAGAACGATGATATTGGACACCCCGGCCACCGCGGTGAACAGCCAGGAGCTGCCGAAAGTCAGCTGCCACTTGAAGCGGGCATAGTTCATGTCGATGAAGATCTCGAACAGATAGGTTACGAGCGCCGCGATAATGCCCAACCAGGGGTTGAAGGCGAAGAACAGGTAGACCATGCCCAGGAGCAGCACGTTTTCGTACCAGTGGGCGATCTCGATCAGGGCAAGGGCCGGACCGGAGAACTCCGTGGTCAACCCGCGCACGATCTCCTGGTGGGCGTGATGGGACAGGGACAGGTCGAAGGGCGATTTCCTGAACTTGATGGTGAGGATGTAGAGGAAACCGGCGAACACGCCCGGGAGATAGAGGATCAGCGGCGCCTGGAACTGCGCGATTTCCGCTACCTTGAAGCTGTCCGTGACCTGGTACATGCCCACGGCCATGAGGATGACCATGGGCTCGTAGGCGGCAATCTGTATGATCTCCCGCTCCGCCCCCAGGTGGCTGTAAGGAGAGGCGACGCAGAATCCGGCCAGCACGAAGAAGGTGCCGGCCAGGGCCAGGCTGAAGATCGTCAGCAGCAGGTCCGCGCCCATGAAGAACAGGGCGCCGGAAAAAACGGTAAAGACCAGGAAGAGCACGATATTGAAGTCCTGGAACTTGTTGACGATGATCCTTTCCTTGCGGAACAGCTTGAGGACGTCGTAGAACGGCTGCAGGACCGGGGGACCGTATCTCCCCTGAAAACGCGCGCTCACCCTCCGGTCGATACCGGCCAGGAGGCCTCCCGCCAGCGGCGCCAGCAGGACGAACGCCAGCGCCCGATCGATCATTCCCCAGGACAGCAGTATTTCGTGGATGCTTTTCATAGGGCAGTTGCTCCGAACATGATGAAGATCAGTGTCAGGGACACGAATACGCCCACGTAGAACAGACGTTCCTCCCCGAAGTATTTCTCCATGTAGTAGTTCTTCAGCTGAATGGGCTGAGTGGACGCCATCGCCCCTTCAAAGGTTACATTTCCGATATTCCCCCCGCCGAGATAGGTGCCCACCCGCTTGTACTCCTTGTCGATGAACGCATAGTACAGGAGCCCGAGGGGAAGCAGGACCAGCAGGCTGAACATGATGGCGAATATGATGAGAACGTTGAAGGTGTCCACCGGCGGCACCCTGTTGAAGAGTTCCATCAGGTAGGGGTCGATCACGTGGAAGGAAATGAAGGGAAAGGCCAGGCAGACCGCCACGGTCGCCACCGCCAGTATCCCGAGCGTGGTCCATTCCCAGTTGCTGACCCGGTGTTCCACGACCTCCTGCTCGCCATGACGGATGGACATGATCTTTCCCATCCACTTGGTCCAGAAGATGACCGTGGCCGCGCTGCCGTAGGCCAGGATGATCGCCATGGCCGGGTTGGCGTTGACGAAAGCCTTGAGGGTCACGAACTTGCTGATGATCATGCCGAAGGGCGCCAGGAACATCCCCGCCATGCCGATCATCATAACCGCCGTCAGCTTCGGCAGGCGCATGATGAGGAAGTCCATGTCCTCGATGTCGCGGCTCCCCAGCTTGTACTCGATGATGCCCACGCACAGGAACAGGAGCGACTTGGCCACCGCGTGGAAGATGATCAGGAGCAGTGCGGACCACACCGCGGCAGGCGTGTTTACGCCGGCGCAGGCCACGATCAGGCCCAGGTTGGAGATGGTGGAGTAGGCCAGCACCTTCTTGGCGTTGCTCTGGGAGATCGCAATCATGGCGGTGACGATGAAGCTTACCCCGCCGATCAGGGTGAGCATCTGGGCTGCCACGGTGTTCTCCATCACCGGCGAGACACGCAGGATGAGATAGACCCCGGCCTTGACCATGGTGCTGGAATGGAGCAGGGCCGACACCGGGGTGGGAGCGACCATGGCGCCGGTCAGCCACGACGAGAAGGGGAACTGGGCCGACTTGGCCAGCCCGGCGAAGGCGAAACACACGGCCGGGAGCAGGACCGCGCCTTTTTCAAGCTGAAGCAGCTTGTCCAGTTCCATCGCACCGGTGGAAATGAACAGGTACACGATGCCGAAGGCGAACACGACGCCGCCGATCAGGTTCATGTTCAACGCCCGGAACGCACTGTCCCGGGAAGCCTTGTCGTCACGGTAGCCGATCAGCAGGAAGGAGCAGAGCGTCGTCACTTCCCAGAAAAAGAACAGCCACATGAGGCTGTTGGAAAAGATGATGCCGAACATCGCCGACAGGAACAGGTACATGAGGAACGCGAAGAAGTTGCGCCGGTCTTTCACTTCCGGGTAGTGGTGGTGGTATTCGGGCATGTAGCCGAACCCGTACAGGCAGATGGCGCTGCCGATGATGCCGACGATCAGCGCCATGATGATGGAGAACATATCCATGAACAGGCTGTGTTCGACCCGGATGGAATGCCCGTAGACGAACTCGAAGCCGAGTACGGTGACCAACTGGACCACCACCAGAACAATAGGCAGGTATCTCTTGGCCCTGATTGAAAGACGGATGATGTAAGCCGCGATCAAGACTTCGAGGACCAGCATGGCCGTGTTGACGAGATCGGAATCGAGGCTGAAATATGAGGCCTTCTGGTCCAGGTGTGAAAACAACAGATAGACCGGCACTGCGCACAGGACTGCGTTTGCTATGGTGCCGATGACTTTCCTGCCGGGCATGCCGCGGGGAAGCAGCATTGCCAGCAGAGAAATCGCCAGTGGGAACAGTATTAGAAAAATCAATGCGTTCATTATAGAGACCTCTCCCGAAATGTTTGTTCATTGAACTGGAGACGCGACTATGGTTACCCCGTCAGGTCGATGATCTCCATGCGGTGGTTCGCGTCCGGGTGTCTGGTCGAGGGGCCTTCAGTGAGAATAACCAGCTTCCCCTCGAGCTCGTGGCTGTCCAGCCATTCCCTGGCGTACGCCTTCCAATCCCCGGGATGATCGGGCTCGTGCACCGCCATCACCCCTGAAGAGAACTGGAGCCGCTGGCAGGTGGCCTCGCTGCTGCTGATCGCCGTGATCCATACGGGAAGCCGGAAAGAGGCGATCCGCCGGGCAGTCGCCCCGCTGTGTGTCGGCACGAAAACCGCCGAGGGAGTGACATATTCGATGCTCGCCTCCACACCCAGGGCAATGAGGTGGCTCGGCCGCACCTTCTTTCCCGGGCCGCCTCCCCCGAACAGCTCGCTGACCCTGTTGGGCGGCCGCTGCGGTTCGATGGCGGCTGCGATCTTCGCCAGCATTTCCACGGCCTCGACCGGGTAACTCCCCATGGCCGATTCGCCGGAGAGCATGACGCAGTCGGTCCCGTCAAGGATCGCGTTTGCCACGTCCGTTGCCTCCGCCCGCGTGGGGCGGCGGTTCACGGTCATGGATTCCAGCATCTGCGTCGCCGTGATGACCGGTCTGGCGCGCATGTTGGCCAGCCGCATCAGGCGTTTCTGGATCACGGGAATCTGCTCGATGGGCACCTCCACGCCCAGGTCGCCGCGGGCGATCATGATCCCGTCGGCCGCCTCGATGATTTCATCCGCATGCTCCAGCGCAGTCGAGCGTTCGATCTTGGCGATGACAAAAGGCTGGTATCCCAGTTCGGCCGCGGCGGAACGCACCGCCCTGATGTCGTCCGCGGTATTGACGAAAGACTGGCTGACCGCTTCCACGCCGTTTTCCAGGGCGAACTTCAGGCACGCGCGGTCATGGTCGGTAAACGCGCTGATGCCCAGGTCGATGCCCGGAAGGTTGAGTCCCTTGCGCGACCGCAGTTCGCCACCCACGACCACCCGGCAGGCGACATCATTGCCCTCGACTTTCTCGACTTCCAGTTGTATCAGGCCGTCGTTCAGGTACAGTGTCGCTCCGGGCAGGACAACCCGCGGGAGTTCGGCAAAACTGACCGAGACCCGGCCTGCTGCGCCCACCCCTTCCTCGGCGGTCAGGGTGAAACGGTCACCGGACCTGAGATCCACGGGTTCATTGTCCAGCTGGCCGATACGCATCTTCGGGCCCGGCAGATCCGCCATGATCGCCAGGCGTCTCCCCGTCGAGCGCGAGGCAGCCCGCAGGTTGCGGATCACCTCCCCATGGCCGGAAAAGTCCCCATGGGAAAAATTCAACCGCGCCACGTTCATGCCCGCCAGCAGCATCCCTTCCATCATTTCGGGAGAATCGGACGCCGGGCCTATGGTGCAGACTATCTTGGTTTTGTTCAGCGGCAGAGCCATTGAAGCCTCCTGAAATACGCACCTCACAAATCAACACAGATCGGCCGGTTATCGGGAAGAGGCAGGGACGTCATGTTTAGCGCGGGATAAGCAAAACACCCTTCCCGAGCCCGGTCGAGCATACCGCAACACATGCAGTAATCCGCTGCTGGCATATTCCGCCCTTTTTCCGGCCCCTCGGAGCAAGGCAACTTTTCCGGCAGGGGATCAAACCGGTTTCATCTCCATATATTATCGCAGTATTTCCCTTTGGGACAGTCCGGGGGGAAATTTGACCACGCGCCACATCGAGGAAAGACATCCGCATCAAGGCCTGCTCATCGAGGAAACCTGTACGCTGTCTTTCGTGTCGTCCCCCCCCGGCCCGATTTTCAACAAGTGAAGAAGAACAAGACAGCTCCTTCCCTTTTCATGCAATTTTCATTGGTGATTCGTCTGGCCGGCAACTGACTGGAGACCGTCGGCCATTTCTTTGCCAAGATTTTTCACTGCCGTTCCCATTGCAGACACAAGTGCATCGTAGCCCTTTCCCGCGACAGTTTCGGTTATCGAGGACTCCCGCACCATGATCACTTTTTCCTGCTTGCCCTTCTTCACGAACACCGCCCAGGTGGCGTTCAGCACGACGGTTCCGCCAAGCACACCGTCGAACCGGTCGATACTGAACGGTATACGGTAGACTGTCGGGGATTCCGCAAGGGTAACCGACCGCCACGGAACCACGGTAATTCCCTTGCCTGCCAGGCGCGCCGCAAGATCGTTCACCAACAGCCGGATTATCTCGTCGTCGAACGATCCTCCCCACCGCTCGTATTCCGCGATCTCGATGCCGTTCCTGCCGTTGCGGGTCACGATCTGCCTCCGGTCCAGGTAGGACGGGATGCCGACCGGCCCGACCCCCACGACCACTTCCGTCCCTTCGTCGACAGACCCTCCGCGGAATTCGTGGGAGGTAAGGGTGTAGAATCGGGAACTGGGACTGCTCCCGAAACAGCCGCCAAGGAAGGCGGTCACACCAATGGCCACAAGCGTGGAAATGATGCGTTTTCTCGTGTTCATGTCATTCCCCCTTCGGCGGCTTTTTGCCCTTCACCAGGGACTCGGGATGGCGTTCCAGGTATTCGGCGAGCGAGCGGAAGGATTTGGCCGCACCATCGATTTCCTGCAGCGTCTTGGCCAGATCGTAGCCGAGGTTGGCATTCCGGTCAGCCAGCTTCTCGTATGACGTGATGGTCACACGCAGATCTTCAAGCGTTTTCTGCAGACTCTCCGCCATTTTCCCGGGTGCGCCCTCATTGAAGGCAAAGGTCTTTTCTGCCTGGGCGAAAGCGCCGCGTGCCGCAATCGAGGTATCCCTGAGATTCACCAGAGTCGGCTTGATCTCCGCATTGAGGTTCCTGATGAGGTCGCCAAGGACTTTGAGATCCGTGTCCAGATTCTTCACGCTCCCCTTGATTTCCGCGGAGTTGATTATTTTCTCGATCCCCTCGGTCACCTTGAGGAGCTTGTTGGTGATATCGGTGAGCGGGACCTGTTCCAGGGAGGCCATGAGTACTTCCGACGTGGATGGTATGGTCGGTATCTCGGGATACCGCTTGTCAAGACCCAGGAGCCGGGTCGTCTTGTCGGGGTAGAAATCCACCGCAACGTAGAGTTGCCCGGTAATCAGGCTCTTCATGCGGAGCTGGGCCTTGAGGCCCTTGGCGATCAGCCGCTGGATGTACGGGTAGCGGCGGCCCGCGATCTCTCTTTTAATTTCCTGCGGTATGCCCATGCTCCCCTGGTCGACCTCGACGATGACCGGGATGACCACGGACAGGTTCCTGTCGATCTTGGCCGAAACATCGGTTACGTCTCCGACCTTCACGCCGCGAAATTGCACCGGAGAACCGATTTCGAGGCCATTGACCGACCCGGGGAAATACATGATGAACCGTGGGCGTTCCGTGAAAAATTTCCCCGATCCGAAGAGGGCAATGGCGACCACCACGAGGGCCACGGCCCCCACCACGAAGGCGCCGATGAGTGTCTTGCTTGCCGGTTTTGCCATTTATATCCCCCCCTCCTTGTCTCGACAACGGCGGCTGGCAGTTCGCAGCAGGCCGTCTCCATCTCTCTTCGATCAGGCCAGGAAGCACGGGGCCGGATGCTCCCCGGGCTTCGCTTCCGCCCTGGCTTCCCCACGGGTCAGGAAATTCCGCACCGTGGGATGCTCGCACTCCTCCAGCAGCCTTTTGGGATGCCCGGTGGCAATCATGGTCTTCTCCGTCGGGTCGATGAACACCGAATTGTTCCCGATGGCGAAGATGCTCGCCAGTTCGTGGGTGACAACCACCACCGTGGTGCCGAGGCTCTCCTTCAGCTCCAGGATCAAATCGTCCAGGAGGCGCGCGCTGACCGGATCGAGCCCGGCCGAAGGCTCGTCGAAAAACAGGATCTCCGGGTCGAGCGCCATGGCCCGGGCAATGCCGACCCGCTTTTTCATCCCGCCGCTGATCTCGGAGGGATAGTAGTCCTCGAACCCGGCAAGGCCGACAAGGGCGAGCTTCAGGGAGGCGATCTCCCGGATCTGCGAAGGTTTCAGCTTCGTGTACAGTTCCAGGGAAAGTGCCACGTTCTCGGCCAGGGTCAGGGAACTCCACAACGCTCCGCTCTGGTACATGACGCCGATACGCCGCATCATCCGGTCCCGCTCTTCCGGCTCCGCTTCCCAGAAGTTGAAGCTGCCGTACAGCACCGCTCCCCGTGCCGGAGCCTTGAGACCGACGAGGTGGCGGAGAAGGGTGCTCTTGCCGCATCCGCTCCCTCCCATGATGATGAACACATCCCCCCGGTTGACGGTAAAGGTTAGATCCTTCTGCAGGACATAGCTGCCGTATGCCATGGTGAGGTCCTGTACTGATATGTGAGTTTCTTTGCCCATAGTTCAAATCCCCAGGATGTTGCAAAGAACCGTGATGATGGCCGTCGCCACGACGATGCTGACAATGCTGGTGACCACCGCGGAGGTAGTGGCATCTCCGACCGCCGAAGCGCTGCGTCCGCACCGCATCCCGCGCATGCATCCGGCCATGGCCACCAGGACGCCGTAAACCAAGCCCGAAAAGACCCCGATCCAGACATTGGTCAAACCGATCGCCTTTTTCGTCTCCTGGTAATACTCCATTGCGCTCAGATCGAGGCCGAGCACGCCCACGATGAGGCCGCCCAGGATTCCCATCAGGTCGGCATAGACAGTGAGGAGCGGCATCATGAGCGACAACGCCAGCACCCGCGGCAGGACCAGGAAGTCCATGGGCGAAACGCCCGTGGTCTGCAAAGCGTCGATTTCCTCGTTGACCTGCATGGTGCCGATGCTGGCCGCAAAAGCCGCGCCGGTGCGGCCTGCCAGGATGATGCCGGTCATGATGGCGCCCATGGCCCGCACCATCCCGATCCCCACCAGGTCGGCAACATAAATCTGCGCGCCGAACAGCTTGAGCTGTATCGCCCCGACGAAAGCCAGGATCAGTCCGACCAGGAGGCTGATGAGGGAGACGATGGGAAGCGCGTCGGCGCTGCATTCCTGGAGGATGAGCAGCATGTCCGAGCCCCGGAACCGTGCCCGGCCGGTTACCAGGCGGACAACGGACGTGAACGTCTCACCGATGAAGGTGACCATGTCCAGCAGCGATCGCCAGAAATCGATGGCCGAGGATCCAATGCGGTCGAGGAACGGGGCCTGGGCCCCTCCGCGCCTGGCGCCCGAGCGTTCCGGAACAGCGGCGGCAAGGGAAAGAAGACGGTTGACGCCGGAGGGAAGGCATTCCCTGTCCACCGCTACCTTTTTGAGCGTGCAGTGATCCATGGCGGCAAGCAGGAAGGTAAGGAGACCGCTATCCCAGCCTTCCATGCCTTTCGTATCAAAATCGGCGCGTGTGATCTCCGGATCGGCCGAAAGAACGCTTTCCAGCTCTCCCGGGGAGGGAAGGCTGTTGGCCAGCTTCCACTCCCCGGTCAGGATCAGCCGGAGGCTTCCGTCCCCGGTTTTTTCGAGATGAAGTTCGGGCAGGCCCATAAGCACCTCTTGTACGTTGACCTGCACACCAGGGTCATGGCTTTACGCAGCCTGCCCCGCCCCGTTCGGTGCACATGACGTAGCGGACCTTTTTCGCCCAGTATTTCAGTGCTTCATCCGCGTTGTACCAGGTATCGGTGATAGCCTTCGGATCCTTGCCGCCGACACGTTTATCAAGTGCCGCTCCCAGAAGAGCTCCGGTCGCGGCATCGGTCACCTTGAACTCGGCCGTGATTTCTCCGACTCCGGACTGTTTGCCGGTGGCGGCGTATTTCAGTGCATTTACGCCGATGCCGATGGGCATGACCGATGAAAGGACATTACGTCCCGGTTTCGAGCTGTCGGCATCGACGATGGCCAACTGTATCCTCATGGTGCCTTGCGCAGGCGTGTCCACTATCTGATAGTCCTGTTTGAGCTCATCGGTCAGGTAAATGAAGGCATTCGTGGCGAGCTTCTGGTAGTTGCCAAGCTCGTCCGCGTCAAGCTGCGCTTCCTTGACGATGATGACCGGGTCGATGATGGCCTTGTCGTACTGCTTGATTTTCGCATCGGGATTCACGTAGCGGTAGAGGGCCTGACCTTCCCCGCCTTTCTGCAGGATGGACGGGTTGAACAACGTGGCGTTCTGGATATCCACGCTGCGCGCCTGGTAACTGGCGCCGCAACCGCCGATCAACAGCCCGCCTGCTGCGAACGACAAGGCCACGAACATACTCATCAGCTTTTTCATTGTTCTCCTCCTTGTTCATTTTGAATTCTTGCACGGTCATTTCATCAGCTTGAATTGAAACTGCCCATCATGACCGTGATTCACGGCCTCTGGCTTCTTACCGCCTTGAGAAGATCCATCCCCCGCATGGCCGAAACCTCGAAGAAGGAGACTTCCGGCTCGCGCCGGGAGAGTTCCATCGCCTCCAGCATCCTCCCGTAGAGTTCCGATCGTATGTGCCGCATGAAGGCTTCCCAGGACTCCCAGTGCTCCAGGAAGATGATCTCCCCGTCATCCCCGTCTTCCTGGCAGATGAGGCAGTCCAGGCAGTCGCTCATCGCCTGCATCGGTCCCACGATGGAGCGCAGCACGTGCAGGAGCTCATCCCTCTTCCCGAGGGCCGGCACAATTTTGACGATTGAAAGTATCATCATACGAACCGCTATCCGAGATTCATGCCAAGCAGCAAATTAAAGGAGGGCGGTCGCAGGTTGTTGAAATAACGGGAATTCTATAATTGAATGGCGAGGGGTTTATGTGGAAGGATGGACGAAATACCGGCTTCAGGATGATATTTCGCCCTTTTCCTTTTCGTCGTGGAGCCTGATGCCAAGTTTTTTCATCCTGGAAGTGAGGGTGGAGGGGATCATTCCCAGTATCCGCGCAGCACCGGAAACACCCTTGATACGGCCGGCCGTATGGCGGAGAACGTCCATGATATGGCGATATTCGACTTCCTCGAGCGTCTTCGCCCAGGAAATTCCCTTTTCGGCATCCTGGGGCAGTTTTATCACCAGGGTTGAACCGGAGCTGATGATTACGGCATGCTCTATGATGTTTCTCAATTCCCTTACGTTGCCCGGCCATGAATACCGCTGAAGGGCCTCCATGTCGCGTTTCTCGATCTTCAGGATCTGCTTGCCCATCTTGTCGCAGAAATTGTTGAGAAATGCCCAAACCAGCATGGGTATGTCCTCGATCCTTTCGCGGAGCGGCGGCACGGCGATCGGGAAGACATTCAGGCGATAAAAGAGATCCTGCCTGAATTTCCCTGTTTTGACCGCTTCAATGAGGTTGCGGTTTGTCGCGGCGATGACCCGCATATGGACCTTGATGGTCTTGGGGCTCCCAAGCCGCTCGAATTCACCCTCCTGGAGCACCCTCAACAGTTTGGCCTGCAGTTCCAGGGGCAGTTCGGCGATTTCGTCCAGGAAAATCGTCGAACCGTCAGCCATCTCGAAGCGGCCGATCTGACGCGTCAAGGCGCCGGTATAAGCCCCTTTCTCGCGGCCGAACAGCTCGCTTTCCACAAGGGTGGGCGGCAGGGATGCGCAGTTCACCTTCACCATTATCTTGTCCCTGTGGGCGCTCATGTCATGGATGGCCCTGGCAATAAGTTCCTTGCCGGTACCGGTTTCCCCACTGATGAGAACGGTAGAGTCGGTAGGCGCAACCTGTGCGGCTTGTGTCATGACCATCGAGAGAGCCCTGCTCTGGCCGATTATCTCCTCGCTACCATGGCAGGACCGTATCTCCGACCTGAGAAACTCGGCCTCATCCTGCAACCTGTCCTTGAGGTTCCGTATCTCTTTATATGATTTCTTCAGCTCGACTTCGGCCTGTTTGCGAGTCAGAGCATTCGCGAAAACCTCACCGACGAGGCGCAGACGCGATACGTACTCAGTTGACCAAAGCCGTTCAGTGTTGATGTTGTTCAAGGCAAAAACATGAAAGATGGATTTCCCCGAAGACAGCAGGATATTTATGGATGAACGAACTCCCATTGCCTTGTATGATGCAAGGTCTTTCCATGCCTCTGGCGGGAGGTCGCAGATATTGGAAAGGGAAATGCTTTGCCGATCCCTGACAAGCCTCTCGTACGACCAGGGAAAGAGGAGAGCAATATTGGTATCCTTTGGCACCTTCTTTATGCCTTTGTCATACCAGTCATGACTGATTCTGATGTCTTCACGGTCAGTGTAAACCACATGAATTCCGCACCGGTCTGCCTGGAAAAATTCCCCTATTTTCTCAAGTGAGTGCTCGATCTGCTCGTCAACCTCGTCAGCCTCCAACTGGACGAATCTGGCGGTAAGGTTCGCCAGGAGGATTTCGAAACGCATTCTTTCACTGTACTCCAGTTTCTTTCTCTTCCGTTGAATGGACAACGCAAAGACATCAGCCATAGGCTTGAGAGTACTGAAAACCGCATCCGGCCATTCGATTGCGGCATGGGTGGTCTCCAAGACCATGCCCCCGACCACTTCCCCGTCAATTTCCAGAGGAAGCGCTACTTGCGATTGTGTCCCCCCACGCGTGAAGTACTCCCTTGCTTCTCTCTCGTCTTTAGGCAAATCATCCATCTTGGAAACCGATGTACACTGCCCACTCTCGATCTTTCGGACAAGCCACCGAGGAACCGAAATATCACTGGAAGTCAAAGAATGCTTACTCCCCGCTGTCTCGTAGAAGTGTGTGCACACAAGACTTTTCTGAGAGAGCGGAAATTGGGCGAGAAAACATCGGTCAAGACAGAGAGTTTCGGCGATTGTCCTGAGGCTCACGCTGATTTCCGAGTCAATCTGATCAATTGACATCGTCAAATAGGGACCCATGAGTTCCAAGGTCTTACGCCGAAGGTCATCAAGCCGCGAACTGAGCGATGTGCCTTTTGAAGCTGCATTCTCCGGGGAAACGCGCTGTTTGTTATGCGATTCCGATGCGATGTGATCACGTCGCTGCTTCACTTCGGACAATTTCATCAAATCACCGTATAAACTGTCTAGAGATGCTTCGTTTCACACGGAGATGGCAGTTTGCTCTCTTGATATTTAATTATTTTATCAATCCGGTTCCGGATTTCAAGGCGACATTTCGTCCGGACCACTCGTTATTCCACCTGGCAAGTTCCTCTGTCCGGGCATTTGACGACATCAATCTCATTTCCCTCTCGCTCTCTCTATCTGCAGCCAAAGCACAGAGAGAAGACGATATATCGCCTTCTGTGCGATATATCGTCTCACCCTACCGGAGGCGACAACCGATCTGTCGGGCAGTTCAGCGCTAATATTCCATTATTACCGGATCTTAGGGTATTCACACGTACCGACGGGGTGTTGGCACAAATATGGGATAGTAACAGGAAGTGCAGACCGATAGAAACCCGGCCATAAAACATGTTGCGGAAGGAGAATAAAATGAGATCCCTTATCAGATCGTTAGCAACAACCATTGTCTCAGGGCTCTTCGTCTTTTCAGTCATGAGTCCGGGCGCAGTCAACGCCGCCAGCAAGGCGGATATCGACAGCGAGGTCGATGCTGCCATGCAGCAACTCTTCGAAAGCTCTCCCGTGGCGAGCATGCTGGCTAAAGAGGCCAAGGCCATCCTGGTTTTCCCGAGCATCGTCAAGCTGGGATTCATCGTGGGAGTCCAGGGAGGCAACGGCGCTCTGCGCAGAGCAGGCGTGACCACCGCATACTACAACACCGCTTCCGCGTCCTACGGGCTGCAGGCGGGCATCCAGAAATTCGGCTACGCCCTCATTTTCATGTCCGACTCGGCCGTAGGCTACCTTGACCGGAGCAGCGGATGGGAGATCGGCGTCGGCCCCAGCATCGTCATCGTGGATGCGGGCGTCGCCAGGGCACTCACGACCACGACCGCCCGGAAGGAGATCTATGCGTTCTTCTTCAGCCAGAAAGGGCTGATGGCGGGCCTCGGGCTGCAGGGAACAAAGATTACCAGGATATACCCCGAGTAGAACTGTCCGCCGCATGATACGCTGTGAAAATGTGTTTCACCGGGAATGCAACCCGGAAAGGAGCAACAATGAAAGGAATGCGACAGTTTATGAAGGCGGTTGCCGTGAGCCTGGCCCTGCTGCTTGCCCTGCCCGCCGGCCCCTACGCCCAGGAACCGCAGCCAAAACCATTGAGCCAGGCGGAACTGGAGCAGATTCTGGCACCCATCGCACTCTATCCCGATGACGTCCTGGCCCAGATCCTGATCGCCTCCACCTACCCCCTGGAGATTGTCCAGGCCGACCGGTGGGCAAAGCAGAACAAGGGACTGAAAGGGGATGCGCTGACCGCAGCGCTGGAGAAGCAACCGTGGGATCCGAGCGTGAAGTCCCTGGTCAACTTCCCCGAGGTGCTCGGCGCGATGAGCGAGAAGATCGATCTGACCCAGAAAGTAGGTGATGCCTTCCTGGCGCAGCAGCAGGACGTCATGAAGGCGGTCCAGTCCCTGCGCGCCAAGGCCCGGTCAGCGGGCAACCTCAAGACCACCAAGGAGCAGAAGGTAGTCGTGGAGAAGGAAACCATCGTCATCCAGCAGGCCAATCCCCAGGTTGTCTACGTCCCGACCTACAATCCCACGGTAGTATATGGGGCCTGGCCCTACCCGGCCTACCCGCCCGCATACTACTATCCTCCCAGTTACTATGCCGGTGCGGCAGCCTTCTCCTTCGCCGCCGGCGTTGCCGTGGGAGCGGCATGGGGTTATGCCTGGGGGCACTGCGACTGGCATGGAGGTGGCGGCAGCATCAACTACAACGTCAACCGGAACATCAACATAAACAACAACATCAACCGCGGAAATTACGCGGCGCAATACCAGGGCGGAAAGGGGAACTGGCAGCATAATCCCTCTCACCGGGGCGGCGTTGCCTACCGTGACAGTGCAACTGCAACCAAATACAACAGGGGTGCTTCTACCGGAGCCGTAAAATCCCGGGAAAGCTACCGCGGACGGGCAAACGCAGTACAGCGTGACCTTGGGCGCAGCGGAACAGGACAGCGTTCAAGTGCGGGGCAGATGAGCAGGGGCTCCGGAGCCGACCGAATCGCCAGTGCCAACCAGGTGGACCGGAGCCGGGGGACCGGCAGGACGAACCGGGATTCGGGCACTCCCCAGCGGGACAGCGGCAAATCGAATGCCTTCTCGGGCATGGACAGGGGCTCTTCCGCCCGGGAATTCAGCAGCCGTGGCAGCCAGAGCCGCCAAAGCATGTCCCGCGGCAGCTCTTCGGGAGGCTTCAGTGGCAGCAGCATGAGCAGCGGTTCTCGCGGCGGAGGGTTCGGAGGTGGATCCCACGGAGGAGGTGGAGGACGTCGCAGGTAGGGGAACGCGACATTTCCGGCAGTGAAAACTTCATGGGATTTATTCACTGCACACACCTGAGAACCTTTAAGGAGGCACTATGAAATTCTCTATGTTACGGGAACAAGCCGGACCCCCCGGGTGGCTGAGGATGATAACCCGGCTGGCGCTGATCCTCACAGCCGTTTTCCTGTCAGTTCCTTCATTGGCTGCCACGGCAAGGCAGAAAACCTTCGATTCACCGGAAAAGGCGGTCCATGCGCTCGTCAATTCGTTGAAGAAAGCCGACAGGGCATCGGTCAAAGTCATCCTCGGACCAGGCAGCGAGAAATTGATTTCCGGCGACGAAATTGCCGACCGCCGCATCCGGGAACGGTTTCTTTCGGCTTACGATGAAATGCAGCGCCTGGATCGGGAGGGGAAAAGCAGGGCTGTCCTCGTCATAGGCCAGAACGAGTGGCCCTTCCCCATTCCCATCGTCAGGAAAAACAAACGGTGGCGTTTCGACACCCAGGCCGGCATCCAGGAAATAATCAACCGGCGCATCGGCGCCAACGAACTGGATACCATCCAGACCTGCCTGGCCTTCATCGATGCTGAACTGGAGTATGCCATGAACGACTATCCCGGTAATGGCATGCGGGAGTATGCAGCCAGGTTCTGGAGCGATCCGGGCAAGAAAAACGGACTCTACTGGCAGACTGCGGAAGGCGAAGAGCCGAGCCCATTGGGGGAGCTTTTCGCCAAGGCAAGGTCCGAGGGGTATGCGGAAAAGAAAAGCGGAGAAGGCCCCTCTCCTTTTCACGGATACTTCTACCGGATACTGACCGCCCAGGGTGAACAGGCAAACGGCGGCGCCTACGATTACCTGGTGAACGGGCACCTGATCGGGGGCGTAGCTTTGATCGCCTATCCCGCGAAGTACGGGGTATCCGGCATCATGTCCTTCATCGTCAATCATGAGGGCATCGTGTACCAGAAAGACCTGGGACGGAAGACTGCCGAGACGGCCTCGGTCTTGAAACTTTTCAACCCCGGCCCCGGCTGGAAGAAAGTCGAACTGCCTGAGACGCAACAGCCATCTTCAGAAACGAAAGGATCCTGAACCATGAAAAAAATCGTCATTCTCATCATCATCTCGGCCCTGTCCCTCTCTCTGCCCGCATTCGCCGCACAGGAGCCCACGGAAAGCGACATGCAGATCATGCTGGAGAAAATCAAGGCCGACAAGAAACTTCTGGTGGCGGCAAACATGCAATTGACCGAAACCGAGGCCCAGAAATTCTGGCCGGTCTACGACGAATACCAGGCTGAACTGGACAAGCTCAACGGCAGGGTTGCGGATCTGATCCAGTCCTATGCTGCCGAGTACAATAAAAATACCATCACGGACGATAAGGCAAGGAAAATGGTCACTGAACTGATATCCATCGATCAGGCGGAGGCAGCCATCAAGAAAATGTTTGCGCCCAAGCTGTACAAGGCCCTACCCGCCATGAAGGTTGCGCGCTACCTGCAGATCGAGAACAAGATCCGCGCCGCCCTGCGTTACGAACTGGCGGATGCCGTGCCGCTGGCGAAATAGACGGCGTTACGGAGCGCCGCTGTGATACGGCCATCTATCCGGACAAACAACATTGACCACAATTCGTGATTCTACCCGGGGAGGATCGCTATGAATCATATCGGAAAAACCCATTTCAATTCGCTGTACCGTCTCGTATCAGCGATCTTGCTCCCGCTTATCCTCTGTTCCGTTCCCGGCTGCAAAAAAAAGCAGGCCGCAGCCCCGCCGCCTCCGGTGGTGGAAGTCGCGCCTGCCGTCCAGCAGGATGTCCCGGTCTACCTGGAGTGGGTAGCCTCCACCGACGGTTCCGTCAACGCCAACATCAGGCCCCAGGTCGACGGCTACCTCATCAGCCAGAACTACCGGGAGGGTGATGTGGTCAGGAAAGGCCAGGTGCTGTTCCGGATCGATCCCCGGGTTTTCCAGACGAACCTCGACCAGGCCAGGGGACAGCTGGGCCAGCAGGAAGCACGCTGGGCCACGGCCAAGGCCAACCTGAAGCGCGTCAAGCCCCTGGCTGCCCAGAACGCGGTCAGCCAGAAGGACCTGGACGATGCAACCGGCACAGAGCAGTCCACCCACGCGGCCGTGATCGCGGCCAGGGCAGAGGTTGAAAAGGCCCGCCTCGACCTGGGGTTCACCAAGGTCACCTCCCTCATCGACGGAGTTGCGGGCATCGCCAAGGCCCAGATCGGCGACCTGGTCGGGCCGAACCACGGCGGTGAACTGACCACGGTCTCGACCGTGAATCCCATCCGGGTTTATGTGCCCATAAGTGAGCAGCAGTATCTGAAGTCCATGGAGAACCGTGCGAAGAAGACCGACAAGACCGAGCTGGAATTGATCCTGACCGACGGGAGCACCTTTCCCCACAAGGGAGAAATCAGCTTCGCCGACCGCCAGGTCGATCCCAAGACCGGGACCATCAAGGTCGCCACCCTGTTCCCCAACCCCGGGAACCTGCTGCGTCCGGGACAGTTCGCCAAGGTCAGGGCCAGGATCGGGATCGAGCGGAACGCGCTGCTGGTTCCGCAGCGGGCCATCACTGAGATGCAGGGGAAACTCATGGTGGCCGTGGTCGGCCCCGACAACAAGGTCAGCATCCGGCCGGTTGAAACAGGTCAGCGCGTCGGTTCCCTGCAGGTGGTGAGCAAGGGGCTGCAGCCGGGCGAGAACGTGGTGGCCGAAGGCGTTCAAAAGGTCAAGGATGGAATGCCGGTCAACCCCAGACCGTTCGTGCCGCACGGCGAAGTGGGACCGAAATCGGCCGACAGGAAAGCGTCCGGGGCACCCGCTCCGGAGCCGGCCGGGAAAAGGTAGGCCGCCATGTCAAGATTCTTCATCAATCGTCCCATAGTTGCCATGGTCATTTCGATCCTCATGGTCATCGGCGGCCTGGTGGCAATGTCGCGACTGCCGATCGCCCAGTTCCCCAACATCGTCCCGCCGGCAATCCAGGTGAACGCCACTTACACCGGCGCCGACGCCCTCACCCTGGAGCAGTCGGTGGCCACGCCCATCGAGCAGCAGATGTCCGGGGTGGACAACCTGGACTACATGTACTCCGTCAACGCCAACAACGGGTCCATGATCCTCTACAACTACTTCGACCTCAAGACCGACGCCAGCACCGACCAGCTGCTGGCCCAGATGCGCGAAGGACAGGCAGAGTCGCAACTGCCGTCCGATGTACGCAACTACGGGGTCACGGTGCAGAAGTCGACATCGTCGCCCCTGATCATGTTCGCCCTCTACTCCCCCAAGGGGACCTACGACAACATATTCCTGGCCAACTACGCCTACATCAACATTAATGACCAGATGACCCGCGTCAAGGGGATCGCCAGCGTCACCGTTTTCGGGGCGGGCCAGTACGCCATGCGCATCTGGGTGAAGCCGGACCAGCTGGCCAAGCTCAACATCACTATCCCCGAGATCATGAACGCAGTCAGCGCCCAGAACACCGTGAATCCGGCAGGCCAGGTGGGCGGACCGCCGATCCCCAGGGGGCAGGAGTTCACGTTCACCGTGCGGGCCCAGGGACGCCTCCAGACCGAGCGGGAATTCGGCGATATCGTGCTCCGCGCCGACCCGGACGGCTCCATCGTCCGCCTGAAGGACGTAGCCCGCATCGAACTGGGCGCCCAGACCTACAACCTGGAGGGACGGCTGAACGGTAAGCCGTGCGCCCTCATCGCACTCTACCAGATGCCCGGGACCAATGCCCTGGAGGCCGCCACCGGCACCAAGAAGCTGATGGAAGAGCTGAAGCAGAGGTTCCCGCCTGGCCTGGACTACACTGTGGCCCTGGATACCACGCTGGCGGTCACCGAGGGGATGAAGGAAATCCAGCAGACCTTCCTCGAGGCGCTGTTCCTGGTCGTGCTCGTGGTCTTCATCTTCCTGCAGGGATGGCGCGCCACCCTGATACCCCTCCTGGCGGTTCCGGTTTCGCTGATCGGCACGTTCATCGTCTTCCCCATGCTGGGCTTCTCCATCAACACCCTCTCCCTGTTCGGCCTGGTGCTCGCCATCGGCCTGGTGGTGGACGACGCAATCGTTGTCGTGGAGGCGGTGGAGCACCACATCGAGCACGGGATGTCACCCAAGGATGCAGCCCTGAAAGCCATGGAAGAGGTGTCAGGCCCGGTCATCGCCATCGCCATCATCCTGTCGGCCGTGTTCGTCCCCACCGCCTTCATTCCAGGGATCACCGGCCAGCTCTACCAGCAGTTCGCCGTGACCATCGCCATATCGGTGATCTTCTCGGCGTTCAACGCCCTCTCCCTTTCCCCGGCGCTGTGCGCGCTGCTGCTGAAGCCCAAGGTCAAGGGGACCGGTCCCCTGCAGAAGTTCTACGACTGGTTCAACCGGGTCTTCGGCCGGGCCACGGACGGCTACATCAGCGGCTGCAGCATCGCCATACGGAAAAGCCTGATCAGCCTCGTCCTCCTGCTGGGTATTGCGTTGCTGGCGGGAATCACCGGCAAGCACATTCCCAGCAGCTTCCTCCCCGACGAAGACCAGGGGTTCATCTTCGCCGGCATCCAGTTGCCCAATGCCGCCTCGCTCCAGCGCACCGGAGAAGTGGCGCGGCAGGCCGAGGATATCATCACCAGCACTCCCGGTGTGAAGTACTGCTCATCGGTTATCGGCTACAACATGCTCAGCCAGGTGCAGAATACCTACAGCGCCTTCTTCTTCGTTTCGCTGGAGGAGTGGGCCAAACGGAAGAAGCCGGAAGAAAAGTACGAGGCCATCAAGGCATCGATCTCGAAAAAGATGGCCGGCATCCCGGGCGCAATGGGCTTCGCCTTCCCGCCGCCGGCCATCATGGGGGTCGGCACCTCGGGCGGGGTCACCTTCATCCTCGAAGACCGTGCCGGGAAGGACATAGCTTTCCTCGCCGAAAACACGAAAAAGTTCATCGAAGCGGCCCAGAAGCGGCCTGAGCTGGCGCGGGTCACCACCACCTTCCTCCCCACCGTGCCGCAGCTGTTCGTGAACGTGGACCGGGACAAGGTGCTGAAGCAGGGCGTTAGCATCTCCGATGTCTACAAGGTGCTGCAGAGCTTCATGGGGAGCGGATTCATCAACTACTTCAACCGCTTCGGCCGCCAGTGGCAGGTGTTCCTGCAGGCAGAGGGGGATTACCGGACCAACATCGAGAATATAGGCCAGTTCTACGTGAGGAACAACGAAGGGAACTCCGTGCCGCTGTCGACGCTCACCTCGGTGCGGAATATCGTCGGCCCCGAGTTCACCCTGCGCTTCAACCTGTACCGTTCGGCCCAGATCAATGCCACGGCCGCACCCGGGTTCAGCTCGGCCCAGGCCATGCAGGCCCTGGAGGAGGTGTTCGGGGAGACCATGCCGCGGGAGATGGGGTATGACTACAGCGGCATGTCGTTCCAGGAGAAGAAGGCCCAGCAGGGAGTGTCGCCGGTCGCCATTTTCGCCTTCTCCTTCCTGTGCGTCTTCCTGATCCTCGCGGCCCAGTACGAGAGCTGGTCGCTGCCGTTCTCGGTCCTGCTGGGCACCCCGGTCGCGGTGGCCGGGGCCTTCGCCGGCCTGCTGTTCCGCAGCTTCGAGAACAACATCTACGCTCAGATCGGCCTAGTCATGCTCATCGGCCTGGCGGCCAAGAACGCCATCCTCATCGTCGAGTTCGCCAAGATGGAATACGAGAAGGGCGAGACGATCATGGATGCGGCCCTCAAGGGCGCGCGGCTCAGGCTGCGGCCGATCCTCATGACCTCCTTCGCCTTCATCCTTGGCTGCGTGCCGCTGGCCATCGCCAGCGGTGCGGGCGCCATCTCCCGCCAGGTCATGGGCACCACGGTCATCTTCGGCATGACCGCGGCCTCCTTCATCGCCATCTTCCTGATCCCGGTCACCTTCTACGTAGTTGAGAAGCTTGGCCATAGAGGTAAGAAAGGATCGCATAATCCACCAAGCGGTCATGGCGGGGACAGCAATTCGACACCGACTTCATCCACCCCCGGAAAGGAGGAATAACCCATGCGTGAACTTATGATTATCTCTGCGCTTGTCCTCTTCATCCAGGGATGCATGGTCGGTCCCGATTACCAACGACCCCTGGTCGACACTCCCCAGAACTGGCGCTTCCAGGAGCAGGAGACGCGCAACCTTGCCGATACCCCGTGGTGGGAACAGTTCGACGACCCGGTTCTCAATGATCTCATCCGCATCGGCCTGGCGGAGAACAAGGATGTCAAGATCGCCGCGGCCAGGATCGAACAGTACGTCGGGCACTACATCACGACCCGTTCTGCGCTCTTCCCGCAGATCGACGCCGGCGCCAGCTTCGGCAGGGATCGGTCCAGCGAAAGAAGGGCTGCCCCCATCTCCCCTTCCGTCCAGAATCCGGCTGACTCCTACCTGGCTCAGTTCACGGCAAGCTGGGAGATCGACCTGTGGGGCAAGCTGCGCCGGGCCAATGAATCGGCGCGCGCCGACATCCTGGCTTCGGAGGAGGCACGAAGGGGGGTCATCCTCTCTCTGGTATCGTCGATTGCAACGGGGTATGTCAACCTCCGCGATTTGGACAGGCAGCTGGAGATCGCCCAATCGACCGTGAAGAGCCGCAAGGAGTCCTACAACATATTCACGCTCCGCTTCACGGGCGGTGTGGTTTCCGACCTGGAGCTGAGCCAGGTCAAATCACAATACGAGGAGGCCCTTGCCACCATCCCGGGCCTGCAGAAGTCCATAGCCCTGCAGGAAAACGCTTTGAGCATCCTTCTCGGCCGCAACCCCGGCCCCATTCCGCGGGGCAAGGCTATCGACCAGCTCTTCCTGCCAATGGTGCCGGCCTGCCTGCCGTCCGATCTTCTCGAGCGCCGCCCGGACATCCGCCAGGCGGAACAGAACCTGATCTCCGCCAACGCCATGATCGGGGTGGCCAGGGCGCAGTACTTTCCCAGCATCTCCCTCACCGGCATGTTCGGCTGGGCAAGCACCGACATTTCCCGCCTGTTCATGGGACCGGCGCAAACCTGGAGCTGGGCGGCGCAGATCGTGGCGCCAATTTTCAAGGGTGGAGCGATCTATGGGCAGGTCAAATCCGCGGAAGCCTACCGGCAGGAGCTCGTGATCACCTACCAGAAGACCATCCAGAGCGCCTTCCAGGACGTGAACAACTCCCTGGTCGACCGGAAGAGCACCATGGAGCAGCTCCTGACTCAGACTGACCAGGTTGAGTCCCTGGGAAATTACGCACGCATCGCGCGACTGAGATACGAGAACGGGTACACGAGCTACATCGAGGTCCTGGACGCCGAACGCAGCCTGTTCAGCGCCCAGCTCTCCCAGGCACAGACCAAGGGTAACCTGTTCCAGTCCGTCGTGAATATCTACAAGTCAATGGGCGGCGGCTGGATTGACAAGGCAGACAAAACGACCCGCGCCCCTGCAACTGGAGGCCCGCCGCCGGAGAAGGCTTCACAATGATCTGACTGTTTTTTCCCGTATCGGTTCCGTAAACTGACAGGTTGCCAGGTGATAACAAATCAGCCAAAGGAGATCGTCATGAAAAAGGAACTTGCACTCGTAGTGCTGGCGGCATTTGCGGTGACGGCTTACGCCGGAGAACCGGCCATCTACCCGTCAAAGGGCCAGAGCCAGCAGCAGATGGAAAAGGACAAATACGCCTGTTACGGCTGGGCCAAAAACCAGACCGGATTCGACCCCATGCAACCTCCGTCCGCTGCCCAGGCACCGCCGCAACCCCAGGGCGAACGGGTCAGGGGTGCGGCGCGCGGGGCGGCCGCCGGAGCGGCCATCGGGGCCATTGCCGGCGATGCGGGCAAGGGAGCGGCGGCAGGTGCTGTCGGCGGGACCATGGCCGGGGGCATGAGACAGCGGCAGAAGAGGCGCCAGAGCGCCGAAGCGCAGCAGCAGCAATCTGCCGCATACCAGGCGAAACGCAATGACTACAACCGCGCTTTTGGCGCGTGCATGGAGGGCCGTGGATACATCGTGAAATAGTTTCGCCCGGAAACACCCTTTTTTGTTCGGTCGGTGGCCTCACCCTGGCGGGCAGCCCCGCTGTCCAATCCGATGGAGACGGATTGTCCGTCCTGACAGTGTGAGCCGGGGGAGGCTCTTGTGCGACATACCAGGACTCTGGCGACCTGGATTGAAATGATGGTGACGAAACCATGATCGGAAAAGACGTTTTTCCGTGGAGGCGAAGCATGTCATTGTTCAGGAAAGTCGGCATTAACGCCCTTCTAATCTTCATCCCCGTTGCGTTTCTCCTCGAACGGTCTGCATCGGACCGGCCGGCCCTGGTATTTCTGGCAGCAGCCCTGGGAATCATCCCCCTAGCCGGCCTCCTGGTGCAGGCTACAGAACAGATCGCCCTGCGCACCGGCGATACCGTCGGCGGGCTCCTCAATGCCACTTTCGGCAATGCCCCGGAACTGATCATCGGCTATGTGTCGCTGAAATCCGGATATTCTGACATGGTGCGCGCCGCGCTGATCGGAGCGATACTGGCAAATCTTCTGCTGGGCCTCGGCCTGTCCTATTTTCTTGGAGGCCTACGCCATCACACTCAGGAGTTCAATCTAGGCGCTGCGCGGGTTCAAGCCAGCATGATGCTCATGGCAGTGATCAGCCTCATGGTTCCGGGCGGCTACCATACCCTGCTGACGCCGGAAAACCTCCTCTACGAAAGGTATCTGAACACTGGCATTGCCCTTGTCCTGCTTGCAAGCTATGCCCTGAGCCTGGTTTTCATGCTTCGAACCCACCCGGAGGTGTTTGCCGCAAAAGAACACCGCGAAGAAATGGGGCAGGTCCGCTGGGCGTTTCCGTCTGCGGTTGGAGTGCTTGTTGCGGCATCGGTTGTGGCCGCCGTAATGAGCGAAATACTGGTCGGGTCAGTTGAGGGGGCCTCGACAAGCCTCGGCATGTCCAAGGCATTTGTCGGTCTCATGGTTCTGGCAATCATCGGCGGTGCAGCCGAGTTGGGCGCGGTAGTGGCGATGGGATTGAAAAACCGAATGGACCTGGCAATGGGAATCGCGTTCGGCAGCAGCATCCAGATCGCCCTGTTCGTTGCGCCGGCTCTCGTTCTCATCAGTTATTTCACTGCTCCGGTTCCGTTTACCCTCGTCTTCGGCAGGGGAGAAATAACCCTTCTTTTCATGACCGTACTCATCGGCACAGTCGTGGCGGGCGACGGCAGGTCGAACTGGTACAAAGGGGTCCAGCTTCTGACCATTTACCTGATCTTCGCCATACTTTTCTTCATGCTGCCGGGGAAATAACCGCCCTTCCCGAACAACTGCCGGTCGCGAGCCGGGACTTTATTTCCGGATTCATGAACGTGCCTGACCATCGGGGATATCACTCCCCCTTCGGCAAAGGTCAGGCCGCTGTCCGGGAAATCGGCAGCGGTCAATCTGCGAATCAGGTCAAAGGCCCGCTGGCCCGGATCAAGCCGTGGTCCGCGCAAACGCTTCTGGAGAAAGGACACCACCTTTCCATCCGCAAAGGCGCCGGTACGGTCCAGGTTCACGATGAGCATCGGAGCATACCCGTTTTCGCGGCTGACGCTTATGCCGCCGTAGGTGCAGAAATTACCCAGGCTGTAGGCAATGAGCCTCCCGCGATAGAGTTCCATGGCTCGCGGGACATGGGGCCCGTGGGCAATGACCAGGTCCGCGCCGTTGTCGATCGCGTCATGGGCAAAGCGGACCAGGTTGCCCCGCGGAGTATCGAGGAAAGATTCATCCCCTTCTTTGATGTGCAGCGCCTTGCGCCCTTCAGCCCCGGAATGAATTGAAAGTACCAGGACATCATAGCGCTTCGAAGCCTTGGCCAGTTCGACAAGCGCCTGCCTCGGATACACGATGGATCGCGGCGGAGCGCCGAAGGACAGGGCGATTACCCCGACACGCACCCCCCTGATATCGAATTCGGCCACCTCCCCTCTCTTGCTGGAAAAAGCGATGCCCGCATCCCTCAAGACGCTCTTCGTTTTCTCATGGCAGGACAAACCGAAATCAAGCGCATGGTTGTTGGCGAGTGAAACCATGTCGACGCCGGCTTCCCTGAGAAAGGCGGCAGAGCCGGTCGGTACCCTGAAAAGGTACGTGACAGCGTCCCTGGAGGCTTTGGCGGGCGCTCCGGCGTCGCATAACGGCCCTTCGAGATTAGCCATCGCAATGTCGGCTTTCCTGAGAAATTGCCCGGCTTCGCGCAAGAGTCCCTTCCCTCTGTCCCGGGGAAGCAACGGTTCGGGAAAATCGCTGCCCATCATCACATCGCCGACGGCCGCGATGGTGATCCGGCCCGGCACACTGCCGCCGTCCACACGTTGGGGAAAGATTTGTGCTAAAACAAGAAACAGTATAATCTTCACGCAATAACGCATTCCTGCTCCCGAGATACTGCTGAACGTCGTGCTCGGCGTGAATGACAGGCTCACACCCATGACTTCCGTTTTATGGTATTGGATTGGAGCGGATACGATAGTATATCTGAGGAACTTTTTCAAATATATCGAGCCCCGGATGGGGAGGAAGCAGCATGAACATCATCAGTGCATCACGCAGAACCGACATACCCCATTACTTTGGCGAGTGGTTCAGGGAAAGGCGCCGGGCGGGTTTCGCCGAATACCGGACCGTGTTCGGAGGAGGGAAAAACGGCGCTTTCCGCGCTTCCCTGGCCCGGGGTGACGTACTGGGCTACCTCTTCTGGACCAAGTATGCCGCGCCTTTCCATGCCGAACTGGGGGCACTGCGTTCGGATGGGGTACCATATGCGTTCCAGTACACCATCACCGGATACGGAAAGGAGATTCAGCCCGGCATACCTGAACAAGAACGGGCAACAGATGATTTCCTGAGGGTTGCGGAAGCTTTACCAGGCGCTGATGCCATCCAGTGGCGCTACGATCCCATTCTGGTATCCCCCGGATACGACTGCGACTGGCACAGGAAGAATTTCACCCGGATCGCCGATCGATTGCGGGGACACACACGCGTGGTGAACGTAAGTTTTGTCGAACCTTACCTCAAGGCCCTTGCCAAAGCTCCCGGCTGGAACGAAATCCGCTGGCGCCGGCCGGACCCGGTAAAGCATTCAGCCGCCTTGAGGAAATATCCCGGATTGCAGGCTGTCGGCACGGATGAGGATGCGCTCCTCGAGGATCTCTTCCGGATTGCACAGGACCGGGGTATGGAAATGCGGCTCTGCTGCGACAATGAATATGCGCAGCACTACCCGGCAGCCGCATGCTGCGGTCTCGAACTGTTCAAGCCGTATGGTGAGGAAGTGGCGAAGAAAGTCTCGGTACTGAGACCCTCGCCGTCACGACCGGGATGCCGCTGCCTGAAATCAGTTGATATCGGCATGGACGCTACTTGTCCGGGCGGCTGTTTTTATTGCTATGTCACGTCGTCATTGGATCGCTCCCGCATGAACTGCGAGCGTCATAACCCGACCGCAACCATGCTGCGTTAATACTCCAAGTCCTTGTCCCAGTCAGTTACCCGCTCGATACAATTCAAGGATACAGCCGGACGACATCGGATGGCCGCTTGTCATGACGCAGGTAGTCTCATCTAACCGGGAGAAAAAGTTCGACAAAATGGTTTACCGGGGTGGCGCTCAGCTTCCCCTGGTCTGAACAGTGATGTATCACTTCATCCGCCTGCTCGTCCGTCAGCCATGAAGCCAGGCTGTTTCGAAACTTTTTCATGAGCAATGGAATAGCTTCCTTCCTCCGCCGGCGATGCCCCAATGGATATTCCATCTCCACCTTGCCGGTATCGCTGCCGTCCTTGAAGAACACCTGCACTGCATTTCCGATCGAGCGCTTATCAGGGTCGAGATAATCACGGCTATAGCGCGGCTCCTCCTCGACCACCATCTGGCTTCTAAGCAGGTCGATCCGTGGATCGGACGCGGCTTCGTCGGAATAGTCATCAGCGGTCAGACGGCCTCGAACCAGTGCGACAGCCACCATGTACTGGAGGCAGTGGTCGCGGTCGGCCGGATTGTGCAGCGTTCCGGTCTTGCTGATGATGCGGATGGCCGGTTCCTGGGTCGAAAGGACGATTTTGTCGATCCGGTCCAGCCGGCAGCGCACCTTCTCGTGAAGCATCAAGGCGCATTCAACGGCTGTCTGGGCATGAAACTCGGCCGGGAAAGATGCCTTGAACAGAATGTTTTCCATCACGTAGGAACCGTACGGGCGCTGGAAGCGGAAAGGCTCTCCGCGGAAGGATACGTCGTAAAAACCCCAGTTCTTCGCCGTCAGGGCGCTCGGGTAACCGGGCTCGCCCCTCATTGTCATCAGGGCCAGCCAGACTCCACGGGCCGCGGCGTCGCCCGCGGCCCACGATTTCCTCGGACCGGTGTTGGGAGCGTGGCGGTACGTACGCAGGCTCTGACCGTCAATCCATGCCTGGGACAGGGCATCCGCGATCCGGCCCCTGTCTCCGCCCAGGAGTGACGTGACCACGGCAGCGGTCGCCACTTTGACCAGAACCACGTGGTCCAGCCCGACCCGGTTGAAGCTGTTCTCCAGCGCCAGCACGCCTTGTATCTCGTATGCCTTTATCATTGCGGCCAGCACATCCGCCATTGAAAGGGGCGCCCTGCCCTCGGCGATGTTTCTCCGGCTGATGAAATCAGCGACCGAAAGAATCCCGCCCAGGTTGTCGGACGGATGGCCCCATTCCGCGGCAAGCCAGGTGTCGTTGAAGTCGAGCCAGCGGATCATCGTCCCCAGGTCGAACGCCGCTTTCACCGGGTCGAGCACGTTAGACGTTCCCGGCACCCTGGCCCCGAGAGGTGTCATGATTCCCGGTACTACGGGGCCAAGGAGCCTTACGCATTCCGGATGGTTCAGGGCCAGCAGCGCGCACCCCATGCTGTCCATCAGGCAGAGCACGGCGGTTTCATAAGCCTCCCGGCTGGCGATCTCATGTCCGGCGACATAATCGGCAATGGCCACCAGCTCGCGATCCGGCGGGGGCCGGACATTGGAGTCGGCCGTGGCTTTTGACCTGGCATCTTCCGGTTGCATCCCCCTACCTCTCGTCTATGGGCACGTACTTCCTGGGTTCCGGCCCGACGTATTCGGCAGTCGGGCGTATCAGCCGCCCCGTTGCCCGCTGCTCGAAAATGTGCGCCGACCAGCCGGCAGCCCGGGCGAAGACGAAGAAGGGCGTGAACATCGGGGTCGGTATGCCGCACATGTGATAGAGGGAGGCGCTGTAGAAATCCACGTTCGGAAACAGCCCCTTTTCGCGCTCCACCACTTCGTCTATCCGTTCCGATATCCGGAAGAGCAGCTGGTGCCCGGTGGCTTCCGCCAACCTTCCGGCCCACGCCCTGATGATGTCGGAACGGGGATCGGGCTGGCCCTTGTATACCCGGTGGCCGAATCCCATGATGCGCTCTTTTCTCTCCAGCATCATGCGGATTTCCTTCTCTGCATCGTCCGGAGAGCCGAAGCGCTCGATGAGTTTCATCGCCTCCTCGTTGGCCCCCCCGTGCAGCGGTCCCTTCAGGGTGCCGATGGCGGCGGTGATCGCCGAATGGTAGTCGGTCCTGGTAGAAGTGGTCACCCGGGCTGAGAACGTGGAAGCGTTGAATTCGTGCTCGGCATAGATGATGAACGATACATTGACCGCATTGCACGGTTCCCTGTCCGGCGATTTCCCGTGCAGAAGATTGAGGAAGTGGCAGGCCAGCCGCGGCTCGTCGCTTTCGGTGTCGATTCTTTTGCCTTCAGCGTGAAAATGGTGCCAGTAGAGCAGCATTCCGGGCAGCGTTGCCAGGAGCCGCTCGGCAACCCTCAGCTGATCGTCCGTGGATGCTTCCGGCTCCATGGCGCCCAGCGCCGAACAGCCGGTCCGGAGCACATCCATGGGATGGGCCTCCACCGGCACCTGCTCCAGGATGCTCCGGAGTCGGGCGGGAAGCACGCGAAACGAGATGATCCGCTCGCGGAACCGGTCCAGCTCACTCCGCTTGGGGAGTTCGCCGTAAAGCAGCAGGTAGGCGACTTCCTCGAAATCAGCCTCCCTGGTCAGGTCTTCGATGGAATATCCGCGATAACTCAGGCCCAAACCGACCTTGCCCACCGTGCTGATCGATGTCTGGTCGGCGACAACACCTTCCAGCCCGGCGATAATCTTTTTGTTCATGACCCATCCTCCCTTGAAGTTACGTGTCGAGCTTCCGTTCATAGCCTAGGTAGTTCAGAAAATCGTAGAGTTCCGACCTGCTCTGCATTGTATCGATTACCCTCTTCTGGGAGCCTTCATTCCTGACAGCCCTGAAAATGCCGAGGGCCGCGGCATTCATGGCGCGGAACGCCGACAGCGGATAGAGAACCAAGCTGACTCCTGCTACGACCATGTCCCGCAGGCCGAACAAGGGGGTAACGCCGAACTCGGTCTGGTTGGCCAGGATCGGCACGCCCAGGGCATCGGCGAACTTGCGGTATTGACCGAGCTCCGCGAGCGCCTCGGGAAAGATCATGTCCGCACCGGCCTCCCGGTAGCGGCAGGCGCGCTCGATGGCGGCCTCAAGCCCCTCGACGGCATAGGCGTCGGTCCGTGCCATGATCACGAAGCCGGGGTCGTTCCTGGCATCCACGGCAGCCTTGATCCGGTCCACCATGTCCCCGACGGGAACAACCGTCTTGCCTGGTCGGTGCCCGCAACGCTTTGCAGCTACCTGGTCCTCCAGGTGCATGCCGGCCGCTCCTGCCCTGATCATTTCCCGTACCGTGCGGCCGAGCATCAGCGAGCCGCCGAAGCCGGTATCGCAATCCACGAGCAGGGGCAGGGAGGAGGCGCCCGTGATCCGCCGTGCCTCCTCCGCAACGTCTCCCAGGCTGGTCATGCCCAGATCCGGCAGACCGAATGCGCCGTTGGCGACCCCTGCCCCGGACAGGTAGAGCGCGAGAAAGCCGGTCTTTTCAGCCATTATGGCGGCATACGCGTTTGGAACGCCCATGACCTGCAACGGTTTTTCGGATTCCACGGCTGCCCGCAACTGCCTGCCCGGTGAACGGCTGTTTTCCATAAGTGCTCCGGAATCCGCCTGCGCAAGATGCAATGGCTCTTGATTTTTCGCGACAAAGGACTGTTCCTGCAATCAAGCATGCCACAAACAGTTGTCCACGCAACCGTGTCATGAACGAATAGAGGCCACGCTGATTTTCTTCTTTTAAGCCCGCAGCAAGAACGATTAACTTTCGCGGTGATATGCCCGGATGATTCGTTCAATGCTTCAATGTTGCACTCCGGCTCTACTTGCGATAAATTACGCAAATGCGACACCAAGACGGAGCGGAAACAATGACCGAACATGAACTCCTCGATTTCGACAGGGCGCACATCTGGCATCCATATACTTCAGCCACCAAGGCGCTCAGGTGCTATCCGGCAGCACGAGCCGAAGGAGTTTTCATCGAGCTGATGAACGGTAAACGCCTTATTGACGGCATGTCCAGCTGGTGGTGCGCCATCCACGGGTACAACCACCCGGTGATCAACGCCGCCATGACGGAGCAGATGGAACGCATGTCCCATGTCATGTTCGGCGGGCTGACCCACAGGCCGGCCGTTGAACTTGCGCGACTGCTCCTGGAAATAGCGCCGGATGGCCTGGAGCATGTCTTTTTCAGCGATTCGGGCTCGGTGGCGGTGGAAGTGGCCATGAAGATGGCGCTTCAATACTGGCACGCCCGCTCGCGCAGTGAAAAACATGCTTTCGTCACCATCCGCAAGGGATATCACGGCGACACTTGGCACGCCATGTCCGTTTCCGATCCCGACACGGGCATGCACTCCATTTTCAGTGGGAATCTGCCAAAGCAGCATTTCCTGCCCGAGCCGGGCCTGGGCTTCCATGACGATTACGATGATGCCGAAGCCGGCCGGATCGAGGATTTCCTGCGGCAAAACCACGGAAACATCGCCGGCTTCATTCTGGAGCCGATCGTGCAGGGCGCCGGCGGAATGCGTTTCTTTCATCCCCAATACCTGAAACGGATACGCGGCCTGTGCAGCCGATACGACATTCTGTTCATCGCCGATGAAATCGCGACCGGCTTCGGCCGGAGCGGAAGGCTCTTCGCCTGCGAACATGCCGGCGTTTCGCCGGACATCATGTGCGTGGGCAAGGCCCTCACCGGAGGCTATATCACCCTTGCCGCCACGCTGTGCACCAGGAACGTGGCTCAAACCATATCAGATGGCCCGCCCGGCGTGTTCATGCACGGCCCCACCTTCATGGCCAACCCCCTGGCCTGCGCCACGGCACTGGCCAGCACGAAGTTGCTTCTCCAGGGGAACTGGAGGGAGAAGGTCCTGCTCATCGAAAGGACTCTCAAAGAGAGGCTGCTGCCTTTATCGCGGCTCGATTCAGTTGCGGATGTCCGTGTCCTGGGGGCAATCGGCGTTGTTGAACTGAGGGAACCGGTAAACATGGAGAGGATTCAGGAGTGCTTCGTGAATGAAGGAGTCTGGTTGCGGCCTTTCGGAAAGCTGGTGTACACCATGCCGCCGTTCATCATCTCCGAAGACGAACTGGATACGCTTTGCAAAGGGATGATAAACGTAATTTCGCGGGAATATCGGTAGTTGATGGGGCTTACCAAGGTAAAAGCACGAATGCGTGTTTTAATGGCGCATCAGATCAACTTAGATTCCAGACCCTAATGATGTCCAGCTTCGTACACCACGTAACTGGACGCTAACCTAGAATGCAATGTGGAGATGTTTCGGGGATCTAACAGGCATTTGCCGTCAAGGAATTGAAGCAGGCCGGGTTCTTCGCGGACCCGGCCCGCCCGAGGAAAAACAGGAAACTACTCGCCCGGCCCTACAGGTCTTACCCAATCAGAGCAGGGTTGGGCATACGGCCCGCAGCATTCTTCACTGGCGCCGACAGTGGAATATCCGGTGGGATTGTCCAACAGGTTCACGGGAACTATTTTGCCGACCATTACGGTCATGGTCATGACAGCGGCGACACCGACAACGGTTTGAGCGACTTTCGTCTTTTTCATGGTTTCACCTCCTTTCTGAGAAAAAATGCCTTCAAGGTCTGGGCTATGAATTCCTTGTTCTGATGGCAATGGGGCTTGAAAATCGAGCCTTGCCGCAGCCTGGCCTCGCTGGGGCACCCGCCGCCGCAGAACAGCGCGGCGGAACACCTGATGCATTCGGGAAGATTGAGGAGATTGCGCCGTGCATAATTTCCCTTCATCCTGAAGATGCGCGCCTTGCCGCCGGACAGCGCCCCGATGCGTCTTTCCCTGTGCCCGGCGTCCTCATAGCAGCCGTACATATCTCCCGCAGGATCGATAATGAAGAAGTTGTCGCGCCCGGCACCGCAGTATCTCACCTTGGGAAGGATTTTCCTGGCCTGCATGTCCAGGAAACTGTTCATGAAATCGAGGTTCGACGGCGGTCGGCCGGTCTTGGCGGCGACATCCTGGAACAGCCTGCCGAAAAGCTCGGCCTCCTCGGGCGAATTCTGTTCGCTGTCAAAGGTGTTGATCGGCGAAAAGTAGACCATCACCTGCGGATGGCCCAGCAGTTTCTCCTTCTCCAGGTACTCGACCAGGTTCCTGGCGGCTTCCAGTTTTCCCTGGTGGATATGCATGCGCAGCGATACATTCGCTTTCAGACCGATAAGCTCCCTGACCGCCGCTATCGTTCTGTCGAACGTCGGTTGGCCGGAGGCCGGGATGCGGTGCCGGTCGTGGTGCGCGCGGTCGCCGTCCAGGGTTACCTGGACATTGCGTATGCTTCCTTTCCCCGGACCGACCAGGTCCGCCATTTCCGAAAGCGTCATCGCATTGGTCGCAACGGAAATGCCTACGGAGGGGCGCCTCCGGGCGAATGCCAGCACCCTGGTGATCGCATCCCGGTTGGCAGGCAGCAGCGGTTCTCCACCGAACAGGGTAATGAGAAGCTTCTTTGGCGTCTTGGGAAACAGCTGGCGGTAATATCCGGAGAAAAAACCGTCCACGAACTCCCCGCTCATGTAGGGGACGTTTGATTGTCGGGCGATGGACTTCTGGTAGCAGTAGCCGCAGGACAGGTTGCAATGGTAGGTCAATATGAAACAGAGGTTGGCGAAAGTCTGTTTCCGGTCAAGTTCGTCGCGCTTTTCAAGTATGGTGCTGACCGTGTTCCTGAACCCGGCCAGTTCGCGTGTCGGTGACAGGGTCGTCAGGTGCCCTCGTATCAGCAGGTGGTCAGTCTCCTCTTGCGACAGAAAAGACAGATCGAGCCCATCATTCAAGGCATGCGCATATTCGATGGGGACCAGGTCGATGCAGAGCGTTGAGCCGTTGTACAGCAGAGCAGTGCCGTTGCCGAGGTCGACATGGTTGAGGTAAGTGCTTGCACGCAGATTCTTCATGTGGCCCATCCTCTTCAAACTGATCTTGCATATAGCGTTTTCCATCCGGTCCACGCCTCAGATACACGATAGCTTTGACAAAGCGCTTGCACAAAAAGTTCCAGCTTTTCAAAAAATTTTGCTTGGTGCGAAACAGGATATCAAACATCGGATCATGCACATGAAAAGGCCCCAATTTCAAGCTGTCGAAGATAGGGGCCTGTGGGAGCGGTATATACTCTGGCAGCCGGGGACCCGCTTTCGGCAAGCCTGCAGCGGGCCTTCGGCTTTGTGCGTCCGGTTTTCCCGGGCCAGCCTTTGTCGGAAAACATAAACTGGTTTCCATCCGGAAAGGGTGCTTTTCCACCTGGAAACAGCAAAGTGTTTGCCCGGACTTTCCGGACGGACACGATCTATATGAAGAATCTATGACGTTTTTTGGCTTTTAATGAATGCACCGGCGTCATTTTTTTGTCAATTTGTTTATGGCAAACAATCGTAACGGAGCTTCCCGTCTAGTGTCCTTTGTTGCGAGACCTTCACCGGCCCATTCATTCCGAAGCTGTATTCAAGCGGCATGAGCACCCACGCCCTTCCCTTCTGTTTCATCCTTCCGGCCAGTTCTCCGGCGGCATCACCGCACCCCCAGAAGAAATCGGCCCTGACAGCGCCGCGGATGGCGCCGCCGGTATCCTGGGCCAGCATCAGGCGATTGAGAGGCTTGTCCGACAGGGGCCAGGACGTGGCAAGGAACAGCGGCGCCCCCATCGGAATGTGACGGGGATCCACCGCAACGGATCGCCCTCCGGAAAGAGGGACGCCGAGCGCGCCGAGCGGGCCGGACAGACCGTCAGGCAGCTCCTTGAAAAAAACGTAGCTGGGGTTCCTGTTGAGCAGCCCGGCGATCTTTTCCGGGTTGTCCCGCCCCCACTGCCTGATTGCCTGCATGGAAGCCTTGCTGGGTTTCAGCTCGCCCTGTTCGATCAGCATCTTTGCCACGGACCGGAAAGGGTGGCCGTTCTGGTCCGCGTATCCGATCCGGAGATGCTCCCCGCCGGGGAATTCCACCCGTCCGGAGCCCTGGATCTGAAGGAAGAAAAGATCGACCGGGTCTTCGGCCCAGGCAATCGGGATGCCGCGAAAGCCGCTGCCGTCTTTTTCGATCTCTTCCCGGGTGTAATAGGGCTTGAGCTTGTTCCCGACCACCCGCCCGCGCAGGCGCATGAATTTCAGCTCCGGGTAGAGCGTCGACAGATCCACGGAGACCAGGTCCGTGGGGAGGCCGTAGATCGGGTACGCAGCTCGCGCTGACTTGACCCTGTCGCCGCGGATTACCGGTTCATAGTAACCGGTAACGAGCCCTTCCCTTCCTGACTTCGGGTCGACGACTTCATACGGCGTGAAATTGCCCATGAAATAGTCCCGGACAGACTCCTCGTTCGTGCCGTCCACGGCGGCGGCCAGGGCGCAGACCTGCTTCCAGAGAGGCTTCTCCGCCAATGCCCGGCAGGACTGGATCCAGGCGGGCCAAGCCTCCGCCAGGCGGTCCTTTTCCCAGGACGGCATCCGCTCCCAATCCGCGGGCCTCAGCATCGGAAACGACTCCCGGCCGACAGATGGGGATTTCCCGTCCTGCCCGGTCGGCGGCATTGTCGGCACCTGGGCGCCGGGCACTGTCGAAGGCGCATTTGGCGGTACAAACGCGGACTGCTTGCCTGTCGGCATTGTGGAACAGGCTGCCAGGATCAACAGCGCGCCCCCGGTCAGCACCCTTGAAAACACGCGGCGGTTTCCCTGCAGACCTGTAAAGCTGTTCTTCAACAAATCATGTTTCGATCTCATTCCAGTCTCTATTCCTCCAATAAACATGCATAGTAATCAATCCATTGATCCATGGGCATCATGAAGCTACCCGGATTCCCTCACAGAGCCGCCAGTTCATCCCCCGGGATTGCGACCAATGCCAGGTTCAGCCTTCGTCCCGCGGAGTTTTCCAGCTCGATAAGCGTCAGTTCGTGAGAGTTCTCCACCAGCTGGCTGCGCTTTATTCCCCGGGAGTCGAGAATGATGGTGTCCGTCTTCCCCCAGAGGTGCCGGTCCGGATGTCCCAGCACATCCACCAGGGCATCGAGGTAGACTTCCAGCATGCGGTCATCGCCCCCGAGCCGTCCCAGCCGGGTGTTGATCCGTCCGATTTCCTCCTCCAGGCCGGGCATGTCAGGGTTCGGTTCCGTGCCGTCTCCTTCGAAGCCCCACCCACCCTGCTGCAGCAGGTCCAGCTTGGACCGCAGCATGGCACGGCGTCCTTCCAGGTCCTTCCGCTCCACCTTCATGCCGGTTATCCGCTTGAGAGCGAGGCCTATCAGCCGGTCGTAGGCGCGGAACCTGAGCAGGCGGCGCGTTTCGTCTTCGTCCGCGGCAGGGTCCACGAAGCGGTGGGACACGAAGCTCACCGTAAGCTGGGGCACATCACGCACCACCACATCCCCGCTCATCTCGACGCCGAATATCGTGTTTTCCTTCTTTTCCATGACCAGTAGCGCGACGATTTCACGCGGCGCTGTCCCGGCACCCTGCAGGAACATTTTCAGGCTGCGGTCATTGCCCAGTATCGACGCCATCTCGGCCTTGGAAGTAAAGAGCGCCCTCAGGAGGGGGTTTTCATCAAAACAGGAGAAACACAGCGGCACCGGCGGTGGCAGCGCGTCCATCATGGCAGCGACATGGTCGAGCGCACGGACTACGGCCGGGCGCAGTTTCTTGCGGTAACCCGAAACCGCGCGCAGCCAGGGATCCGTGGCATCCACGGCCCGCTCGACCAGATCCCTGACGAGCGCCTCGGGATAGCCGGCAAGATCATCGCCGGCGCCGAAAAGTGAGCGCAGAAAACGCAGCATGCTTTTCATCCTGGAATCATTTCTTTCTCAGCAGCCGCTTGTCCCCGACCCTGATGGTCAGTTTCTCCTGGTCGAAGTATTCCAGGAGCGGCACCATGAATTTGCGCGACAGCCCCGTGATCTCCCTGAATTCGGGCGGCGTGATCTCGCCTTTTTCCTCCAGGTATCGCCGCAGCCGGTCGCGGATCTCCGCAATTGACCCGGGAATATAAAAGAGGTCGTTTTTCACCTTGATCAGGCGTTCGTTGCGTACGAGCAGATTGATATGCTCCATGAGCTCCTTCTCGCCCAGCCGCAGTTCCTGCATCATTTCTTTCAGCGTCGGCGGCTCCATACCGGCATTCCGGAGCATTTCTTCGACGGCCTTGAGGAGATCCGCCCCGGCCTTGTCGTCGGCCACCCTCCTGCCCGGAATCTTCACCAGGTCCCGGTCGACCAGCGCCGTTCCCTCCTTTTCGAGAGCGGACAGGACCGGTCCGAAAAAGCGGTTGTCGCTTCTCCGGGGGATGTGGGATTTCAGTTCCTCCTTGCCGATCCCCTCCTTCATGGGGTTTTCTTTCAGGTATCCTTCCAGGCCCGCGCGCAGGTTCTCCTTGAGGACTCCGAAAGACTCCTGGGACAGGAATATGCGCGGATCACGCACCATCTGCACGATCGCCCCGCCGGAAAGGAGCGCCGTGAGCGCGGCATCCGTCCGCTTGGCGGTCAGGCCGCTGCGGATCACCAGCTCTTCCCGGGTTATGCCGGAAAGGAGGCTCTCCTGGGTCAGCAGGCGTATCCTTTCCCCATCCTCGCCGTCCTGGAGGGAATGAATGAGTTCCAGCGCCTGCGCGGAGCGGCGCCGCCTGCGCGGCGGCGCCGGGTCCAGCACCTGGCCGCCGCCCACCGTGATCTGCGGCGAACTGCTCCGGAGGATGAACAGGTCGCCCGGAAGCAGCAGTACCTGGCTCTTGAGCCGCAGCTGGACGAAGGCGGAATCGCCCGGCTGGAGGACATCCCGGTCAAGGAGGATAATCTGTGCCGGCACTTCGTACGTGGCGGAATGGAGACGGAGCGTCGAACGGTGCCGCAGTTCCCGGGGCGCCGAGGCCAGATAGGTGAACCGGGCGTCCACGGCGCGCGTGGTGCGGAACGCGCCGCGGGGCACAACCACGTTGCCGCGCACGACATCGCTCTGATCAACGCCTTGCAGGTTCACCGCGACACGCTGGCCTGCCGAACTCTTGTCGGCTCTCTTTCCATGGGACTGCACGCTGCGGACCCTGGTCGTCAGGCCCGAGGGCAGGATCTCCACTTCGTCACCGGTCCCGATCTCCCCGGCAAGGAGCGTTCCCGTCACCACGGTGCCGAATCCGGCAACGCTGAACACGCGGTCTACCGGCAGCCTGAAAGGACCGTCCGTGGACCTCTCGTCCACCTCGGCCGCCAGGGATGCCAGCGCCGCCGTCAGGTCCTGGAGACCGGTAGCGGTTCTGGCTGATACCGGCACGATCGGCGCGCCGTCCAGGAAGCTGCCTGCCAGATATTCCCGTACTTCTTCCGCGACCATGTCACGCCACTCTTCTTCAACCATGTCGCATTTCGTGAGCGCAACGAGCCCCTTCTTGACCCCCAGCAATTGGCAGATCTCCAGGTGCTCCCGGGTCTGGGGCATGACCCCCTCGTCCGCGGCGATCACCAGCATGACCAGGTCCATCCCGCCCACTCCGGCCACCATGGTCCGCACGAAACGTTCATGCCCGGGCACGTCGACAATGCCGAACTGGATGTCGCCCGGCAGCTCCAGGTGAGCGAAACCGAGCTCTATGGTAATCCCCCGTTCCTTCTCTTCTTTCAGGCGGTCGGTGTCGATGCCGGTCAGTGCCCTGACCAGTGACGTCTTCCCATGGTCGATATGACCGGCGGTACCCAGTATAAGATGCTTCATAGATCCCCTTTGAATTTGAGCAGAGGCAAATTTCATCTGCGCGGGAAACCGGGATCAGCCCGGACCGGTCGCGATGAGTTGCATTTTGATACGCCGCCGGTCAGATTTCAAGGCTTTTTCTGGAAACCGCGGGAATCTCCGTAAACCTGGCGACCAGCGCCACGATGGAGCGGGGTTGGACAGTGCAGCCGGCGTCCCGGATCGCTTCGGCATCACTCAACGATACCAGGTCATCCGGCGACGGGAGGGAAGTGTCCATGATCCGGCGCCAGCCCGATTTCGGCCCGGACGACGCAGGAGGTATCTGGAACTCGAGAGGTTCCCGATAGGCGTTGAACATCATGTGGAACATGATCCGTTCGTCGAGGCTCCACACCGTCAGGGCGATGCTGTGGGAATCATGGCTCCAGTCGGGCTGATGGAGCCTGACCCCGTGCCATTCGATCCTCGCCCGGCGCAGCAGCTGGTTGAGCGTCAGGGCCGCCCCTCCCGCGAGGGCTTCGCGCCGGATCCGGTTGCGGATCATGTGGCTGCAGAAGCGCAGGATGTCGCCATGCCGCTCAGTCAGGCTCCAGTCGAACCAGCACAGGTCGTTATCCTGGCAGTAGGCGTTGTTGTTCCCTTTCTGGGTGCGGCGCACTTCGTCGCCCATAGACAGCATCGGCGCTCCGAGGGCGATCAGGGACACCGCCAGGAAATTTTTCACCTGCCGGTTCCTGAGCCCCTCGATATCCGGGTCTTCGGTCGGCCCCTCCACACCGCAGTTCCAGCTCAGGTTGCCGTCGCTGCCGTCCCGGTTCCCCTCCCCGTTGTCTTCATTGTGCTTTTCATTGTAGGAGACCAGATCGTTCAGGGTGAAGCCGTCGTGGCAGGTGATGAACTGGATGCTCTGTTCCGGTTCCCGCTCCTCGTGCCCGTAAATATCCGGGCTTCCCAGGAGCCTGGACGCGAAATTCTGCACCGTGCCGTCATCTCCGCGGAAAAAGCTGCGCACGTCATCGCGGAACTTGCCGTTCCACTCTTTCCAGTTGTCGCCGATGAAGCTTCCCACCTGGTAGAGGCCGGCCGCATCCCACGCCTCGGCGATCAGCTTTATACCCGCCAGCACCGGGTCCGAATCGATGTCCCAGAGAATCGGCGGGTTTCTCATCGGGCAGCCGGTCTCGTCGCGGGCCAGGATGGATGCAAGGTCGAAACGGAACCCGTCCACATGCATCAGCTCGACCCAGTAGTGGAGGCTGTCCACGATCAGTCTACTGACGATCGGATTGTTGCCGTTGAGCGTATTGCCGGTGCCGGTAAAGTCGGCGTAGGACCCGTCTTCATTGAGCATGTAGTAAACGCCGTTCTCCAACCCCTTGAAACTGGTTGTCGGGCCCTGGTCGTTGCCTTCGGCGGTATGGTTGAACACCACATCGAGGATCACCTCGATGTCGGCGCGGTGCAGGGCCTTGACCATGTCGCGGAACTCGTCCAGCACCCCGAGCGGATCCTTCCGGGAGCTGTAGGCGTGGTGAGGGGCGAAAAAGGAGATGGGACAATATCCCCAGTAATTTACGCGGCCCGGGGGCGCGTCCTGCCAGTCGAACTGAAAGACCGGCAGCAGTTCCACGGCGGTGATGCCGAGGTCTTTCAGGTAGGGGATTTTTTCCACGAGGCCGGCGAACGTGCCGCGCTTCTCCGGGGACACCCCGGAATTGGGGTTGCGGGTAAAGCCGCCCACGTGCATTTCATAGATGACCGTCCCGGCAAAGGGCCGTTTCAGCGGCAGGTCGCCCTCCCAATCGTAATTCCGCGGGTCGCAGACCACGCTCTTCACTGCCGTGCCGGTGTTTTCACCGACCCCGCTTGCCGCGCTTCTGCTGTAATTCGCCGGCACCGCCACTGCCTTGCCGTAGGGATCGAGCAGAACCTTGCCGGGATCGAAACGGAGCCCGCGGGCCGGCTCGAAAGGGCCATGGGCGCGATAGGCGTATATCTGGCCGGCCTTCAGTCCGGGCACGAAGACATGCCAGTAGCCGGCGGTCCTGTTCTCCGCGGGATCCAGGGTGATGACTCCCGACGGCTGCGCCGCATCGGCCGCATCGAACAGGAGCAGTTCCATGGTTGCGCAGTTCTTGGAGAACACGCAGAAATTCACGCCGTTGTGGCGGATGGTTGCGCCGAGCGGATGGCTTCTTCCGGGACAGGTTTGCAGCGCCACTTGATTCATCAGGGTTTCCTCCGGGAAATCATACCGGTTTCACCTTCCATATCTTCTCACAGTACTCCCGGATGGAACGATCGGAGGAGAATTTTCCCATCCGCGCCACATTGAGGATGGACATCCTCGTCCAGGTCCGCTGATCGACGAAAGCCTCCGCCACCTTGTCCTGGCAGTCGACATAAGACTGGTAGTCGGCAAACAGCATGTATTCGTCGCGCTGCATGAGAGCGTCGACCAGCGGGGCGAAAAGCTGCGTGTCGCCCGCGGAGAAATGCCCCGAACGGATCAGGTCGACCGCTTCCCGCAGGGCCGGGTTCGACTCGAGGTAATCCCGCGGATGGTAACCGCGCTCTTTCAGTTCCCGCACCTCGTCCGCCCGCAGACCGAAGAGGAAGAAATTCTCCTCCCCGACCTCTTCACGGATTTCCGCATTGGCGCCATCCAGGGTCCCGATGGTCAGCGCCCCGTTCAGGGAGAATTTCATGTTCCCGGTTCCCGAAGCCTCCTTGCCGGCAAGCGAAATCTGTTCGGACAGGTCCGCCGCCGGATACACGCGCTGGCCGTTCTTCACGTTGAAATCGGGCAGGAAGACCACCTTCAGCCTGCCGGCCACATCCGGGTCGTCATTCACCACGTCGGCCACCGAGTTGATGAGTTTGATCATGAGCTTGGCCATCAGGTAACCGGGAGCGGCCTTGCCGCCGAAGATGAAAGTCCTCGGGACGCAGCGGGATGAAGGATCCCGTTTCAACCGGGCATACCGGGTGATGATGTGGAGCACGTTCAAATGCTGCCGCTTGTACTCATGCAGGCGTTTTACCTGGATGTCGAACAGCGAGCCGGCATCGACCTCGACACCGGTCCGGCTTGCGATGACGGCTGCGAGTTCCGTCTTGTTTTCCCGCTTGATGCGGCGCCATTCCCCCTGGAAACCGGGATCCTCGGCCAAGGGCTCCAGCCCTTTCAATTCATCGAGACTGGTGATCCAGCCGTCGCCGAGAGTCCGGGAAACCAGGGCGGCGAGCAGCGGGTTCGTGAGCGCCATCCAGCGGCGGGGGGTGACACCATTGGTGATGTTATGGAATTTTTCCGGATACAGCTCATGAAAATCCGGGAAGACCTCCCTCGTGAGGAGCTCCGTGTGGAGACCGGCAACACCGTTGACGGCATGGCTTCCCACGCAGGCCAGGTGGGCCATGCGCACGTACCGTTCGCCTGACTCGTCAATGATCGACATGCGGGCCACCCGCGGCTCATCGCCCGGGAAATTTGTCCGGACCTGATCGAGAAAGCGGCTGTTTATCTCGTAGATGATCTCAAGGTGCCGGGGCAGGATCTGTTCGAACATCCACAGAGGCCATTTTTCCAGCGCCTCGGGAAGGAGCGTGTGATTGGTGTAGCCGAACGTGCTCTGCGTGATTTCCCAGGCTTTTTCCCACCCCACGCCGTGCTCATCCACCAGGAGCCTCATCAGTTCGGCTACGGCCAGTGCGGGATGGGTGTCGTTCAACTGGGCCGCCAGATGCTTGTCGAAATGTTCGAGCGGTTCACCGGCCATGCCGCAAATGCGGATCATGTCCTGAAGCGAGCAGGAAACGAGAAAATACTCCTGGACCAGACGCAGCTTCCTGCCGATTTCGGGTTCATCGTTGGGATAGAGGACTTTGGTGATGGTTTCCGACTTCATTTTCGCTTCGACAGCCGCATAATAATTCCCCACGTTGAAGTCCTGGAAATCGAAGGATTCGACCGCTTCTGCCTTCCAGAGGCGGAGCGTGTTGCAGCTGTTTATGCCGTAACCCAGTATGGGCGTGTCATGGGGTACCCCCTTGACCACCCCGGCAGGAAGCCATCTCACCCGCAGCCGTCCCTGCCCGTCATGAAACTGCTCGGTGCGACCCCCGAGCTTTACTTCCATGCTCAGTTCCGGCCGCGGCATTTCCCACGGGTTGCCGAGCTTGAGCCACTTGTCGGTGATCTCGACCTGCCAGCCGTCCCGGATCTCCTGGTCGAATATGCCGTATTCATAGCGCAGCCCATAGCCGATGGCAGGCACTCCCAGCGTTGCCAGCGAATCCATGAAACACGAGGCAAGCCTGCCGAGACCGCCGTTTCCCAACCCCGGTTCTTCCTCATGTTCCACGAGATCCCCGAGATTCAGGCCGAGACTTTCCATCGCCTGTTTCACTTCATCGTAAATTCCGAGGTTGACGAGATTATTGCCGAGGTGGGGCCCCGGCAGGAATTCCGCGGAGAGGTAGCAGACCGCTTTAAGGTCGTCTTTTCTCAAGGATTCGCGGTAGCGGGAAATGCCGGCGTACCAGCGTGCCAGGAGCCTGTCGCGGACCGTATAGGCAAGCGCCATGTACAGATCGTTGCGCGTCGCGATCGCCGGCAGTCTTCCCTGCGCATAATAGAGATGATCAAGGAAGGCCTGCGCAATCGACTCGGGACTCGTGCCGGTGCGGATGTCCCGGCGACACTGTCCGATACTGTTCTTGCCCGTTTTCTTCATGGCGGGTTCCCTCGACATGTCGTTTCGGTGGCTACTGCGGCCGGTTCAGTACACGCGAAGAAATATTAATGCAGCGCAGGAAAGATGATCGGTCAGGCAATAGGTTTGAAATCAAAATTTGAAAACAGTGCCATCTGCTTCAACCGCTGGTCGGAAACCTCGACGCAAACCCTGTTTTTCCCCTTCTCTTTCGCCGAATACATGGCTTTGTCCGCGCGTCCGATCAGGGATGAAAGGAGTTCGCCGGGCGCGTGTTTCGACACGCCGATGCTCGCCGTGACGCAGCATTTGAGCTTAGACAGGGGCGACATCCAGGCGTTGGCAATGCCTTTTCTCAACCGCTCCGCCACCTCAGACGCTTCATCGACATCTGTTTCCGGAAGGATGATCGTGAATTCCTCGCCTCCGAACCTGAAGCCATTGTCGGAGCTCCTGAGATTTTTTCTGATCACTTCGGCAATCACCACGAGAGCGTTATCGCCTTCGAGATGTCCGTAGGTGTCATTGTATTTCTTGAAGTCGTCGATATCCAGAAGCATGACCGACAGGGCGCGCCCATACCGCTCGGACCGTTCGATCTCCGCTTTCAGCTGCCGGAAAAAATGCCGTGAATTGAAAAGCTTGGTCAGGGAATCGGTAATGCTCATCTCCCTGTATTTCAGTTCACTTTCCTTCAGGCTTTCCTCCACCCTCTTCCGTTCGGAGATGTCCTGCACCGATTCCACTGCTCCGATTATCCGCCCATTGGCGTCCGGAATGGCTGTTGCAGTGCAGAGCAGCCATCTTCCTTTGCCGCCCACTGAGGGAAAGTAATCCTCCATTTCGTATGCAGTTTCATCGAAGAGGGCTCTCCGGTATTTCCCTTCGAAGAAGGTGGCGATCACCTCCTCATGCATATTCCCGACGACAAAGTCAGCCATCGTTGCCCTTCTGGATGCATAAAACGCTTTCCAATGCTGATTTGTCCCGACTATGTCGTCTGCTGCCATGCCGGACAGGTTCTGCATCGCCCTGTTCCAGTGAACGACCTTGTGTTTGCCGTCAATGACAAAAGTAGGAATTGAGATCCTGTACAGCACCTCCGCAAGTGGCAGTGCAGGGAGGTCTGATTCAGCCCTGGCGGTCTTGCTGACTTTGTTTCCGTCCGGATGCGAGTGTTTTGTTTTCATGGCGCTTGGCAAAGTGTTGATTTATGGCCTGCGTTGAAGGGAGCTCTGTAATTGAATGTAGCAAAAGCAGGAAAGGTGTCAATTGTTTTATCTTCGAGCCCACCGCGGGTCCCGAAAAGAAACCGGGCATTTCTGGTGCCCTAAGAGGAGCTGCCCTGACACCTTGCCCTGGCACGAACCGCCACTCCCGGCAAAGGACTGATCAACCGCGGGAGCCTGCCTGTCTGTTACATGTGTATAAATATTTTTCGGGCGTCCATTACAGTTGTCTCGCAATACGTGAGAATGAGCCGACCGGGGCGGCGGCGGAAAGTACAAGCTCGACACAAATCCCTCGCCCGGAAATCCCCATCGGCAAACAGCGACGGGGAATACCTGCTACGATGTCGCGGGCGGATGACCTCATTGGCATGTGAGTTGCTAAATTCCTGCTTGATCTTGCCGCCACAATGTTAAAAACAGCCTCCTGCATGCTTTCATTACCCATTTCACAGGCAGGTTCCCCGGAGCAAAAATGGAACGGGCAAAGAACTATCGGACCAAAATACTCGAATTAATCAAGAATGAGGACCGAGATCCGGAAAATCCGGGCGCCGGCAACTCCGCGGGAAAGTTTGGCCATGAGCTTCAGGAAAATGATTTTGAAAAAGTGCTGCGACTCCTGGATGCATTGAGCAGCCTCGGGTTGGAAGAATACCCGGGGGTCTGCACCAAGCTGGCAAGGACGACCGGCTATTCGAAGAGCCGGGTATCGGACATGCTGTCGGGTAAGGCGCCGCTCAACCCGCGATTCGTGAAGGCTGTGTGCGCGGCTTTCGGAACCAGCGAAGCGTATATCCTGCAAGGCACCGGAGAGATGAACGCCTGGACGGCTTGCAAGAAAAGCGGCCAGGCGGAAGGCCGGGCGATCCTGGAAGCGGTCTCGGTCCTGCAGAGCATGACTGAAGCTGACCGCTGCAGGGCCGTGGCAATGCTTAAGGAGCTGAGAAAGGCTTTCGACAGGGAAGCTGCCCACTGAACCATGCCGACAAACTGCGTAACCTGCGAAATTTCTCTCTTCACCTGTTCATCGTGGCAGCATTTCAATCCTCACGGTTTGCCCATCCGAAACAATCCTTCCCGTCACCGGTTCATGCCTGGACCTGGGTGAACCGGCATATTCCAGGGTAATTGTCCCGCCCTTTTCCGACAGATCCGACTGGACGAAACGGACCCGGAAGGTCTCGCGCCATCCTCCTTCTCCCAGTTGAGCCATCGTCGCCACCTTCATGCCGGGATGTGTGCGCAGGTAGGAAGCAGCTGCGCCGTAAGCGCGGGACAACTGGTCCTCAAGCGCCCTTTTCTCAATCCTGGCACGATATCCTTCGAACGGCACCACGTAAAGTGCGTTGAATGCGACCGCCAGCAGAAACGCAATCAGCCCCAGCAGCATGATGTTGCCAAGGGCCTCGAACAGCGTACGGCAGGAAAGGTGAACACACGGTTCCCGCGTAGAAGCGTCCCGGTCTGCCGCCTGCGGTTCAAGCGTTGCAACCCCTTTTTTCAACTGGCGCAGCAGCCGGGACATCCCCAGGACAAGGGCAAGCAGAACTGTCGTCGCGGTGGACGGCAGAACCAGCATGCTGACCGGAAGAAGGATGAACAGGAAAATGACGGCATACGGAAGGGACCGGTCCACCCCTTTGACCTTCCCCCCGGCATTCATCGGCTGCAGCAGAGCCGGCAGGCGGCACATCACCTGAATCGGATTCAGCGCGCCAAGCGTTATTTGGCGGTTCTTTGCCACGCTTTTGGCGCTCTCCCGCAGAGCGGCAAACCAGAACAGCAACGCCATGATCATGAAAGCCGATCCGGCAGCCAGTGAAATGCTTTCACCGGCGATACTGATATAGCTGTACCCGATAAGCAGCATGCCTGCCACGGCGGACAGAGTGAAAAGAATGCTCAAGATTTGCAGAGCGCGCATAAACGACTCCCTGGCAGCCCATGTGATGTTCCGTTGCCTATGATGACATTATTCCCTGCAATTTGACCGGCAAAAACGATTCGCGGCTTAGTAGTCGATACCCGGCTGTGGCTCTATGCCGGAACGGTATGCATGCTTGATCTCAACGACCTCGCTCACGGTATCGGCCAGTTCTATCACCCGGGGGTGGGCATCACGTCCGGTGAGGATCATGTGCATGAGGGGAGGTTTCCGGTTCAGGATTTCCAGCACCTGATCGAAGTCGACGAGTTTCAGTTTCAGCGCGTTGTTGATTTCGTCGAGGATCATGATATCGAACAAACCGGAGGCCATCTTCTCCCGGACCAGGTCGATGGCGTCCTGTGCATTGGCCCGGTGCTCGGCCCACGGGTAAGGATTTCCCTGAACCCCGCAGAATCCCTTGCCGGTCGCAAACAGCTCGATGTCGCCGTCCAGCTTTTTGATGCCGTCCCATTCCCCGCTGTACAGGTCCCCCTTCATGAACTGGATGATGCAGACCCGCATGCCGTGCCCGCAGGCGCGCACTGCCATCCCCATAGCCGAAGTGGTTTTTCCCTTGCCATGGCCGGTAATTACGACGACCAACCCCTTGCGCACCTTGGGTTCCAACCGCTCGATCCTGTCAGGAGGCGTTCCCCGTCTGTTCATGGCAGATTCTCTTTTTCCCTGGCTGGCAAGAAATTTCTTCCGGCTTCCATCTTGATACATTAACCCAATACCGGCGAGAAGCAACCCGTCGGCCGCGTATTGCCGGTTTCCGGCAGGGTCACGTCTCTGCCGAGGGCTCATGCCTTGTCCTGAGACGGGGGCGTGAACACAACCCTGAATCGCGTCCCCACACCGCTGTTCATCTCCACGGAAGCGTTAATCTGCCGGGTAAGCATCTGTACCAGGGTCAATCCCAGGGTCTGTTCCTGCTGCCAGTCGTAACCGGCCGGAAGCCCAACCCCGTCATCATTCACGGAAAGGGTGATCTCACCGCTGTCGGCCGACTTGAGCGACACCGTGACTTCGCCTTCGTTGCGATTCTTGAAAGCATGTTTCAGGGCGTTTCCGGCCAACTCGTTGAGAATGAGACCGCAGGGCACGGCGATGTCGATGGGCAGCGAAACCGGCTGCAGGTCGAATTTCAGCCGGATGGGAAACGCATCCTGGCCATGGGATAACCAGAGGTATTCCACAAGATTCCTTACATAATCCGGGAAGTCTATCCGGTCAAGGTTCGACGAACGATAGAGGTACTCATGCACCAAAGCCATGGAGTGGACCCGATTGTTCACCTCCTGGAGCGCCTCGCGGAATTTCCCGTCCTTTATGCCGTCCGCCTGGAGGCTCACCAGGCTGGAGATGATCTGCATGTTGTTCTTCACCCGGTGGTGGATCTCCTTCAACAGCACTTCCTTCTCTCTCAGCGAAGCTTTGATTCTGGCTTCGGCCTCTTTCCGCTCGGTGATATCCTGGGACAGGATGGCAATGTCTTGACCGGCAGGCACGACCGCCACACGGTACCATTTTTCCTCCGCCTTGGGTTCCCCGTGATAAGGCGCCTCCAGGACGGCCGGTTTTCCCGACTCCGCGACCAGCCGGTACACCTCGTGGAAGGGGGATTCCTCAGAGCACGGAATTATGTCCGAAAGTCTCCTGCCAACCACCGATGCCGGGTGCGTTCCGTTCAGCCGCGCGATGGTCGCGTTTTCATAGATCCAGGTGAAATCCTCGACTTTCCCGCTCTCGCCGCGCACCGGGCGGAGGATAGTAAAACCATCTGGCGAAAGCTCCTGCGCCACGCGGAACCGCTCTTCGCTTTCCCGCAACGATTGCTCGACATGTATGAGGTCGCTGACGATCACGGAAAAAATGATCACCCCGCCGATCTCTGTCGTGTTCCTGTACCACGGCCTGATTTCCCAGCGAACCCAGTCGGTGGTGCCATCGGCCCGCACCCAGGGATCTGCGTCGTGCCGCTCCACGGCGCCTGCGAGGCAGCGCCGGTGGACCTCTTTCCATCTCTCCGGAATGTCGGGGAAAACTTCGTAATGGCTGCGGCCGACGATCTCCTGATCGTACACTCGGTACGCATCGAACCAGCGACGACTGGCGCTCAGGTATTTCATGTCGTTGTCAAACATCGCTATGGCCGCCGGCGCATGTTCAATGAACAGGCGAAGCTTGTTTTCGCTTTCCCGTGCGACTTCTTCGGCGCGCTTGCATTCTCCGATTTTCTTTTCAAGATCCCGGCTGGCCTGGAGCAGTTTACGGGTCATTTCATTGAAAGCGTCCGCCAGGGTTGCAAATTCATCGTCGCCCTTGATATCGATTCTGTAATCAAACGAACCTTCGCCAATTACCGAGACGCCGCGCGACAGCTTCGCGACTCGTCCGTCGATCAGCCTGCACATCAGCAACGAGTTGATGATAACCGTCGCCGCAATGAGCAGGATGACCGAAACTATGCTCATCCCCGCGGTTTTCAGGGAGTAAACAAGCCGATAGTTGCCCGATTCCTGCAAGTGGCGTGCGTTGAGGACCGTGTCATTCACCGCCAAAGTCAACTGAGTCAGGAAATGGTTCTCCGTTGCCCTGAAATCGGCGCCGGAAGCTTTGTCCTGTCCCACTTTTTGCCGCTGGCCGACGATATGTGCAAAGAGTTTTCCGGATTCATCCTGATCCCTTGCCATTTTTTCGAGTACCTGCCGGTCTTCGGCATCCTTGAACTTTTTTTCAGCGGACAGAAGGATTCGCCTGATTCTCTCATGGCTGGCGAGCCACTGCTGTCTCGCCTGGCCGGTGTCCGTCCGCAGATAATCCTCCCTGAGCGCGCTGCTTTCAAACGCGCTTCTTTCCAGATCGTCAGCCACGAGTACGGCATCCATGGCACGCTTTACGTCCCGGACAGCCAGCACGAGCATGAGAATCACGAGGACTGCCGTGATGACGGAAACGACTATGTTAAGTTGCAGCCTCTTCTTGATTTGCATGGTTATGTTCCAATCTCGGGTACTTACCGCTTTCGGTAAGGTTCCTGCGCAGTATATAGAAATTGAAAATTCAATTCACTGATTTTATGGGCTTGAATAGTTGAAGGGAGTCACCACTCCGTCCCCGCCACACCAAAGAGCCGGAAATCCCGGTGTAAGCGGAATCCCCGTAGTTACCGGGCAAAGACATTGGCATTTGCTATAATTTATACGTCAGGGGAGACCGCGAGATACATCACCTTTGGAGTCTTGGCATTGTTGAAGGTCGTTTTTGGCCGATCATACCGATCGGACGGCCTTTTATAAAGCTGTCGAGTATAATGTCCCGTGAATTATCCACGCGATGAATCAGCGCGGGCCACTATCGTTTCCTGTTCAACGACATGAAGAGCACACCCAGCGGCATTGTCCTCACCAAGAGCAACTGCACGCCCAGTCAAATGCGGTCACAACAAGCACCGGTAATGTCCATTGTTGAGACCTGACGACTTGAAATTCTTTCGTCCACTTACAATGTCATTGCTTCTTCCAAATTCACCTTGGGGATTGCCTCGACCTGCTCAGCCAGGCGGTGGCCGTTTCACCATTTCTCGTAATGGATGCGCAATGGGTCGAACCGGTCGGAACTCCCTTTTTCCTCGGCGGGCCAGCCGACGGGGACCAGGGCAAACGGCACCATCCGTTCGGGAATGTCGAGCAACTGGCGGAAGCCCTTTTCCCGGTCCTGCCGCGGATGCACCCCGCACCAGACAGCCCCCAGTCCCAGCCCTGCCGCTGCGATCAGGAGATTCTCGGTCGCGGCGGCGCAATCCTGGACCCAGAAGCCTTCGTGCTTTTCGCAATCGAGGTCGCCGCAGATCAGTATCGCCAGGTGCGCGTCCCTTGCCATACCGGCATAGGGATGGATATCGGGAATCCTGTCCAGCACCTCACGCCGGGTAATTACCACGAACTGCCACGGCTGTTCGTTGCCGGCAGACGGTGCGCTCATTGCTGCCCGCAACAGTTCGTTGATCAGATTCGGGGCAACGAAGCGGTCTTCATATCGACGGATGCTCCTCCTCGCGTATATGGCGCCAATATCCATGTCCACTCCTCTCCAGTAATTGCATTGCCTAAAGCGCTATTGTAGCAGGAGCACTGCGGACATCAAATGAACAATGGCCTGTTTTGAGCGTTTATTTTGTAAGTATGCGCCGAAGCGGCTTATATTTAATGGGCCTTCCTCGCAGTCTCCCTCGTGCACCTCGCGTTCGACACCATCATGTTCATGAGCGGATTATTTCACTCTTCCGGCAAAAAACTCTCTTTTTTCCTCATCGTCCAGCCTGCACTGGGTCAACTTCACGCTCTTGGTCCGGCCAAAAAAGAGATCCTTTGAATTAAGGAAGCCACCGCCTTTGAGGACAACGGAATCCGACGGCTGGCCGTACATTATGATCCTGGGGAAAAAATTCCCGACATTTCTGAATGATTGATATTTTCCCGCAGCGCGCAAGACCTCTTCAGGCAAGGGCAGAAAACCCTTTTCATCGGAACTCAGAGGCCCGTATGGCCCCAATCTTTCCATTTCACCAACCTTTCGGGTAACACCGACAACCCGTATCATGTTTTTGGATGCCGCGATGCTGGACGCGCCGTATAATCTCATCGCTTCCTCCTCGCCGACCTCCCAGTTCACATCAACGATCAACATGATATTTTTCGATATGGCCGGAGAACCGTCGGGCATCAGCACTGTTATGCCCTTCCTGTTTTCATCTCCTTTTTCCGGAACGCCGGCCGATACCCCTGCCCTGCCTTCCCGCACAAAGACAACCAAGGATAGTGCGATCACCAATACTGCCGATACGGCGGATATGCGAATAATTTTCACAACCTTTTCCTCCTTTTAATAAATAGAGTAAATAGGGGCACTTCCCTTTTTTATAAAAAAAGGGAAGTGCCCCTATTTTCCGTAACAGATCCAACTTTATAAAACCATATAATTTTTTTCAATTTATAGTTGGCTGTCGCCGTTGAAGTAATTATCGGCACGCTCAAGGTGTTCGTCCCTTGCGTTTCAATTCATCAATCATTCCCTGGCATCTCCCACTGCGAGAAAAAAATCTGGGCCGTGCAGAGAACTGTCAGAATACCCAGCAGCGCGATCCCAGGGATCAAACCGCTGACCATACCGGTAGCGATCCCGAAAAATGAGATAACAACATGGGGTATGAGGAAGCGGAGCAGCTGTCCGCTTCTCCCGAAAAAATCAGCCACGGAGATGGCATCGAGCGCGAGGTCGCAGGTCGCCACCGAAAGGCAGAGGAGCCAACCCTCCTGGAACGGGAGGGCCTTGTGGGGAGAAAGGTGGATGAGATGCCGTATCCCAACTGCGGTAGCAGTGATTCCTATGAGGAGGGGCAGATGGGAGTAGAGCCAGAGCTGATAACGCCACGTGTGCCTGCTCTCGCTCAGCACCAGCGCAGTCGCGCCACGCGCGCCTTCGAAGTATCCCCACCAGAGGCCGTAGGCGATCAACAAGCCCATGAGTCCGGCCATTCCCGTCGCGAGAGTCAATCCGCTTCTTCCGACCCCGTAAACGACACTGATCACCGCTTCACCGATGACGATGATCGTGAAAAGCCCGAAGCGCTCCGGCAGATGCATGAGATGAGGCGGGAACCTTACATGAAGCTGACCGGCGGTCATCGGCGTGAGAAAATCAACGGCAAGGGCCACGATCCAGAGCCCGAATCGCCATGGTATAGGTACCAGGGCGGACAACAGCCAGAGGATGGCGGCGACGCCGAAGCCGCTGCTGTAGCGATTGGTCAAAGGCCTGACATGCGGGATGTGGTGGCCTGCGCGCAGGTATTCCGCCACAAGTATGAAGCGGGCCGCGGCATAAGAAAGGGCGAAGCCCGCAGAGGTGGCGCCAAGCGCCCCGGGAACATGGATAGCCATTGACGTCGCTGCCGCCATCTGTGCCAGGGTCAGCAGGCGGTGCCCGACATCCTCCGTGTCAAAGCGGGTAAGGTAGAAAGTATGCCCGGCCCAGGCCCACCAGACCGGAACGAAAACAAGACAGAAGCGAAGCATGCCGGCCCAGGAGAAGTCGCTGCCCAGGGTTGTGTCCAGTTGTCCGACCGCCGCCACGAAAACCAGGTCGTGCAACAGTTCGAGCCAGGTGGAGTGCCGTTCCGCTTCCGCTTCTCTCCCCGCACGGAGACGCGGCGGATTGAAAAGTCCATTTTTCAGGGTGTTTTTCATCAGTATCGGGTATCCGATCCGCTACTTTTGTTCAGTCCAAGATTAATGTACCAGATTTTGGGTCGGTTTCACGACATGTCGACACCTGAGTGTGACAGCTGTTTCACCGGCCCTCTACAACAACTGTAACAAATTGCCGGTCAACGAACCTCGGTTCGACGTTAGGTACCCGGATGTTTCCACGACGTGCACCAGTTCAATACCTTGCCCGATATATTCGCAACACCCTCAATACAATGACTATTTCAAACGTCGATTCGTTTCAGTTCCGGAATGAAGGCTCCGGTGGCATGCGATATGCTGTCGGAAATGAACCATACTTTTTCAGGAGGCTGATATGAATTTTATCCACTCGCGAAAACAACTGGACAATGGTGATGTCGTTGAACTTTCATGCGACTCCGCCTGCAACTTCATGCTCACCGATGACCTGAATTTCTCCCTCTTCAAAAAATGCGAAATTTTCGCGTATTACGGAGGCCATTTTACCGAGTTCCCGGCCCGCATTACCACCCCGCATGCCGGCGACTGGAATATCATCGTTGAGTCTCCGGGAGGAGAGCCCATAGCATCCTACACCATGAACGTGATCAGCTGAGCTCACCCGGCCGACACAACTCAAATTATAAAATAAGGAGAAGCGCGCGATGCCGGTGAAAACGTTTTCCGCACTTGTCGTTGAAGAGAAAGAACCGAAGAACTTCTCCATCAGGGTCGGCACGAGGTCTTTGCAGGATCTGCCGGACGGAGAGCTGCTGGTAAAGGTCCACTACTCATCCTTGAATTACAAGGATGCCCTGTCCGCCACCGGCCAATTCGGCATAACGAAGAGGTACCCCCATACTCCCGGCATCGACGCCGCGGGAGAAGTAATCGAGTCTTCCGTTCCCGGCTTCAAGCCTGGCGACAAGGTGATCGTGACCAGCTACGACCTGGGCATGGACACCCCGGGCGCGTTCGGGCAGTATATCCGTGTCCCGGCCGCCTGGGCGTTGCCGCTGCCGGCAGGTCTCTCGCTGAGAGAGAGCATGATTCTCGGTACGGCAGGACTGACCGCCGGGATGCTGATCCGGAAGCTGGTTGATAACGGTGTAAAACCCGGGGACGGTGAGATCCTGGTTACCGGGGCCACCGGCGGCGTGGGAAGCGTGGCCGTGGCGATACTGGCCAGGCTCGGTTACCGGGTAACGGCAGCGACCGGCAAAGCGTCGGAACATGGCTTTCTCGTCGGCATCGGCGCTTCAAGGGTGATAGGCAGGGAAGAAGTCATTGCCGGCATGGGGCAGCCGCTTATGGAGGAGCGGTGGGCCGGCGTTGTGGATGTTGTGGGTGGCGACATGCTCGCCGCCGCGATCAAGTCGACCCGTTATGATGGCTCGGTAGCCTGCTGCGGGCTCGTCGGATCCTTAGATTTGCCGCTCAATGTCCTGCCGTTCATTCTGCGCGGCGTCAGCCTGCTGGGCGTCGATTCGGTACAGTGCCCCATGGGGCCGCGCAAGCTGGTCTGGGAAAAGCTTGCGGGCGAATGGAAGCTGGACAACCTGGAGGATATCGGCAGGGTATGCACCCTCGAAAACCTCGAACGGGAAATCCACGCCATTCTCAAGGGGGAGCTGCGCGGCCGCGTATTGGTTGACCTGCTGAACAGCTGACACCGGATTATTAGGATTATGAGGGACACTTCCCGTTTTTCGAATCAGGGGGAAGTGTCCCTGTTACCACGAAATCAATTTGCTCTTGAAGCCCTGCGGGCATTTCGTTGCGAGGGACGTGAGGATGCCGTGGATTGAACATGAGCATGTTTACGCTCTCGTGAGCCGGTATCATGCCCGTCTGACTTTTTCGACGCATTCCCTTGAGAGTCCGTCTTCGCCTTGGGACTGACCTTCCGGGGCTGAGGCTGCCGCGGCGGCCGGGCAAACTCCCGGTCCTTTTGCGGAGCCGGCACGTCGTAGTCAAATCCTTCCACAGTTCGCCGCTCCAACGCCGTCCCCAGTTTCTTCTCGATCGTACGCACCATCAAGCTGTCTTCCGAAGTCACCATGGTGAAGGCGTCGCCGCTTCTGGCCGCCCTGCCGGTACGCCCAATCCGGTGGACATAAGCTTCCGGTGTATCCGGGATGTCGTAATTGATCACATGGGAGACCTGCGAGACATCGATGCCGCGGGCAGCGATGTCCGTAGCTACGAGAATCTGGAAGGTACCGTCCCGGAAACCGCTCAGCGCTGCCTGTCGCCGGTTCTGCGAGAGATTCCCCTGGAGCGAGGAAGCCCGGTACCCGGCCTTTTCGAGCTGTTCCCCGAGCCGTTTGGCGCGGTGTTTGGTCCGGGTGAAAATGAGCACCGACTCGGTATCGGTATGCTGAAGGAGTTCCAGCAGCAGTGGAGTCTTGAGGTGCTGCTCCACCGGATAAACGGCGTGGGTAACGGTTACCGGAGGCGCCGTATTTCCCACCTGGATCGTGACCGGGTCTCTCAGTATCTCCCTCGTCAGCCCCCGGATTTCTGCGGGCATGGTGGCTGAAAAGAGGAGCGTCTGCCGCTGCCGCGGCAGCTTCGCGAGTATCCTTCGGATATCGGGGAGGAATCCCATATCGAACATCTGGTCGGCCTCGTCCAGCACCAGGATCTCCAGACTCGAAAGGTCGATGGTCCCCTGGTTGATATGGTCCAGCAGGCGGCCGGGACAGGCGACCACGATCTCGACCCCTCTTTTCAGTTTGTCGATCTGCGGATTGACGCTGACGCCACCGTATACCGTGATGCTCCGCAGGCGGGTCTGCCGTCCGAGCGCCGTTACCGCGTCGTTGATCTGTTCCGCCAGTTCACGGGTCGGGGCGATGATCAGGGCGCGAACCGCGCCGCGCCCGCCCTGCTCCAGCCGATGGAGTATCGGCAGCGTGAAGGCGGCGGTCTTGCCGGTGCCCGTCTGGGCCAGTCCCATCACATCCCGTCCCGACAGAACCGGCGGGATCGCCTGGTCCTGGATCGGGGTGGGAGCGGCATACCCGGCGGCGGCAATTCCGGCGGCAACGCGGGGGTGAAGATTGAACTTCTTGAATTGCATAGTGTGTTTCCTACTTTCTGGTGCTTTTTATGAAAAAGCCCCCGCAACTCGAAAGTTTCGGGGGCCTCAACTTCTTTGTGAACATATGCTATCACATATTTCCCGCGATGTATGCAAATTTAAATGCCGCAATGATTATTGCCGCCCAACCAGGCATATTCGCTTGCTATCGCCGGCCATACCTGATACGTTCCAAACAATCGATTTATCTCGAAAATCACGCTGTATTCAGCCCCCGGAAGAGTCCTTCCGGTTTTTTTTCGCCACTCAAGGAATTGGCCGGACAAACCGCATTACCCGGATTCCGACAACGCAAGGCAGAACGCGCAATGCTCATCATCGTCGAATCGCCGACCAAGGCGAAGAAAATACAGTCGATACTCAAGGTAAAGGCCATGTCCACGGTCGGGCATTTCAAAGATCTCCCGGACAACGAAATGGGTGTCGATCTCAAGACCTACGAGCCGATTTTTGTCTACCACGAGAAGAAAAAGCACCTGCCGAAGCAACTGCAGGCAGCGGCAAAGGGCGAAACCGTCATGCTTGCCGGTGACCCGGACCGTGAAGGGTACGCCATCAGCTGCCATATCTACGATGAAGTCAAAGCGGTTGCCAAGGAATGCCTGCGCATGGAGGTCTTTGAGGTTACCGAAAAAGGCCTGAAGGAGTCGCTTGCCAGGGCGGTCCCGTTCGAGGAGACCAACACGGGGCTTTACGACGCCTTCCTCGGGAGGAGGATCGGCGACCGCCTGGTAGGTTACATCCTCTCCCCCATCGCCAGCAAAAGCCTGCGCGGGAAATACAGCGTCGGCCGGGTCCAGTCGCCTGCCGTCCGGCTGGTGGTGGACCGCGAGCGGGAAATCCGGAACTTCACCCCCTCCCCTTTCTGGGTGCTGGATATCCAGCTGGACAAGGACGGCACGGCATTTCTCGCCCGTCACGTCAAAGGAAAATTCCGAAAAGAGGACGAGGCCCGGGCCATTATCGACGCGATCCGCGGCGAAACGCACGCCCTCGCGGAAAAAATCGAGAAGAAAGATTCGCGCCAGTCTCCCAAGCCGCCGTTCACCACGGTTGACCTGCAGGCGGCCGCGGCATCCCGCCTGAAGCTCACCCCGGAACAGACGATGAAGCTGGCCCAGGGACTGTTCGACCACGGCCTCACGACCTACCACCGCACCGATTCCGTGCGGATGGACGAGGCTTTCGTCGCCGAGATACGCACGTTCCTGGAAAAGGCGCTCGGAGCGCAGTACCTTCCCGCCAGGCCCAACAAGTTCAAATCAAAGAACACCCAGGCCGATGCCCACGAAGGCATCCGGCCGACACGCATGCACTCGGCCGCCGAGATAGCGGACCTGGTCGGGCGAGAAGGCCTTACCGCCGATCATGCCCGGCTCTACGACCTCATTTTCAGGCGGGCTGTCGCAAGCCAGATGGCCCCTGCGCTCTACGATTCCACCACCATGATCTTCAAGGTCGCGGGGGAAAAGTTCAAGGCCTCCGGCCGGGTCCTGAAATTCGACGGTTTTCTCAAGGTCTACGCGGACCTCGACGAGGAAAAGGAAAAAAAGGGAGAAGAGGAAAAACTGCAGCTGCTCCCTCCGGTGGAAGCCGGCGAACTGGTTCCGAAGACAAAGGAAATCATGGAGGAGAAAAAGACCAAGCCGCCCGGCAGGTTCACCCTGGGCTCCCTGGTCAAGGAACTGGAGCGCCTGGGCATCGGCCGCCCGTCCACCTACGCGGCCATCACCAAGAACATCATTGACCGGGGCTACATCAAAGAGCAGAAAGGTAAGGTAATTCCTCTGCAACCCGGGGAGAACCTCGTCGACTATCTGGCGGAAAAACACCCCTGGGTCATCGACTATGCCCTGACCAGCAGAATGGAAAGCTTTCTCGACCTGATCGTGGAGAAGAAAGAAACCTGGCAACGCTTCTGCAAGGGGGTCCACCGCAAGATGGGGTTCTACCAGCCTTCCGCGCCGGTTGCCAATGGCGGCCCGAGCGACGCCCAACTGAAATACGCCAACGACCTGGCGGCAAGGAACAGCTTCGTCATCCCCGAAGAGACTCTGCGCTCCGGCAAGGCCCTGTCCCAATGGATTGAAGGTGTCGTCAAGGCGAAGCAATAGCAATCGCAAAAATCACCATACAGGAAGTTCTTCTTGCGGACCGGTGACTGCCGGACAAAACAGGGCTGCCGAAATCGGATAATTCGGGTTTCCACAAGAAATCACCGAATATCGGTGGTAAACTACCTAGTGCCATCCGGAAACTCCGGATAACTACTTTGCTGTTTCCAGATCGGAAAGAGGGGATTTTGCATCCTGGCAAGGAAATCAAGGAAAAGGAGCAGGTATGGAAACGACAACATTGAACGGGATCGGCATCGAAGCTTCGAGGATCGCCTTGGGCACCTGGGCCATCGGCGGCTGGATGTGGGGCGGCACGGACGAGGAAGAATCAATCCGGACAATCCACGCCGCTTTCGACCAGGGAATCAATGTCATCGACACCGCTCCCGTTTACGGTTTCGGCAGGTCAGAGGAGATCGTCGGCGAGGCCGTTACCCGGTTTGGTGGAAGGGACAAAATAGTTATCGCCACGAAGGCGACCCTTGAGTGGCGGGACGGGCGGGTTTACCGCAACTCCACGCCCGGGAGGATTGGTGCTGAGATAGAGGATTCCCTGCGCAGGCTGCAAACGGATTATATCGACCTGTACCAGATACACTGGCCTGACCCCCTCGTCCCCATCGAGGAAACCGCCGAAGCCATGGCGGAGCTGCACCAGGCCGGCAAGATCCTCGCCATCGGGGTAAGCAATTATTCGCCCTCCCAGATGGAAGTCTTTCGCCAGGCGGCGCCGCTTCACGCATGCCAGCCTCCCTACAACCTTTTCGAACGGCAGATCGAACAGGATGTCCTGCCGTATTGCCGGGAGCACGGCATTGCCCTGCTGACTTATGGCGCACTTTGCCGGGGACTCCTGAGCGGCAGAATGGCCACCGACACCCAATTTACGGGGGACGACCTGCGCAAGTCCGATCCCAAATTCCAGCGTCCGCGTTTTGACCAGTATCTTGCCGCAGTCGACCGCCTGGGGCGTCTTGCACAGGAGCGCCACGGCAAGGGAGTCATGGAGCTGGCAGTGCGCTGGATCCTCGACCAGGGTGTGGAGATCGCGCTCTGGGGGGCTCGTCATCCGGCCCAGGTGGCAGCTGTTAATGGGGCGATGGGTTGGACACTGACCGAAGACGATAAGCTCGAAATCGATGGAATCCTGAAGGAAACGATAACGGATCCGGTCGGCCCCGAATTCATGGCTCCGCCTGCCCGGAAAATTGCTTGATTCTCATCTTCAAACCAGCATGGAGCAGATTGTGAAATTGTCGCTTTATCAGCCCGGGCATCATGGTGCCCTTGTCTTTCTTGAAAGCGGCAGGAAGCAATACAACAGCTCTGAGCGTAACTTCCGGACAGGCCATGGAAGACCAAAGCAAAACGAAAGAGCAACTGATCGAAGAGTTGCATGAGTTGCGGGCGCGCTACCGCGAACTGGAAGCCCTTCGCCCCGGAGAAACCGTTGAAGAGGCGCTCCGGAAGAGCAACCAAAGGCTCGATCTGCTGGCGGAGACAGCCGGGATCCTGCTGGAAAGCGAATCGCCGCAGGAGGTCATTGATGTGCTGTGCAGGAAGGTCATGGCCCTTCTCAAGTGTGACGCGTTCTTCAACTACCTGGTGGATCATGAGCTGAAAAGGCTGCATCTGAATGCCTGTGGGGGAATTCCCCAAGAAGACATCCGGAAAATGGAGTGGCTGGATTACGGCGTGGGTCTTTGCGGACGCTCCGCCCGCGACGGCATGCGACTGGTCCTGGAGAACCTGCAGGATGTGGATGACCAGTACACCGCCCTGGTGCGGCCGTATGGCGTCCAGTCGTACGCATGCCATCCGCTGATCTCGCAGGGGCGGGTGCTCGGGACCCTATCCTTTTGCAGACGCGCCGATACCGGCTTTACCGAGGACGAACTGTCCATCATGAAATCGGTTGCCGACCAGGTTGCCATCGCCGTAGACCGCAAGCTGTCGTCCGAGATAGTTGCGCGATCCGAGAGAAAGTTCCGCGAAATATTTGAAAATGCCCACGATGCGATCTTCCTCATGCAGGAGGATACGACGGTGTTCGACTGCAACCCCGCGGCGGCGGATGTGTTGAGGTGTGAAAAGTCGGCAATCGTCGGGAAAAAGCCCGTTGCCTGGTCGCCGCCTGACCAGTCCGACGGCGTGGATTCCAAGTTGAGAGCGGCTGAGCTCCTGGAAATGATAACCAGGGTAAATGCGCTCTGTTTTGAGTGGTTGTGCCAGCGCCCGGACGGTTCCCGGTTCGACGCCTCAATTATGGTCAGCAAGTTTGAATTGGACGGCAAAACGGTATTCCTTGGGATATTGCGCAACATCTCAGAGAAAAAGATGGCGGAAGACGCTTTGCGCGCAAGCGAAGCCAGGTTCCGCTCGCTGGTCGAGACAACGAGCGATTGGATCTGGGAAATCGACGCGAACGACAGCTACACGTATTCAAGCCCGAACGTAGGCGAGTACCTCGGCTATCGCCCGGAAGAAGTCATCGGCAAGACGCCACACGATTTCCTGGCCCCGGGAGCGAAAGGGAAATTCCGTTCCCGGTTCGGCGTGTGCAAGGAATTGAAAAAGCCCTTTTTCTCGTTTGAGAAGAAATGCGTGCACAAAAACGGCGCTACGGTCATCATCGATACCAGCGGAGTGCCGATTTTCACACGGGACGGCAGTTTCTCCGGATACCGGGGAATCGACCGCGACATCACCAGGAGGATAAAATTGGAGGCGAGGCTGACGCAGGCGCAGAAGATGGAAGTAGTCGGCCAGCTTGCAAGCGGAATCGCCCACGATTACAACAACATCATCATGGCTATAAAAGGGTATGTGAATATCCTGCTCCCCAAGATGGACCGCGATCAGGATGGCAGCAAATACCTGAGAAGAGTGGATGTCCTGGCTGAGCGCGCCAACATGTTGACGCAAGACTTGATGACGTTCAGCAGAAAAAAAGTCTCGACTCCCAAGCCGAACGATCTTAATCAGCTTGTCAGGAACATGAAGAACGTTCTCAAATGGCTGGTAGGAGACAGGATCGGCTTCAGGATATCGCTTCACGACGGAGTGCTGCTGATCAAGTCAGTTTCCGGGCAGATCGAGCAGTTGCTGGTCAATACCGTCACAAACGCCAGGGATGCGACTCCGAAAGGCGGTTTGATCACGGTGGTTACGGCCTTCGTGGACGGCGAAAGCGTCCTGTTCAAGCCTGACGGCAGTGCCGGGAACAAGGGGTATGCGCTTCTTTCCATATCGGATAACGGTATTGGCATGGACGAAGCCACCAAGATGAAGATCTTCGAGCCTTTTTTCACCTTGAAAGAGATCGGGAAGGGAACGGGGCTGGGCCTGGCCGTGGTTTACGGCGTGGTTGAGAATCACGGCGGGTTTATCAACGTGGACAGCAGACCGGGCACCGGCACAACGTTCAATGTTTACTTGCCGCTTCTGGGTTTTGCTGAGGAACCGCCCGTATCATAGCCGTCCCCCAGAAAGTCCGGAATCGATTTGGTGCTGGTTGCATTGACACTGTCTGTTTTTGTAATAATATCATTCAAAACAAAACCTATCTTACATAAGGATGAGCCATGATACATGAGTCAATATGGGAAAAGTTATGGGAATTTGATCCGAACTGCCTGGTCGTTTTCGACCAGGATTCACTGATTGTTCAATTGGTAAACCCCTCTTTCTGCCAGATAGTAAAGTCGGAAAAGTCTCAGGTACTTGAAAAACACGCCTCGGCCTTTTTTGACGACCTGTCGGTTTTTCGCAAAGCCTGGGACGACAACACCATCATCCGCAAGGAAAAGAAGATGGCTCGTTTCGGCGTCTACGTGCGTCTGATAATTTTCCCCATGAAAGATGAAGGTTTCATTGCCTGCATCATGGTGGATTTGACCAGCGAATATGCTCATCTCGAAGAACTGCGGCGCATGAAACACGAGCTTCTCCTGAATGTAAACAAAGTAATCGACAAGCAGATGCACATAGCGCAGGAAATCGCCAGTTTGCTCGGGGAAACCACGGCAGAGGCGAAAGTAAGCCTGATACAGATTCGCAACGTGCTGAACCAGGAGATTCAATAGTTGAAATACCTTATTGATGTTTACCACCAAAGCCTGAACAAAGTCGGCGAAGAACTCTGCGGCGATCAGATCCGCGTTCTGAGCACCGGCGGCAAGACGCGCATGGTGCTGTGTGACGGCCTCGGGAGCGGCGTGAAAGCAAATATCCTAGCCACACTGTCTGCCGAAATCATCATCAAAATGCTTCGGTACGAAATCCCTTTGACGGAGGTTATCGAGACAGTCGTAGCCAGCTTACCGGTCGACAAACGCCACAACCTGTCGTATACGACAAAGACAGTCATTGAAATTGACAACACTGATTTGTCGTTCAAAATATTCAATTTTGACAATCCACCCCTACTTTATTTCCATGACGGGAAATTCACTCCACTTGAATTCTCCAACATCTCAATCCTCGACAAAAATGTCCTTTTCTGCAGCGGAACACTGCACCGCGGCGACCTGTTGATCGCCATGAGTGATGGTATCGTGCACGCAGGCATAGGGGGCGCCTTCAATTTTGAGTGGAACCTGGAGCATATAACCGATTACGTCCAGGAATTATTGCAATTTCTACCTTCAAACGTACGCCTCATTGTAGAAAAGGTCATTGCCCACACAAATGAGCTCTATGGAAGAAAACCGTCGGATGACGCATCACTTGCCGGTCTGCTTGTACGTGCGAAACAGCATGTCATGCTCCTGACAGGCCCACCGCTCGACCCGGCAGAAGATCGTGTGATCGCACAGCGTATTCTGGAATTCCAGGGAACACGAATTGTTTGCGGAGGTACAACCGGCAAGATTGTCGCAGCACACAGCGGCCAGAGTGTGTCGGTCAAACCTGAAACCGCCCGCCTGGAAGTGCCCCCCATGGGTTCTCTGCCGGGGATCGACCTGTTGACCGAGGGCATCCTTACCCTTACCTCAGTCTTGGAGTGGATAGAAGCTACCGGCGGAAACGCGAACCTTCTTCCCAAGAGGGACAAAAGCGGTGCTATCCAGGTTGCCGACATTCTGCTCGATGCCGACGAGATAACCCTGCTGGTCGGCCTTAAAATAAATCCCGCATACCAGAACCCCGATCTCCCCCAGAGCGTTTCCATCCGCAGGAATCTGATGGAAAGAATTGCCGAGTGCCTGACCCGCCTGGGCAAAAGCGTTCAACTTGAGTTTCACTGATAGCGACGCACAATTGTTTATCGGCTTATCATGCTGACCGGGGTCATGAGCCTTTTCCAGGCAAAAACAATTGAGCCCCTGACCGCGGGCATATCTCTGTAAGATTCCACAGACTATCGCTTAGATCAAACCTGCTGCCATAGGTTGCTTGCTGCTGGGCGGGTCATTCAAGCCCATTGTGAACTGCCTATGGCCCGCTCCGGAAGCTTCTTAGGATAACGTAAAATATTTTTCGCTTTTTTAAAAAGAAGCACGGCAGTGCCTCAAATCGGTTAGAATTACGTCGCCAAACAAAATTCAACCCGAGAGGAGAACACTGCCGTGGAAG
>JAVBWB010000013.1:0-2705 GCA_036677645.1 Geobacteraceae bacterium | reverse complement strand
GTCCCGATCCGGTCCACGCCCAGGGCCACGACGGTCTCAGCTTCCCGCGGTTCCTGAATTTCATAAATCTGTATCATTATTCGCTGTCTTAACAAGGACATATAATTTCTTACATTGTCGTCCGTTTTATCAGGACAAAACTTTTTTCGCTTTATTGCGCACCGTCCATTTCTCTATTCCCACTACCACCACCACCAGGGAACTCGCAGCCAAAATGCGCGCCCAGGCTTCCAGGCTGATGGGACTGCTTTGGAAGGCCGTGTTCATGACGGGCACATAGGTAAAGACCAACTGCAGCACTATCATAATCCCCGCACCGCCGAACACCCAGATGTTGGAGAAAAACCCGACCTCGAAAACGGATTTGGTCAGAGAACGGCAGTTGAAGAGGTACATGAGTTCCCCCATGACGAACACGTTGACGGCGACGGTTCTGGCTTTCGTGACGTCGGCCCCGTTGAGCAGTTCGTATTTGAAGAGACCGAACGCCCCCACCAGCAGCAGGAAACCAACGATGATTATCCGCCACATCAGTGTGCGGGTGAGGATGGGTTCCTGCGGATCCCGGGGTAATCTCTCCATGATCCCCGGCTCCTTGGGTTCGAACACCAGCATGAGACCCAGCAGCACCGCCGTGGTCATGTTGATCCATAAAATCTGCACCGGCAGAATGGGCAGGGTCACCCCGGCAAATACAGCCGCCAGGATGACCAGACCTTCTCCGATATTGGTGGGCAGTGTCCAGACGATGAACTTGGTGAGGTTGTCAAAGGTGCCCCTTCCCTCCTCCACCGCGGCCTCGATGGAGGCGAAATTGTCGTCCGTAAGAACCATATCCGAGGCTTCCTTGGCCACGTCCGTGCCGGTGATGCCCATGGCGACACCAATATCGGCACGCTTCAGCGCAGGAGCGTCGTTGACTCCGTCGCCGGTCATGGCTACGACGTTGCCCTTAACCTGAAGGGCCTCCACCAGCCGGAGTTTCTGCTCGGGAGCCACCCGTGCATACACTGAGACTTCATCCACAACATCAATGATTTCCTGGTCGCTCATCGAGGCAAGCTCCCGGCCGGTAACGGCTTTTCCTGCGTTGGCCAGACCAATCCTGCCCGCTATCGCCGATGCGGTGAGAGCGTGATCACCAGTGATCATCTTCACCCGGATGCCGGCGCTGTGGCAGTTATGCACGGCCTCAATCGCTTCGTTGCGCGGAGGATCGATCATGCCCTGCAGCCCCAGAAAGGTAAGGCCTGTGCCGATATCCTTATGGTCGATCCTGTTTTTACCCTGCGGCACGATTTTGCGGGCAAAGGCAAGAACCCTGAGCCCCCTGGAGGCCATGGCCCCTACGGCTGCATGGACTGCGGACGGATCAAGCTCAGCCGGAGAACCCTGCGGATCAAGGGTATCGGTGCAGCGCTCGAGCAGCGACTCCACCGAACCTTTTACGTATACAACATCTTTGCTCTGCGGGTCCGTATGGAGCGTAGCCATGTACTGATGGTGCGACTCGAAAGGAATGGTGTCCAGGCGCCGGAGCCGGGAGTTTTCCTCATCCAGGGAGAGGCCGGCCTTGGCGGCCGAAGTAATCAGAGCACCCTCGGTGGGATCGCCCTGCACGGTCAGATAACCCTCCCGTTCCACAAGCAGGCTGTCATTGCACAGGAGGCCGCACCTGAGAGTTTCGATGGCCGCCGGAGTTAAGGTCGATTCGTTCCGCCCGCTCTGCGCTGTAATCTCCCCCTCCGCAGCATAGCCCGTACCGCTCACGGCATAGTCTTCCCCGGCGGACACAATTTCCTGAACCGTCATCTGGTTTTCCGTGAGGGTTCCCGTTTTATCCGAACAAATCACGGTGGTGCTGCCCAGAGTCTCAACGGCGGGAAGCTTGCGGATGATGGCTTTTCTCCTGGCCATACGCGCCACGCCGATGGCGAGCGTGATGGTCATCGCCGCAGGCAGCCCCTCGGGGATGGCGCCCACGGCCAGCGCGACGGCGGCCATGAACATGTCGAAGGCGCTCTGTCCACGGATTATGCCCACAACAAAGGTTATCCCGGCAAGGCCGAGGATCACATAGAGCAGTATTTTGCTGAATTCTTCGATCTTTCGCAGGAGAGGAGTCTGCAGCTCTTCGGTTTCGGAAATAAGCTGTGATATACGGCCCACCTCGGTATGGTCTCCGGTTGCCACTACAACGCCCGAAGCCTGCCCGTAGGTAACCAGGGTAGAGCCGTAAACCATATTGCTGCGGTCGGCAAGCACCGTATCGTGGGGCAGAATTTCTTCGCTCTTTTGCACCGGCAGTGATTCGCCGGTGAGCGCCGATTCATCCACCTGAAGGTCCCGGGCCGTAAACAGGCGCAGGTCTGCCGGAACCTTATCCCCCGACTGGAGCAATACGATATCCCCCAGCACCACCTCTGCCGAGGAAATGCGCACCTTTACGCCATGGCGGATGACTGTTGCCTCGGTGACCATAGTTCTGGCCAGGGCCTCCATCGCCTTTACCGCTTTTGACTCCTGGAGAAAGCCGATAGCAGCGTTCACCAGCACAACACCAAAGATAACGCCCGCGTCCACCCATTCGGCAAGCAGGGAAGTTATCAGCCCGGAGGCAAGAAGGATATAAATCAAAGGCTGATGAAACTGGAGGAGAAAGCGCATCAAAGGGCCCTTGCCCTTTTTCGTGGTGATGACATTGT
>JAVBWB010000012.1:0-24542 GCA_036677645.1 Geobacteraceae bacterium | reverse complement strand
CCGTTCCCATCCCGAACACGGAAGTTAAGCCCCTCTGGGCCGATGGTACTGCACGGGCAGCTGTGTGGGAGAGTAGGTCGCCGCCGGGATCTTTCAACAAAGCCCCGCTTCTCTTCTGAGAAGCGGGGCTTTGTGCGTTTCCGGGATGGACTTTATTGAAAAGGGAAGGTCAGGAACGTCCCGATAATCACGAAATTTGGCTAAGCCGGTTTAATCTTCGGACATGATACGAAATAAGAAATTATCTTCCTTGCGTTCAATTGGACAAATAGAATTAGCATACAATAATAAAACTTGACAGGCGCAGGAGTGATTGGGTAATATTGGTGAAAATACACTAATGGAGGTGTCGGATGAGAAGAAAAATGTTTCGGGCGTTTTTCGTTGTTTTTGTCATTGCCTGTTCGGTTACGTTCTCGTTCCAGGCAATTGCCGCAGGAACTGATAAATCGTCTCCAGTGACCACGGTTGAGAAAAAGAAGTCCAAAAAGAAATCATTCCCCGGACAAGAGAACCTGCTCGACATCAACACGGCTACGTCTGGGCAGCTGAAAGCCCTTCCGGGATTGAACGACGAGGATATTAAGAAGATCATAGCCGGGCGTCCCTATGCCAGGAAAAACCAGCTGAAGCAGAAGAATATTATCAGTGCCTCGACCTATGACGGCATTAAATCGGCCATCGTTGCCAAGAAGGCTCCCAAGTAGAAGTTGGAAACCGCTTAACCGAACAGCCATGATAAAAGGCTTTTCGGCATTGCTGCAGCGGTACACTGTCTGTCTCAGAAACTTAGAATCTTCAATACATCCTGACGGATCAACTTATCGAAGCCCGTACGAAATCAGGACGGATTTGAGACTGATGAGGTTCAAGATACTTTACGTAAGCAGGATGGGAAATTGAGAGGCGCAGGAAATGATCATTGAAGGGCGGGTTGAAAACCCGCCCTCGTTATAACTGCAAATACCTTGTGACGGCTAATAACCGCCGGGCATCTCGTAAACGGCTTTCAAGCCGGACTCCATCTTCAGCTTCTCCGCAATCCGGTCGCTCGTACTTTCAACGAGGAGTGAAAGAAAAGATTTCTTTTTCTCTTCAGGGTATATGAGCTTGGGTTCCCCTTCAATTCCCGCCATCTTCGCCGCTGCGTCAACTGCATCCTGGAAATTGCCGATCTTGTCCACGAGTTTGACCTGCAGCGCCTGTTCCCCGGAGAAAACACGGCCGTCGGCCAGTTTGCGCACAGTCGCTTCGGTCAACTTCCTCCCTTCTGCAACGGCACGCACGAACTGGCCGTGCATGCTGTCGACCACGCCCTGGAACAGCTGGCGCTCCTCGGCGGTCATCGGTCGGACTGGCGAACCGGAATCCTTGAATTTGCCGCTTTTGAGAACAAATGAGCTCAGTCCTATCTTCCCGAGTAGACCCTGCACGTTTGAAAGTTTCATCAGCACCCCGATGCTGCCGGTAAGCGTTCCGGGATTGGCGTAAATCATCGTTGCCGGCGCAGATATGTAGTAACCTCCCGACGCGGCTACGCTGCCCATCGATACGACCAGCTTTTTCCTGGCGGCGAATTTTTTCACCTCTTCGTAGATCTCCTGGGATGGGCCAACGACGCCACCCGGTGAATCTACCCGCAGCACGACCGCCTTGATCCGGTCGTTTTCGAGGAAATCCTTGAGTTGATCGTTGATTTCAGTAGAATCGATGATCATTCCTTTCATTTCGACGATGCCGATCCCATTCCCGGTCAGCAGCGTTGATTTCGACCGCATCAGCCCGAACACGATCACTGACGCCACGACGCAGAACAGCATGAGCCCGACGCCGATAAGCAGGCCAATCACTAGACTTTTCGCATTCATTGATCACCTCTGATTCCAGCAGCAATGTGCACTGAAGTGTGAAACACCGGCAGGCCGTTCCCTGGTCCGGAGCCGGGATTTTATGCGATCCCGTTGAAATGAGGAAATAGTATGCTTTACAATCGGTAAAATGACAAGTGGTGAGATTGTCCGGCAAAAACCATGAAATGTGCGTAGAACTGGTTTTTGTTTTACAAGGGTAGGGGTTTTTGCTAAGATTAAAAACTTGAAACTTCAGTAATAAAGGGCTGTTATGTCGGAAATCACACCGATGATGAGACAATACCTGGAGATCAAGGCGGACTATCCTGATGCCATCCTGTTTTTTCGCCTGGGTGATTTCTACGAGATGTTCATGGATGACGCCATCAAGGCTTCGGCAATTCTGGAAATAGCCTTGACGTCTCGAAACCGTTCCCAGGAGGGTTCGGAAATTCCGCTCTGCGGGGTTCCCTATCATTCCGCTGGCCCCTACATTGCCAAACTCATAGCAGCCGGCGAAAAAGTGGCGATCTGCGAGCAGGTCGAGGATCCCAAGACGGCGAAGGGAATCGTCCGGCGAGAGGTTGTCAGGGTAATCACCCCAGGGCTGGTTCTCGAAGGGGATACCCTTACTCCCAAGGAAAACAATTACCTGGTATCGGTTTATTGTCAGAAGGATGCAGTCTGGGGGCTTTCCTGTGTTGATATCACTACGGGAGAATTCCGTGTCACCGAGTGCGGTGGAAGGGAATCGCTGCTGGACGAACTGGTCTGCATCAACCCCAGGGAGCTGTTGTTCCCGGAAAGCCTGCGGGGAGATCCGGCGCTGAAACCCTTGGCCTCCATAATTGACGGCAGGACGGTGACGTATCTCGACGAGTGGGTCTATGATCTTGAGTATGCGAACAGGCTTTTCGCCAACCAGTTCGGGGTAGCCAGTCCCGATGCCCTGGGATGTGGCGGACTTGGCTCCGGGTTGCCTGCGGCATCGGCCATACTCCACTATCTCAACCTGACGCAGAAAAACAATGTCGCCCATATAAGAAACATCACTCCCTACAAGACTGTCGACCACCTTGTCCTTGACGAGTCGACCAGGAGAAATCTCGAACTGACCGCTACCATTGCCGAGAACCGCAAAAAGGGTTCACTGCTCGGCCTTATGGATCGGACAGCTACGGCAATGGGCGGTAGAAAGCTAAGGCAATGGATTAATTATCCATTGGTAAATGATCAAAAAATAACGGAACGACACGAATCGGTGCAGGAGATGGTTGAGCATGCCGGGAACAGCTGCGACATCCTGTCCCTTCTCGCCGGAATCCAGGACCTGGAACGTCTGAACGGGAAGATCAGCCTCGCCGGAGCGGGTGCCAGGGATCTGGTTTCCCTGAAGGAATCGCTCCTGAAAATACCGCCGGTCCTGGAGATGATGACCCCTCTTCAGTCCGGGCTTCTGGCCGGGCTGCGCCGGGAAATCGATCCGCTTACGGATGTTGCCGGGCTGATTGCTGAATCAATCGTACCGGATCCGCCTTTCCTGCTGCGCGACGGCGGTATCGTCGCCGAAGGCTTCAACGCGGAACTGGACGAGCTGCGCTCGATAAGCCGCGAAGGCAAGGGGTTCATCGCGGGTCTGGAAGCCCAGGAGAAGGCCAGGACCGGCATCACTTCCCTGAAGATCCGCTACAACAAAGTGTTCGGCTATTATATTGAAGTGACCAAGGCGAACCTGCAGAACATACCGCCGGACTACATCAGAAAGCAGACTCTGGCCAATGCGGAACGGTTCATCACGCCTGAGCTCAAGGAATACGAGGAAAAGGTTCTCGGCGCCGAGGAAAGGATTGCCGGGCTGGAATACTCGCTGTTCCAGGAGATACGCGAGCGCGTGGCCCTCCAGGGAGAGCGGATAACCCGGACAGCCGACAAGCTGGCAACGCTGGATGTCCTGGCAGCCCTGGCAGATCTTGCCCGCGACAGGAATTACTGCAGGCCGGTGATCGACGAGAGCGGCGTGATCGACATCAGTGAGGGGCGTCACCCGGTCGTGGAGAGCAGCAGCCTTTCGGAACGCTTCGTTCCCAATGACGTATTGCTGGATGATAGCGAAAACCAGCTGCTCATGATTACCGGTCCCAACATGGCCGGCAAGTCAACCTTCATGCGCCAGGTTGCGCTTATAACCCTGATGGCCCAGATGGGGAGCTTCGTCCCTGCATCCTCGGCCCGCATCGGCATTGTGGACCGGATTTTCACCCGGGTCGGCGCATCCGACAACCTGGCCCGCGGCCAGTCGACCTTCATGGTGGAAATGACCGAAACGGCCAATATCCTGAGGAACGCGACACAGAAAAGTCTCGTGATCCTGGATGAAATCGGGCGGGGTACGTCCACTTTCGACGGGGTTTCCATAGCGTGGGCGGTTGCCGAATATCTTCACGACACGGAATCCTCCGCAGCCAAAACGCTCTTTGCGACCCATTATCACGAGCTGACTGAACTTGCCGTTACCCGCAAGAAAATAAAGAATTATAATATCGCGGTCCGGGAGTGGAACGAACAGATAATTTTCCTGCGCAAAATCGTTGAGGGGGGCGCTTCCCACTCTTACGGCATACAGGTCGCACGCCTCGCCGGGTTGCCGGTTGACGTGATCGACCGTGCCCGGGAGATTCTGCGGAACCTGGAAAAGGGCGAATTCGCGGAAGAGGGGGTCCCGCGAATTTCGAAGAACGAACGCAGGCCTGCGCCCAGATCGCCGCAGCTGGCGCTGTTCTCCGAAACGGATGATCCGCTACGGGAACGGCTTGCCGCCGTTTCCATTTCCTCGATTACTCCGCTGGAAGCGCTGAATCTGCTCGATCAATTGAAAAGGATGGTGTGATTTGACACGTCGAACAGGACATCTGTTACTGGCCTTCATAGCCCTTTGTCTGTTTATCGGCCGGCCTGTCTCAGCCGATTCACCCCGGGAGCCTGAAGGAAGGCTGTCGAAAGTCTTTGCCGCACCGGATAACGGGTTGACCAGGACCGGAGCAAAAGATGTCGTCAATAGCGCCGAAACGGCTGAAGACAGCGGAAAGCTCCGGGCCGCTCCCCTGGAGTCCGCGGAAATGCGCGGTGTGACAACCGGCGGTATGGCCCTGCTTACCGGTCTCCATTCCTGGTCCAATCCCGACTATACCCGGGTCGCCGTCACGCTCGACCGAGAAGTGAAATACACCTACCACAAGCTGAAACAGGCTCACGCCCAGAAGCTGCCCGCCAGAATTTACCTGGATTTCAAGGGCGCGAGGATCGGTCCGGGAATCAAGGACATCCCCATCGGCGACGGATTGCTCAAAATGGCACGGGTGGGGCAGTTCCGTAACGATGTGGTGCGGGTCGTGCTGGACATCGAGAATATCAGGGAATGCAAGATATTCCCCTTGTCCAATCCGTTCCGCGTGATCATCGATGTGAAAGGTGAGCAGAAGGCGCAGATTTCCCGCCTGGATGACAGTATCAGCGCTGCAGAGCCCGAACCCGGACCGGAGAGGGAACCGGAAGAGAAGAAAAGCACGCATTTGAAGTCCAAGGTGCCCAAAGTGCGGCGGATTGTCATCGATCCCGGCCATGGCGGCAACGATCCCGGTGCAATTGGCGCTGACGGGTTGAAGGAAAAGGACGTGGTCCTGGCCATCGGTTTGAAACTGGCCCGCAAGATCAGGGAAGAGACCGGAATCGAGGCGGTGATGACCAGGTCGACGGATGTGTTCATTCCTCTGGAAGAACGGACGGCCATCGCCAACAAGGTCAACGCGGACCTCTTCGTGTCGATCCATGCAAACGCGGCTCTCAACAAGGCCGTTTCGGGCATCGAGACCTATTATCTCAACCTGGCCAAGACGGACAAGGCCGCACGGGTCGCTGCGCGGGAAAACAACATTTCCCTGGCCAAGGTGAGCCTGCTGCAGACGATCCTTTTGGACCTCATGGCGAACCACAAGATCAACGATTCGGCGCGCATGGCCGAAGAGGTGCAGAAAGCACTCCACGCCCGGGTGGCGAGAAAGTACCAGGGCACGAGGAACCTGGGTGTCAAGCAGGGGCCTTTCTACGTGCTCGTGGGTGCAACCATGCCGAGCATTCTGGTTGAAACGGCATTCATCAGCAATGAGCACGAAGCATCTCTCCTGACGGACCGGGATTACCAGGAGACTGCCACCTCGGGTATTCTTGACGGGATACGGAATTATATCAAGACATTACGATGATCAAGCCTGCTATGCACATCTCCTTTGACGTAGACCGTTATTTTCCCGACGAAGTGCAGGAGCTCGGGGATTCGGGAAGGGCGACGTTCGAGGAAAAACGCCCGCTGTACCTTGCCGCAGGCAGGCATTTTCTCAACCACTACGGCTCCATGATACGGGACCTCCATGATGCGGGAGCGGAGGGGGACCGGGTAGTCCATGCCATTTCGGAAATGATGGACACCCTCATCAGAAAGCTGTTCGTTTCCATCCTCGGAGACATGAAGCTCAGGAGCCGGGCACGGGAACAGATCGCCATCGTGGCGACCGGCGGTTATGGCCGTGGCGAATTGAATCCCCATTCCGACATCGACCTCATGTTTCTCTACGGCGGCAAGGAGGCCCGGCTGGTCGAGGACATCGCGCAGAAGATACTTTATTTTCTGTGGGACATGCGTCTCGATGTGGGGTATTCGGTCAGGACCGTCAGTGATTGCATTGAAATGGCCGCTTCGGACACCACGATAAAAACGGCCTTGCTGGATCTCCGGTATATTTGCGGTAACCGCCCTTTGTTCAGGGAACTGACGAAGATCGTCCTGACAAGGATCATGACCGACGGGAGTGACGCCTTCATCAGGCAGAAAGTCGCAGATCTGAATACCCGCCGTGAAAAATACGGATCGTCGGTATACCTGCTCGAACCGAACATCAAGGAGGGCGAGGGGGGGCTGCGCGACCTCCAGACCGCCCTCTGGATCGCCAAGGTCAGGTTCAAGGTCACCGAGCCGCGCGAATTGCTGGTAAAGGGAATCCTGTCCGAGGAGGAGCTCAGGCTCTACAACGAGCTGCTGATTTATCTCTGGCGAATCAGGAACCATCTGCATTACCTGACCGGGAGGAAGAACGACCAGCTGACTTTTGCCGACCAGAGCGCCGTCGCGACTTTTCTCGGCTATCGTGACCATGCCGGCATCCTTGGCGTCGAGGAATTCCTGCGCGACTATTACCTCCATGCAACCAGGGTGGAACAGTTCTGGTCGCTCATGGTCTCCCGGTGCCTCCACTTCGATGACGGCAGGCATAAGCTCGGTTTCCTGATCCGCAGACATATCGGCGAAGGGTTCTACATCGTCCGGGGAGAACTTACCATTCCGGACGAGAGCGTGATTGCCCAGGACCCGTCGCGCCTCATGAAGCTGTTCGAGCATGCCCAGAAGCATGGGGTGAAACTCAGCATGCAGGCACGGGATCTGGTGAGAAAGAATCTCCACCTGGTGAACGACCGTTTCAGGAGAAGCCGGGAAGTAAACAGTTCCTTTTTTGCCATACTGCGCTATCCGAAATGGGTGGTGGAAACCCTCAGGATGATGCATTACCTCGGCCTGCTCATCCGGTTTATCCCTGAATTCGAACGGGTGTACTGCAAGGCCCAGCACGACCTCTACCACATCTATACGGTAGATGTGCATTCACTGTTCGCTGTCGAGGAGATAATAAAGCTCTGGAGTGGAGTTCACAGCGAGACCCGTCCCCTTCTCACCCGGTTGGCGAATGAGGTCGGCAAGAGAGGGCTCCTCCTGCTTGCGGCTCTCCTGCACGATGTGGGGAAAGGCGAGGGTGGCAACCACGCCGAAAAGGGTGCGGAGATGATGCCCACCATCGGCCGCCGCCTCGGCCTCAGCAAAGAGGACAGCGAACGCCTGGAATTCCTGGTGAAAAATCACCTGCTGTTTGCCCATATCGCCCAGCGGCGCGACCTGCACGACGAGAAGATGATCATCCAGTTTGCACGCCAGATGGGCAAGAGCGAGAATCTCAAGATGCTGTACCTTCTCACCTATGCCGACCTCAAGGCCGTGGGGCCGGATGTCTGGACCGAATGGAAAGCCATGCTGATGGAGGAACTCTACGAGAAGACCTTCGCCGTGCTCGAACGGGGCGATTTCAAGTTCGAGGTGAAGAGCGAGAAGGTAAAGGGCATCAGGAAAAGTGTGCTGGAAATGCTCGCAAACGAATATCCGGTCGGCGTGGTGAAGGAAGAGTTGAAAGCCCTGAGCACGAGGCATCTTTTGTCCAACAATCCCGACGAAATCGCCGGACATGTGCGCATGCTGATTTCCCTGGCGAATTCGCCGATAGTGACGGGGGTTCAGCATGAGGTGGACGGCGGGTACTCGAAATTTACCATCTGCACTTTTGATGTCCCCGGGCTTTTTTCCATGATAACCGGGGTCATGTCGGCCAACGGCATGAATATCCTCGGCGCCCAGATAAATACCAGTTCCAACGGCAAGATCCTGGACGTGCTGCAGATCAATTCCCCGCAAGGGTTCGTGATCACCGACGATGCCCGCTGGAACCGGGTCGAAGAGGATCTGCGGGCTGTCGTGCAGGGCACGATAAGGGTCGGTGCCCTGGTTGCAAAACGTCATCGCCCCACGCTGCTGATGGAGAAAGCCAAACCAAGGTTCCCGACGGTTATCGACATAGATAACGAAGTCTCAGATGCTTATACTGTCATAGACATCTATACCCATGACAAGGTTGGCCTGCTGTACGATATAACCAGCACTCTCACTGACCTGGGGTTGTATATCGGCGTTTCCAAGATCTCGACCAAAATCGACCAGGTCGCCGACGTCTTCTATGTAAAGGATATATTCGGACAAAAAATAACGTTCGATGAGAAACTGGGCGAGATCCGCAGAAGACTGCTCGATGTCATAGACGGCGGCTCAGGCCCATCCGTTTCCGACGCCTGCTGATGGCAGCTGCGCCATGTGGCTGGACGACTGAATGAACGAGTACCTGGACCTTTTTCTTTCCTACCTTGTGGTGGAGAAAGGCCTTTCCCGGAACACCCTCGAGGCGTACGGCCGGGACCTTGGCAGATATCTCGACTACCTGGAGAGAAACAACATAACGGAGCCGGCCCGCATCACTTCGCTTGATGTCGCCACCTTCCTGTCGTTCCTGAAAGACGGAGGACTTGGCGCAAGAAGCCGGGCCAGGGCGCTCTCCAGTGTGCGCATGTTCCACCGTTTTCTCGAAGTCGAGAGCTATGCAGAGGGCAACCCGGCCGCCATGCTCGATACGCCGAAAACCCTGGGCAGGCTTCCGGCGGTGCTGAGCTTCAGGGAAGTCGAACTGCTCATGGCCGCGGTTGCCGGCGACGATCCCGCGGACCGCCGCGACCGGGCGATGCTGGAACTGCTCTATGCCACCGGCCTGCGGGTTTCCGAGCTGGTATCGCTGAAGGCGCGCGATGTGAACCTGGGCGCCGGGTTCCTCCTGGCTTACGGCAAGGGGGAAAAGGAAAGGCTGGTTCCCATCGGCGAAACAGCAGCGGCTTTCCTGCGGTCTTACCTGGACACCGTGCGCTGCAGGCTTGACCGGGAGGGGCAAAACGAGTATCTGTTTCTGTCCCGCCTCGGGGAGCCCATGACCCGCCAGGCTTTCTGGAACCTGGTGAAAAAAAGAGCGCGGCAGGCCGGGATCGCGAAAAAGATTTCGCCGCACACCCTGCGCCATTCGTTTGCCACTCATCTGCTGGAGAATGGCGCTGATCTGCGGAGCGTCCAGATCATGCTGGGCCATTCAGACCTGTCGACGACCCAGATTTACACCCATATTACCAGGGAGCGGCTTAAAAGGATTCATGAAAAGTACCATCCACGCGGATGATTGTGCTATGCTGCATTCGCATCGGTTTGTACGGTATGAAAGGAAGGAAATGTGAAATATATAGTATTGCTTGGTGACGGCATGCCTGACGAACCCCTCGAACAGTTGGGCGGCAAGACGCCGCTGGAACATGCGCATACGCCGGCCATGGATTTCATGGCCGGAAGAGGGTTGCTGGGAATGGCGCAAACCATACCCGCGGGTTTTCCTCCCGGGAGCGACGTGGCCAACCTCTCAGTGTTCGGATACGACCCCGCGACCTGCTACACCGGCAGGTCGCCGCTGGAAGCAGCCAGCATGGGAGTGTCCCTGGGCCCGGACGACGTGGCTTTCCGTCTAAACCTCGTCAACCTCCGGCGTGACAACGGCGTCGTCTTCATGGGTGACTATTCCGCCGGCCATATCTCGACCGAGGAGGGAAAAGAGCTGGTGCTGGCCCTTGGCCGTGCACTGGGCAGCGCTGAATTCGAATTTCATCCCGGTGTCAGCTACCGGCACCTTATGGTGTGGCGCAACGGCAGGGACAAGCTTGAGCTGACTCCTCCCCACGATATTTCGGGGAAACCGGTCAGGGACTATTTGCCTCGCGGGGATGGGGCGGAGGTGCTGCTGCGGCTGATGGGAGAGTCGCAGGTAATCCTGGAGGGACACGAGCAACATGGCCGGCGTCTGGAAGCCGGGAAAACTCCGGCCAATTCCATCTGGCTCTGGGGTCATGGCAGGGCGCCCAAGATGGAGACCTTCGGCAGCAAGTTCGGCCTGAACGGGGCAGTCATATCGGCTGTGGATCTCATCCGGGGAATCGGTGTCTATGCCGGGCTGGAGATCATAAAAGTCCCCGGAGCCACGGGATACCTGGACACCAATTACGAGGGCAAGGCCGCGGCGGCGCTGGCGGCCCTGGAACGGCTTGATTTCGTTTACCTCCATGTGGAGGCGCCGGACGAGTCTTCCCATTCCGGAAGCCTTGAGAACAAGATCCGCGCGATCGAGGATTTCGACGCCAAAATAGTCGCGCCCATATGCGAAGGGATAAGGAAGCACGGGGAATACCGGATTCTGTGCACTCCCGACCATCCAACGCCATTGAGACTCATGACCCATACCGCGGATGCGGTTCCTTTCATCATCTATGGCGGGGAAAAAGAGGTCCGGAGCGGCGTGAGGGGGTACGACGAGAAATCGGCCCGGGAAACCGGATTGTACCTTGATCAGGGATACCGGATGATGGAACTGATGATGACGGGAAGGCAGCGATAGCGCGTGAACCTGAAACAGATAGAAGTATTCATGGCCGTGGCGGAGAGCGGCAGCTTTTCGCGTGCCGCGGAAATGACCTTCCTGACCCAGTCTACCGTGAGCCAGCACATTTCTTCTCTGGAGAGAGAGTTCGGGCTCAAGCTGTTCGACCGAACCGGCAGGGGCGCCCTGCTGACCGAGGCGGGCAAGCTTCTCCATCTCCATGCCGCCCGGTTGACCGAAGAGGCCCGCTCCATTCCCCTTGCGCTGAACCGTTTCCGGGGGCTGGAGGATGTGGTGCTGAAGATCGGCGGCAGCAATATCCCCAGCAGCTACCTGCTGCCCGGCTGCATTCCTCCCTTCCAGCAGTTGAATCCGGGGGTCAGGATCACCATCCTGCAGGGCGACAGCCGCGAGACGCTGGAAAGGTTGATGCGTGGGGAGGTCGAACTTGCCGTAACCGGAAGCAGGTTCGACGAGGAAGGGTCGTGTTATTCTGATCTGACCCTTGATAAGTTGTCGCTGGTGGTTTATCCGGGACATCGCTGGGCAGAGAGGAAAACGATATCAGTTGAAGAGTTGAGCGAAGAGGTTTTTATCTTCCGCGAAACCGGTTCGGGTACCGACAAGACAGTGCGCGCCGCCCTGGTCAAGGCCGGCGTAATTCCTGACCAGCTGAACGTCCGGACCTTCCTGGGAAGCAATGAGGCCGTCAAGCAGGCCATACTGAGCGGAGCAGGGGTTTCGTTCCTTTCCATGATTTCAGTCAGGAGGGAGTGCGAAAACGGCCAGTTGTCCATGGTCGAGGTGAAGGGCCTGGACATGTCCCGGCGCATATACCTGGTCAGCCGGGAGGGGCGGGAGCTGTCACCGGCTGCCCAGGCGTTCGTTTCGGTGCTCAAGGAACGTTTCCCGGCTTAAGCCGCGAAATGACCGTCATTACAGGTTTGACAAATTTTTAAAACACCTTACTTCCCAGGCTCTCTGCCTTTCCCCGCAAGGCTCTCTCACGTCACGGATTCAGGCTGTCGTCAACGTGTTCTTGGATGAAATGCAAGAGGGACCTGGTTCTGTTCTTCTAAAGCCTGGTATTGTATCATTATCGGGAATTTTCGGTTCGACGCAGTTTTCCTCAAGCATGCCGAAGGCATCAGCCCTGCATCGGCGACAGTGGTTCATGAGCGGCATGTGCACTGAAGCGGAACGTCGTATGCGGCTCATATCGGCGCTTGAAGGAGTTCCCAGCGCTGCGAAGGGTGTCCCGGCGACTGGAATCACGGGAATGCAGTTAAGGACGTCCGCCCCCAGTGCTGCAACCTTTCTGGCAATTTCCGGCAGATGGTCTTCATTGATGCCCGGAAGAATCACCGAGTTGATTTTCACGACAATTCCCTTTGCCTTCAAACTTCTTATCGCATCCATTTGCCGGGATATGAGCAGGGCTGCCGCCTCGCGGCCTCGGTAAGTTGTACCCTCTTTGCTGACCCAGGCATATATCTTCTCACCGACAGCAGGGTCAATTGCGTTGACTGTTACCGTTACATGTGTCACACCGGCTTCTGCCAGGGAAGCGACATGCTCAGGAAGGTCGAGGCCGTTTGTGGACAGGCAGAAGAGCATGTCGGGATAGAGGTCGCGAACCGCACGGATCGTTGCCAGCGTTCGTCCGGGATCACAGAGTGAATCTCCGGGGCCTGCTATGCCGATAACTGAAATGTCGGTCCGGGATTTCAATGCGGAGTTCAGGTATGCAACGGCATCACCGGGTCCCATGATCCGGCTCGTAACACCGGGGCGGCTTTCATTGGCGCAGTCATAGCGGCGGTTGCAGTAGTTGCATTGTATGTTGCACCGGGGTGCTACCGGAAGATGGATGCGTCCCCATCGTTCTTTGGCCTGGAAGTTGTAACACGGGTGGTCAGAGTGAGACCTGGTTTTGCCGAGCGCTGCATGCACCACGCTACACCCGCTTTCTGCCGAATATTATGGCGTCGACCGGGCAGTATTTCAGGCAGTCACCGCAATTGGTGCAGTTCGCCTCATCGGGACGGGTCCCCATCTCGCAGATCTTCAGGCAGTCATTGCAATCATTGCAGGCGCTGGTCTTGAATACCCTGAAGAGAGATATGCGCTTCAGAATCTCCAACAGACCGCCGGTCGGGCAGGCGAAGCGGCACCACAGGTTGGCGAGGATGACTCCGGCTGCCACCAGGCCGAGGACCACGAACGTCCGCACCAGCCAGTATGGGGTGGCATGTTCGAAAGAGAGCTGCACGGAACTCCGGAATTCACCGACGCGGATGGGAACCATCCAGCGCGGGTTGCCGAGGTAGAGCCACAGGAACAGGAATCCGGCCAATCCGGCCAGGAGCCCCAGGGGAGCGAACCTGGTGTAACGATTCTGCAGGCGCAGCTTGAAAAGGGACACTTTGCCTATCATCTGATTGACGAACCCCCCCGGGCATAACCAGCCGCAGAAAGCACGACCGAAGAGAATCACCGAAAGGGGAAGAAGGAGCCAGAATCCCCAGAAGAGGGGTGTGATCCTGCCCCAGCAGGTGATGACCGGACAGACCTTGCAATCCACAAAGGGAACCGGGAAGGGGCAGCGGAATATGCCGTAGAATGACCACTGGCCCAAGACGGCCAGCATGCCAGTCTGGATCGTCCGGCGTATCCAGGTGAGGCGTGTCGATATAACCGTTTTCTCAGCGTTATCAGACATCCTTCACCCCAAGTTTCTCGATGAGCATCCGTCCTTTGTCGGAGTCGGCCGGTATGAAGCCCTGTCGTTCGAAAACCGCCTGGGCCTCGCGCGAACAGATGAAGCTCACGTAATGATCAGCCAGGGCGCGGTCTTTGGCGGCATTCATCACCCCGATGGTGAAGGTGAGGGGACCGGGCGGGAAAAATTTTTCCGGTATGGGGATCACCTCGACTTTGCCCTCGAACTGGGCCATGCGGGTCAGGCGCTTCTCGACGATGGAAACCTGGCCTTTGCCGCTGATGATCTCGGGCATCGTTTTGACGACGCAGGTTTCCTTTTCAATCGTGTTCTTGAGGACGGCCTTTTCGATTCCCGCCTTTTTGAGAATGCCCATGACCGCGTCGCCGCCGGGGGGGGAAGCGCCCAGCGGCAGGATGACGCGGACACCCGGGCGTGCAAGGTCTTCCAGGGTCTTTATTCCGGCAGCATTCCCCTTAGGGGTGACCATCACGTACTCGGTGAAGCAGAGGGGGCGGAAATAGGCCATCTTGTTTTTCTGCCGCAATGTTTTTGCAAGCTTCAGAACACGGCCGGCGAACACTTCAGTAGTCGCCCCTCCCTGCAGGGATTTGCCGAGGGCAGCCGCGAAAGCGCCGGTGTAGGCGATTTTAACGCCGGTTTTGTTTTCGTAGAGGCTGTTCGCACTAGTGAATGCTTCCGACAGGCCGCCGCATGACCAGACCTGCAGCGAATCTGCGGCGAACTGGTCCGCCATCAGATTTTTCGGGATGAGCGCGGCTGCGAGAGCCGATGCAGCGGCTGTCTTGAGGAATGTTCTCCTCCCCATGGAGCTCTTCTTGTTTTCCATTATCGTTACCTTTCTTCATACCTCGGGGGATTGAACGGGTGGGCTGATTTTGCTTTAATGTGTAAATACATGATTTTTTTGAATAAAGTCAAATGGATAATATTTATGGAATGCGTAGTTGGTATTCAGAATATCGATGTAAAAAGGTGTCAGATGCTGAGCGGGGAGATACGTTAGAAAACAGACCTGCCAGGTTTTCAAAAATCTGGCAGGTCTGACCTCATGGAACCGGTCACGAGCGCACCCGGTTTGTGTGCTGCTGTTACGCAAGTTTTTCCAGCTGTACCGCGAAAATCTTGTACTCGCCCGTCTGACTGATGGGGTCGAAGGCGTGTACGGTAAGTTCGTTGGTGGGAGTCGAGGCATGGTGGATGCTCATCCAGATCATGACCGGCTGCACCTTGTCGGTCACCTGTATCCCGGTGGTCACGCCGTTGCCCATGCGGCCGAGATGGCCGGTAATCATGGCCATGTTGGCGGTACTCATGACGTTATAGGTGCCGCAGATGTGCTCGGTGATGCCCAGGGTGTAGACGATCACGGCATTGGGCGCTTCAGCATAGAGACGTGCCACGTCGTAAAGTATCTGCACCGGAACCACGGTCAGCTCGGAGACTTTCTCGGGCAGATAGTTCTTCACGACGGCTTCCAGTTCAGCAAAGCCTTCGGTTCTTTCCTCTATGAACTTCTTGTCATGCAGGTTTTCCTTGATGATGATGTGCATCGTTCACGAGCGGAATGTCGGTGCCGGGCTTTAATCCGCTCCTTCTTCCCAACCGCCGGTTTTAGCGTCGTTGCGGCTGCATGGTCTGGTCATTTCTCATCACCTCCCTACAGTGTTTTTGCGTGCTTTCCACGCAACTGTGGGGATTTCCGGATTTTCCCCTGATTGTTCAGCGTCTCCGCGCAATAGCCTTTCCACGGCCTGACAAGCCGAGTCTTTTTCCCGTGGATATCATAACGACTTGCCCCAAAAGAAAAACCCGCACCGATAACTGACGAAGGTCAGGATCAGAGCGGGTTTCGGTGGGTCCGCCGAAGGCGGAGGACGAAGTGGGCGCCTCAGTTAGTTTGCCGGGGTTCTTTATCTGGTCCTCTTTGCCCTGTTGATCATTTCCAGGAAAGCTTCGATACGCACCTTGAGCTGTTCGGTGTCGGATTCCGAGTAATCCGTTTCGATCTGTAGAAACGGCACCTTTGCGGTTTCCTGGACATGCCTCTTCAGGCTGTACGATTCGATGTTGTAGGTGTGGCATCCCTGCCAGGTGAGATCGACAACCCCGTCTGCCCGGAATTCGCGGACGAGTTGCTCCACCAGCCTTAAGCGCCCCTGGTTGGGCGACATGCAGGAGCAGGGGATGCGCAGATAGCGGTCGGCAAGGGCGGCGAGCGTATCGCCAGTCTCTTCCACAGGCTCGACTTTCTTGTAAGCTCCGCAGCTTTCGAAGCAGACCACGCTGCCGCCGCACTCCTCGATAAGCCTTACCACCTTGTCCGAGCCGATCCCCACGGGAACGCCGCTCAGAAGGATGCGGGGCGTTGACGGTTTGAACGGTGAAATGCCGTTTTTCGCCATATCGCGAAGCTCGGCGGTAAGGCGGTCCACCAGGTCGATCGCCTCGCGTTTGTCAACAGTGAAACCGCGGTTGTGGAGCACCGTGAGCATGTCCATGCCGCTGATGGGCGCTGGCCTGTATTTGCATACGTCCTGGAATTCCTTGAGTGAGCGCCGCTCGTCATTGACCAGGCTTATGGCCTCACGCAATCTTTCATCGGTGATCTCTACCGAAAAGTCCTCTTCCATTCTCCTCTTCAGCCGCATCATTTCGCCGGTCCAGTAGGAGAGGGCAGCGTCGTCCTGCACCTGGGGCAACTGCATCAGGTGCAGCGGCTTCATTTCCCCCAAGAGCTCGTACATCTTCTTCTTGCCATCGCAGGTGGTTTCGGCAATGAGAAGATCGGCAAAATGGAAATAGGGACAGGTGTCCGTGACGGCAAAACCGTAGCTGGATTTGATGAGCGGGCAGAGGTTCCTGGGTAGGACCTTTTCCGCAGCGGGGACGGGATTCTGGCTGGTGCCGCAGAGCATCACCGGAATCGCATCCGCCGCAATCACCAGTTCGGCCGGAGAATAGAGGCAGTAGGTACCGACCACGCGCCGGCCGTTCTCCTTGGCCTCCTTGACGGCCAGCGCATTCCGTTCCCGCAGCGTTGAAATTTCCGCAAATGTCTTGGCTTTCGTCATGGAATGGATCGTCCTTTCAAATGTTTCTTTCTTCAAACCCGGTCAGCGCGGCGCCCAGGGCGCCGACAAACTGGGGATCGGGCGGGACGTTCAGTTGCACGCCCAGTGTGGATGCGATCGTATCACAGATGTCATTGTTCCGGGCTATTCCGCCGGTGAAGGTGACAGTATCCTGGAAGGGCACCCGCCCGGCCAGGCACTGGATGCGCCGGGCGATGGTGTCGATGATTCCGGCGGCAATCCTTTCCTTCCCGGTTCCGCGGGCCAAAAGGCCGATTACCTCGGATTCGGCGAAGACGGTGCACATGCTGGAAAGGGGGACCGGGTCCGCATTGGCTGCCAACATGCCAAGTTCGTCTAACGTGACATCAAGAATCCCGGCCATGACCTGGAGGAAGCGGCCGGTGCCGGCCGCGCACTTGTCGTTCATGATGAAGTCGGCAACCGAACCGTCTTCATTCAGGGAAATGACCTTGCAGTCCTGGCCGCCGATGTCGATTACCGTCCGCGTCCCGGGGTTGAGGAAGTGGGCGCCGCGGGCATGGCAGGTAATCTCCGTTACCCTGTCGGTGAAGAGGGGGAGGGAGATACGGCCGTACCCGGTGCCGACAATCGGACCGACCCGGTCTTCAGAGATTCCGGCCAAATCCAGGGCTCCTTGGAAAGCCCTGAAACCGGCCTCCTTCGGGTTCCATCCGGTCGGCTCCATCCTCTGTGCGACGATCTTCCCGTCAAAGACCACAGCCTTGGTGGCGGTGGAACCGATGTCGATGCCGACGCTTACCATGCACGGGAAACGGCGAATAACCGCGGGGATGATGCGGAAGATACCATATGTCTTGTCACGATTGCTTGTCCACGGTCGTCGGTCCCGCGATGGGCAGCTTCGTTTCCTTCCAGTCGGCGAACAGAGCCTGGAAAATGTGGGGATAGGCGAGGCCGATCGGGAATCCTCCGTGAAATCTGGGTAGTGTTCGATTCGTCACAACCGGATCACCGATCCGGATTCCATAAGGCTTTCGGCAATTGTCAGCATATTGGTTACCGATCCCGCCTTCAGCTTTTCTTTGCTGTGGTAAAAGTCAAGGCAGACCCCGCAGGACAGGATCTCGACCCCCCTGTTGCCCAGGGCTTCCAGGGCTTCCAGTGTTTCAGACCCCTCCGTGGTGAGAAGAACGCCGGAATTGAGGAACAGCATGCGGTCCGGCAGTCGATCCAGGTCCAGCATGGTGATGATGAAGTTCTTCATCAGCAGCCGCCCGAGTTCGTCAGCTCCGTTTCCAAGCCGATCGGAGGTGATGAGCATGACGGTTTTTTGCGTCGGGGCTGATGCCGTTGCCTGATCGGCGAGGACAGGTTTGCCGCCCTCGATTGTCAGTGCGAATCCGTCCTCGAAGGGAGTTTCCTGCACGACATAGCCGCGGCCCGTGGCAAAACGGCTCACGTTTTCACGCGGAGCGCCGGGGTCCACCAGAATCTGCAGCTTTTCACCGCCCGACTCTTCAAGCGCCCTCTTGGCAGCTATCACCGGCGCGGGACAGGGCATTTTCCTGCAATCAATGACTTTCATTGCATCTCCTTGTACCATAGGCGAAATTTTAATTGTCTGCTTACGTGCCGCAAAATCAGGCAATAAATGTTGGCGGATATATTGTCAAAATGTTGAGAAATTGATCGCGGATTACTATAAAAGGTGTGAGTTTATCAGTCAAATTGATAATATCGAACAAATTGGCCGGACTCATGGGAGATATCGATAAAGACAGTTGCCGGCACGTGAACCGATGCGGATTGGCGGTTCGAAACGTGAGTGCGTATCGAGCGGCGATCTTCAAATGTCGTGGTATGATCTGAAAAAAGGTGCGCCGGAAGGAGTGAACCAAATGGATTCGCTTGACCATGGCCTGATTTGCGGCCCGGCAATGGAAAGGCTTTTATCCGGAAAGGGTGCTATTCCGCCGTGGTTGTGTCAATCCGGATTGCCGGATACTTGCGGTGAGAAATAACTTTTACAGAACGGCAAGACAGGTTCCGTAGGTAATGAGACTTCCGGTAATATTGATAAAACTGATGAGATGATCGGATTTGGATTTCATGTTCAGCGCCTTTCTGAGGCGCGAGAAAATCTTGTCCTCCGATCCGTGGAAATGATCCGAAAGAATCTGTTTTGCCAGTTTTGACGGCCGGCCTGGGCGTTTCTTTTTTTTCAATGCCTCAATTCCGCCTGATAGATAGTTTTGCCTGCAGGTGTTGACGGTGACTTTACTCAAACCGAGTCTGTTTGCAATTTCCTGAAGAGGCATTCCTTCTTCTGTCATTAGTATTATCTTGGAACGCACTACTATTCTTGCATCAGAGGTTTCATGATCTATTATATTTTCGAGTGCCTCTCTGTCAGCAGCAGAAAGATTGAATATCAATGGTTTTCTTGACATAACGATACCTCTCAAAAAACATCCCGATTATGAGCAAAGAGCCTGAAAAAGAATTAACGACTGTTTGGCGACGTGAGATCAAACAGTCGGAGATCATTTTTATGAGTACAAGCGCAATATAGTAAATACCATAACCGGGCGGTGCCGGTCAAGATTAAAATGATAAAAAAATATCATTTGATGCACTTTTTTTGAGTATGCCTTGATAAATTCGGATGGAAACTAATTAAGGAAAGAGGACTTTCGGTGGAGAAGACATTCTGAATTGCGCGATACATCCATTCGGGGATGTTTCGCGACCTGCTCAATCCTCTCGAGGCGTTTCTATCTTTTTCATGTTTCATCCCTCATCTCGAATTCACGGTCGTAAAGTTCAACTTCAACGGTTGACCCGGCAGGAAGAGATTCGGCAGGGGGCAGATAAATCAGCCCGTTTCCCTGGACCAGTGACGAAAGGCGGTTTGAGCCCTGTTTTCCGGTTGATGTCACTACATATTCTTTATCGTTGCAGCTCACCCGACCACGAATCAGGTTTGGGCGGTCGTTCGTGTTTTCGAGACCTTCATGAAGAACGGCTTTGACCAGCGGCCTGAATATACGCCGATGGCCCATGGATTTCAGCAGCGCGGGGCGGACGAATTGTTCAAAGGAAACCATGGTCGATACCGGATTTCCCGGTAGGGCAAAAACCGGTTTACCCTGCAAAATGGCGAACGCCACCGGTTTGCCCGGTTTCATGTTTACCTTCCGGAACAAAAGCTTGCCGCCCAACGTTTCAATGGATTCTTTCACGTGGTCCCGGTCTCCCACGGAAGCGCCCCCGGAAATGACGAGAAAGTCTGCCTGCAAGCCTTCCCTGATCTTGGCCACCGTTTCTTCTCGGGTATCGCGTGCGATTCCCAACAGGACGGGTAAGCCGCCAGCGTCCATGACCTGGGCGGCGAGGCTGTGACTGTTGCTGTTTATTATTTTGCCTTCGACCGGGATGGACCCGGGCTGGAGCAGTTCATCGCCTGTTGCCAGGATCGCGCAGTGGGGCTTCTTGAAAACACAGACGAATGTTTTGCCCATTGACGACAGCATGCCTATTTCCTGGGGGCGCAACAGAGTTCCCGCGCTGATGACAAGATCATTCTCACAGATGTCATTGCCCCGTTTCCTGACATGGTTGCCTCGCGGTATATCCCTTTTAAGCCGGATACAAGAGTCGTTGGCTTCCACTTCCTCGATGGGAACAACCGCGTCGCATCCGGGCGGGACGGGAGCGCCGGTCATGATTTTTACGGCTTCTCCTGCGGGTACTGGAGCGGTGCGGAACTCCCCGGCGAAGACAAAACCGGTGACTTTCAGCTCTGAGCCCGCTGTTGCGTTCGAATGGGCAAATGCGTAACCATCCATTTCCGAGTTGTCGACCGGGGGAATGTCCCATGGTGAGCGGTAATCCTCGGCGCACACCCTGTTGAGGCCCTCGAGTATGGGCACGCTCTCGGTACCGAGCCGGGCTATGTTTTCCAGAATGAGACTACGTGCCGCTTCTATTGAAACCATTTCAATCTCACTTTTCAACCCTATGCTTTATCGGAAGACTAAGCGGTCTTGAGATATTTTTGTTCGAGAAAGTCGGTGATTGCGCCGGCATCGTTGAGGTCCAGAACCGGGACGTCAAGATTGAGTGACGCAGTGCTTGCGACAGCTATGAGGGCCGGATCGTCAATTTCCCCCCTGCAGATGAGGGTGTCGCTATGCTCCGGGCGGTGGATTTCGATCTTCGGCAGCGAACTCCTTTTAAAGCCCTCTGTCAGCACGATATCTTCATCGGAAAAATACCTGGCGAGCAGTTCTTCTATGGACGGGGACTCCGCATGCTTTTTTATCAAGGCGAGCTTGTCCGGAGATGAAAGCAGCACGGTGTCAGCACCGGCGGCGGAAAATTTGTACGAATCTTTCCCCGGATGATCGATCTCGAAACGATGGGCATCGTGCTTGACAGCGCCGACCTTGTATCCACGTTTCTTCAACTCCGCGATGACCTTTTCCACCAGGGTTGTCTTTCCGGTGCCGGACTTGGCGACGAATGCGACTACTTTGACTGACATGAATTGCGAAACCCTTTCTTGTTTCCACCCGGAAAATTAATTTGTCTGCAAGCCAAAAAAATCTGGCGGGACCCAGAATAACCCCCTCGAATCGGGCTGTCAACGAAATGTCATTTGTTTGAAAAACGGTCCGGTTGCCGGGACGCGATCCGAGGGTTTTACTTTATTCCAAGGTGATTCTTGCCGGGAGGAGACGGGTGACATTACGAAAAAACGGCCGGGCGCGCGGAGCGCCCGGCCGTTTCACCACTGCACTAGACTACTTTTTCAAGCTGAACCGCTGCCACCTTGTATTCGCCGGTCTTGCTGATCGGGTCGAACGCGTTGACGGTCAGTTCGTTGGTAGGAGTTTCCCTGTAGTGGAAGCTCATCCAGATCATGCCGGACATTACCTTGTCCGTTACATTGACCTTTGTTACCACGCTGCCGCGGCGGGAAGTGACCCGCACCTTGTCGCCGGAGCACACGCCGAGCGTAGCGGCATCTGCCGGGTGAATCATGGCAGCTTCTTCCGGACGATACGCATCGAGCGCGGACGAGAAGCGGGTGGTGATGTTGTAGTGGTACAGGATACGGCCGGTCGACAGGAGGTACGGGTACTCCTCGTCGGGCATTTCTGCCGGCGGGATGTGCTCGATGGCCTTGAAGAGGCCTTTCCCCCTGGAGAACGACTGGGTGTGCAGAATGGGAGTGCCCGGATGGTCGACGGTCGGGCAGGGCCACTGCAGCCCGGTGTGCTCGATACGGTCATAATTGATGCCGGCGAAGATGGGCGACAGGGATGCCATCTCATCCCAGATCTGCCGCGGTGATTCAAAGTCCATCTTGTATCCCATGCGCTTGGCCAGTTCGCAGATGATCCACCAGTCGGGCCTGCTGTCGCCGATGGGTTCGATGGCCTTGCGTACCCTCTGCACGCGGCGCTCGGAGCTGGAGAAGGTTCCGTCCTTTTCCGCGAAGCTTGCGCCGGGCAGGATTACGTCGGCCAGCTTGGCCGTTTCGGACATGAATATCTCCTGGGCCACGACGAAGTCCATCTTGTTGATTGCCTTCTTGATGTGGTTGGCATCCGGGTCCGTGAGGACCGGGTCTTCGCCGAGGATGTACATGGCCTTGACTTTGCCCTCAACCGCGCCATCCATCATGTCCGGAATCGTCAGGCCCAGTTTGTTGTCAAGCTTGACGCCCCAGGCTTTTTCGAACTTGGCCTGGATGTCGGGGTTCACGACTGCCTGGTATCCGGGATACACGTTGGGCAGCGCACCCATGTCGCAGGCGCCCTGGACGTTGTTCTGGCCGCGCTGCGGGTTCACGCCGCAGCCTTCCTTGCCCAGGTGGCCGGTAAGCATGGCGATGTTGGCGGTGCTCATGACGTTATGCACGCCGCAGATGTGCTCGGTGATGCCCAGGGTGTAGCAGAGCATTGCCTTGGCGGTAGTGGCATAGAGCCTGGCGGCGTCATAAAGCAGGTTCACCGGGACGCCGGTCAGTTCGGAAACCCGCTCGGGAGTATACTTCTCGACGGTGGCTTTCAGTTCTTCGAAGCCTTCGGTCCGCTCCTCGATGAATTTCTTGTCGTGCAGGCCTTCCTTGATGATGATGTGCATCATGCCGTTCAGGAGGGGAATGTCGGTACCCGGGCGGAGCTGCAGCCAGATATCGGCTTTTTCGGCGAGTTCGATCCGGCGAGGGTCCGCCACGATCAGTTTGCTTTTGCCGCTCATGACGGACGACATGATCTTGGCGCCCGCCATGGGGTGCGCTTCAGTCGGGTTGGAGCCGATGACGAAAAACAGGTCGGTATTGAGATAGTCGGCGAAAGAGTTGGTCATTGCGCCGCTGCCAAAAGAAGTAGCCAGACCGGCTACAGTAGGAGCGTGTCAAGTTCGGGCGCAGTGGTCGACATTGTTGGTGCCGATCGCCGCGCGCATGAATTTCTGCATGACGTAGTTGTCTTCGTTGGTGCAGCGTGCGGAGGAGAGGGCCGCTATGGAGTCGCTGCCGAACTTGGTCTTGATCTCGCCGAGCTTGCTGGCAACCAGGTCAAGCGCCTCGTCCCAGGAGGATTCGACGAATTCGCCGTTCTTCTTGATGAGGGGCTTGGTGAGGCGTTTCGGGCTGTGGATGTAGTCGGTGCCGAAACGGCCCTTGACGCACATGTCGCGACCATTGGCCGGAGCAGCTGCGTTGGACGTGACGCCGATGACCTTGCCGCCTTTCACGTTCAGATCGAAGTTGCAGCCCACGCCGCAGAACGGGCAGGTGGTGCGGACTTTTTCGACTTCCCATTTCCGTGCCTGGCCGATCATGGCCTTTTCGGTCAGGGCGCCGGTGGGGCATACGGCAACGCAGGTGCCGCAGGAAACGCAGACCGAATCGGCAAGGTGCTTGTCCATTGCGGTGGCCACTTTGGTCTTGAAGCCGCGGTAGGCGAAATCGATGACCGCGCGGCCCTGCTTTTCTTCACAGGCCCTGAGGCATTTGCCGCACAGGATGCATTTGTTCATGTTACGGACGATGAACAGGTTATCGTCTTCAATTTCGTAGTCTTTTTTCTCGCCGCCGAAAGCGCCCGGCTTGACGTTATAGAAATAGGCGTAATCCTGCAGTTTGCAGTCGCCCGCCTGGTGGCAGGTCAGGCAGTCTTCCGGGTGGTTGTCCAGCATGAGTTCCAGGATGGTTTTTCTGGCTTCGACAACGGCCGGGGAAGCGGTTTCAACCACCATGTTCTCGGCTGCTTCGGTCACGCAGGAAGCGGGCAGGTTGCGCGCGCCCTTGATCTCAACTACGCAGATACGGCATGCGCCGGGCTTTGAAAGCTCCGGATCGTGGCAGAGAGTCGGGACAAAAGCCCCGGCTTTCCACGCGGCTTCCAGGACGGTCGTGCCCTTGGGCACGGTTACCTGTTGGCCGTCTACGGTCAATGTGACTGTAGGCATTGATGTTACCTCCTTGTGTTATTAATGCTAAAAGAGCGGAATTTTATGGTTCGTTACGCCTTGATAATGGCGTTCAGCTTGCAGGTCGGCACGCAGGCGCCGCACTTGATGCATTTGTCGGCGTCGATGGTGTGCACCGCCTTCTTCTCGCCGGCGATGGCGCCCACCGGGCACGCCTTCAGGCACAGCCCGCAGCCCACGCACTTGTCCTTCAGGATCACGAAGGTCAACAGCGCGG
>JAVBWB010000011.1:0-76466 GCA_036677645.1 Geobacteraceae bacterium | reverse complement strand
GGATCCGCAGCATCAGAAACTGCCCGGCCCGGCACTTCCCCGCCACCAAAGGCGCCGACACCCGCAGGTGCCACGTCCGCTCCGTTACGATCTCTTTCTTCAGTATGGTATGCATGTTCCGACTCCGCCAAAATTGATGTGAAGTGTAGCAGAGGTACTCATCACGTCTGTCAGGGCAAGCGTTGATTCCTTGTACTACGGGATATATGGACTGCGCCTGCGAACGCACTATACATATTTTTATTTAAAGGGAAAAATTTTTTTTATTCAGCGTTTTTTTGCCGCAAAATGAGTACTCTGTCACAGGGGAATGTGCGTAGCTGATGTAGTCATGCTAATAAAATTATCATATTATCAGTAAGTTGAAGCGCAATTTCCGATTGATTGTTTCAGCAGGTGAGTAACCGGTGTCCATCCGGAAAGTCTCTCCGGGTCCGGAGCGGAACGTCATCGCAAGCCCAGCTGCGGCCCGTAGCAGCCTGCAGCAGGAGTTTCCGGATGGAAACTTGCAAAATTCTCGGAAATACCGTAGAAATTGTCCCGCACACATTCTTTAAACAATGACCGCACCCCATACGGGCCAGGAGACGACATTTCATGAAAAAAAAGAAGAAAACAGCTCCCGGAATGAACGCGCCTGCCCCGGAGGACCGTGAAGGCCGGCGACAGGCGATGGGAATCGAACAGGCGCTGGACATCGCCCTGAGCCATCACCAGGCAGGAAGCCTGGAAACTGCGGAAACCATCTACCGGCAGGTCATCGCGTTCCAGCCGGACAATTACCGGGCGCTCCACCTGCTGGGCGTCGTGGCGCTGCAGCGCGAAGATTTCCCTGCCGCCCTGGCTTTTTTCGACCGGGCTGTTGCCGTCAAGCCGGGTCTCCCCGAAACTCACTCCAACAGGGGGAACGCCCTCCGCGGACTGGGGCGGATCAGCGAAGCCGAGGCAAGCTACAGGAAAGCCATTGCAGCCGACAGTACCTTCGCCATGGCCCACTACAACTTGGGAAACATACTCCTGGCAGGAAAAAGATTCGACGAAGCGGCAGCCCACTTCAACCGGGCGCTCTCAGCCGACCCGCGCCTTACGGAAGCCCGCATCAACCTGGGAATGGCCTTCAAGGAAACGGGAAAACTCAAGGAAGCCGAGAACTGCTACCGAAAGGCGCTGGAACTGAGGCCGGAGCTGGCGGTCTGTCACTACAACCTGGGGAACATCCTGCTGGACACGGGGCGGCCCGCCGAAGCCGCCGCCTGCTACGAACGGGCTGTCGCCCGCGAACCCGGCTACATCGGCGCCCGGCTGAACCTGGGTGCTGCTCTGCGCGACCTGGGCAGGCTCGGGGAAGCCGCCGCCTGCTATGAACGGGCCATTGCGGACTCACCGGCAGATGCCCAGGTGTACGTCAACTACGGCGCCGTGCTCAGGGACCTGGGCCGGCCGGCCGAAGCCGAATCCTGTTACCGCAAGGCGCTGGACATGGCGCCGGATGCGCCGCTCGCCCACTTCAACCTGGGCAATGCCCTGAGGGACCAGGGACGGCTGGACGAAGCGGTTTCAAGCTACCGCCGGGCCGTGGCCCTCGAACCGGGCGCCACGGGCTTCCTCATAAATCTCGGCAACGCGTTGCGGGACAGCGGGAAAGCAGCCGAAGCCGTGACCGTCTACGGGCAGGCCCTGGAACTTGAGCCCGGGAACCCGGAGACGCTCGTCAACCTGGGCAATGCCCGCAAAGAGCTGGGCGAACTGGAACAAGCCGCTTCCCTCTACCACCGGGCACTGTCGATCCGGCCGTACATGGCTGAAATCCATTACAACCTGGGGACCGTCTTCCAGGACCAGTGCCTCCTTGCCGACGCGGTTGCATGCTATCGCCGGGTCCTGGGGCTCAAGCCGGATCACACGGTCGCCCACAGCAACCTGCTCATGAACATCCAGTACGATCTTGAAATCGCGCCGGAGGATCTGCTGCGTGAATCCAGGGCCTGGGACACGGTCCAGCTCGCGGGAATCGCGGTTATGCCGCACCCGCGAAACACCCCCGACCCGGAGCGGCCGTTGCGGATCGGCTACGTGTCAGGCGACCTGCGACGCCATCCCGTGGGCTATTTCCTGGACGGGGTGCTGAAATGCCATGACCCGGAACAGTTCCGGGTCCACTGTTATGCCAACCAGAGTTTCGGTGACGACCTCACTGAAAGATTGCGGGAAAACAGTGCCGTTTGGCGGGAAATTTTCGGCAGGTCCGACGACGAGGTGGCGGATCTGATCCGTGCCGACAACATAGACATCCTGGTGGATCTGGCGGGACATACCGCACGCAACCGACTCATGGTCTTCGGCAGGAAGCCGGCGCCGGTGCAGGCGACCTGGGCCGGGTACGTGGGAACGACCGGTCTTTCGGCCATGGACTACCTGATCTCCGACGACCGCGAAACCCCAGGAGGGACCGACCACTGGTATGCGGAATCGATCATGCGCCTGCCCGACTGCTATGTCTGCTACACGCCGCCGGACTATGCGCCGCCGGTCGCGCCGTTACCGGCGTCCGGGAACGGATACGCAACCTTCGGCTGTTTCAACAACCTGGCCAAGATCAATCCGGCAGTGATCGGGCTCTGGATCGAGCTGCTCAGGGAAATTCCGGATGCCCGCCTGCTCATGGTGACGAAAGCGTTGGGCGACCCCGGCATAAGCAGGCGGTTTCGCGATGCGTTCGATGCCGGCGGTGTCGGCGAACGGGTTGACTTCTGCGGCATGGTTCCCCATCGGGAATTGTTGGAAAAGTATGGCGACGTGGATGTAGCGCTTGATCCCTTCCCCTACTCGGGAGGGCTGACGACCCTGGAGAGCCTGTGGATGGGGGTGCCGGTCATAACCCTGGGCGGGGACAGGTTTGCTTCGCGGCACTCCCTCAGCCATCTCGTGGCAGCGGGGCTGCCGGAATTGATCGCCGGGGACCGGACGGAGTACGTGGCAAAAGCGGTTTCACTGGCCGGCGACCTTCCCCGGCTGGCAGAGCTGCGCCGTTCGATGCGGGACCGCCTGGCCGCATCGCCCTTGTGCGACGCGCCCCGATTTACCCGCAACCTGGAGCAGGCCTACCGGAACATGTGGCGCGGATGGTGCCGCAAAGCTTCACCCCCGGCAGCGGAATAACCGGCAAGACCCCGCAGGAACAATCACCGGCCGCCGGAAGAAGCGCCCAGGCCGACGTCGAACGAACGGCCCTGGTAGGAGAAACGGACCCGCTCCTGGTAAATCTTCTCGACCCTGGCCCCGCCGATGGTCGCCCCCTCGACGACCGGCGTGCCGTTCACGATTGCCATGGGATTATGGTTGTCTTTCTCCCAGGCGATCCCACCCACGCGCAGGGCCGGGTGCTCACCGGCAGCGGGCGGTTCCGGTGCAGGGCGAGTCGTTCCGCCGGAGGCTTCCGGCCGCGCTTCCAGCCGGGCGGGAACAGCCTGAGCGCGCTTGCCCCGGAGGACATCAGGACCGGTTTTGGGTCTGGCCGCCACTCTGCCGGGAGGAAGCTTCCCGTTGCGCCGGGAATTCCCTGCACGGACTTGCAGGCCCTCCGAAGCGGCAGCCGGTCCGGGAACCGGCGGAACTGGCGCAGCCTTCGCACGAGGCGCGGCCGCCACCGGTACGGCAGCCTGAAGTGATGCCACAGGGGGAGCGGGAACGCTCCCGCCCGTTATCCGCTCCGGCATCGTGGTGCGGCGCGGAGGTCCGGCAAACCTGGTCATTACCAGGTAGGTGGCGAAGACTGCTGCAGCCGCCACTCCCAGCAGGATCAGGGCGACCGGCCACAAGCGCCGTCCATGGGCCGCTTCAATGGTTTCGCCGTGGATGAACCAGGTCATGTCGTGACCGCTATCGCGCCGGAGAGTCTTGCTCTGCTCGAGCTTCTTCAAGGCCTTCAGGATTGAACTCATGGCTTCAGCCCTCTGTCCGGTTCGATAACCGGGGAACCGGGAAACCACCGCCGTACCGATAAAGGAAGAGCAATGTCCGTATCCCGATTTTTCCGTCCTCATACAATGAATGCCTTCGCTGGAATTCCTTTATGGAGGCGATCATCCTGCTGTTGAACGACGTGCCGGCGCCCGGCATGAGGCAACCCGCCTTTTCCAGCATCATCCGCACCTGAATCACGGCAGGGCCCGTCGCACCCGGAGCCAGCCGGAACGGGATGTGCCGGTAATTCTTCCAGACGATGTGAACCCTGCCATTCCATATTTTCTTCAGTTCCCCTTCAGAGATGGCGGTTCCACCGCGGAAAGGCACGGCCAGGGACATCCCCTCCCCGCCGACCCCGGTCACGGCCAGATACCGCCGGCCATTCGCCCCGGGTTGCCTGACTTCGAGAATCGCCGGGACGTCCAGCTTCCGCAGAGCGCCGAACCCCATCATCAGGGAAGTGACCTCCAGCCCCGCACGTGCAGCGTATGCGTTCAAGCCGGAGCCGCCTCCGGCGGGAACGGCAGCGGCCTTCCCGTCGCCTCCCCAGAGACCCGACAGGGCGGCAACGGCGCTCCGGGCGCTTTCCGCCTCGGATGCCGGCTCGGCCGCCCCGGCCTTGGGCGGCTCGGCGGGTTTTGCCGCCGCCACCGGCGCCGGCCGGGCGTCCCGTGCCGCCTTGTTCCCCTTTTCCCAGGCGGAATATATCGTGACGCCGAACAGCGAACAGGCTACCAGGAGCAGAGCCAGGGCCGCCCGCACCTTCCACACCGCTTCAACCGGCCTCCCCTGACGTTGTATCTCGCTGATCGCCAGGCCCACCATCCGGTCCGATATGACCCGTTTCGAGGTTCCATAGGCGACCAGCAGCGAGCGGTCGCACACCACGTTGATGAGCCTGGGCAGCCCGCCGGAATAGCGGAATATTTTCGTCAGCGCGGCCGGGAAGATGGTCACCGCGAACCTGCCGCCTGCCGTTTCCAGGCGATGCTCGATATATGCCCTCGTGTCCGCGGCATCCATGGGCTTCAGGTGGAAACGCACCGCGATCCTCTGGGACAGCTGGCGCAGTTCCGTGCGCTCCAGCAGCCTGCCCAGCTCGGGCTGCCCGACCAGGACTATCTGGATGAGCTTGTCAGTTTCCGTCTCCAGGTTGGAAATGAGCCGTATCTGCTCCAGCACCCTGGGTTCCAGGTTCTGGGCTTCGTCTATGACCAGCACGACGGTCCGTCCCGCGGCGTTCTCCGCCAGCAGGAACCGGTTGAGCTCCTGCAGGAGTTCCGAGCTGCTCGAACCTTCGAAGGGTATCCCGTACTCCCGGTTGATGCTCCGCATCAGCTCCTGCCCCGACAGGCACGGATTGACTATCAGCGCGGTACGGCAGTCGTCGTTGTCGAGTTGCTCCAGCAGGGTGCGGATCACCGTGGTCTTGCCCGAGCCCACTTCTCCGGTCAACTCCATGAACCCCATGTGGTTGGTGATGCCGTAAAACAGATGGGCATAGGCTTCCCGGTGATTCTTGCTCAGGAACAGGAAGCGGGGGTTGGGGGTGATGGTGAAGGGGAGTTCCCTGAATCCGAAGTATTCACAGTACATGGTTCCGTCCTGTCCCGGGGGGGATGTCCCTCACGGGCTCCCGACCGCCTTGCGCCCTGAATGCAATCCGCATCCCTGCCACGTGCCGCGACGGGTCAGTTCGCGGACCACGGAATACCACATGGCGTTGTTCTTCAGGTTCCACGAGGGAGCGACCCGGATGGCGAGCGGCGCGGAACCGTAAAGACGCTGGATGGTTATGCGGGGTGGAATCATTTCGAGAAAATCGCACACCGCGGCGACATATTCCCCGTGCGTGAGGGGGACAAATTCACCTTTCTCATACATTTCGGCCAGGCGGGTCCCCTTCACCGCATGCAGCTGGTGGATTTTCAGTGAATCCACCGGCAGGTCGGCTATGAAACCGGCGGTTTTCAGGAACCCCTCCCTGGTCTCACCGGGAAAACCATGGATGAGATGGGTGCAGATCTGGAAGCCGCGGCCGGCAGCCGATTCCACCGCTCTGAGGTAGTCTCCGACCCCGTGCCCACGGTTGATGCGCGACAGGATTCCGTCATCCATGGATTGGAGCCCCAGCTCCAGGCAGACATACCGCTCCCGGGCGATCTCCTGGAGCAGGTCCAGGGTTTCGGGCGGCAGGCAGTCGGGGCGGGTGCCTAGGGACAGGCCGATCACGTCCGGATGGTCCAAGGCCCGGCAATACAGGTCGCGCAGCTTGCCGACCGGGCCGTAGGTGTTGGAGTATTTCTGGAAATAGACGATGAACTTCGTGCTGCCCAGCCTTTTACGGTGACAGGCGATTCCCGCCCCGAGCTGCTCGGCGATCGGCAGCGTCTCCCTGGCGCCGCCGGGGGAAAAGGATCGGTTGTCGCAGAAAATGCAGCCGTCGAATCCCTTTGTCCCATCCCTGTTCGGGCAGGTGAAACCTCCGTCGACCACCACCTTGCTCACCCGGCAGCCGAAGCGCCGCCGCAGGTAGGCGCCATAGGAGTTGAATCGCAGTTCAGGGTGAATGAGAATTGAATCCATTACCTTATCCGTCTCACGTCCGTGCCGGCACGGCTGCCGTGCAGTCGCCCGCGGCGTCACCATTCAGTGCGGAGCGTCGGCTGCCTGGACCGCCAGCAGCTCCCGTGCCGCCCGTTCGGGATCCGCCGAGGCCAGGATCGCCGAAATCAGCGCCACCCCACGCGCGCCCTGTTCCATGACCTCGCCGATTCTCTCCAGCCTGATGCCTCCGAGTGCGAACACCGGAATGCGAAGCCGTGCGGCAGCCTCCGCCAGCGCCCCAAGGCCGAGCGGACTGCCGTAGGCGATCTTGGAAGGAGTTTCGTAAATCGGGCTGAAGGTTATGAAATCCGCGCCGTCTTGCTCCGCGCCCAGTGCTTTGTCGAGGGTGTGGCAGGACACCCCGATCATCAGATGGTCTCCGACCAGATTCCTCACCACCTTGACCGGCATGCTGTGACCGCCCAGGTGCACGCCATCGGCACGGACCGCCAGGGCGATATCGGCCCGGTCGTTGATGATGAGCCTGGCGTCATAGCGGAAGGTGATATCCCGCATCCGCAAACCCAGTTCATGGAGTTCGCGAGCGGAGAGATCTTTCTCCCGCAGCTGCACCGCCCTGACCCCGCCCCGGAGGGCCGCTTCGACGGCAGCGCACAGATCGCCGCACTGCACCTGCCTCCTGTTGGTGATCAGGTACAGGTTGAAATCGACCGCTCTCTTTCCGGCAACCCGCAACATGTCAGCTCCTCGCCATCGCCTTTTTTCTTCCGGCGCCTTCCCTTATCCGCCGATGACCCCATCCAGCGGGCTGGAAGCCGTTGCATAGAGCTTCCTCGGTATGCGGCCGGCCCGGTAAGCCAGCCGCCCTGCGATAACCGCCAGTTTCATTGCCTCAGCCATGGCGATGGGGTCTCCGGCCCCGGCGATGCCGGTGTTCATCAGCACCCCGTCGCACCCCAGTTCCATTGCCACGGCGGCATCCGACGCCGTTCCGACGCCGGCATCGACGATTACCGGAACCTTGACCGTCTCCATGATGATCCTGATATTGTACGGGTTGCATATGCCCAGGCCGCTGCCGATGGGAGCGCCGAGCGGCATCACCGCGGCACACCCCAGATCTTCCAGTTTCTTGCAGAGGATGGGATCGTCGCTGGTATAGGGCAGGACCGTGAACCCTTCCTTGACCAGGATTTTCGCCGCTTTCAGGAGCTCCTCGTTGTCGGGGAACAGCGTCTTCTCGTCGCCCAGCACTTCCAGCTTGACGAAATCGGACAATCCCGCCTCCCGGGCCAGCCGGCAGGTGCGCACCGCGTCGTCGGCAGTATAGCACCCCGCGGTGTTCGGCAGAAGGGTGTATCTCGAAGTGTCAAGATAGTCGAGCAGGGATTCCTTGCTCCGGTCGGAAATATTCACCCTGCGGACGGCAACCGTAACGATTTCCGCTCCCGATATCTCTATGGCGCTGGCCATTTGCCGGAAATCGGCATACTTGCCGGTCCCGACCATGAGCCTCGAAGCGAATTCCCTGCCGCCGATTACCAGTTTATCAGTATTTTCAGACATTTTCCGTTCCTTTCTCTCAGCCGCCACCGACAAAGTGCACTATTTCGATCCGGTCGCCTTCACTGAGAAACCTGGTCCCGTATTCGGCTTTGGGCAGGATCTCCAGATTCAGCTCTATCGCCACCCGCGCGGGATCAACACCGAGTTGCCCGAGCAGTTCGGCCACCGTGCCGCCGGCCACGGTCTTCGTTTCGCCGTTTATCATTATTTCCATGGTGCCCTCCGTAATCCCCTCGGCAAGATGACCGGTCCGTAAAAGCAAAAAAGCCGCGGAAGCGGCCTGCAGCATGGCGAAATGCCTGGTATTCCGCTTCCCTCCGCCGGCATTACCCGGATCAGGTTCCAAGGGTTGCCCGTTCCTCCCGGAAACGGACTCTCAGTCGAAACTCCCCCAGCGTTTTCACGTCATGATTTATGGTATAAACCTATCAGGACGCAACCACCCTGTCAATGGATTTCTGGCGTAATTTCCACGTATTGCTGCCGTGTTCGCAACTGCTCCCCTGCGGAGCGGGCACCGGCTGAATGGTTCCCTCGATTACCTCTCGAAAAGCAGCCGGATGATCAGCAGCAGGCGGTCCGGAAAGACCCCCAGCACGAGGACCGTCAGCCCTGCGGCTGCCAGGGCGAAAGCTTCCGGCATCTGGAGCTCCGGCAGGTTCGCCGGCGATCCGGGGCTTTTTTCGTAAAGGATGGCGGCGGTGCGCAGGTAATAGTAGACCGAGGCGGCCGCCATGACTATCCCGATCACGGCAAGCCCGGTCTCTCCCCCCCTGAATGCCGCGGCAAACAGTGCGAATTTGCCCATGAAACCGGCGGTCAGCGGCATGCCGGCCAGGGAAAACAGCGCCAGGGCGAGCACCCCGCCGCGGAACTGCCTGCTCCTGCCGATACCCCGCAGATCGTCGATTTCCTCGACGGCAAAGCCCTCGGCCGCCAGTGAAGCTACGGCTCCGAAGGCTGCCAGGTTGGTTGCGGAATAGACGACAAGATAGAAAACCACCGCGGCAAAGCCCTCGGCCGTTCCGGTCATCATCGCCAGCGCCACGTAGCCCATCTGGGATATGGACGAATACGCGAGCATCCTCCTCAGGTTGCCCTGCCTCAGCGCAGCCAGGTTCCCGACCGTCATGGAGAGGAATGCCAGCGCCCACAGAGGGCCGTGCAGGTAGCCCCCGCCACGATGCAGGCTGGAAATGAGCATGACCAGGGCGGCACAGGAGGCTGCCTTGGATCCTGTCGAGAGAAAGGCGACCACGGCCGGAGAAGCCCCCTGGTATACGTCGGGGGTCCAGAGGTGGGCCGGAACCAGCGACAGCTTGAAGGCCATTCCCATCAGAAGGAACCCCCAGCCGGCAATGACCAGCGGATTCGCGCCGCCTCCGGGAGCGACCGGCTGCACGGCCCGGGCGATTTCCAGCGTCCCCGTTCCCCCGTAGAGCAGGGCGATGCCGAAAGCGATGAAGGCCGCGGCAGAGGCGCCCATGAGCAGGTATTTCATTCCCGCCTCCACGGAGCGGGGCCGCTCCCGGTCGAAGGCGGTCAGGATATAGAAGGCAAAGGTCATGGATTCCAGGCCGAGGAACAGGGTCAGCAGGTTGACCGATGCGGCCAGCACCGACATTCCGAACAAGGCGAACAGCACCGTGGCCGGATATTCCTCTCCCCGGATTTTCCAACGCTCGTTGCTGGAATGGGAAAGCAGCAGCGCCAGGGCAGCGGTGCCGCAGAAGAGCACCGTGAAAAAACGGGCAAAGGGCGTAGCAGCAAGGCCCGTCAGCGGCGCAACCGCCGGCGGCGGCGTTTGCAGCGCCCAAAGACCCGCCCCGGCTGCCGCTACAACCCCGATCCAGGTTCCCTGGCGGCCCGGAGCGAATGCGCCGCTGAGGAGGACGAGCAGGGCTCCCGCCGAGATTATCAACAGGGGGACTGCCGGCCAGAAATCGGCAAGGGTCATGGCATCCCCCCCTTTCCGCCGGTCAGCAGGGCAACGGGCAGCCTGACCAGGTCAAGGACCGGCGACGGCCATATCCCGAGCATTACCACCAGCGCAGCCAGAACCACGACCATGAGCCTTTCCCGCACAGAGAGGTCCGCGATGTCACCCGGGTAGTTCCCGCGGCCGAACAGGAGCAGCTGCACCAGTTTCAGCACGTAGATCAGGACCAGAACCATCCCGCACAGCGCGGCAATGGTCGCGGCCGGTGAGACGCGGAACGTCCCGGCCAGGATCAGGAATTCGCCGACGAAGTTGTTCAGCCCCGGCAGGCCCAGGGAGGCCAGGGAGAACAGGAGAAAGCAAGCGCCGAAGACCGGCATTCTGCCCCACAGCCCGCCGAAATCCGGCATGTGCCGCGAGCCGGCCCTCTCCTCCAGCATTCCGGCCATCAGGAACATGGCGCTGGCGGTGACGCCGTGGTTCACCATCTGCATGACCGAGCCCGACAGGGCCACCGGAGTCCAGGCGGCAACCCCGAGAACCATGAAACCGGTGTGGCCGAAGCTCGAATAGGCCAGCAGCCGCTTCATGTCGGACTGGGCGCAGGCCAGCCAGGAGGAATAGAGGATTCCGGCCACCGACAGGCCCATCAGCGCTGGAGCGAAAAGCGAAGCGGCATCGGGGAACAGGGGAAAAGCGAAGCGGAGCATGCCGTAAATCCCGGTCTTCGCCATGAGACCCGCCAGCAGCACGGTTGCCGCTGTCGGCGCTGACGCATAGGCGTCGGGAAGCCAGCCGTGAAGTGGGAAAACCGGTGTTTTGACGGCAAAGGCAATCATGAATGCCGCAAACAGCCACGAGGACAGCCGGGGCGACAGGGAAGTGTGGAGAAGTTCCGGAAGTGCAAAAGTGTAGATTCCGGTGGTATTCCCGTGGGCCAGGTGCAGCCCGATTATGGCCAGCAGCATCAGGAGCGAGCCCACGATGGTGAAGAGGAAGAACCGCATGGCGGCCCTGAAGGGACGTTCACCACCCCAGGCGATGACCAGGAAAAACAGCGGGATCAACATCAGCTCCCAGAACAGGTAGAAAAGGAACAGGTCCTGTGAAAGGAACACTCCCAGCATCCCCGCGGCAGACAGGAGCAGCAGGGCGTAGTACTGGGCGACCCGGTCGGTGACGTTCTTCCAGGAAAACAGTATGACCGTGGTGACCAGGAAAGCGGCCAGGAGCGCCATCAGCAGGCTGATGCCGTCCATGGCCAGGAAATAGCGGATTCCGAAGCGGTCGATCCAGGGCCGGTCCTCCACCAGGAAGAATCCGGGGAGCGCGGATCCGGAGGACGCCGCGGAGGCGGCCAGGCACGCCGCGCCCGCCAGGGCCAGTGTCAGGACCGAGACGGCGAGCGCCGCGACACGGCAGACTGCTTCGCGTCCCCTGACGGCAAGCAGTGCAAGCCCTCCGGAAAATGGAACGAATATGATAAGTGACAGGATCGGACAATCAGCGAACACGAGACCTTCCCGCAGATTCAGAATAGCAGCCAAGCCAGGCAGCCCAACAGCAGCGCAGCCCCGGCGGCAAAGCTGAGCAGGTACACGGAAATCCTGCCGCAGCTCCATTTCGCCAGACACCTTCCGCCGTCGGCCGCCATGGCGCCGATGCGGTCGGGAAGCGGAACGACGATCCCCTCCTCGACCTGGCCGCGGAGAAACCGGGCCACTCCCAGAAACGGCACAACGAATACTCTCCGGTACAGTTCGTCGAAATACCAGCCGTTGGCCAGGAATCCCCGCAACCCATCCCGGGATTCCCGTTCACGGTCACGCCACCTGCCGCCCCCGTAACGGGCGCGCGCCAGCAGCAGCCCCCCCACGGCAACCGCGGCCGACAGCAACTGCAGGCCGATTTCCACCCGGTGCGGCAACATCCGGCGATGATCCGGTCCCGGGAAGCCGAGGAAACCGTCGAGCCAGCCGCCCGTTCCCAGGTATTCCGGCAGGTTCATGATTCCGCCGAAAATCCCCAGCAGCGCAAGAGGCGCCAGGATTCCTTCCATGAAGCGGACCCTGCCGGGAACGTCCCGGCCGTTTCCGTGGAACACCGCGAAAACCATGCGGAAGGTGTAGAGGGCGGTGAGAAAGGCCGTCAGGATGCCGATGCCGTAGAGCGGGAAATAGAGGGGCCCGCCCCGGGCGAACACCGCTTCCAGAATCCCGTCCTTGCTGAAGAACCCGCCGGTAAGGGGTAATCCCGCCAGGCAGGCCGCGCCGGCCAGGAACGGCCAGTAGGTGCCGGGCAGCGACCGGCGCAGTCCCCCCATGCGGAATATGTCCTGCTCGTGGTGCAGGGCGGTTATCACGCAGCCGGCGCCGAGAAAGAGCAGCGCCTTGTAGAACGAGTGCTCGACGAGGTGGAAAGTTGCAGCGGTAAGGGCGCCGCTGCCCACGCCCAGCATCATGTAGCCGATCTGGCTCATGGTTGAATAGGCCAGTATTCTCTTCAGGTCCCGTTGCGCCAGGGCGCAGGAAGCGGCATAGAAGGCGGTGAGGGCGCCGGTGACCGCAATGGCGGCACAGACCGTCGCAGAGGAGCCGATCAGGGGAAAGAAGCGGATCAGCAGGTAAACGCCCGCCGTGACCATGGTTGCGGCATGGATCAGCGCGGAAACCGGCGTGGGGCCCGCCATGGCGTCGGGCAGCCAGACCATGAGGGGCAACTGGGCCGATTTGCCCATGGCCCCGCCCAGCAGCAGCAGGCCGACCGCCGTGACCGTTCCGGCCGGCAGCGCGGCGGCCATGCCGTTGATGTCCGGAATGGACAATGTGCCGCAGAGCGTGAACAGCCAGAAAATGGCGATGGTGAAGGCCACGTCCCCGATCCGGGTGACGAGGAACGCCTTCCGGCCCGCGGTGGCGTTCTTCTCGTCTCCGTACCAGAAGCCGATCAGGGCGTAGGAGCAGAATCCGACTCCCTCCCAGCCCAGGAACATGAGCGGCAGGTTGCCGGCCAGCACCAGGAGCAGCATGGCGCCGACAAACAGGCACATGAGCGAAAAGAAGCGGGCAGGGTCCGCGTCCCCGGCCATGTAGCTCACGGAATAGACCAGTATCAGGCCGGAAACGAAGGTCACCATCAGGCACATCACCGCTGCCGGGGGATCGTAGAAAAACGAGAAGGGCGCCGACAGGTCGAAGACCGAGAGCCAACGCCCCGGCTGGACTGTTACCGGCTGGCGATAGGAGAGAAAGGCGGCCAGGGAAGCGGCGAACGCCCCGCCCACCGCGCCGCAGGCCGCCATCTCGCTGAAACGGCGGTGAAGCCCCAAGCCCCCCAGGGCGATCAGCGCCCCGCCCAGGACCGGCAGCAGGACTATGAGGGAGAGAACCGTTTCCATGCTACTCCCCCAGGGAGCTGAACCGGTCGGAGTCGACGCTCCTGCTCCGGCGGTGCAGGTAGACCACCATGGCCAGGGCCAGGGAAACCTCGGCCGACGTCATGGCGATGATGAACAGGGCGAACACCTGGCCGTCCAGGTTGCCCCAGAAGGCCGAACCGCCGACGAAGGCGAGTATGGCGGCATTGAGCATGACTTCGATGCCGATGAGCATCATGATGAGGTTGGAACGCCAGGCGAGAAGGCAGGCGAGGCCGATGGCGAAGAGGATGCCGGCGAGCGTGAGCACCTGGGCGAACGGCACGATCATTTCCTCCTCCCCAGGTAGAGCGCTCCGACAAGGGCGAAGAGCAGCTGGAGGGAAACGATCTCGACCGCGACGCCGTAGGTCCGGTACATGGTCACGGCCAGGTCGCGGATGCCCATTCCTCCCGGCGTCGCCGGGCCGCGGTCGGGAGAGGACGAGACCAGCACGGCGAAGGACGCGAGGATCGCCAAACCGAGCAGCAGCGCCGGCCACCAGTCCGGAGGCCCGGGCATCCTCATCTTTTCCGGGTGGCCAAGGTCGAGCATCATGATGACGAACAGGAACAGCACCATGATGGCGCCCGCATAGATTATCACCTCGAACACCGCGGCAAGGGGTGCGGCAAGGAGGTAGAATACAGCCGCCAGGCCGAAAAAGGACGTGGCCAGGTAGACTATGGCATGCACCGCATGCCGTTCGGTGACGGCAAACAGCGTGGCAATGATCACCAGTGCGGCGAGGATGTAGAAGACGGTCTGTTCCATGAAAATGCGGGCGCAAAGCTCAAGGCAATAAGTTAATGACACAGGCGAAGGGCAACCGGCCCCAGCTCTTTGCATATAGCCTACCGCATAATGCTCTTATGGCAACAGGGTCTTTACGTCGACCGGAGGTTCCTCGTCCGGATTGCCGCCGCGGGGGTTCGCCACCCCGATGCCGCAGTGGCGATAATAGTTGTAATCGGGGTCTTTGCCGCAACCGTCGATCAGGAGGTCTTCTTTCTCATAGACCAGATCCATGACGTCGCGCTTGCACAACTCGTAGTCGGGGGTCATCTGTATGGCCAGGGTGGGACAGGCTTCGGCACACAGGCCGCAGAAAATGCAGCGGGAAAAATTGATGCGGAACCAGGCCGCGTAACGCCGCCCGTCGGGCCGCTCGGCGGACTGCATGGAAATGCAGTCCACCGGGCAGGCCGCGGAGCAGAGGTAGCAGGCCACGCACCTTTCCCCGCCGTCCGGATCGCGGGTCAGGACGATCCGCGCCCGGTAGCGGGGAAAGGGGGCTCTCTTCTCCTCGGGATACTGGACGGTCACCGGCCGGCGGAAAATGTGTCTCCAGGTGGTCCGGAAGCCGGCGGCGACCGCTTTCAGATCGGTTATGAAGCGCATGAGTTCATTGTCGGGCCCGGGCACGTTCGCACGGGCATGGTCCGGCCCTCAAACGTGCGGTCAGGCCGCCGTCTTTGCCCGTTGCAGCTTCCTCAGAAGATCGAGGGTTTCCGGACGGTTGTTGGTTTCGGCATAGACCAGCGCGGTATTGCCGCACAGGGTCTTGGCGCTCACATCGGCGCCGTAATCGACGAGATGGCCGATACAGTCGTTGCAGCCGTAATTGGCCGCCAGCATCAGCGGAGTATGGCCGTCCCGATCACGCGCGTCCGCCGTCGCTCCGCTCTCCAGAAGCGCCTTGATAACCTCCGCGCGGCCATTGGCAGCGGCATAGTGCAGAGCCGTCTTGCCCTTGTTGCTCCTCGCATCCACCTCCGCGCCGCGATGGATGAGATCCCTGACAAGATCGAGATCGCCCGCCTTCGACGCCTCGATCAGCGGTGTGTGGCCATGCCGGTCTGCTGCGTTCACATTCTCAGTCATAACACTTCCTCCTTGTTGGTAAAGTGCCCTGCCAGACAACGTCGGAATTTTCGGAGTCGGGTTACTATAGCATTAACCACCACCCCGTAGCCAGTATATTCAACAGCGCGAGCGGGGTCAGGAATTTCCACCCCAGGCTCATCAGCTGGTCGTAGCGGAGCCGGGGCAGCGTGCCGCGCACCAAGATGAACAGGAAAGCGAACGCCCCCACCTTCAGGGCGAACCACAGGGGCGGCGGCAACCAGGGGCCCTGCCAGCCGCCAAGGAAAAAAGTGGCGGCCAGGCCGCCGAGAACGATGATGTTGATGTATTCGCCGACAAAGAAGAGCCCGAAGCGCATTCCCGAATATTCGGCGTGGAAGCCGGCGACCAGTTCGCTCTCCGCCTCGGGAAGGTCGAAGGGCACCCGTTTGCATTCCGCCGCGATGCTGATCAGGAAAATGACGAAGGCCAGGGGCTGGCAGAGCGCGAACGGGAGGGACGACTGGGCGGCCACGATGTCGCCCAGCCTGAAGGAACGGGTCAGCATGACCACGGGCACCAGGGAAAGGCCCATGGAAAGTTCGTAGGAGATGAGCTGGGCCAGGCCGCGGATGCTCCCCAGGAGGGCGTACTTGGAGTTGGACGCCCAACCGCCCAACGCGACCCCGTAGACGGCGATGGACGAAAGGGCCATGAAATAGAGCAGCCCCACGTTCAGGTCCGCCACCTGGAGGGGAATCGTGCGTCCCATCAGGGTGACCGGCGCGCCGAACGGGATCACGGCAAGGGTGAGGATCGCCGGGATGGCCGCCATGGCGGGAGCGAAGTAGAACAGCCACTTGTCCGCCCCGGCCGGCCGGGTGTCCTCCTTGGTCAGCATCTTGATCACGTCGGCCAGCGGCTGGAGCAGGCCCAGCGGCCCCACCCGGTTCGGCCCCTTCCGGTCCTGGATCCAGGCGAGGATCTTCCGTTCGGCCAGGACCAGGTACGCAGCCGCGGTCAGCACGACGAAATAGATCGCCGCCAGTTTCGCCAGGAGAATGAACATGTCGAGCGAGGCGCCGGTCACAGGATTCTCACTCCTCCCCCTTCCGGGTCCAGGTCGCGCAGCCCGCCCCACCTGCCTGACAGGGGGGATTCGGCCCGGTCGCCGCCCAGCAGCGCCACGAGATCGGCAATCACCCGCCAGGAGGGGCGGATGTCGCCGCCCGGCGGAATCCCGCGGTGTTCCCGCGGCGGATGCCGCTCAGGGTCCGGTCCTTTGATGGGAATCCCGGGATTCATCACCTTCCGGAACCGTTGCGCCCGTCCCTCGTTGTTGACGAAGGTGCCGTCCATCTCCACCCAGGCGGTCACCGGCAGCGCGACTCCCGCTATTTTCACCGCGCCGGTGCTGACGTGGTCGGCCGCCGCCAGGAGGGAAACCCCTGACAGGAGTTCGGCAGGGATGTCGGCCTCGAAGGCGATAATCCCCCTGATGTCCCCCGACGCGACCGCCGCGGCCAGGGACGTGCCGGAACGCTCTCGTGCCAGGAGCGCCGCGCCGAAGGCGTTGGGCCCGGAAAGCGGGAACACCAGGCCGGCTCCCTGCAGGACGATCCGATCTGCCTCTTCCCCGTGGAAGCGAAGCGGGTCGCTGATGACAACCGGCTTTTTGCTATCCCCGATCGGGATATCGGCAAGAGAAGCGACCCTGCCGAAGGGAACCGAAACCGCCTCCAGCTGTGCCGACGGAGTTGCGTCGCCGACCAGGAAGACCTGCGCCCCGTGCCGCCACGCCTGCCTGACGGCCAGAAGCAGCATCGGCGCCTCCCGCAGCAAATCGCATCCGGCAACGGCTATGCGGTCCGCGCCCTCCAGTTCGGCCAGGGACACGACGTTGTCCCGGTTCAGGAGCGATACCGCCCGGCAAGCCGCGCCAGCCTCACCGGCATCTGAAAAAAAGCACAGCGCGCCCGCCTCCAGCAGTTCCGCCAGGCGGGACAGCATCAGGCTCCCCTCAAGGGACATGCGTGGCGAGCCGACCAGGGCGAGCGCTCCCGGCCCGTGAACCCGGAGGAACTCCTTCACCCTGGCCGAAAGCGTATCCAGCGCTTCGTCCCAGGAGGACTCCCTGCCGTCGACCATGGGGACCCGCGGCCGGTCGGCTGCATTGACGCCCCCGGCGTCGAAACGCCCTTTGTCGCAGATGAACCAGCCGTTCACCGCATCGTTGCGCCGCGCCACGGTCTTGAGCAGCTCCCGGTAACGGGCCGCGGGAATGGTGGCGCATCCCAGCGAGCAGTGGGGACAGACCGAAGGCGCCATGTCGTAATCCCAGTAGCGGGCGCGGAAACGGGCGGTCTTGTCGGTATACACCCCGGTCGGGCAGATGTCCACGAGGTTGCCCGAGAAGGGCGACAAAAGTCTGCCTTCCTCGAACCGGCCGAAATAGATCATGGCTCCCCGCCCCAGTGTGCCCAGGTCGGTCCCTCCGGCGAAGTCCTGGTAGAAGCGGGCGCAGCGGTAGCACTGGATACAGCGGTTCATCTCGTGCGCTATCCCCTCGCCCAGGTCCTGGTTGTTGTGGGTGCGCTTCCTGCCCTGGTAGCGGCGGATGCCGTGGCCGCCCGCGATGGTGTAATCCTGGAGAAGGCATTCCCCTCCCTCGTCGCACACCGGGCAGTCGTGGGGGTGATTCATCATCAGCCATTCGATGACATGCCTGCGCATGGCCACCGCATCCGGGTCGGTGGTGGAGATGACCATCCCGTCCTGCGCCGGGAGCATGCAGGACATCTGCAGCCCCTTGACCGGCCCTTCCACGATTTTCACCGCGCACATCCGGCAGGCGCCCGCGTTGCCCAGGGCGGGATGGTAGCAGAAGTGGGGGATGAAGATTCCAACCCGTTTCGCCGCCTCGATCACCAGCGTGCCGGCAGGGACTTCGATCTCGATGTTGTCGATGGTCAGTCTGGGCATGGGAACGGCTCATACTCCTAACGTCTGGATTTGAACGGGCATCTCTTTTTCACGATATGGTCCCGGATCTCTTCCTCGAACAGCCGCAGCAGGCCTTCCACCGGGCCCATGGCGCCGGGCGCCAGGGGACAGAAGGAATAGCTGAGGAATTTCACGTGCTCCCGCAGGATGTCCATGTCCTCCGGCTCCCCGGCTCCCCGCTCGACCCTGGACAGGACCTCCCGGACAAAGGGGAGGCCTTCGCGGCAGGGTGTGCACCAGCCGCACGATTCCCTGGCATAGAAACTCACCAGGTTCAGGGTTGCGGCGACCATGCAGGTCCGGTCATCGAACACCACGACCCCGCCGGTGCCCAGGCGGGAACCCGCCTTGGCCACGGTATCGAAGTCCATGGGCACGTCCAGGTGTCCGGCGGTCAAAAAAGGCGTTGACGCCCCGCCGGGAATGCAGGCCTTGAACCTGCTCCCCGGCCGCATCCCCCCCGCCGGCCCGTCGATCATCTCGCCGATGGTCATGCCCAGGGGCAGTTCCGCGCATACCGTGTCGCGCACGTGGCCGCTGAAACAGAACAGCTTGTTGCCGGCCGCCTCGGGAATGGCCGCCAGGCCCTTGAACCACTCGGGCCCGTTGCGGATGATGGATGGCACATTGGACAGTGTCTCCACGTTGTTGACCACGGTCGGCCCGCCCCACAGCCCCTTGACCGCCGGGAAGGGGGGCTTCGCCCTCGGGTTGGCCCGCTTTCCCTCCAGCGCGTTCATGAGCGCGGTTTCCTCGCCGCAGATGTAGCGCCCCGCCGAGACGTGCAGATCGACCTTCAGGGAAAAGCCGCTCCCCAGGATGTTGTCGCCCAGGAACCCGGCCCGTTCCGCTTCTGCGAGCGCCAGCCTCAGGTTCCGCGCCGGTGTCTCGTATCCCCTCCGGATGAAAATGAAGGCCTGGGAGACCCCCAGCACGTAGGCGGCAAGGGTGAGCCCCTCCACCAGGTGCCAGGGGTTGTGCTCCAGGAGGACCCGGTCCTTGTAGGTTCCGGGCTCCATCTCATCGCTGTTGCAGATGAGGTAGCGGGGGCCCGGCAGGTCGCGGGGCACGAAGGACCACTTCTTGCCGGTCGGGAATCCGGCCCCGCCCCGGCCGCGCATGCCGGAATCGATCACCAGCTGCTGCACGTCCAGTGGCGCAAGCTCACCGAGCGCACGCTTCAGGGCCTCGAAGCCGCCTGCCGCGCGGTATTCGGCAAAGGTCACCGGGCCGTCTGGCCGGTTATGTTTGAAAAGCGACAGTTCCATAGGGTTTTGAGACTTCCTGCATACCTCCGCCGGTCAGAAAATCTGCAACAGGTCTTATGCGCACCTTCCCCCCTCATCCGACCCTGCGGGTCACCTTCTCCCTTAATGGAGAAGGGTTTCCACAAGATGCCCTCTCCATTAAGGGAGAGGGCGGGCAAAGCCCGGGTGAGGGGGTAGAAAACCTTGTCACTTAAAGGTTTTCAATACATATTCGCCGATGGCCCTGGCCTCTTTGTCCGGAATCGTCTTGGCGTCGAACGTGGTCATGCCCGGGCCGGGGTTGCGCATGGCTTTCATGATGCCCTTCCAGTCCTTGATGCCGCTTTTCGCAAGATCAGCCTTCTTCAGGGTCTTTTTCGGATTGATGATGTTGCCGCCGTTGGGGTGGCAGGCCGCGCAATGCTTCTTGAACTCGGCGCCGCCGTCAATCTTCGCCCCCTTTTTCATATCGGCGAGGCACACGGTTGCCAAGAGACCGATCGCTACCAACGAACCTGCTGCCATCACTATTTTTTTCATGAAGTTCCCCCCTTTTCTGTCGCGTCACACATCCAAGGGAAGCGATTCCGCTTCCCTCCGCTCTTTTTCCAGGATCCGGTCCACCAGTTCCGGCGTCAGCCTGCCGTAGAGGTCGTCTCCGACCATCATCGTCGGCCCCTCGCCGCAGTTCCCCAGGCAGGCGCACGGAACCAGCGTGAAGATGCCGTCAACGGTCGTGCCGCCCGGCTCCACGCCGAGCCGCTGCTTCAGATGCTCCAGGATCGCCTCGCAGCCCACGCTCCAGCAGGAGATGGAGTCGCACACCTGGATCACCCGCTTCCCGACCGGCCTGCGGTAGAGCATCTCGTAAAAAGTCGCCAGTTCCTCCACCTGCAGCGTTGACAGGCCGAGAATTTCCGCCGCTTCCCCGACCGCCTCGCCGCTCAGCCATCCGTAATGCTTCTGCAGCTCTTTCAGGACGTCGACCGCGGCTTCCCGGTTGGTCACGGACTCCGCGACCCGGGCCTTGAGCCGGTCTCTCAGTTCCCCTGGAATCATCCTCATCTATCTCCTGCATCCGCCCGTTGGCGGATCATCTGTCCAGATCAGCAAGAACAAAGTCTAGAGACCCGAGTATGGCCATCAGGTCCGCAACCAGCCTTCCGCGGGCCATGAGGGGCAGCGCCTGCATGTGGGCGAAGCTCGGGGTGCGTATCCGGAGCCGGTACGGGACATTCAGGCCGTCGGAAACCACGAAATAGCCGTTTTCCCCCTTGGGCGCCTCGATTGACGCGTAGGTCTCGCCCTTCGGCGGCGCCATGCCCCTGGCCGCATTGACGAAGTGGTGGATCAGGGACTCTATGTCCTGCAGCGTGTCTCTCTTCTGTGGCAGTACATAACGGTAATCGTCCGTTATCCAGCGCCCGCCCGGCATGTTCTCCAGGGCCTGTTCCACGATGCGGAGCGACTGCCTGATCTCTTCGATCCGCACCTGGTAGCGGGCGTAACAGTCGCCCCCATCGGCCACCGCAACCTCGAAGTCGAAAGAATCGTAGCCGCTGTAGGGAATCTTTTTCCGCAGGTCCCATTCCATGCCGCAGGCGCGCAGATTCGGGCCCGACACACCCCAGTCCATCGCCTCGTCCAGGGTCATGACCCCCACTTCCTTCAGGCGTGCCCTGAAGATCGGGTTGCCGCTCAACAGCCCCTCGTATTCGGCCAGGCGCGGCGGCAGCCAGCGCAGGAACGCGCGCACCGGTTCCTGCCACCCTGCGGGCAGGTCGTCGGCCACGCCGCCGATCCTGAACCAGGCGGGGTGCATCCTGCCGCCGGTTATCATCTCGATGATGTCGAACAGTTTTTCCCGATCGGTAAAGGTGTAGAACACCGGCGTCATGGCGCCCACGTCGGCGGCAAAGGTGCCCAGCCAGACCAGGTGGCTCGCGATGCGGAACAGTTCGGAAAGCATGACCCGGATGAACACGGCGCGATCCGGCACGGCTATGCCGCACAGGCGCTCCACGGCGTTCACGTAGGCCAGGTTGTTCTGAACGCCGGCCAGGTAGTCGATCCGGTCGGTGTAGGGGAGGAACTGGTGCCAGGACTGGCGCTCGGCGATCTTCTCCGCGCCGCGGTGGTGATAGCCGATGTCCGAATCCAGGCCGACGATCTCCTCGCCGTCCAGCTTCAGGACAATCCGCAGGATGCCATGGGTGCCGGGATGCTGGGGGCCGACGTTGAGCACCAGGGTATCCTCGTCGACCCGGTCGAAGAAGTCTTCCGCCGGGAGCGGCTGGTGGCGGCGCGCATCGTCCGTGGTATAGGGAGGCATCTCGGTCGCGCGGAACGGGTGTTCCTTGCGCAGGGGATGGCCCTCCCAGTCGTGGGGCATGAGGATGCGCCTGAGGTCCGTGTTGCCGGCAAAGCGGATGCCGTACATGTCGAACACTTCCCGTTCGTACCAGCCGGCAGCAGGCCAGACCCCGGTTACCGTGGGCAGCTCCGGGTACGCGCCGTGGAGTTCGGCCTTGATCCGCAGGTGACCGGGCACGTCGAAACAGAGCAGGTGGTAGTTGACGGTGAAATCGGGAAACCTGCCGCGCTCCCGGCGGCAGGACTCGTCCACGGCGGCGATGTCCTCCAGCCTGCGGAAAGGAGCGCCGGGGCGGTTCTTCAGGTGGCGCAGCACCCGGGGTACCAGGTCGGCGGGAACCCGGTAGGTGGGCATGTCGGTAGCTCCCGGGTCTTCGGTCACCTTCCCTTCGAAGAGGGATTCCAGCTCGCCCTCCAGGCCGAAGTCGGGAAACGGGTGTCGGGGCGCAGGCGGTCGCCACATCTCGTCGCTGCGGGGCATCCAGAGCCGGGGGTGGCTCACCGAGCTGCCGCGGATGGAAATCGCCGCCATCCCCGGTCCCCGCGTGTCGCGCGATTTGGTCTCGCCGTCCACCAGCACCGGCGCGGTGGTGCCCTGCACCCCGCCCGGCAGGTGGAGCACGGAGCGGGCCGGCCGCTCCGTGCGCCGGATCTTCTCCTGGAGGAGCATGAGCCCCTGGAGAAAGGCTTCGGGCCGGGGCGGGCAGCCGGGCACGTAGACATCCACCGGCAGGATCTGGTTCACCCCCTGCACCACGCTGTAGACGTCGTACATCCCGCCCGAATTGGCGCAGCTCCCCATGGAGATGACCCACTTGGGCTCGGCCATCTGCTCGTAGAGCCTGAGGACCGAAGGCGCCATCTTCTTGAACAACGTGCCGGCGATCACCATGAGGTCCGCCTCGCGCGGCGTGCCGCGCAGGACCTCGGCGCCGAAGCGAGAGATATCGTAGCGGGAGGTGAAGGAGGTCATCATCTCGACGAAACAGCAGGAGAGGCCGAAAAACATCGGCCAGAGGGAATTGGCCCGCCCCCAGTTGATCAGGTCGTCGAGCCGGGCCAGCAGAATATTGGAAGGTGGCGTCTGTTCGGTTTCCGTCATGTACCCTTCCTGAAAAATCGGAATCGAAATGGCACGAACAAATCTGGTTGGGCGGCCGCAAGGGACCGCCCCTACATAGTTTCCATCCGGAAAGGGTGCTCTTCCGATCTGGAAACTGCATATATGTCAACCCGGACTTTCTGGATGGACACTATATAACCGCTAAACGCTATCCGCTATTCGCTGCCTTCTATCCGATGACTCTTTGGGCCCCAGTCAAGCCCACCCTTCTTCCACAGCCACAGGAGCCCGAGCAGAAGAACGGCGATGAAGAAAGTCATGTGGATGAGCCCCGGAAGTCCCAGCAGGTCCCAGGCCACGGCCCAGATGAAGATGAAGACCGACTCCACGTCGAAGACGATGAAGAAGATGGCCACCAGGTAGAACGGCGCCGGGTACGCCAGGCGGGCGGTGCCGCTGGGAATGATTCCCGATTCGTAGGCCCCGTCCTTCTCCGGGTTCCGGCGTCTCTCCCCCAGCCACCACGCCGCGATAAGCAGGAATCCCACGAGCAGGAGCGCCATGGTCGCGTAGACGGCCAAGGGGAGAAGCTCGTTGAACATGGTGGCGCTCAGCGGTGACGAAAGCGGGAAACCGTTCATGTCATTAAAAATTCCGCAGGTATTCGAGCACTTCGGCTGGATGGGCCTCTGCCTTCTTCACCGTCTGCCAGTGCTTCAGAACTGTTCCGTCGGGTCCGACGATCACAGTGGACCGTATTGTGCCCATGGTCTTCTTGCCGTACATCATCTTTTCGCCGTAAGCGCCGTATGCGGCCATCATGGCCCCATCCGGATCCGACAGTAAAACGAAGGGCAGCCCGAAGTCGCGGATGAACTTGTCGTGGGATTTCATGCTGTCCTTGCTCACGCCGAGAAGAACGACCCCTTTCCGGGCAAACTCTTCGTGGAAATCGCGAAAAGCGCACGCCTCCTTGGTGCAACCGGGGGTATTGTCCCGGGGATAGAAATAAATGACCACTGTCTTTCCGCGGTAATCCGCCAGTGCATGTTGAGCCCCGTCACTCCCTTCCACCTTGAAGTCCGGTGCATTTTTTCCTTCGAGCGAAGCCATTGTATTCTCCTTCTGCTCCGGTACGGCGTCCAGCCGGGCAACCTGTCCGGGGAGCATCCGTCCAGGTGGCAGAGATCCCGGCTCAAGACTCTAGTGTATGCCATAATAACAAGAATGCAAGGCGCAGGAGCGGCTTCATGGCACATCCGCCGTCATCCCCGGCAACCGGGAAACCATATCGGAAACATGAATCTGAGGGCATTGCAACCTGATGGAATCGAGGGAGGGGATCCATGATTGGGCGCCGTCACGGGCCCGGACGCGCAAAACCGGCGCAAGGAAACGGGGAAGTGTCCCGGCCGTCCCGGTGAATTTCATGGCGTGGCATGCTTCCGCCGGGACGGCCGGGGCGGGGAACCTGGAAGATCAGGATTTGACCGGCTTGACGGATTTTGCCGCACCGCCCTTTGCCGCTGTTCCCTGGGGCTTGCCCGCTGAAGCTGCAAGTTTCGTTTTCCTGGCCGCGCGCGCCTTGGCCAGGTTGTCGGCGAGATTGTGGTCGGTGGCGAGCTTTCTCCGCTCTTCGGAAAACGATTTGGCAGCCAGCGGCTGTTTGCCGGGGATGCCGAACTGTTTCCGGTATTCACCCGGGGTCATGCCGTGAGCCGTTGAAAGATGGCGCGCCAGCGTCTTCATGCCGCCCTTGCCGCATACCAGACAGATGATTTCCTTGTTCCTGATGGATTTCCTGGCAGAGAGCCCGGCCTTCTGCTCTCCAGCGGCGGGAAGATTCAACTCTTGACCTTCTTCCAGTTTTTTCAGCATATCATGGACCTGCCTGATTTCAGAAAGCAGTTCGTCCGTTGTCATGCTCGTGACGGATGCGTGGGATTCTACAATTTCAGAAACCAATTCCAACAAGGTTGTCATAAGTGCGATCTCCTGGTAATGTATTAACTGGCCGGCTATAAATAAATCATAAAACATTTCGACAAGCAATAAATATATGATTTTCCGGTTGCGTGCAGGCATCCTGCCAGTATTCGACAACTGCTCTACGCATGCGCGGAAGTCAAACAGCCCGGATTCTTGCGCACCATGACAGTCCGGATCGATGCCGCAGGGGAATTGTCCCCGGTCTTGTGCTGCTCAAGTTTCACTCCCGCTTTCATCAACGTTGCTGTTCATGTAATTCCCGGACCGGCAGACTCCATTTTATTCGAAAAAAATGGGAAAGGATGATCCGGATCATGAGGCGCAGGGGACAGATCGAATCCAAACGGCGTAGCGGGCCTGAAACCCGCCAAAGATCCACTTCTTTCCCCGGCATGAGACTCGCGGCCGCACTGGTCCTGCTCGTGCTTGCAGCATCAGGGTCATTTTCACGAGCGGCTATACGGACGACAGCATCGACATCGGTTCCATCCGCAAAGCGGGCCTCAAACTCCTATCCAAGCCGGTCGCCCCTAAACTGCTGTCAGCCAAGGTAAGGGAAGCCCTGGACAAGCCGTAGCAACATGCACGGGTCTCCCGGCTTTCATACTGTGCGCGCCTTTGTCCGGGATTGCCGGGAATCATCATGTTTCCGCACGGGACAGTTCCGATGCTTGACATTCGGGCGGGTTTCAATAATAATGCGCGGACTGAGGAGAGATGGCCGAGAGGTCGAAGGCGGCAGACTCGAAATCTGTTGAACCGCTTGCGGTTCCTAGGGTTCGAATCCCTATCTCTCCGCCATACAACAATCCGGCAACGTCCGGTAAGATATAAAAAGCCCCGAGAAATCGGGGCTTTTTGCTTAACTATCCGAAGCCATCTTTGAGTACTCACGCGTGCCCCGGAAACCGGCGGCAACCCCGTCCAGTCAATATTTCGACGATACAATTGCCGCATCACCACACCTGCCCCCCCATCACTGACCGACCACCTTTTCTTGCATCCGGGCGCGTGCTTCCAATGCTGCCGACCGTCCCGGCAAGTTCAGGAATCATTAACAGGGTCTTGAAAAACTCCTTGATTTTTCCCTGTAACCTCCTGATGAGGTTTTTAGGGACGTTTTCTTGATTTTTGACGGTTCTGTTTCGGTTTTCTCTGCTCTTTGAAACTCTTATGATTGGTATTCTGGCCTGGATTTCACCTCCAGGGCGGCCCTTTCCCACTTTATGTGGTAGAGACTCCCAGGTTTCGCATTCGAACCAGGTTGTATGCCGTTACCGCAAGCGTGAAGTACCAGTTGATCTTGGATACCCCCCGGTAGCGAGTTTGCCGGAACAGGCCGACCATCTTGAGCCATCCAAACACTTCTTCTATTCGTTTGCGAGACTTCTGGCTCACGGCGTAGCCACTGTGCCGAGTGGTTCGGCCATCGAGTGCTGATCCGCCTCTTCTCTCAGTGTTCCTGGCGACGTGAGGTGTTACTTTCAGTCCCCGCATTGTCTTGACGAATCCCTTGGTGTCGTAGTTCTTGTCTGCGGCTACCGTGATGCGACGTTTTCGGGGTGCTACTTTGCTGATCATCGCTTCGGCAGCAGCCCGCTCAGCAAGACCATCGGCTTCGGTGACCGTGCTCGCTACAACCAGCCCATTGCGGTTCTCGGTTAATAGATGAGCCGCAAACGATAAATGTGCTTCATGGGTGCTGCTCTTGCGGTAGAGCTTTGATTCCGGGTCAGTAGTCGATGCATGAGTATCATTAACCAGCTTCTCTCCACGGAAGTCACGTTTCGGATTTTTTCCGGCAGGAGGATCCTGGTCATCGTCTTTTGGCTTGAAGCTCTTGATCGATGCCCACGCCTTGATCAAGGTGCCATCAACGCTGAAATGGTCTTTGGATAGCAACTTCTTGCGCCGTGCTTGCTCCAATACTTCCGTCAGAAACCGGGCTGCTATGTTCGTTTGAATAAGTCGCTCCTGGTTCTTGCTGAAACTGGAATGGTCCCAGACCGGCTCATCGAGCCCCAAGCCCAAAAACCAGCGGAAGAGGATGCTGAAATGAAGTTGCTCTACCAGCTTTACGTTACTCGGAATCGAGTACAAAACCTGCAGCAGCATGGCTTTCAGCATCCGCTCTGGCGGAATCGACGGCCGACCAGTATGGGAATACATCTGGCTGAAATCCGGCGATAACTTGTTCAAAGCTTCGTCTACCATCTTTCTGATTGGCCGCAGGGGGTGACCCTTGGGCACAAAGGATTCTGGTGAGAGGTAAACGAACATGGCATCTGTTTGCTGGTCAAAGCCGCGCATAATCTTTCTCCTGCAATATCAACTTGTTATGCGCGACATTCTAGCACAAAACTGTATCAAAGTAATTGTAAATACTATGTGTTTTTCAAAGACCTGTTAACAATTGAGGTCCATCCGCTTCCGCCAACTCATGTCGGATAATTTTACAGACATGCTGTTACATAAACTGGATATGCAATAACATAGTGATACGCTTGAACATTATTACCAGGCACAAAATGTGCATTTCAAAAACTACAAAAATATTTATTTCCCGACATACAAAACAGACGGGTATTTCACACACCAACAAACTGTTCCAATGGAAAGGAGATGGTTGCTTTGGACTATTTATGCCTGTTTCACGCTGCAATGCACAGCCGCCAGTTAAGCAATCGCAAATTTAGATAACGACAAACACAGGTAATTAATTATTTAATGTTTTCTATTGACTGTATAATTCGGGAATTGAGGGCATTCCGCTGAAGAGCATAAGAATTCGCAATCAGAAAGGAGACCGCAGAATGAAAAAGCTTCCTCCCGTGTGGATCATCTTTTTATGCCTGATGATGACAGCCGCTTCGGCCACGGCCTATACGCTGAGCGAAGATTTCTCCGGAGTTGCCGTAAACCAGTCAGACCTGACAACAACAACCGGGCTGGACCAGTGGAACGATCTGGTACGCTGGCAGATTCAAACCAGCGGAGGCAATCCGGACGCTTGGGCACAGCAGACTCCGGCCCCCATCCCCGCCGGTTCTTCAATCACCCCGAGCGAAACCAGTCTTCTTTTCTACGGTTTCGACGCCACGGGCCTCGGTGCGGGGACTCCGTTCTCCCTGCAGTTCGACTACCTCATCAGCACCGGATCCGAAACCTACAACGGAGCGGTTTACCTCGGGGGCCTTAACAGCGGTGAATCGATTTCACGTTTTGCACCGTGGAACATGCTTTCAACGACGAATTTCTGGAATGCGACGATCCCCAACAACACGAACAGCTGGACGACTTCAACGCTGTACACCGGGACAATCGACAGCAATTACGATGTGCTCTACATTGCTTTCCAGATGGGAGGACGGGAAGGCTTGCGCGGCATTGACAACGTCTACCTGAATGTCGAGTCCGCACCCGTACCCGAACCATCCACCCTGATTCTCCTGGGTGCCGGCATTGCCGGGGTGGCCTTGTTGAGAAGAAGGTCCGGGAAATAACCTCGCTTCGCCGTCGGGACCGCTAAAGGGCTTCACTATGGAAGCCCTTTTCCCACCCATCATTAACCCCTCTAAAGATTCATTGACTAATTGCCGATTAGACGGTAATACTCTGCTGGGAAGCAAAGCTCAAAATGTCCTTTTGCCTCCCCCCCCCGGACGACTGACCGGCACATCAATTCGGGAAAGCATCCCATGCACCGAAACGCCATCCTATACTGGGCAGTAATCGGCTGTCTCCTCGCCGCTTCGCTTTTCTACGGCGTGAACGCGGCAAAGCAGCGACGCCTGATCCATCACAGCGGCGGCAAGCTGGAAAGCGGCGACATCGTCCGCCTGGAACGCATCATCGATGGCGACACCATCGTGGTCTCGAAAGAAGGGGACGCCCCCGCTACGGTCAGGATACTGGGAATCAAGGCCTTCGAATCGAAAGTGAAGAACGATCCGGCCGCGCCATTCGGCCAAGCCGCCATTTCCATTCTCAACCGGGAGATGGGCGTCCGGCCGGTGCGGGTCATGCTGAACAGCACACCGAAAGACTCCCGGGGAAGGTTCCTGGCCACCCTGTACGTCAACGACCGGGATATCGGCCTGGAACTGGTCAGGGAAGGGGCCGTTCTGGTCTACTCGGTCTACCCGTTCCCCGCCATGTCCATCTATCTCCACGAACAGGAACTGGCCCGGGCAAGCAAAAAGGGGCTGTGGGGTGAACCTGAAGTGAAGCGCCGCGCCATCGCCCTGATCGAGGGATGGCAGAGGCAGGCGAAATGATCATCCAGTTCTTGCATTTCCTGAAGCACCGCATCGTGCTGAATCCTTCGACCGCCATCCGTATCGCGGTCATCCTGGCGGCGGTGCTTGCCTACGGGACCACCGGTTTCCTCTATTTCGAGCTTGGGGAAAACCCGGACCTGGCCTGGAGCGACGGCCTGTGGTACACCCTGGTCACCATGACCACGGTCGGCTACGGCGATTTCTTCCCCAAAACAGCCGCGGGCAGGTTCCTGGTGGGCTGGCCGATCATGTTCTTCGGCATCGGCATGCTGGGCTACGCCCTGTCGGTGATCGCAGCGGCGCTGGTAACGGAAAAGACCAAGGAGCTGAAAGGTATGACGACCTTCACCATGAAGGACCACCTGGTGATCTTCAACTTCCCCGGCGTCACCATGATCGAACGGGTTCTGGAAGAGCTTCGCCTCGACGACTCCTTCGGCAGCGATCGGCCCGTGATCCTGGTGGACGAAGAGCTTGCCGAACTGCCGGCGGAGTTGCAGAAGCTGCACGTCCATTTCATCAGGGGGAACCCGACGCGGGATGAAACCCTGAAGCGCGCCTCCATCGACCAGGCGGCCCACGCCGTCATCCTCAGCAGGAATCCGGGGAACGCGGCCTCGGACAACCTGAACGTCTCCATTTCCCTGGCCATCGAAGGCCGCAGCAAGCGGGTGAACACGGTGGTGGAATGCATCGACCCGGCCACCGAGGAACTGCTCCGCAAAGCCGGCTGCGACCGGATCGTCTGCACCTCGCGCTTCGGAGCCAATTTCATGAGCCAGGAGCTTTTGAACCCCGGCGTCCAGGAGTTGGTTGACGATCTGCTGAGCGCCAAGAAGGGTCAGCAGGTCTACTTCGTGCCGTTCCGGGGGCAAACCGCCACCTTCGGGGCGATTGCGGGCGTCTGCTCCCGGCAGGGCCATCTTGCCCTGGGAGTGAGCTGCCGAGCGGGCACGAAACTGAACCCTCCGGCGGAGCTTCCGGTTGCGGAAGGTGACCGCGTGATTACGGTCGGCCCGGAGCGGATAGCCGCACTGACGGTATAGTTCCTGAATTGAGCGTTTCACCGGCTATAGAAAGGAGCAGCACCATGCGCAGGAGATCTTCCCTCCAGATAACCCTGGCACTGGTCGGTCTGGTGGCCTTGGCGGCATGCAGCGACGAAAAGCGCAATGTCTACCGCACCAGACAGGACTGCATCGAAGACTGGGGTGACGGGAAGGGTTGCGAGGAAGCCCCCCCGGGGAGCTCCCACTACCACACCGGCTTCTGGTACGGCCCCCGCTGGAGCGGCAGCACCTACCACGGTTCCCGTTCGATCAGCTCGGTAACGGTTTCCCGTGGTGGCTTCGGCCGCATGGGCGGCTTCCACTCGTCCTTCGGGGGGTAGCATGGAACGGCTGAAGATCGAGCCTAGGCCGGAGTGGCAGCGGCTGGTGGAATCCCAGGGAATGGCGTACCACACCATGGACGGCGCAACTTACTGGGATGAGAGCGCCTGCTACCGGTTCAGCGAACGGGAGATCGATGCGCTGGAAGCGGCCACTGAAGAGCTGCAGCGCCTGTGCTTTGCCGCCGTGGAGCAGGTGATCCGGCGCGACCTGTTCGACCGGCTGAAGATTCCCCGCCGGTTCGTGCCGCTCATCAGCCGCTCCTGGGAAAACAGGGAGGCCTCCCTCTACGGCAGGTTCGACCTGGTCTACAACGGCAGCGGCGCACCGAAACTCCTGGAGTACAACGCCGACACCCCCACGTCCCTGCTGGAAGCAAGCGTGATCCAGTGGTTCTGGATGCAGGAGTGCTTTCCCCAAGCCGACCAGTTCAACTCGATCCATGAGAAGCTGATCGCGTTCTGGCAGAACAACCGGGCGCTCCTGCCCCAGCCGGTTTATTTTTCGTGCGCCGACGGCAGCAGCGAAGACCTGGGAAACGTGGAGTACCTGATGGATACCGCCGTGCAGGCGGGAGTGGACGCGCGGCACATCTTCATCGAAGAGATCGGCTGGGATAGCTCGGGGCTCCGGTTCGTCGACCTGGGCGAAGCGCCCATCCCCGCCCTGTTCAAGCTCTATCCCTGGGAGTGGCTGGTGGCCGAGGAATTCGGCCCGAATCTCCTCATCGCCCCCACCAGGATGATCGAGCCGCCGTGGAAGATGGTCCTCAGCAACAAGGGGATCCTGCCGATCCTGTGGGAGCTGTTCCCCGGCCACCCGTTCCTCTTGCCCGCATCCTTCGACGAAAAAGGAATTGCCGGGGACATGGTCAGGAAACCGATCTTCTCCCGCGAAGGGGGAAACGTCTCTATCTGCGCGGCTGGCCAAACCTTCGAAAATCCCGGCAACTACGGCGGGGAAGGCTGGATCTACCAGGGCTTCGCGCCCCTGCCCTGCTTCGACGGCAACCATGCGGTCATCGGTTCATGGGTCATCGACGGCCGGCCGGCGGGGATCGGCATCCGGGAGGACACCGGCCCCATCACCACTAACGGCAGCAGGTTCCTGCCGCACTTTTTCCAGGAGGGATAAATGCCTTCAACCGTTATGGAATCGTTTTCAGGCCTGAACGCGTTCATCGGCTACTTCGCCGCTTCCGCGGTCCTGCTCGTCCTGTTCTGCTGCATCTACCTGCAGGTGACGCCCTACGCCGAGCTGCGCCTGGTGAGGGACGGGAAAACCGCCCCGGCCATCAGCCTCGGCGGCGCGGTGCTCGGCTTCGTGCTGCCCCTGGCCAGCGCCATTGCCCACAGTGTCAGCATCATGGACATGATCCTGTGGGCGCTGGTCGCCCTGGTGGTGCAGGTGGTGGTGTTCCTGGTCCTGAGGGCGACCTTTTCCGGACTGGTGCGCGACATCGCCGACGACCGCACCGGGTCGGCCACCGTGGTCGCGGTTTTCTCGGTTGCCGCCGGCATCCTCAATGCGGCCTGCATGACCTGGTAGGATGCATAAGAATCTATTTCTGCCGTGAATCGTCGTGCTTGCCGTTTTCCGCGGCACTGCTGTCCGTCTTTTTCGTTTCTTGATCCCGGCCCGCGAGATCGCACGCATCAGCCATTCAAGTCGTTACGCCAAGTCTTGGCAGTATCACTTTTTGCAGAAAAACCCAGATAACAAAAACTGCAATGATGGTAATAAGGCCTTGCATAGTGCCTCCTCGATACTGGTCCCTAAATAACCGTGAGCGCAGAGAAACGAAGCTTGATATTCCGGGGCGCAGCAGCTCAATCCTCGCTGCATAACGGAATGGGCAGAAACAGCCCGAGACCGGTCATACCTGTTTCTCCGGCAGCTCGTCGAACGGTTCATGATGCCGAACTGGCATCGGTCAGAATCTTCAACCGCCATGGGAAGGCGATGCTGCCGGCGCCGCACCGCACGAGGCAAAAGATGAAATTTCCCTGCTTACCTCGGTTGACCCGCAATTCGGGCACGCCACGGTTTCCGCCGCTTCGTTTTTCTGAAGCATTTCAAATTGTTGACCGCATTTTGTACACGAGAATTCGTAGATAGGCATTCTTGACCCCCTATTTATATTCAATTTTTCGCATATATTAATATATGATCTTCTCGATGTCAAGAACTCAAAAAATTTTTCTTTTGTAATGTTTCAGTATTTCCTGTTTGAAATCCGGTGACCTTCGCGCGCTTCTCTCCTTTGACAAAAGGGCCATACCTGGGATATAGTACGCATTCTTCCGGGTGGACCCTGATTTCCCGTCCGGATGACAAACCCGTTTCCCGTTCACCTATGCAAGGGGTTAGGCCCAGTGGCCTGCCCCTTTTCTCTTTTCAGCGCAGCGTCGCATGAACATTATCGTTACGGAGTTATTTTCATGATACACCTGTCGAATATCACGAAGCAGCACGGCTCGCAGGTCCTGTTCCGCGAGTCCGGATTCCAGATCCTGCCGGGCAGCCGCAACGGCCTGGTGGGGCCGAACGGCGCCGGCAAGACCACGATCTTTCGCATCATCACCGGAGAGGAGGAGGCGGACCACGGCGAGATCACCCGCGCGAAGCGGACCACGGTCGGCTATTTCTCCCAGGACGTGGGTGAGATGGCGGGCCGCACCGCCCTGGAGGAGGTCATGGCCGGTTCCGCCGAGACCATGCGCCTGGCGGACGAGTTGCGGGCGATGGAAGCTGCCATGTGCGAACCGATGGCAGACGACGCGATGGCCTCCCTGCTGGAGCGCTACGGCGCGGCCCAGGAGGAGTTCGAGCACCGGGGCGGCTACGACCTGGATACCCGCGCCCGGACCGTGCTGACCGGTCTCGGCATCGGCCCGGACCGCTTCGACCTGCCGGTGGAATCCTTCAGTGGCGGCTGGAAGATGCGCATCGCCCTGGCCCGCATCCTGACCCTCAAGCCGGACGTCCTGCTGCTGGACGAGCCGACCAACCACCTTGACGTGGAATCCATCGTCTGGCTGGAGGAATGGCTTGCCACGGAGTTCGACGGCGCGCTGCTGATGACGAGCCACGATCGGGACTTCATGAACCGGGTGGTAACGCGCATCATCGAGGTGGCGAACAAGACCATCACCTCGTACAACGGCAACTACGACTTCTACGAGCGGGAACGGGAAATCCGCCTGGAACAGCTGCTGGCAAGCCACAAGCGACAGCAGGAGATGCTGGCCAAGGAGGAGGAGTTCATCGCCCGCTTCGCCGCCCGGGCTTCACACGCGGCGCAGGTCCAGTCGCGGGTGAAAAAGCTGGAAAAGGTCGAGCGGATCGAAATTCCCGCCGAAGAGCGGGTGGTGCGCTTCGAGTTCCGGGAGCCGCCCCGCAGCGGCGATGACGTAGCGGTTTTCGAGGAGCTGGCCAAGAGCTGGACGCGGACGGACGGCGGGGAACACCCGGTGTTCAGCGGCGCATCCGGCATCATCCGGCGCGGCAGCAAGATCGCCGTGGTCGGCGTCAACGGCGCCGGCAAGTCCACCTTCCTCAAGACGCTGGCCGGGCTGACCGAATCGACCGGCGGGTCCGTCTCACTGGGCGCAGGGGTAGCGCTGGGGTATTTCAGCCAGCACGCCATGGAGGTGCTCGACCCGGAAAAAACGGTATTCGAAACTGTCCAGGACGCCATGCCCCTGGCAAACATCGGCGTGATCCGCAACCTGCTCGGCGCATTCCTGTTTTCCGGCGACGCGGTTGACAAACGGGTCGAGAACCTGTCCGGCGGAGAGAAGAGCCGGGTGGTGCTGGCCACGCTGCTGGCCCGGCCGATCAACTTCCTGGTACTGGACGAGCCGACCAACCACCTGGACATCCGTTCCCGGGAGATACTGCTCGACGCCCTGCGTACCTTCTCCGGCACCGTGCTGCTGGTCAGCCACGACCGGCATTTCCTCCGCTCGCTGGTAAACCGGGTGTTCGAGATCGACCACGGCGAGATGCGGGTCTACGAAGGGGATTACCGCTACTACCTTGAAAAGACGCGCGACGAAGCAACGATCGCCGCCTGAGCGAAGCAGCATTCATCCAGGCAGAATCCATCCCCCGGTGTATACTAACCGTGGGAGCAACTGCACGCTGTCCTGACTCCGGTGCCGGAATCGGCATCCTGTTCATCCCCAGAAGGAGGGGCACATGGAACATTCGCAACACCCGGAACTTTGCCGCCTGCACACCCTGCGGATCGCCCACGTCGACAAAGGCGGAATCTGGCTGGAGGCCGGCGAACGGAAAGCGCACCTGCCGCGCCGGGAAGCGCCCGATACTGTCGAGGGCGATGAATTGGAGGTCTTTCTCTACCAGGATACGGCAGGCGAACTGCAGGCTACCTGCCGGCGCCCCCTTGCCCAGGCCGGAGAGTTCGCCCTGCTGACGGTCAAGTCGGTCGGCCCCCACGGGGCGTTTCTCGACTGGGGCCTGGCCAAGGATCTGCTCGCGCCGTTTGCCCTCCAGCCCGAGCGGATGCAGGTGGGCGGCAGCTACCTGGTCAGGGTGGAAGTGGATCAGCAGGGGCGGCCGTTCGCCAATGCCCGGATCGATGCCTGTCTCGACCTGGCACGGCCCGCGGTTCACGAGGGCGATCCGGTGGACCTGCTGGTCTGGCAGCTCACCGAGCTCGGTGCCAAGGTCATCGTCAACCAGCGCTACCCCGCGCTGCTCTACCGGGACGAACTGCCGCCGGGAGCCGGCACCGGCACGCAGCTGTCCGGCTATGTCAAGCGGGTGCGCGAAGACGGCAAACTGGACGTAACCCTGCGCAAGGTGGGCGCCGAAGGAGTGGCGGACGCGCGCAAAGTCATCATGGACGCACTGGCAGCCGCTGGCGGCGTTTTGCCTCTCCACGACGGGAGCTCTCCGGCAGAAATCCAGCAGGCGCTGGAGATGAGCAAGAAGATGTTCAAGAAAGCGGTGGGCGGTCTCTACAAGGACGGTTTTGTGCTGCTCACGGACGGAGGCATCAGGACAGCCGCGAAACACTCGCACCAGGGATCGAAGCAGACGCGCGACCGGCAGTGAGTCCGTAGGTTAGGAACTGTAGAAAACATAAAGACCTGCCAGGTTTCCGGAAACCTGGCAGGTCTCGTTTTCGACTTATGCCCCCCGGACTACGTATCTCAGTTCACCCTCAGCGCCTCCATGATGTTCTTCCTGGTTTTCGGGGAACATAATAACGGTTTTGATTCACCAAAAGACTGAAACTGTATTATGTCCCCAGATTTAATGTCCCCAGATTTAAAGGTCTGACCCCATGGACACTACTGCTTCCTGTAAGCTGCTTCCTCGCTTCAGGTATTCAACGTTTTCTGCCGTTATCCTTTTCATCCCCTCCATCCCCGTTGATTACTGTCTTTGACTTCCGAAAGCCTTACAGACCCTGCATAATAAATAAATTCTAATTGACATATCATTATGGTAGCAAGTAGTCTGTACCTGCACGGAACTTCACATCCGCCAGGAGGGTTTATGGCAAGATTAACCTTTCATGTCGCAACGGAACGATTGTACATTACAACATCGGCCGGCACTATTGTCATTGAAGCAACAAGCGGCAAGGGCGCTTGCATGAGCAACCCCGGGTGTGCGGATAAACCCTTGATAGGTCCTATCCCCCAAGGTCTGTACTATGCCTACGGACACGAATTATCCGACAGACCCTTTTTCTGGGATTTGGCCCGAACCATTGTTTACCGAACCGACTTCGGTGATTGGCGAATTCCACTCCATCGCTCTTCCGGGGGAGGATCGAGAAACGGTTTCTTTATTCATTGCGGCCGATTCAAGGGTTCAGCCGGGTGCATAGATGTAGGTGGTGGCCTCATCGGAAGCGAAAAAACCGACTGGCTCAAGCAGATTCTCCAGTCGAGCCACAGGAGTGAGGTATGCGTACAGTAGTGACCTATCTGACAGTCCAAGGATTTACCGCCTGGAACCTGTGGCTTTCGCTCACTGATGCCAGAACGGATGGCACGTACATCTACCTGGCATTCGCTGCGCTGGTTTTCGCGCATTCGGCATTCGCGGCGTCGGGTGCCGGCATCAGACAATTGTGTGGCGTTTATCTTGCCACGACATTTGTGAACACGTTGCTTGATTTCTACTGGACCGGATACGGCCATCTCTTTGAAGGAGTTTGGGTGACCGCCTCAATCGGACTTGCGTATTTCGTTCCTGGTCTTGCTGGAGTACTGCTCCGAAAGCTCATCTATCGTCGGGGGAAAGATTGCCCTTGAACCCTGCCAATCGTTAAAGCAACAGGGATGCAGGGGATGAAATCAATGTCGCAGGGTGTCATGTCTCCACCTGTGACAATGTCATGGGTAAAGACATGACACCTTTATGTTTCGGGAGCAGACGCGCGGCAGGCAGTGACGAATTTCCATGTCTCACTGGAAATAACTACAAACATGAAGACCTGCCAGGTTTTCGGAAACCTGGCAGGTCTGGTTTGCGACTTATGACTCCCGGACTACGTATCTCAATTCACCCTCAGCGCCTCCACGATGTTCTTCCGTGCCGCCCGGAAAGCCGGAAGAATGCCCCCCACCAGGCCCATGACGAGAGAAAAGAGGAGCGATTTCCAGAAAATCTCGAAGGTGAGCGTGAAACTGAAAGCCAGCTCGGAAAAGGTCTGGAAATTCAGCGTCGAGATGGTGAACAACTGCAGGAACGAGGCCAGGAACAGGCCGGTGCAGCCCCCGGTGAATCCGAGCAGCAGGGATTCCGCCAGGAACGCGGCCAGGATGCTGCGCCGCTGGAATCCCAGTGCCCGCAGGGTGCCGATTTCGCTGGTGCGGTTGGCCACGGCGGCGTACATGGTTATCATCGCGCCGATTATTGCGCCCAGTGAAAAAATGACCGTGAGCGAGATCCCCAGGATGCGCAGGAACTTGGCCATCATCTCCGACTGGTCCGCATAGTATTTCGTTTCCCGTCGCGCATCCACCGTGAGGCGGGGGTCGTGTTCCAGCCTGTCCTTCACTTCGTCGAAAGCCCTGGTGTCGGCGAGCTTGAAGGTCACCGAGGAGTATACCGGCCTGCGGAAGGCCTGCATGAGCTGGTCGGCATCACCCCAGACCTCGGAGCTGAACCCGCTGTTTCCCGCATCGAATATCCCGACCACCGACCAGTCCCGCATGCCGAAGCGCAGGGACTCACCCACGCCGCAGCCCTTGAAGCGCCGGGCGATGTTGGTCCCGGCCATTATTTCGGAAGAACCGGGACGGGGCATCCTCCCCTCCACCACCCGCACCTGCGGCCTGAGCGCCAGCGACGCCGCCTGGATCCCCCTGATGACCACGTGGGAGGGGTTGTTGGTCCCCCTTTTGGGGAGGTTGACCAGGACCACCATTTCCTTTGCCAGGAGCTGACGGCCGTCCACTCCAAAGGCAATCTCGGGCAATGTCTCGATGATGGCGGCCTGCTGCCGTTCCACGCCGCTCTGCACCTCGGTCCCCGCGCCTTTCCGTATCGCAAGGACGTTGTCGGGCGAACCGGTGTCCACCAGTGTCTTGCGGAGCCCCTCGGACAGCATCAGGATCGAGGCGAAGACGAACACCACCAGGGCCATGCCCGATGCGGTGAGGACCGTGGTCAGGCGCCTGGTCCAGAGAGTGCGGAAACTGTATGAAAAAGGGATGGACATTGGTCAATTACCGTCAATTATCAGACTTGGCAGGTCTCTCACCCGATGCGACTCAGCCCCTCGGCGATGCGGATTTTCACCGCACGCCAGGCGGGAAAGATCGCCGCCACCACCCCCACCAGCAGGGCAGCGCCGATATCCAGGTAAATCGTCTGCCGCGACACGATGAAGATGGGGAAAAAGTTCGACATGGCGGATGCGAAGGCATTGGCAAGGGGGAAGGTCAGGGCGATCCCGATCGCGCAGCCGGTCATGGTGATCACCAGGGACTCGCCGAAGATCATCCCCACGATGTGCCGGGCGCCGAACCCCAGTGTCTTGAAAACCGCGAATTCGCCGATCCGTTCCCGGGCGGTCATGGCCATGGTGTTGGCGACAACCGCCAATATGATAATGATGACCACGAACGACACGAGCTTTATGGCGACGACGATGGCTTCCGTCATGGAAATGAATCCCAGGGCGAAGGCCTTTTCCGACTCGGTCAGTGTTTCGGCGAGCGAATTCCTGAACGTGTCGTCGATGGCGATGGTAACTTGTGAAGCGAGTGACGGGCTCGCGATCCCGATCATGTAGAAGCCGACCTGGTCCGCCCTGCGGGGAACGAGTTTTTTCACCGTCTCGTTCAGGTAGTCCCACTGGAAGAACATCTGGGTCTCGTCGGCGGTCTTGTCCCTGCCGTGGTAGATGCCGCGCAGCACGAACTCCCAGGTGCCCGGGAAGATGGTTCCCTTGAGCGGGATGGTGTCGCCGATCTTCCAGCCGAACCGATCGGCCAGTTTCCGGCCCACGACACACGACGTGCGGTCGCGGAGCACCGCCTTGAGCTGATCGGGAGGGAGGACGAATTCGGGATAGAGCTTGAGGTAACTGTCGATGTCGACGGCGAAATTGGCGAAAAAGTTCTTTTCTTCCTTGTAGATGCCGCCGAACCAGTTGCCGTAGGAGACGATCCTGACCCCGTCGACCTGGCGGATGCGGTCCTTGTAGGAAATGGGCAGGGGGAAGATCAGGGAGATGGCGTTGCGCGTCACCAGGCGGGTGGCTGATGAAGCCGAGACACCGGCGTACCAGGCATCGATCACCGTGCGCAGCATGCCGAAAGCCAGAATGGCGATGGTGATGCCCAGAATGGTGAGGAAAGTCCTCAGGCGGTGGCGGAACGCGTTTCTCCAGAGCAGTTTAAGCGCGAACATCTTTCAGTTCACCCTTTTCCAGGTAACGGATTGAATGGGCCTTTTCCGCGGCGCGCGGATCGTGGGTCACCATGATGACGGTCTTGCCCGATTCGCGGTTCAGGCGGTCCATCAGGTCCAGGATCTCGCCGGCCGAATAGCGGTCCAGGTCGCCGGTCGGCTCGTCCGCCACCAGGATGGTGGGATCGGTCACCACCGCCCGGGCGATGGCGACCCGCTGCTGCTGGCCGCCGGAGAGCTGGGAGGGATAGTGGGCCATCCGGTCGGCAAGCCCCACCACCCGCAGGGCGGTTTCCACGTGGGCCCGGCGCTCATTCCTGGAAAGCCTGGTGAGGAGCAGGGGGAGTTCCACGTTTTCGAAGGCGGTCAGCACCGGTATCAGGTTGTAGAACTGGAAGATGAAGCCGACGTTGAGAGCCCGCCACCCCGCCAGGGCGGTCTCGTCCAGGGTGGTGATGTCCACCCCGCCGATTTCTATGGTTCCGCTGTCCGCCTTGTCGATGCCGGCCAGCAGGTTGAGGAGGGTGCTCTTGCCGGACCCGGAAGGGCCCATGAGCGCCAGGAACTCGCCGTCGGGGATATCGAAGCTGATATCCTCCAGGACCGGGATGACCTGATTCCCCCGGCGATAGGATTTCGACAGGTTGCGTATCCTGACAATGGGCTGCTCAGCGCTTTCCATTCATTTTTCCATGATCTTGATGCGGGAGCCGTCCTTGAGGCCGGCGCCGGGGTTTGACACCACCCGGTCGCCCGGCTTCCCCCCCCGTACCAGTCCCACCGCTTCGCCCAGCCGTTCCCCCAGGGTGACGGGGGTCTCGACCGCCCGGTCATCTTTGACCAGGAACACGACCTTCCTGCCGTGCCGCTCTGCAACCGCGGCGGAAACAACCGTGATCCGCGGCTTGCGCTCGCCGTTTCCCAGGGGCCGGGAAAGGAATGCCACCTTGGCGCTCATCTCCGGAAGGATGCGCCGGTCCGTTTCATCGAAGCGGACCTTGACCAGGACCGTTGCCTTGCTCCGGTCCGCGGTGGGCACGATCATGTGGACCGTGCCGCGAAAACGGGTGTCGGGCAAGGCATCCAGCTGGATTTCGCACGGCTGGCCGGGTCTGACCTGCTCGATGCTGGATTCGGAAACGTCCACCTCGACCTGCAGGGAGCCCATGTCGGCCAGGGTCACCACGGCGGCCTTGGCATTGGCGGCGGCCGCGAACGGGGTCACGATATCCCCGACATCGGCGTTCTTGGTGAGCACTACCGCATCGAACGGCGCCCGGATCATGGTGAATTCCACTGCCACCCGCGCGGCATCCAGTGCGGCCGCTGCCGCCCCTATCCCGGCCCGGGCCCCGGCCACGGCCGCTTTCGCCTTGCGGTAGCGGGCTTGCGCCGCGTCAAAGTCCGCCTCGGCCACGATTCCCTGGGAAAAGAGCGACTTCTGCCGGTTGTAGGAAAGCTGAGCGTCGTGGAACTCGGCACTGGCCTGGTCAAGCGCGGTTCGGGAATTTTTCAGGTTTTCCGCTGCCTGTTTCTCGCTTGCCGCCACGTCTTCGCTTTCCAGCCGGGCAAGGATGTCCCCCTCTTTCACCCTGCTCCCCTCTTCAACGCCGAGCCAGATGAGGCGGCCGGTGGCCTTGGAGGCAACAGCGGCCTTCCTTTGGGCCACCACGTAGCCGCTTGCATTCAACAGGGTGATCGCCTGGGACGGATAGGTCTGCTGGATGGTGACCACCTGGACTTCACGGGCGGGCCTCAAGATGCCGCTGAAAAAGAGAACCGCCAGAACGGCAACGGCAAGAACTCCCACTATCCAGTAGCGACGGCCAATGCGCCTGGAGGGACGGGCGGCAGCCGCAGCCTTGTCGATCTTCAATTGGGAGAGGTCTTCCTGGGCCATGTGATGCGCGCGCCTCCTCCGGCAGTCTTCATCAGAACCGTCATGGCCCTGATGCGTCTTGTTTGAAAATATCATCAAACATGCACTGTGTGAAGCTTATAATTTTCCGGCCGGGATAGTGCCCATCCGGAAAGGCCGGAGGGGACGCTGCATAAAAGCCGATAAATAGTCTTTTGCATTCAGTTGTGCACCATGCTATACAACGTAGCATCGCAACAGGTCTCCGACCCGCGACACCTACAGCTCACGCCATGGGCCTTTTTTCCTGTCCGGTTCCGTCATTTCTTGCTCCGCGCCCGCTCGGACACCTGAACATTCCCAAGGGCCTTCCGCCGTGAGACCCGATACCGGAGGATTCATGCCCCGCTATGCCTTCCTGGTTGTGCTTGCGTCAGTTTGTTTCGTCTCCAGCGCCCACTCACGCGTGGTCACCGACATGGCTGGGAGAAGGGTCACCATACCTGACAGGATAGCGAGAGCTGTCGCCTTGTCGCCGCCGGCAACGTACCTGATCTACGCCATTGACCCGAATCTTCTGGCCGGACTCAGCTTCCCGCTCCGGGGCGAAGAAAAATTCCATACGGTGGAGCGCTTCAAAAGGCTCCCGGTTGTGGGAGGGATTGCCGGCGAAAGCAGGAACATCAGCGTGGAGACCCTGCTGAAAGTCAGGCCGGACCTCGTCATTCTCTGGGAGCTGAAACGGGGCGATATAACCGCGATCAACCGGAAGTACGAACAGATTCTCAAGCCGCTGGGCATCCCGATCCTCTACGTGCGCATCAGTTCGGTGAACGATTATCCCGCCGCTTTCCGTTTCATGGGAGATGTTCTGGGGAGGAAGAGAAGAGCCGCCGAACTGGAGCGCTACGCCGTCAGCGTACTGAACAAGACATCCCGGGCCATGTCAGGCATACCCGAGGGGAAAAGGGTTTCGGTTTACTATGCGGAGGGCGTTGACGGGCTGGCGACCGAGGGCGAGGGCTCCATGCATACCCAGCTCATCCCGCTGAGCGGCGGAAGGAACGTCTGCCGGCTGAGGGCGAGCAGCTACATGGGACTGGAAAAGATCTCCATGGAGCAACTCCTCATGTACGACCCGGACGTGATCCTGGTGAAGGAGAAGAGTTGTGTCGCGCGGATCATGAATGACGGACGCTGGAAGAACCTGCGCGCCGTCCGCGCCAAAAGGGTTTACCTGATTCCCTACGTGCCCTTCAACTGGTTCGACCGCCCGCCGTCGCACATGCACCTTCTGGGCATCCAGTGGCTTTCCAATCTGCTCCACCCGAATCTCTATCCGTTAGATATGGTAAAGGAGACCAGGGCGTTTTACCGTCTGTTCTTCAACAGGGTACTTACAGACCGCGAGGCGCGGGCCATACTTCACCCGTGAATCCCTCTCCCAGGCTACTCCACGACCTCCAGCACCCCCTCCATCCCCTTTTCCCGGTGGCTGGCCATGAAGGGCGGCTTTTTGCTGCAGTAGAAAGGATACCTGCCGGCCTTGGTCGGAGTGAAGCGGATCACCTTCGGTTCCGCTGACAGGCTCTCCCGTACCGTGATGCCCGCATCCGGAGCGTCGATCACGATATCGTGCGGCACTATCCATCCATCCTTCCTGACCGTCAGTTCCACCGGCACTTCGACCTTCACGATCACATGACCAGGTCTGAAAAAATACGATCCGCCCACCAACTCCACTCTCTGGATTCCGTCATCGCCGATCGTCGCCCTGTAGGTTTCCTTCAGTTCGGCGGCGGTTGCCGCGACTGTCATGCATATGAATGTACACATCAGGAATATCGTTAGCTTTCTCATTTCCGACGTCTCCTTCCCGGGTGCGCCCCCTTGTGCTATCCATACCGAAAGGGTACCACCCCGCAGTATAAACCGCAATGAAAGACCCCGGGCGGGTGTTGCCTATCTCTCCTCGATTTCAAAGGCCGCTATTTCCACGTCCGGCCTCTCCTCGGCTGTCTTTTCTTCGACCTGTTCCAGGAGCCTTCTCGCTTTGGCCCGGCTTTCGCTGACCGTCACGAAGGCGAGGAGCGCCGAGCCGTGAACATCCTGCAGGTCGACTTCGGCGGCTGCCACGTTGAACGCATTCCGTGCCCTTGCCAGGATGCTCTTGACGATCCCGCGCTTGGCCTTGAGTGAATTGCTTTGCAGGTGAAGATGCATGACCGCGGCAAAAACATGCATGGAAAATCCTTTCGGAGTTGCGAAGATTCGCTATAATCGAGGTACGGGAAAGTCAAATGGCTTACATTTTCGATCCCTGCCGGATCCCGCCGACCGGGATACAAGGAGACCCTGCACATGTGGAAAACGACCATGCTCCTGGCCCTGTTTTTTCTGGCCACCACCCCCGGTTGCGGCGCTCCGCAGCTGAAACCGGCGGAAGTCGCTGCTCCCACGCCTGCGACCCGTGCCACGTACCCGAAAATTGTTCTCTATTCCGTCACCTGGTGCCCCCACTGCACAGAGGCCAAGGAATACCTCACGAAGAAAAACATCCCTTATGAGAACCGGGATGTGGAACGGGACGACCAGGCCAGGGACACGCTGTTGAACAAATACGAGACAAACGTCGTCCCGCTGATCGTAATCGGAAACGACGAGGCGGTCCTGCGGGGGTTCAACCCGGAAATGTTCGAGCGAGCCCTTGGAAACCTGAAAAGCCCATGAGCGCCCATGCTTGCCCGGCATTCCGCAGGTTCATCCCATGTGCCTGATACTGTTCGCATACCGCGGCCATCCGCGGTACAGCCTGATCCTGGCCGCCAATCGCGACGAATTTTACGACCGGCCGGCCGCTCCGGCCCGATTCTGGGACACGGAACCGCCGATCCTCGGGGGCAGGGATCTCAAATGCGGGGGGACATGGCTGGCTATGGCCCGGGACGGCAGGTTCGCCGCCGTGGTCAACTACCGCGACCCGGCCGCACGCAGGGACGATGCCCCGTCGCGCGGGGACCTCGTCACCGGTTTCCTCCTGGGCCGCGCGTCCCTGGACGAATACCGGGAAACCCTGTCGGGGCAGGCCGAACGGTATAACGGCTTCACCCTCCTGTTCGGCGATTCCCGGCGCCTCTTCTGCCTTTCCAACAGGGGAAGCGCCTCTTCTCTGGTTCTGCCCGGTGTTCACGGGATCAGCAACCACCTGCTGGACACCCCCTGGCCGAAAGTCGTCCAGGGCAGGCAGGCCCTGGAGAAAATGCTCGCGCACGGCGCCGAACCCTCTGCGGAAGCTATGTTCTCCCTGCTGGCCGACCGGAGCATGCCCGACGAAAGCCTGCTCCCCGATACCGGCATCGGGCCGGAATGGGAACGGCTCCTCGCCCCCATGTTCATTTCCGGGTCCGGCTACGGCACCCGCTGCTCGACAGTGGTCATGATCGGGTACGATGGCGGGGTGACCTTCAGCGAACGGACCTTCGACCACGATCCCGGCCGCTTCACCACCGCGGAGCACCGTTTCGGGATCGAATCCCCGCCATGAACATGTTGTTGAAAAATGTCATGGGGAAGGCCGGATGCAAGGGTCAGGCCTTGTCCCAGTTGTCGATGCCGATGCTCCGCAACCCTTCCCGCAATTCCCGATAGGCGGCATCCACCAGCCGGACCCGCTCCATCTCCTCCCCGCCGGTCATGGTCAGGGTGATGTCCAGTTCAGGGGTTTCCCCGAGCGTCCTGGCCAGAGACTTGATGTAGACGCGGGGGTGAGACGGGACGACCCTGCTCAGGACCGGCTCCAGGATGGACTCGTCGTTGCAGCGAACCGTGATCGCCTTCGTCAGCGCCCCCCCATCCCCCAGGGTCTCCCGCAGGAACGGCTCCAGGGATTCGGTTATGATCCCCTTCAGTTCGGACGGCACGCCCGGCAGGCAGATGACAGCGGTCTTTCCCGCGCGGAACAGGACTCCGGGCGCGGTCCCCACCGGATTGTGCAGCGGCTCGGCTCCCGCCGGCAGCCAGGCCATTTTTTCCCGCGCAGGATTGAGGCCTCCCTGGGCCATGATCCCCCGTTCGAAGAAATCGTCGTAGCGCTCCTTCACCATCCGGCGGGCCTTTTCGTCGAGTTTCAGCTCCAGGCCGGCGCCTTCGCTGACCGCGGCAACGGTCAGATCGTCGGCTGTGGGACCGAGCCCGCCCGACGTGAAGAGGATATCGACGCCACGGTCAATGGCAGCCCGGGTCGCCGTGGAGATTTCCTCCGGGAGGTCGCGGAGCATGGTCACACGGGCGACATATCCCCCCCGGCTGTTGATCAGCTTGCAGATCCAGCTGGTGTTGGTGTCCTGGATGTCGCCGATCAGGATCTCGTTTCCCACCACAAGAATTTCAACGGTAACCGGATTGGACATTGATCCTCCTTGTAGGAAATCCCCTCCGCCCCCCCTTGCATAAATAAGGGGGACAAGAAACTTCCCCCGCTGAGAAAGGGGGACTGAGGGGGATTCCAATAGCTGAATGTTGCGAAACAGTGTACCACAAATATGGCATTTGAATTCATGAAGAAAAGCGGCGCAACGGGGAGGAAGGATGAAGGGGGAACAACGAGAACATACGGCTCAGTTCACCCCGTGCTGCTCTTGGTGATCAGGATGACGCCAATGCAGACCAGGACGGTTCCGGCCCAGCGGAGCGGCGTGACGACCTCATTAAGGAAATACTGGGAAAGGAAGGCGACCAGGACATAGTTGAGCGCCTGCATGGGGAGCGCGACCGAAAGATCCTCCCAGGAAAGAACCGCCAGCCAGAGGAAGAAGAACACCGCCAGCATGGACGTTCCCAGTACCAGCTTGGGGCTGGTCAGCGCCTGGAAAGCGACTGACATGATGCCCCGCAGACTCATGGTCGACAGGTCGCCCAGCTCCTTCATTCCCTTGGTCAGGAGTATGTCGCCGATCGTTCCGGCGGTAACGGCCAGCAGCATGAAAACAACTGTCTTAAACATTTTCCTTAACCTCTCCCCGGTAATTCCTGAGCCTGATGCCGAGCCGCGAAATCTTTTCCTTCACCTCATTGCTGGTCAGCGCCTTCAGTTCCTCGCCGTGGAGATAATCGGGCATCAGGGCGGTGAGCACGGTGTCGGGCAGGCATCCGGGGTGAAAGTAGATCTCCGTGACCCCGTCGCCAGCGGAATCCAGCATTTTCAACAGGCACTCTTCGGTCATGTTGCCCGAGTTGAGCAGGCCCTTCACCTGCACGGCATGGGAAATTCCCAGCCTGTCGAGTACCGGGGCGCAGCGCCGGGCCAGCCTGCCGAAGATAAAGGCATCGACCTTTTTGCCGAACCTGCGCTTGCCGTCCCGGCAGGGATCCCCGGACAGTTTTTCATTGGTCAGCCGGAAGCTGGAAATGCCGTGCTTCGGCATCAGTTCAGCCAGGATGTCGAACACTGTCGGATGCATGTGGATGTTGAGGTGGCCGTCGATATGGGACAGGGGGATTCCCGTTTCACGGAACCTGAGGATCTGCGCCTCGATCTCCCTGACCAGCTCCCCGCGGATCGACTTGTGGAAAAAATAGCGCATGCCGGCGCTTACCGGGTTCACCGGGAAATCCCCGAGGTAGTCGGCAAGACCCGGAATGGAATGGGCCGGCAGAACGGAGCGCCCCTGGATCAGCGTCAGGTGCAGCCCGACCTGCAGGCCGGGATTGTCCAGCGCCAGGGCGACGGCTTCCTCGAAGCCTTTCCCGCCCACCATCAGCGATGCGCTGGTCAGGACGCCTTCTTTCCAGGCTTGTATGACGGCCCGGTTGGCACCGCTGGAGAGGCCGAAATCATCGGCATTGACTATCAGTTCTTTCATGTGTGCTTTGCAAGCGGCGATGAGCCCGCTGTTACTGGCAGCCCTTGCACTCTTTCCGCTTCTTCATGTACGCCAGGTATTGCGCGCCTTCCTTGAGCAGTTTGCGCCGATCCTCGCTGCTGGTGATCATTTTGAGAATGCTGCGGGCGATGTACTTGGGCCGGAAATAGAACTTGTTGTAAATGGTCTCGACTGCGTCGAAAATTTCCCTGTTGGAAAGCTCGGGATAATTGATGACGCACGTCTGGTGGCCGGTATCGTCGAGGAAAGTTTCGGACGCGATCCAGCCTTCCTTCTTTGCCAGGTCGTAAAACTCGGTGCCGGGATAGGGCGACGCCAGTGAAGCCTGGATGGAGTTGATGTCCAACTGCCTGGCAAAGTCGATGGTTTCCCTGATAGTCTCCCGGGTTTCGCCGGGAAGTCCCATGACGAACGCGCCGTGCACCGACAGCCCGAGCTTCTTGCAGTTCCTGGTGAATTCCAGCGCCTGGGCCTTCGTCACGCCCTTCTTGACGTTCTTCAGGATCTGGTCGTTGCCCGATTCGTACCCCACCACCACGTGGCGCAGGCCGGCCTCCCGCATGATCTTCAGGGTTTCGTAATCACAGTTGGCGCGGGCGTTGATGGTCCAGGATATCCCCAGCGGCCTGATTTTTTCAGCCACGGCCCGGGCGTGCTCCCGGTTGGCGGTGAAGGTGTCGTCGTCGAAGGAGATTTCCCTGATGCCGGGAATGTTCTCCATGATCCATTTCACTTCCTGGTAGACGTTCTCGGCGCTGCGAGTCCTCATGGTGCGGCCGGAAAAGGTCTGGGGCCAGAGGCAGTAGATGCACCGGGAGGGGCAGCCTCGGCTCGAATAGATTGAAACGTAAGGATGCAGGAAGTGTGGAATGATGTATTCGTCGACCGGCAAGTCCCTCTTGTAGACCTGACTGGCAAAGGGAAGCGCATCAAGGTCGGTGATGGGAGGCCGGTCCGGGTTGCTGACCACTTTGCCGTCCCGCATGAAGCTGATCCCGTCCACACGCTCCCACTCCCGCCCCTCAGCCAGCTCCTTCACGGAAAAGTCGAACTCCCCGCGGCAGACGATGTCGACGGCACCGTCGGCGCGCTGCAGCGATTCCTCCGGCAGCACGCTCACATGGGGGCCGGTCAGCACGGTTACCATTCCGGGCTTGCTGTCCTTGATACGCCGGGCCGTCTCGACGTCAAGGGCAAACGTGGGCGTAGAGGTGTACATCACGACCATATCGTAATCGGCCGCGATCCGGATGCAGTCATCCAGGTTCAGCTTCTGCACCGGCGCGTCAACCACCCTGCTTCCCTCGATCATGCCGGCAGGGAAACAGAGCCAGGTGGGATACCAGAAAGAGGTGACTTCGCGGGATGCCTGGTAACGGGCCCCGGCGCCGCCGTCGAAATCCTCGTACGTGGGCGGATTAAGAAATAACGGTTTCATCGGGTACTCCTGTATGCTTCATTTTCAATCCAGCGCTTCATCGCTATGCCGGACTTTTGCCTGCCAAAGTTGACAGCGCAGGCTGCCCGAGGGCGGGACCTTCGGTTGAGCCAAAAGACCCTTTCCGGATGGAAACTACGTAAGGCAAATAGTCACAATAAAGCGGGGTGCCTTCTTTGTCAAGATTAAAGGCGGGTTGAGGGCCAGGGGAAATCTTGAAACGCTCAAAATGTGCTTGTCTAAATACTGGCCGGCATGATATAAGTATTTTTTCATTTTCCGAGGCGCCTTTTCGCTATCCACGGGGGAAACGACTATGACAAACGCGCCAAGGCTCCTTGACAAGGTTGTCAGCCTCACCGGAGTCCAGGATGTTGAACTCATGGAGTTCAGCCTTCTGAAAACAATCGCGGAATTCGTCCGCCCGATAGAGCTTTCAATCCTGAAACTCGACCGGCGGAGCAATCCGTGCTATCAACTTCATCTCAGGCAGGAAAAATACGAGATACTCTCGGAAAACTTCTCCCTTTCAGACGAGATATCCGCCGCCATCCAGATCGTACAGGGGACAAAACGGCATTTCCGCACCCCCCTGGATTCGGGAAACGTGCTCACGGCATGGCACGCCCTGCAGACCAAGTCGCAGAACGTCTTTCTCGTGGCCGTGGCAGCGCGTGAATTCACCAAGTTCGACACCCACATGATACAGGGCCTTCTCCAGATCTACCGCAACTTCTATGAGGTGCTCGCAGAAGCCCAAAGCGACCAGTTGACCGGCCTTGCCAACCGGAAGACCTTTGACGAGGTCATCCAGAAAATCTACAACCAGCCGGTCCCGTTCAAGGACAAGGACCAGACCGAACGCCGCGGCGGAACAGCCGGCCTTGACTCCTGCTGGCTTGCCATGATCGACGTGGACAACTTCAAGCGCATCAACGACACCTGGGGCCATCTTTACGGCGATGAAGTGCTGCTGCTGCTCTCGCAGCTGATGCAGAGCCACTTCAGGGAGAGCGATTTCCTGTTCCGCTTCGGGGGTGAAGAATTCATCGTGATCGTCCGCACCGGCGACAGGGAACAGGCGCACATGGCGTTCGAGAGATTCCGCTCCGCGGTTGAGAACCACCCGTTTCCCCAGGTGGGCAAAGTCACCGTCAGCATCGGCGTAACGAGCATGGACCCGACGATATTCACCACGACCCTGCTCGACCAGGCCGACCAGTCTTTGTACCACGCCAAGAAAATGGGGCGGAACATGATCAAGTTCTTCGACGAACTGGTGCAGGATGGTCTGGTTGAAGTCGCCGAAATCGTTCCCGGAGGGATCGAGCTTTTCTGACAGCCCATGAAAGTGACGGGAATCCAATGCGTATTGGCCTTGTAGCCGCCATGCCCGAAGAGTGCCGCCCCCTGTTGCGCAGGGTTACAGGATTCAGGAACGCCGGAATCGGCCGTTTCCGCGCCTGGAGCTTCAGCGCTGGAAGCCATGATATCCGCCTGATCCGTTCAGGCATGGGGGTCCGGCATGCAGCGGAAGCTGCCGCGGCCCTGATTGCGGCTCACCGGCCCGACCTGCTGATATCGTTCGGCTTCGGCGGCGCGGTCAGGCAGGGCCTCGCAACAGGCGATCTGGTTCTGGCAACCGGGCTATTCAGGCTCGAGGCCGGCAAGCTGACCCGATTGGAGGAACCGGACCGGGATTTCACCGACCGGGCGATCAGATCACTGGAAAGCCATGGCGTATCCGGAGCCTTCCATTCGCACCGGGGAGAGTTCATCACCACCGACCGCATCGAAAACAAGGGGAAACTGGCCGGGCTGCTCCCCCCGGGCATGAGCAACCCCCTGCTGGAAATGGAATCCGGCGCAGTGGCATGGGTCGCTTCCGGAGCGCGGGTCCCGTTCATGGCCATTCGGGCGATCAGCGACAATGCCGGTGAAGAACTCGACTTCAGCATTACCGATTTCACCGACCGGGAGCTGAATGTCAGCATTCTCCGTGTGCTGGCGGTCCTGGCCGGAAAACCCAGGATCCTGCCGCAGCTTCTCAGATTGTCGCGCAACAGCCGCCTGGCAGGGAAGAATCTGGCTTCCGGAGTCCTGGCCGTTCTCCAGGCACTGTAGCGCCCGCTTCACTCACTTCTTTCCCCCGCCTGCGGGAGAATAGGGATAGTCCCGCACATGTTCCGCCAGTTCTTCCCTGCTGTAACGGTTGGCGCGGCGAGCCAGGAGCACCGTTACGATAACCACCGGAAGCGTAAAAATCAGGATGCCGGTAAGAGCCAGCAGATTCTCTCCGATGTGGATGGTCACGGCGAGATTGAACACGAGCACCGACAGGTAGAGAACCGGACCGAGGAGCGAACGGAACGGGAGGTTGGCCACGCCGGCAGGCTTTTCCACCCCCTTCGACACCCGGGCGTCGATGCGCTGCAATGCGAATACCAGTACGAAACTGACCAGCAGCCACCCCCAGTAGTTTGACAGGGGCACTCCGAAATGGACCCCCGCTTCGCGGTAACCGTAGATCTGCCCCAGGAACCAGCGCCGCCCCTGCAGGGCGACCGGGTCGATGACGATGTCCAGGAACACCTGGTAGAAGGATGCCAGGACCAGGACCCCGAATGACCTGCGGATCGCCCGGCTCTCCAGGGTCACCAGGTCCCGCCGCCATGCCTTGATGGGGGAGACGGTCAGCAGTGCGGCAGTGTAGCTGCAATAGGTAAGGAAAACGTAGGAAAGCGAATCGAAGAACGGCACTCCCGCTATCCAGAGCTCTTTCGCCCTGGTGGTATCGATGTAATAATACCAGCCATAGGGAAAACCGCTGTTGATGGAGCTGAATTCCGACACAAATGCGATCAGGTAGCCGACAACGGTGAAACAGGCTGTTTTTTTCCACCCCAGGTGGGGCACTGCCGCCAGGAGATAGACGGCGAAAAAAGCGAACACATAGGGCCGCATGGCAACTGTTCCAACCGCGATATTCAAGAAATCGTCCATACCCCTCCCCGAGCACGAAGGGCGCGGCAGGATGCCGTGCCTTTCGAAAAAATGAATCATCCGGCGCGAAAGCCGTCCATCCGTGCAGCACGAAACGGCACACGGTCGTCAAGAACAGCCTCTGACCGCCACAGGCTCAGAAAAGCGTGCCGATAATGCTCCCCAACACCGAAATGGCGCCGCTGTCGCTCAAGCCGTCCACCGCCTGCTCGGTCTTTTTCAGGGTCGCGGTCGCGTCGCGGTACAGCTTGTCCTCGTTGACCAGTTTGCCCATGGTCCCCTGGCCGTTGTTGATCTTCTCGGCAATCTCCTTGACGTTCTTCGACGCGCCGCTCAGTTCGTTGTACAGGGTCTGGTCGTTGACCAGCTTGCCCATGGTTCCCTCGCCGCGGTTGATCTTGCCCGCGATTTCCCGCACATCCTTCATGCCCGCGTTCAAGCCGGCAACGGCGCCCCTGGCTTCGACATAGAAGGCGTCGTCGTTCACCAGCTTGCCGATGGTCCCCTGGCCCTTGTCTATCTTGGCGGTGATGTTCTTCAGGCTTGCGGTGGCCGCATTGGTATTCGCATAGAGGGTTTTGTCGTTGAGAAGCAGGGCCAGGGAGCCGTTGCCGCGATCGAACTTGGTGGTGATGCTGTTGAGGTTGTTCAGGGAACTGCGCAGGTTTTCGCGATTCTCGTCCAGCATGCCGGAGATCTTGCCCATGACTTCCTGCTGGTTGCGGTTGAGATCGGTGATCAGCGCTTTCGCATCCGCGGTCAGGTCACCGAGGTTGTTCAAGATGGAGTCCACGCCGGCCGTGTCCTTGCCCGGAATCGCGCTTCCGGGGGGGAGCGTTCCGGCATTGGGCGATCCGAAGGTCAAACCCAGGAACTGCCCGCCCAGCAGGTTGGTCATCCTCAGGCTGGCCACGGAATCGGTCTTGAGGCGAGTGTCCCGCGACACCTCGAAATCGACCCGCACCTTTCCCTCCTGCACATCGATGCTCTTGATCTTGCCCACATCCACACCGGCCAGGCGTACGGGATCGCCCACCTTGAGACCGGTCACGCCGGCCAGGAACGTGTGGTAGGAAACGGCTTTTTCAAAGGGGTTCCACTGCCCCCCGAGCTCCAGCATGAGCCCGAAGAGGACCAGTCCGATCAGGAAAAAGAACCCGACCTTTTTCTCAGTTGACAGTGCCATTGTTCCACCTCCTGTCGGGAAAGCGCTGTTCAGCCTCCCCGCCTTGCCCGGGTTCGCTGCCCGGGCGCAATGAAAACGGTATCACCGGCGATGCACCCGCTACAGAAGCAGACGCGTCAGGAAATAATCGGCCACCAGGATCAGCATGAACGACAGGACGACCGCCCTGGTGGTGGAGCGGCCGATACCGCGGGCGCCGCCCGAGGTGACGAAGCCGACATAGCAGGCGACCAGGGAGATGATGCCGCCGAATACGAACGACTTGACCAGCCCGGCGCCGATTTCCCTGAACTTGAGGGCGGTTTTCAGACTGTCGTAATAGGTCGCATAGGAAATGAAGATTTTCGGGTGAAGGTGGCTTATCAGGGCGCCGCCGACCATGCCGACGCAGTCGGCATACAGCGTCAGCAGCGGCAGGCACACCAGGCAGGCGATGAGCCGCGGCATGGACAGGTAGCGCACGGGATCGATGTCGAGCGTCCGCAAGGCATCGATTTCCTCGTAAACCTTCATCACGCCGATCTCCGCCGCCATGGCCGAACCAACTCGTCCGGCAACCAGGAAACTGGTCATGACCGGTCCCAGCTCCCGCACCATGGACAGACCGACGATGGCGCCGATGATGTCCTGGGTGCCGTACTTCTGCAGTTCCGAACCGGTCTGCAGGGCCAGCACCATTCCCACGAAGAACGCCATGACCGAGGCCACGGGCAAGGTCTCGAAACCGACAATGGACAGCTGGGCAAGTATGCTCTGGAAATTGCGCGGCGCTTCGCGGAAGAAATAGACCGTCCGGCCGAGAAGCTTCAGCATCTCCCCGACGATCTGGACAAAGTTCAGGATCTTGCTCCCTATCAATTCCAGGATTCCCATTACAGATTGCCCCCAGGTTCGGCTTTACCGCCCGGTCCGCTGCCGGCGGGTTTCCCGTCCCACTCGATTCCGAACGGCAGCCACAGGAACTGAAGCTTTTTCCCCGCGTCATTCTCCCGATATCGCACCAGTCCCTTCAAAAAAGCGAATTCGGTCCCCTTTTTCTCCGAGCGGTAGAAGACGAAGGGAAAAAACTCGTAGGCCAGGTCGTCGTTGCGGCTCTCATGCCAGTACAGGTTCCAGAGGAACGAAACCGCGGAATCCCCCGCATCGTTCCATTTCTGGACATAGACCCTCCAGAGAGGCGCCCAGTTCTTTTCGATCCCTTCCTTGTTGAGGACCGGTTCCACCGGCGCGGGGAACGTGAACGTCTTCACGCCCCTCTCGTCGCGGCGAAAGGTAAGCAGGGGCCAAAAGGCAACCCTGCGCCTCTCAGCGCCGTCTTTGACCCAGGTCTCCCGATTGTCCGAATAGAGGAAGAAAAGAACCCTGTCCCGCTCCTGCCTGAAGCTCTCGCCGTTCAGTTCCTCGTGGCTGTAGAGCGGCCACAGGTACCAGCGCTTCAGCCTTTCCTTGCGGCGGTCTTCGCTGTAGAAGGGGAGAAAACGGTTGAGGTTTCTCGTCTCCCCCCTGATGGTGACGGCGAAAGGCCAGAAATAGTCCCGTTCCTCCAGGTGGTTGGCCCGGTCGGAGACAGAGCCGAAAAATGGCCACAGGAAATGCCGTTCGCTCCGCTTCCGCGATTCCGAGGAGGTGTAGAGCGGAAACAGATGGAACGTCTCCGTTGGCGAATCGGTGTCCAGGCCGCTTTCCTCGCTGAAATAGACCGGCCAGAGTGCGAAGCGCCGCCGGTACACCCCCTCTTTTTCCGACTGGCCGTAGAAGGGCCAGAACTGCCAGCCGCGCTCCTTCTCGCCCCTGATGAGCGAAAAAAAAGGATACAGGAAATTGCGGGTTTCGGTGCCTTTTTTCACCGTGCGGCCGTAGAGCGGGAACAGAACGTAGTGGTATTCCTCCCTCCAGAAACGCTCGTAAATGTCGCCGTAGAAAGGGAAAATGGATACGTAAGGGCCGTACTTGGCGGACTTGCCGGAAATGTAGAAGGGGAACAGCATGGTCCCCCTGTCCCCCGAGTCACCTTCGTCCGGTCGCGCCCCATGCGTCTGGAAAAGCTTCAGAACCTGGAAATAGCTGCCGCCCGGCCAGGTCTCGGAAGACGCTAGGGGATAGAGATATTCATCGGAAGCAGATTCGTCGCTGATGTTTTCGGTGTGGTAGAACAGCGGGCGGATCGCGGTGTCGCTCGCCTCCCCCCGTTTCTGGAACTTGAAGAGGGGACCCAGAATCGAGAGGTTCCGATAATTGTCCGCCGGGCTGGTTCGATAATCGAAAAGAGGCCAGAACGTGATGACCGAGCCTTCCGCTTCCTGCGCTGCGGTCTCTTCAGCCCGGAGTTGCGGCGTCATGGCCAGCATTATCAGGATAGCGAGAATAAGGGCTCTACCCGTCATGGGGTCTGATCTTTCCCGCCCGCCCCGGAAGGGGGCGGGCAACCATCTGTATTACAGAAAACAGTTTCCAGATCGGAAAGAGGGGATTTTTTGTCCTGGCAAGGAGATCACGGGATTGCGCGGAGGCATACTCTCGTATGTCGCACAAGCAATCCCGCAGATTGACACAGCCAGGGCGAAAAAGCACCCTTTCCGGATGGAAACTCAGTAGTTCCGGTCCGCGTAGTCCACCCACCCGCCGGCCATGACCAGCGCCTTGTCGAACGGAGCGATGTCGAACGGGAAACTGTCGCTCCTGCCGCCGCCGCTCACGGTCAGGACCTGGCCGGCAAAGTCGAGAGAAACGCTTGCGTCCGGAACATCGCGATAAGCGAAAAGCTGGTCCACAGTTTCCTTCGGCAACTCGATGGCGGCCATGCCGCAATTGAACATGTTCTGGCGGAAAATGCGGGCAAAGGACTGGGCGATCACCACCGTGATGCCGTTTACCTCCAGCACCCACGGCGCATGCTCACGCGAGGAGCCGCAGCCGAAATTGGCCCGCGTCACGATCACCCTGGCGCTCCGGGTCTTTTCGCCCTTGGGATCGAAACCGGGGAGCTTGAGGTCTTCCAGGATGTAGGGCTTCAGATCAGCCTTGGTGATTTCCGTCAGATACCGCGCCGGAATGATTTCATCGGTATTTATGTCGTCACGGTCGAGGAACAGAACCGGACCGCCAAATGTTTTCATAGTTCAACTCCAGTCATGATGATGTGATTTTGCTGCCCGTGCACAGTCTTGCGTCAGGGCAGGTATTTCCTGGGATCGGCAATCTTCCCTTCGATGGCCGAGGCCGCGGCGGTAGCCGGCGACAGGAGATGAACCATGCCCCCCTTGCCCATGCGCCCCTGGAAATTGCGGTTGGTGGTGGCGGCGCACACCTCCCCTTCCGCCAGCACGCCGGTGCTCATCCCGAGACAGGCGCCGCAGGTGGGGTTGGTGACGCAGAATCCGGCGTCCATGAAAATTTCCATGAGGCCCTCTTTCAGGGCGTCCTGGAACACCTTGGGAGTTGCCGGGGAAAGAATCCCGCGGACCCCGTCGGCGATCTTCCGCCCCTTGAGGATGGCAGCCGCGATTCTCAGGTCCTCCAGCCTGCCGTTGGTGCAGGAACCCAGGTATACCTGGTCGATGGGGGTGCCGGCCATCTCGGCGGCGGTCTTCACCTGGTCCGGCTTGTAGCCGTACGTCACGAGAGGCTCCAGCCCGGTAACGTCGATATCGTAAACCTTGTCGTACGAGGCGTCGTCATCGGAACGCCATTTCGCGAAATCGGCCAAGGCCGCATCCTTCGACGGATACTGATCGGAAATGAACGGCCAGAGATAATCGACCGTCACCTGGTCGGGCATGCAGATACCGGACGTCCCTCCCGCTTCGATGGCCATGTTGGTCAGGGTCATGCGGGATTCCATGGTCATGGCGTCGACCACCGGCCCCCGGAATTCCATGACCCGGTCGGTGGCGCCGTTGACCCCGATCATGCCGATCACGTGGAGGATGACGTCCTTGGCATAAACTCCTTTGGGCAAGGTCCCGTTGAGGTTGAAACGGATCGTCTTCGGTTCGCGGAACGCGCACACCCCTTTCAGGATGCCCACCTCCAGGTCCGTCGTGCCCACGCCGGCCGCGAAAGCCCCGAAAGCGCCGTGGGTGCAGGTATGGGAATCGCCCATGATGATGGTGTAGCCGGGACGGATGAAACCCTTCTCCGGGAAAAGAGCGTGGCAGACGCCGTTTGCCCCGACATCGAAAAAGTCCCCGATGCCGTGGCGCCTGGCCCAGTCACGGAGGATCTTGGCCTGGGTCGCGGTCTTGCTGTCTTTGCTCGGCGTTACGTGGTCGATGACCGCCTTGATCTTCGTGGTGTCGAAGACCCGGTCCTTGTCCCGCGCCACCAGGTCGGCAATGGCGATGGGGGTGGTTATCTCGTGGCACATCACCACATCGAGCCGGAGCACCTTGGCGCCGGGGAACGGTTCGTCGACCAGGTGGCTGGCAAAAATCTTTTCAGCTGTTGTCTTGCCCATCTCGTATAATCCTTTCAGTTATTCGTTCGCAGCCCGGATCCGTTGCCCGGAATATCCCTCTTCAAGCATAATCCGCTGTAACTATGTGCATAATTTAAACAAAACGCTTCGATAAATCAAATTAATAATCCTCAACTCGCTTCGTGTTTGCCTCAACCTCTTCAGAATGCTATAATTCCGCACCCATTTGTCCAGGAGCGGCACATCACTATGGAACTGAAATTTTCACGGGATAACAACGAAATAGACGAGCTGATCGACCGCCTCATCGAAAAAGCCGAAGGAGTGGATCATCCGTCCTACATCCGCGAAATGATCATCGCGGCCCTCAAGGCGGGCCAGGAGACCGACTATCCGGCGGACCTGAAACTCCTCAGCAGCGCCATGAAAGAGATGCGCTACACCAACAAGGTTTTCGCCCCATACCGCCAGAGAAAAAAGGTCACCATTTTCGGTTCCGCAAGGACGGAAAGAAATGACCCGGTCTTCCAGACCTGCACACGCTTCAGCGCCAAGCTGGCGGAAAAAGGATACATGATCATCACCGGCGGGGGCGGAGGCATCATGGAAGCCGGCAACGAAGGCGCTGGAGCGGAAAATTCCTTCGCGGTCAACATCAGGCTGCCGTTCGAGCAGATCCCCAATTACGTGATGATGGCCAACCCGCGCCTGATCACTTACAAGCATTTCTTCACCCGCAAGGTTGCCTTTGTCAAGGAAGCGGATGCCATTGCCATTTTCCCCGGCGGCTTCGGAACCATGGACGAGGCCATGGAAGTCTTCACCCTGATTCAGACCGGCAAGACATCCCCGAAACCTCTGGTGCTGGTGGACGACCAGGACGGGTACTGGAAACGGTGGTTCGAGTTCGTCACCGAGTGCCTCCTCGGGAAAGGGTTCATTTCCGGCGAGGACTTTTCGATCTTCACCATTACCCGCGACGAGGACGAAGCCATCAAGGTTATCGAGGATTTCTACCGGACCTACCATTCGATGAGGTTCGTCAACAGCCACTTGATCCTGCGCCTTTCGAAAGAGCTGACCGGTGAGCAGATTGCGCGCCTCGAAGACGAGTTCCCGGAACTCCGTTTGCCCGGCACGAGAATCACTCCCTGCTCGCCCATGCCCGAAGAGTACGATGAGCCGGATCTCCTGAACCTCAGTCGGATTTCGCTCCATTTCGACCACCGTCATTACGGTCTGCTTCTGGCTTTCATCAGAAGAATCAATACGTTCTGAGTGATTTCCTCCCCGCTGCCGCGGCCGCCGGAAAGCGGGCTGGATTCCCCTTTCATTTTTTTTCACCAAATGTGTCCGGGACGTTAAAATTTTCTTGACATCTGTGTCGTGGCTTGCTACTCATACGCTAAGTAAGTTTCGGAAGTTCTTGCAGAGCCAAGAAAGAACGATGGAGAACAAACCGCTTCGTTGCTTTTCTGCCTCAAAACTCCGGAAACTTAAGATGTCGAGCGTTCCGTGAAATTTCGGGACTGAAGTTCCGGAAGCAAGAAAGGAGGTAGGAAAATGGCTCAGGGTAAAGTGAAATGGTTCAACGACGCAAAGGGGTTCGGTTTCATCGAGCAGGAGAACGGCGAAGACGTGTTCGTCCACTTCTCGGCCATCGCTGCTGATGGTTTCAAAACTCTCGCTGAGGGCGAGCAGGTAACCTTTGACGTGGTCAGCGGCCCCAAGGGGCTCCAGGCCGCCAACGTCAAGAAGATGTAACAGCCTCCGAAGCTGCTTCCATCTTTGCATGACACCAAAACCCGCCGACAATAGCCGGCGGGTTTTTTACAATAAATTCCTCTCAAGATTCTGAAAAACGTCATGAGGAAGGCTGGATGCACGGCGCACGGAGCGCAGCACCCGAGACATATCGCTCAGGCAGGTGAGTGTGCGAGCACCGCGCAATGCCGCAGACTGCCTCCGCAGCAGTTTTTCAACAGCCTGCCAGTTCCAGCCTCCCTCCCCAGCGCCTTGCCAGCTCCCGGCGCAGCCGCCCGTTTTCCGGCGACGACAGCAGCGGATCACGCTCCACCAGAGCGAAGGCTTCCTGCCTGGCCTCTTCCAGGATGCGCCCGTCCCGCAGGATATCGGCCACGCGGAATTCCGGAAGGCCCGCCTGCCTGGTGCCGAGGAAGTCGCCCGGGCCGCGCAGTTCCAGGTCCGCTTCGGCAATCCGGAAACCGTCGGCGGTCTGCTCCAGCACCTTAAGCCTCTTTGCCGCATCCCCGCCCAGTTCGTCGCCGCACAGAAGGATGCAGTGGGACCGTGCGGTCCCGCGCCCGACTCTTCCCCGGAGCTGATGGAGCTGGGACAGTCCGAAACGCTCGGAATGCTCTATGACCATCACCGTGGCATTCGGCACATCGATTCCCACCTCGATGACAGTTGTAGCAACCAGGATGTCGATCCGACGGTCTTTGAAGGCTGCCATGACCGATTCCTTCTCTTCCGGCTTCATTTTCCCGTGCAGCAACCCGATCCGGAGCTCCGGGAACACCTCACCGGCCAGGTGCCCGGCCATGAGGGTCGCCGCTTTCAAATCCATCTTTTCCGATTCTTCCACCAGGGGATAAATGACATAGGCCTGCCTCCCGTCCCGGACTTCATCCCTTATCAACCGATATACCCGCTGCCGTTGCGACTCGGGACAGATGCGCGTCGCCACCGGACTCCGGCCGGGAGGAAGCTCGTCGATCACCGAGAGGGAAAGATCCCCGAAAACGGTCATGGCAAGGGTACGGGGGATGGGGGTGGCGGTCATGACCAGGACATGGGGATTCTGGCCCTTTTTCCTCAGGATGCCCCGCTGGACCACGCCGAAACGGTGCTGCTCGTCGATGATGCCCAGCCCGAGTCGCTTGAACTCCACTTTTTCCTGGATTACGGAGTGCGTGCCGATGATTACCGAAACTTTCCCGGACGCAATATCTTCGATAATGCCGGACCTTGCCTTCCCTTTGATCCGGGAGGTAAGCAGGCAGGTCGCGATACCCAGCTCCTCGCAATAACGGCGCATGGTCAGATAATGCTGCTCCGCCAGTATTTCAGTGGGCGCCATTATGGCAACCTGGCAATCGTTTTCCACTGCCAGGAGAGCAGCGAGGAGAGCCACGACGGTCTTGCCGCTCCCCACGTCCCCCTGAACCAGGCGGTGCATCGGGTGGGGCGCGGCCAGATCTTCCTTGATCTCGGCAAGGACGCGTTTCTGCGCGGCGGTCAAAGCGAAGGGGAGAGACTTCACCAGCGGGCGGGTGTACTTGTGGGTGACCTGGAACTGTATGCCCTCCTCGATCGACACCCCCCGCTTTTTCAACGCGAGCCCCAGCTGGAGGAAAAAGAATTCGTCGAAGGCCAGGGTGCGGTGAGCGCCGGTCTCCCGCCTCTCAAGCGCATCGACGGCCGTGTCGTTTCCCGGGAAATGGACCTCACGCAGGGCCTGGTCGAGCGGCATCAGCGAACGGCGTTCCAGCATGCCGCCGGGGAGCGCCGTTGCCACCGCTGCCGAAAAGGTATCGACAATCTGTTTCTGCACTTTCCGCAACGGCTTCTGACGCAACCCTTCCGTGAGGGGGTACACCGGTATGGTCCGGCCGAAATTGACCGGGTCTCCGGCCATGAATGCCGCCGGGTCCGCCCCGTCCGCGAGCCAATCCACGTCCGGGTGGTGGATCTCGCGGTCATGACCGTAACACACCACTTCTCCGGAGAAAATCCCGGTCCTCCCGGGCCGCCAGACGCCGGACATCTGCCGGGGACTGAAATTGAACCACTTCAGGAGCACCGCGCCGCTGCCGTCGCCCACGACCGCCTCGAAAACCCGGCGGCCGCCCCTCGATGTCCTGGTCCCGGCGCTCATCACCCGGGCACAGAAAACTTCCAGCCGTCCCGGCCGGAGCCGGTCCAGGGGACGGAGCTCCCTGCGGTCCTCGTAGCGGTGCGGAAGCAGATAGAGCGCGTCCTCTACCGTGAAAACACCCTTCTTCGCCAACGCCTCCGCCATTTTCGGCCCCACGCCTTTGATGAGGCGGACGGCCGTTTCCAGGTTCCCGCGGGCCATCATTGCCTGCAGATCGGCCTTGTCAGGCGTTCGTTCAGGCTTGTCCAACCGGGCAAGCACAACCGCCGCCCCCTCCACTTCAGCCCGGAGCTCGTCGCCGGGCGTCAGGCATAACTGATCGAGAATTTCCCGCGGCAGGAGAAGCCTTCCCTCCGCATCAATTTTGACGACAGGCATGGTTCGACCTCGCGATACCGGGAACCTCAACAGACGGCACGATTATTCACCTTTCGATTTTTACTTTCGGCACCGGGTATTTCCGCCCCACGATCGCACGATAGCCGGTACGAAGGGATTCCAGGTCGCCGTCCAGAAATTCCGTCACCCCGGTGCAGCCCGGCATGGCGAGATACTTCTCCACCAGCGCGTCCATCAGGGCGTTGTAGCGTTTACGGGAGCTGCCGTGGGCGAAGTTCCGGCCGGGGAAACGCCGGATGTCGCCGTCAAACAACGGCGAAATGTGATAAAGCTCGTGGAAGACCGTGACCAGCTTCTCGCGTTTCGGCAGATTGAAGAAGCGGGGGACAAGGAAATAAATCACGTAGAGCATTTCCATCTGCCGATTGATCACCGAAGGCATGGTCAGGAGAGCGGAGCGCCTGCCCCTCTTCACTTCCATGGACCGGGCGCCGCCGGCAAAGCGGAGCGGGTGTATTTTCGCGTACACTCCATGCACGCCCCCGCTCCTGGTGGAAGCAACGCACAGCATGACCCGGAGCGGATCGATATGGCTGAACTCGCCGACTTTGCCGACGATGTCGGCCACGAGCCTCTCCAGTGCACGGGTCAGGTTGAGGGTGGTCATTGCGCCGCCTTTTCCATTTTGTGGCAGAACAGGCAGCGATCTTTCGGGGGATGGTTTGCCGGGAGAGGATTCCTTTGCTCATTGTGGCAGGTTTCGCAGCTGCGCTCGGCTTCCTTCCTGCTGCCGGTTCTTTCCAACACGTCATAGGCGGCCCGATGCGCTGCGTCATGGGGAACCTTTTTCGTGGTTTCCTTGCCGGAGAGCAGGAAAACGGTAACCAGGACGGCAACCGCAACCGCAACGAACAGCAGGTCCTTGACGACAAGCCTCATAGCACTCCCTGACGAACGTCAGCCATCGATTACGGCGCAACCTATCGCGCCGTTGTGCTGGGGATGTTCCGGAACGGTCACCGCATACCCCTCCTCTGCCAGCAACCTGACCAGGGCGCCGTTGCGGGCAACCCCGCCGGTCAGGACGATCCTCTCCGACGGGAAGCGCCGGAGCATGGGGATGACCCTTTTGACCAGCGTCCGGTTGACCCCGGCGCAGAGCCGGGCAACGGGGTAGCCGCGGACGATCTGGCCGATCAGCTCCGATTCGCCGAAAATGCCGCAGGTGGCATCGAGCCGAACCGGGTTTTCCCAGTGGGAGGAAAGCTCGTCCAATCCCACCTCCAGCACGGCGGCCATGTTTTCCAGGTAGCGGCCGCTGCTTGCCGCGCACTTGTCGTTCATCACGAAATCCCGCAGAGCGCCGTCCCGTATCAGCGCCACCTTGGTATCCTGGCCCCCCATGTCCAGCAGGGTGAAATCCCTGAGCCCGGTCTGGAAAAGCGCCCCGGCGGTATGAGCCCTGATTTCCGAAATGACCCGGACGCCTTTCAGGTGCAGCGTGTTGCGTCCGTAACCGGTGGCAATTATGCCGGACCCGGAAATCTCCGCCGGGGAAAACACCCCGGTGGCAGCCAGGTCGAACGTCAGGTCCTCTCCCTTCATCCGCCCGAAGTTCCGGTAAAAGGAAATGGTGTCGAAGGTTTCCCGGCGGATCACGCTCCCGGCGGACACCAGGGCGAACTTCACTTTCCTGCTCCCCAGGTCGATGCCGATCCTCATCTCCCCTCCCCCACCAGTTCGAGGAAGCTCTCGATCCGGATGGCTGTGCGGGCATCCAGCGGCCCGGGCTTGTCCCCCTCCAGGGTAAGGACCGGCAGGGAAAGCCTGCGGCGGACGATTATGTCTTCTATCTGCCGGAAACAGAACGACTGCACGTAGTGGATCACACCGTCTATTCTTCTCCTTTCCAGCTCCGTCCCGATATCGGCCAGGCGGAAGAAGATGTCATAGGGATAGGTGTAGGCGCGGTACCGTTCAACCAGGTCGGCAATCCCGTACGGCATCGCGAACTGCCGCTGGGTTTCATTGAAAACGACCCGCGCGCCGTGGGATTCCAGGAACGGGTAGAGCCCTTCGATTATGGGCGGAACACCTATGTACGCGAGCCGTATCCGGTCGCGGAACGGCTTGCGCGATTGCGCTTCGGCTATGAAGCGGTCGATCTCCGCCTCGTAGCGGTCCGGGGAGCCGTTCATGTCCGAAGACGATACCTGGAAGTAATGATTTTCCTCGCCCGTGACCAGGTTTTCCTCCCAGGTCAGGCGGTCCACTTCCCGGATTTTTTCCCTGATGGATTCAAGGCGCTCCCCGACCCGGTTGACCGCATCCCAACCGACCCCGAAAGCGGCCATGAGCCGTTCTATCTGCTCCCTGAGCGCAACCGAGCTCCTGTCGTGGGGATAGGCGAAGGGAATGATGCGGATTCCGCTTAAGGAAAGAACCTCCATCAGGGCGCGGGTGTTGCTGCAGTCTCCTTCGGTGACGGCGACCATCTCGCGGATGCCGCTTGCCATGACCGCGGCATAAATGCCCTTGATCCAGCTGCAGGTGTTGCGGGGGAAACCGTTCTCCTCGGCGTGCTCGACCAGTTCAAGGCTCTCGCTGCCGGTTATGAAGAGGTTGTTCAGGTCGGCCGGTATCCTGTCGGCGGCCAGCAGAACTTCAAGCGGTATGGTTGTGGTAAATCCGGTCCTGTTCACGGAACCTCATTCAGATTTGACGAAATTGAAATAGAGCAGAACGGCCCCAATGACAATGCCGCCCCCTACAAAGGGGAGTGTCGAAGAAAGACTGAGTTCGTCACCCTGCGGCGGAAAGACGTACCGCACCATCAGCATGATCGCGATCACGCAGAACAGGCTGAGCAACACGAATTTGGAGCGCTTGATCACCGCATAGAAAAAAATGACCAGGAAGAAACCCATCAGCCACGGATTCTCCATGACGCTCTTGAGGGTCATATTCTGCAGGTACTTGATGACATTTTCCGTTTCAAACGGGGTCAGGCGTTCCGTTGTCCTGGTAATCAGTTCCTGTTTGTCCATTGCTCCTCCTTCAGAGGAAAGTATTCGTCCGCCATGCGCGGCGTACAGACCTTCGCTGCCGTCCGGGAAACCGGTTTCTGTATCAATAGCAAATTTCTCTTTGGAATTAAAGGAGAATATTGTCGCGAACCTGCGGCGGACGCTGATTTTCCAACCCAAATTCCTTGACAAAGTTGCTACTTGGAAACTAGTATATACAATTTAGCATATTACCAGTCAACTGCGTACTGCGCGCATCGTCGTCAGCGGAAACGATGGCGTTTCCGGCATGGGGACGACGGAAACGCGTCCCGAGAGGAGGTTTGCACCCGGCGTGTCCTGGAAGGCTATCGGCATATTCGACTCGGGAGTCGGCGGTCTCACCGTACTGAAGGAAATCGTCAAGACTCTTCCCCAGGAAGACACCATATACCTGGGAGACACCGCCCGTGTGCCCTACGGCACCAAATCCCCGGAAACGGTGACCCGTTACTCCATGGAGATCGCGTCATTCCTGGTCAGCCGGGACATCAAGCTGCTGGTCGTTGCCTGCAACACCGCGTCCGCCTGCTCCCTGGAAGCCCTCAAGAAGCACTTTTCCATACCCATTGTCGGCGTTATCGAACCCGGCGCGCGGCGCGCGGCAGCTATGACCGGGACCGGCAAGGTCGGAGTGATAGGAACTGAGGGAACCATAAGGAGCAGCGCCTACGCCAAGGCCATCAAGAGGATAAATCCGGAAATCGAGGTCATAACCCGGGCCTGCCCCCTTTTCGTCCCCCTGGCCGAAGAAGGATGGATCGACAACGAAGTGACGCGCATGACTTCCGACATATACCTCGGCGGCCTGAGAAACGAAGGGATCGACACGCTGGTCCTCGGCTGCACCCATTATCCCATACTGAAGAAGACGATCGGCGAAAGCGTTGGCAGCGGGGTCCGGCTCGTGGACTCGGCCGAGGAAACCGCCCGAACCGTCGCCGAGATATTGCGCAACGTTTCGCTGATCCGTCCGGCTTCGGAAAAGGGTAACCATCATTATTTCGTGACCGATGTGCCGGCGGGATTCATCAAGGTGGGCAACAGGTTTCTCGGCGGCGCGCTCGGTGACGTGCACCAGGTTTCGCTGGAAAGGGAAGGTCTTCAAATTCTGCCATGAAAAAGGCTCAAGGGAAAATAAGGGGCGGCAAGGCATTGCTGCTGGCCGCATTCGTTGCCGTCGCACTGGTATTGGGGGCGCTCATGTTCATCAAATACATGGAACGCCATGAAAGGCCGACCGTGCCGCAACTGCCCCATCCCGCCGGGACCATTGCCGTATCACTCTTTTTCGCCTCCCCCGATACCGGTGAATTCGTCAGGGAAACCCGCGAGATAGCGTCGTGCAGCAGCGACATCGCTCCCTGCATAAGGAAATCACTCGAAGAACTGGCAAACGGCCCCCTTGGAGACCTGTCGCCCACCATCCCCCCGGCCGCCACGGTCAGGTCCGTGCAGATACTGAATGATACGGCCGTCGTTGACATGGGCAAAGCGCTCGTGGAGGGGTTGCCGCATGGCAGCTCCGCTGAAATGACCGCCGCATACTCTATCGTCAATACGGTATGCTTTAATTTCCCCGCCGTAAAAAGAGTGAAAATACTGGTCGAGGGCCGCGAAATCCCCACACTGGGCGGCCACCTTGGCCTGCAGACCCCCCTGGAGCCCGATTACCGCACTGACGGAAAGACGAATGAGTGACCGCAGCGCCGCCATTCGCAACACTACTCACCTGCCACGCGGAGAATACCGATTATGAAAACCCCTTTTCTTGTTGAGATACGGAACAGAGTCCTGGCGCTTGACGGCGCCATGGGAACCATGCTGCAGGAACAGGGCCTGAAACCGGGGCAATCCCCCGAGGAAATGAACCTGACCGCTCCTGATGTCGTGGAGAGCGTCCACCTGGAATACCGCCGGGCAGGCGCCGACATCATCGTCACCAACACATTCGGCGGCAACAGGGAAAAGCTGTCCCACTACGGCCTGGAAGGGCGGATCAGGGAAATCAACAGCGGGGGAGTAGCCCTGGCAAGGAAAGCAGCGGGGCCGTCCGCCTATGTGGCCGCATCGATGGGTCCCACCGGCCTGTTCGTCGAACCTGTGGGAGACGTCACTTTCGACCGCATGTCGGCCGTCTTCAGGGAACAGGCCGAAATACTGCTGGAAGCCGGAGCTGACCTGTTCACGCTGGAAACCTTCCTGGACATCAAGGAAATACGCGCCGCCATAATCGCGATCCGCGACCTGTCCCCAACCATCCCCATCATCGCCATGCTCACCTTCGACGACAAGGGAAGGAGCGTCCTGGGGACCCCGCCGGAAGCTGCGGCAATTACCCTGGAAGCTGCCGGCGCGAACATTGTCGGTTCCAATTGCGGTCTCGGCGTGGAGGGCATTTACAGCATCCTCAAATCAATGCGCCAGGTCACCGGCCTGCCGCTCATCGCGCAGGCAAACGCAGGTCTGCCGGTCCTCAAGGACGGCAAAACCATATTCCCGGGCACGCCGGAAGACATGACCAGCCACCACGACCGCTTCCTGGAACTCGGGGTCCGGATTATCGGCGGTTGCTGCGGGACGACTCCCCGGCACATAGCTGCGATCCGCCAGGCGCTCGAACAGAACAACATGCCTTTCAGGGATTGCGGCCCCGACCGACGCACGACATTCCTCTCCAGCCGTTCAGGTTTCACGGCTGTCGGCGAGAACCATCCTGCCGCGATCATCGGCGAGCGGATCAACCCCACGGGCAAGAAGGGTTTTGCCGCCGAACTGCGGGAAGGAAAGACATCCTATATCCGCCGGGAAGCCCTCGAGCAGACCGCCGCCGGCGCTACCCTGCTGGACGTGAACGTGGGAACGCCCGGCATCGACGAAGCTGCTGCAATGGAGCGGGCCGTGTTCTGCATAACCGGAGCCGTCACCGCGCCGATCGTGCTCGATTCTTCCAACCCGGAAGCGCTCGAACGGGGGCTCAAGGCGGCAGACGGCAAAGTGCTGGTCAATTCCGTCTCGGGGGAGGAAAAGAGCCTCGGCCGCATCCTGCCTCTGGTCAAAAAATACGGCGCCGCGGTAATCGGCCTGACTCTTGACGAAAAGGGCATCCCACCGACCGCAGAGGGAAGGGTCGCCATTGCCGGACGGATTGCCGCCGCTGCGGACAAGCTGGGCATCCCCAGGCAGGACATCCTGATCGACTGCCTGACCCTTACGGTCAGCGCAGAACAGAAGCAGGCAGCCGAAACGCTGAAAGCCATCCGCGCGGTGAAGGGTTCTTTAGGCCTCAACACGGTGCTGGGAGTAAGCAACATTTCCTTCGGCCTTCCCTGCCGGCAGCTGATGTCGGCGACATTCTTCGCCATGGCGCTGGAAGCGGGCCTCGATGCAGCCATCGTCAATCCGAAGGAAAAAGCGATGGTGGATGCCTGGCGGGCCGCGATGGTTCTCCTGCAGAAGGACCTCCGGGCTGCCTCTTACGTGGAAGCCTATCGCGACGCAGCGACTGTTTCCGCCGCGGAGCCGCCGAGCAGCCTCCCGGCCGACGTCAGAGGGCTCCTGTCCCGTGCCGTCATCGACGGCGACCGGGACGGGATCATCCAGTTGGTCAACCGCGCGCTGGAAGAGGGGCTCACGCCGCTCCAGGTCAGCAACGAAGGCCTGCTGCCCGGCCTCGAGGAAGTGGGACGCCGCTTTGAGAAGAACCAGTTTTTCCTCCCCCAGGTGATGCAGTCCGCCGAAACCATGCAGAGCGCCTTTTCCCGCCTGAAGGAGATCTTGCAGCAGGATTCGCTGGCCACCGAAGGGCGCATCCTGATGGCCACCGTGGAGGGCGACATCCATGACATCGGCAAGAACATCGTCTGCACCCTGCTGGAAAACCACGGCTTCGAAGTGATCGACCTGGGCAAGAACGTGCCCGCCGGCAGAATCATTGCCGAGGCCCGGGAAAGAAACGTCGACGCTGTCGGCCTCTCGGCGCTCATGACCACGACCATGTCGGAGATGGAGAACGTCATCGGAAAGCTCAAGGCAGAGGGAATACGGACGTTCACCATGGTCGGCGGCGCCGTGGTGACCCAGGCCTATGCCGACCAGATCGGCGCCGATCTGTACGCCAAGGATGCCATGGAGGCAGTTGCAAGGATCAGGAAGCTCCTGGGGAAAAACTCCTGAAAAAGCGCGCTCCCTTATCCATTTTCTTCCTTGCATCAAACCGGATGCCATGCTACTTTTTCCGCGTAAACAGCAGTTTGGAACTCCGGGCGAAGGGAACGGCGCTGAACATTACTTCATGACGAGCAGGTAAACCATGGTACAGGGATTCAATCACAACATCCTCTACAAGGGCGTGGTATTCCACGTTCAGACCGAAGACAGCGGCCTGAAGAACCCCCATATCACCACGCTCCTTTACCGTGACGGAACGATAATCGCCTCGAAGAAGACCGATTACTCCGACATCATTACGGCCGAGATGCTGGAAAAAGTCGTTGAAGACCTCATGAAGGAGCAGCACAAGGAAATGCTGCGTCGCTTGAAGTCGGGCGAATTCGACAGCCGGGCGTTCCCCGATGGAATGCAGCCCGCTCAGCCCGAGAGCGTCCCATCCCGGGATGACCGGGAACAGCAGGGCTCCGGAGAGGATCCTTCGCCGGGTGAGACGCCGAAAAAGGAGCAGACCCTGGACGATATGATCCTGGAATACCTGGCCACGGTTAAAGACTGAGCTGCTACCGGCGGGCAACCACATCAGGAAAGGGAAAGATTTTGGATAAAAACAGCATTGCGCATCTGGAGGAAAAGGCCCGGGAACTCCGGGTCGATATCGTCAAGACACTTCACCGGTCCCAGTCCGGCCATACCGGCGGCTCACTCTCGGCCATCGACATGGTGACGGCTCTCTATTTTCAGGTCATGCGGCACAATCCGGAGAACCCCCTGTGGGAGGATCGGGACCGCTTCGTCCTCAGCAAGGGGCATGCCGCGCCCGCCCAGTACGTGGCGCTGGCGGAGGCAGGCTATTTCCCCCGGGAAGACCTCATGATGCTGCGCAGGCTGGGCAGCCATCTCCAGGGCCATCCCGACAGCAAGGTAACGCCGGGCGTCGAGGTCTGCACCGGCTCGCTGGGCCAGGGCCTCTCCATGGCAAACGGCATGGCGCTCGGTTTGCGGTTAAGCTCCCGGCCCTCGCGGGTGTACGTCATGCTGGGGGATGGCGAGCTGCAGGAAGGACAGGTCTGGGAAGCGGCGATGGCGGCAGCCCATTACCGCCTGGACAACCTCTGTGCCATGGTCGACGCCAATGCGCTCCAGATCGACGGCGAAGTGGAAAAGGTCATGAACGTGGGCCCCATCGGGGATAAGTTCCGGGCCTTCGGCTGGAACGTCCTGGAAATCGACGGGCACGACATGGAAGCCATCGTCGAGGCGATGGAAACAGCCGGGGATGTGAAGGGCAAGCCCACGGTGATCGTGGCGCGGACGGTGAAGGGAAAAGGAGTCCCCCGTTTCGAGCACAAGGCATCCTACCATGGCGTGGCGCCCAATGACGACGAACTGAACGAGGCTCTCATTTGCCTGGGCTGCTTCGAAGACTGAGAGAAAGGAAGAAAACAGCATGAAGGCAACAAGGGATGCCTACGGAGAGACCCTTGCCCGCCTGGGCGAGGAAAACGGGGACATAGTGGTGCTCGATGCCGATCTGTCGGGGTCGACCAAGACCGGGGTTTTCGCAAAGAAATTCCCGGAGCGCTTTTTCAATATGGGGATAGCTGAGGCCAACATGGTCGGCACGGCTGCCGGTTTAGCCGCAGTGGGCAAGATACCCTTCGTCTCCACGTTCGCCATATTCGCCGCCGGCCGGGCATGGGAACAGATCCGCCAGTCGGTGGCATACCCCAAGGCTAATGTGAAGATAGTGCCCACCCATGGCGGTGTGACGGTGGGCGAGGACGGGGGCTCGCACCAGTCGGTCGAGGACATCGCCATCATGCGCGCAATCCCCAACATGACGGTCATCGTACCCGCGGACGCTGAGGAAACGAAGGGCGCCGTGGCCGCCGCCGCGGCATTCAAAGGGCCCGTCTACATCAGGCTCGGACGCAACAAAGTCCCCCGGGTTTTCGACGAAGGGCACGCTTTCCAGATAGGCAAGGGATGTGATATCGTCGCCGGAACGGACCTCACGTTCGTGACCACGGGGCTCATGACCGCACAGGCCGTGCAGGCAGCCGCCCTGCTGGCTCCCGAAGGAATTTCAGCGCGCGTGATCCATATCGGCACCGTGAAACCCCTGGACAAGGAACTGGTCCTCAAGGCAGCGAGGGAAACCGGCGCCATTGTAACCGCCGAGGAACATTCCATAATCGGCGGACTGGGTTCGGCAGTCAGCGAACTGCTGGCCGAATGCCAGCCCACCCCCCTCGTGCGGGTCGGAATCCGGGACCGGTTCGGCACATCGGGAAAAGCGGAGGAACTGCTCAAGTACTTCGGTCTCATGCCCGACGACCTGGTGGAAGCGGCGCGCGGCGTCCTTGCCCGAAAATAGGAATGGCGACGGCGCCCCTGAAAACATCGTCCGGATTTACCCTGGTGGCCGTACTGGTCATGGTTGTCATCATGGGAATCATGACGGGAATTGCCGGTCAAAGCTGGAGAACGTTCATGGCCCGGGAGCGCGAGGAGGAGCTCATCTTCCGCGGTTCCCAGTACCGGGATGCCATCACCCGCTGGCAAGCGCCCAGGACGGACAAACGGGCGGCACCGCCGCTGAACGACCTGAAGGACCTGCTGCTGGACCCGACGACCCTCACCAAGACCCGCTACCTGCGGCGCCTCTACAAAGATCCGCTGACCGGTGAAGACTGGGTTCCGATAAAGGACCCGGTGCGGGGCATCATCGGGGTGGCCAGTTCCAGCAACGACCCGCCGATGAAACAGGCGAATTTCCCTGAGGGACTGGAATACCTGGAAGGCAAGAAAAAATACAGCGAGTGGCAGTTCACCTACCAACCCGCGGTCACGACCACAGCCACGCAGCCTAAAGTGACGACGAAATAGCAAGCCGCCGATTCCTCTGTTCCCGGAAAGGTATCCATGTACGAAAAGTTGTACGAAGAGGCAATGCAAGCAGATGGGGAGATTCCTTTTCAGCTGCCCGACTGGATTGCATGCGCGCCGTTTGAAGAATACCTGGGCATGCGGATTGAAGAGGCCGGGCACGGCAGAGCGGTGCTCTCCATGCCCTTCAGGGTGAAGCTTTCCCAAGGGAAAGGGTTGCTGCACGGCGGCGCGGTCACCGCTCTGGCGGACACGGCGGTTGCCATGGCCATCAAGAGCGTGCTGCCGGAAGGGACTCACTTCGTGACCATGGAACTCTCTCTGAAATTCCATGCCCCGATTCGGAGCGGAGTGGTCAGGGCAGTGGCTTCAATCGAAGAGCGGGACGAGCGAACCATCAAAGGGCTGGCAGAAGTATTCGACGACCAGGGCGTCAAGGCCGCGACCTTCAACTCGGTGTTCAGGGTAAAGCGGAATACCTGAGCGATACCCACTTCCGGCGCGCGCATGCAAGCTGCAACGGGGAATGTCCCTTTTCTCCCCGTTTATCGCTCAAACCTTCTCCAGCCGGTATCTCTTTGACCCGAGCCCTATCTTCTCTGCGTGATCGAGCTGAACCGACCAGTCGATATCTGGGTGCACCCCGCGGAACTTGTCCCCTCCCGGTTCCAACCCCGACCGCAGAGCCGTTCCGCTGTTGCCCGGAGCAGCATTCACCAGGTCGACGCTGGCCTGGTCGACAGCCACAGGGTCCGTGGAAGCGCAGATGCCGATGTCGTTGACGACCGGCGCATCCGAATGGCCGTAGCAATCGCAGGCAGGCGAAACCTGGGTGATGAAGTTCAGAAACATGGCCGATGATTTCTTTCCGGAAAGCGCGCCAAGCGCGTATTCCGCCATCTTCTTCATTACCGGGGAAGCAGCCTCGTTCCACTGGACCTTGACTGCCTTGACCGGGCAGGCGGAAACGCAGCGGCCGCAGCCGACGCACAGTTCCGATGCTATGAATGCCGAACCGTTCTCCATGCTGACGGCGCCATGGGCGCACGCAAGGATGCATGAACCGCACCCCGTGCAGAGCTCCCCGGCCACCATCGGGGCCAGCGTGGAGTGCTGTTGGAGTTTGCCTGCCCTGCTGGAACAGCCCATGCCCAGGTTTTTCAATGCGCCGCCGAACCCGGTCAGTTCATGCAGCTTGAAGTGCGACACTGCCACCAGGGAATCGGCCTCGGCAATGGCAGAGCCGATCCTCACGGTTTTCAGCAGCTCCCCCTCAATCGGAATCTCCAGTGCGGATTGCCCTCTCAGGCCGTCGCACATGATGAGCGGCGCTCCCACGACTTCGGATGCGAAACCGTTGGCGACCGCGCACCGAAGCGCGGATACCGCGTTTTTCCGCTCGCCCGGATACAGGGTCGAGGAATCGGTCAAAAAAGGCATGCCGCCGCACTTGCCGATCTCTTCCACGATTCTCCTGACGAAAACCGGCCGGACGAACGCATGGCAGCCCCGCTCCCCGAAGTGGACTTTCACCGCGACGAGATGCCCGGGGGAGACGAAAGAACTCATGCCGCACCGCGACATGAGCGTGCCGATTTTGTCGAACAGGTTCTCCGATGTGGATGTTCTCAGGTCGGCGAAGAAGACACTGCTCACCATTTCCAGACCTCCAGTCATTTCATGCCTGAACCGCCGGAATTGATCACCGGGAGCAGGATAAAAAGTTTCTGCTGAAAAGACAACGCAAGCGTGGCTACGCCGTTACCACTTCAATCCTGTCGCCTCGCCTGATGGTGCCCCCCCGCAGGATCTTCACGAATATCCCCTCGCGCGGCATGACGCAATCGCCTGCCTGGTGGTATATGGCGCAGCGGGTATGGCATTCTTTCCCTATCTGGGTAACTTCAGAAAGCGTTTCGCCGATTTCCAGCTTGGTTCCGATGGGCAGGGAAGGCAGGTCTATACCCTCGGTGGTGATATTCTCGGCAAAATCGCCGGAACTGACGTCAAGGCCCTTTTCCTGCATTTTCCTGATGCTCTCTATGGCCAGCAGGCTTACCTGCCGATGCCACGCGCCGGCATGGGCATCATCGACAATTCCGTGCTCGGCTCGCACGACAACCTGTTCCACCGGCTTCTTCCGTTCCCCCTTGTTTTCACTGACGCATACGTCGACCACTCTGCCCGGCATGATTCGATCCCCTTTCAATGGTTTTAATTCAGCCGCCGATCTTCGACATCGAAAAGGGCTTCGTCTCTGAAGACTGTTCCACGATGATGTGTTTCCCCGGCTTTTCGATTACGATCCTGCGTAAAGCTTCCTGCAGCCCAGCCATGTCACCCGCCCGCAGCAACGGTTTCAGATCCACCTCCTTGTCGGAGAACAGACAGTTTTTCGCCATGCCTTTGGAGGTTACCCTGACTCGGTTGCATTCGCTGCAGAAATGGCCCGATACGGGAGTTATGACACCGACAGTCCCCGCAGCGCCCGGAATCTTGTAGTCCCGGGAAGGTCCGGCCATTTCACCGCGAACGACCGGCTGCAGGGAGAACCGTTCCCTGATGCGCTGAAGAATTTCCTCGCCCGAAATGGCGCGGTCCTGCCATCCGTCCTCCTTGGTAGTGGGCATATACTCTATGAAACGCACGGCAAATGGTTTGTCCAGACTTAGTGCGGCAAAATCAACGATCTCGTCATCGTTGACCCCCCGCATGGCAACGGCATTGATCTTTATCGGGAATCCGGCCTTTTCAGCCGCCGCAATGCCGGCCAGGACCTTCCGCAGGTCACCGCCCCTGGTTATCTCGCTGAACCTTTGCTCCCGCAATGAGTCAAGGCTGATATTGAGGCGCTGCACACCCGCATCGCGCAACTGGCAAGCCATTTCCTCCAGGAGGAACGCGTTGGTCGTCAGCACCAGCTGACGCAAGCCGGGTATTTTTGACAACTCGGCCAGAAAAGGGATTATGCCGTTCCTCACCAGCGGTTCTCCGCCGGTGACCCTTATTTTCTCGATGCCGAGAGGGACGACCGATCTGGCCAGCAGCAGCAATTCCTCATAGCTGAGAATGTCGTGGTGGTCGACTTTTTCCACCCCCCCGGAAGGCATGCAGTAGATACAGCGGAAGTTGCACCTGTCCGTTACTGAAAGACGAAGATAGTTGATTTTACGACCATATGAGTCTATCAGAGCCATTTCACGACCTTCCTTGCAACAGCGCGTTCATTGTCGCCAACGTCGTATGAGGAGATATCCGGTACTTTCAGGGCGGAGATCTGAATTCGTGGATGGAGAACAATTGCATGAACTCATAAACCCCGATTGCGACCAATTGGACTGAGCCTATAGTATTTCATAACATAATGAACAAAACAAGTCAGCAGATAAAAAGGCGGGCACCCCTTTCTGGGTGCCCGCCCGGTACAACGAGTCTACTCTTCCCTTCTGAGGCCGGAAACTAGAAATTCCAGAACTCGTCGATTTCTTCGCCGGAGAAATCCCAAACCGCATTGTGCGGCGGAATCTCTTCTTCGAAGAACTCGGGAAGGCGGTCGTCCTTGTTGTTCATGCCGGCGGCGAGGTTGAACTCGTGCTCGGTTTTGAGGATGAACTTGCCGAACTCGACCACATCATCAGCGGTCAGGTTCGTGCCATAACGGGCATTGATCATCTCGTAAATGGCAGTGAAGCACTCGGGGATGTCAAGGGCCGGGAAGGCAACGAAGATACACAGACCGCAGCTGTCAACGGCGGCAGTGGCAATCTGCAGGTTCCTGGACAGCTCCACCTGGCCGGCTTTGGAAAGAGGATCGACATAACCACCGACTTTCAGGATGTTGGTGGCGATGGTGTAGCCGGAAGTGTGGTCGGCGCCCATGGTGGAAGTGGCATAGGTGATGCCGATACCCTTGACCGAACGAGGGTCATAGGCGGGGATGCCCTGATTCTTGACCACCGGGATCCTGGTCAGGCCATAGGTGCGGCCGACGGAACCGGCGCCGTTGCCCAGGATGCGGCCGAGCGGCGTTCCCTTGCGGATTTCCTCGTTGTAAAGGCGGAAAGCTTCCTTGCCGTCGCCCCAGGGGAGGATTCCCGCTTCCATCGCAACACTCATGAGAACCGCGCCTTCGATGGAGTCGATGCCGATGTCGTCCATAGCCCAGTCGCACTTGGCGATGTCGTCAAGGTCCGAGATCATGGCGTCGGCGCCCAGGCCCCAGACCGTTTCATACTCGAAGCCCGAGGTGATGTATTTGCCGTCGGCATCGACATACATCTGGGAACACTTGATGATACAACCGGCGTGGCAGCCGTGGGTGGTGTTGCCGCCCCTGGCGGCGATCGTGTCATGCATGGTCTCGCCGCAGATGTTGTTGGCATGATCACAGGTGCCGTAGCGGAAGTTCTTGGTGGGCAGTCCGCCGGCCTCGTTCAGGATGTTGATCAGAACGTTGGTGCCGTAAGTGGGCAGGCCCTGGCCGCTGACCGGGTGATCCAGCATCGCCTTGGCGAAAATACGCGCCTGGGTCTTGAATTTTTCCGGATCGGCAATGGTCACGCCGGGGCCGCCGGTATCATCGACGGTGATGTACTTGACCTGCTTGGAGCCCATGACCGCACCACCGCCGCCGCGGCCGTGGCTGCGAATGTTGCCGTCGGGATCCTTCACCGAGATGTTCGCGGACGCCATCTTGTATTCACCGGCGGGACCGCAGACGAGGACGCCGGTCTTCTTGCCCAGGCGCTCGCTGACGATCTTGA
>JAVBWB010000010.1:0-200159 GCA_036677645.1 Geobacteraceae bacterium | reverse complement strand
AGGCTGGACGAAAGCGCATGCTTTGTCGTGAAGAACATCGGAAAGCCGTGTGCGGGAAAACCGCATGCACGGTTTGATGAGGGAGGGCAGGGGAGACCCTGCTCTCTACTCTACCTGTCGGGTTCCACAATTTGTGCGGTGAACTAACCGCACGGGATATAAGCCGGAATGCAGACTGACTAATACTTCAGAAACTTTAAACCGTCCATCCGGTATCTTTATATGGAAGTTACTTTGCCATTCGCTGCAGAACCTGCCGCAGCTTCCGCAGTTCCTCGCCGTACCCGGCCCAGTCCCCCTGCCGTTGTAGATTTGTTGCCTTTTCGAAGATACCCATTGCCTCCCTGGCGAGCTGTGACTGGGAAACCGCAGCAGCCGGGCCGGTTGCCTCGCTGCTCGCGGCGGCGGCCTTCCTTCCGCCGAAAAGCCTCTGCAGGGCAAGTTCCAGGTTCTCTTCCATGACCACCTCGTCCCCGTAAGCGACGAGCACCCGCTTCAGTTCGGGCAGGCCGGCCTTGTCGGCTGCGGCCAGGTACAGCGGCTGAACATAGAGGAGCGATTTTTCGATGGGTATGACCAGCATGCTCCCCCGGATCACTTCCGAGCCTCTCTGGTTCCAGAGGGTGAGTTGCTGGGAAATGACGGAATCCTGGTTGATGCGCGCGTCGATCTGTTTCGGGCCATAGACAAGCCTGTCCCTCGGGAAGGTATAGACCAGCAGCTTGCCGTAGTTGGGCTCGTCGCAGCGCGCGGTGAGCCACGCCGCCAGGTTGTCCCGCTTGGAAGGTGTGAATGGAAGGAGCAGGATATATTCCTCTTTCTTCTCCCCCGGAAGTTTCATGATGGTGTAGTAGGGCTCCATCCGCTGCTCGCCAAGTGCCGGAACCTCCCAGAGATTCTCCTTGTTGTAGAAAACCTTCGGGTCGGTCATGTGGTATGCGGCAAACATGGCGGCCTGAACCTGGAGGAACTGGTGGGGATAGCGGACATGTTTCCGCAGGTCGCCGGGCATGGCGGAAATCGGTTTGAACAGCCCGGGGAAGATCCTTGCATAGACCCGCACCATGACATCTCCGGGGTCGCTGATATAGAAATCCATGGAACCGTCATAGGCGTCCACCACAACCTTGACCGAGTTCCGCAGGTAGTTGATGCCCCCTTTGAGTGGTTTGGAATAGGGAAGCCGGTCCGAAAAGGTGTAGGCGTCTATGATCCATTTCAAACCGCCGTTGTCCGTCACAACCATGTAGGGGTCGGCATCGAAGCGGAGGAAAGGGGCCACAGCCTTTACCCTCTCATTGATAGTGCGATAGTAGAGGATGCGGCTTTCGCTGGTTATGTCCGAGGAGAGGAGGATCTTCTCGGTTCTGAACCGGGCGGCGAACAGGGCCTTTCTCATCAGGGAGTCGAGGCGGACCCCCCCCTTGCCGCTATAGGTGGTGTTGATGTTCCCCGTCGCGGTGGGATAACTGAATTCCGGCATCCTGGTCTTGACGATGACATAGTCGTTGGACTGTTCGCCGTAGTATATTTCAGGCCTCCCGACCCTGATGTCGGCCAGGCTGACCGCAGGGATGTCCTTGACGAAGAACTCGGGCAGCCCCTCCTTGCTGATTCTGCTCACCGGCCCGAAGGTCAGGCCGTTTCCGTGGGTGAAGATGAGCCTCTCGTTGATCCAGGATTTGCTGGGAAGGTCGCTGTAGGAAAGTTCCCTCGGAGAGAGCATCACCTGGGTGTATCGACCTTTCACCGTGTAGCGGTCATTGTCCACATCGAAGAACTTGTAATAGGTGCGTATCTGCTGCAGCTGGCTGTAGGTCCTGAGCAGCGGTGCGTGGTCCCAGAGCCTGATGTTGCCGATCGTGGCCTCATTTGCGGCGATATCGGCCGGGGAAAGCCTGTTGTCCACATCGAAGGGCTTGGTTTCGATCTTGTCCAGGTTGTAGCCAAGGCGGGTGAAGCGGATATTGTTCTCGATGAACGGCGCCTCCAGGACCATTTCATTGGGGGCGACCTTGAACTTCTGCAGCAGGGCCGGATATGCCAGGATACCGGCCCCGTATACCGCCAGGACGATAAACAGCGGCGTCATGGCCATGCGCCATTTCCCCCGCCATGCGCCTGCCACCAAAACTGCTGCCGCGATCGGCGTGATAATTGCCAACAGGCGGTAAATGGGCAACCGGGCATTGACATCGCCATATCCCGCCCCGTGGACCGTTCCCTCCCCCGACAGGAGCAGGCTGAACCCGTCCAGGTAAAAGCCGGCGGCTACCACCAGCAGGAGGAGCCCGGCCAGAATCGCCAGATGCCTCCGCACCCGCGGCGCAACCGACACCCCTTGCCCGGTGAGAGCGATGCCGCCGCGGAGATAGTAGGCGGCGCCGGTCAGAACAGCGGTCGACAGCAGCACGTAACCGGCAAATGACTTGAAAAATTCCAGGAGCGGAAGGCTGAACAGGTAAAATCCAAGATCTCTGCCCATGACCGGGTCGTGAGTGCCGACAGTAACGCCGTTCATGAAGAGAAGAACCTTCTCCCAGTACAGGGTGGCCCACTGTCCGGCAAAATAGGCCAGAACGGCAGCAACGGCCAGGCCGAGGGGTTTGGAAAGACGCTGCAACTCATTCATCCTGAGCTGATAGATGGTATTCCCCCCCAGCGCATATCCGGCACGGGGGAAGGTAACCCGGTTCGCCAGCACGAGATTGACCAGGGCACAGGCGAGCAGGAGCGTTCCGGCGCACAGGCCGACCCAGATCTTCGTGCCCAGGATCGTGGCAAACACCGAGCCGAAACCGGTCTCCACGAAGAACAGCCAGTCCGTAGAGAGATTGACCAGCGACATGGTCGCCGGCAGCAACAGCAGGATCGCTCCGAGCACCAGTACAACCTTGTTTCGTCTAAACATCCGTCACTCCTCGTTTCCCATTGTTTGGTTCTTCCAGATGAGGTTGGTGTAGTATGACCGGCGTCCCGCGGCGCATGCGCAGATTGAGCATCTCCACCATCACCGAGAAAGCCATGGCGAAATAGATATAACCTTTGGGGATATGCATGTCGAGGCCGTCGCCGATGAGCGCCACGCCGATCAGCAGCAGAAAGCTCAGTGCGAGCATCTTGATGGTCGGATGTTTTTCCACAAATGCGCTGATTTTCCCGGAGAAGAGCATCATGAAAGCAACGGCGATGACAACTGCCGCAACCATGACGGAGAGCCTGTTTGCCATACCCAGGGCAGTAATGATGGAATCGAGTGAAAACACGATGTCCAGCAGGAGTATCTGCACGATTACCGCACCAAAGGTCGTACCGACCCGGGCCGGAGCAACTCCCTCGTCTCCTTCCAGCTTCTCGTGGATCTCCATGGTGCTTTTCCAGATCAGAAACAGCCCGCCCGACAGCAGGATCAGGTCGCGTCCAGAAATATCAGTGCCGATAACGGTAAACAGCGGCGTTTTGAGCCCCATCAGCCAGGTCAGCGAGAAAAGCAGCGCCACCCGTATGAACATCGCCAGCCCCAGGCCCAGAAGTCGGGCTCTCTCCTGCAAGTCCTGCGGGAGTTTGCTCGCCTGAATCGAGATAAAAATGATGTTGTCGATGCCGAGGACAATCTCCAGCGCGGTCAGGGTCACCAGCGCCAGCCAGACCTGGGGATCGGTTAGCCATTCCATAGTGTCGTCTCCTTGATTTCACAATTATTGATTGGCATTGCATCATCTGCAGGCAATCGCTTCTAACCTGGCGATCTTCTGCTCCGGCAGGACCCCGGACATCTTAGGCTCTGTCTTGCCGGAAAACCAGTGGGAAAAGAAGTTCATGGCGCTGGCCATGAGGAAGGCGAAGGCCATGCCGGCCGTTCCGCCCAGTGCGCTCCCCATGAATACCATGGAGACGGTGAGAAGGGAAATGAGAAGTGTTTTCTTGAGTCGGTTCATACCTGATACCTCCGACGAAGTGTTTTACGCCGGGGGTAATAAAAAAGACCTTTACCCACGGCGACTTTGCCTGGATAAAGGTCTTGCTGACGATTGCCATCGCCCCCGGCCCGGGTCTTTCGACCGTATTGACGGGCTCGGGGCCAGCCATTTCACCGGCTGGTTGCTACTCCCCTTTAATGCCGCTTCACGGTACTTTGATACCCGTAATTTGTCAAGATATTCTGACAGAGGACCTGACAGCCGGGGGGGATACCATTATATCCTTGATGAATGCTGGGTGAGTTCCGGGTACAGTATCCTTGATTCGATAAAACCGGTGACATATCTTTCAATTTCCCATAGACTGAAAAAAATCTTCTTCTTGGGTGAGCTAAAATCATGGAAAGTATCCTTTTCGATCTCGACAACACCCTCTATTCCGCAGGGCTGGAAGTGTTTCGCCTGATCGACCGTCGCATCAATCGCTACATGATCGAAGTGGTCGGCATCCCGCAGGATGAGGTCGACAATCTGCGCCGTTCCTACTGGAAACGCTACGGCGTCACCATGCAGGGGCTGATGCGTCACCACGGTGTTGACCCGGAGGATTATCTTTCCTACGTCCATGACATCGACCTCGACGGCCTGCTCCGCCCCGATCCTGAGCTGTGCCGGGCCCTGCAGTCGCTGCCCCTGCGGAAGGCGGTCTTCACCAACAGCTCCCTGGACCACAGCGAACGGGTCCTCTCCGCCCTGGGGCTGGAGGGCGCCTTCGAGGAGATCTTCGACATCCGCGTGGCAGGGTATCTCCCGAAGCCCTACCCGGAGCCTTACCATGCCGTGCTGGACAGAATGGGCGTTCCGGCTTCCCGGTGCATCATGGTTGACGATGCCCCGGAAAACCTGCGGACGGCCAAGGATCTCGGCATGGGCACCATCCTCGTGGGAGAGAACGCCCCTGCGCCCTGGATCGACGTCGCCGTTCCTGAGGCGGTCGAGGTACCGCAGGTCCTCAGCTACTGGGCATAAGACCGGAATCGAGTGGTAGAAGGGGGCAAAGAGTGATGAAGTTCCTGGCTGAAGGTTTTAAGAAAGAAGCTGGTGCCGAGAAGGTGGGAATAAGCGTGTCGTCGGTGTACAGAATTGCGGAGGAGGCCAGGGAAGCGGAGGAAAGTTTCCAGTCATAATTCTCATGCGATATGCCGTTGGCGACATACATGGAGGGAAACGTACCTTCCAAAGGATGTTGGCGAAACTATCCTTGCGGAAGAGTGACCGCCTCTATCTGCTTGGAGATTACATCGACAGGGGGCCTGACAGCCGGGGAGTTTTGGATATCATCATTTCCCTGATGAATGCCGGGTATGACGTTCAGCCGCTGATGGGCAACCACGAGGATATGCTTCTCAGAACCATCACCGGTGATCATGACGCCTGGTCACGCAACTGGCAGGAAATGTTTGGCAACGAAACGTTGCGCAGCTTCGATGTTGCAACGCCTGCCGAGATACCACTGCACTATCTGGAACTCCTTGGTTCTCTGAAGCTCGTGGCGCTGGAGCATGATTACGTCCTTGTCCATGCAGGGTTGAATTTCAGGGTTGCCGACCCCTTGAAGGAGTCCACTCCTTTTCAGTGCCTGTGGCTCGAATCTGGTTCCGCACAGAAAGAGAAACTGGGCGGGAGGACTCTCCTCACAGGCCATACTGTCACGACCATAAGCCAGATAAGGGGATCTTTGCGATCCCCCAGAATATGCCTGGATAACGGTGCCTTCACAAACAGACCGCCGGATTATGGAAATCTTGTTGCGCTGAATCTTGACCGGCAGGAATTGTTATACCAGCAGTGGATTGACTAGTGAATCTGATACTACTATGGACACCATTTTTTTCATTTACGGATATCCGGCACTCTTTCTGCTGAGCTTTCTTGCGTCGACCGTTGTTCCGTTAGGGTCGGAATGGCTTCTCGTGTCTTTGGTGATGAAAGGATATGATCCTTTGTTATCCGTTGCAGTCGCGACGGTCGGCAATACGCTCGGTTCCTGCACTACCTACGGGATAGGGATTTGGGGAGGCCCATACCTGATCCGTCGGGTTCTTCGGATCAGCGAGACAGCACAGGTGAGGGCGGAGAGAATTTATAGCCGTTATGGCTCATGGTCGCTTCTCTTCTCATGGGTTCCCATAGTGGGAGACCCTCTATGCATTGTAGGAGGATTGTTGCGAGTCCGTTTCAGGAAATTTTCGATTTTGGTTTTTAGTGGGAAACTGGCTCGTTATACATTCATCAGCGGTTTGACTTTGATGATGCAGGCGACATGACAGTTCTTATTCCATACAAATAGGCACACAGCTGACTGTGTGCACAGAACATAAAGCTCGCCTTGTCGATTTTACATTATACCGGGTCCTATGGGGCCAGGTCTTGGGTAAATAGGGCGCTTCCCGATTTGTTTTGAATTTAAAAGAGGAGGTGTCCCTCTTTATTCCGGAGTCGATACCCGCAAGACTGAACACGCATGCCGACCGAAAGTGATTCAGTCATGAAGCGGTCTGCTCCTGGATCTACCTTGACGATAGGGAATTCGCTGCATATAGGCTGCAACTTACGACAATCATTGAACGACAGGGTTTGCCTCGTGGTACATGTGTTTGTAAATTTTACATTTGTTGATGATACATATGCTCATTATTAGATTGCCCAACACGTTTAAAATTGACAGCACAAATAAAGTATCAAGCTCCAATCTGTGTAATATCGTCTGGTTGAAAAACAATCATTTTTACAGTTCAATATTGGCATTGTTTTTGATTCCATAGCTCCTGGAAAGACGACATTAGTCGTCAGTCCTCCATGCTTGGCGGTAGTTTATTCCATCTAAGATGCCCCCTTTTTTTTGAGGGGCAGCCGTTTTGATTTTCCACTCCGGAAATGCTTTAAATGCTTTGTTTCGGATACAATACCTTCGTGCAGTCACCCGTTGCCCCGGTAAAGGCGATCGTTCCCAACGAGGCATACAATGTCTTTGACTTTGCCTAGCTATTATAAGGAATTGCCATGACCACTTATACAGCCAATCCTTCCAGGCAGCGAATGTACTTTCTGGACAATATTCGTTATTTCATCGTGTTTTGTGTGGTCGTATTACATGCAGCCCTCGCTCACAGCAAGCTTACGCCCTGGTGGCCCGTGCGTGAAGTAGGCCCCGACATGACGCCTGTCTTTGACGTTATCGTACTGATCATAGACGTCTTTATCATGCCAATCATGTTTTTCATCGCAGGCTACTTCGCCTTGAGGTCCATTCGAAAAAGGGGGCCCTGGCTGTTTATCCGAAGCAAGCTGGCGAGAATCGGAATCCCTCTGGTGGCAGGTGCCACTGCAATTGTGCCCATGATCGGTTATATCTATGAATATTCCCGATCTACCGACGCTGCTTCCCGCGGATATCTGGCTTACTGGCTCAAGTATCTTGCGGGCTACGGCGATTTTTACGTGGGCTATGTCACATCATATGCGCAACCTTCACACAATTATTTCTGGTTTCTTTCTCTTCTTTTGTGGTTTTTTATCGCTTTTGCAGGTCTCTGTGCGATTAAAAACAAATGGTTTGGCAACAAGCCAGCTGTTCCAGAACAGCAGGATGCCGATGACCCCTCTGCTCTGCCCGTGTTGCTGGGCCTGGGTGTCGTTACCGGGATCAGTCTGGTCGTCATGGTGCCCCTTTTTACTGTGGATGGACAGGAACTCTGGGTCATTATCGCCAACCTGGTACAATTCCAGGCCACGAGGTTGTTTCTGTACCTATTCTATTTTCCCGTGGGGATTTATGCTGCCTGGAAAGGCTGGTTCGTCAATGGGAACGCTGTCGGCCGCTTGAGGATATGGCTGCCCGTGTGGCTGGGAATGATGCTTGTTTTTCTTGGCACCGTTCAGAAAATGGGGGGTAGCACGCCTTCTTTGCCACTTCTGATGGGCTATTGTTTTTCGCGGGCGTTTCTCTGCCTTTCATCACTCATGGTTTTTATCTCTTTTGCGTATCGCTACTGGAACGGAGGTTCTCAATTCAACCGGACCATGGCAGCCAATTCCTACGGTATCTATATCCTTCACATGCCGATTGTTCTGGGCCTGGACCTGGCCTTGGTGCAATGGGCCGGCGGAGGAATATTTCTTAAATTCTGTATCGTCATCGTCGCTTCTACCATGCTGAGCTGGTGCATCAGCCGGTTTGTCCTCAAGCCGGCCGGCCTGTGAGCGGCTAGTTTTCCGTTACTCGGGAATCTCCGCCTCGACGAGGTTCGCAAGCAGCGTCAACGATTCCTGCCAGCCCAGATAGCATGCTTCGGTTGGAATGGCGTCGGGCACTCCTTCCTGCACAATGGTCATTTCGGTCCCGCAGGACACCTGTTTCAAGGATACCGTGGTCTGCATTTCTCCCGGCAAGCCAGGGTCATGGAACCTGTCGGTGTAGCGAATGCGCTCATTCTGCGCCAGTTCAAGGAACTCCCCGCCGAAAGAGTGGCTGTGACCGGTGGTAAAGTTGGTGAAGGACATCTTGTAGGTACCGCCAACCCGGACATCCATGTGGTGAACCTTTCCGGTGAAGCCGTTCGGCGGGAGCCATTTGACCATGGCGTCGGCATCGAGGAATGCCCGGTAGATCCGCTCGGGCTTGGCGCGGAGCACTCGATGCAGTGTTATGGTATTTGCAGGCATGGCCGTTTCTCCTCTGCGTTTGATTTTGAGGTGTGGCAGCAGCATGGCCCGCAGGGAATCCTCGTGCGGAAGAAGTCCCCGTTCGGGGCCTGCTGATGCGCAACCCCTCGACGTCGTTTAGCGGATATGAAAGCTGTAACCATGTTTCAGGCCGACTTCCCGGCACCCCGCAGCCAGGGGCGTCTAACCGGCCTTCCTTCGCAGCAGCAGCTTGATGGACAGATAGGGGAACAGAAAGAACGCGATATTGATTATCTTCAGAAAACCTATCAGCCCGTAATTCAGCAGATCGAACTCGCGGCTGCTGATGTTGAACCATCTGACATTCATGCCATACATCCAGTCGTGAGCGGTTATGAAGACGAGAGACCAGAGTAACAGTAAGGCCAGGTTGCACAGAAACACCCCACCCACTATCGTGGCCAGGTTTCCAAGCGTAATGTTGTCACCTTGAGCGGTATTCATCGTGAACCTCCTCCCTCTGCGGAACGCTACCTGCTGAGTCCATTATATACCCCATGGGAGCCGTCCGCCTCCTCACCGCAAAAAAACACCCCGTCAGCTCGTTTTCGGAAATACAAGAACGCCATACCAATTATCAAACGCATCAGCATGGTGTCTCCCTTTTACCAGTTCTCTCCGCGAAGGTTGAAATCGAACGGGGGTACGATAACATTTACCTTATACGGAAGGAGGTACAGATATGTCTTGGAAATGGGCACTTTTCCTCGTTTTGTACCTGGTCGCAGGGTGTTTCCCGGCTGGGGAAGCGTCAGCCGGCGACCAGGTGCCTTTGATGTCGAAGGAAGAGTTGAAATCGATCCTCGCTTCGCCTGATCTCGTTCTCATCGATGTCAGGCAGCAGGGTGACTGGTCGGGCAGCGATGGGAAAATTGCTGGTGCCATCCGGGAGGATCCGAGGGATTTTCCCGCATGGCAGGCAAAATACCCGAAGGGCAAGACCCTGGTTCTCTATTGTGCCTGACTGAACGAGGGGACCAGCGCCGGTCTGGCGCTCAGACTGATCAATGCCGGGTATCCGAAGGTGTACGCCCTCAAGGGGGGCTGGAACGGCTGGCGCCAGGCAGGCTATCCGGTGGAGGGGAAATGACATGGAAGAAACAGCATCTGTGCAACGGGCTTACACTGCTGTCGTGGAGCATTTCATGAAAACCGGGCGGGCACCCCACTATACCGAGCTGGCGGCAACGCTCGGGATGCGGCCCGAAGAGGCCAGGCAGCTGCAGCGCAAGGCCGCCGATTCCTCGCTGGCCTGCTGGTTTGTCAAGGACACCGATTACGTCGAGTCCTGGGCGCCCTTTTCCAATGTCCCGACCAATTACCTCGTGACCATCAGGGGGGAGCAGAAATGGTTCGGCCAGTGAGGACTGCAAATGCAGGGACATAATACAGATTTCAGTTTTTTGCGAATCAAAAACGGTATCATGTTCCGGGGAAAAATAGGACATTTTGGATTTTTATCCAAGCTACTGCCCAGTTGAGGATCTGAATTCAAAGAAATACTGTCATGCAGCTGACAGCCTTTACCGCTCAATGTTAATACAGTTCGCGGCATTGTGCACGATGAGTGATCTCGATCCGTTCTCTTTTGCCGATTAAATACAACGTATGTTCACCAATGCTATCACCTCCGCGAATAGACTGCATCCCAATCTCCTTCTCAGGCCTCGCGCCATTTGTACCTTTTCGAAAACAAGAAGCTGCTAAAGCCGCCCCTGAAAAATTTTATCCAGCTGATATTATTAATACAATATGCACTTGCTATGTGGTAAATTCACTGGAAACCGGATCAACACCCTTGAAATCAGGTGATTTCATGAAGCCAATTCACCGTAACGGAGGAGCCGTGTCGAAAGTAACGGTCATCGCCAAACTGGTAGCCAAGAAGGAAGCCGTCGAAACGGTCAAGGCTGAGGTCCTTAAAATGGTTGAGCCGACCCGGCTGGAACCGGGTTGCATCGAGTACCGGCTCCATCAGGATAACGAGAACCCCGCCATATTTCTGTTCTATGAGAACTGGGAAAACCTTACCCGTCTGGAGCAGCACTTAAAATCAACTCATTTTAATAGCTACGTTGCTGCAGTAGCGGATCTGCTCTCTGAAAAGGTCGTCTACAGAATGACGGAAATCGACTGATCCCGAGGATTCGCCATATTCGAGATGCTATTCATTTAACCAAATGGAAGTGGAATGACATGTCAGACCAGTCAATGATACTCTGGATTTTCGGGGTCATACTCACGGTCACCGGCTTGTCGGGGCTCTTGCTGCCGATAGTGCCCGGAGCGCCGGTATTGTTCCTGGGATTGCTGCTCGGGGCATGGGCTGAGGATTTCCAGTATATAGGTCTCTGGACGCTCCTGGTTCTTGCAGCCATGTCGGCACTCACCTATCTGGTGGAGTTCGCCGCTTCCGCTTTGGGTGTGAAGAAGTTTGGCGGTTCAAAGCGTGCCATGGCTGGCGCAGTTTTGGGTGGTATCGTGGGGCTTTTTCTGGGAATTCCCGGTATCCTGTTCGGCCCTTTTGTCGGGGCTGTCGCCGGTGAGTTGTCTATGCAGCGCAGCTTGGATGAGGCGGGACGGGCAGGGTTTGGAACCGTGGTCGGGCTGGCAATCGGACTGGCCGGCAAATTCGCCATCGGCATAGCCATGATCGGCTTGTTCATCTTGAAGCGTTTCACATGATATCATAACTCGGAACCACAATGGATCGGTCACTGGTAAAAGTCTGCCTGGTTCCTTGGGGTTGGGCCAGTCGATGGGTAATATGCCCTGCCTGCCCAAGAATATGATGCCGGTATGCTCTTGTCATTCCTGGAGGCCCTTTTTGCCTGCGAAAACATGACTCTAGGGCCATAGTTCGGCGAATAACAACCCTTTTTTTCAATATTTGCTTACTCTTGGCTCGCTGGGGAATGTGAAGACGACAACGATGAGAGCATTTAACGAGGAGCAGTTTGCAGAGCTGGTAAGCAAGTTGCCTTAACAAAAATGTCGTTTCCATGCATGGACTCGTGACCTGTCCGCGAAACAAGGAACCCTTCCTGAGCGAAGATGAGGTGGCGTAGTTGTCCGTTTGACAATTCAACGCTGAATCACCACGTCAACGACGTCGCCTCAAGAGCCTGTTTCTTGCGACCGTTGGCTTTCACCGCGTCCATAAAATACGAATCGATGTTCTCTCTTTGTCGATCTTGTCGAATTGCGTATGCCTCAAGAATTGACTGGTGGGTCTCCGGTGCAGTATGCTGACGAAACCATCCATCTATGCTGCAAACAGGCAAATGAAAAGGCATGCGGACAACGTAGTATTGTCCTTGTGACGAAAGCATGAAAATGGAACGTACCCTTTTTCAATGTGATATAGTGGGAATCGTCCTTTACCAGCTTATTACCAGAGGTTTCCGGATGGAACTACACTATCTGCTTATCCACCCACGGAGAACGGTCCATGAATCAACCTGTCGCAACTCCCCGCCGATCGGCGGAGGAGCAGGCTCGTCTCGAAACTATGATTCGAGACATGTTCGAAAATGTATTTCCCTTTCATAAGCTGGTTGGTTTGAGAATCGAATCCTTTGACCCCGTTTCGCCCCGGATAGCCTTCGATATGCAGCCTGCACTGGTGGGCAGTTCCCTGCATAACCGCCTCCATGGCGGCGTGATAGCTACGGCGCTGGATACTGTCGGAGGTTTTGCCGTAGTGGTGGCGATTGCCGGAAAACATGCCGATGAATCGCCGGAGCAGATCGTCACACGTTTTGGCCGTATCGGAACTATCGATTTGAGGGTGGACTACCTTCACCAGGGAGTCGGCAGCAGCTTCCACGCGAATGGCAGGGTGGTGCGACTGGGCGGGCGCATCGCTTCAGTGCAGATGGAACTGAAGAATGAGGCCGGTCTCCTCATTGCGACCGGCGCGGCGGCATATATTGTCAGCTGACTGAGAGATAGTCGATTAAGAGGGCACGCGCCAAATTGAATATAAGCTCCCCGTCTCAGATAATGCGCCAGAGCCTGGCAATATCCTCGGCTGTTCTTGCGAACATTCGCGACGCATGCGAAAAAAATCCTTCGAGCTTTTTCAGCTCTTCATACATTTCTTCGCGACCGACAGAGACTGCTTTCGCTTCGATTTCAGCCCGATATCTGTTCACCAGCTCTGCAATTTCTGTCAATCGAACCAAATCAACTAAGAAGTTGTCTGTTGCGGTTATGGTTCCGGACGTTGTGGTCGATGCTGGTTTGTCTGCCAGTACTTTCCTCAAGGCGGGGAAATCTTCCCATTCCCGCTCCTTGTATGTTTCCTTTTCCGATGTCATCTGAAACCTCCCCCCTGTCCGGCAGCCCCCTCTGTTTTCAGCCAGTCGATGTCTGCCGTGTTCACCGGGTCTTCATAAGCAAGCTAAATGTTTATCCTCATTTGACGGATCCTCTCGGAAGAATGGAGATTCGCCGAAACGCTACATCTCACAATGTCCTTCATATTCCGCTTTTGTCAAATGTGGCGTGGTCTGTTAAGCCTGGGAGTCACCTCTATTTCCTTTGAGCCTCAAGGGCAGTTGACCCCCATAAATGAAATTTAATAGACAACCGCATTTGACATGCAGGATATGAATCAATAAAATATAGCAATATTGTGGTTTTGAACAAAAAGTGCAGACGCATCGTCTGCCATGAACTAAAGACAAGTATAGTCTGTCGCTTGTTTTGCCCTGTGAAAGGAGGCAGCAATGTTGCAATTCAATATCGACCAGCAAAAATGCACCCGCTGCGGACAGTGTGTTAATGACTGTGTTGCCAGGATCATTGAAATGCTTGACGGTTATCCAGCCATTGCCCCGGAAAAAGAGAGTTCCTGCATTGAATGCCAACACTGTCTTGCGGTCTGCCCGACAGGGGCGGTGTCGATCCTGGGTAAAAGGGCTGAAGACAGTGTGCCCGTTGACGGAAGCCCTGCCGATCCCGAAAATGTCGAGACCCTCATCAAGAGCCGCCGTTCGGTTCGGCAGTACCGGGACGAGAACCTGTCACCGGAGCTGATGCAGAAAATTTTCGATGTGATCGGATATGCGCCGACAGGAGTCAATTTCCGTCAGGTCCTGTTTACTGTCGTGGATGACAAGAACACCATGGCAAAACTGCGCCGGACAACGATGGAAGGCCTGGCTGAGCTGATGCGAGAGGGAAAACTGCCTCCCGGAAGGGACTATTTCAACGACTGCGTCAGGGCGTGGGAAGAGGAGGGAATTGATACGATTTACCGCGGCGCTCCGCACCTGGTCATTACCTCGGCCCCGAAAGACTGTCCGACTCCCGATGCGGATTGCCTGATTGCGCTCGCATATTTCGAACTTTACGCTCAGAGCCTGGGAGTCGGTACTGTCTGGAACGGGCTCGCGAAATGGACTTTTTCCGAACTGCTCCCGGAACTGTGCGGCCGGCTCGGTATCCCCGACGACCACAGGCTTGGATATGTGATGGCTTTTGGCCTGCCCGAAGTCCGTTATCACCGTACCGTGCAGCGGGGACCGGTCCGGGTAGCCCCGGTCTCCTGGAAATGATCCGCGTTCGTTGCGAACCGACAGACCTGTCAAAAGGAAACTTGAGAGGGGGCAGTAACCAGGGTTGAGCTGGAATACTACCCGTACCCGGAAAAAAGTGCTTTCAGATCCTCTGCTTTTCAGGCCCGGTCGGTCGGCGGTCACGTGATTTTTGTGATCTCTTGCCGGGCAGAGGTACTATGGCGTGATCAAGCAGCCCGGAAACCCAGCCACAATCCCAACGGTACGAATACCAGCGCTGCCAGATTCCCCATCAGCACGATTGCCGCCACTTTGTCCGGCTCCTGCTTGTATTTCTCAGCCACCATGAAGCAGAACACCGCCGGCGGCAACGCGGCGTACAGATACACCTGGCCCCGCTGGAGCGCAGTCAATGTCAGTGTTGCATCCAGGATCCAGGCCGTTGCCAGACCTGTAACAGGGCAGGCGACAGCCCCTGCAAGACCGATCTGCCAGCAACGGAAACTGACATCGATCATGCGTACGCCGAGCGCGAACAGCATGATCGGGATGCACGCTTCGCCCAACATCTTCAAGGCCTGGAGCAGCGGTCCCGGAAGGGTAATCCCGACCAGTGAAAAGAGAATTCCTGAAATCATGGCGATCATCATGGGGCTGACCAGGAGTCTGAAGAACGATGTGTGCGCGCCTTTGCGGCCGCTTTCGACGATCCTGATGCCGACCGAAAAATATACCAGGCTGCCGGCCATGAACATCGCTACTGCCGATGCCAGGCCGCTGGCGCCGAAAGCGAGCGCCGCCAGCGGCAATCCCATGTTGCCGCAATTGTTGTACATCATCGGGGGGATGAAGCTTCGGGCATCGTAACCAAGCAGGCGGCATATGGGCAGTGACAGGACGGCGGAACCGAGGGAAATCGCGCTTCCCGCCAGTATCAGGACGGCGTTGTGGGCAAGATCGAAGTCTTTGCCCACCAAAGCGGAGAATACCAGCATGGGGCAGAGCACATCCATGCTGACGCGATTGACCGCGGTCATGTCCATCCTGACGGTGTCGCCGCGTAAACGTGCGTAGACATAGCCGAAAGCCACAATTATGAAGACCGGCAAGATGATTCCGATGACTCGTTCCAGAACTGCCATGTTCGAAGCTCCGCAAATTGTCCTGCCGCGGCATACGTGCTGGAATGGCCTCCAGGAAGTAAATCCGCGGCTCTGCCTGCAGGGCTAACCCTGTGTATTCAGTTCAACATATGCAATGCCGGTAAGGTTTCCCTGCATTTCGAGCAATGTCTTCTTGTCCGACCCGTCGAGCCTGGCTGAATAGATCGAACCTCCCAAGTCGGTGAAGAACATTCTTCCTCCAGTGAGGTCGAGAGACAGCCCGATTCCCTCCATAAGGCGGGTGACCAGTATCTCAGGCTCTTTCCTGCGAGAAGGATCGCTGTCCATCGGTGCGCGGTTTACCGTGTTGCCGAGAGGAGGATCGCCACGATCCGTCCAGTACATCATGCGATTTTCTAAATCGAGCTGCAGGTCGATCGGCTCAGGCAGTCCATCGTACAGCAGCTCGATATCCGAGCGGCTCGACGGGGTCTGCCCACCGGGCATTTCCGTTCCCGCGCGAAAAATGCGCCCTTTCCCTCCCTTTTCAGGGCCTTTCTGGGTCCAGTAAAATTGTCCCCGCTCCACATCGAGGGCAATCCCGACGCACCTTCTCAATACGTCCGTGCGGTCCGCATCGCCGCACCCCCTCTCAACGAGGGTTTCGACGTTCGACCCGTCGAGATTGGAGCGCATGACCCGCATCCCCTCGCGATCCGACCAGTAAAGCCTGCGGTTTTTCCGGTCGAGATGGAGTTGCTTCGGCGTGAACGTGCTGCCTTCAGGTACAATCACCGTGCGGTTCAGGCCGTCGAGGTCTGCGCGCTCGATGGAACCGTCTTCCAGGAGCGGCACACCCATGTTGGTCCAGTAGATATGCCCGGCTTCGGCATCGACTGCCACGCCATCGGGGTGCCTGCATTCCGTTATGATGACCCTGCGATCAGAACCGTCGGGTTTCAGGGAAAGGATGCGCCCGCCGCTCAGGTCGAGAATAAACAAACGGCCGATCGCTGACTTGCCTGCGGAAACATTTGTCGTCATTGTCCACCTCGTGAAATGAACGTTGCATTACTCAGAAAACATTCTACACGCATATTTCACATTAAACAGCATGTCGCATGCCACTGGAGTCCCCGCGCACGGGCCGTAAACGGGTTGGTGCATGGATTGATCTTTATATTCACGGTCTTGCGATATCTTCGGCAGGGAAGCGAACTTTTACCTTCCGGCGACCGTCCGTGGACATCATGGGGGACAGGGGTTCGTTGGCCGGGCGTTTGTTACAGGTGTCATGGTGGGCCGGTGCAACAGCTGTCGCACGGATATTTGAAGGGTACCGCTTTTCAGATTGAATCCCGCAAGGCGTTTGTGGAATCCTGCAATCAGGTTTCATCCGGTGCGGGTCTGGCAACCATCGCCCGCTTTCTGGTATCGCTTTGCCGCACGCACTCGAAACTTTTGCGCTGATCGGTTCGTCTGCATTGATTCCTGCACTTTATTACAAGTTCAAAAAGCAGTAAGATGTCTGAGGCAAAGCTATCGACAACAACTGACCCTCAGCTCTGGAAGGAGTTTGCATGGAAACCTATTATACGCCGGCTGATCTGGCAAAATTCGGGGACATCGGCAAGGATGCGCCGGAATTGGCCGGGAAATTCTTCGATTATTATGGCGCGGTCTTCGCCGACGGAGCTTTGACCGAGCGGGAAAAATCGCTGATCGCCCTGGCAGTGGCCCATGCGGTACAATGCCCATATTGCATTGATGCCTATACCCGTGCCTGTCTCGAAAAAGGCTCGAGCCTGGAGGAGATGACCGAAGCTGTCCACGTGGCCAGTGCCATCCGTGGCGGCGCATCATTGGCGCATGGTGTCCAGATGCGGAAGATCGCCGAAAAGATATCCATGTGAGCTTCGGAGAACAACTTACATGAGCATTTCCGTTATCATACCGGTTTTACGGGAACAACACCGGATTAACGGGTTGATTGACCAGGTGCGCGCCCAGGATGCCATGTGTGAAATCATCGTTGTGGATGGGGATCCCGCTGGTTCCACCCTTGCCATGATCAGTGATCTTACGGTTGTCCGGCTGACTGCTCCGCGAGGTCGAGGCAGCCAGTTGTCGTCCGGTGCTGCAAGAGCGACCGGCATGATCATCCTGATGCTGCATGCTGATACCCGGCTGCCGGACAACGGGTTGCGGATGATTTCGGATGCAGTGAAGGATGGCGGTAAATGGGGCGCTTTCAAGCTGGGAATTGATGCTGAAGGCGTGATGTTTCGCATCATCGAGCGCAGCGTCGATCTTCGCTGCCGACTGTTCTCTCTGCCATACGGCGACCAGGCCCTGTACGCGACCCGCCAGGTATTGCAACGGGCCGGCGGCATTCCCGACATACCCCTGATGGAGGATGTGGCCCTTGTCCGCCGCCTGAAGCAGGTGGGAGGCGCGTGCAGGCTTTTGCCGTGCCGGGTGAAGACTTCAGCCCGGCGCTGGCAGCAGGATGGGGTGCTTGCACGCACGTTCCGCAACTGGCGGTTATTGATTCGATACCTGGCCGGGGCAGATCCATCGGCGCTGGCGAAGGAGTACCCGTGAGCTCAAAGCCGGTCATTTGTCTTTTTGTCAAACCGCCGGTTCCGGGCCGGGTCAAGACCCGGCTTGCGCGGGAACTGGGAGCGGAACAGGCTTGCCGGGTGTACCGTTCCCTGGTTGAGCCGATCGTCGCCGCGATACATGACTGCGGTTTGCCGCTGACTCTCTTCTTTGGCGGTGAACTGTCCGAACAGTTGCCTGAGTCGTGGCGATGTCATGCACTCAGTTGGTGCCGCCAGGAAGGCGCGGACCTGGGCGAACGGATGACCAATGCTTTCCTGCGGCTGTTTGCAGAGGGGCACCGGAAGGTATTGCTGTGCGGCAGCGACATTGTTGGTCTTGATGAGTGTTATCTGCAAAAGGCTGCAGCAGTTCTGGAGCGTTCCGGCATGGTAATCGCTCCGGCCCACGATGGCGGCTACTGCCTGATCGGCTGTACGGTCGAGCGTTTCAGTCCTGCCATTTTTGAACAGATCAGCTGGAGTACCGATCAGGTATTGGACCAGACCCTTTATCGGTGCAGGTCGGCAGGATTGGCGCCGGCAATCCTGGATACTTTGCAGGATATAGATACCCTCACTGATCTCAAGAATGCCGCACCACATTTATTAAAGCTGCTGTAAGTGATTTCTCTATTTATCGGAGTGCAACATGACGTTTTTGGAAACTCTGCACGCTCACGGAATAGATCTTAAAAGGAACGACACCAACTGGCTGCAGATCAATGTGGGCCTTGCATGCGATCTGGCCTGCAAGCACTGTCATCTTGAGGCGGGTCCAACCCGCAAGGAAATGATGGGACCCGAGACAGTCGAAGCCGTGATCGGTTTTGCCGGACGCTTTGCGTTCGAAACCATTGACATTACCGGTGGCGCTCCCGAGTTGGTGCCCCATCTGCCACGGTTGATAACGGGCCTGGCGCCGTTGACGCCGAAACTGGTCGTGCGCACCAACCTCCTGGCGCTGGCCCGGCCTGAATCCGCGGAACTCATTGAGCTCTATCGGCTGCACCGCGCAAACATCATCGCCTCTCTGCCGTCGTTGGCTGCTTCCCAAACTGACGCCGTGCGGGGGAGCGGAGTGTATCATGCCAGCATCGAAGTATTGCAGCGGCTCAACTCGCATGGCTACGGTACCGAGGGGAGCGGACTTGAGCTGCATATTGCGGTCAATCCGGCCGGGGCATTTCTGCCGGAAGGGCAAGGCCCGGCAGAGTCGCGCTTCCGCCGAGAGTTGCTCCGCAGATACGGCATCCGCTTCAACAGCCTTTTCAGCTTTGCCAACGTGCCGTTGGGGCGCTTCCGCACCTGGCTGGACCATTCAGGCAACCTGGTCGGCTACTTGGCGAAACTGAAGGAGCGTTTCAATCCAAGCGCTATTCCCGGCCTGATGTGCAGCTCGTTGATCTCGGTGAACTGGGAGGGGTATCTGTATGACTGCGACTTCAATCTGGCGGCCCATCTCCCCCAGAGCGGACTGAGGCGGCATGTGTCCACCGTCACCGAACTGCCTCGTCGAGGGGAACCGATTGCCGTAGGCGACCATTGTTTCGCCTGTACCGCGGGTGCGGGTTTTACCTGTGGCGGAAGTATTTCCGCATAAAGAACATCCCCTATGGAAAACTGGTTATTTCTATAATCGGGAAATAGTTCATTCTGCCCTCCCGGCAGTTGTGCATAGCGTTCCGGCCAGGTGTGATGGCCTTGCCGAGTGTTGGCTAATATGCTAAAATTGCAAGGAAAATGGCCGTAGTGCCTTGCCAGGGGGAAAAGAGGACTGCACAGAAATCATGCACGAAGCACTTTCCAATCGCGGGGTGATTACCATGAGAATCCTGATGATTCCACTCGTTTTGCTGATGTCCAGCTGTGTAACGTACAACCCGGTGCCCATGGCGCCTGCAGCTATCGAAACGGGCATAAATCTGCCAGGGATGGCAAAAGAAAACATCTATGAGAAATCTAAAGAATGGATTGAGCGGCACCTGTATTCAAAGGGGCATGTCATTGACGTTGCCGACAAGAAATCGGGTCTGATCGTGGCAAACGGCTTTATCGCGTACCCGGCGGAAGGAAAAATGGAGGAAATAGACAGAATCCAGTATACCATTTCCTTCACCATGCAGGCACATGTCGGTGACCATGGGATGGAAATCGTTTTCGATAACTTGATGGTCGATATACCCAGATATTATTCCCTTCGGCCGAAGTTATATCAAACTCCTGAATATTATGGGGGATACTCGGTGCCTGTTGTTGAAACGGGCGATTACGAAGCGGCCCGGCGAGGGCTGCTGGAGATTGCCGGCAGGCTGGAGGAATACCTGAAACGAAATGCCGGCAAATGACGCCGGTAGTTTCATCGTTAACCTGCCCGGAGAAGACGACGCAGAAAAGATGGGTATAATTGAGTGGAAAATGCCGGTCACGGGAGCCACCAATGCCCAAAGCGGATTACGACATCATAATAGTCGGCACCGGTCCGGCAGGAATCGGTGCTGCTTTTCAACTTACCGATGTATCACCCTCTCTTTCCATTCTCATGATCGACCGGGAGAAAATCTGTTCCGGCGGTCTGTTGAACGACTGCAAGCAGAACTATACCTATCCGATCGGCTTCGTCGTCGAAAACTGGTCCAGGGAAGAGGCGGAGCGGCTTCTCCCCCGCGTGGAGTCACATCTGCGGCCGGTATTCAAGGAGAAAATCAACCTGGAGGTTTACCAGCGGCGGGCGGAACGGATCGGCGTCACGCTGCTCGATGTCCGTCAATCCCATGTCGGCACCGACCGGAGCAGGGCACTCATCCGCCGTCTCATGGATGACCTCGGAAGCCGTGGGGTGTGTTTTTCTCTCGAGAAGGAAGTCACCGATGTTTTCGACGCCTCTGCCGGCCCGGGAGTAGTCGTCGGCGGTGCGGAAACGCTGCGCGCTGGAAAAGTTATCGTCGCGCCCGGCCGGAGGGGGTTCAGGTTTCTCCAGCAGGTGATGGAACGATTGGGTATCGACTACCTTGACAATGTGGTTGATGTCGGTATACGCCTCGAAACAACGGTGAACAACTACGCCATCGTCAACGACTATTACGACCCCAAGTTCATCTTTCCTGACGGGGTGCGGACCTTCTGCACCAATTCCGGTTATGCCAGGGTGGTGCTGGAGCAGTACCAGGGGTTCAACCTCGTCAACGGACATGCGCTCTCAGAGGAGCATGCGGGGAACAACCTGGTGAATTTCGCCCTCCTCAAGACCATCGGCCTGAAGGACCCGGTCAGAAGCGGTCAGCAGATGGCGGTGTTCCTGGCTCGGCTGGCCAACGAGATCGGCGGCGGGAAGCCGCTCATGCAACGTGTCGGGGACTTCCGCATGGGGAAACGCTCCACCGCGGAGACCTTCAACGACGACCTGTATTCGTTTGCACCGAGCTGCCCGGTTACGGCCGGAGATCTGGGGCTCGCCGTTCCGGCCAAGATTCTGCGTCACGTCTGGGCTGCCATGAAGAAACTTGATACCATAGTGCCGGGCATTCTCCATCCGAGCACGATCATGTATTATCCCGAAATCAAGATGTATGCGAACAAACCCACGTTCCTGGATCGACATTTCCGGGTGAGCGGGAACGTCTATATGATTGGCGACGGCGCCGGGACGTCGCGCGGCATTACCGGTGCATGGGCCAGCGGCATCAGGGCTGCGGAAGGGGTTTTGCGATCATCGGGCAAGACGGTTTTATGATGTGAAAGCGGATATCACTGCTGGAAGGCTTCTTTGTTCCAGCAGGCTGGCATGGATGATGGTGGGGAGGTCCCCCTCCACAGGGTGGAGGGGGGATGTCATGGCATGACACTTCCTGCCGTGCAGCCCTGTTTGCGATGAAGGCTGCAGACACTTTCGGCTTTATTCGTGACGTCTCAGCCCTGGACGACTCTCCGCGCGGCGCGTTTGATGCTGACCAGGTTGCGGAAGCTCACGTTGTCGGTGGTGATGTTGTTGCCTTGGGATCCGCAGCCGAGAGTCAGGGAGGGAATCATGACGTTGAACAGTCCTCCGATGGCGCCGTGGCTGGTTGGGGAGTTGAAAGTCACCCGATTGGCGTCGACTTTCTGCGCAAATTCGATGCAGAGCGCGTCGTTCGAAGAGTGAATGCCGGCTGTGTGGCCAGCGCCGCCTTTTTTCAAAAGCGTTTCGCAGAGGTTAATGGCCGCATCCTTGCCGTCGACGATGAAGTAACCAAGGCTCGGGGAGAGCTTTTCACGGCACATGGGCTCCACTTCCTGGGTTCCCTTCAGGGGGCCGACCAGGAGGGCGCGGGTTCCTGCCGGTACCGAGAAACCGGCCATTTCAGCAATAACCGGTGCAGCCTGGCCGACAACTTTGCCGGACACGACGTAGCAGTCGCCGTAATAGAGCTTTTCGAGCTTTGCCTTCTCTTCTGCGTTGACCAGGTATACGCCGAGTTCCTTCAGTTTTGCGATGGCTTTGTCGGCAACGGCGGCACTGTCGAAAATCAGGTTCTGTTCCGAAGCGCACACAACTCCGTTGTCAAAGGTCTTGGAGAGGACGACATCGTTCATTGCCTGGTCAATGTCCGCGTCGGAAGCCACGTAAACCGGGCAGCCGCCTGCGCCGACACCGAAAGCGGGATTTCCCGAACTGTAGGCGGCCTTGACCATGGCGCCGCCACCGGTGGCGAGGATTACGTCGACACCGGGATTGGTCATCAGCGCGTTGGTCGCTGCCACGGAAGGCTCCTCGATCCATTGGATGCAATCCTTGGGAGCGCCTGCAGCTATAGCGGCGTCAAGACACAGCTGGGCTGTCTTTGTGCAACATTTCTGGGAGCGGGGGTGGAAACCGAAAATAACCACGTTGCGCCCCTTCAGGGCGGACAGGATTTTGAAGCATACCGTCGAAGTGGGGTTGGTTGTCGGAGTGACGGCGGCAACCACACCGACCGGCTCAGCAATTTCTATAATGTCGTTTTCATCCTTAACCACGCCGACCGTTTTGACGCCCTTCATGTCATTCCAGACAACCGTGGAGCCGAAATGGTTCTTGATGATCTTGTCGGGAACATTGCCCAGGCGCGTTTCTTCAACGGCCATTTTGGCAAGTGGCTCCTTGTTGTCTTCAATGACCTTTGCAATCGCTTCACAGATCGCGTCGGTCTTTGTCTGGTCGAGCTTTTTGTACTCGGCAAGGGCTGCTTTGGCTTTTTGAACCATCTGATCGATCTTTTCTTCTATCATATGGATCCTCCTGGAATTCCGGGTATGAATGCCCGGTTGAATACCATGCTCATATTGTCGACGCGGGGATCGAAAACGCTGCATCCCCGGCCGGCAGACCCCGTTCGGCGGTTTGGACAGAAATTATCGCTGGTATTTTTAGGGATACTAAAGCCTGCTGTCAAATGAAATTAATGGAACGATGCATCGCGGGGCGAAAAACAACTGCCATGCAAAATAAAGTATCTATTTGATATGACACTATAAAACAATGGTATGAAAATGCGCACAAAATATTTGCTTATTCCGGTAAGGCTCTAGCGAGAGATTTAATTTCGATAAACAATGCTCGGATTTTTCGGGAAAACCAGAATGCCTGCAGGCAGCAGCCAGGGGGAAAGTGCCGGTTATGGTTGGCAAAAGGGGAAGAATGGGGATCCGGGCCGAAAAAATAACGGTATTATATTTCCGGATTTTTCGCCGCTTTAAAAAGTTTGATGCGTGAGAGTTTTACCCGATTCATGTCTCGAATCGGGAGAGGTTAAAGTGGTCCACGTCTTCTCTTGCTACACGGGTGCTGTAAAAGACAGGGCGCTCTCATGATCGCCCTGCCTTTTGGGAAGCTTTTACCGATCAAGAATACCTGGTGCATACATTGAACAACCCTTTCATGCGAAACGCCACATACAGTTCGACAATGTTTCTGTCGATTTCCGGATAGTTCCCCGAAATCGCTTCGAGGCACTTGTTTCCCAGCCTGATTGCTTCCTGTTTGTAGCCGTAAAGAGGACTTTCGTTCGCTGTCGCGCAGATGATGCGGTCGAAATGTTCTTCCAGCGACCTGAAAAGACTCCTCCCTCCATCCAGGTCATCGAGAGAAGGGTTGAAATACAGGGCCGGTGATAACGCGTCGATCGTTGCGTGCCGGAAGAACGTCGCTGATTTACCTTCCACGTCACCGCTGTTCTCTGATTCAAGGTAGATGTTGTCAGGTTTTGCATCCGATATGGACTGACGCCCGGCGCTGCCCATCCTTCTGAAGAGTTCGTCGTCCGGGAGCCCCGAAAGTTCGAGCATCTTGCAGTAGGTTCCGTTCGCCGTCAGTTCACAGAATGTTTTCCCGCCGAAGTTGAGCGTGTTTTCCATTTCCTGCCTCCTTCGAAAGTTCACAGATACGCACTCTCGTCAACCGTGCATTTACTGGCCTTTCTTGCATATACGATAGCATAAAAGAAAACGAAAATCATTACCAACCGCTGCCGCCGGTGGAAAATCAGTCATGTGCGGTTTTGGCGGAAAAAAATAATTTACGCACAGGCCGAGTTCGAAGGCATGGGCGATGGCCTTCATGTCACGATGAAGATTGACAACCCGCCTACTCATTTTATTCTTATACAAGAGGCATGACGGTTTAGGAGCAGATATGGTAACCGGACTGAGGAGGAAGACAAATGGCTAAGCTGGCTTGGGTTGATCAGGACGAATGCATCAGTTGCGGGCTTTGTGTCGAAAATGTTCCCGGCGCTTTCCGTTTCGCGGATAATGGAAAGGCTGAATGTTACGATCCGGCAGGCGCTTCGGAGGATGAGATCCAGTCGGGTGCGGTCGACTTGTGTCCTGTGCAGTGCATCCATTGGAAGGAATGATGCCCGGGGAGGTGGCTGAAAATGGATAAATACCAATGCAGGTGCCAGTACGTCTATGATCCCGACTTGGGAGATCCCTCCCAGGGGATACCCGCGGGTACGCCTTTCGAAGACCTGCCTGACAGCTGGGTCTGCCCGTTGTGCGGCGCGTCGAAATCATTTTTCCTGAGGATGGAGGGCGTGCCCACTTCAGAGGAGGGGCATCCCGCGATCAGCGTCAAGGTGAAATGCTTCTCAACCATGATCAAGGAAGGCACGTGCGACTACAGGGGCAGCACCGACCACGAACTGCCGGAGGGCGCAACCGTCCATGACTTGATTGAGAAGCTTTCGTTGCCCCTGGAGGCGGTAAAGATCATTTTCGTGAACAACAGGGAAGCGGAGACCGACACGGTTCTGAAAAACGGCGATCAGGTTGCCTTCTCCCCAGTGACGGGAGCCATGTAGGCACCGGTTTCGACAGAAACAGGGTTTCCTTCCCGTCCAGGAGAAAAGGGGGATGGATTCGGGCCGCGCGTGGGATGCTTCAAAAGGGGGGCGGCGCTCTTAGCCTTTTTGTTTCATCATGCGCTCATTTATTCCCCGAAAGGATGCTTCTGACCAGCTCGCTGGCTTCCTTGCCATCGTACTTTCCGGCATAATGCGTTCCCAGTGCTTTCATGACCTTGCCCATGCTGGCCGGGAGCGGCTCGATTGATTCATTTGCCATCAATGCGCTGATCGCTTCCGCGAGGGAGTCGCCGGTCAGTTGGGAGGGCAGATATTCCGTGAGGATATCGATCTCCCTGTGCGCGTCTTCCCTGGCCGTGGCGGATCCGCCTCCTTTTTCCAGCATTCCCAGGTTTTCCCTGGCGTTATCGATGAATTTTTTTACGAACCGTATCACTGATGCGTCGTCGGGCTGCTTGACATCCTTGCATGCATCCGCGATCAGAACGCCCAGCAGGTTCTTTTTCTTCTCGTCACGGGATTTCATTGCCTTCATCCTGTCTTGACGGATCTTTTCGATAAGCATGGTGTCGCCTTTCTCCTGTGAAGTTGCGGCCGGCGGCCTGGTGGCGCTGCCTCGGCCATACCTTCCGGTCACGGGTTGTTTTCCGCCGGCCGGTATTCCGGCTTTGCAGGTTATCACAGTCTGGCAGAGGCTGCAGCACTTATCCATGAAGCGTAAATCTCCCAGATAGTGCTTCTTGCATCTCGATACGCGTATTCCGCGCTTTACGTCCCTACAAACCGGGAGAATGTGAAATCGCCCCCGGCGTTCACAGAAGGAAGCCGGGGGCGCGTTCTACGAGTCAATTTATCCGTCGCCGTAATCTGCTTCTGATTCGGACCCGGCGATGAGACCTTCTTAATCCTATCTGACGAGAAGCACGGAGCATTTTGCTCCCAGAAGGACATGCCGCGCAACACTGCCGATCAGGTATTTCGCCATGCCGGTGGTGCCGAGGGATGAAATGACGATCAAATCGGCCGCTTTTTCATCGGCTTCCTTCAGGATCATGTCATACGGCACCCCGTCCTTAACATCCAGCGTGGCTTTGGCTGCATCTTCTCCCACAAGTCTCTCGACCTGTTTTTTTATGCCTTCCCTGGCGCCCTCCATTACCTGTTTCTGCAGCTCATCGGCCAGTTTCACATCGATACAGTAATCGACTGTGCATTGCGTGACGTGCTCCCCGACCACGTGGAGCACGAAGACTTCCGAGCCGAACTGCCTCGCGATCTCGAATCCCTGGCGAATGGCCTTGTCAGCGTGATCGGACATGTCAGTGGGGATGAGAATCCTGGACGGTTTGAACATGACGGGTTTCCTCCTTTTTCATTGAGATGGCGGCGCGGCGCGGGGATATTCCCGGCGACCCGCGGCCGACCTTTGATGCGATCCGAGTTTTCGTATGACCTTGGCGTGTTGCGCCTGATCAACTGGACTCGACTCCCTGAATCCAAGTATACCTGATAATTTTCATGTATGGAGGCTTGAGGGGATGAAATAATCTCAGTTCATTCCAAATAAGTTGTGAAAACTGGTCTGCGATGCCGCATGAAATGCGCGAAAGATATGGTATGCTGATTGCTTGAGGGGTGTCCCCTGAATCCTGCTTTGAGGGTGATTAATGAGAGGAGGACGTATGAGAAGGTTGTTGATGGTTGTTCTGGCTGCTTCGTTGTGTTTCGCGCCGCTTGGTTGTCAGAAAAAGGAAGGCCCCGCGGAAAAAGCGGGAAAAGAAGTCGACAAGGCGGTGGAGAAGGTCGACTCGGCTGCCAAGGAGACAGCGGAAAAGGCCGGCAAGAAGCTGGAGGAGGCTGCTGAGAAGCTGAAGGGCGCTGCGGAGAAGGCCGGTAAGGAAATGGAGGAGACAGGCAAGAAGGTGCAGGAAAAAGCGGTCAAATAGAGTCAAGCGGTTAACTGCTTGTGCCGATTGGGATGATGGCGCGGGAACGTGATGTTCCCGCGTTTTTTCACGTTACGGGCTGGGGGCATGGTTGAACTGGGCAATGAAGTCTGCTGGGCCGATCCGATTAAGTTTATGATGTCCCGGACGTGTTGAATGTGGTCAGGACGGGCTGGCCGTAACTTCCAGAATCACTGAATCCTTGCTTTTCCTGACTTCGAAGCGGTGATCCATCGAGGAGTCGAAATATATGCAGTCGCCCTCGGCCAGTACTATTTCCTGATTGTCCAGGAACATGGCCATGGTTCCCTTGAGAACGAAGATGAATGATTCTCCGTCATGGCTGTAGGTGGTGGCGTCCCGAGTGTCGGCGAGGTTTATGAGAAACGGAGTCATCTTCTTGTTCCTCATCTTCGTGGAAAACGGTTCGTAGGAGTAGGTGTGGCGATTGCCGGTCCTGGATACGACGTGCGAAACGATTTTTCTGTCGTTTTTCCTGATGATTTCGTATTTGCGCTGTTCATCCTGCTCTGTGAACAGCGAACTCATTTTCACATCGAAGAATTTCGCAAGTTTGGAAAGTGTCGGGATCGGTGGGGAAATGTTGTTTTTCTCGATCTGGGAAAGAAGGGCTATGGAAAAACCTATTTCGCCGGCAACGGAACGCAGCGTCATGTTTCTTGACAGGCGCAATTCCCTCAATTTTGAACCGATGTCGTACTTGATCATGCCTGGTCCTGAAGCTTTTCAGCGGTGATTTGCCCGGTGTCCGCACTCTGGGACGTGCGGTGAGGAGCTTTCTTTTGTTGTTCCCTCTCACGGGGATAAATCCGTTTCCAGGGGCTGTGGAGATGCCGTGGATGTTCCTTGGGTTACGATTTCGGGTGATGCCCGGCAAGCAGAGGATTCGACGGGAAAAATGTCCGGGACAAACGGCAGCATTATATATAAAATCATACAACGATGCAACGGGAATGTGTACGGGATATGTGGCTTGCCAAGTTTTTTGACGGGGGGGCAACCGGGGAAAGGCCCTTTTCTCCGCCGGGATTGCCCGGTGGCGATGCGATTTTCTTACTTGGCCCACATTGACGCTGTGCGCTATAATTTCATCTGAAGCGGCAGCAGGTTTCGATACGAGTATGAAATGATTTTTGACCCGGAAAGGCGTGGCTTTCGGCATTGACTATGGAAATATTGCAGTCGCTTGAATGCCTGCTCGGATTTCATGGGACGATCGGGCGAACGGACAAGGGGGCCGGGCAACATGATTTGTTTTAGAGATACAAGCATAGGCAGAATCGGGATCGAAGAGGAAAACGACAACATCATCTCCGTGTACTTTGAAAGCGATATGCTCCAACACGGCCGGGAAGAGGGGGAAACGCCGCTTCTTCGGCAGGCTTTCGAACAACTGGAAGATTACCTGACGGGCAGGCTGACCGAATTCGCTCTCCCGCTCGAGCCGAAGGGTACGCCGTTCATGAGGGCAGTGTGGCGGAAACTGCGGGAGGTGCCCTACGGGCAGACGGCAAGCTACCAGGATATTGCGACAGCCGTCGGCAATCCCAAAGCTGTTCGGGCTGTGGGGCAGGCCAACAACAGGAATCCCATTCCGATTTTCATCCCCTGCCACCGGATCATCGGCAAGAATGGCAAACTGGTCGGCTACGGCGGTGGCCTGGAGCTGAAAGAGAAACTGCTGGAACTGGAGAAGCGGCATGGAAGTTTTTAAGTACGGCCGGGCTGAAATCGAGCACCTGAAAAAGAAAGACAGGAAACTCGGCCTGGCCATCGATCGGATCGGCATGATCGAGCGAAGGGTCATACCCGACCTCTTTGCTGCTCTGGTTAACAGCATCGTCGCCCAGCAGATTTCCGCAAAGGCAGCCGCAACGGTCTGGAAAAGGCTGGTTGAACGATGCGGAGAAATCACTCCCCGGGCCGTTTCTGCCGTTGATGCGGAAAGCATCCGGCAGTGCGGGCTTTCCTTGCGCAAGGCAAGTTACCTCAAGGGGATCGGCGAAGCCGTGGCGCAGGGAGAACTGGACTTGTCCGAACTGTCAGCGTTGCCGGACGACGAAGTGATCAGGCGCCTTTCCTCCGTGCCCGGCATTGGCGCCTGGACTGCCGAAATGCTGCTGATTTTTTCCCTGCAACGGCCGAATGTCGTCAGCAGGGGCGATCTCGGTATCCAGCGCGGCATGATGAGGCTTTACGGCATAGAGAGGGTGGACAGGGCTGCCTTTGAAAAATACCGGAAACGTTATGCTCCCTATGGCACGGTCGCATCGCTCTATCTGTGGAAAGTGGCGGCCGAATGATGAATTGCGTAATGCCGCGACCCTGAAAAAACGGGGAAGGTGTTTTGACAAAGTGGAAATCTCTCTCCTGGCAACGCGTTATCGATAAAATCAATAGATTCTCTCTCTCGTTGCGATATTATCAATTTGACATTGCATTTCATTAGGGTTACATCAATGGTCGCCCACATGAAGATGTCCGGGCAATCCAAGTGAAGCTCGGAAATGCTGCATGACTCCCCTGCTGAAACTCAATTTCTGGTTGTACCGCCTGCTCAGGTTTGCCATGGCGGGCGTATTCTTGTACTCCGGCATGATCAAGCTTCTGGATGTCAAGGGATTTGCCGCGATGGTTTCGCAATACGGACTTGTGCCCGATCTCCTTCTGGCGCCGGTTGCGATCGGCCTGCCGGTGATCGAGCTGCTGGCCGGCGCCGGACTCCTGTTCGAGATTCCCGGCGCATTGACCGCCATCTCCGGCATGCTCGGCATGTTCATTTCCATACTCTGGTATGGCGTGCTGAAGGATCTGGACATCGATTGCGGCTGTTTTTCAACCGAGGAACTCAAGGGGCAGGACAGCCTGCGACAGGCCCTGTACCGGGATTTTCTCATGGTAGCTGTTTGCTGTTATCTCTACCTGTACCGTTGCAAGTGGCGCATGGGGAGAAAAGATTCCGCAGGTCGATTGAAATGCGTCAAAATCATCTAGGAGGAGTATCGAATGAATGCGATGAAGAATTTTGTTGTGACCGCTGCATTGACGCTTTTGGCCGCAGGCACGATGGTGTCCACCACCCATGCCTGGGGCGTCAAGGAGCTGGAAACCGAAAAGAGCGCCGTTACCTTCAGCAGGGAAGTGGAACGAGGCGGTTATGGCGTGGTCTCGACGGAAGAACTGAAAAAGTGGATGGATGAAAAGAAACCCATGCTCATCGTTGACACCATGCCCTATGAAGCCAGCTACAAGAAGAACCACATACCGGGTGCAAAGCAGTTCGAATTTCCCATCCCGGAGATGACGTCACTCAATGACAAGACGAAAGCAGAGCTGATCAAACTGCTGGGCCCGGACAAGAACCGGCTGATCGTCTTCTACTGTGGATTCACCAAGTGTACCCGCAGCCACAACGGCGCCATGTGGGCTGAAAAGCTCGGCTACCGGAACGTTTATCGCCAACCGGGCGGGATCAAGGCCTGGAGGGAGGCCGATTATCCGGTTCAGAGCGTGAAATAATCGGCAGCCACGCAAAACGACAGACGAAAAGGGACAGGCAACGAGAACTACGATGCCTGTCCCTTTTTTCATGTTGCTGCGCCGACGCGAAGTGTCACTCCCTGCCGGAAGGTTTCTTCCTGGCCTCTTTGCCGGCAAACCACCCTTCCGAAGCTTCAGGGTGACAGTCGAAGCGCGGGACATAAGGTTTGATGTCCAGGAGCGGCGTGCCGTCCAGGACATCTATGCCGAGCACGGTCAGCCTGTTTCCGCAGCGTGCCGTAAGCCTGACAACGGTGATGCCGATGCCGTTCGGACGACAGGGGTGTCGCGTGGCGAATATGCCGTGGGGCGTGTCGTCCAGGAAGGGATGGCGGACCAGTTCTCCCGGTTCTGCCCGGTCGAAGTGGTAAAAAAGATAGACGTGGCTGAAGAGCTCGATATCCTTCAGCCCCTCCGCATACTCGGGGAACACCTCGACGGTTCCCACGGCATCGGGATCGAAAGCTCCCTGGATCGGGGCTTCTTCCTTTGTCTCGTGGCCGGTATGGATGATGCCTATTGCGTTGAGACTGATTTCCATAACGGCAATCCCTCCTGGCATTTGAAAGTGGGCGGCTTGCAAAAGAATCAGTTTCCCCTGCCGACGCCTGCTTCCATTGAAATTGCCTTCCCTTTTACCAGGGCTTCGATAAGTTTTTTTCTTGCTGCGGCAAGCAACCTCTGCACCGTGCCCCTGGAGACCCCCATGCGCAAACCGGCTTCTTCCTGCGTCAAGCCCTCGTAATCACAGAGGTACATGGATTCAATTTCATCGTGATCCAGCTGTGCCTGTTCAAGTTCACGAAGCGGAATTCCCGCTGGCTTGAAAACCACATTCGAGTCTCCCCGGAAGGGGCAGGTGCAGATTCTGGCTTTTTTGCAGCGTGGCGACATGTCCGCTCTCCCTCCTGCTTCAATCCATGACGGCAGTCAGGGTAGCACCAGTGCGGCCGCCAGTCAATGGCAGCAGCCGCCGCCATGTCCATGGCCTGAGCATCCCTGGGCAGGGGAGTATTCGGGGAGTCCATTCTTTTTCAGCTTCACCACGTTCTCGCGGACAGTTTCTGCCACGGCCTGGTAGACGCGGAGGCCGCAACGCGAAAGATGGGCGATCGCGCCCGCGCCGATGCCCCGGACAGCAACCCCTTCGATGCCGCTGCCCTGCAGGGCCTGCAGCGGGTTGCAGGCGCCGTGGGAGTGATGCTGGTTGGAATTGGAGAGAACGGTGGCTTCGTTGCTTTCGGTGTCCGCGATCAGGAAAAACGGCGCCGAACCGAAATGATCAGAGAGCTTGCTGTCCAGTCCCTCATTGTTTTCGATGGGAAAGCAGATTCGCATGATTGTGTCCTCCTTGGTTTATTTGTGCATATGCACAATATAATACGTCGAACCGTCGTGTCAAGGTGAATCCCGCTGACGAGGGGCATATTGAAGAAAATAAAGTCCTTCATACTAGCTTAAGTTTCTTCATCCATCTTGCATGAGTTGAAGAAGGCAGGGGTGACTCCCGGGCGGTTTTTAACGCCCTCAGTTTCATGGTCTTTATCTGCGGTTTCATCATTTACGAACTCACGTGATGGCAGCGCACAAGGATATCTTTCCTCCTTGTGCGGTTATTTTCGGGTTGGTTCTTGTTCGGGAAGGAGATATTTCATATGCCTCTTGAAGGCAGGCCGCGCATGCTTTGCCTGCTGTTCCTGGTATTCCTCGCTTTTTCTTTGATCACCAGGACAGTATTGCTGTTCCAGGCTATTCCCAATATGGACATCACGCCGTTGTTGATTGTGAAAATTTACGGGATCGGATTTTTTTTCGATTGCGTCACTTTTTCTTACCTTTCCATCCCTTTTCTCCTGTATGCGCTGTTCGTCCCCGATCGGCTGTTCAACTGCAGGCCGGTAACCTGGTGGTACTTCTTCGTTATCACCTATGCCCTGCTGTTCGATGTGGCAGCGGAATATTTCTTTTTCGCCGAATTCGGGGCGCGTTTCAACTTCATTGCCATCGACTACCTCATCTATACCACGGAAGTAATCCGCAACATCAGGGAGTCGTATCCGGTCAACTGGATTCTTGCCGGGTTGTTTGTCATCAACATCGCGGTTTTTGTCGCTCTGAGAAAACATCTCGACCGGTGTCTGACCAATAAGACCACGCTTGGGCAAAGGCTAAAGGCCGGTGCGGCACTTGCGGTTCTGCCGATCCTGTCCTATGTGTTCGTAGACCTGACCGTGTTCGCCATTACAGCGGACAATTACGCGAACGAGCTTGCGGAAAACGGTCTCTACAACCTGGTGGCAGCATTTACCAACAGCGAACTGGATTACGACCGCTTCTATGTCGGCAAAGACGACAAACTGGTGCTCGCCCGCCTGCATGAGCTGGTCAGGGAGCCGAACAACAGCTATGTCGATCGGGATTCCGGCGACATGACCCGAAGAATCCGCCATGAGGGAGCCGAGAAGAGGCTCAATGTCATCGTCCTGGTTGAAGAAAGCATGAGCGGTGAATACCTCAAAGACTTCGGCGGTAAGGAAGGTTTGACGCCCAACCTCGACCGGCTTGCCGGAGAGTCGCTCTTCTTCAGCAACCTGTATGCGGCCGGGACGAGGACGGTTCGGGGGCTGGAAGCCGTGACGCTCGCCATGCCGCCGCTGCCGGGCACTTCCATCATCAAGCGGCCCCACAATGAAAACTTTTTTTCCTGGGGTTCGCTCATGCGGAGCAGGGGCTACGACACCAAGTTCATCTATGCCGGGCACGGGTTCTTCGACAACATGAACTATTTCTTTTCCCACAACGGCTTCTCGATCATCGACAAAACCGACTTTTCCCGTGATGAGGTGACTTTTGACAATGCCTGGGGCGCCTGTGACGAAGACCTTTTCCGGAAAGTGGTAAAGGAGGCGAACAAGTCCTATGGCGTAAGGAAGCCTTTTTTCAGCATCGTCATGACGACTTCCAACCACCGGCCGTTCACCTATCCGGACGGGAAGATCGATATCCCGTCCCATGCGGGGAGAAACGGTGGAGTGAAATACGCGGACTATGCGATCGGCAAATTCCTGGATAACGCACGCACACAACCCTGGTTCCACGACACAGTGTTCGTCATCGTCGCCGACCACTGCGCCGGCAGCGCCCGCAAGATCGCCCTGCCCGTGAAGAATTACCAGATTCCGCTCTTGATCTATGCGCCCGGCCGGATACGGCCGCAAAGGATCGACACCCTTGCGAGCCAGATCGACATAGCGCCGACCGTTCTGGGTTTGATGAATTTCAGTTATACGACCAGGTTCCTCGGAAAGGACATTCTGCTGATGAAAAGCAGTGAGGGACGAGCTTTCATATCCACGTACGAAAAGCTCGGCTACCTGAAAAACGACAGGATGGTGATCCTCGACCCCAAGAAGGAAATCGAGTTCTACCGTTTCGACCGGGCTACCGGCAGGACCGAGGCGGCACGGCTCCCGGACAACTACCTGCTTGATGCGCTCGGCTATTACCAGGGGACCAACTATCTCTACAAGCACAAACTTGACCGGAACCCTTCCTGACCGCCTTTAGCCGCATTTGTTTGGAGGATTGTCCTGGCCGTCATGGTTCTGACGATCGCCCGATAGTATTGACCCGGTATCACATAGACCCTTTTCCAAGCTGGAATCCCGCTTTGTTCCGGTACCTTTTGCGTTGCTTCGCCTGACGTGATATCATTTATCGCGTTTCGAACACTTGACCACTGCAAAAGGGAACTCGAGGAGCACAGGGACGATGCGCATCCTGCTGGTGGAAGACGATGTGATGCTGGGCGATGCCCTGCGAAGATCCCTCAAACAGGAAGGATTCACCACGGACTGGGCGCGGGACGCCGAAGAGGCTGAACTCGCGCTCGCCACGGGGGACTATTCCCTCATCCTCCTTGACCTCGGCCTTCCCGGAAAAAGCGGGCTCGATCTCCTGGCAGAGCTGAGATGCAAAGCTGATCCGGTTCCGGTGATCATTCTAACTGCCTGCGATGCCGTGCCGGACCGGATACGCGGGCTCGATGCCGGCGCGGACGATTACCTGGTGAAACCGTTCGACCCCGACGAACTGGCGGCCCGGATACGGGCCCTCCAGAGGCGCAGGGTGGGGCGGACGGCGCCGCTCATGGAGCACGGATCCCTGGTTCTCAATCCTGCATCCCGCGAAATTTTCCAAAGCGGCAAGCGGGTGCACCTTTCGGCGCGGGAATACGTGATTCTTGCCGCACTCATGGATCGGCCGGGAGCGCTTATTTCCCGGGCCGCTCTTGAAGAAAGGATCTACGGCTGGGGGGAGGAGATAGAAAGCAATGCCGTGGAGGTCCACATTCACAACCTGCGGAAGAAGATAGGTGCGGAGACCATCCGTACCGTCCGCGGCGTCGGGTACATGCTGGCGGACGTGCCGTGAAATCCATCAACCGCAGGCTGCTGGCGCTCCTGCTGGGGGGGCTCCTGGTGGTTGGCGTCGTGGCGGGAATCGCCACCTATCTGAAGGCGCGGGAGGAACTGGACGAACTTTTCGATTACCATCTCACCCAGATGGCCTACGCATTTTCCCGCCAGGAAAGCATTGTGCAACTCCCCTCGCCGGGCATCCGCTACGAAGAGGAGGATGACTTTGCGATTCAGGTCTGGAAAAACGGCTCCCTCATCTTCGCCAGCTCCCCGGCACGGAATCTCCCGCTCCAGTCGGGGGGGATAAGCACGGCATATTCCGAGGGCAGGTTCTGGCGGTTTTTTGTCCTGAAGACCGGTGACCGGGTCATTCAGGTTTCCCAGCCGCTCGAAGCCCGCCGCGAAATCAGCCTTGATTTCACCCTGCGGACAATTGTCCCCCTGGCGCTGACCATCCCCGTGTTCGCTCTGTTCATCTGGCTTGCCGTGCGCAGCGGGCTGCGGCCCCTTGCCCGGCTGGCAGACGATATTTCCCGCCGCTCTCCGGCCGCGCTTGATCCGGTTCCCCGGAACGGTCTCCCCGTTGAAGTCATTCCGCTGGCCGACCATCTCAATCTCCTCCTGGGAAAACTGGCCCATTCAATTGAAACGCAGAAACGGTTTGTCGCCGACGCGGCCCATGAACTCCGAACGCCGCTCGCCGCGGTGCGGCTCCAGGCGCGGGTCCTGGAGAGGAGCGGAAGCGAAGCCGAGCGCTCCGAAGCTCTTGACCGGCTGAAGGAAGGCGTGGTCCGGGCCGCCCGAATGGTCGGGCAGCTCCTGGCGCTGGCACGCCTGGAACCGGAGGCGCCGCCGGTTTTCTCCACCGTGATGCTTGCCGACCTTGCCGCGGAGATAGTGGGAGAACGGGCGCGGATCGCATTGAAAAAGGGTGTGGACCTGGGAATGGCGCAAAGCGAGCCCGTAGCGATCTCCGGAGAAGAGGAGGCGCTCCGGGGAATACTTGCCAACCTGATCGACAACGCTATCCGGCACACTCCCGCGGGTGGTGCGGTGGACGTGTCGGTGCGGCATGGCCGACGCGGGGTCGTCATGGAAGTCGCCGATACCGGCCCGGGAATACCCCCGGAGGAGCGGGAACGGGTCTTCGACCGCTTTTTCCGGAAAGGGGCCTCCTCGGGGAGCGGTCTCGGACTCGCCATCGTCAAATCAGCCGTAGAGCGGCACGGCGGGACCATTTCACTGAGTGCGGGCAGGGAGGGGAAGGGTTTGAAAGCGACCGTTTCCCTGCCGCTGATCCCTTTCAGGGAGGACCTATGAAGAATTCCAGGTTTCCAGCGCCGTACCGGCACGAACACCCGCCGGTTCAGAACGTCAACCAGATCGCCGACACCCGGCTGACCCGGGGCCAGAAGGCTGCGGACCGTGTTGCCGCAACGGTTGGTTCCTGGTGGTTCATCATCATCCAGTCCGTAATTCTCACGGCATGGGGAATACTGAACGTTACCGCCTGGGTACGGCACTGGGATCCATACCCTTTTATCCTGATGAACCTCGTCCTCTCCCTGCAGGCGGCTTACACCGCTCCGGTCATCATGATGAGCCAGAACCGGCAGGCTGAGCGGGACCGGCTGGAAGCCCACAACGACTACCAGATAAACCTGCAGGCGGAAGAAGAGGTCCGGGCCATCCTCGAACACCTGGCAGCGCAGAACGAAGTCCTCGAAGAGCTCCACCGGAACGTCAATGAATTGAAGAAAAATAAGACAGATGAAATGCCGGTCAATGGATAGGAATGGCAGGTGGCGCATCGAGTCGATCCCCCGGCCGACCGCTTGCGGCCAGGGGATCGGCACAGGAAATATCAGCGGCTATGCCGGAGTTACTTCTCTCTCCGGTACGGCCAGGCCATGACGCCGCCTTCCAGGACCCTGACGTTCTTCCATCCTTCCGCTTCCAGCAGGACTGCCGCTTCATAGCCGCGGAGGGAAATCTTGCAGTAGCAGACAATCTCACGCTCCTTGTCAGCGGGAAGATCGTTGAGCCGGTGTTGCAGTTCGCCTATGGGAATCAGCGTTTCCCCGATGCCGAGGCGCATCATGTCGAACTCTCCCGGGGTTCGCACATCGAGCAGGTAGGGCTTATCCCCCTGGTCCAGCTTTTCCTTGAGCTCCTTCGCCCCGATGCCTTTCAGTCTTCCCTTGAGCTTGTTCTCCATCAGGTGCGCGGTTGCGATGAAGTGGTCGATGGGCAGGGAATAGGGCGGCGCATAGGGAAGGTCGGCATTCACCACGTCCGCGACCCGGAGCTTGCCCAGGATAGCTATGGCAGCCATGGCGACCTGCTTGCCGACATCTCCCGGCCCGACACACTGGAGACCGAGAATCCTGCCCGTGCTTCCGTCAACCACCATCTTGGATATGAGCAGCTTGGCGCCCATGAACTCGGGCTTGTCCAGGCTGGCGTTGATCACCGTTACCACGTCCTCGTACCCTTCCTGCCGGGCCCTGCTTTCGGAAAGTCCGGTTGACCCGGCGCTGAAGTCGAATACCTTGCAGATGCCGGTATGGTAGGTGCCGGGAAAGGTGACGCTGTTGCCTAGGGCGGCGTTTTCGCCCGCAGCCCTCCCTTCCAGGTTCGCCAGGTCGCCGAAGGGGGCGCGGGTCTTCTTGCCGGTGATGCGATGGACCACCTCGACGCAGTCGCCGACGGCATAGATGTCAGGGTCGGACGTCTGCATGTATTCGTCTACCAGTATGCCGCCGGTAGCCCCGATCTCGAGGCCGGCGGTTTGCGCCAGGTCCGTATTGGGTTCCACGCCGATTGCCAGCACCGCCAGTTCGCAGGGAAGTTCGGTGCCGTTCTCGAGCCTGACCGCCTTGAGCCTGCCGTTTTCACCGATGAACCCGGCCAGCCTGACGTCGGTGATGACATTGGCAGCCTTGCTCCGCACGTGATTTTCCAGCACCTTGGCCATTTCCCAGTCCAGGAACATCAGTATCTGGGGCAGCATTTCGACGACCGTGATGTCGATGCCGGAAAGCTGGAGCGCTTCGCAGGTTTCGATGCCGATGAGACCGCCGCCGATTACCACCGCCTTCTTTATCACTCCTTCATCGCGGATCCGGCGCAGGAAGTCGGCGTCGCGCATGCTTTGCAGGGTCGTCACGCCCTCCAGGTCGATGCCTGGAAGCGGCGGCCTGCGCGCCCTGGCGCCGGTTGCGATGATTAGTTTGTCGTAGGGAAGTTCGTCGACTGCGCCGCTCTTCAGATCGCGGCACGTTACCTTCTTCCGTTCACGGTCGATGGATGTGACCTCGGTTTCGGTGCGGGCCGTCACTCGCTTGGTGTTCACGAAGAAATTGGGGTCGCGCACTTCGCCGTAGGGTGTGCTGAGCAGTGCATTGCGGTTGTTGAACACTCCGGCGACGAAATACGGGTAGCCGCATGACGCCATGGACATCTCAGGAGCCTTCTGGATGATGGTCACCTCCGCGGCGGGATCCAGGCGCTTGGCGCGCGCCGCGGCCTTGGGCCCGGCCGCCGAGCCTCCGATAACGATGATTTTCTTGCTCATGGGTGCAATCCTCCTTTGAAAGTTATTGTAGCGCGTTTTGGTCTCATAGCGACAATCAGGAGCAATTCGTCGCGACTTTGCTTGTTTTGGTAAACATGTGAAAAGTAATATATATGATAATGAGAATTGTCAACAGGTTTATCGTTCCGTTATTCATTCAAGGTGAAATGGGTGAGGGGACAAGAGACTTGTTTCGTGCTGCGGCAAGAGTAAAACCGGAGGAGTTCTTGATCCTGTGCAGCCGGATTCAATTGCGGGGCAAGGTGCGAAAGGGGAAGCTCCGCTGCCGAAGCATCCCCGGTGCTGTCGTGTGGGTTATGGCAGTTCGACGAGTTGGATGAACTCTTCTTTCTTGACTTCGTCCACGATCCAGGAGCAGGCCTGGAAGCAGCGGTCGCGGGTTTTGCCGGAAACGATGGCCAGGAGTACGGAATCGCACGCGCCGATGATGCCGATACGGTGAACGATCAGGGCCTGGTTGAGGTTGAAATTTTCTTTCGCCTGGCGGGCAATGGCGGCCAAACGGTCGTCGACGTCGACGGCCAGCGGCTTGAGTTCAACGCTTGAAAAACCGGCCACCTGTTTTCCCGGACGTTTCACCCGGCCGTGATGCAGCACCACCGTGCCGGTGGCGTCCGTCTCCCGCTCGAGGAACGCGCGGTAAAGATCCAGGTGGTCGAATTGCTGCTCGGTTGCGTATGCAGTGATCATGTGTCCTCCATGGCGTTTTTGTTTCCAGCAACACTACCACCGGTGATGGGCGGAGTGCAACGGCTGTTTCCCTTCGCACGGCAAACTACCTGCCCTGAATTTATACGTCGGCGTCCGTTCCTTCAATTGCGGGGATTTCTTTAACCGATCCTGAAGTTATTGCGCTGCCGCAACATACCTTGCTCAGCGCCACGAACGCTGAACTTCCCGCCAGCACCTGCCAGGGATAGGAAAGAACGCTGCTTTCCGGAAGAATCGTCGGCAACAGGGCGATGGCCACGGCAGGCGGGAACGGCATCCGCAAGGCATGATAGAACAGGAATATCGTGGCGGATGCCGCGCTTGCGGACAGCCACAACGGCCAGTGAAGAAAACCATGGCCGAGCTGCAGCCAGAATACGCCGGAAAACGCCGCGAAGACCAGCAGGAAAAGGCCTTTTCCCGCTTTGTCGCGCAAGGCGCCGCCCGGTTTCGACAATTCGATGAAAGCGACGATCAGCGGCGGGGCTACCATGAACATCAGGCTCCCACCGATGGCGGCCGCCGAAACGAGGGTGACGCCGGCCAGCAGTTTGCCCCAATGGGCCAGGTCCGGGAGAGACCAGGGAGATATCGCAGGGTTTCCCGCTGGTTTGCCGGCTTCCGGCAGTGAGTCGTTTGCGGAGTTTTTACGGGTCAGTAATCGGCGGCCAATGGCAACGGTTCCGGTCAGTACGCAGACTGACAGAGGATAATACCAGCTGTCCGAATGGGTGATTATGGGCAGAATCGCCGCCGAGATGGACGGCAGGATAGCGGAACGGAACAGCTTGAGTTGCAGCACTACGAGGCAGAAGGCGCCGATGATCATGAAAAAGGGTGTGTACGAGAAGAATCGCACGATGAGTATGCCGGTCAGCGCGGCCAGGGTGGGAGAAAGCCAGAAATGGAGGTAATGGCTCTGCCAGGGCGGTTTCTCCATTACCCAGGCGCCGAGCGCAAGGGCTGCGATTTCGGGAAAGATGACTTCCTTCTGGCCGGTGAACTCCGCTGCCGCGAACATCGCCAAGACAAGCAGGATTGCAGGAAGCTCGTGCATTGTTTTCATGGTTCGTTCCCGTGACGTTCTGTTGAGCACCTTCCGGTGCGGGCGCTTATGCAGGTTTTTTGCCGGATAATGATATCCGGATCGCCGCATTTCCGATAAAACCGGCAACGGCAAAAACCGTAATGCTTGTCATGTTATCAGTTTCAGCTAGTATTTATCAAGGGTATGGTACGGGAATGTGCCTTCCCGAAATCACTATCAGGAGGAACTGGACATGCAGCCTAAAGAAAACGGCGGCTGGAGCCCTTACCTGGCCGGGGCGCTGAGCGGCCTGGTTTCCATCGGTTCGGTCTGGATCGCCGGGAAATACTTCGGAGCGTCCACGACTTTTGTCAAGTCCGCAGGCATGGTGGAGAAAGCGGTGGACCCGGAGCGCGTGGCGCAGATGCCCTATTTCGCCAAGGAGCTGCCCATCATCGACTGGCAGTGGATGTTCGTGGTGGGTATCTTCATCGGCGCCCTCATCGCGTCCACCACATCCGGCAGCTTCCGCTGGCAGGCGGTGCCCGACATGTGGCGGGAGCGTTTCGGCCCGGTGCGGTGGAAACGCTGGCTGACCGCGTTCGTGGGAGGAGCCATCGGCATGTTCGGCGCACGGCTGGCCGACGGCTGCCCCAGCGGCCACGGGCTGAGCGGCAGCATGCAGCTGGCGGTGAGCGGATTCGTCGCCCTGGTCTGCTTCTTCCTGGGCGGTATGATCGTTGCCCGGCTGCTCTACGGGGGAGGTGAACGCCAATGACGACCCTGATTTACGGACTGGTGACCGGAATCCTGTTCGGCTTCCTGTTGCAGAAGGGAAGGGTGCTGCGCTACGACAAGCAGCTGGGGGCGCTGCGCCTCATTGACATGACCATCGTCAAGTTCATGCTGTCCGCTGTTCTGGTCGGCATGGCCGGTGTGTACCTGCTCAGCGACCTGGGGCTGGCGAAACTTTCCATCAAGCCCATGATCGTCGGCGGGGTGGTGATCGGCGGCCTGACGTTCGGGGTGGGCTGGGGGCTGCTGGGCTATTGTCCCGGCACTTCTCTGGGTGCTTTCGGCGAGGGCCGATGGGACTCGCTCTTCGGCATCGTCGGGATGCTGTGCGGCGCGGCGCTTTATGCCGAGGCATATCCGACCATGAAGGCAACGGTCCTCACCTGGGGCGATTTCGGCAAAATAACCCTGCCGCAGGTCCTCGGGCTCAATCACTGGTTCATCATTCCCCTGTTCATGATAGGCGGAGTGTACCTGTTCCGCTGGTTCGAGAAGAAGGGGTTGTAGGCCCATCGCCCTATAATTTTCCAAATCCATAAGATTGAATGGAAAAACAGCCCGCCGGGGCTTTCTCTCGGGCGGGCTGTTTTTTGCTTGACAGGCTGGGATACAGTTTTTATTCTATAGGTGCAAATTACACTTATGATGAACATACCTGTTCATGGCTGGTAACCGAAGACCTGACACGAGAGAAGGAGATGCGTCCTGCCGAGAGAGAGTGGAAGGGGTGGCGCTGGTTCCGGTTGAAGGGTTAAACGGCCTTGATTCCGTCATCCACGAACACTTCGGCAGAGCGCCCTATTTCGCGCTGGTGAGGATAGATGAAAGCATCGTCACGACAAACTGCTTCGGCTGCATGAGCCGACGCGCACTCTGGAGAATTCGGAGACCGGACGTCTTATGGAGCGTACTCCGGCGAAGGAAGTGCTCTGACTTGTTTGGGGAAGATGCGGCATGAACCTCTATGCAGGCGGCAAATACTTCTTGATGACGTTTGTGGAAACGGGTATATAACGGGGGGCTCTAAAACCTGATTATCACAACTAGGAGTCTTGAGTGTGCGGCGCCCTCCATGCGGCGCTGCTGCTGCATGACGATGAGGATGGAAAGAGACTGATGCATGAGAACTTTGCCGGGCGTGCCGGCTCGGAAACGTGCCGAGAGAGCCCCGGATTCATGATGGTGTTGGTGAAAACTTAAATTTTGCTAGAAGGAGGGCAGACATGTCGCTGATCGTTCAGAAACGCTTGATGGATCATCTGCAACCCCTTGCCGGGGGAGCTGTCGCCGCCGACGTCCGTATCGGCCTGGGATACACGGCCGTGCGCCTGGAAAGCGGTCATGCCGGAGTGGCATGGACGCCCAAATCGGACGCTCCCTGCTGCACCCATTTCCAGGCCGCCGGCACCCTGGCCGGACGCCCTGCCGGGGAACTCCTGGCATATCTGGTGGATGGGAAATCGGGCCTTGCGCGCGCGGTCGGGCTGGCGACGGCCAATGCGTTGCTGTCGGCGCTGTCCCATCCGCCCACCTCGCGGGAAGAGATCATCTCAACGCTGCACGTCACCCCCCAGGACAAGGTGGCAATGGTCGGCTATTTCGGCCCCATAGTCGCCGAGCTGCGAAAGATCGGCTGCGGGCTTGACATAATCGAATTGAACCCGCATCATGGCGCGGGTGAAACGCTTACTCCGGATCAGGGCATGGCCTCGCTGGCAAGCTGCTCTGTCGCCGTGCTCACCGGCACGTCCCTGATCAACGGCACCTGCGACGAGCTTCTCGCCGCGCTGGGGAATCCCCGTGCCGCAGTGCTGCTGGGCCCGTCCACTCCCCTTTGCGCTGAAGCTTTTTCCGGAACGCACATCACCCACCTCGCCGGTTCGAGAGTGCGGGAAGCGGATGCCGTGCTGCGCGTCGTTTCGGAGGGGGGCGGCACGATGCTGATGAAAAAGTACGTGGATTTCGAACACCTGGTTCTGTAACGAAGGTACGTGCGCATGTCTGATACAAGGGAAAAATTCGACAACGCTTCCTCGACTTGGGATGACGAGCCGCGCCGGGTGAAGCTGGCCGGGGAGCTTGCCGCGGCCATTGCCGCGGAGGTCAGGCTTGCCCCCGACATGGACGTTCTGGACTATGGCTGCGGGTCCGGTCTGGTCACGTTGCGTCTCAGGCCTCTCGTCAGGAGCATCACGGGAGCAGACACGTCCCGCGGCATGCTTGAGGTCCTGCGGGAAAAATGCCGGAAGCAGGGGCTGTCGAATGTGCGGACCGCCTTGCTGCAACCGGGCTCCGGCGTGGCGATTCAGGGACGCTTTCATCTTGTCGTCAGCTGCATGACCCTGCATCATGTTGCCGATGTGGCAACACTGCTGCGGGATTTCCGGACAGTCCTTCTCCCGGGGGGCATCGTGGCGATCGCCGACCTGGATCAGGAGGACGGGAGCTTCCATGGCGACGCGATTCCTGCCGCCCATGCCGGCTTTGACCGGGTAAAAATGGCCGGAATGCTTGAGAATGCAGGCTTCGTTGATGTCCGCGCCATCACTGCGGCGATGATCGTAAAGGTTTCCGCGGGAGGCTGCACGCGTGACTATCCTGTTTTCCTGATGATCGCTCGAAGCCGGTAAGGGAGCTCGGTGAAAATGTCCCGCGGAATATGCCATCGTCACGGCAATGAAAGGCCCTGCTCGTGCGGGATGGGCAACCTGTACCGGTTCGTCGAGCCGGTAACCCTGTACCTGCTGAAAACCCGCGGCAGGACCCACGGCTATGACCTGGTGGGGGCTCTGAACGATAATGCCCTTACCGATTCCCGTATCGAGCCGGGCGCCCTGTACCGGACACTGCGCAGGCTGGAAGAGTACGGATTCGTTGTTTCCGCGTGGGATGTCAGCGGCAGCGGGGCGGCACGCAGGCTCTACGAGCTTACGGCGGAGGGTGAGGAGCACCTGCGCGAATGGCTCGTGGTGCTGGAACGGCTTTCCGGCTCGCTGTCAAGGTTCGTCAGGGACGTCAAGGTTGCCGTGGAATGATCAACCCCGCAGCCGCTTCGGTCAGCAATCCTTCCGCCAACCTTCCAGCAGCCCGGTGATTGCCAGGTTCCAGCCGGCCGGCCCGATGCCCTCTGCTTTTAGCAGGCGGGGGATGTCGATGCGCGGGTCGTGCCTGCCGTCGGGTTTTTTCACCAGGAAGGGGTGATCGACACGTTCCAGCATGGGGAGGTCGTTCAGGCTGTCACCCAGGGCAATGGTCGTGATCTCGCCGAATTTCCTCCGGTAAAGTTCAGTGAGAATCCCCACTGCCTTACCTTTGTCGCTGTTGCCCAGGATATGGAAGAATTTCCCCTGCGTAAAACTGAGACCCTTTCGGCGGATGGCCTCATGGAGCAGTCCGGTTGAATTTTCATCCCCGCTGAACAGAAACGGCTCGTCGAAGTCCCGTTCCCGGGCCATGGCTGCCTGCTCCCCGATCAAGCCGGTTATGGCGGACACCTCTTCCGTGGTCATGTCACCGAAACCCTTGATTGCAAACCCTTCCTTCCCCAGTTCCCCTACCGCTCTCCGCAACTCCCGGTACGGCGCGCCGAGCCTGATCATGACGTGCCCATCCCCGGCGGTTTCCGCGATCCTTTCAAACCGTTCCAGTGTGGCGAAATAACCGTCCGGAACGAATATGCCGCCGCCGTTTTCCGAGACGAACGGGTGACTGTTGCCGAGCTTTTTCCGGTACCACTCGATTTCTTTGCGGGTCTTGCTGGAACAGACGACCAGCGGCATATCCAGTTCCCGGATCAGTTCCAGCGCCGGAAGGGCCTGCTCGAAGGAATAGGTTTCATGATCCAGGAGCGTCCCGTCCAGATCGGTGAAGATAACCGCAGTTCTCATTCCAACACCGCTATCTGGACGTCCATGACATTGGTCCCGGTCGGGCCGGTGACGAACAGGCCGCCGCACTTCTGGAAAAAATTGTACGAATCGTTATTGCGCAGATACTCGGCAGGGTCGAGCTCCAGCGACTTCGCCCGGGCGACGGTCATGCCGTCCACGATGGCGCCGGCGGCGTTGGTCGGCCCGTCCGTGCCGTCGGTTCCCGCGGAGAGCAGCGTGATCCCGGGAATCCCTTCTATCGCCATGGCGAAAGCCAGGGCCAGTTCCATGTTCCTGCCGCCTTTTCCCGCCCCGGTGACGGTAACGGTGGTCTCGCCGCCCGAAATGAGGCAGACGCGGCTGCCGCATTTCTTGTCCCGCATTGCCGCCACGGCTTTCGCGGCCAGTTTTCGCCCCGCTTCAGCGGCTTCTCCGGTGATCCCGGCTGAGAGCAGATCAGCTTTGATTCCCCTGGCCTCGGCCGCGTGCAGCGCAGCGTCCAGGGCAAGGCGGTTGCTGCCGATGATGAGGTGTTCGCACCCGTGGAAAACCGGGTTTCCCGTTTTCGGCGTTTCGGGAATCAATCCTTTCAATCCCTTTTCCAGCAATTCCGCGACCGGTCGGGGTACCAGTTCCGCGAGCCCGTACTTCACCAGAACGTAATACGCATCGGCGAATGTCGTGGAATCGGGGGAAGTCGGCCCTGAAGCGATGACCTCGAGACTGTCGCCGACGACATCCGAGAGAATCAGCGAAACTGACCTGGCGGGACTGAGAATCTTCGCGAAACGGCCCCCTTTTACCCCGGAGAGATGCTTCCTGACCGTGTTGAGCTCATGGATCTCCGCTCCGGCATTCAAAAGCAGGGAGGTGGTTTGCTGCTTTTCTTCCAGGGATATTCCCGGGCAGGGTGAGACGAACAGCGCAGAGCCTCCGCCCGAGACGAGGACCACAGCAAGGGTTTCTGTGCCGCCTGCGAGCGCGAGATCCAGAATTGCAGCAGTTCCCCCCACGCCGTTTTCATCCGGAACGGGATGACCGGCCTCGTAAACGCGAATCCGGGACAGGCCGTGTCGCGCTGCGTGGCCGTACTTGGTGATCACAGCTCCCGCCGAGATGCTATCGCCAAGGTGTTCCTCAACTGCCCGGGCCATGGCAACCGATGCCTTGCCGAAACCGGTGACCAGGAGACGGGAAAAGCCGCCGCCCTGGTAAACGGAACGGATTTTTCCGCAGTGCCTTTCAACCGCTTTTGCCGGATCCGCCGCCTCGAGCGCTGAGGCAAAGATCTTTCTGGCAATGTTTTCCGCGTCGCTCATGTCTCAACTATAACATCCGTCGCCCGCCAGTCCAATTCCGATCGTGTTGTCCCGGCCGGAACTTCGGATATAATTCAATGATGCGCGTGCCAGCGAACCGCGCGTCAAGGAGGCCGACATGTCGGATTTCTATCAGACGGGAGTGGTGGCCACATTCCACCGGCTGGGCCGCCCCAATCTCGACAAGATCGAGGAAGAGCTGTCCTGGTATTCGGTTGAACGGCCCATAGTTCTCCTGCTGCCTTCCCTCTACAGCGAGCTCGGCGGGGAGGCGATGCAGAAGATAATCGCCTGCCTTAAGGAGGTGAAATATATCAGGGAAGTCGTGGTGACACTCGGGCCTGCGTCGCAGGACGAATTCATGCAGGCGCGCGAGTTCTTTTCGGACCTTCCGCAACAGACGCGGATCATCTGGAATTCCGGGGAGCGCATTGCAGCAGTCTATGAGGCGATACGCCAGAGCGGGCTGCCGACCGGTGACGAAGGGAAGGGGAGATCGGTGTGGATGGCCAACGGCTATATCCTTTCCCGTCAGATGTTCCATTCGGTCGTGCTCCATGACTGCGATATATGTTCCTACTCCAGGGACCTTCCGGCAAGACTCTGCTATCCGGTCACGAATCCGAACCTCAACTACGATTTCTGCAAGGGGTACTACAGCCGGGTGACCGACCGTCTCCATGGCCGGGTGACCAGGCTGCTCGTCACGCCGCTGATACGCTCCCTGGTGAAGATCATCGGTTCGCACCCGCTGCTGGTTTTCTTCGACAGTTTCAGATACCCCCTGGCAGGGGAGTTTTCCATGGCTCTCGACCTGGCCCGGGTCAACAGGATTCCCGGGGACTGGGGACTTGAAGTCGGCGTACTGGCTGAAGTGTACCGCAATACGGCCACACGCAGGGTATGCCAGATCGATATCGTGGAGAATTACGAGCACAAGCATCAGTCCCTGTCCGCCGACGAGCCCGGCAAGGGGCTGCACAAGATGAGCATCGATATCTGCAAGACCCTTTTCCGTACTCTTTCGTCAGAAGGCATCGTTTTCACGGACGGCCTGTTCAAGACGCTGGTGGCGACCTACCAGCAGACCGCTCAGGAAATGCTGAAACGGTTCGAGGACGACGCAGCGGTGAACGGCCTGTTTTTCGACCGCCACGAGGAAAGCCTGGCGGTCGACACCTTTACCAACGGGGTCAGGAAGGCTGCGGAGAGGATTATGGTTGACCCATTGGGAGCGCCGCTCGTCACCAGCTGGGACCGGGTCATGTCGGCGATTCCCGACATCCTCGGCAGGATCGGCGAAGCGGTCGAGGCCGACAACCAGTGACCGACAGCCGGCCGACAGGCGGGAACATGGAAAGAATCATCATGCGGGAGGAATTGCAGAGCTGGATCGAAGAGGTGCGGCATGCGGACATCGTGGTCGGCATACCCAGCTACAATAACGCGCGCACTGTCGGCCACGTGGTCCAGGCGGTCCAGGCGGGCCTGGCCAAGTACTTCCCCGATTACAAGGCGGTCCTGGTCAACTCCGACGGCGGCTCCACCGACGGAACCACGGAAGTCGTGAAGAATACGGTCATCGAGGATTTCAGCTCGGTTCTGCTGCAGCACCGGGAAAGCACGCTGTTCAAAATCGCCACGCCCTACCACGGGCTGCCGGGCAAGGGAAGCGCCTTCCGGACCATATTCGAAATCACTGCCGCCCTCGGCGCCGGGTCGTGCGCTGTCGTGGATTCGGACCTGCGCAGCATCACGCCGGAATGGATCGAACTTCTTCTGAAACCGGTCATGTCAGGCGCTTACGACTATGTTGCGCCTCTCTACTATCGCCACAAATATGACGGCACCATCACCAACAGTATCATCTACCCGCTTACGAGCGCCCTGTACGGCAAGCGGGTCAGGCAGCCCATCGGCGGTGAGTTCGGTTTTTCCGGAGATCTCGCCCGGTTCTTCCTCAGCAAGGATGTCTGGGAGAGCGATGTGGCGCGCTACGGCATCGACATCTGGATGACCACGACCGCGGTGGCCAACAGTTACCGGATCTGCCAGTCCTTTCTCGGGGCCAAGATCCATGATCCGAAAGATCCCGGATCCGACCTGTCCACCATGCTGTTCCAGGTGGTGGGGGCAACGTTCGACCTGATGCAGGAGTATGCCGACCTGTGGAAACGGGTGGCCTCATCCGAAGCGGTTCCCACGCTGGGTTTCAGGTACGCGGTGGGCGTCGAGCCGGTCAAGGTCAATGTGGAACGGATGATCGAGCGTTTCAATCTCGGCGTGGACGATCTCATGGTCATCTGGCGCGAAATTCTTCCGGACGACGTGACCGCGTATCTGGCCAGGACACGGACCCTGCCGAAGGCGCGTTTCCGCATCCCTGACGAATTGTGGGTAAAGATAGTGTATTCCTTTGCTCTTGCGGTTCACCGGCGTCTCATGAACAGGGAGCACCTGCTGAAGAGCCTGACGCCGCTCTACATCGGCAGGACGGCGTCATTTATCCTGGAGACCAGGGACAGCGGGGCAGAGGAGGTGGAGGCGAAGATAGAAAGCCTCTGCGCCGAGTTCGAAAGAAGGAAGAAGGATTTGCTGGAACTTTGGATGTGAGCGGAGATATTCCGGTAAGCTCTCCGGAACGGAGGAGATCATGGATGAACTCTTGAGCCGTTTTTTCGTCAGGCCGATGGAAATGTTCGCCGACAAGATAATGACGTTTTTGCCCAATCTCTTTGCAGCGTTGCTGATTCTCGCGATCGGGTCGGTCATTGCCCTGCTGGTAAAGGCGGTCCTGAAAAAACTGACCGCCCTCGTCAGGTTTGACCACCTGGCCGAGAGAACCGGGCTGAAAGCGGTTCTGGCGAGAAGCGGCGTGCATGAGCCGGTGTCGTTGCTGCTCTCCAGACTGATCGCCGGCCTGGTGCTGTTCGTCTTTTTCCTGGCTGCGCTGAACAGTCTTGATCTGGGCATTGTCCAGAACCTGGTGGAACGGCTGTTCGTCTACCTTCCCAGCATTTTCATGGCGCTTATGGTTCTGGCCCTGGGTTACATACTGGGGAATTTTCTCGGCAGGGCGGCTCTGATCGCTGCGGTCAACTCAGGGTCCAGGCTTGCCTGCGTCATCGGCAGGGGGGTGAAATATTTCATCGTTACGCTGAGCATTACCATGGCGTTGGAAATGCTCGGCTTTGGAAGGGATACCGTCCTGATAACCTTTGCGATTCTGTTCAGCGGAGTTGTCCTTGCCATTGCGATCGCTTTCGGGCTGGGGGGCAAGGATGCGGCAAGGGAATTCATCGAAAAGAGGTTGAGAGATAGGACCGAGGACGACGATATCCGCCACCTTTAACGTTGCCTGACGGTCCGCGCCGGCTTTCAGCAGCACTCCTTGACAACGGCTCCGGCAATATTTTCCAACGGCAGGACCTGGCGCGCGGCGCCGAGCCTCACCGCTTCCTTGGGCATGCCGTAGACCACGCAGGACTGTTCGTCCTGGGCAATGGTTGCCGCGCCTGCTTCCTTCATTTCCAGAAGGCCCTTCGCGCCGTCGTCGCCCATGCCGGTCATGATCACGCCGACCGCGTTTTTGCCCGCATACCGTGCAGCCGAGCGGAACAGGACGTCGACCGACGGCCGGTGGCGGCTGACCAGAGGTCCCTCCTTGATTTCAACGTAGTACCTGGCGCCGCTCCTTTTCAGCAGGGCATGGGCATTGCCGGGGGCTATGAGCGCCCGGCCCCTGACCACGGTGTCGTTGTTTTCGGCTTCCTTGACCGAAATCCTGCATATGCTGTCGAGGCGCGCAGCAAAAGAGCGGGTAAAGTTCTCCGGCATATGCTGGACGACGACGATGCCGGGTGCGTCGAGCGGCATGGCTTCGAGGAAAACTCGCAAGGCTTCCGTACCTCCCGTGGAAGCGCCGACCATGACCACCTTTTCAGTGGTCTGGATCATGGCGTTTCCGCGCGGTTTCGAGATGACGGCGTCGGCGGTGAGCTTCGGCGCGGCCTGCCTGATTCCCGGCCGGATGCGCCTGACCCGCGCCTGGGCGGCGGCCTTGACCGTATCGCAGATGATGACGTGCGACTCTTCAAGAAACTGCTTCACCCCCAGCCTGGGTTTCTGGATTATCTCGACCGCGCCGCACTCCAGGGCCTTCAAGGCCGTTTCCGACCCTTCTTCCGTGAGGCTGGAGCACATGACCACCGGAATCGGGTGCTGGCTCATGATCTTCTGCAGGAACGTGACGCCGTCCATGCGCGGCATTTCCACGTCCAGCGTGATGACGTCGGGCACTGTTTCACGAATTTTCTGAGCGGCAACGAACGGGTCTGATGCCGTGCCCATGATTTCGAGCTCCGGATCGGACGAAAGGATTTCCGTGAGCGCCTGGCGCACCACGGCGGAATCATCGACGATAAGCACCCTGATTTTTCGGTTCATGCGGAGGGATCCTCTTTGGCGGACTTGTTCCTGTTCGGAAGTTCGGTGAAACCGGACGGTGGTGTTTCGGCCCCCCGTGAAAGGACGGATCATTCAGGTTTCCGGTAAATGGTTGAATTGACCTGAACCAGCGGGACATTGAGCCCGTTTATGGTTTCCGAATGCCCCAGGAACAGGTGTCCGCCGGGCTGCAGATGGCGGCAGAAATTGTTCAGCACCCGTTCCTGGGTTTTCCGGTCGAAATAGATGAGCACATTGCGGCAGAAGATGACCTGAAACTTTTCTTCGATCCCATAGACGCCGTCAAGGAAATTCAGGCGCCGGAAATTTATTTTCGAGCGGATCTCCGGACCCATCCTGACTTTGCCGCTGCTCCTGTCCCTGCTCCGCAGCAGGTATTTCCTCCGCAGGCCGGAAGATACGGGCTCGATCCTCTCTTCATCGTAGATGCCGCGGTACGCTTTTTCCAGTACAGCGGTGCAGATGTCCGTAGCAAGAATGGAAAAGTTGAATTGCCGTCGGGTGTCCGCATATTCGCTCAATACCATGGCCAGGGTATATGGTTCTTCACCGCTGGAGCATCCGGCGCTCCAGAAATTGACGCGGTTTGACCGCATGCTGCCCAAGAGTTCCGGAAGGACCTTTCCCGTGAGAAATGCGAAATGCGCCGGCTCGCGGAAAAAGTCGGTCTTGTTGGTGGTGACCGCGTCGATCATCCTGACCATCTCGTCCCGTTCGCCTTCTGGAGTGAACAGGAATTCGTAGTAGTTCCTGAAAGAGACGATGTCCAGTGCGCGCAGGCGTTTGCGCAGCCGCGATTCGAGCATGTTCTTCTTCGCATCGGGCATCTTGATGCCGCATACGCCCTCGATGAGCCTGCTGAAGAGCCGGAATTCCCTCCTGGACATGGTGACGGTATGGATGGTCGGGCGTCGTTTTTCCGAAATAATGTCGTCCATGCTATCCCCACTTGACCAGCTGCGGTATGTCCAGTATCAGCGCCACGGTGCCGTCTCCAAGGATCGTGGCTCCGGAAATGCCGTGGACATCCCGATATGCCTTGCCCAGCGACTTGATGACGGTCTGGTGCTCGCCGATGACGTTGTCCACCAGCAGGCCGACCCGCTCACCGTCAATCTGCGAGATTACCACCTGCTGTATGTCGGGAGCGCTGCCCGTCAGCCGGAAAAGTTTCCTGAGCGGGATGTAGGGAATCATGTGGCCGCGGACGTTGGCCAGGTCCTTGCCGTGGGATTCCTCGATATCCCTGCCGGTGAGGACCACGCACTCTTCGACGAAGGAAAGGGGCAGGAGGAACCGGTCGTCGCCGATCTCCACCAGCAGGCTTTCGATGATGGCCAGGGTAAGAGGGAGCCGGATGGTTATGGTGGTCCCCCCGCCCTTGCTGCTGGTGATCTCGATTGCGCCCCGCAGCGCCTCGATGGCTTTCTTGACGACGTCCATGCCGACTCCGCGCCCCGAAACCCCGGTGATATTCTTGGCGGTCGAGAAGCCCGGCGCGAAAATGAGGCCGAACAGCTCCTTGTCCGAGAGGTCCGCGTTTTCGGAGATCAGGTGTCGTTCGACGGCCTTGGCGCGGATGGCGTCCCTGTCCAGGCCGCTCCCGTCGTCCCGGATGGTGATGAAAACACAGTCGCCCGAATGCTCGGCGATGAGGCTGACCGTTCCCTGGCGCGGCTTGCCGGACGCCAGGCGCGTTTCAGGGTCTTCGATCCCATGGTCGATGCTGTTGCGGATGATGTGCACCAGCGGATCGTTCAGCCGTTCGATCACGGTTTTGTCCAGTTCCGTGTTCGCGCCCTCGGTTATCATCTCCACTTCCTTGCCCAGATCGTTGGAAAGGTCGCGGACCAGACGCTTGAACTTGCCGAACGTGCTGCCGAACGGCATCATGCGGATGTTGAGGGTGTTGTCGCGGAGCTCCGACGTGAGGCGCTCCACCTCCTCGGCGATGAGGGTGAGATGCGGATCGTTTTTCAGGGCCGCGGTCTGGGAGAGGCGCGCCTGCACCGTCACCAGTTCGCCGACCAGGTTGACCAGCACGTCCAGTTTTTCCGAGGGTACCCGGATGCTGGACGCGGCATCGGTGCTCTGGCGTTTCTGGCGGATTTCCCTGACCTGCTGCTGTTCGGCCAGCGCGGCTTCGACCTGGGAGGGCATTGCCAGCCCCTTTTCCACCAGTATTTCGCCGAAACGCTTCTGTTCCTCCAGAACCTTGGCCATGTCTCCCGGTGTCAGTTCACCCTTTTCGACGAGAATTTCGCCGAGCTTCTTCTGGGCAGGCTCGTCGAGCAGCCCGCCGTTTTCGTCTATCGTCTGCACGTGCAGTTCGCTGTCTTCTTCGACGAAGATGAAGACGTCCCTTATGGCGTTCTCGTCGCTGTCGGTGGTGAGGATGATGTCCCAGTAGGTGTAGCAAAGTTCAGGGTCTATCTCTTCGAGTTCCGGTATCTCGTCGAGGTGTGCTATTGCTTTGCAACTACCCAGTTCGCGGAGTTCGTTCAGCAGAAGGAGTGGGTCGGTGCCGGTGAGATGGATTTCGCGGCACGGCTTGAAGCGGATGCGATAGGTTCTTTCGACTGATGGCCTTTTTTCGGACTTGGCGGGTGCAACTTCCTCCGTGTCGTCTGTAATAATCTCGGGCACTGAATGCGCCATGGTGGAAAAATAGCCTTTGAGCCTGTCTTTTTCGGTTTCGTTAACGCTGCCGTCGCTCTCCAGCATGGCCCGGATCAGATCGCAGGATTTGAGCGTATGGTCGATCAGTTCCCGGTTGGCGGATAACATGCCGCCGCGCACTTTGTCGAACACGTTTTCCACGTCATGGGTGAACTCGGCGATGTCGGTGAAGCCGAACATTGCGCCGGAACCCTTGATGGTGTGCATGGCGCGGAAAGTCCTGCCGATGATCTCCTGGTCATCGGGGTTCTCTTCAAGTTCCAGCAGGGAGGATTCCAGTTCGGACAACAGTTCGTGCGCTTCCTCCCTGAAAGCCGCTTTGTGCGTTTCGCTCACATTCACTGGGCTACCTCGGTTTTCTCCCCTGTGTCGTCAATCCAGAGGCAGTCGATCTTGTCTTCGCGCAGGCATCCGACATGGCGGCCGTATCCCGCTTCCTTGACGCTCGCATCGAATCCCTCGCTGGTAGCGCCGAGTTCAACGGCCTTTCCCGCCCGGAGAGCCGTTTTGTGCGTCGAGCAGAGCAGCTGCAAAATGCAGATGTCAGCTGATTCGACGCCTGACAAATCGAAAGTGACGTGATTGACTGCATCGAGGGCGGCGGCTATGGAAGCTTTCAGTTCTGCGCCGGTTTCTATGGTAAGCGATCCGGAAAGCGACAGCACTCCCGAATCTCCGGATGTTTGAAAACCGTGATTCATCTTTTCTCCTTGTCTCGGCGGTATGCGCGGAAACTCCCCCCCGCAGCCCATACGGGCCGCGGATAAGGGTTTGCCTGCATGTTTTGAAAGAACCGGGAAAAGTGGCCCTGCCGGGGTTATTTTACGAACTTCCTTACCGTGTCGACCAATTGTTCCGGTTTGAACGGTTTGACGATCCAGCCGCTCGCTCCGGCCTGCTTGCCGGCGAGCTTCTTGCTGTCCTGTGATTCGGTGGTCAGCATGACGATCGGGATGTATTTGAAGCCCGGCCGGCTTCGCAGCTGCTTTATAAGTTCAATGCCGTCCATTTCCGGCATGTTGAGGTCGGTGATCACCATCGCTATCTTGCCGGTGTCGATCTTGGACAAGGCGTCCTTGCCGTTGTTGGCGCTGATGACTTCATACCCGGCATCCTTGAGGGTGAAGGAAACCATCTGCCGCATGGATGCCGAATCATCAACAATCAATAAAGTGTGTGCCATGTTTATCCCCGTAAGTGTTTGCTTTTATCAAAATGTGTCAGAAAACTGTTTCCCCGGGCCGTGGATCGCTTTCAGAGAGTGCCTGTTTCATGGTTTCCCGTTCCGATTCCATGGTGTACATGTCTTCCAGCCATGACATGCCGGTTTCGGTATCCCGTACATCGTCTGCAAGGCCACCGTTTTCCAATCTGCCCAAGATTTCGAGAGATTCGGACCTGAGGGCCTGCAGCGGATCAATGACATGCTCTATTTTCTGCCGGGTTATATCCTGGAACTGCATCGAGATCACGATTCCGCTGATATCCTTTGCAAGGGATTCGGTTTCCGCGGAGAGGCCGTCCATTTCGTTGCCGGCGTGCAGCATGACCTCATTGATTTTGCCCAGGGCCTCGTTCATGATTTCTTCCGATTCCCTGGAACGCTGTTCGGTCACTGCCGCGCTTTTTTCCGTTTCGCCGTATATCCCTGAGATCTCTTCTTCGACTGTGCGGATCAGTTTGCCGATTTCACTTGCGGCAGAAGTGGAACGCGCCGAGAGCTTTCGCACCTCGTCGGCAACGACTGCAAACCCCCGTCCATGTTCACCCGCCCGCGCAGCCTCGATGGATGCATTCAGTGCCAGCAGGTTTGTCTGGTCGGCAATGTATTCGATTTCCGAAACCACCTGCCGTATGCTGTCCATTATCGAATTGATGGTGCGCATGTTTTCCAGGGTATTCCTGGCTGCTCCGTTGACGCTTCTCAGGTTGTCCATCACGGCGCTGAGGGCTTCCCTGCTCAGTTCGACCAGCGCCTTGCCGTCCCTGTCGTCGCCGGGAGCGAATTCCGCAAAGGCGTTTGCCGCCCTGGCTGCCTGGTTCCTGGCCCTGGCAATGATTTCCATGAACCTTTCCCCGATTTCCAGGGCAGCGTTTTCCGTCTCCTGCATGACCGTTTCCAGTTGGCCGGTCAGAACCGGAATGAGCTGGCTGCTTCTGTTCAGCAGATCGGTTATCGGCGACAGGTCCGGCGCCGGATTGCCGGCATGATCGATTGCCGGCGATTCGGCAAGTTGTCCCGTGCCCTTCGTCCCTGATGCCAGCCAGTGAAGGGCCGAGGTTATAAGAGCAAAGACGACACCGGCAGTAATGAGCCGTGTCGTGCCGTCCGTTATCATCGTTGTCAAGGAAGCGGCGAGCATGAGAAGGCTGGTTGCGGTTGCGCCTCTTCTGGTGATTGTTATCATCTAGACTGTTCCTTTGAATGCCGTTTTACGCGCTGATCCGAATGCCGACGGCCATTTTCACGCCGACCGGCGTGGGGCGGACAACACCCCACACCGGTCGGTTCCATGGTCAGAAACGCTCGAATTCAGCGTCGAGTGTGTCATTGTCCATGTTAAGGGCAAAACCTCTCTCGTTCGACACTTTCTTCATGCCGTAGCCATTGGCTTCGGCTTTTGCCGGCACTTTCGACGGCTGTTTTTTCAATTCTGCCTTTCTTGCCTGGCCGGGTTTTGCGGAAGACGCCCTGTGCGTATCCTCGGTGCGGAAGAACGCCACTGCCCCCTGCAGGTGTTCGGCCTGGGCGGATAGTTCCTCCGCGGTGGAGGACATTTCTTCCGCGGCGCTGGCGTTCTTCTGGATTACCTGGTCGAGCTGCTGGATGGCCTTGTTGATCTGCTCGGCCCCGGCATCCTGTTCGCGGCTGGCTGCAGTGATTTCCTTGACCAGGTCGGCGGTCTTCTCGATGCTCGGCAGGATGTCGGCCAGAAGCCTTCCGGCTTTTTCCGCGATTTCAACGCTGCTGGCCGACAGCTCGCTGATCTCACCGGCAGCGGACTGGCTGCGTTCGGCAAGCTTGCGCACTTCGGCGGCGACAACGGCGAATCCCTTGCCGTGTTCGCCCGCCCTGGCAGCTTCGATGGCTGCGTTCAGCGCCAGCATGTTGGTCTGGCGGGCGATTTCTTCGACGATATTGATTTTGTCCGCGATTTCCTTCATGGCCGACACCGTCTGGGCCACTGCTTTACCACCCTCGTTGGCTTCCTCTGAAGACTTGACGGCGATTTTTTCCGTCTGCATTGCATTGTCCGCATTCTGCTTGATGTTCGCGGACATCTGCTCCATTGAGGAAGATGCTTCTTCAGCGGCTGCAGCCTGTTCCGTAGCTCCCTGGGACATCTGCTCGGAGTTCCCGCTCATCTCCCTGCTGCCGGCCGCCACGTTGTCGGCTGCAGCCTTGACATCATTCACGACATTACCGAGTTTTTCCACCATGCTTGCCAGGGCGATCATGAGATCGTCCTCAGCGGAGCGCGGCTTCACATTCACCATCAGATTGCCGTCGGCGATCTCCTTGGTGACATCGGTAATTTCCTCCATGGCGTCCTTGACCTCTTTCAGGCTGTTGTTGATCTTGGTGAAGTTTTCGAAAGCATCCTTGGTGTACTTGTCGGCTGCCTTGATGTTCAGGTCGAAACTCAGATCGCCTCTGGCCAGGAGCAGCAGGTTGTTGGCCAGCCGGTCAACCTCTTCATTGGTGTAATCCTTGTTGGTGATCATGGCGGTCAGGTCCTGAACTACCTCGACATAACCGAGTTTCTCGCCTTTCTTGTTGAGCAGGTGCGAAGTGTCCTGCTTGCATTTCGATCCGTGCCAGTCGAAGAAACTCTCCGTGACCCCGCGGTTGAGCTGCCTGATGCCGCATCCTTCATTGTTGCAGATGTTGGCCGCGGCGTTGCTGCAGGGCAGGCCCTGGGCCGATACCCTGTCCTTGATGCGGCCGGCATCAACCAGGAGCTTCTCGAAGGATTTGTTCATGAAGGTCCAGTTCATGTCCATGTCGGTGACGTGGATCGGGAATGGCACGGCGTCGATGATCGCTTCATACCAGGCACTCTTGTCAACGACGGTGTCCATGGTCTTGTTGATCCCTTCGACGATGGTCCGGTATTCGCCATGGTGCTTGACTGCTTCCGCCCTCATGTCGAAATCCCCGTTGAGCGCCGCCTGCACCAGCCCCTCCGTATCGCGGATCATGGCGCCGAGTGCGTCCTTGACCTGGGTGAAGCTGTTGTTGATCTTGACGAAGTTGTCGCGGGTCTCCCGGGTGTGCTGGTCGGCTTCGGCCAGGGCCAGGTCGAAGTTCAGGTCGCCGTTCGCCAGCATGAGCAGGTTGGCGGCCATCTTCTCCACGTGCTCTGCGGTGTAGTCGCGCGCCTTGATGATGCCCGTGAGATCCTGGACCACCTCGACGTAGCCGATCTTTTCACCTTTCTTGTTGACGAGGAACGAGGTGTCCTGCTTGCACTTGGAGCCGTGCCAGTCGAAGAAGCTCTCGGGAACTCCTTTGTTGAGCTGTTTGATGCCGCAGCCGTCGGTGTTGCAGATGTTGGCGGCGGCGTTGCAGCACGCCATGCCCAGGGCCGTGTCGCGGTCCTTGATCTGGCCGGCTTCCACGAGCAGCTTCTCGAACGGCTTGTTGAGGAAGGTCCAGTTCATGTCCATGTCGGTGACGTGGATCGGGTAGGGCACTGCGTCGATGATGGCCTCGTACCAGACATTCTTTTCCACGACCGTGTCCAGAGTCTTGTTGATCCCTTCGACGATTTTCTGGAAATCGCCGGTGTGCCGTTCGGTGTCCGCGCGCGTTTCGAATTGGTCGTCGAGAGCCGCCTGGACCAGCATGTTGACGTCTGCCACCAGGTTGTTGACGTTGTCGATGCTGTTGTTGATGCTGGCTTTGATATCTTCGAAATCGCCCTGGAATTCGGCGTCGATCTTTTCGGGGATCTGCCCCATGCCGATCTGGGCGACGCACTGGGCGGTCGTGTAGAGGGGACCGATGATTGCGTCGAACGCGTTGTTCACGCCGCTGATGATGGTACGGAACTCTCCCTGGTGTTTATCGGCGTCAGCACGGCTCAGAAGCCGCCCGGCCATCGCCTCGCCGACGAGGGTGTTGACGTCGTTGACAAGGGACTGGACTGCTTCGGTCATGCCGATGAGAGCCGGCAGCAGTTTGTCGTTTTCAGAGCGTTTGCCGGCGCCGTTGTTGATGGCCTTCAGTGCTTCCAGTCCGCTGAGATCGCCGGAGGCGATTCTGTGCGCGGCTTCCGTTGCATTGAGCAGGCGATCCCTGACTTCATTCACCGCGTGGCCTACCTCGGCGTAAACGCCGACGTATTGGCCTTCAACCTTCTCGGAGTTGTCGTTCACCGCCATTTTCTGCAGGACTCTGTTTGCCTCGACGAGTCCGCCGAGCCCATCTATGCAGTTGTTCAGATTGTTCTTGATCTGCTCGAAAGCGCCGCTGTAGTTGTTGACGATTCGTGGCGGGATTTCGCCGTTGCTGATCTTGTTCAGATAGGACGAGATCACCCTGATGGGCGCGCCGAATCCGTAGATGAGCTCATTGAGGCCTTTCACCATATCCGCCCATTCGCCGGAAAATTTGGCTACATTGCCTTTGACGCTGAGGTCGCCGTTCCTGCTTGCCTGGATGAGGCTGCCCAGTTCGCCGCGGAGTCCGTCCATGGTCTCAACCAGGGTGTTTATGCTGTCCTTGAGGCTGTTGTAGTCGCCGCGGTACTCTTCGGTTATCTTGTCGGGCAACTCCCCTTTGCTGATTTTCTCGATGTAATCCATAGACACCCTGAGGGGTGCGGTCATGTTTTCGAAGATATTGTTCATGCCTCCCGCCACCTTGGCGAAGAAACCTTCATGCTTGGTGGTGTCGACCCTGGTGTCGAGATACCCTTCGTAGGAAGCTATGCAGACTTCGCGGACGTCCAGACGAACTGCCTCGAGGGCGTTTCTCAGGCGGTTGAGGCTTCCCTTGAGTTCTGCGAAGTCTCCGTTGTAACCGTCGGTAATCTCGTCGAAGATTTCACCGCGCGAGAGCTGGCTGATGTGCTCCGCTGCATCGTGGACCGGTTTCAGGGCTGCATCGAGCATCCCGTTCACTTCGACGATGATCCGGCGGAATTCGCCGTTATGCTTCGTTTCATCGGCCCTGGCCTTGAGATTTCCTTCGGCCGCAGCCTTGGCCAGCATATGGGTGTCCGCCACCAGGCTTCGGATGGCGCGTACCATCTCGTTCATGGAGCCGAAGATGCCGTCGGTATCTTTTTCCGCCATGTCGATTTCGACGGAAAGATTGCCTGCCGCCACACTGCGGGCTATTTCAGCCACTTTCCTGGCGTCCTCCCCCGACTCTTTCTGGGCTGTTCTGCTGACGATTACGCCAATTCCCGCGGCAGCCAGCACTCCCAGGATCACTACGATCAGGGAGGATTTCTCGGAGGAACCCGCTAACCCGGCACTCGCCCCGGCAGCCTTTTCCAGCCGGTCCGACCTGTCTTCCATGAGTTTCCGGATCGAGTCGTCCAGTATGCCGGCCGCCTTGTTCGCTTCCGGACTCCGCATGATGGATGCGGCATCTTCCTGCTTGTTGTTCAGTGCCGATTTTATCGCCTTGTCCTTGAGGTCGGTATAGGCGACGATCGCCGCGCCCAGTGCTTTTATCTGATCCTTGTCGGCCGGGGTAGCGGCCTTTTTCTCCAGCAGCGCCACTCCGTCGGTGATTTTCTTGTCCAGTTCCTGCACTGATGCGGCCTGTTTCCTGGCGTCTGCGACGCTCTTGGCGGCCAGGACGTCACGCATGGCGCCGCGCTGCTGCTGGGCCGCGGCCGAGATCCTTCCCAATGCAGCGACGGGAAGCGCTTCCTGGTTCTGCATTTTCGAGTAGGAATCCTCGATACTGTTCATCTGAATCAATCCGAATACCCCTGTCATGCCCGCAATCACGGCGGCCGCTGCGAAACCGGCCAGGAGTTTTGCCCTTAAACTCAGACCGCTTGAATGTCCTGACATACTCATTTGTTTTCCTTTCCTAATAATTTGATCTGTATTGTTAAGCAACTTCAGCTTCGCCTGCTTCCTGCAGCAGCATTCCCTCCTCGAACGAGAAAATCTTGTCCGTATCGAGGATGATGACGAATTCCTCGCCGAGTTTTCCCATGCCGCTTATGAAGTCGATATTGAGATTCATGCCGATGCGCGGCGGAGGTTCGATCTGCGTGGGCTCGAGTTCCAGGACTTCCTCGACGGAATCGGCAAGAGCGCCGACGATGGTGGTTTCGCCCTCGATGGTCACTTCCAGGACGATTATGCAGGTGTCCACCGTTTTTTCCGTTGCTTCCATGCCGAACTTCAGCTTCATGTCCACGACCGGAACGACACTGCCGCGCAGGTTGATGACGCCGCGCATGAAATCCGGTGTGCGGGGAACTTTGGTGATGCTGATGAAATCCAGGATCTCCCGCACTCTGGCCACATCGACGGCAAATGTCTCGCGTGCCAGCTTGAAGGTCAGATACTGTTTTGCTGCCTTTTCCGTTGACTCCATGCCCACTCCTTTGTGTATTGTTTGTATTTCATGGCTCGAATGTGGCGATGTCTTTTCCTGGGGAACGGGATCGGCTCGTGTTCGCAAAAACCTGAATGAACGGCGATGCCTCCCGACATTTTTTTTCTTCGGCCTTTCCGTGGAGAACTTAAAAAGTTTTTTTAACAATAATGACAATGTAACCCGGGAAGAGGATTCAGGTGCATTCACCGGGGACTTGAGCAACATAGGGTTGCCTGATCTTCGAGAGCATTGCGGACACGGGGCATTGAATCGCGGGGTAACTACAGCTTATTCGATATGGTGGGAATCGATGGCCAGATCATCAAAAGAGGTTTTTGCGGGGGTTTCGGTGCAGGTTGGACGTTAGTGCACATTGCCGACGGATGTGGTGGATGGTTTCAGTTTTGCCGGGCTGCGTCTATGTCAGAACTCTGGAGGGCGTTTCTCGATGAACGCCGATATGCCTTCCCTGCGGTCCGGGGAATCGAAGCAGTGGTCGAAAGCGGCCGATTCGAGTTCCAGGCCTTTTTCGAACCGTGAGCTTTCCAGGAACAGTTTTTTCATGGTTGCCTGGGCGACGGGGCTCTTTTGCGCGAGCCTTTCCGCCAGTTCCCGGGCGCGCAGCGGAAGCTCGCGGTCATCGACCACTGAACTGACCAGTCCGATGGCGCCGGCTTCACCGGAATCGATGATCCTGCCGGTGAGCAGCAGGTCCCGTGCCCTCCCGTATCCCACCAGAGCGCCCAACCGCTGAGTTCCGCCGAATCCCGGAATGAGGCCCAGGTTCACTTCCGGCAGGCCGAATCTCGCGCTATTTCCGGCCATTCTGATGTCACACGCCAGGGCCAGTTCGCAGCCTCCTCCCAGGGCATAACCGCCGACCGCCGCCAAAACCACTTTCGAAAGCGTTTCGATCCGCCGCATCACGGCTTTGCCCAGGCGGATGAACTCCCCGGCCTCAAGGCGGTCCATGCCGGCAAATTCGCGAATGTCGGCGCCGGCGCAGAAATCCCCGCTTCCGGTTATGATTACGGCACGGGTCCCCCCGTCGTTTTCACAAGAAACCAGCGCTTCGTCCAAGCGCCGGAGCAGGGCAGGATTGAGCGCATTTCGTGTTCCGGTCCGGTTCAGGGTCAAGGTGCAGACCCTGTTGCTGCGCTCGGTTTTCAGAATGTCATCCATACTCATAGAAGCCTCCGCCGCTTTTCCTGCCGAGCCTGCCGCCGGCAACCATCTTCCGCAGGAGCGGGCAGGGGCGGAAAGCCTCCCCCAGTTCGCCGCGGAGAGTTTCCATGATCTCCAGGCAGATGTCCAGGCCGATGAAATCCGCCAGTTCCAATGGTCCCATGGGGTGGCCGGCGCCCAGTCTCATGACTGCATCGATAGCATCCCGGGAGGCGATTCCCTCCTGCAGCGCCTGAATCGCCTGGTTGATCGCCGGCATGAGCAGGCGGTTGGCGACGAATCCCGGGGAATCGGCAACCACGACGCCCTTCTTGCCCAGCTTCGAGCACAGGTCAACGATTGTTTCCACGGTTTCCCTGGCGGTATCAAGTCCCGGTATGATCTCCACGAGTTTCATGACATGGGCCGGGTTCATGAAGTGCATTCCAATGAACTTTTCCGGCCTGCCCGTTGCCGCGGCCAGCCTGGTAATGCAGATAGCCGAGGTGTTGCTGGCGAAAATGGTTTCAGGGGGGGCTAACGAATCCAAGTTCGAGAAAATGGACCGTTTTACGTTTTCTTGCTCCGATACCGCTTCTATAACGAGTTGCACATCACCGCAGGCTGAAAGGTCCCGGATTGCCGTGATGCGGCCCAGCATGCCGTCGCGTTCCCGGACGCTCAGCTTGCCTTCAGCGACGCGCTGTTCCAGCCTGTGCCGGATTTTTTCAGCCGCCCCGGATGCCCTGTTTCCATCGGCGTCCACCAGGCTGACGCTGCATCCGCCATCGAGCGCCGCCTGTGCGATGCCGCTGCCCATGGCCCCGGCGCCCACCACTAATATTTTTTCTATTTCCAAGGTATTCTCCTTCGAGGCTAAAGGCCGGCACCTGGCATTAATGCCTCTCCTTCAGCGCCAGATGGGCGATCAGCAGCCTGAGGATGTCGGATGTTCCTTCGCCGATGCTCAGCATGCGCGCGTCGCGCCAGTGCCGGTGCACATCGCATTCGTCCGTGTAGCCGTATCCTCCGTGGATCTGGATCGCATGGTCGCAGACCCTGAGGGCCATCTCTGAAGCGAACAGCTTGGCGCGGGCCGCGGCTGACGCATGCTCGCGGCCTTGTTCCCTGAGCATTGCCGCATGGTAGACCAAGAGCCTGGCCGCCTGGATTTCCGTCGCCATGTCCGCGATCTTGGCCTGCACCAGCTGGAACTCGCCAATTTTGCGTCCGAAGGCTTTTCTCTCGCTGCAGTAGGAAAGGGCCTTTTCGTATGCCGCCTGGGCAATGCCGACTCCAAGGGCGCCGATGGTTATCCTGCCGATATTCAGGAAATGCTTGCCGTGGTTAAGCCCTTCTCCTGGCGCCCCCAGCAGGTTGCCGGCCGGAACGGTGCAATTTTCCAGGCGGATTTCGGAAAGCCGGTGTCCCCTGCAGCCCAGCTTCGGAATCACCCGCGCGATGCTAAACCCAGAAGTGTCCCCTGGAACGATGAAAGCGCTGATTCCCTGCTCGGCGACGGCGAACAACAGGACGAAATCCGCCTCTCCGGGGCTGGTTATGAGCGTCTTGACCCCGTTCAGGACGTAATTGTCACCCGTGAGAAGCGCTTCGGTGCGGATCGCTTTTGCGTCGGACCCGCAGCAGGGTTCGGTGAGGGCGAAGGCCGCCAGTCTTTTTCCGGCCAGGAGCCCGCAATCGCGCAGGAAATACTCTTTCTGTCTTGCGGTACCGAACCTCATGATCCCTTCGCAGACCATGCCCTGGATGGACAGCTGCAACGCGGTGTTGGCGCAACCTGCCGCGAGCATTTCCACGGCGGCCACATAAAGCGGAAAGGGAAATCCGCCCCCGCCCAGCTCCCGGGGGTAGGGCAGTGCCGGCAACCCCGCTTCAGCCAGTTTCCTCAGGTTTTCCCTGGGGAATATTCCCTCTCCGTCGATCCGGGCCGCGAAGGGGCGGATTTCCCGTGCGATGAAGCCGGCTGCCGAGTCGAGGACGGCGTGGAATTCACCCCGGTCCGGAAAAAGCGTGCTCATGCAGTTATTCAGCTCTTCATGGTACATGGACTGTCATCCCCTTTCGATGAGCAGGGCTATGCCGTTGCCTCCGCCCATGCACAGGGTGGCGGCTCCCCTTTTCAGATCCCGGTTGACGAGGGCATGCAGCAGGGTGACCAGGATTCTCGCGCCGCTGCAGCCGATCGGGTGTCCAAGGGCTACCGCCCCGCCATTGGGGTTCAGCCTGCGCCGGTCTATGGCCAGTTCCCGCGCAATGGCCAGGCTCGCGACCGCGTATGCCTCGTTATGCTCCACCAGGTCCAGATCGGACACTGTCAGGCCGGTTCTGTCGAGCAGCCTGCGCATGGCAGGTACGGGGGCTTCCATGACATCCTCCGGAGCCACTCCGCTTACCGCATAACCGACTATCCTGGCCAGCGGTTTTTTTCCCATTCGCGCTGCCATGCCTGCCGAGGCCACGACCAGTGCGGCAGCGCCGTCGGCAAGCTTGGAGCTGTTGCCCGCGGTCAGTATTCCGCCCTCAGCGAACACCGGCCCAAGGGCAGCGAGCCTGGCGGCGGAGGTGTCCCCGCGGATGCATTCGTCGGCGGCGAAATCCGCTCCCGGCACGTTCACCGGGACGATTTCACCGGCGAACCGGCCGTCTCTCTGAGCTGCATCAGCCCGCGCATTGCTTTCCAGGGCGAACTCGTCCGCCTCCTCCCTGGTGATGCCGAATTTTGCCGCCACCCGCTCGCCGGTGATTCCCATGTGGTATCCGTGGAACGCGTCCCACAGGCCGTCGCAGAGCATGGCGTCGCGAACCCGGGAATCGCCCGTTTTCAGTCCCCAGCGCAGATCGGATACCAGGTGGGGCGCGCTGCTCATGTTCTCCATCCCGCCGGCGACGACGAGTTCGGCATCGCCGGCGCGAATGGCCTGGGCCGCCAGCAATACCGCCTTGAGGCCGGAGCCGCAGACTTTGTTGATGGTAACGGCGCCCCGGCCGACGGGCACTCCCGCACGGACCGCGGCCTGCCGGGCGGGATTCTGGCCCAGGCCTGCCGAGATGACATTTCCCATGATGACTTCATCCACTTCATCTGCCGGGATGCCTGCCCGGACAGTCGCTTCACCGATAACGGTGGCGGCCAGACTGCATGCGGAAATGTCTTTCAACGCGCCGCCGAATTTTCCGATCGCCGTCCTGACTCCACTGAGAATGACCACTTCTTCAGCCATGGCTGCAGCCTCCCGTTGCTGCCGCTCTGTCTGCGGGGGGCGCCTTCACCGGAAAGGCGGGCTCCCTGATCCGAAGGTGCTGAACCGTAAAAGATCCGTGATGTAAACTGCTTGCAAAATCATATCATGCTTTCCCCGTTCTGCCAGAGACAGGGGTTGGCCGCCCGATTGCGCTAAGGGCGCATGGCAGTGGAATAGGTTTTACAGGAGCTGCGCGGCTGGTTCGAACGAGGGCCCGAATAACGGGATCGAGGCTTCCATGGAGTATTCTTTTCCAGAGGAGCAGGATCGCCTCAGGGAATCGGTGCGGTGCTTCTGCGATTCCGCGATTGCTCCCCGCGCTTCCGAGATCGGTGAAAAGGGGGAGATCCCCCGGGGCTGTCATTGAAACACTGGGGGAAAGAATCCGCCTGAAGTGGCGGCAGGTGGGGGCAGCGCCGGCCGCTTCGGGCGCGCTGCCGGTTACTTGGCAAAAAGCATTTTCAGGGAAATGAGCAACAGGGCCAGGCCGAAGAATTTCTCCAGGTAGTATTTGGGCAGTCCGATTGCCAGCTTTGCCCCGAAATAGCCGCCAACGACAAAGCCGATGCAGATGACTGCCGCCGCGGTGATGTCGACCATGCCGCTCTTGTAATATTCCCAGGCGGCAAGAATGCCGATGGGCGGCACCATGAGGGCGATGGTCGTGCCTTGGGCCGAATGCTGGGAGAATCCGAACAGAAAAACCAGGGCGGGGACGACGATGATCCCGCCTCCGATACCGATCAATCCGCTCATTACCCCCGCCACCAGTCCCAAAACGATATACGCAGGTAGCTGTTCCATGGCTTGAGTCCTTTCTGTCGGTCGCGTATGCAGCTCGTTAGCCGGATTCTCGCCGGACTTGGATCAGTATACCGGACCGGCGGACTCTGAAAAAGAAAAATCTGTTTCGGGGGGAGAGACATGCTTCGAATGAGATGATTTCTGCTGTATGCTGCGGAGAGATTGTGGCGGGCCGCATTTTCTGTTAACCTGTTCCTGTCATTGCAGTTTCCCGGAACTGCTCCGGGAAAGTTCCTTTATCAGCAGGGAGTGCGAACATGGGCGGTTTTCTTGGGAAGTCCGGGTTGGGGGTTGTCACCATGGCTGCGTTGCTGGTGCTTGTCGCGCAACCCGCAGCGGTTTTCGGCGAGGGAGCGCCGTCCCGGGCCAGAACGGTTTACGTGCCGGTTTATTCGCACGTTTATACCGGAAACAAGGCGTTGCCGGTGAACCTGGCCACTACCCTGAGCATTCGCAACACCGATTTGAAAACCCGTATTACCATTGACAGCGCCGATTATTATGGCTCCGATGGGAAACTGATACGGCGGATGCTCGGCAAGCCGGTCGTCCTCGGACCACTGGCCTCGACCAGCGTGTTCATCAAGGAGAAGGATACCGCCGGCGGTTTCGGCGCCAGTTTCCTGGTGCGCTGGCATGCGGCGAAGGATGTGAGCACGCCGGTCATCGAATGCCTGATGATCGGCGCCTACTCGGGGCTGGGCATATCGTTCGTGAGCCCGGGACAGCAAATCCAATGAAACGATCCCGGCGGGGCGAGGAGATATGATGGTTCGCTTCATACAAGTAACGAGCAGGTCGCGAAACGAGCTGATAGACATTACCGGCAGGGTGGAGGAGCTGGTGCGGGACGCTGGCGTGGCAAATGGCGTCTGCCATCTTTTTTCCCTGCACACGACCGGTGCCGTTACCGTGAACGAAGGAGCGGACCCGTCCGTGCAGCGGGACATTGCCGCTTTTCTCAAGCGGCTCGTGCCGGTGGATGCCGGTTTCGCCCACGTGGAAGGCAATTCGGACGCCCATGTGAAAACAGCGCTTGCCGGCACGTCCCAGACCCTGATCATCGATGGGGGACGGTTGCTCCTGGGCACGTGGCAGGCGGTGTATTTCTGCGAGTTCGACGGACCCCGCTCCAGGAAGATTGCGGTAAAGATCGTCGCGGATCCCTGATTCATCCTGCATCCCGACTGATTTCCGTGGATATGACACCACCTTATGCGACGAGGAAATCTTGAAGAAGAACCTGCACTTCTACAAAGCGCTGCTGGACAATCTCTATGACGGTGTATACTTCATGGACCTTGACAGGAAAATCCTGTACTGGAACGTGGCTGCCGAACGGATTACCGGTTATGCGAGGAGCGAGGTCGAGGGCACCCGCTGCTGGGACAATATCCTGATGCATGTCGACATGGCCGGGAAGAGACTGTGCGAAGAAGCCTGCCCGGCGGCCAAGACCATGCAATCGGGCACGCCGTGCGAGGCGGAGGTTTTTCTACACCACAAGAGGGGCTACCGGGTTCCGGTGCGGGTGAGGATCACGCCGATCCACGATGAAAACGGAGCGGTGATCGGAGGCCTGGAGGTCTTCAGCGACAACAGTGAAAAGATTGCGTCGCTGTCGATGATCGAGGATCTGAAGGAAAAGGTCTTTCAGGATGCGTTGACCGCATTGCCCAACAGGCGCTTCCTCGAGCGGTTCATCACTTCCCGGCTGGATGAGATGCATCGCTATAATTGGGGTTTCGGATTGATCTTCATCGACATCGACCACTTCAAGGACATCAACGACGCGTACGGCCATGAAGTCGGGGATGAGGCCCTGAAGATGGTTGCCGGCTCATTGCGCCACAGTTCCCGTTCATTCGACACCCTCGGCCGCTGGGGAGGGGAAGAATTTGTCGCTGCTGTCGTCAACGTGGGCACCGAGAGCCTTAGGAGGATCTCGGAGCGTTACCGGGCCATGATCGAAAGTTCCCTCCTGAACGCGGACGGCAAATCCATAAGAGTGACGGTATCGCTGGGCGCGACGATCGCCAAGGGCAACGATACCCTGATGTCGATCGTCAAAAGGGCGGACCACCTCATGTACCAGAGCAAGCAGTCGGGTCGAAATTGCACGACGCTGGGATGATCCCTTCCGGCAGCAGGTTCGGTCACTGTACGGTCATCGCCAATTACAATCAAGGAGCAGGCGCATGTATGTTGTGATTCTTGCCGGCGGTTCCGGCACCCGTTTCTGGCCCCTTTCCCGGAAAAAGACGCCAAAGCAGCTCATGTCGGTTTTCGGCGGCAGGTCGATGCTCCAGCGGACGGTCGAGCGGATCCTGCCGCTCAACCCGGAGGGCATTCTCGTGGTCACGAACACGCTCCAGGCGGAAGAGACGGAGCGACAGCTCTCCTTCGTTCCCGGTGGCCTGGTCACGGTCGTGAAAGAGCCGCTGGCGCGCAATACCGCGCCCGCCATCGGACTCGCCGCGACCATTATAGCGTCACGGGATCCGTCAGCGGTGATGGCCGTGCTCCCGGCCGACCATTACATCCGGGACGAAGAGGAGTTCAGGGCGACCCTGGTCCACGCTCAAGCAGCCGCGGCAGATATGACGCTGGTCACCCTGGGAATCCGGCCGGTAAGTCCTGAAACCGGTTACGGCTACATCGAAGCCGACCTGAAATCCGGCCGGGAGGGGGTTTGCCCGGTGAGCCGCTTCATCGAAAAGCCGAGCCGTGATAAAGCATTGGAACTGCTGGCTTCAGGCAACAATTTCTGGAACAGCGGCATGTTCGTCTGGAGAGCCGATGTGATCATGGACCGGATAAGGACGCACCTGCCCGACCTCTTCACCGGGCTTGAGCACCTCAGGATTCCGCCGCGCCTGAGCGGAGATCACACCCTGGCCCGGCAGGTCGAGGCCCTTTACGCGGACATACCCGCTCAATCCATAGATTACGGTGTAATGGAAAAAGCCGACGGTGTGGTGGTGATTCCCGCCTCGTTCGGCTGGAGCGATGTGGGAAGCTGGAGCGCGCTTCCGGAACTGCTCGAGGGTGACGAGCACGGCAACGTGGTGGTGGACAAAAGCCGGTTGGTTTCCCTTGACAGTCACGGTTGTCTCGTTCTGGGCGGGGGGAAGCTCATCACGCTGCTGGGCGTGAGCGATCTGGTCGTGGTGGACACGGGCGATGCCCTGCTGGTCTGCCCCAGGGAGCGGGCCCAGGAGGTAAAACAGGTGGTCGAGGAGCTTGCCGGCCGCGGCTTGGCCGAATTCCTGTGAATGCGCAGGGGGCTGAACCTGCCCCCTACATGTAAACCATGACACAGAATGAGACTGTGCCGTCCAGTGAAGTGAACGGGATGGTCACTCCTTTGCACTGGATGTTCATGCTGCTCTTTTCAGCGGGTTCGGGAGGTTCGCTGAACGGCCGGATCTTGCCCGACACCACCAGCGGCAGACCGAGTGCCACGCTGCCGTAAAGCTCATGGTACTTGCTCTTGAACACCCCGGCGATATTGTTGGTCAGCTCGCCGATGGCGTCCCGGATCGCTTCTTCATCGGCTTCCTCCACCATGAGCAGCTCTTTTGCCACCTTGACGGCTGCTTTCTTCCCGGTGGCATACATGATGTATCCCACCCGGTCGCCGGCTACCCCGACAATTCCCACAACGTCCGATTCTACGGGTTCGATTTTCTTTTCGATCTTGCCGGCATAGATTTCCATGCCCATGTAGGTCTTGAAGGTGTCCTGGGCCGCTGCCATGATGGTGAACATTATTTCTTCGAACGTAATTCCTGTCATCTGATCCCTCTCTGTGCGGTATGCCCACCATTACCTTATCGTAAGCCTTGGAAAAAAGTTTAGCCGTTGGTATTTTTGTAACGGAATGGGCCGCTCCCTCCCGTTGCGCCCCCGATTGCCGCTTTCGCCGCAGAATGGAAGGTTTTCGTAACGGGCGGCAGGTAGTCTTCTTCGCCGAAGATGGCATCGCGAAGGTAAGGAGTGTTCAATCACTATTGATTGATTGGTGGTATAAGCTTTATATTGACGTGACTGGTTCACATCATTCATCGAGGAGGGTTGTCATGAAACGCACGTTCTACTTTGCCGCAGCTGTTTTCCTCTCTATGCAGTCTCCCTGCCAGGCGGGAATATTTGACGATGTATTGCGTGAAGTGGTCTCTCCCGCTCAACAGCAGTCTTATCTTGATGACAGCACCATCGTCAAGGGCCTCAAGGAAGCTCTGGCAACAGGAACGGAAAGGGCCGTGACCGAGGTTGCCAGGCCTGACGGTTACTTTGGCAACCAGCTGATCAAGATTCTGCTGCCCAATAAAGTACAACGGGCGGCGGATCTTCTGGGGACGCTCGGCTACCAGCAGCAAGTTGACGAGGTCGTGCTGACCATGAACCGCGCAGCGGAGAAAGCAGCGCCGAAGGCTGCCGCCTTCTTCGGAGATGCCATCCGGAAGATGACGGTTGAAGATGCCCGGGGGATACTCCGCGGCGGGGGGACATCGGCAACCGAATTCTTCGAAAAGAAGACTCGCTCGCAGCTCTATGATGCTTTTAAACCGGCTGTTTCCAAGAGCATGGATCAGGTGGGCACCGCCCGTGCTTACAAGGAAATGCTCGGCACGTATGGCATGGCTCCATTGGCTGCTCTGGCAGGCATCCCCTCCCTGGATCTGGATGCTTACGTAACCAACAAGGCCCTGGATGGCCTTTTCAGGATGGTCGCGGAAGAGGAAAAAAAGATCAGGACCAACCCCGCGGCCCGCAGTACGGATCTTTTGCGCAAGGTGTTCGGCAACGACTAAGTGGGGAAGAGTTATTGCCCCCTTCTTGCCGGGAAAGCCGCACCTGGAATTATTGACAAACCGGCTCCAACCGTTTACCGTACGCTTGTTCGACGACAAAAAGGTTGACGGGAGTTCTCAATGAAAATCGCACTTCTCGGTCTTCCCCAATCGGGCAAGAAGACCCTCTTCTCGCTCCTCACCGGCAGGGAGGTCCCGGAACATGGAAAAGAAGGGGAGTCGCTGGAGGGCGTCGCCCCGATCCGCGACCCGCGCGTGGATGTGCTGTCCGGGATAGCGAAGCCGGATAAGACGAAATATGCCGAAAACAAGGTGGTGCTGTGCCCGGACATGTCCGAGGGCACCGGGAAGAGGGACTGGCTGGATGCGTCCCGGCGCTGTGATCTGCTCTGCCTGGTGGTGCGCGACTTCACTTCGGAGAGCGTCTACCACCCCAGCGGCTCGATCGATGCGGCCCGGGACCGGCGCTCGCTGGAGATCGAATTGCTGCTGGCCGATCTTGAGCTGATCGAAAAACGCCTGGAGCGGCTGGCCAAGGAGAAAAAAGGCGGCAAGACCCCGGCTCAGGCCAGGGAAGAGGAAGTTCTTCTCAAGTGCCGGGACACGGTTGAAAACGAGAAGGGGGTCAATACCCTCGGCTTGAACGAGGAGGAGCTTTCTTCCATCTGCAGTCTCAATCTCGTCACGCTCATGCCCGTGCTGTGGATCTACAACGTGGACGAGGATCGTGTGGCAGGCGGGGCTGAGGAGGGTGGCAACGTGTTTCTCATTTCCGCTCTCATCGAGAAGGAAATCATGGGGATCGAAGATCCGGCTGAACGCGATGAATACCTGAAAGCCCTGGGTCTCTCGTCTTCCGGTCTCGACCGCCTGAACGCAGCCGCGTACGATGCCCTTGGCCTGATGTCCTTCTACACCATGGGAAAGGATGAGGTCCGGGCATGGACGATCCGCAAGGGGACTCCCGCGCCTGCAGCCGGCGGCAAGATCCACAGCGATATAGAGCGCGGCTTCATCCGCGTAGAGGTGATCAAATACGACGACCTGGTCGCAGCGGGCAGCGAGACAGCTGCCAAGGCGCAGGGGAAAGCCTACCTCAAGGGCAAGGACTATGTCATGGAAGATGGGGATATCTGCCATTTCCGTTTCAATGTATAACGGCTGGTTGAAATGGGAATGTGAAATGACGTTTTATTCCGTAATGGCATTACAGGGCGCAGGAATGGGCTGTTCGTGGATTGCGGGCTTCCGGGTGGATTTGGAATGTTTTTTGTTTTTTCTGAAACCATGATGAAATAGATTGACTTCCTTGCCGGAAAGCTGCTAGGGTGTTCATGTCCGCTACCGATAGCGGGCACATCTAACAAGAAGGATCAGGAGAAAGCAAGTACATGGCAACAGGAACGGTAAAGTGGTTTAATGACAGCAAGGGGTTTGGTTTTCTCGAGCAGGAGAATGGCGAAGACGTGTTCTGCCATTTTTCGGCCATCACCGGCGAAGGATTCAAGACCCTTGCTGAGGGCGACAGAGTGTCGTTCGACATAGTCAAGGGCCCCAAAGGGCTGCAGGCAGCCAACGTGACAAGAATCTGAGGATAAACGTCCCCAGAGTTCGAAAAGGAGCCCCGGAGAAATCCGGGGCTTTTTTGTATCAGGCCCGAGCGTCGGACGGCGGGACCGGCTGTAGTGGGAGGGGCAGTGAAAAGGAACAATTCCAGCGACACCGTTCTGGTCTATTCTTCGGAGTTGGGGCGGATCTGCCCTGGCTGCGGCACGCCGGCGGGAAATTGCGTTTGCCGCAGGAAGCCGGGAGCCGGACCCGGTGACGGAACCGTGCGGGTCCGCAGGGAATCCAAGGGGCGGGGAGGCAAGACCGTGACGGTGATCCTTGGTGTTACGCTGGATGCGCCGGGTGTTCGGGACTTGGCCGGCGAGCTGAAGCGCCGCTGCGGAACCGGGGGCACGGTAAAGGACGGCGCAATCGAGATCCAGGGCGACCATGCCGATTTCCTGGTTGCCGAACTGGAAAGGCGGGGATTCAGGGTGAAGCGGGCCGGAGGATGATCCCGGTTTACGTGCTCCCCTGTTGCCGGCCGGGCTGGACAGCGGTCTATGCTCTCCGTCGGCGCTTGTGAATGTGCAATTGCAGTCATTGTCAATAAAGAGGTGACGGTCTATGAAATACCAGTGCGGAAAGCCGGGCAGGATCTTTGTGGTGCGTTTCGAAGACGGGGACGATGTCCTGGGCGGCCTGGTGGAAATGGCTTCCAGGGAAGGAATAGCTGCGGCTGCCTTTCACCTTGTGGGCGGTATGAAGCGCGGCCGGTTCGTGGTCGGTCCGGAACGGGAAGAGCTGCCGCCGGTGCCCGTCTGGCGGGAATTCGGCGACAGCCATGAGATCCTTGGATTTGGGACGATTTTTCGCCATGGCGGTCAGCCGAAGGTTCACTTCCATGGGGCCTTCGGCAAGAAGGATGCGGTCAGGGTCGGCTGCCTGCGCGAAGCGTCCGAGGCTTTTCTGGTGCTGGAAGCGGTTGTCCAGGAAATTGCCGGGGTGACTGCCTGTCGAGAAATGGACCCCGAGTCGGGAATGGTCCTGTTGAAAATCTGATCGTTGTTGCCGATTCCCCGATGCGGCCCCCTCCCTCCGGCAGGAGGAAGGGGCGGTCGCCTACTTCGGGGGAGCCTTGCCGATGTACTTCTCGATCAACGGGATGTTGGCGCCGTTGACGAACTTTCCATCAACCCAGAAAGTGGGGGTTCCTTCGACCTGGAGCTTTTCCACGACAGCTCTCTGTGCCGCCAGGCGGCCCTTGTCGTCGCGCGGCTTGTCCAGTTCCGCGCGGTTCGAGTCCAGTTTTCCGCTGTAAACCTCGAACAGCGCCATTTCCGTGTCCGGTGCTGCGAGAATGTATGTGGCTTTCTTGACGGCATCCGGGTGCATGTCCAACGGCTTGAAGAAAATATAGCGCGTTACGTCCTTTCTCATTCCCCAGTAGGAGTGCATCCTCCTGCAGTACGAACAGTCCGGATCGGTTATCTCGATAACAGTGTGCTTGCCGTTGCCTACCCTGATGGCTTTCTTGAGGTCCTCCGCGGTGAACAGCTTGAACCGTTCCGCGGCCATTCTCTCTTGGGTGATGCTCCGTCCGTCGTTTGTAAGGATATCACCTGCGATCAGGTAGCCGGTTTTGGGGTGGAAATATATGATTCTTCCCTCCGTGGTGACTTCGTAGAGGCCCTCGATATCCGTCTCGACGAAATTCGTATACTTCATCTTGGGGTACAGTTTCCGCAGTGATTCCCGGGCTTGCGTTTCAGTGATCCCTGAAGCTGCGCACGCTGTGCCTCCGAGCATGAGATAGACGCCAAGACAGGCAACGGCGGTCAATCGTTTGAAGGTCATCCTTCTTTCCTTTCTTTCCGGCCGGTATCGGGCGCCGGATGACATCTGGAGATGTTTGGCAACTGTTCAGGCGCATTCGCATGCATTGCGCAGGGCTGATTACCTGACTTTGAACCCTCTGAATTCGCCGCTGTACGGCTCCTGCTCGACAATGACCCGATCCACCGACGCCAGGCGGGGACCGATGCGGCACCAGTCGATGAGCGCCTCCACATCGGTCTTTTCCCCCTCGAAACAACCCTGGACGTCACCGTTGGGCATATTGCGGACCCAACCGCTTATATTCAGGCCGGAAGCCATCTGGAGGGTATGGTACCGGTACGAGACTCCCTGGACAAGGCCTTTGACGGTCACCATGGCTCTGATTTTCATTGCTGGTCTCCCTGCAGCAAACTGAGGAATTCGTCTTCGCTCATGATCCTGACGCCGAGAGTGCGGGCCTTCTCCAGTTTCGATCCGGCTTCCGCGCCGGCGACCACGAAATCCGTCTTCCGCGAAACCGAACCCGCGGCGTGACCGCCTTCCGCCTCAACCAGACGCCGGGCCTCATCCCGGTTGAGGCGGCCGAGCGTTCCGGTGAACACGAAGGTTTTTCCGGTAAACCTCCCCCCGACCCGTTTTTCCTCGGCCCTTGGCCGCACCCCGCACTGTTCCATTCGCCGGATCACCTCGAGGTTGCGGGGGTTGTGAAAGAAGCTGATGATGCTTGCGGCCACCTGGGGTCCGATTTCGCGCAGCGACAGCAGTTCCCCTTCGGTCGCTTTCATGAGGTTTTCCATGCTGCCGAACCCGGAAGCGAGGATGCGCGCGGTATGCTCGCCCACATGGCGGATGCCCAGGGCGAAGATGAAGCGGGACAACTCCCTTCCCTTGCTGTTTTCTATGGCGGCGAGGAGATTCTCGGCAAGCTTCTCTCCCATCCGGTCGAAGCGCATGAAATCTTCACGGGTAAGGGAGTAGATGTCGGCTACGTCCCGTACCAGGCCCAGCCGCAGCAGCTGTTCGATGTATTTCCCTCCCATGCCCTCGATATCCATACCGTTGCGGGAGGAAAAGTGGATGATGGATTCGCGTATCTGCGCCGGGCAGGAAAGTCCCAGGCACCGCACGGCGACTTCGCCGGGGATTTTGACGATTTCCGACCCGCATTCCGGGCATTCCGAAGGGACCGAAACCTTTCGCTCGGTCCCGGTGCGCTTTTCCGCCAGGCTTTTCACCACGGCGGGGATTACATCCCCGGCGCGTTCCACCAGAACCGTGTCACCGATACGGATGTCTTTCTTTTCCAGCTCCTCCCAGTTATGGAGCGTGGCGCGGGACACCATGACCCCGGACACTTCGACCGGCCGCAGGTGGGCGACCGGGGTCAGGGCGCCGGTCCTGCCCACCTGGGGGACGATGTCTTCGACAACGGTATACGCCTGCCGCGGCGGAAACTTGAAGGCGATCGCCCACCGGGGCGACCGGCTCTTTTCACCCAGTTCCCTTTGCAAGGCGAAAGAGTCTGTCTTGACCACGACTCCGTCGATTTCGTAATCGAGCGAATCCCTGGCTACGATCATTTCCTGGTAGAACTCAAGGACACCTCTCACCCCTGAAACCTTTCTGACCAAGGGATTGACCGGGAGGCCCCACGAAGCTGCGACATCCAGGAATTCACGCTGGGAGACGAATTCCCGTCCTTCCGTCTGGCCGGGTCCGTAGCAAAAGAGGGAGAGGGGACGCCTGGCGGTTATGCGGGAATCCAGCTGACGCAGCGAACCGGCGGCGGCGTTGCGCGGATTGGCGAAAGGGGCTTCGCCGTCATCCGAGCGTTCCGCGTTGAGACGCTGGAAAGCCTTGAGGGGAAGGTAAACCTCTCCGCGTACTTCGAGCAGCCGCGGCGGAGGCTGGGCTGAAAGGCGAAGGGGGATGGACCGTACCGTTTTCAGGTTCAGCGTGACGTCTTCCCCCACATGGCCGTCCCCCCTCGTCGATCCCCTGACAAGGGAACCGTTCTCGTATACCAGTTCGACAGCCAGGCCATCCATCTTGGGTTCGCAAACGTAGCAGAGTTCGCTTTCGGCGGGTATGCCGAGGAATTTCTTGGCCCGTTCGTCGAAGTCGACGATCTCCGCTTCCGTCAAAGCGTTTTCCAGGGAAAGCATGGGTAGTCGATGGGGCGCCGGGGAGAACTTCTCCAGTGGGGGCGAGCCTACCCGCATGGTCGGTGAGTCGTCCGCGGCCAGTTCGGGGTGGCGTTGCTCGAGGGCGGCCAGTTCCCGCATCAGCGCGTCGTATTCAGCGTCCGTTATTTCCGGAGCATCCTCACGGTAATACAGGCGGTTGTGATGTTCCAGGGCGGACCTGAGTTCGCGTATCCTCAGGGTATCGGATTCCTTTGTCATTCCGGGGGTTCCCTTCCTTTGATGAACCAACTTTATACCACAGGGACCCGGATGAAAGCAATCGCCGCCCGCTGTCAGGCTCCGGGCCGATCAAGGGTTTCCCTGACTTTCCGGAGTATGTCGTTCTTGGAGAAGGGCTTGGTGATGAAGAGCGCGCCGTTATCGAACAATCCTTTGCGAAGTATCACATCAGCGGTGTACCCGCTCATGAAGATGAACTTCACGTCCTTCCGCATGTCCCGGATGTCTTCGTAGATCTCGCTGCCGTTCTTCTTGGGCATCACCACATCCGATATTACCAGGGATATGATGGACGCGTGTTCCCTGAACCTGTCGAGAGCCTGCTCTCCGTCGGCGGCCGAGATGACCTTGTATCCGGCCCGCAGCAGGACCCTCTGGAGAAACGTGTTGACGATTTCCTCGTCTTCCACGATCAGAATGGTTTCGGTGCCTGTGGTCGGGCAAAACTCTTCCCTCGGTCTTGTTGCCACAGGCCGGGTGGGGGTGAAGGGGAGGAAGATGCTGAAGCTCGTTCCTTTTCCGGGCGCGCTTTCCACGGTTATCGCTCCGCCGTGCTGCCGGATGATGCCGTAACTGATGGACAGCCCGAGACCGGTGCCTTTTCCCACTTCCTTGGTGGTGAAGAAGGGTTCGAATGCCTTCCGGCGCACCTGCTCATCCATTCCTTCGCCGGTATCGTTAACATAGATCCGGACAAAATGTCCCTGCTTTTGCAGGCCGTGCAGGAGCCGGTCCTCCTCTTTCATGAAGATGTCTTCGGTTTCGATGGTTATGCAGCCGCCGGCCGGCATCGCATCCCGGGCGTTTGCAGCCAGGTTGATCAGCACCTGCTCCAGTTGCCCCCGGTCTGCCATGACGTAGAGCCGTTTGCAGCACAAGCTCAGCGTGAGCTCGATATCTTCGCCGATGATCCGCTCCAGAAGCCGCTTCATGTCTGCGATGACGTCGTTGATCACCAGGGAACGGGGGTTGGTGACCTGCTTGCGGCTGACCGCGAGGAGGTTGTGGGTAAGCTCCCGGGCACGTTCGGCGGCGTGGAGCAGTTGATCTGCGCTCGTGGTAAGGATCGGGTCGTCTGCCCGGCAGTTTTCCCGGATCGTTTCTCCGTAACCGGTTATGGCGGTCAGCAGATTGTTGAAATCGTGGGCCACTCCTCCGGCGAGCAGGCCGATGGATTCCATTTTCTGGGCATGGAACAGTTGCTGTTCCAGCCTCTTCTTCTCGGAGATGTCACGCGCGATTCCCATGTATCCGGTCACGACCTCGATCTCATCCTTCAACAGGGATGCGGAGAGATGCACGGTGCGGATTTCACCGCTTTTCCGCTTGAATTCGATTTCGATTCCCTTGACATGCCCATCCGTGAACAAAGCGCGGAGGAACCGGTCCATGTCCGAGGGGGTGACGCAGATGCCCGTCGCAAAATCAAGGTTCAGCATCTCCTCTTTGGTGAATCCCGTGAGGTCGACCGCGGATCGGTTGACATCCACCAGCCGGTTGTCGGTGTCGAATATGAAAATCATGTCGTGGGATTCCTGGAAAATATTGCGGTACTTCTTTTCGGACTTGCTGAGCGCATCCTCCATCTGCCTGGTGCAGGTTATGTCGGAATGGGATCCCGCGATTCTCGTGGCGTTGCCCCTGGAATCGCGGAGGCATGCCCCCCTGCTGCGGATCCATCGATAGCTGCCGTCTTTCGCCCGCATGCGGAACTCCACCTCGTAGGACGGCAGTTTTCCGTCCAGATAGAGCTGAAGGCTTTCCATGGTCGCCTGATAGTCTTCTTCGTGGATCCTGGATTTCCATTCCTGCACATTATCGCGTAGTTCCATGTCCGAATAGCCCAGCATGCTCTTCCAGCGGCTCGAAAAGTAGACGTTCCCCGATTCCAGGTCGCGGTCCCAGATGCCGTCGTTCGATCCGGCCACGGCGAGGGCGTAGCGCTCCTCGCTTTTTCGCAGCGCATGCTCGATTTTCCTTCTCTGGATGATCTCGTCCTGGAGCAGTGAAACGGTCTTCGTCAACCGGGACGTCTGGTCTGCAACGCGCCTTTCCAGGTCGGACCGGAGCGCCAGCAGATCCTTCTCCATTCGTTTCCTCGTGGTGATGTCGATGCCGAGTTCCAGAACCAGGAGGGTGCCGTCCACATCGATGAAGGGGTAGTCGAGGACCTCGTAGGAGCGGCCATCCAGCGGGCAGTCCCATTGCCATTGCTGGAAGGTCCTGGTCTGAAAGACCTGGAACGTCTGGCACTCCGGGCATGGCTCGAGCATGCCGCGGAGGATTTCGTGGCATTTCCGCCCGCCCGGATTGCCGAAATGCTTGCGGAAAAAGCGGTTGGCGAAGCGAATGGTATGGTCCGGAGCCTGGAGGTAGACAAATGCCGGCAGTTTGTTGAGGAGCGACAAAAGTCTCAGCTGTTGCGTCTTGAGGGTCTTTTTTGTCAGTTGGTATTTGCGTTCGGCGGTTTCCAGTTCCAGGATGCGCTTGCGAAGGAAGGCGTTCTCCGTTTCAAGCCGTGCGATCTTTTCATGCATTTCCTTCATGTGCGATACCCTTTCAACTGCGGGAAAAGTATCTTCGCTCAGTATTGCATGCGTGCTCCATCGGTGGGGGAGGGTAAATCGGGTAATAACCCGCTGATCTGCAGCTTTCGCCCAAGTGTCGGGGTATCCGTTGAATCGTTGTCTTAAGTGCTTCGGCTTGTCGGGAGCTGCGTGAGAAGTTTAACCAATTCATTCTACCCCAACAATTCAGATTGGCAAATCATGGCGCATGTTTTTGGGAAAAATATTTCTCAACCGTGGAAAATATGGTAAAAAGGTCATTATTCTCAAAAGGAGCTACTGATGACTGAAGAAATGAACCCCCGTGTCCTCATGGAGACTTCCATGGGAAATGTGACGATTGAGCTGATGAAGGACAAGGCGCCCATAAGTGTCCGCAATTTTCTGTCCTATGTGAAGGACGGTTTCTATGACGGACTGGTTTTCCACCGCGTGATCAAGGATTTCATGATCCAGGGCGGAGGGATGGATGCATCCATGCAGCCCAAGAAGACCAAATTCGCCATCAAGAACGAAGCAGCCAACGGGTTGTCCAATGCGCGGGGAACCGTGGCAATGGCGCGGACTAATGTGATTGACAGCGCGACATCACAGTTCTTCATCAACGTAACGGACAACACATTCCTGGACTACCGGGGCAAAACCGCGGACCTGTTCGGCTATGCTGTTTTCGGGCAGGTTGTGGAAGGCATGGAGATCGTCGATCAGATCCGGCAGGTGAAGACCGGCTCCAAAATGGGGCACTCCGATGTGCCGGTGGAGCCGGTGGTCATAAACTCCATCCGCATCATCGAGTAGCGGTCTGTTGGAAAACGGCCGGGCCTTTCCACGACGTTTTAAAAGACTGCCCGTGGAGTCCGGCCCGGTGTGTTTCACGGGAAGAAGAGGGCCGACCGTGGTGACCGGGTCGGCCCTCTTTCGTGGATGATGGGGGATTCCTATTCTTTTGCCGTCCACAGACCGTGTATGTTGCAGTACTCCCGTGCGGTGATCTGTTTTGCCGATGAACTGAATTCAGCCTCTGGCGCCTGGCCCGGCTTCAGGAACTGGCGATAGGCCTTGCCGTCCGCAATGATCTCGACCCACTCGATATAATGCTTTTCCTCCATGGGATGGGGAACGCTTCCGACCTTCACCAGGACAGTGTCGCCGCTTCTCTCGATGACCGGAACATGTTTCTCCTTCGAGGCGTCAACAGTGTTTTCCACCATCAGCTTCATCGCCTCTCCACAGCAGACGAGTTCGCCGTCGCCGCCGTGGAGGACCTCAACAATGTTTCCGCAGAGTTCGCATTTGTAGATTTCAAGCGCGGTTGCCATATCTTTCTCCTCCTTGAGAGCTTCCATGATTTTTCAACTTTATCAAATTTACATCACGAAGGTACCTGCCGCAACCCCTTGAATGAAAAATAGTGAAGAATCGAATGCCGGCAGTACGGGGGATGAGTCCGCAGCCTCTGGAGGCCGAAAGAATTTGCACTCCCAGTGGTTTTCTGCTATTCGTTATCTACAGAAATATATTACGATCGGGCGTGGATGGGTCGGCTGGAACGGGTGCTCCGCCATAATCACTATCCGATGGGTACCGGCAGGTACGAGGGGGATTTCATGCAACAGGACGAACATGGGGTGCGGGTCTCCGGAAAGATCTGGCTTGACAAATCGGAACGGGAATTTCTCGCCGGTGACAGGATAGAACTGCTCGAAAAGATTCAGGCGCTGGGTTCCATCACCAAGGCTGCGAAAGCGGTCGGCATCAGCTACAAGACAGCGTGGGAGATAGTGGATGCCATGAACAACCTGGCAGACAAGCCTCTCGTAGTGCGGATGACCGGAGGAAGGGGAGGCGGCGGCACCCATCTGACCCCTGAAGGCCACAAAATCGTCAGCTCGTTCAAGATAGTGCAGGAAGAACACCGGACATTTCTCAGCAACCTTGCCGGGAAGGTAGAGGACATGGACAGGTTCTACCGGTTTCTTCGCCGCATGTCGCTCAAGGTGAGCGCACGTAATATCTACAAGGGTACCGTAACCCAGGTGAAGAAAGGTGCGGTGAATTCCGAGATAGAGCTGGCCCTGCCGTGCGGTGACATGATCGTCGCCGTCGTGACCAATGAAAGCGTGGAGAGCCTCGAACTCATGGAAGAAACCGAGGCGTGCGCCATCATCAAGGCGTCCTCGGTGATACTGGGAAGGGATCTCCATGGTTGCAGGCTCAGCGCGCGTAACTTATTGTGCGGCAGGGTCCTGAAAGTCGTGCCGGGAGCGGTCAATACGGAAGTGACGGTGGGGCTCTCCGGCGAAAACACCATAACCGCCATCATAACCAATGAGAGCGCCCGGATGCTCGCTTTTATCGAGGGAGACCATGCCTGCGCGATGTTCCAGGCTTCCAGCGTCATCCTTGGTGTGGAATGAGGGGCATTGACATTCGCCTTCCTGATGATTAGTCTTCTAATAATCAACTCACTAGGGAGCGCGAAAAATGGCGAAAACGAACTATACGGCTGATGGAAACGGTAACCAAGGTCCAGACGATGAAAAGAGGGATTCCGAAGGCGGTCTCGTGGTCGCCGCGGAAGTCCTGCCCAAGTTCCTCCCCATAATTCCCCTGAAAATGCGGCCGACCTTTCCGGGAATCCTCATTCCGCTGGTTGTCAAGGGTGCCGAGAAGATTTCCGCCATCAAGCGGGTCATGGAACTGGGAGACCGGACCATCGGGCTGGTCCTGATGAAAGACGCCTATGGGGAGGAGGCTCCGGACAACCTGCACCGTGTGGGCGTTGCGGCGAAAATTCTCCAGATCATCCACTCGGACGAGGAAAACGCCCACCTCATGCTCAACAACGTGGAGCGTTTCATCATCGAGCAGGCCAACAAGACGGAAGAAGGTCTCATCGCCCGCGTCACCTACCACTACAGCGCCGAACTCTCGGTCAACCCGGAGCTGCAGGCCTATTCGATGGCCGTCATCTCCACGCTCAAGGAGTTGATCCAGCTTAACCCCCTGTTTTCGGAAGAGACCAAGCTTTTCCTCAACCGGTCCAGCATGGACGATCCGGGGCGGCTGGCCGACTTCGCCGCCAACCTGACCAGCGCCGAGGGGCAGGAGCTGCAACAGGTCCTGGAGACGTTCGATGTGCGCCACCGCATCGACCGGGTGCTGGTGCTGCTCAAGAAGGAGCTTGAGGTTTACCGCCTCCAGAGCCGGATCACCAAGCAGGTGGAGGACAAGATATCGGCCCGTCAGCGGGAGTTCTTTCTCCGTGAGCAGCTGAAGATGATCAAGAAAGAGCTGGGACTTGAGAAAGAAGGCAAGACTACGGAGCTGGAGAAGTTCACCGAGCGGCTCCAGGGGCTGACCCTCAACGAAGAGGCGCAGAAAGCGGTGGAGGAGGAGATGGAGAAACTCCAGCTCATAGAGCCCACTTCCCCCGAATACAATGTGAGCCGCAATTACCTGGACTGGCTGACCATCCTGCCCTGGGGAAAGTTCAGCGAGGATTCATATAACATCCAGCGGGCGCGAAAAGTGCTGGATCGCGACCACTACGGGCTGAAGGACGTGAAGGACAGGATCCTGGAATTCATTGCCGTGGGCAAGATGAAGGGGAATATCTCGGGGTCCATTCTCTGCCTGGTCGGACCTCCCGGTGTGGGCAAGACCTCGGTGGGCAAGAGCATCGCCGACGCCCTGGGCCGGAAGTTCTACCGGTTCTCACTGGGCGGCATGCGCGACGAGGCCGAGATCAAGGGGCATCGCCGCACCTACATCGGCGCCATGCCGGGCAAGTTCATCCAGGCCATGAAGCGGGCCGGCACCGCCAACCCGGTGCTGATGCTGGACGAGATCGACAAGATCGGCGCTTCCTTCCAGGGTGATCCGGCATCGGCCCTCCTCGAGGTCCTCGACCCGGAACAGAACTCCGCGTTCCGCGACCATTACCTGGACGTGCCCTTCGACCTGTCCAACGTCATGTTCGTGGCCACGGCCAACCAGCTCGACACGATCCCGCCGGCCCTTTTGGACCGCATGGAGATCATTCGTCTGGCAGGTTATATCCTGGAGGAGAAGGTGGAGATCGCCCGCCGCTACCTCATTCCGAAGGCGCTCGACCACCATGGCATGAAAAAGGGGCAGGTGACGATTCCCAAGGACATGCTGGTGAAGATCATCGACGGCTATGCCAGGGAGGCGGGGGTCAGGAGCCTGGAGAACCGCATCAAAAAGATCATGCGCCGTTCCGCGATGGAATTCGCCGAAGGCAGGACCGAGCCGATCGAGATCGGCGAAAAGGAACTCAAGGAGTATCTGGGCAACCCCCTTTTCAATCCGGATGAAGTGTTCGAGGATGTTGCCGGCGTGGTCACCGGTCTTGCCTGGACCAGCATGGGCGGAGCGACCCTCCAGGTGGAGGCGACCGCCATGCCCAGCAAGACCAAGGGGTTCAAGCAGACCGGCCAGCTGGGGTCGGTGATGGTCGAGAGTTCGGAAATCGCCTACTCGTATGTCATGGCGCACCTGGAAAAATACGGGGCTGCCGCGGACTATTTCGACACCCACTTCGTCCACCTGCACGTCCCGGCCGGAGCGACGCCCAAGGACGGCCCATCAGCCGGGGTGACCATGACCACCGCGCTGATTTCCATGATTTCCGGGAAACCGGTGCGGAAAAAAATGGCGATGACCGGCGAGCTGACCCTGACCGGCCGGGTTCTTCCCATCGGTGGTGTGAAGGAAAAGACCATTGCCGCCCGCCGCTCCGGAATCAACGTCCTCATATTCCCGGAAGGTAACCGCAAGGATTTCGAAGAGCTGCCGGCATACCTGAAGAAAGGCATCAAGGCCCACTTCGTGGAGGAATACGGACAGGTCCGCGCCATTGCCTTCAGCAACAAGAAATGAGGCGGGTTTCCCGCCTCATCCCTCCCATCAGGCGATCCAGACCCTTTTCTGTTGAGCAAATCATTTCAGTGTGCTACTTTGTGATGTTATTGTATTCCAATCTGTATTAACCAGGAGATATGTCCATCATGCTAGGTGTTGGTACGATAATCAAGAAGATCGTCGGCAGCAAGAACGAGCGCGAACTGAAGCGCCTCTGGCCGATCGTTGAAAAGATAAACTCTCTGGAGCCGCAGATGGCGGCGCTTTCAGACGACGGGATGCGCGCCAAGACCGCCGAATTCAAGGAGCGGGTGGTACAGGGCGAGAGCCTGGATGCGATCCTTCCCGAAGCGTTCGCGCTGGTCCGCGAGGCCGGCAAGCGGGTGCTGAAGATGCGCCATTTCGACGTGCAGCTCATCGGCGGCATGGTACTGCACCAGGGCAAGATCTCGGAGATGAAGACCGGCGAGGGCAAGACCCTGGTGGCGACGCTTCCGGTCTATCTCAATGCTCTGACCGGCCGCGGCGTTCACGTGGTTACCGTCAACGACTATCTGGCGAAGCGCGACTCCGAGTGGATGGGGCAAATATACCGCTTCCTGGGCATGACGGTCGGGGTCGTCGTGCACGGCCTGGAGGACGACGAGCGCCGGGAGGCCTACGCTGCTGACATCACCTACGGCACCAACAACGAGTTCGGTTTCGACTATCTCAGGGACAATATGAAATTCAGCCTGGACGACTATGTCCAGCGAGAGTTCCACTACGCCATCGTCGACGAGGTCGACTCCATTCTCATCGATGAGGCGCGGACACCTCTCATCATATCCGGCCCGACAGAGGAGAGCACTGACAAATACTACATCATCGACCGGATCATACCCGCCTTGCAAAAGGGGGAAGTTGTCGAGGAAGAGGCCAACACCCTGTCCGGGAAGCGGAAACGCTATACCGGCGACTACACCATCGACGAAAAGGCCAAGTCCGCGGCGCTGACCGAGCAGGGCATCCAGAAGGTCGAGAAAATGCTGAAGATCGACAACCTCTACGACCCGGGCAACATCGAGACCCTCCATCACGTGCAGCAGGCGCTGCGCGCCCACGCCATGTTCAAGCGGGATGTGGACTACGTGGTGAAGGAAGGGGAGGTCCTGATCGTCGACGAGTTCACCGGCCGCCTCATGCCCGGCCGCCGCTGGTCAGACGGCCTCCACCAGGCCATCGAGGCGAAAGAGGGCGTGGAGATCGAGAACGAGAACCAGACCCTGGCCACCATCACCTTCCAGAACTACTTCCGCATGTACGGAAAGCTGGCCGGCATGACCGGCACCGCCGATACCGAGGCCGCGGAGTTTCACAAGATCTACAAGCTGGACGTGGTGGTCATTCCCACCAACAGGCTGCTTCTCCGTCCCGACTTCCCCGATGTGGTCTACAAGACTGAAAAGGAAAAATTCAAGGCGGTGGTGGAAGAAGTGAGGGAGCTCCATGAAAAGGGGCAGCCGGTGCTGGTCGGCACCATCTCCATCGAGAAGTCGGAGGTCCTGTCCACGCTCATGCAGCGCCTGGGGATACCCCACAACGTACTCAACGCCAAGCAGCACGAGAAAGAAGCGGAGATCGTGGCCCAGGCCGGCCGCAAGGGCATGGTGACCATCGCCACCAACATGGCGGGCCGCGGAACGGACATACTCCTGGGCGGAAATCCCGAAGGACTGGCCAAGCAGTGGCTCAAAGCAAACCCGGAAGCTCCTGAGGAGGAGTATCTTGCTGTCCTGGACAGGTACCGTGGGCAATGCGGGGCAGAGCACGCCGAGGTGGTCGCCTTGGGCGGTCTGCATATCCTGGGCACGGAACGTCACGAGTCGCGCCGCATCGACAACCAGCTTCGCGGCCGTTCAGGCCGCCAGGGCGATCCCGGATCATCCCGCTTCTACCTCTCCCTCGAAGACGACCTCCTGAGGATCTTCGGCGCCGAGCGGGTGACCAAGATCATGGACATGCTGAAAATCGACGAGGGTGAGGCCATCACCCACGGCCTCATCAGCCGGGCGATCGAAAATGCCCAGAAGAAGGTCGAGGCGCACAACTTCGAAATCCGCAAACACCTGATCGAATACGACGACGTCATGAACATTCAGCGCGAGGTCATCTACACCCAGCGGCGCGAAATCCTGGGCGGCGCCGACCTCCGCGAGAGCTTCACGGAGATGATGGACGAAACCGTGGAAGACCTGGTGGAGGCGTATGCCATAGACAAGGTCAATGCCAGGGAATGGGACTGGCAGGGGATCATAGCCTCCACTTACCAGTCGTTCGGCTTCCAGTTTGAAATGCCCGATGATGTCATGGACCGCCTTGCGCCGGAAAACTTCCGCGACGTTCTGCGCGAGAAGGTGCGGGAAGTGTTCCAGTCCCGACTGGAGGAATTCGGCGATGAACTCATGGATCATCTCATCAAGGTGATCATGCTGCAGACCATCGATGCCCAGTGGAAGGACCACCTGCTGTCCATCGACCACCTGAAGGAGGGCATCGGACTTCGCGGCTACGGGCAGAAGGATCCCAAGCAGGAGTACAAGAAGGAAGCCTATCAGCTCTTTATCGACATGATCACCCGCATCCGCCAGGAACTGGTGGGGAAAATATTCTGGGTGCAGATCGCCCACGAGGGCGATGTGGAAAAAATGGAGCAGCACCAGCGGAAGCAGCGCCTGGTGTTCAACCTGGCCGGGGACGAACCGGCGCAGAAGCCGGTCAAAAGCAGCAAGGTGGGCCGCAACGATCCCTGCCCCTGCGGAAGCGGGTTGAAGTACAAGAAGTGCTGCGGAGCAAAATAAAGGCAGTCATAAGACTGATAAGCAAGAATCGAGGGATGATGGCGATGGTTTGTGAAACGGTTGCAAGCGGTTCCGGCAAGAGTGTCAAGGGGTTCCGGTTCTCGGCGGTGGAGGCGGCGGTCAAGAAGCCGGGCAGGCTCGACCTGGCGCTGATTCTTTCCGAGGTGCCCGCTGCCGCGGCAGCGGTCTTCACCACGAACAGGGTGAAGGCGGCGCCGGTGCTCCTCTCCATGGAGCGTGCGGCCGGGGGGACTGTCCAGGCGCTGGTGGTCAACAGCGGGAACGCAAACGCCTGCACGGGAGCCCAGGGGATGGCGGATGCAACGGAAACAGCCCGGTTGATTGCGGAACGGTGTGGAATCCCTGAAGAACTGGTTCTCGTGGCTTCCACCGGTGTGATCGGCAGGCAAATGCCCATGGAAAGGATACGCGCCGCGGTACCCGCTCTGGTCGGAGCTCCCGCATCCTCCTCGATGGACGAGGTGGCGCGTGCCATCATGACAACCGACACTTTCCCCAAGCTGGAAACGAGGGAGGGAGAGGCCGGCGGCACAACCTACACCATAACGGGAGTTGCCAAGGGGTCCGGGATGATCATGCCCAACATGGCCACCATGTTGTCGTTCCTGGCAACCGATGCGGCCATCGATCCCGCTTTCCTCGGCAGGGCTTTCAGGAGAGCGGTGGACTCATCCTTCAACGTCATTACCGTGGACGGCGATACCTCTACCAATGACATGGCTTCCATCATGGCCAACGGCATGGCGGGGAACACCCTGATCCGGGAAGGCACCCGGGAAGCTGAAATTTTCGAATCCCTGCTGAGCGACATTCTCCTGAGTTTAGCCAAGAAGATCGTGCTTGACGGCGAAGGTGCGACCAAGATGGTCGAAGTCGTTGTCCGCGGGGCGGCCAGCAGCGCGGATGCGAAAAGGGCGGCCATGTCGATTGCCAATTCTTCGCTGGTGAAAACCGCTTTCTTCGGCCAGGATGCCAACTGGGGGCGGATCCTGGCGGCTGTGGGTTATTCCGGTGCGGCTGTCGATCAGGACCGGGCCAGCCTCTACTTCGACGATGTGCAGATGGTCAGGGACGGGGTTTTCGCCGGCGGCGATGCGGAGGCGAAAGGAACCGAAATTCTGAAGAAACGGCAGTTTTCCGTTACGGTCGACCTGGCTCTCGGCGATGGGAGCGCTTCAGTGTACACCAGTGATCTGTCCCACGATTATGTGTCGATAAATGCCGATTATCGTACCTGAAGCCGGTTGCAATGACGCTACGGGCTGCAATAATTCATTTCCTGGTTCTGATTGCCGCGCTGAATTTCACGTGTTCACCCGCCCGGTCATGGGACGACCCCCTGGAAGAACTGGTTCGTGCCGACAGCATCGATTGCGTCATGCGAGGCGCGATTGCATCAGGTCTTATCAGCGGCGGAGTGGTTCTTGTCGGTGACGGCAGCGAGGATCTGTTCTTCAGGCCTTACGGCGCCGTTTCCCCGGCAAAGGGAGCCCCGGCTGTCGCGACGGACACGATGTTCGATCTCGCCTCCCTTACAAAGGTCATTGCCACCGCACCTGCGATCATGAAGCTGGCGGACGAAGGGGTTCTCAACCTGCTGGATCCGATCGGCAAATGGTTCCCCGAATTCATCGGCAAGGACAAGGACGACCTGCTCCTGCTGAATCTCCTCACCCATACCTCAGGACTTCAGGATGTTTCCCTCCCCCCGTTCCGCACCGTTCAGGCGGATGTGCGCCGGGCGGCGGAAGAGGGGTTGAAAAGCCGGCCCGGCAGCAGGTTCCGCTATGCCGACATCAACTTCATCCTGCTTGGGGAACTGGTCCGCCGGGCGTCAGGCCAATCTCTCGACTGCTATGTGGCGGAACACATCCTGCTGCCGCTGGCCATGACTTCAACCCTGTTCAACCCTGCCGAATCCCTTCGAGCACGATGTGCCCCTACGATCGCCGATTCCGGCGGCTTTCACCAGGGCACGGTCCAGGACTTGAATGCCGGCGCGCTTGGAGGTGTTGCGGGGCATGCGGGATTGTTCGGCACCGCTTCCGACCTTGCGCGTTTCTGCAGGATGCTGCTGAGGGGAGGAGAGCTGGGCGGCTGTCGGGTCTTCACCCCATGGGCGGTACAGCAGATGGCATCTCCTTTTTATTTCCAGCAGGGGCGTATCGTCAGGGGCATCGGTTGGGATATCCTCTCCCCCTATTCTTCGCCGAGAGGAAGAGGTTTTTCGCCTGCATCGTTCGGGCATACCGGTTATACCGGCTGTTCCGTCTGGATAGACCCTGCATCGGACCTGTTCGTGGTCCTTCTCGCATCGCGCAGCGACTACCGGCGCGTCGGCGATTTCGGACGACTGCGCAGCAGCATCTCGACCCTTGCCGCAAGAATATTCAGGGAACATGAAAATGCCGCCGGCCTCCCGAGGCAGGAGCGATCCTCCGCCAGGCAAAAGCCTTGACACATGGGGTGGATTATGCTAGCTTTTTCGCGTTTTATTCGAAGCTTCGCCCGTTTCTGATCCGTTTCTTTTTCCGCTGTTCACCTTTCCTGCCGGAGGACGTTCCATGGGTACTACAGTTCTGCTTGCTGACGACAGCATAACCATCCAGAAAGTGGTCGGAATTATTTTCGCCAATGAGGACTATGATCTGGTCGTGGTGGACAACGGAAATTCCGCGCTGGAGAAAGCACGGGAAATCACGCCGTCGGTCATGCTTGTGGATGCCCTCATGCCCGACATGAGCGGTTACGATGTCTGCGCTGAAATCCGCCGCGATCCCGCCCTGAAGAATATCCCGATCCTTTTGCTGGTGGGGGCTTTCGAGCCTTTTGACGAAGAGAAGGCACGCACCAGCGGCATCGACGATCACATTACCAAACCGTTCGAGTCCCAGAACCTGCTGGAAAGGGTGCATGCCCTGCTTGACATGGGGGCGGCAAGATCGGCAGCTGCGCAGGCACTCCCTGAGGAAAACGAGCCATCGTTCGCCGGGATGTCTCCGGAGGAAGAGCCGTCTCCCGCGCCGTCCGTTTCGGCAAACCTCATCGAGCCTTTCAGGGGGTTCATCCATCTCGGCTCCGAAGAGACCGAAGACGTGAAACCGGTGGAGGTTGCGCCGCCGCTTGAAACGGTGACGCCCGTGGATGCAGACGCAGGCTCGGAAGGCATAATCGTCCTGTCGTCGGTCGACATCGTCGAGGCCAATCCGGATGACGATCCGTGGGGGGCTTTCGAAGAGGATGGGCAGATCTGCTTTGGCGAAGCCCTCGAGGATGAGCTGGAGGGTGTCGGCGAAATGGTCGAGGAAATCGAGCCGTCGGTGCAGGTTGACCAGCAGCTCGAGGTGGCGGAAATCCGGTTCGATGAGCCGGCAGCTGCCATGGAGGAAACTTCATGGGCCGAAGTGGGAACTCCGTCCGTCGACGAACCGCCGGCGTTTCAGGAAGAAACGCATCATGCCGCGCTGTCGGTGGTATCACCTGCCGGGGTTCCCGCTGGCGGGTCGTTTGCCGCTGAAAGGATCTCCCTGGGCGACATGCCCTCTGTTGTAACTGCTGCCGACGTTCATGAGACAGGGGAAACGGACCCCCACTCTTTCGGCCTGACGTCCGAATCGGTGGCGTCCACGGCGGAGCCCGAATTCGGGTTTGCTCCGGATGAAGCATATGTGCCCGTTTCGGAGCCTTTCGAAGCTATCGAACCGGCGACGGCGGTCACTACGCCTGTCGGGGAGCGTGCTCCCGGCGCACTTTCAGAAAAACAGCTGGCCGCGGTTATCTCGCAAATCTCACGTGAAATTATCGAGAAAATCGCTTGGGACGTGGTTCCAGACCTTGCCGAGACCATCATCCGGGAAGAGATCAGGAAAATCAAGGAAGGTATCGGCCGTTGATTGCCGGCGGTCCGAATCGCTCCGGAGCCGCTGTCCGATAGGATGTAAAAATGGGGATGCATATCCCCATTTTATTTTCCGCCCGCATCCGCGGGCACGCCAACAGAGGTGCAGTTCATGTCGAACAGAGATCTTGATAAAGTTTACGAACCGAAGTCGGTTGAAGAAAAATGGTATCCCGAATGGGAGCGGCGCGGTTATTTCCATGCCTCGCTTCCTTCCGATAAAACCCCTTACAGCATCGTCATCCCGCCACCCAACATCACCGGCGTTCTTCATATGGGGCATGCCCTCAACAATACCCTCCAGGACATACTCTGCCGCTGGAAGCGCATGTCCGGCTCCAACGTGCTCTGGATGCCGGGAACCGACCATGCCGGCATAGCCACCCAGAACGTGGTTGAGCGCCAACTGGCTGCCGAGGGGTCAAGCCGGCACGAGATCGGCCGCGACGCTTTTATCGAAAGGGTCTGGAGATGGAAAGGGGAGTCGGGCGGCCAGATCATCGGGCAGTTGAAGCGACTCGGCGCGTCCTGTGACTGGGAGCGGGAGCGGTTCACCATGGACGAAGGGCTTTCGAAGGCAGTGCGCGAGGTTTTCGTGAGGCTTTATGAAGAAGGCCTGATATACCGGGACAACAGGCTCATAAACTGGTGCCCCCGCTGTCACACCGCCCTGTCCGACATCGAGGTCGAGCATGAAGAGCAGAAGGGCAGCCTGTGGCATCTGCGGTATCCGATCGAGGGCACGGACCGGTTCCTGGTGGTAGCCACCACCCGACCGGAGACCATGCTGGGCGACACTGCGGTGGCAGTCAACCCGTCTGACGAGCGCTACAGTGACCTGATAGGGCGCAATGTGGTCCTGCCGCTGCTCAACCGCGTCATTCCGATCATCGGCGATGAATATGTTGACCTGGAGTTCGGGACCGGCGTGGTGAAGATTACTCCTGCGCACGATTTCAACGATTTCGAAGTGGGCAGGCGCCACGGTCTCGACCTGATAAACGTTTTCGACGAATCGGGAATCATCAACTCGGCCGGGCATCAGTACGAGGGGCTCGACCGGTTCGCGGCGCGCAAGAAGATCCTGTCGGACCTGGAGGAACAGGGCCTTCTGGAGAAGATCGAAGCCCATACTCTGTCAGTCGGCGGCTGTTACCGGTGCAAGACCACGGTCGAACCCTATCTGTCGCTCCAGTGGTACGTGAAAGTGGGCCCGTTGGCGGAGGAAGCCATTGCCGCGGTCCGCGACGGCAGGACCCGGATCGTTCCCCAGCAATGGGAAAACACCTACTACGAGTGGATGGAAAACATCCGCGACTGGTGCATTTCGCGCCAGATCTGGTGGGGACACCGGATTCCCGCCTGGTTCTGCGACCACTGCGGCGAGGTCACCGTTGCCAAGGAAGACCCCTCCTGCTGTGCCTTCTGCGGAAGCGACGAGATCCGCCAGGAGACCGATGTCCTGGACACCTGGTTTTCATCGGGTCTCTGGCCTTTTTCCACCATGGGGTGGCCGGAGCGTACTCCCGAACTGGAAGCGTTCTATCCGACTGCCTGCCTGGTGACCGGGTTCGACATCCTCTTCTTCTGGGTTGCCAGAATGATGATGATGGGGCTGCACTTCATGGGTGACGTCCCTTTCCGCGACGTTTACATCCATGCGCTGGTGCGGGACTCCCAGGGTCAGAAGATGAGCAAATCCCGGGGCAACGTGATCGATCCGCTGACGGTCATCGACGAATACGGCGCCGATGCCTTCCGCTTCACCCTCGCCGCCTTTGCCGCCCAGGGGCGCGACATCAAGCTGGCTGAGGAACGAATCGCCGGGTACCGGAACTTTGTCAACAAGATCTGGAACGCGTCCCGCTTCACCCTGATGAACCTGAAGGATTTCGAGCCGGGCGGGATGTCACTGGAAGGCCTTGAACTGTCGAATGCGGATCGCTGGATACTGTTCCGCCTGGGCGAAACAGCGGGAGAAACCGATGCCGCGCTTGCGGGGTTCCGTTTCAATGATGCAGCCTCCTCACTGTACCGCTTCACCTGGAGCGAGTTCTGCGACTGGTATATCGAACTGGTGAAGGAAGATCTCTATAAGGGGAGCCCGGAGCGGAAGACTGCCGCCCGCTTCGTTCTCTGGACGGTATTGGAGAATCTCCTGCGCCTCCTGCACCCCTTCATGCCGTTCATCACCGAGGAAATCTGGCAGAGCCTCCCCGGGGAACGGCCTGTGCCCACGATAATGACCGCATCCTATCCGAAGCCGGACACGACCTGGTCCGCTTTTGCCGTCGGTGCCGGCGAAATGGAGCTGGTAATGGAGGCCATCAGGGGAATCCGGAACATCCGGGGCGAGGTCGAGGTGCCCCCGAGCAGGGAAATAGCGGCGATGCTGGATTGTTCGTCCGCGGAATGCCTTGAAGTCCTCGAGAGAAACCGCGGTTACGTGACCGCCCTCGCGCGCCTGTCGGACCTGACGATCGGCATGTCTTTGGAGAGTCCGGAAGACTCGGCGATCCAGGTCGCCGGTGACGTGAGAATCGTCGTACCCCTGAAGGGGCTGGTAAACGTGGAAGAGGAAGAAAAGCGCCTTGCGAAGGAAATCGGCAAAGTAGAGAAGGACATAGCTTTTCTCGGAAGGAAGCTCGATAATCCGGACTTCGTCGGCCGGGCGCCGGCCAATGTGGTGGCCGGGGAGAAAGAGAAGCTGGAGCAGTTCACCAGGAAACGGCAGGTCCTGCTCGAGAGCCTGGAAAAAATAAGTAGATTGAAATAGTAGGGGCGCCCCTGGCGGGCGTCCGTCATCAGGGCAGGCGCACGACCTGCCCCTACATAAGAACATGAAACATTATCGTAGGGGCGCCCCTTGCGGGTGCCCTGCATGATTGAGGGGAGCCGATGATTCCATCGCAGTTCTGGTATGTTGCGGTCTTTGTGATCGGCTCGGTCGTCGGTTCCTTCATGAATGTCTGCATTTATCGGCTTCCGCGAAAACTGTCGATCGTGTTCCCGCCTTCCAGCTGCCCCAGGTGCGGCAGCCGGATTCCGTGGTATGACAACATTCCCCTGTTCGGTTTCCTCCTGCTCGGCGGGAAATGCCGTTTCTGCAAGGAAAGCATCTCCGTCCGCTACCCGATGGTGGAATTCCTCGCCGGGCTCCTTGCCGTCCTGCTGTTCTTCAAGTTCCAGGTTTCGGCAACTTTCTTCGCAATGTTCCTGTTCTGTGCGGCATTGCTCGTTGTTACCTTCATTGATCTGGAACACCGCATCATTCCCGACGAAATCAGCCTTCCCGGTATCGTTGCCGGTTTTCTGCTTTCTTTTTTCATAGCCAACCTGTACCGCCCGGAGGAGGTCCTCGGCTGGCAGGAATCGCTTCTGGGAATCGTTGCCGGTGGAGGCAGCCTTCTGCTGGTTGCATACGGGTATCAGCTTGTTGCCCGCAAGGAAGGAATGGGAGGGGGCGACATCAAGCTGTTGGCCATGATGGGCGCGTTCCTGGGCTGGCGGGCGGTTCCGTTCATAATTTTCCTCAGTTCGCTGGCCGGGTCGGCCGTCGGGATCTCGCTTATGCTGGCTCGGGGCAAGGATTCGCGGTTATCGATCCCCTTCGGGCCGTTCCTGGCCTTCGGCGCATTCATGTTCGTGTTCTTCGGCAGGCAGATCATCGGCTGGTATCTCGGTCTGGGGGGAGGACCCCGGGGGTAGGGCGCATCATGAAGACGTTAAGGTTCAGCCTGACCTTTGCCATACTTGCGTCCCTCTCGCTGCTGCTGATTCTCACGTGGCTGCTCCTGAGCCTCATCTCCTTCAAAACCGCTGAAAACGATCTTATCACCCAGAAAAGCGAAGCAGCGCGCCTGCTCCTTTCGTCATACATTCATCTCCTTTCCCCCGGCTTCCAGGGTGGGCGGACTCCTCCCGGGGCGGACCGGTTCGCGAATCGCCTGGCAACGGAAAAGGGATTTCGTGGCATTGTGGTTATTGACCGCGATGGCAGGGAGATCTACCGCATCGCTGCATCCGGCGCAGTTGACGCCAGGCTCAGGGACGTGATGCGGACCGGCGGAGAGTATACGGCATACTCCGAGAACGGGCTGGTTATTTCGCGGTACGCTCCGATCCGAAGCGGCGACACGATTGCCGGGGCGGTCCGCATCTCGTTTTCGCTCGTGTCCGAATACGGTCGCCTGGCACGTTCACGCCAGATGTTCATGGTGTATTTCATTCTCGACTTCCTCCTGCTCCTGGGACTGGGAGCCTCGGTCCTGTCCCGCCTCATCGTCAGTCCGATACGGAGGCTTCTGGCAGCAACGGACAGGATCGGGTGCGGGGACCTGGATTGCAGGGTTCCCGTTCACGGCAGCCGCGAACTGGCCGAACTGGCCGAATCCTTCAACAACATGGCCGGCACCCTCCGCCGGAAACGAGACGAAGCACAGGGCAACATCAGGGCGCTGGAGCGGATAAACAGTGAGCTTGCAGCCGCTCGCGAAGAAGCGATCCGTTCCGAGAAAATGGCGTCTGTCGGATTGCTTGCCGCCGGGACGGCCCATGAGATCGGCACCCCTCTGGCCGCGATCCTCGGATACGCCGGCATTCTGAAGGACGAGTTGGCCGCGGACGAAGAGAAGAGCGATTATCTCGGCAGGATCGAACAGGAAGCGAACCGCATCGACCGGATCATTCGCGGTCTGCTGGATTACGCCCGGCCTTCCTCTTCGGTGCGCGAAATCGTGGCTGTCGCTGAACTGCTCGGGAACTGCATGGAAATGATGGAGCGGCAGGGCGTTTTCAGGAATGTAGCCACTTCTCTAGCGGTCGGCGACGGTCTACCCTGTCTCGCCACCGATCGGCACGAACTGCAGCAGGTTTTCATAAACCTCTTCATCAACGCCCGTGACGCCATGCCCGAAGGCGGCACGCTCTCGGTCTGCGTGTCCGCCGACAAGACTGCGCCCCTCGCCGAAATGCGGAACGTTTCCGCAAAGCCGATCAGGGGCCGCCGCAGGGACGATTTCCGCGGTGCGTTCAGCGCACCCATCAATCCGAATGAAAGTGTCGCATATGTCAAGATCGAAGTGAGCGACAGCGGAACCGGCATCGCACCGGAAAACCTGGAGAGAATTTTCGATCCCTTTTTCACCACCAAGGAACCCGGGAAGGGTACCGGCCTCGGGCTGGCGGTCACGGCGCGGATAGTCGATTCCATGGGCGGCAGGATCACCGTGGAGAGCGCCCAGTCTGTGGGAACAAAATTCACGCTCTGGTTGCCGTCGGAGAAAAGAAGCCGATCCGATTCCGCCGACTAGTCGCGCGTATACCCAAGGTCTACCGCAGTCAAGCAAGGACGACGCTGACCATGAAAAATAACGAAGAAGGCAAGCGGATTCTGGTGGTCGATGACGAGGCGAACCTCAGGCACATGCTGCAGGTCGTGCTGAGAAAGCAGGGATACCTGGTCGACGAGTCGGCCGACGGCAGCGATGCCTTGCGGATGTCGGAACAGACCCGGTATGATTTCATACTTTGCGACATCAGGATGCCGAATGTGGACGGGCCGGAATTCATACGCAGGAGCATTGCCTCCGGGTCTGAAGCAACGATTATCATGATGTCGGCATACGGGACTGTAGACACGGCGATCGAATGCATGAAGCTCGGCGCTTACGATTACATCTCGAAGCCGTTCAAAAACGACGAGATCATCCTGGTGTTGAAGAAAGCGGAGGAGAGGGAGCGGCTCAAGCAGGAAAACCGCTTCCTGCGGGCCGAAGTCGACCGCGAATACTCGTTCTCCAACATTATCGGCAAGACGTCCCGGATGCGGGAAATATTTTCACTCATATCCAAGGTCTGTGACTACAAGACCACCGTGCTCATCCTGGGCGAGTCCGGCACCGGCAAGGAGCTGATCGCCCGAGCCATTCATCACAACAGCAATCGCAAGAAATCGCCCTTTGTGGCGCTGAATTGCGGCGCGATCCCCGAAAGCCTCCTGGAAAGCGAACTCTTCGGCCATGTAAAGGGAGCCTTCACCGATGCCGTGGGGGACAAGGCCGGCCTGTTCGTGCAGGCGGACGGCGGCACGCTGTTCCTGGACGAGATCGGGGAGATGCCGCCTTTTTTGCAGGTAAAGCTGCTGCGGGTGCTGCAGGAGGGAGAAGTGCGGCCTGTAGGCGCCGGGTCGGCTAGAACCGTCGATGTGCGCGTCGTTTCCGCCACCTCCCGTGATCTGGCGAGCGATGTCGCGGAAGGGAGGTTCCGCGAGGATCTCTTCTATCGGCTGAATGTCTTTTCCATCACCGTTCCTCCCCTCAGGGAACGGGTCGAGGATATTCCGCTTATCGCCGGTCATTTCCTGCGGAAGTACGGTGAGCGCTTCGGCAAACCGGGAGTCGGGCTTTCTCCCGAAGCCCTGCAGTCCTTCATGGACTACCGCTGGCCGGGAAACGTCAGAGAACTGGAGAACTGCATCGAACGCGGGCTGGTTCTCTGCGAGAAACAGGTCATAGGGATGGAGTGTCTGCCTGAAAGTATTCGTTCGAGTGCGCCGACGGCGGCAGGCTCCCGGAACGTACCTGCTGATTGCCTTTCCCTGAAGCAGGCCAGTGAACGGCTCGAACGGGAGCTCATCCGCCGAGCGCTGGAAAAAACCGGCGGCAACAGGACCCATGCGGCGAGAATCCTGGAGATCAGCCACCGTGCCCTTCTGTATAAGCTCAAGGAATACGGTCTGGAATAATATGTGATTGTGAATAGGGAATTTGTTGTATGAATGAACAATAATAAATATGTTGTAATAAAATGTCTTCCCATGTAACAATGACGCCGGCATTTTGCCGGAACTCATTGTTGGCGGGAGGGCAATATGGTTACAGTAAGAAAGCGAAAACTTGTGGTTTGCCGGGATTCAAGGGAAGATACCTTCACCTCCGGGTTCACACTGGTGGAGTTGCTGGTCATTCTCGCAATTGCCGGAATTGTCTCCGCCTTGGCGATCTCTGCATTCAGTTCGACCTACAGCGAAGTCTGTCTGAAAAGCGTGATGTGCGATTTGGGATGCATGATCCACGAGACGAAGCAGAGTGCGCTTGACGGAAGAAACCTGGCGATCGGATTCAGTCCGGTTAGCGGCACCATACGGCTCATTGCCGGCAGGGGCCCGGACGGGAAATGGAATACGCCGGATGACGAAGTGAAGCGCATAATACATCTGGCTGACAAGGGCGGCGGGTTGAAGTTCGGGTATGGAAGATGCGGCCCGGTCCCGAAGCTGGTGGTGACGAATTCGGGCACAACCTTCCAGGGCAATACCCTGGTCTGCAATCCGGAGTTGACCGGGAACCCGGGGACCGTCTACATCAGGTCGAGCAACGGCACGGCCATGGCGCTGACCATGAACACCCATGACTTTGATTACAGCTTGAGGATGTGCAAGGGAAAGTCCTGGTCTGAAATCAAAAACGCCTCGTTCAATGTCGGGCGGATATTGACCCAGTAAGGCTTGCTCCCGTTCCCGCCGTATGGATTGCGTTTGAAGGGGGGGGCGGTTGTCTTGCCCTGCTATGCAAAATATGCATAGTGTGACAAAATGTGCGTGTCCGGCGTGTCCGGCTTATCCGTAATAACGTTGATTTGCTTGAGAAAATTTACCTGGGGTTGTTGGCAATGAAATTGCACTCATCTTTCCGGCCAGGGGTGAGTCTGAAATCGGAATCCGGCGAGGATTTATGTCAAGAATGAAATCGCAGAAATCAATTGTTGGAAACGAACGAGGAGTGACCTTGATCGAGATAATCGTGGTCATCGGCCTCATCGGCATACTTGCGGGCATAGGCACGACGATGCTCATGCGTGAGCTTCCGAACATAAGGCTCAAGGAAGCGACTCGGGATCTCTTCAACGATATCCAGATGGCGAGGATGCATGCGATAAGAAGGGGAGGCACATGCACCTTGAATGTAATAAACGCGAACAGCTATGAAATCAGGATGCTCGGCGCTCCCGGTCCTCTTAAATCGGTAAATTTCACCGGTTCCGGAGTAAGCTTTGGAAGCCTTGATGCCGCGGCGCCATTTCCTGCAGCAGGGCTGTCTATCCAGCCCTCAGGAATGGCGAACTCCTGCCAGTTCTACCTCCGCGGTGGCGGCGCCAACACGCTGGGCAGGAGGATCGACGTCAGCATACTGGGCAGACCTGCCATCAGGACTTGGACCGGCACAACGTACAAATGAGAGGTTTTCGATGAAAGTGGCTGCCTTGAAATTCATACAAGACGATGAAAAGGGGTTTACACTGATTGAAACGCTCGTGGCAATGGGTATTTTTTCCATTGTCATGCTGGCCACCGCCACCATGCTGTTCACCGGCATGTCGGCAAGCGCGAGCGGCAATAACCGGACCATTGCCAGCAGCGTGGCCCAGAAGTACGTTGACAATCTCATGACAATGCCCTTTGCTAGCATCGCTAATTACGCTCCGACGCTTGCGACCGATACCGCCGCAGGGAGGCTCGACACTGTAGACGGCCGTAACTACCGCACCAGGTGGACTGTCACCAATCATGGCACAAATCCGCTTAGTCCCGTGATGCGCGGATTCATCGTCACAACCGCGTGGACCGACAAGGCTGGCGTGCATACCTTGACCATCAACGGCTTGCGCTCACCGTGGCCCTGATGCCTGCAAAAGCAAGAGGATTTCATATGGATCGCAAATTGTTTGACGATGCCAGAGGTTTTACGCTGGTAGAACTCCTGGTGGGATTGTTCGTCGCCTTGCTTCTCACCGGGGCGGCGACTACCGCATTTATTCTTCAGAACCGCGCATCCTCGGTACAACAGGGCACCAGCGACATGCAACTGGGCGCTCAGGTCGCGATCGAACTTCTCGAGAGGGATATTCGCATGGCCGGGTTCGGGATCGACAGGACCACGACCACGGCGCTCAACAATGCGTACTTCTCTGCCGGTGGAGCTTACAATCCTGATACTAATGCTTCACGCGTACCGAACACAAACGGATTGTTTGTGTACTATAGCGTCACTACAGCAACCGGGGTTACGCTCAGCCCATATTATTACTACATAGAGGTTCCCAACTTCGATAACAGCGGCAGGGAAGGCGGCCTGACACGCCTTGATACGGCAACGGACACAGTGGAGACAATTGCCAGCAATGTGGAGGATCTCCAGGTGACGATAAACCCCGATCCGACCACTGGCCAGCAGGTTGTCATGGTAAGCCTGCTGGTAAGGTCGCCTTTCAACGATCCATCTTTTTTCGCCAATCATCCCGGCATCACTGTTGCTGATCATCCCGGAATCGGAGCTTCGGTAAATCCGCCTGCGGACCACTTCCGGCGAAGGATATATACGACGTCCGTCATACCGAGGAATTTCGTTTTTAATTAAAGTTGCAAGCGGAGGCTTTTTCATGATCCAGCAATTTCCATGCTTGAAAAAATTACTTGGTCCTGCGAGCAATGAGCATGGCTTTGCACTCATTACCGTCCTTGTGCTCAGTGCGGTTCTCATGGCAACCATGGCCATCGTCATGAACTCGGCGACCATGGAGCTCGTCATGTCCGGGGCGGGATCGGTCAGCAAGATGGCGCTGGCCCGCGCTGACGCCGGTGTGGAATATGTGCGCGGATCATTCGACCTGGTCAGCTACAACGATCCGCTTAATCCGTTCAATTCCCCGTACGTTGCGGCAGACGATCCTTATTTGCCCATCAGAAATGATTATATCAACTCTGAAAGCGCAAGCATTGGAGTCCCTTCCACTGTCATGGACAGCACGAACACCAGTTTCAGCCTTTCGGTCTCTAGGGAAATCAACAACGCACTGCTCACCGGCCGTGGATTCGGCGGCGGGTTGAAGAACACAATGAAACTGTCAGCATACCCCTGCAGAGTCACTTCGACGGGGACTGTTGGCCTTTACAGCAAAACCGTGGAGGTACTGGGGTTCACCCTTGCCCCATGAAAGCAGTATACGAATGAGACAACAGGGTTACAGTCCGATTGGTACTTGGGAGGTGTGCAGTGCTGACAAACAGAATATATAGGCGAATTGTCAAGATTTCCGTATTGCCGCTTGTTTTGAACCTGATTCTCCTTTTTCCGGGAGGGTCCCTGGGCAATGATACGGATATCTATGCCGCCGGGGCCACGATGAAACCGATGGTCATGATTGTCATCGACAACTCGGGCAGCATGAATGACGGCCTCCCTTACGACAGTGCTACCACCTATGCCGGGAACTACGCTACAAATACGGTTTATACGTTCACGTGCACGAAGATGAGAAGGAATCTGTGCACCGCGGGAGTTTGGACCGCTTATACCGGCAGCTATACCGACCTTGTCAACCGCGACCCGGGTGTTGACACGCCAGGCCAGGACGGCATAGACGACAACAGCGCTTCAGTCAAACTCGGCAACCGTCTCAATTTCGAGAATACGTCCACGTCCAAGAAGATCGACATAGCAAAATCGGTATTGAACAATGTTGTCACGCTCATGTACAACTATGTGGATTTCGGCTTCATGAAATTCAACATGGATGACGGCGGCAACGTGATAAACAAGATCGGCGCCACGGAAACCTCCATGCACGGCCAGATCAGTGCGATCAATGCCAATACCTGGACCCCCCTGGCCGAGACACTGACCGATGTGGGAAAATACTTCGAGGACACTTATATCGGCCAGTACAGCCCCTGGACTTCAGCCAACTGGTGCCAGAAAGGGTTCGTCATCATCATGTCCGATGGAGAGCCCACCTACGACACCAATACGAAAATCTTAGGCCATTTCCTGGAAAGGTACCACGCGGAAGACAATCTAACCAACCGCCCCATGCCAAATCCGTTGCCTGCCACGTCGGACATCGGTTACTACTGGGATCAGGACGGGGACTACAAGAAAAACAGCACTACGGTTACGGACCCGCTCAATAACGACGTGTGGGTTCCCGATAATACCTACAGCGATGATGTCCCCCAGACTTTTCTGGACGATGTAGCCCGTTACCTGTACCGGCACGACCTTCGCCCCGACCTGCAGGGCACGCAGAACCTGACCACCTACACGATCGGTTTCACCCATGCGAGCACCCTGATGCAGAAGACCGCCCAGGAGGGGGGCGGACTCTATTTCACGGCCTACAATGCCGAGCAGTTGGAAGCCGCTCTTTTGTCAGCGCTGGATGACATCGCAAAGAAACTCCAGACCTATACCGCTCCCGTTGTCCCGGTCACCAGGACGTCGAGCGGCGACAGGATGTACTTGGCCTTCTTCAAGCCCTTGGCGTTTTCCAAGTTCTGGCCCGGCGACGTCCAGAAGTACGGCCTTTCCAACAGCAATCAAATTATCGACAGCAACGACAAAGCGGCTACCGATTCGTCAGGGGCGATGCTGGACACTGCCGTTCCTTACTGGAGCGCCTCCGCAGTCTTGAAGGCGCGTACTGCAGCCAGGAACATCTACACTTATCTCGGCACGACCAGTATCCTGTCTCATGTGAACAACCGGTTCGATGCAACCAATAACTTCCTGACAGACGCTTGGATGGGAACCCCGATCAAGATATCCACTGCCTCGAGCACGACGACGGCTAGGGAAGATCTGATAAGCTATATACACGGGTACGATGCGTACAACGAGGAAGGCAACGGGTACAACGTCAAGAGGGAGCATGTGCTGGGTGACATCCTTCACTCCGTTCCGCTCGTTGTGGATTACGCTGGAGCATATGCCGCCAATCCCAACAGGTATATTTATTTCGGCAGCAATGACGGAATGATACATTGCCTGCGGGATACTGACGGGGAAGAGATGTGGGCATTTATTCCACCCGATGTCCTGCCGCGATTGAAACTGTTCAAGGAAGGCAGCAGCCACCCGCTTTTCTGCGACGGTACGGCAAAGCTCTATGAAGAAAGAAATACCTCCGGTTTAATTACCAGAGCGATCCTGGTCTTCGGCGAGAGGGGCGGCGGGAACTGCTACTACGCCCTGGATGTGACCGATCCGTCAGATCCCAGGTTTTTGTGGAAGATAGACAGCTCAACCCCCGGATTCGCGGAGTTGGGCCAGACCTGGTCGGAACCCCTGATAGCGCCGGTCAGGATGAACAATAGCGGAGTTGAGACCACATACAAAGCCTTTATTTTCGGTGCGGGCTTCGATCCTGCCCAAGCCGACAATACAGCCGTGCTCGCAGCGTCGAAAGGCAGAGGAGTATACATAGCTGATGTTATTACCGGCGGGCTCTTGAAAAGCTTTACCCATGCTGCAACTACGACTACGCCTCCCTTAAATTATAACGTGGCGGACATGCTTTACAGCATACCGAGCGCAGTACTTGCTGTGGACAAATCCAATGACGGTTACGTGGACAAGATTTACGTGGGAGACTTGGGTGGCAACCTCTGGCGGATCGCCGCGCCCAACGGCAAGGACAACCTGATCGACAACTGGCTTGTCAGGAAATTCTTTGCTTCCAATCCCGGTGCCGACGGCAGTTCGGGCAGAAAACTATTTTATCCGCCGGAAATCGGCCTTGAGCGCACATACGATATCCTCTTGTTCGGAACCGGAGACAGGGACAACCCGCGTTCGACGACCGCTGTCAACAGGTTGTACGGAATCAAGGATTACAACCAGGAGACAGGTTTCGCCACCATAACCGAAAGCACTAGCGGTATGGAGGATCGGACGGCTGTCCCTTATTCATCGACTCTTACCTCGCCCACTTATGGTTGGTATATAAGGCTTATCAATTCCGGCGAGAAGATGCTCGCAACTCCTCTGCTCTTCAACAAATACATGCTCGCAACGTCATTCATACCAAACAACGGCATCTGCAGTGTCGGAGGTGATGCGAGGCTTTACGCAGTCGACTACCTCATCGGCACATACACATACTATACCCTGGGCGTCGGTATTCCGACCGAGGTTGTGCTCGTCGTCAGGAGCACTGGTTCTACTGCTTTTGTCGGCGCTGGTGGCGGCGTCATAAATGTTGCGTCCCTTACGCCGGATTCAAGCAGTCCAAATCAGACCCCGATCAGCACAATATTCGCCCTGCAGACAGGCATAATTCCCATTTCGTGGAGAGAGGTATTCTGATCATGAGCAAATCGTTTTCCTTCAGAATAGCGTCGTGGCTGCTCGTTTTTCTCGTCTGCATGGCGCTCCAGGCGCCGTGGATGAAGGCACATGCTGATTCGCTGCCGTCCCTTACGACCTACGGCGTAAGAGACTCCACCACGCTCATGTTCCCTGAGAAGGTGCAGGGTAAGGTGTTTTCAGTGCTGCCAGGCGGCCAGTTCATCATGAACGAGAAGAAGCACCTGATCTGCAGGGAAACGGAAATAAACGGGCAACCCGCTGCGGTAGCCAAATACAAGCTGGTTTCCGGGACGAAAATCAGCCTGACGCGGTATCGCCTGAAGAATAAGAATTATTTCGTTTCGAGCATGACCATTTTATCCCGATAGAGCCGCATCGTGAAAAATAACAAACAGATTCCATGGTACCGCAGGAAATCGACTATAGCTGCGGGTCTCATAGTCGTCTTGCTAGCAAGCGCCCACATAACGCTGTCGTGGCCTCATAATTTTCTGGGTAAGGCGGTATACCGTCTCCTGGGAAAGCAGATGCCCGCCAGAAGAAGCGAGGACCTGGCAAATATCAAACAGTTTCTCAAGGCCAAGCGATTGCTCGACAAGAAGGATTATGCACAGGCACGGACTAAGCTTGAGGACCTCAGAACAAGGATACTGCCCAATTTCCTTTTTTTTCGGGAAATCTATCTTTACCTTGGCTATATCTATGATGTCCAGGGTGATTACAGGAAAGAGGAATCGCTATACAACGAATTGCAGGGAAAGGATATCGTTCTTAGCAAGTTCCTCTATGGTCTTTATTATTTCCGACATGGCCAGGAGGCGAAAGGGAGGGAATACCTGACAGCGGCTCTTGAGTTGGACCGGAAATATGGCAGGTTGACCAATGAGTTCAGAAGCCTGCTTGACAGGACAATGAAGCTGACCTCGGAGCAGGAAAAGAATCATCCGGCCACGGCGCGCTAGTTCCGTATCGGGATTTAAAAAGGCGCCTCGCATCGGTTTGGTGGCTTTTGGATGCCCATACGGCATCGAAGCCGGGAAAAATGGCAACTGTCCCGGACACACTTTGTCCATGAAACTTAATCCGTAAGTTTAAGGAATGACAAGTAAGAAAATGATAACGAGGAGAAAATAAAAAAAGCTTTACAAATCATGCAATTGCGCTGTTTTTTTTATGCCTTGGTATAGCAATTACTCTTAACTAATAAAATTATCTTGACATTTGTTTAAATTGTTGTAAATTGCTCGCAAAAACCTAAGCTGCTAGGAATGCATGCTATGAAGCATCCAAATAATGTAAGACAGATTCGTGAGGAAAGGTTGATGAGCAAGATGGAACTGGCTCGCCTGGCGGGTATTTCCGCTGCTACTATCGACCGGATTGAACGGGGAGAATTGTGCCGCATGGAAACCAAGAGGAAGATCATTTACGCCCTTGGTTATACCCTGGCGGACAAGGACAAGGTTTTTAAAGATTAACAGGAACAGGGTTCTGCCATGCTCTTTATGAAAAGCAGGGAAATTGTCGGTATCGACATCGGATCGAGTTCGGTGAAGCTGGTTCAGCTCGAGGAGCAGAAGGGCGCGTATCAACTGAAGAATGCGGGAATCCTACCGCTGCCCAGTGAGGCGATCGTCGACAACAGTCTCATGGATACGACTTCCATAGTCGAAACCATCAAGTCGCTGGTCAAAAGCCTCGATATCAAGGCGAAAGATGCGGTGTGCTCGATTTCCGGAAATTCGGTGATTATCAGAAAGATATCGCTCCCGGCCATGACTCCCGATGAACTTGAGGACCAGATTGCTTGGGAAGCAGAACAGTACATACCTTTCGATATCAACGACGTCAATCTTGACTTCGAGATCCTTGATACCGATCTTTCCGCATCAGGGAAAATGACGGTTCTCCTGGTGGCGAGCAAGAAAGAGATAATCAACGAATATGTCGCGGTGTTCAACGAGGCCGGCATGAAGTTGGTCGTCGTGGATGTGGATTCGTTTGCGATCCAGAACGCTTACGAGCTCAATTATATTCCTGATCCAGGTGACGTCGTAGCGCTTGTCAATATCGGGGCCAGCATCATGAACCTCAACGTGGTAAAGGACGGGATTTCGCTCTTTACCAGGGATGTTCAGATGGGCGGTAATCTCTATACTGAGGAGATCCTGCGCCAGTTTTCTCTGAGCAGCCAGGAGGCCGAGCGTATAAAGGTTACGCTGGACTTCCACGACAAGGAACGGCTCAAGGAAACGATAACGCGCATCAATGAGACCGTGGCAATTGAGATCAACCGGTCCCTTGATTTTTACAATTCGAGCGCCGAGGACCAGAGGATAACGAAAGTTTTTCTGAGCGGTGGCTGCTCGAAGGTCGTGATGCTGGCCGAGGCTGTCAGTCAGAGATTGGGTCTGCAGGTCGAGATGCTGAACCCCCTGCAGAAAATCACGTACAATGAAAAGCATTTCGACCCTGAATACCTTCGTGAAATTGGCCCTCTTGTTGCAGTGGCTGCCGGATTGGCGATGAGGAGGTTAGGGGATAAATGATAAAGATCAATCTGTTGCCCATCCGGGCCAGCAAACGGAAAGAGTCCGCCAGACAGCAGCTTCTGATATTCCTCGTATCTTTGTTCCTGGTAATCGGGCTGGCATTGGCTGCCTACTCGTTCCTGCTGATAAAGATCAGCTCCACAAACAAAGATATCGCGCAAGCTGAGCAGGAGATTCAGGAGCTCAAGGCAAAGATCGGCAAGATCAAGGATCTGGAGAAGCTGAAGGCGGACGTTCAGAAGAAGCTCGATGTGCTGAACCAGTTGCGGCGCGGCAAGAGCGGCCCCGTGCATCGGCTTTCGACCTTGAGCGGAGCAGTTCCCGAAAAACTGTGGCTGACCGGTTACACCGAAAGTGCTACGGGAGTAAAGGTAACGGGCGTTGCCTTCACCGAGGAACTCATAGCATCGTTCATGCGCTCCCTGCAGGAGTCCGAGGACTTCACCAATGTCGAACTGGTAGTGTCGGAGCAGGTTGAGATGGCTGGCATGAAGTTGAAGAAGTTCGAATTGTCGATGTCCCTCAAGAACCAGGTAATGCCGGCTGCTACTGCGCAGAATCCTCAGCCAAGACCAGCAGTCCCTCAGGCAACGCCTGCGCAAGGTGCGCAGGCCCAGAAGAAGTAGAAGCTTATTGCTTCTACGCATCAATGTGACAAGGAACGACCATGGACCTTGGATTTGAAAAAGTCGCCAAGCTGCCGAACAAACAGAAAGTTATCATCCTGGTTGTTTTGCTGCTTGCAATCGGAGCACTGTCCTTCTTTTTTCTCATCAAGCCGAAGTATAGCGAGTGGAATGGGCTGAAGGTCAAGCTCGATACGCTCCAACAGCAAATCGAGAAAGATAAGCAGGTTGCTAATAACCTGCCGGTCCTCCTCAAGGAATATGACAGACTCAACAAAGAATTGGCAGCGGCATTGACCGAGTTGCCCAACCAGAAGGAAATTCCGGCCTTGTTGACGAGCGTTACGGATGAAGGGAAAAAGTCGGGCCTGGATTTTCTTGTGTTTAAACCCGGCACGGAAGTAAAGCTTGATTTCTATGCGTCGGTACCGGTTGACATAACCGTTGCCGGCTCGTTCAAGAGTGTTGGTGAATTTTTTGCCGCTGTAGGCAATTTGCCCAGGATTGTTAATATCAGCAACGTCAATTTTTCCGATATCAAGAGCACCGGTGACCGTACTACTCTTAAAGTTACCTGTCTGGCAACCACATTCCGTTTTCTGGACAAGAAAGAACAGAATGATGCGAAAACAATCAAGAAGTAATTACCTGGCATTTACAGCGCTTATCCTTGCTTTGCTGATTCCTGTCGTGCAGGGATGCGGAAAGAAGGAGTCATCGGTTCCGCCCCCGCCTGCCACGGGGCCGAAGCCAGCACCGACAACACTTGCCCCGGTTCAGAAACAGATGTCTTCTGCCGGAAAGGCCTCCGCAGCCGCCATGACAACCGAATTCGTGTCGCGCAAAGATCCGTTCAAACCGTTGGTCGCAGACACGAAATCCGGCACCCCGAACGTAAAACGCAACCGCCTCGGACAAGCTCTGCCCATACTGAATTATGAGCTGGCCCAGTTCAGGGTAACCGGCATCATAGTCGGGCTCAAGGGAAACAGGGCGCAGGTTGTCGACCCGACCGGGAAACCCTATGTGATCAAGGTCGGCATGGAGATCGGCAGGAATGAGGGGCGCGTCACCAGAATCACTCCCTCCTACGTGGAGGTTTTTGAAAGATACCGTGACGAAAGCGGGAAGTTGGTAAAAAATACCGTAAGACTTGCATTGCCAAAGAAACAATAAGGAGATTCACGGATGAGAGCCTTCAATGCGAATGACTACTTCAAGTTTCTGGTGGTTTTCAGTCTGATGCTGCTGGGCGGTTGTGCGGAAAACAGCCAAACCGTCCGGAAAGGCATGACGGATGCAGTAGAAACGGCGGTTCTCCGTGAAATACGAGTATCCGGGGAAGGTGCTGCCTCCAAGATTGAAATCGAAGCGGACCGGCCCCTTACCTACACGTCCTATTCCGACAAGGACCCCCGTCGCCTGGTTCTGGATATTTCAAATGCGGAGCCGGGCGCCGTCAAGGTCCCGCAACTTGACCCGAACCTGCTGGTCAAAAAGATCGATCTGTCAAAAAATGACCTTACTGCCGGCTCCCTGGTCCGAATCACTGTTGAGTCCGCAGATGATGTGGATTACGCCGTGAACAGCAATCCGGCAAATATGTCTTTGGTTACGATAGCCGCATCGCCAAAACAAATAACAGCAGCAGCGCCCGTTGCTCAAGAAACGGAACCGGTTAAGGCTGCGCCGGAAGCAGCTGTTCAGAAGCCTGAGCCTGCAACAGCCGACGCCACCAAGAGAACAGCCGGTAATGCAGCACCGCGTACCTTGACAGAAATCGCAGTGGTTTCCGATGGAATCGACATCCGTACTTCAACTCCTGTTCAGAAATTCAAATATTTCAACCTGTCAAGTCCGCAACGATTGGTAGTGGATCTGTTCGGGTTCAAGAACGATCTCGGAAGGTCCGTGAAAATCGGTGCCTTCGACATCGACACGGCGCGAATAGGTTCTTATGCCGACAAGACAAGGATCGTCTTCGATTCAACCGCTAAAGCCTTCCCAGTCTACAGCGTGGACAAATCCGCTTCTGGCCTGAAGCTCAATATTTCGTCGCCGGTACCTAAGGCTGGCGCTCCTGCAGCTTCATCTGAAACAAAAGAACAGACTGAGCCTGTGGCCGCTCCCGTTGCAACTTCGAAGCAGTCAGCGATTGAAGCAATCGATTTCAAGCTTGTTGATGGAGTATCAAGAATTCAGGTATCCGTTGCAGGAGGCTGTGAAATGGCGGAGCCGGTGAAGACCGCAGGCGGCCTGATGCTCACTTTCAATGCTTGCCAACTCCCGAAAAGCCTGCAGAGGCCTTACGATACGAGCAGCTTCGACAGTGTCGTCAAACATATGACGCCCTATCAGGTTAAAACGAGGGGCAAGAATAATGCAAAAATCAACGTGGTGTTAAGGGAATCCGCACCATATACGGTAAAGCGTGAAGGCTCCGCAATCTATGTTGATATCGTCAATCCGCGCCACTACGATGTCGCTTCCCCAAATGATGTTCCGAAGCTGGTTGCCGTCGCAGGCGAGAAGAGGGACGCAGGCCCGGCGCGAAATACACTGCAAAAAGCTGAAGGCGGGCCCGAGAAGAAGCAGTATACCGGCAAAAGGGTGACCCTTGAGTTTGCCGATGCCGATATCCGCAAGATCTTCCAACTGATAGGGGAAGTAAGCGGCCTCAATATCCTGGTCGGTGACGACGTAACCGGTACTATCAGCATAAAACTGGTCAATGTGCCCTGGGATCAGGCTCTGGATGTAATCCTCGACACCAAGAATCTTGCCATGAAGCGCTCCGGAAACATAGTGGTCATTCGTCCACGTGACAAGATGACCTCGCAGGCAGACGACGAAGTCGCTGCCCGGAAGGCCTATGAAAAAACGCTTGATATGCGGATGAAGGTGTTCGATGTGAATTATGCTGATGCAAAGGACATTGCCACGCAGTTTGGGAACTATAAGAGTGAACGCGGCTCCATATCGACTGACCCGCGCACGAACAAGGTAATTGTCAACGACATTGCACCTGCCATTGAGAAGATGACGGTTCTTATTAAAGAACTCGACACACCGGAAAAGCAGGTCCTCATAGAAGCCCGGATTGTCGAGGCGTCCTCCAACCTGACCCAGGATCTGGGAATTCAATGGGGAGCCCATTATGACAATTCCCCAACAGCAACACTGGACACCGGTTTTGGAGGTTCCGTGACCAACCTGATCGGCACAGCCGGTTTTGCGACCGGCCCCGGTGCGGCACTGGGATTGACTCTCGGAAAACTTGCGAAAGACTTCCAGCTCGACATGCGTCTCTCCGCGTCAGTTTCTGCCGGGCACGGCAAAGTGATCTCCACTCCCAAGATAATGACGCTGAACAACAAGCCCGCCAAAATCACCCAGGGAGTCATGCAGCCTTACCAGACGACTTCCTCAGAAGGTACGAAGACCGAATTTGTCGAAGCTGCGCTCAAGTTGGAGGTGACACCTCATATTACGGCAAACGGCAGTGTTTCGATGAAGATCAAAGCTTCGAATGATACCGTCGGCAGCGCAGCTACGGGAACCGCACCTCCGATCAACAAAAAGGAAGCCACAACGGAAATGGTGGTTCGTAACGGCGAGACTACGGTAATAGGCGGTATATACAAAGATGACGAGACATCGACAGACGAAGGCGTACCTTGGCTCAAAGATATACCGGTACTGGGATGGCTCTTCAAATCCAATACCACGACAAAAGAAAAGACCGAGTTGCTCATTTTCATTACACCGCGTATTGTCGAGTGACGACAAGGTGATTCAATGAGACGCTGATATAATCACAGATTTTAGCATGACAAATGCCAGGGTTACCCTGGCATTTGTTTAGGGTCAAACATCTGTGGAATACAGGAGATAATTTTATGCTGCGCTATTTGACGGCAGGAGAGTCCCACGGACCTCAACTCACGGCGATCATTGAGGGTTTTCCCGCCGGGTTGGCTATAGCTGAAGAAATGATAAACCATGATCTCGCCAGACGGCAGGGGGGATACGGTCGGGGCGGAAGGATGCAGATTGAGCGGGATACTGTGTCTATCCTTTCCGGAGTCCGTTGGGGCGAGACTCTTGGCTCCCCGGTCACCCTGGCAATTATGAACCGCGACTGGGAGAACTGGCGCGACAAGATGTCAGTCTTAGAGGCCGGTAAGGATGAAAAGATCAGGGTGACGAGATCCCGGCCGGGACATGCCGATCTTCCCGGGGTGGTGAAATATGGGCACAAGGATGTGAGGAACATACTCGAGCGTTCCAGTGCCAGGGAAACAGCCATCCGGGTGGCAGTCGGCGCGATCGCAAAGTCCTTTCTTAACGCGTTCAATATCGATGTGTTTGGGTATGTCGCTGAACTGGGCGGAATCAAGGCCGAAAAGCCTGATGCTGACCGAGACGCGCTCAAGGAAATGATCGCCGATTCCCCGTTCTATACCTATGACAAGGCATCCGAAGCACGCATGAAGTCCTTGGTTGACCGGGCAAAGGAGTCTGGCGATTCAGTCGGCGGCATAATCGAGGTAGTCGCCACCGGCATGCCGGTCGGTCTGGGATCCCATGTTCATTGGGACCGGAAGCTGGATGCCCGTATCTCTTTCGGGGTAATGAGCATTCAGGCAATCAAGGGCGTTGAATTCGGGCTGGGCCAGGAGTCCGCGCGAAGGTCCGGGTCGTTGGTCCACGATGAAATCTACTATGATTCCACGAGGATCGGCAAGGGAGCGATGTCCTGTTTCTATAGGAAAACCAACAACTCCGGAGGTGTAGAGGGGGGCATTTCCAACGGTGAGGACATTGTGGTAAGGGCAGCCATGAAACCCATACCGACCCTGTATACTCCCTTGCAAACGGTTGATATTTCAACCAAGGAGCCTATTCAGGCAACTGTTGAAAGATCGGATGTATGTGCGGTTCCTGCAGCCACTGTCGTTGTCGAAGCTGTTGTCGCGTATGAAATCGCCAATGCATTTTTGGAAAAGTTTGGAGGCGATTCCATGCAGGAAATCAAGAGCAATTTTGAATCATACTTGCAGTACCTGCAGAGTATCTGAGCATGCGCAACGTCATTCTGACCGGTTTCATGGGTACCGGAAAAAGCAGCGTGGGAAAATTGCTGGCGACGGAACTCGGGTTCCGCTTTCGCGACCTGGATGAAATGATTGAAAGTATCGAGAACCTGACCATAAACGAAGTGTTCGAAAAATACGGGGAAGGCCACTTCCGGAGTCTGGAGGAAGCTGTTGTTCGCAGCCTCTCGGACGCTGAGAGAATGGTTCTTTCTACCGGAGGGGGGGCGGTCATTTCCCGCAAGAACCGCGCCGTGTTCAGAAGCATCGGCTGTATCGTCAATCTGACCGCTTCTCCTGAAATGATTGTCGAACGACTCGAACATGACGACAGGCGGCCTTTACTCAAAGGATCCAAGTCCAGGGAGACTATCGAAAAATTGATGCGCGCACGCGAATCGTTCTATGCTGATGCCGATATACGAATTGACACGACAGGGAAAAAATTGGAAGATGTGACGCGCGAAATATTGCTGTTCCTGGAAGGTAGAGATTGATGTCCGGAGATCTGACGGTCAGACTGGGTGAGCGAAGCTACAATATCAGATTCGGCAGCGGAATTGCCGTTCAGGTGGGCAGGCACTGCCGTGATCTCCACTTGGGGAACCAGGTCGCGGTGGTTTCCAATCCGACCGTTTGGCAACACTGGGGGAATACGGTCGCTGAATCGCTTTCGGAAGCCGGTTTCTCAGTTCACCGGGTTGAAATCCCTGACGGCGAATCATATAAGAACAGTGAAACCTTGAATCACATCTATGACGTTCTCATCGAAACAGGCCTGGACAGGCAATCCTTTCTCGTTGCACTGGGAGGCGGCGTGATTGGGGATATAACCGGTTTTGCCGCTTCGACCTATCTCCGCGGCATTCCCTTCATACAGATACCCACGACGCTGCTTGCGCAGGTGGACAGCAGTGTCGGAGGGAAGACCGGTATAAATCACCGGCTCGGTAAGAACCTCATCGGCACTTTTTATCAGCCGCGACTCGTCGTGATCGATGCGAATTTGCTGGAAACATTGCCGGAACGGGAATATATCAGCGGCCTGGCAGAAGTGGTAAAGTATGGAGTGGTGTGTGATCAGCGTTTCTTCAGTTTTCTGGAAGTTTCAAAGGAAAAGCTTTTGTCGCGTGACAGTGATTGCGTGCTTGAAACAACCAGGAAATGCTGCGAGTTGAAAGCAGGGGTGGTTGAGCGTGATGAACGGGAGGGTTCCTATCGCGCAGTATTGAATTATGGCCATACCTTTGCTCATGCCATCGAGAAACTGACCGGTTATTCACGATTTCTGCATGGAGAGGCAGTCGCAATCGGAATGGCGCATGCCGCGAGGATTTCGGAATCCAGGGGATTGGCATCAACCGAGGACACGAAGAGGATCATAGGCTTGCTCAGGTCTCTTCGGTTGCCAACGGAATTTACCGGTTTTGAAGCGGATGCCTATCGTTCGGTCATGCTCAGGGACAAGAAAGTCAGGGAAGGCGGGATCAATTTCGTCTTCAACACCGGGATCGGTGAATCGTTGATAGAAAGAGTGACCGACTGGGAGAGCCTGTTGTGCCATGTCGTACCATGAGGAGGCGGGATGGAAAGGGAAACGACCTCGTTTTGGACCGATATCAAGAAATTCGAAGATCAGCTGGCAAAGGATCCACACTCGTATTGCTTTGCGCCGCTGTCGGAACTGTACCGAAAACTCGGCCTGACCGATGACGCGCTCAATGTCGCCAGGCGTGGGGCGGAGATTCATCCGGACTATATAGGCGGGCATATCGCACTGGGACGGGCATATTTCGAAAAGGGGTTGTATGCTGATGCCAAGCAATCCCTGGAAAAAGTGGCCAAGGCGACCCCGGAAAATCTTCTGGCCCAGAAGCTGCTCTTCAGGATCTACCAGGAAGAGGGAAATGCCGTTGCCGCGGAAAGGGCGCTGCAACTGGTGGTGGCATTCAATCCCGAGGACCAGGAAAGCAGAGAGGCGCTTGAGGCGATCAGACGCGCTGAGATTCAATCTGAAACAGGAGAATATCTTGTTGAAGAGCCCGTTCCTGTCGATTCCGCGTTTCCGCAAGAAGATGAGCTGCCTGACATCGTGCAAATACAACCGTTTGATATTCCGGATGAAAGCATAGAAGACCCGGCAGAGTCGGGATTGCTGTTGGATTTCGGCGATCAAGATGAGGAGCCCGGAGAAAACGATGCGCCGGACAGCCCTGCCGATGCTGTTCCCATGCAGACAGCCACTTTGGCTGAACTCTATGTCTCACAAGGTTTTTACGACAAGGCGCTGGATGTCTATCGCGACATGGAACGTGTCGCGCCAGGGGACTCAGATATCAAGGCCAGAATCGATTCCGTTTGCAGGCTTATGCAGGGAACCGGGGATACGGCTTCGCAGGAACCGGTTGCCGCAAACGAGGTGTGTGCTGCCGGCAGCGACACCGCTTCCGCCGCTGAAGTGAATTGCCGTCCCGAGATGGCGCTCGTTGAAGAGCTGGAAAAATGGCTCCAATCCATCGAAAGGAGAAAGCAATGTCAATGAAGGCTGTTCTAAAGGAAATGGTCGAGGGTGTCGATGGAGCCCTTGGAGTTGTCGTGATCGGTTATGACGGCATTTCGATCGATGAATACATCAGGGAAGACGCCCCGGTTGATCTGCAGCTGCTTGCCGTGGAATACGCCACTGTCCTCAAGGAAATCAGGAAAGCGGTAGATGTGCTGAACACCGGCAAGATGGAAGAGGTTTCCATAAATACAGACGTTTCCCGCGTCATAATACGGGTTATTAATGATGATCTCTTCATCGTGTTTGCCATTGACCATGGCGGGAATTACGGGAAGGGACGTTATGTGCTCCGCTGCAGGGCGCCTCGTATCCTTGAGCTTCTCCAGTGACGGATGTCATTGCAAGATTGATTCCGGTGATGGCGGATGCCGCGCACGGTGCGGAGACGGGCGCTCAACAGGGGAAAAAGTCCTAAAGGTGGGATGAACATGAAAATACTCGTAATCCATGGTCCCAATCTGAATCTTCTCGGCATCCGCGAGCCTGAAGTATATGGGAAGACCACTCTGGCCGACATAGACGCAGCTCTTGGTCTGCTTGCGGAGCAGCTGGGCTGCACCCTTGCCTGCTTTCAGTCCAACTCAGAGGGCGCCATAGTCGACGCCATTCATTCATCCATGAATTCCTTTCATGGTATCCTGATCAACCCCGCCGCATATACCCATACCAGCGTAGCAATCCGCGACGCCCTGGCAGCCGTTGCCTTGCCGGTGGTGGAAGTTCACTTGTCCAACATCCACCGGCGCGAGGAATTCCGGACAAAAAGCCATATCGCTCCGGTTTCTCTCGGGCAGATCAGCGGATTCGGTTCGGAAAGCTACCTGCTGGGCCTTCGCGCACTGGCGAGTCATCTCGGCTCGAGGCCCTGAAAAAAGCCGGCTGCGACAAGATGCCGAATGCCTTTGAGACGGACAGACTAGCCTCTTTCGCACGATAGGAACCATGCCGTGCCGGGAGCTTTCAGCGGGAAAAAACAGTTGTAATGAGGGGTCCCATATGCTAAAAAACAGGATCGCTGCGGCCAGGGCGTATCTGGCGCTGTTTGACATAGAAGCCATCCTCTTCACCGATCTGCGTGACGTAAGATACCTGTGCGGCTTTACCGGCAGTGAGGGCTCTCTGTTACTGAGCAGTTCCGGCGCCATCTTCCTGACCGATCCCCGGTATGTCAGCCAGGCGTCGATGGAAGTGGGCGACTGCACGGTCGTTGAATTCAGGGAAAAAATTCCGACAATCGCATCGCTTGTCGGTGAAATGAGGGCTGATTCTCTCGGATTTCAGCCCGAGAACCTGAACGTCGCTTCATACCATGCGCTGCAGCATGCCCTGCCTGACGTGAGATTGGCGCCGCTGGGACCTGAAACGTCGATGTTGCGGGCGGTGAAGGATGACACGGAAATCGGCTGCCTGGCAAGGACAGCGGAAATTGCATCCGGCGCTTTTCATGCTATCCTTCCTTCGATACGTCCCGGGACGGCTGAGAGAGATATCGCTCTTCAACTGGAATATGCCATGAGGACCGCCGGCGCGGACGACAAGTCCTTTGACATTATTGTCGCTTCCGGAGAGCGGGGCGCTCTTCCCCATGGCAGGGCCGGGGCGAGGGTTCTCGGCAGGGGGGATTTCGTCACGATCGATTTCGGGGCGGTCCTGGATGGTTACCATTCCGATGAAACGGTGACGGTTGCGGTCGGGGAGCCGGACCCGCGGCTCCGTGATGTCTACCGCATCGTCAAGGAAGCGCACGATCGCGCCGTGGATGCGGTGCGTCCCGGGATTCCCCTGAAGGAACTGGACGCAGTTGCCCGGGAGTTCATCGGCAGGCAGGGGTACGGCGCATTCTTCGGTCACGGCCTGGGACACGGAGTCGGTCTCGATGTCCACGAAAAGCCGGTTGTTTCATCCCGCAGTGAAGGGATCGTCCGCGAGGGCATGGTCTTTACGATTGAACCCGGCGTCTATCTGCCGGGAGTGGGTGGGGTTCGCATCGAGGACACGGTGTGCGTCACCTCGAACGGTTGCAGGCTGTTGACTCTGGTCCCCAAGGATCTCATGATATTATGACCTGAATGCTCAGGTATTTGCGTGCCTGGGGGGCGATTGGCGATAAAGGAGAGATGCATGGATATCAAGGATCTGAAGAATCTGATAAAAATCATTACTGAAAACGATATTACGGAATTCGAAATGGAATCGTCCGGCGAGAGGGTCAGAATTCAGCGGGGCAAAGCCCCGGAAGTCGTCAGTTATGCCCTTCCCCAGGCGCCCCTGATGCAGGCGCAGATGGCGCCGCAGGCAACACCCCAGGCCCTGGATCAGCATCAGTCCGCACTCTCCGTACCGGTGGCCGAGCCTGAACCGGGGACCATGACCATAACCTCACCGATAGTCGGAACCATGTATCGTGCGCCGTCGCCGGATGCGGCTCCCTACGTGGAAGTCGGGCAGGTTGTGGAAAAAGGGCAGGTGCTCTGCATAGTGGAAGCGATGAAACTCATGAATGAAATAGAAGCTGAAGTCAGGTGCAAAATAGTCAGGATCTTCAAGGACAACGCTCAACCGGTTGAATACGGGGATGCCTTGTTCGTGGTTGAGCCGCTGTAATGCCGAGCTGCATCTTTCGGAGTGGAATGCGTTTGCGTGCCGGCTCCCGAATGGAGACCCAGATAGATGTTTCATAAAATACTCATAGCAAATCGCGGCGAGATCGCTCTCCGGATCATCAGGGCCTGCAAGGAACTGGGGATAAGGACCGTGGCGGTCTATTCAACGGCGGACAGCGAGTCTCTCCATGTCAAGCTTGCCGACGAAAGTGTCTGCATCGGGCCTCCGCCAAGCCTGCAGAGCTATTTGAACGTAAATGCCCTGATCAGCGCAGCCGAGCTTACCGATGCGGAAGCGATCCACCCGGGATACGGCTTTCTGGCTGAGAACACCGCTTTCGCGGAAATCTGCGAAAACTGCGGGATAACATTCATCGGACCTGCTTCGGAAAGCATGCGGCTCATGGGTGACAAGATCAGTGCCCGGCAGGCGATGATCAAGGAAGGCGTCCCCATTCTGCCCGGCACGAAGAATGGCGTCAAGGATGTGAATGAAGCCATAAGCGTGGCGAAGGAGATCGGTTTCCCCGTTATCATCAAGGCTTCGGCTGGTGGGGGAGGGAGGGGCATGAAGATCGTCCATTCGCCGGCAACCCTCCCCAACGCTTTTGCTACCGCCAGGGCCGAGGCCCAGGCGGGTTTCGGGAACCCCGAAGTTTACATCGAAAAATATTGCCAGCAACCGCGGCATGTCGAGATCCAGGTGATCGGTGACAAGCACGGCAATGTCGTTCATCTTGGTGAACGTGACTGCTCAATTCAGCGTCGGCACCAGAAACTGATCGAGGAGTCTCCCTGCACTGTCATAACGCCGGAACTTCGCAAGCAGATGGGGGATGCCGCGGTTCGAGCCGCATCCGCGGTGGGCTACAACAGCGCCGGTACCGTGGAATTCCTGGTGGACAAGGACAATAATTTCTATTTCATGGAAATGAATACCCGGATCCAGGTGGAACATCCCGTCACCGAGATGGTGACCGGCATCGACATCGTCAGGGAGCAGATCAGGTCTGCCGCCGGACTGAAGCTGCGCTACAAGCAGAGCGACATCAGGATCAAGGGCCACGCGATCGAGTGCCGGATCAATGCGGAGGATCCGGTGAAATTCACGCCGTGCCCGGGCAGAATCACTTCGTATCATACTCCGGGGGGCTTGGGCGTCCGGGTTGATTCATTCGTCTATGACCAGTACGTTGTGCTTCCCCATTATGACTCGCTCATCGCCAAGCTCATTGTCCATGCCGAAACCAGGGAGGATGCCATCCGCAGAATGAGCAGAGCTCTCGATGAATACATCATAGAGGGCATAAAGACCACAATTCCCTTCCACAAGAGGATCATGGCCAACAAGGAGTTCATCGAGGGGAACTTTGATACCGGTTTCCTTGAAAGGGTGGTGCTGGAGTAATATGGATATTCCGGAAGAACTGCGATACAGCAAGGAACACCTCTGGGTGCGGGTCGAGGGGAGCAGGGCGGTAATCGGCATAACCGATTTCGCCCAGGAAGAGTTGGGGAAGATCACCTCGATAGAGCTCCCGGAAGTGGGCGACGAACTGGAGCAGGAAGACGCATTCGGCGCCATTGAGGCCAGGAAGACGGTTGCGGACCTGTACGCCCCGTTGAGCGGGCCGGTTCTGGAGATCAATGAAGAACTGGGTGACAACCCGGCGCTGATGAACGAAGATCCTTACGACAGCGGGTGGATTGCCGTCATCTCGATTGCCGACCGGGAGGAGTTGGTATTGCTGCTTACCGCGGAAGAGTACGCCGACACTCTCAGTGAATTCGAATGATGCATTTCCCGCAGTCAGCTGCTTTGCAAAAGGCCATGGTAAATTCCATGGCCTTTTGCTCAGAAATAAAGTTTCACGGTTGCATGCATGGTTACGGGCGGCGGTTGCCGGTTCCAGGTGCGGTGACCAGGATGAATGCCGGTGATGCTTAGAATAGGCCACATAGATTACGCCAATTGCACTCCCATCTTTACCGCATTGCGAAGGTTGCATGACTGCAGGGAGTACCGGTTCATCCGGGATGTGCCGTCCAATCTGAACCGGTTGCTGGCAGAGGGGGAAGTGGATCTCTGCCCGTCGTCCTCCTTCGAGTACGGCAGGTTCGCTGATCACTATTTATTGCTGCCGGATCTCTCCATAAGTTCGATCGGTCCGGTCGGGAGCGTGTTCCTCTTTTCGCGCCTTCCGCTGGAAAATCTCGACCGGGAACCCATAGGCCTGACTCCTGAATCAGCTACGTCGGTAGCGCTCCTCAAAATTCTCCTGAAGAAATATCTCGGCTTTTCCAACTCCTATTTCACTGCCAGCCGTTTCACCGACGTTGATATTTTCAATTCCTGCCAGGCCGTTCTGCAGATCGGCAACACCGCCATGAAATGGAAGGCCCGATACGGGGACCTCTACTGCTACGATTTGGGGGAGTTATGGCATTCTTTTACCCGGCTGCCTTTTGTCTTCGCGTTGTGGATCATCCGGAGGGATTTTGCCGACGCGCGCCGTGAAGAGTCTCTGCTGGCAAGCTCCAGGCTCCTGGAGGCAAAGCGCGCCGCATTGACCATGCTGGATGAGCTCGCGTCGGAATGCGGCGAGAGTTCCTGGATGGGCAGGGACCAGCTGATTGCGTACTGGTCGAACATTTCATACGATCTGACGCCACTGCACGTGGCGGGGGTCAGGAGGTTTTTCCAGGACGCCGTGGAACTGGGATTGCTCGGAGAAGTGCCGCAAATCCGTTTCCTGGAACAGGACTGAATGCCTTGCGGCTCATGGAATGTCCGGACTGGGTCGGGGAGAAGTTGACGGACACCAGCGTTGTCCCTGCAGAGCAGTGCAGGACGGTTGCCTGCAACGACACGTTCGGAAAACAGAAAAGGGGAGAAAACGTTCTCCCCTTCCGTATGACTCGCGACGGTTGCGACGGCTTGAATTACTTTTTGCCTGCAGCCTTCTTGGATGCCTTGAGCGGATTGATCTTGAGTTCCTCGGTCTTGATCTCGACCTTTACGTGGGTAGCGAAATTGCAGATTCCGGACGTCCATTTCTTGCTCGGAGCGGGGTAGGCGCTGCAGACCCTGCCGATGGTGCCGTCGACGATTCTGTCACAGCCTTCGCAATTCTCCACAACGGTCTGGCACGAGCCTTCACTGAAAACGCATCCCTGTTTACCCCAGAAAGTACACTCGGTACCTGGGAGTACCGTTTGACACTGCATTGTACAACCTCCTCTTTATTCGTCCTTAATCTATGTATAGAAGCAATGTAGCAATTTCCAAAGAAAAATGTCAATAAGAAAAATCCACCTTTCAGGTCCTTACCCTTGACTCGCCTCCGGGGGATATATTAACCTTGATGGACATCTGGAAAATGCTGATAACATTGATAAACTGTATCTCGCCGGTTCATATCGCCTGTTGGAACCCACGGAGTGATCGGAACATCCGCGATGGAATGGCTTTTTCCCGCGCCCGCTGTGGATGCGCGAAAGTTTGAAATTTCACCCTTATATCGGTCTGGAGGAAATGCCGAATCTTCGGGCTTCGCGGATGCCGCCCCGATTTCCTTCCGGCTGCCGCTGGCCGAGATTGAATTCCTCACGTGGTAGAGAATGAATATTGGAGGACCTCATGGAAAAAATCACTTTCGGCACATCCGGATGGAGAGGTGTGCTCGCGGACGACTTCACTTTTTCCAACGTGCGCAGAGTGCTGCGGGCAATCGCGGAACATGTCGCAGCCTCGGGCGGAGGAGAGCACGGGATCGTCGTCGGCTATGACACCCGTTTCATGGGCGAACGCTTTGCCGTCGAGGCGTCTCGGCTCTTCGCGGCTTCGGGAATCCGCTGCTACCTGTGCAATCGTGATGTGCCGACCCCGGTGCTTTCGTTCACTGTCCTGGAGAAAAGAGCTGCCGGGGCGGTGAATTTCACGGCAAGCCACAATCCCAGCGAATACAACGGGATAAAGTTTTCGCCGTCGTGGGGAGGCCCTGCGCTCCCGGAAACCACGAGGGATATCGAGGAACGCGCCAACAGCGCAGCTGAAGACCGGGGGCGGATGCCCATGCAGCAACCCTTCGACGAGACGCTTATCAGTATGATCGATCCCAGGGATCCTTACCTTCTGGAACTGGAAAAGAAAATAGATTTCGATGCCGTTTCCAGAAGCGGTGTCCTGGCCGTGAACCCGCTCTACGGCACTGCACGGGGATACCTTGACGAGATCCTGCTCAGGAACCGCATCAGTGTCCGGGTGGTCAATGATTTCCCCGACCCCTATTTCGGCGGTTTTTCTCCGGAGCCCTCGGAGCGGAATATTTCCGGATTCATCAATCTGGTGAAGAACGACCCTGCAATCAGGATGGGTATCGCCACCGACGGCGACGCCGACCGGTTCGGCATCGTTGATGAAGACGGTTCCTACATCGAGCCGAACTATATCCTTGCCTTGTTGCTGGATTATCTGGTCCGGGTCCGGAAAATCGGGGGAGGTGCGGCAAGGAGCGTGGCAACCACCCACATGATCGATGCCGTCGCTGCGCAGCACGGCGTCGAGCTCTTTGAGACCCCGGTCGGATTCAAGTACATCGGCGAACTCATAAGCCAGGACCGGATCGCCATCGGCGGAGAGGAGAGCGCCGGGCTGTCGATACGGGGCCACGTGCCCGAGAAAGACGGCATCCTTGCCTGTCTCCTGGTCGCGGAGATGGTCGGCAGGGAAGGTCTGTCGCTGCGTCAACTCCTGGAGCGCCTGTACGGACAGGTTGGACGCTTCGTGACCAGGAGGGAAAACCTCCGGCTCTCTACGGAGATCGCGCAGCGGTTCGATGCGCGGATGGGGGCGCTGCCCGGGGAATTCGCCGGCTTGAAAGTGAAGGAAGTAATCAGGATTGACGGCACCAAGTGCCTTCTCGGCGACGGCAGCTGGCTTTTGTTCCGCAAGTCGGGGACCGAGCCGGTGGTGCGCCTCTACGCCGAGGCGGCATCGGATGAGCGGCTTGAGGCTGTCGTCAAGGCAGGCAGAGAGTTCATTCTCTGCGGGTGACGGAGACCCGCCGGGCGGTTGTTTCATTCCCGGGCCGAGGTTTTTCATTGGTCTGAGCCCGGCTTGATGCTATTATAGGAATTTCGAACAGGACATAATTCACCTTCTGGAGGATTGCATGTGGGATTATACGGATAAGGTACGCGAACATTTCCTCAATCCGAAGAATGTCGGGGAAATTCCGGACGCGGATGCGGTGGGCGAAGTGGGCAGCCTGGCTTGCGGCGATGCCCTGAAGCTCTATCTGAAACTGGATGAAAGCAAGGACAGGATCGTGGACGCCAAATTCCAGACTTTCGGCTGCGCCAGTGCCATTGCCTCTTCGTCGGCGCTTACCGAGATCATAAAGGGAAAGACGCTGGACGAGGCGCTCGGGGTGACCAATCAGGAAATCGCGGAGTTCCTGGGCGGCCTCCCCGAGGAGAAGATGCATTGTTCGGTCATGGGCCAGGAAGCGCTCGAAGTGGCCATTGCCAAGTATCGCGGCGGCCCCCTGCCGGGACATGACCACGCCCATCCGGACATGGAGGGAGAAGTGGTCTGCAAATGCTTCGGCATCACGGATCAGTTCCTCAAGAAGGTCATCAAGGAGAACAACCTGCATACCGCCGAGCAGGTCACCCATTTCACCAAGGCGGGCGGAGGTTGCGGCGGCTGCGTTCCCAGGATCAAGGAGCTGATAGCCGAGGTCATGGGCGATCAGCCGAAGAAGGAGCACAAGCGGCCTGAAAAACTGACCAACCTGCGCAAGATGCAGCTTATCCAGGATGTTCTGGAAAAAGAAGTACGCCCGCTGCTGTGGGCTGACGGCGGCGACCTCGAGCTGGTCGATATCGCCGGCAGCACGGTGCAGATCGCGTTCCGCAAGGCCTGCGCAGGTTGCGCATCTTCCGGATACACCGCCAGATTCGTCGAACAGAAGCTGCGCGAATTCGTTGCCGACGACATCCGGGTCGAGGAGGTGGAGGGATGAGGGAGATCTACGCGGACAATAACGCGACTACCAAAGTGGATGAGGCCGTCTTCGAGGAAATGCTCCCCTATTTCTGCGAGCTGTACGGCAACCCGAGTTCGATGCACTTTTTCGGCGGACAGGTTCAGAAAAAGGTTGATGAGGCCAGAAGGCGAACTGCCGAGCTTCTTGGTGCCCAGCCTGAGGAGATAGTCTTCACGGCTTGCGGAACTGAGAGCGATAATGCGGCAATCCGTTCCGCCCTGGAGGTTTTCCCCGAGCGGAGGCATATCATCACGACCCGCGTGGAACATCCGGCTGTCCTGACGGTTTGCCGCAACCTGTCCAAGCGCGGTTACCGGGTGACCGAGCTGTCGGTTGACGGCGAAGGCAGGCTCGACCTGAACGAGCTGCGTTCAGTCATCGATGACGATACCGCCATCGTATCTGTCATGTATGCGAACAACGAAACGGGTGTCGTATTTCCCATCGAGGAAATCGGGGCAATCGTGAAGGAGAAGGGGGCGCTTTTCCATACCGATGCGGTCCAGGCCGTCGGCAAGATACCACTGAACATGGCTGATTCGACCATCGACATGCTGGCCTTGTCCGGTCACAAGCTCCATGCGCCGAAAGGAATCGGCGCGCTCTATCTGCGGAAGGGGGTGCCGTTCCGCCCGTTCCTGGTCGGCGGGCACCAGGAGAGAAGCCGCCGTGCGGGGACGGAGAACACAGCCGGCATCATTGCGCTGGGCAAGGCGTGCGAGCTGGCCGGCAGGAACCTGGCGGTGGAGAATACCCGGGTCAGGGCCATGCGCGACCGGCTCGAGAGCGAAATCCTGCGCCGCATCGGCAATGTGCAGGTGAACGGCGGCAAGGCGGAGCGTCTGCCCAACACCGTTTCCGTCGCGTTCGAGTTCGTCGAGGGCGAGGCGATCCTGCTGCTCTTGAGCGAGAAGGGCATCTGCGCATCTTCAGGCAGCGCCTGCACGTCCGGTTCTCTGGAGCCTTCCCACGTGCTCAGGGCGATGGGGGTGCCCTTTACCTGCGCCCATGGCTCGATCAGGTTTTCACTTTCACGTTTCACCACGGATGATGACATCGATGCCATCATCCGGGAGCTGCCGCCGATAATCGAGCGTCTGCGCGAGCTTTCACCCTTTGGGCGCGAAAACCTCGCCAGGGCGAACTGAATCATCGATGCGGATTTGCCTGGATGATGGCGCCGGGATGGCAACATGTCATAAAATGGGGGATGACGGTCGATGATGCGCAGAGTCTCTGCCGCTGTCCAGATAATAATCATACTGCTCGTTATCGGCTATGGCACATTCCACCTCTTCCGGGGGAATTTCGAAGCCAGCATGTCGACCCTGCCGTTTCTGGTCGCCTACTACATGTTCGTGGTGGTCCGTCAGAGGAGAAACAGGGAACAGGAGAATCAAGAGCGCAGAGAAGATGATGACGGCAAGTGAAGGGTTGAAGTCGGGAAAGGAAAAAGGCGAGTCGGCGACTCGCCTTTTTCATGCGCGGCGTTCGGTTGATGCCGCATGGTTTTTCATTTGCCGCAGCATTTCTTGTACTTGAGGCCGCTTCCGCAGGTGCAGGGGTCATTTCTCCCGATTTTTGTCACGGAAACCGGCCTGGGTTTTACCAGCGACCCGTCGGTGAAGTACCAGCGCCCCTTGTCGCGCTGGAACTGGGCGCGTTCGTGGTGTGAGCGGAGGGTTCCATTTTCCCGATAGCGGGCAATGAATTCCACTTCACCGGCGTCATCATCGATGCTGCCACCCCGTGTGTCAACGATTTCCAGTCCCAGCCACTCGGAACTTCCGGCCCATTCCTTCGTTCCCTCATGATCGTATCCCTTCCGGTGGTCGGGATGGGTGCTTCCGAAGATGAAATCCGTATTGACGCCGGCATAGGCGGAGTAACGTGCCCGCATGAGTTGTTCCGCCGTTTCGGCGGGCCGGGCGCCGGTAATGACCGGTTCGCAGCAATCGGAATAGGCTTTGCCGCTTCCGCAAGGACAACTGTTCATTTCTGTTTTTCCTCCAGTTGGTTTTGTGAGAGTGCACGACAATACCATGCCGGCCTTTCCCTTGAGGGGGACCGGCCATGCAGGGTCCCTGACATCCTGTTAAAGGTTCTTGCATAATGTCAGCAATGCTTCAAGAACATCGGTTACGGTCAGAATCCCATCCAGGCTGCCCGACTGGTCGACGACACACAGGCAGGAGAGTCGCCGGTCATGGAGCAATTGGGCAGCCTCGCGGATGTCAGCCGATGCCGATATGGTGAAAGGGTTGGTTATCATCGCTTCTTTTACCGGTATCTTGGACAGCAGGTAGTGCAGTTCCCAGGTGTCGAGCGAGGTGGCCTTGCCCGGCGTGGATTTGCTGACGGAGCCTTCGGTGAGCAGCCCGATCAGCTTTCCCCCGCGCATAACCGGCAGGTAAGGGATGCGTTCTTCCTTCATGAGGTGAACGGCCTCCATTATGGATGCCGTGTCTTCAACCGTAATCGGCTTTTTCATCCATCGGGCAACTGTTGTCATGGCAGGTCCTCCCCGTGCTACATTCCCAGGAACGCCTTCTTCACATGGACGTCGTTCAGCATGTCTTCTCCTTTGCCGGTCAGCACGATCCTCCCTGTTTCCATGACATAGCCGCGATGGGCTATGCGCAGGGATTGGTACACGTTCTGCTCCACAAGGAGAATGGTGACTCCCTGTCGGTTGATTTCGGTTATGATGTCGAAAATGTTCTTGACCAGCAGCGGAGCAAGACCCAGCGACGGTTCGTCGAGCAGCAGGAGTCGGGGGTTGGCCATCAGCCCCCTGGCGATGGCCAGCATCTGCTGTTCTCCTCCGGACATGGTTCCTCCCAGCTGGTTCTGCCGTTCCCGGAGCCGCGGAAAGAGGTCGAAAACCCGTTCCATGTTCTCGTTTCGCGACTTCCTGGAATTCCCGGCATATGAGCCCATGCGCAGGTTCTCCACCACGGTCAGCTCGGGGAAAATGCGTCTCCCCTCGGGTACCTGCACGATCCCCGATTCCACGACTTCGTGGGATTCCATCCGCGTCAGCTCCCTGCCGAGGAATGTTATGCTGCCCGAATCAGGCTTGACCAGCCGGGATATGTTGCCGAGCATGGTTGACTTGCCGGCGCCGTTGCTTCCCAGCACGGTGACGATTTCCCCTTCGTTCACATCCAGGTCCACATCCCAGAGGACCTGGAAACCGTCGTAGCTGAAATTCAGCTTCTCAAGCCTAAGCATGGCTTTCCCCCAGGTATGCATCCACGACCTCCTGGTTGGAAACGATCTCCGCAGGGGTTCCTTCGGCAAGCTTCTCCCCGGAATTCAGCACCACGATGCGGTCGGATATCCTCATGATCGCCTTCATGTCATGCTCGATCACCATCTGAGTTATGCCGCGCCGCTTGATGTCCAGGATCAGCCGGATTATATCCTCGCTCTCGGCGGGATTGAGACCGCCCATGACTTCGTCGAGCAGCAGCAAGTCCGGCTTCGTCGCCAGCACGCGGGCCATTTCCAGCTTTTTCCTTTCGCCCATGGGGAGGCCTCCGGCTATGCAACGGCTTTTCTGCTCCAATCCCACCACCTGGAGCTGCTCCAGTGCGATTTCCCTGGCTGCGGACAGCGAGTTGGTCCGGCAGAGAGCCCCTACCATCACGTTGTCCAGCACGGACAGCTTCACCAGCGGCCTGACTTTCTGCCAGGTCCTGGCCATTCCGAGCCTGCAGACCCGGTCGGGCTGCAGACCGGTTATGGGGCGTCCCTTGAACTTAATCTCACCCCGCGACGGCGGGTAGTAGCCGGTCAGGCAATTGAACAATGTCGTCTTGCCCGCGCCGTTGGGACCGATCAGCCCCTTGATCATACCTTCCTCAAGCGCGAAGGAAACATCGGAATTGGCTGCCAGGCCACCGAAAAACTTGCTGACGTGCTTGAGTTCCAGGATAGCCATCAGCTGTCACTCCTTCCCCTGGACCGGGTCATTTTTCGGAAAAATCCCAGCACCCCTTCCGGCATGTACAGTATGACCACCACTACCAGGATACCGTAAATCAGGACGTGCGCATGGGCGAGATTTTCCTTGAGGAACGTTCCGGCCGGCGACTCCTCGCTGACCAGTCCCACGGAGATGAGCCCCTGGGTTATCAAGTTGCTTCTGAGCGCTTCGGACAGGGGGACGAGAACCAGAGATCCTACCACCGGACCGAGGATCGTACCGATGCCGCCGATTATGCAGATGAGGACGATCTGGACGGACAGGTCCATTGACAGCACGGTCGTGGGATCGATAAAGCCGATATACACGGCATAGAAGGAGCCGGCCAGGGAGGTGGACGCAGCGGAAATGGCCAGGGAGAGGTTTTTGTGCAGGCTCAGGTTGATTCCCAGCGAATGAGCGGCATCCTGGTCCTCTCTGATGGCTTGGAAATAGTAGCCCAGTTTGGAGTGCTGGACGAGGCAGGTCACAGCGATGATCAAAAGCGCGAAAACAAGTGCGGTGTAGTAGAATGGCACCTTGGAGAGAAAGTCGGTCACCATGAAAGAGCCGATCGTGAGCGGGGGAATGTCGGTGGCGAGTATGCCTTCTGCGCCGTTGGTCAAATCCTTGGTGTTGAGAGCGGTGAGGCGCAGGATCTCCGCTGCGGCTATGGATGCGAGAACGAAGTAGGGGCCCCGGAGCCGGAAGCAGATGGAGCCGATGACCAGCGCCATCAGGACCGCTGCTGCCGCGCCCGCGAACATGCCGAACCAGGGCGGCACCTGCTGGTACTGCATCAGCATCATGGTCGTGTAGGCGCCGGTGCCGAAGTAGGCTGCATGCCCGACGGAATACTGGCCGGTGTAGCCTCCCAGGATGTTCCAGCTCTGCCCCATGATCACACTGAGGAATACCAGGATCATGATGTGGTGGGCGTACGGGCTTTCCACCGCCAGGGGAAAAACGAGGAGGGCGGTGAGGACGGTGAGGAATATCGCAAGGTTGGCAGGTTTGATGCTCCCGAGGATGATTTGCGCTTCGCGTAACATGCTCATGGCTTGCGTTCCGCCTATACCCGTGATTTGCCCAGCAGGCCCGCTGGCTTGAAAAGAAGCACGAGGAGGAAAATCACATACACCAGCACTTCTTTCCAACCGGAGGAAATGTACACGGCTCCCAGTGATTCGGCGATGCCGATCAGGATACCGCCGAGGGTTGCGCCGATAACGCTTCCCATGCCGCCAAGGACGGTTATGACAAAGGCCTTCAGGGTGAACGTGCTGCCGATCTGTGGAAATATGTAGTAGGTCGGCGAGATGAGCGCTCCGGCCGTGCCGGCCAGGGCCGCTCCCAGCCCGAATGAGATGATGGACATGCGCTGGACGTTGATCCCCATGAGCTGGGCAGCTTTGCGGTCCTGCGCGGTGGCGCGGATCGCCTGCCCCATGTCGGTTCTCATCAGGAACCAGTAAAGGAGCCCGGTTATTGCCGCGGTTATGATGAAAGAGATCGCCAGCGGCTGGGAAATCGAAATCCCCATTACTTTGAAGCTGCCTGATGAGTAGGAGGTGGTAAGGATCTTATAGTCGGACGTGTATATGAGCATGATCGTGTTGCTCATGATCAGACCCAGTCCGATGGTCAGGAGTATCTGGTTCTGGGGCAGCGCATCGAGCACCTTGTTTACGAACAGTTTCTGGAGAGCGGCGCCGAACAGGAACATGAGCGGGATGCAGACCAGGATCGAGGCGAAGGGATCGACGCCGAACAGGGTGAAGAGGTTGAAAGTCAGATACATTCCGATCATCATTATGTCGCCATGGGCGAAGTTGATTATCCGCATCACACCGAAGATGATGGTGAGCCCGATGCCGATCAGCGCGTAGACGCCGCCGACCAGAATGCCGCTTATGAGGGATTGCAGGAAAAGAAGAAAGGGGTGCATGGAGGCGCTTTCCATGTGTTTCTCCGTAAAGCAAGGGATCGAAGGGGGGACGGGACGGCACCCGTCCGGCACTCCCGGTTCGAACGGGATGCCCTGCTGGATGTCCCGCTCCACCTGGATCGTCAGTCAAAAGTTGTGGTGGTCATTTCCATTTCGGAAACGGGTAGACCGGCTTCTTCGTGGCGAATTTTGCCGGGAAGACGGTCTCGTATTTGCCCTTCTGCAGCTGCTGGACCAGCATCTGGTGATTGTTCTGGTTGGTGAACCCGGCATAGTCGGAAAATTTCACCTGGCCCATGATCCCGTTCCAGGCGCCCGCTTTCAGGCCGGCCCGGATCTTGTCGCGGTTGCCGGCGCTTCTGGTGGCTGTTTCCGCCATTATGACCATCGCGGCATAGGCGCATGCCGCGTGATAGGTTGGCTCCTTGCCGAATTTCGCCTTGAATCTGCGGGCGAAGTCGGCTGCACCGGGCCAGCTCACATCGTCGGTCCACTGGGTAGAGGAAAGTACGAAGTTCGATATGTCTTTCTCCCTGGCGAATTCCGCGGTGGTGAAACCCGCCCCGCCGCCCAGGAATGCCTTGGGCTGCAATCCTATTTCCCGTGCCTGGCGCATGAGCAGTATGGCGTCGGCAACGTATGACACCATGAATACCAGGTCAGGATTCCTGGCCTTGATCTTGGTCAGGGTGGAGCGGTAGTCGGGAGAGCCTTTCTGGTAGGACTCGTCGGCAACGACCCGGATCCCTTTCCTTGTGGCGTACTCTTTTGCGGTTTTGCTGGTGGAAGTGCCGAAATCGGTGTTCTCGTAGATCAGGGCGATCGATTTCGGCTTCCCCTGGGCAAGCACGGAATCAATGAGGACCGAGGCATAGACGTCGGCGGGAGCGTTCAGGCGGTAAACCCATTTATATCCCTGCCGGGTTATCTCTTCCTTTGCCGCTGCCGGTATCAGCAGCGGGACCTTGTATCGTTCGGCGATCTTGGCCACGGCGTTGGAGCATGCCGAGGTGTAGGGGCCGACCACTGCGGCGACGCCGTTGCGGGTGGCGAGTTTTTCCATGGCGCTCATGGCGATCGCCGGTTTTCCGGTATCGTCCTCCCAAACCAGTTCCACGGCAATGCCCTTTTTCTGGAGGTCTTCCTGGGCGAGCTTGATCCCGTTGGTCAGGTTTTCCCCGATCGGCGCCTCGGGGCCGGTCACGGAATTGATGACCCCGATCTTGACGGCGGCCGCTGCCGGAGCAATGAACATGGCAGCCAGGCAGAAGGCAAAAAACGACAGCGCAGAGGTCTTTTTCATAGCGGTACGCTCCTTTGGCTACGTTATGATGTCTCATTCGCGCCGTCTCCACCAGGAGTGGCTGCGAACGTTTTTTCCTTCCTTGCGGAACCGGCTTCCCCTCTGAAACGGGGCTTTTGTGTTGACTTGCCCTGGCCCGGTATTTTAAAACAGTTACAGATACCATATCTAAGAGGGATCCGCAATAAGCGCGTCATTGGCAGGCTGTCAAAGGTGCTCGGATCGCGGTCAGGGGCTGCGCCATGGGGTACAGGAATCTGGGGGAGTGCGTCCGGGATCTGGAGCGGCGGGGCGATCTCGTCAGGATAGACCGGGAGCTCGACCCCGATTTGGAAATCGGGGCTGTGCAGCGGCGCGTTTACCGGGCTGCGGGGCCGGCGTTACTGTTCACCCGCGTCAAGGGGTGCGCGTTTCCCCTGCTGGGCAACCTTTTCGGGACGAGGGAGCGGCTCCGTTTCCTCTTTCGCGACGCACTGGAGGCCGTGGAGCGGTTTGCCGAGCTGAAACGGGATCCCCTTTCGCTCTTTCGCTCGCCATCGAACATCCTCCGTCTTCCCTATCATGCCCTTCATCTTGTCCCACGGCTGGTTGCCGGGGGGCCGGTCATGGCCGGAAGGACTTCCATCAGCTGCCTTCCCATGCTGAAGTCCTGGCCCGGGGACGGGGGCGCTTTCATAACCCTGCCCCAGGTGTATTCAGAGAGCCCGGAGCGGCCGGGATGGCGGCATTCGAACCTGGGAATGTACCGGGTTCAGCTTTCGGGCGGCGCTTATGAGCCTGATTCCGAGATCGGAATCCACTACCAGATTCATCGCGGGATTGCGGCGCACCATGCCGAGGCAATGGAGCGCGGCGAGGCTCTGCGGGTGAATGTCTTTGTCGGCGGCCCGCCTGCGTTGACCGTCGCCGCGGTCATGCCGCTGCCGGAGGGGATGCCGGAAATCGCTTTTGCCGGCCTTCTCGGCGGCCGGAGGATCAGTATGGTCAACAGGCCGGGCATGCTTCCCATCCCGGCGGAAGCCGATTTCTGCATAACAGGAGTCATCGAGCCCGGCAGGACGTTGCCGGAGGGGCCGTTCGGCGACCACATCGGCTACTACAGCCTCAGCCACGACTTTCCGGTCATCAGGGTTGAAAACGTCTTTCACCGGCACGGGGCGATCTGGCCGTTCACGACGGTCGGGAGGCCGCCCCAGGAAGATTCCGTCCTGGGGGATTTCATCCATGAACTCACTGCCCCGCTCATACCGGCCGTGATACCGGGCGTCCGGTCCGTGCACGCGGTTGACGCCGCCGGGGTGCATGCGCTGCTATTGGCGGTGGGGAGCGAGAGATATGTCCCGTATGAAACGGTGAGGAGGCCCCGGGAGTTGCTCACCCTCGCCAACGCCATTCTGGGGCAGGGGCAGCTTTCCCTCGCCAAGTACCTGTTCATAGCCGCAGGCGAAGATGCGCCATCACTGGACGCTCGTGATGTGCCGTCCCTCTTCCGGCATGTCCTGGAGCGTGCCGACTGGCGGCGCGATCTGCATTTCCAGACCTGCACCACCGCCGACACCCTTGATTACACCGGAACGGGACTGAACCAGGGGTCCAAGGTCGTGATCCCGGTTGCCGGGCAACCGGTGCGTGAACTTCCGGCTTCGGTTCCCCCCTGCCTTCGGTTTCCGCAGGGCTTCGGCGATCCCCGGGTCTGCCTGCCCGGTATCCTTGCGGTCAAAGGCCCGCAATGCAACGGATACCGGGAATGCGCGGCCGCCGATATGGCGGCATTCTGCTCCTTCTACGACGAAAGGGATGTCATCGCCGCATTCCCCCTGATCGTCATCGTCGATGACAGCGAGTTCACAGCCCGGACCCTGGAAAACTTCCTCTGGGTGTCTTTCACCAGGTCAAACCCGGCAACCGACCTGTACGGCATCGGCGCTTTCTTCCGTGACAAGCACTGGGGGTGTCGCGGCCCGCTCGTCATGGACGCCCGGATAAAGCCTCATCACGCGCCGCCGCTTGCGGACGACCCGGACATCGAGCGGCGGGTCGATCAGTTGGGCGCTCCCGGCGGGCCGTTGCACGGTTTGATCTGAGGTAGACGACCAGAATGTGATTGCCTGGTTGTATGACGTAAAAAAAGAGACCGCATCCGATGGGATGCGGTCTCTTGATTCCGGGCGTCAGCGCGAATATTACTTGGCTTCTTCCGGGGCTGCCGGTGCTGCCGCGGGCGCGGTTTCAGCCTTGGGTTTCGCCTTGGCCTTCTTCATTTTCTTCTTGCTGGTTTTTTTCTTGGCGGGGCAGGCTTTCTTGGCGCCTTCCTTTTTATCGCCGGCGGTCATTTCCTCTTTGGCCTGCTGTTTCTCCAGTTCCTTGTACTGACGGGTCGTATCGGCGCCCTTGGTGGCGTCGGTTACCTTGTCTTCTTTGACGACTTTGCCTTCGGCATCATACACCGTGGTGGTTACCGTGGCATCCTGCTCGGGATATTTCTCGTCTGCGGCATAAACCATACCTGCAAAGGCAACAGCGGCTAAGAGCGCAACAACTGCGGTTACTGCTTTTTTCATGTCATCCTCCTTGAGATAAAATGAGAAGCAATGTCCACTACCGTAGAGGACCTGGGACCTGTGCGTGCAAATCTTTTCGTATGATATCACCAGAAATGGAAAATGCAAGATTCTTATCATGGGGATATTCTTCCGGTATGCGGTCAATTCCTTTCCCGGTCATTCCGAGAGAACCCCGGTCAGATTTCCCGTCCGCAACTGTAGCATGAAACCTTTTCCCCGTTTCCACGGGCAACGACAATGACGCCGCACCCGGGGCAGGTGATCATGCCCTGATAGTCGGAAGGCGAGGATTCACGGTAGTATGATTCCCAGTCCAACTCCTTGACGCGCTTGAGTTCCTCTTCAGTTACCGGGTGTTCCGACCGTATGGCGTTCCGCATATGAGACTCCTGTGCTTGGATATCGTTACATCGGAACGATACTAGCACATTTGGCAGCGGATTTGAACCGCCTGGATGGAAAGTGACGGCGATCACTTTTTGGCTTATCAAGAGAAAAATCTGTTGACTTTACAGCTATGTTCCGGATAATGGCAGCACTGAAAGAAAATACAATCTAATATTCGATATACGATAATACTAAACCATTCGCGAGAATGGGGCGGAAAGCCTCCAGGGTCTCACGCAGACTGCCGGGTTGCCGAAATATCATGCGATATTTTGCCCCGGTATATTTTTTTTCAAGAGGCCGATTGTGAAACGGGCACCCCGCGGAAACCTTCTCCGTTGAAGGGAAGAGGTGACCGTCGGGATCGGATGAGTGGTGCGGGACGAAGACGACATGACCAGGTTTATCAGGCGCGTGCGTCATTGTCGCAGGTACATGGTGCTTTTAATGGGGTGAACGATGTTCATAGAGAATGATTCCCTGCAGTACATCGAAGCAGAGGCCCAGGATGTGTATGCCATCTACCGTTCCACGGCGACAGTTCCGTTCGCACGAGCGGGCAAGGACAAGCAGCCGTGCGAGGCTTACGTCTGCGCCGTGCAGGAAAGTCCGGCTGCCATGGCCATATATATCGCGCTTTCATTCCAGAAGGGGAAAAGCATTCTTGTCTACACCCCCAAAAAGCAGCCCATCGAGAGGAAGAATTATGAGGCCGGTCTTGAGGCTGCTTTCGAGTTCCTCAGGGAACACGGGTTCGAGATGCAGAGCGTCAACCTCAATTACAGCAAGGCGCTCCGCGAAGTCGTAATCAGCGACCTGCGGATCGTCCACATCCCCTCTGCCGCCAAGAAGGCGCCGCAGCGGAAGGGCGCAGGTGAGAAAGCGGCAAAGGAATCTCACGCTGCATCCGACAAGAAAAACGCTCACCAGGCCGCTGGTGCGCAGGATTCCGCTCAGACCAAATCCGCTCAGGAGGCAGAGGCCGCAGCCAGGCAGGGCAAGAAGAATTCCGCTCAACATGACAACGGGGAATCTGCGGCAGATGCCGGCAGCGCCGGAGAAACTTCACCGCCGGAGAGCGTACCAGAGGCAAAGGCGAAGAGAGAGCTGCTCAAGGCGCAGAAGGAACAGGCTGAAGCTGATGCTGCGGCTGAGCTTGCCGCTCTCAGGGACGATATCGAGGCCCTGGGGAAGGAAAACAAGGAGCTGGAGCAGGCCGGGAAACGGGAACTGGCTCCACTCAGGGCCGAGGCGGAGCGTCTCAGGGCGCAGAACCGCGAAATAAAGGCTGCAGCGGAATCCGAATCAACCGGCTTGAAGGCGGAGATAGCGTCGCTGCAATCCGGAATTGAGGAGGCGCGGAAGGGCTCTGAAAAAGAGCTCGGCGCTTTGCAGCTGGAACTCGAGCGCCTTGCCGGAGTGAAAAACGCGGCCGAGAAGGCGACGGCAAAGGAAATTGCCGCTCTCAGAACGGATCTGGAGGCGTTGTCCGGGGAAAAGGGGAGCGATGAGGAACTGGAAGACCTGAAGACGGAGCTGGGTCGGCGCAAGTCGGAAGTGGCGGAATTGCGGAATCGATTCAGCGGGGAGACAGCCGCGCTTCAGGAGGAAATCTCCCGCCTCGTCGATGAAATCGGGGTCATGCGCTCCACGGGAGATCAGGAGTGTGCCGAGCTAGTTGCCGAACGTGAACGGCTTGAAGGAGAGAAAGCGGAAGCAGCCTCTCTTGCGGCGCGCGAAACGGAGTCCCTCCGCGGTGAGATAGAACGGTTGCGGTCGGAAATCACCGATGCGAGGCAGGCGTCTGATGAGGAATTCGCCATCATGCGGTCCGAAGCGGACAGCCTGGAAAAAGAGAGGGATTCGCTGAAGGATCGGACTTCCGCCCTGATCGACGAGAAGAAGGCTGCCTCTGCCGCGTTTGCGGCAGAGTTGCAGGAACTGAAATCCGAACTGGAGCGTCTGCTGTCGGAAAAGACGGAAGAGGAGCGGATCGCTGAGCAGCGGCGGGTGGCACTGCAGGACGAAATCCGTAATCAAGGGGAGCAGCTGGCACTTGCCGCCGCTTCCCGGGACAATCAAAGGAATGACCTGGAAAAGGAACTGGCGCTGCTGAAATCGCAAGCCGGTGAGCAGGCTGACGGGTTCGCCCGGGAGCGCTCTGCTCTCGAACAGGAGTTGTCGGTCCTCAAGGCCGAGTCGGACAAAGCCGCGGCTACGGCGGAAAAGGAAATCAGCGGGCTCAGGAAGATAGCCGAAGAGCTCGCGGCGGAAAAAGCCGCGGTCGAAGAGCGTACGGCAGAGGAAACCGCCGTTCTCTCCGCGGAGATCCAGCGGCTTCAAGGGGAAAAGAAGGCCTTCGAGGTGTCGTCGCGCGGGGAACTCGGTTCCGCTCATGAAGAGCTCGAGCGTTTGAAGCAGGAAACGGCCGATGACGAGATCATGCATTCACGGAAACTGTCCGCGGTGCAGTCCGAAATCTCCGAGCTGGCGCAGAGCAGGGAAGATGCCGAGCGAATGGCGCTGAATCAATTTTCCACTGCCCAGGAGCGCGTGCTGCAGCTGGTGTCGGGGCTCGTCGCCTCGGAACGGTCCCTTGCCGAGACCATGGCCTCCATACGGTCTTCCTCGCGCATGCTTTTTGACACGATCGATGGCTTCAAGTCCGTTGTCGCCGGAGTGTCCGGAGAGGTGGGCGCGGGCGGTGATGACGCCGAACCATGGGTGGAGGGCGACCGTCTCGATGAAGAACGGATCCGGGAGGCTGCTGCGGCTGACGAGGAGCTTGCCGGGCTGAGGGAGCGGATTGTCAGGTTGACGGAGGAGCAGACGGATTCCCGGGAAGTAACTGCCGCTGAAATAGCTGCCTTGACCGCCGAAGTCATGCTGATCGAAGCGGAAAAAGCTGCCGAGGAGCGGGAGGCGAAGGAGCGCCTCGATGCTCTCAGGGCCGACATCGAGCGCTTGAGGACCGAAAGGCTGGAAGCTGAAACGGCGAGCGCCGAAGCATGTGCCGGTTTCCAGGCGGAAAAGGAGACGTTGGCTGCAGAAACGGCATCGCTCCGGGCGGCGCAAGCGGCATTGCGGCCTGAAGCGCCGCCTGAGCCGGCCCGGGCCGATGACGCGGAAATTGCTGAGGAAGAGGCTGAACCGCCGCTTCCGGAAGAACCCGCGGTCGAGCCGGCTGCGCAGGTTAAGGGCGGCATGATGGAGAGCTCTGGAACGACTTCGCCTGTTGCCGATACTATGGCCGGTTCCGGGGAGTTGCCTGCGGCCGGAGATTTGGCCGCTTCCTTTGAACAGCCTGACGAGAGCGACTTGCAGGATTTTGGCGAGATTGCCACGGCTTCGGGAACAGAAGACGAATCCGATCCATTCGCCTTCCTGAAAGATGAAGCTGCGCCGGAAAACAGTGGCGGCGCCGGAGCGGTTTCATCGGGGCATGGGGGAGGGTTCGCCGTCGACAGGTCGATGAAATGCATTGCCGTCGCAACGGCAAATGACGTGGTGCAGCTTTACCAGTCCTTGAACAGGGCGAGGGTCGCCATGGAGGATCACACCACCATGACCTGCGACGCTTTCCTCAGCGTGATCAAAGACAACGGCAGACCCCGGGTCTATATTGCGCTTCACATGGTCGAGACGAAAGGTGTCCTGGTTTACGTTCCCGAACGTCAGCCCGAGAATGAGAAGGAATGCGCGCAGGTCCTGGACGAAGGCATGGCTTTCATCGAGATCGTGGGCTTCATGATGGATCGGCTGGATCTGGGCAAAGATCAGTCCGCACGGGCTGACATGGTGGGTTCTCTTCCGGTGTTCAGGCTGGGGGCATGACCGGTGGCGGAGAAATTCCCGCGCTAACGGGCGCCTTCACAGTTTGATTCCATGATTCCGATCAGTTTCTTGGCCAGTGGGTTGGTGACGCTGTAATGAACTTCAACGCCTTCCCGTTTTCCTTCGATGATTCCTTTGTTCTTCAAGAGCGCAAGGTGCTGGGAAACGGTTGCCTGCGGCAGGCCCAGGCATTCCCAGATATGCTTTACGTTGCATTCCTGGGAACAGAGTCCGGCAACGATCTTCAGGCGGACCGGGTGGCCGAGTACCTTGCAGATTTCCGCTTCAGCGTTATAATCCCTGTTTTTATCAAACTTCATGGCTGAATCCTCACACTCAATAAAATCCGCATATATCTATATTATTCATTGAAATGTTTGTCAATGGAAACATTTCCGCCGGAAACATTTTTGAAATGAAACATCATTGTCATGAAAGCGTCCGAACGGGCCGGTCCCGGAAAGGATCAGCGCCTGAACAGGTCGTCGCTGAAATGGCAGGCGGCGAAATGGCCCGGCTCTTTTTCTTCCAGTAAAGGAATAACCGCGGCGCAGAGTTCGGGACGGGCATATGGGCAGCGGGTGTGAAACGGGCAGCCCGGGGGAGGATCGATCGGGTTCGGAATGTCGCCCTTGAGCGGCGGGGGCGCTATCCGCCCGGTTTTGCCGATCCCGGGTATCGCGGAAAGCAGGGCTTCGGTATAGGGATGGAAGAAGCGGTTGAAAATGTCGTCCGTCCTCCCGGCTTCGACGATCCTTCCCAGGTACATGACCGCTATCCGGTCGGACATGTGCCGCAATACCGAAAGATCGTGGGCGATGATGATGAGGGAAAGCGCATACCGCTGCTTCAGGTCCTGGAGAAGGTTGATGATCTGTGCCTGTATGGACAGGTCCAGGGCCGAGACCGGTTCGTCGGCGATCAGAAGGCGTGGTGAGACCGCCAGAGCACGGGCGATTCCTATTCGCTGGCGCTGCCCGCCCGAAAATTCATGGGGATAGCGATGGAAGTGTTCTTCCCGGAGACCGACTTTCTCCATGAGGTCGCGCACCTGTTCCCTGCGGGCCGCGGGTGCCGCGAGGCCGTGAATGAGGAGCGGTTCGGCGATGGCGTCTCCTATCCGCATGCGTGGATTGAGAGACGAAAAGGGGTCCTGGAATATCATCTGGACCTCTTTCCGGAAACCGAGGAGGCTTTTCCCTGAGACACGGCGCAATGGCGTTCCCCGGTAAATCACGTCTCCTCCGTCCGGCCGCAAGAGCCCCAGCAGCAGTTTTCCAAAAGTCGACTTGCCGCTTCCGGATTCGCCCGCGATGCCCAGGGTGTCGCCCTCGTCGAGCCGCAGGGACACGCCGTCCACAGCCTTGAGCTGAAGTGGGCGGGCGAAGGCCCGCGGCCTGACCGGGAAAGACTTCCTGATGTCAACAGTCTCTATCAATGGTTGGGTCATGAGTATTTCCAGCAGCGAACCGAGTGGCCGCTTCCCCTATCCTTCAGGGGTGGCGGATCCTGGCTGCATCTCCATTCCCTGTCCGGGCAGCGGTCGCAGAAACCGCACCCCGGCATGGGGGCGGTCAGGGCGGGAACCTGCCCCGGAATCACCGGAAGAGGCTTGCCCCTTTCAGCGCGTTGCGGGAGCGAAGCCAAAAGCCCCGTGGTATAGGGGTGGAGCGGGTTGTCCAGCACTTCCGGAGTGGGGCCTGATTCGACGATCCTGCCGGCATACATGATGGCCGTCCGATCCGAACGTTCCGCCACGATGCCCAGGTCATGGGTGATGAGAATGAGGCCCATGCCCAGATCCGCCTTCAGGCGGTCCATGAGCTCGAGAATCTGGGCCTGGATGGTGACGTCGAGGGCAGTGGTGGGTTCATCCGCGATCAGCAGGCGCGGCCCGCAGATCAGTGCCATGGCGATCATCACCCGCTGCCGCATGCCGCCGCTCAGCTGGTGGGGGTAGTCGTTGTATCGCGATGACGGCGAGGGGATGCCCACCCGGGTCAACATGTCGATGGCTTTTTCTCTTGCTTCGCTTTCCGTCGCGCCCTGGTGGAGTCGCAGCCCTTCGCCGATCTGGTCCCCGATGCGGAACACCGGATTGAGCGAAGTCATCGGCTCCTGAAAGATCATGGCCAGGCGGTTGCCCCTGATGCGGCGCATTTCCGCCTCGGGAAGCAGCAGCAGATCCCTGCCCTCGAACAGGATGCTCCCGGCCACAATCCTGCCGGGGTCAGGCACCAGGCGGAGCAGCGAAAACGCGGTGGCGCTTTTGCCGCAGCCGGATTCCCCGACAATGGACAGGGTTTCGCCTTCGGCAAGGGAAATGTCAAGGGAGTCAACAGCCCTGACCGTGCCTCCCGGCACCGCAAAATGCGTTGACAATCCTGATACCTGGAGCAACATGGTCACTAGGCTTCTCCCCGGGTTTTTCCGCAGTCCCCTCGGAATGCGGCGATGCATTTTCTATAGCACGAATTTCCTGCATCGGCAAACGATTTGCCGATCCCTCGCAAGCGAAAAGCTTGACAATGAAGTGGCCACTTCCTATGATACCCGTTTCGGCTCGTGGCCGATTCGTGAGGCCGCCCGTTTTTGTACGCAGCTGTCCGGTGCCTGCCGGGTGCCGGACAAATGCGTTGACTTCACGATCCTTTTCTGATTTCATCGACAAGTTTTGAAGCGGTTATCGACCATGGTGAATTATCTGCAGCTGTGCTGTATACTGTTGGCGTTGTTCGCCATCGTGCCCGATCCGGCGCATGCGCTGCCCGTTACCATCCGGGTTGCCGTGCAGAAACAGGCGGGGTCGGTAAGATTCGCCGGGGAAAGGCTCCAGGTGAGGGATGAGAAGGGTTCGACCCTGCAGGTGGATCTTCCCTTCGTTGCCAAGCGGTCAGGAAGCGGTGTTTTGGCCGGGGGGGTACGGGTCAAGGCCCTTCGGGTCACTTCCCCCGGGTACCTGAGGATCAACGGCAAATCATACCGCGGGACAACGGAAGTCATTGCCTCCGGCAAGGGGCTGCTGGTAATCAATGAAATAGGGCTGGAGGAGTACCTGGTCGGCCTCATCAACTGCGAAATTTCCTCACGGTGGCCGATGGAGGCGGTGAAGGCGCAGGCGGTAATCGCCCGTTCCTACGCGCTCTTTCAGAAAGAGGCACGAAAGAACTCGCCCTATCACCTGGAATCGACGGTTCTGGACCAGGTTTACAACGGCTGCGACCTGGAAGACGGACGGGCCGCGGCTGCCGTGGCTGCGACGCGCAACGAAGTCCTCATCTACGACGGGAAAGTTGCCCAGGCTTTTTTCCATTCCAGTTGCGGCGGACACACGGAAGCGTCGGAGAATGTCTGGGGGCTGAAGATCCCCTATCTTCGCGGCGTGGAATGCAAGTCCTGCGCTGAATCCCCCTCTTCGCGGTGGGAGGTCGGCCTTGCGTACGGGAAGGTCGAGTCGCTGCTCCGGTCCGGCGGCTACCAGGTGCGCGGGGTCAGGGCGATCAGGCCTGTCAACCGGTACCAGAGCGGCAGGATTGCCGACCTCGAGGTGCTGTCCGACCAGGGGAGTACGTTCATATCCGCCGGGGTGTTCCGCAAGCTTGCGGGGTACTCCGTCATCCGCAGCACTGATTTCGAAGTTGGTGAGTCGGATGACGGCTTCGATTTTCGCGGAAACGGATACGGCCACGGAGTGGGGTTGTGCCAGTGGGGCGCCAAGCAGATGGCGGAACATGGGCTTTCCTACAGGGAAATCCTCTTATATTATTATCCCGGTGTCGGACTGGGAAAAATAGTCGAAGATTAGGCGATGCGATTCCGGGATTTCAACTACGAGCTGCCGCAGGAACTGATCGCCCAGGCGCCCGCCCCGCGCAGGGATGCCTCCCGGCTGATGGTTCTGGACCGCGAGGAGCGCACTGTCCGGGAAAAGGTGTTCTCGGAAGTTGCGGACCTGTTTCGATCCGGTGACCTCCTGGTCCTGAACGACACCATGGTAATTCCCGCCAGGCTGGCAGGCCGGAAGGAGAGCGGCGGACGCGTGGAGGTATTCCTGGTGAGGCGGCTCCGCACCGGGGGATCGGTCTGGAACTGTCTCCTCCGGGCGTCGAAGAAGCCGCATCCCGGATCCGTCATTCTGCTGCCGTCGGGCATGACGGCAACGGTGGTCCAGAGGAACGACGAAGAGACCTGGACTGTTTCCTTCGACCCTGCCGAAGGGTTCGACCAGTGGCTGGAAGCCGAGGGCATGATGCCCCTGCCGCCCTACATCCGCAGAGGCCAGGAAGCTGAAGACCGGGAACGGTACCAGACGGTGTTCGCCAGGGCGCGGGGAGCGGTCGCGGCGCCGACGGCCGGGCTCCACTTCACCCCGGCGCTCCTCGATACGCTGGTTGAACGGGGAGTCGAAATCGCACCCCTCACCCTGCATGTAGGCCTGGGCACTTTCCTCCCGGTCCGGGTCGATGCCGTCCATGAACACCGCATGCACCGGGAGTACTATTCCATTCCGGATGCGACGGCAGCCGCGGTTGAACAGCGGAAGAGGGTAGGCGGCAGGGTAATTGCCCTGGGCACCACCACCACACGGGCGCTGGAGCATGCTGCCGGCAATGACGGTATTATCCGGGCCGGAGACGGTGAGGCCGACATCTTCATTTACCCCGGCTACCGCTTCAGGGTCGTGGATGCCATGATAACCAACTTCCATCTGCCCTGTTCGACCCTCCTGCTCCTGGTGGCAGCTTTCGCCGGAAGGGAATTTTTGCTGGAAGCATACAACGAAGCCGTGCGCAGGCGGTTCAGGTTTTACAGTTACGGTGATGCGATGTTCATAGGGTAGTTTCCATCTGGAAACTGCATGGTATTAATCCGGAGTTTCCGGGTGAAAAATCTTGATAACGGATACGATTTGGCGGCACTCGAATTTCAATTGATCAATAAGGACCCGGATTGCGGGGCCAGACTCGGACGGATGGTGACGCCCCACGGCGAAATCGCCACCCCGGCTTTCATGCCCGTCGGCACCCAGGCAACGGTCAAGGCCATGACCCGCGAGGAACTGCGGGAGGTGAAGTCCCAGATCATCCTGGCCAACACCTATCACCTCTACATCAGGCCCGGCCACGAGCTCATCGGGAGGATGGGGGGCCTGCATGAATTCATGGGCTGGGACGGCCCGATCCTGACCGACAGCGGCGGCTTCCAGGTGTTCAGCCTCGGGGAGCTGTGCAGGATACGCGAAGATGGGGTTACCTTTCAGTCCCATCTGGATGGTTCCCGGCACTTCATATCGCCCGAGGTCTCCATTGCCATCCAGGAAGCGCTCGGTTCGGACATCATGATGTGCTTTGACGAGTGCCCGCCCAGCACGTCGGATTACGGCTACGTGAAGAAGTCGATGGAGATGACCACCCGCTGGGCCGTGCGCTGCAGGGACGCCAGGCGGCGCGACGACCAGGCGCTGTTCGGCATCGTCCAGGGCGGGAGGTTCGGCGACCTGAGGGCTGAAAGCGCCGGCCGGTTGCGGGATATCGGCTTTGACGGCTACGCCCTCGGCGGGCTTTCGGTCGGCGAGGAGAAGGGGGTCATGCATGACGTGATGGAAATCTGCTCACCGCTTCTCCCCGAAGACCGCCCGCGGTACGTGATGGGGATCGGCACTCCCGAGGACCTCGTGGAGGCGGTGTATCGCGGTTATGACATGTTCGACTGCGTCATGCCCACCAGGAACGCGCGGAACGGCATGCTGTTCACCAGCAGCGGAACACTCAATATCAAGAATGCCCGCTATGCGGAGGATCCCTCGCCACCCGACCCGGAGTGCGACTGCTATGTTTGCCGCAATTACAGCAGGGCGTACCTGAGGCATTTGTACCGGGCCGGTGAAATACTTGCATCGCGGTTCAACACCTATCACAACCTGCATTACTATCTCAACCTGATGGAGCAGGCGCGCAACGCCATAGCGGAAGGACGGTTCACTGCGTTCCGCAAGGAATTTTATATGAAAAGGGAAATTCAGGGAAAATCTTGAGATCCATACCGGATCAATCGACTTTTCAAGTCGCAAAAATCAACGTGGGAGGTTTGACAAATGGCTCCGGCACAAGGTGGTTGGAACGGCATAATACTGATGGCGGTCATGTTCGCGATTTTCTATTTCCTGCTGATCCGCCCGCAGCAGAAGAAGGCCAAGGAGCACAAGCAGCTCCTGGAGTCGCTGCAGAAGGGCGATCAGATCGTTACCGCCGGTGGGCTTCACGGCAAGGTGACCGCGATCGAAGAAGGAATCGTCACCATCGAGGTGGCCACTGGCGTGAACATTCGCGTCAACAAGGGATTTATCGCCACGATAGCGAAAAAACAGTAATTTTGTCGCAAACGGCCCGCCCGGGCGGGCCGACTCGTCTTGCAGTAAAGGAGCAGTATTTTTTTACCGAAAGGAGCGTCCGCCATGCCCAAGGGACTTACCTGGCGCATCAGCCTGATTATTCTGTTTCTGCTCACCTCCCTTCTGTATCTCACCCCGACCCTTGCCCCGAGTCTTCCTTCCTGGTGGAAGGGGCCTTTTTTCCCCACGGATAAGATCCATCTCGGCCTTGACCTTCAGGGGGGGATACACCTGGTAATGGAGGTCGAAACCCCGAAAGCGGTCGAGGGCCAGCTGGATCTCATCGCTACGGACCTGGAAGACACCCTGAACAACAAGAATATTCGCTTCAAGAAGGTTTCCCGTCTCGGAGAGGACCGGGTTTCCGTCGTCCTGTTCGACAAGGGTACGGCCGACGAAGTGCAGAAGCTGCTCAAGGAGAAGTTTCCGCGGCTCCAGGTCCAGGCGCCTTTTGACGAGGGGGGATTCATCAACCTGCAGCTGCGCATGAGCGATAATGAAATCGCAAGCCTCAAGGACAAGGCGGTACAGCAGGCCCTTGAGACCATCCGCAACAGGATCGACCAGTTCGGTGTTTCCGAGCCGACGATCCAGCGGGAAGGCCAGCAGAATATCGTGGTCCAGCTGCCCGGGATCAGCGATCCCAAGCGGGCCATCGAACTGATCGGCAGGACGGCGCGGCTCGAGTTCAAGCTGGTGGACGAAAGCGTGAACCAGGATACCGCCACTCCCGGCTCAATTCCGGAAGGGGACGAGATCCTGAAGGAAAAGAGGATCGATCCTGATACCGGTGCGGTAAGCGAGGTCCAGTATGTCCTGAAAAAGAAGACCCTCATCACCGGCGACCTGCTGACCGATGCCCAGGTGCAGATCGAATCCCAATACAACCGGCCCTATGTAGGAATAGAGTTCAATTCCGTGGGGGCGCGGCTCTTCGACCAGGTGACTGCCGCCAACGTGGGGAAACGGTTTGCCATCGTGCTGGATAACAACATCTATTCAGCGCCGGTCATCAGGGAGAGGATCTCCGGCGGCAAGGCCCAGATCAGCGGTTCGTTCACCGAGAAAGAGGCCAGCGACCTGGCCATCGTTCTCAGGGCGGGCGCGCTGCCGGCGCCGGTGAAGATCATCCAGAACATCACCGTCGGCCCGTCCCTGGGCCAGGATTCCATCAACAAGGGCCTCATCGCCGGCCTGGTCGGCGTCCTTCTGGTCATCTGTTTCATGGCGGTATACTACAAGCTGTCCGGAATGGTTGCCAACCTGGGCATGGTGCTGAACGTCGTTTTCCTCATGGGTGCACTCTCGGCGTTCGGCGCCGCGCTTACGCTGCCCGGTATCGCTGCTATCGTCCTGCTGATCGGCATGTCGGTCGACTCCAATGTGCTCATTTTCGAGCGCATACGCGAAGAACTGCGTCTGGGGAAGACGGCCAAGGCTGCCCTCGATGCCGGCTATGACAAGGCATTCCTGACCATCATGGACTCGCATGTCACGACGCTGATTACCGCCGCGGTCCTGTTCCAGTTCGGCACCGGCCCGGTCAAGGGATTCGCCGTCTCCCTCAGCCTTGGCGTGATCATCAACCTGTTCACGGCCCTGGTCGCCACCAAGGTCGTGTTTGATTATTTCCTCGGTCGCGGCCGGGCGAACAAACTAAGCATCTAGCAAGGGAACGGGAGGATTCATGGAATTCATTGGCAAAACCAGAATCAATTTCATGGGTATGAAGAAGATTTCCTTCATCATATCGGGAGTTATCAGCATTATCGGTATCATAGCCATCATTCAGATAGCCCGTGGATCGGCCAATATGGGCACCGACTTTACCGGCGGTACGGTCCTGCAGTTGCGCTTCGAGAAACCGATCCACATGGATCAGGCGCGCAAGGCGTTGATCAGCAGCGGGCTGGAGGTGAGCCTGCAGGAGATCAAGGGGGGGAACCAGTTGCTCATAAGAGTCGGCAAGGCGAATGTGGCCATGGGCAAGGTTTCCGAGGCAGTTCAGGAAGTCTTCAAGAAGGAATTTGCCGACAATCGGTTCACGGTGGACAGCTCCAGTGAAATCGGTCCTTCCATCGGGGAAAAGCTGCGCAATGACACCCTTATCGCCGTCGTCATTTCATTTCTGGGGATTATTCTATATATTGCATGGAGATTTGACTTCAAATTCGGAATCAGCGCGGTCCTGGCGACAACCCATGATGTGCTTGCAATATTTGCCGTGTTCTTTCTCTTCAACAAAGAGATCAATCTTTTACTGATCACCGCGGTTCTCACCATAGCCGGTTATTCATTGACGGATACCGTAGTGGTGTTTGACAGAATCCGGGAGAACCTGCGCAAGAATCTGAAGGAATCCCTGCATAACATTTTCAATGCCAGCATCAACGAGGTTCTTTCCCGGACAATCATCACTTCGCTCACCACGCTGCTTGCGGCTTTATCCCTCTTCTTCTTCGGCGGGGAAGTGATTCACGATTTCGCATTCGCCCTCGCATTCGGTGTCATCATTGGTACGTATTCGTCTATTTTCGTGGCCAGCCCGATCGTGGAAATCCTGGAAAACCGCGCCAAGCCCGCAAAGGCTTAGGGCGGATCTAATCAGACGCAAAGCCCCCGGCAACGGGGGCTTTTTTATAGGAAGGGAGGGAGAAGGTGAGGCAGGTGAAAGAACGTCGCTGGACACGTGCGGAACCTGAAGAAGCCCTCGCGGCCGAGCTCGCGGGAGCCTGCCGGATATCCCCGCTCCTTTCCGTTCTCCTGCTGAACAGGGGCATACGGGACCCGGAAGCCGCGCGCCGGTTTCTCAATCCCAACCTCTCGGACCTGCACGACCCGTTCCTCCTCCTTGACATGGACCTTGCGGTGCAGCGTCTCGTGTCCGCCGTGACCAAGGGGGAGAAAATCTGCATCTATGGCGATTATGACGCCGACGGCCTGACGAGCGTGGCCGCGCTGGCCGGTTTCCTGCTTCAATTGGGAGCGGACTGTTTCTACCATATTCCCCATCGAATCGTGGAAGGATACGGTCTTTCGACAGTTGGTATCCGCGCCGCGGCCGAGCGGGGCGCCCGGGTGATCGTGACCTCCGACTGCGGCATCACCTCGTTCGAGGAAGCGGATTTTTGCACCGCGCTCGGTATCGACCTGATCATCACCGACCACCACACCCCCTCGGATGGGATTCCCAAGGCTGCGGCGGTGATCAACCCCCTGCGGGAGGGGGATGATTTTCCCTGCAAAGCGCTTGCCGGCGTGGGCGTGGTGTTCAATCTCATTGTCGCCCTGAGGATGAGATTGAGGGAAAACGGTTTTTTTCTGACCCGGCCCGAGCCCAACCTGAGGGAATGCCTGGATCTGGTTGCCCTGGGGACCATTGCCGATATCGTCCCGCTGGTGGGCGAGAACCGGATCCTGGTCAGCTACGGGTTGCGTGAACTGACCACGGGTTCAAGGATCGGGATTCATGAGTTGAAAAAGGTTTCGGGCGTGACCGGCGGCGTGGACTGCGGTGCGGTCGGCTTCAGGCTGGCGCCGCGACTCAACGCGGCAGGAAGGCTGGATGATGCTTCCCTCGGCGCGGAGCTCCTGTTGACCCGGGATGGCGGCCGGGCCGCGTCCCTGGCCGGGATTCTGGACGCCAGCAACGGTGAGCGCCAGGCCCTGGAACGGGAGATCTTCCGCGAAGCGGTACGGAAGGTCGAGGAAGACCCGCTGATGGTGGAGAGAAAGAGCATTGTCCTTGCTTCAGAGTCCTGGCACCCCGGCGTTATCGGAATCGTGGCATCGCGCATGGTGGAAATGTTTCATCGCCCGACTATACTGATCTCATTGCAGGAAGGAAATGGCAAGGGCTCCGGCCGCAGCATTCCCGGGTTCCATCTCCACGATGCTCTCAAGGAGTGCGCCGGGCAGTTGAAGGGGTTCGGCGGGCATAAGCATGCAGCCGGACTGACCATTGACGAATCCCTTCTCGAAGAGTTTGCCGACCGTTTCGACTGCATTGCGGCGGGGCTCCTGGCACCGGATGATCTGGTGCCGGAAATCAGGATCGATGCCGAGATGGCGCCGGAAGACGCATCTCTGGAATTGGTGGAGCTTCTCGATGCTCTCGGGCCGTTCGGCATGGGAAATCCCCGCCCCGTTTTTGCCATGCGGGGGCTGCGGGTCCTGCAAACCTCACTGATGAAGGACCGGCACGTGCGCTTGCGCCTTGCCGCGGGCGCGACGGTGCTCGAAGCCATGGGCTTCGGCATGGCGGACAGGGTCCCCGCTGCGGACCAGGTTGACATTGCCTTTACCATGGACTGCAACCAGTGGAATGGAAAGCGGTCTCTGAGATTGACTCTCAAGGATCTGCGGCCTGCCGCCTGAGAAGCGCGTTTTCGGGGAAACCAGCCGTCGGATTCAGCCTGTGGCCGAATAGCTGCTATAATGGATACTCGATCAGCGACATCGGGGTATTGACGTGCAGAGACAGGACAGATTCACAAGCGCCGAAAAGGTGATCAGGGCAGGCTTCTGGATCAATGCGGCCCTCATGCTGCTCAAGTTGTCGTGCGGTCATTACGGTGGGTCAGAAGCGGTTTTCGCGGACGGCGTGGAGAGCGCCAGCGACTTCGTCGCCATTTCCTCGACCATGGTAGCGCTGCGCATCGGGAGGCGGCCCCTGGACGGTTCCCATCCCTATGGCCACGGCCGTGCGGAAAGCATTTCCGCGATTCTGGTTTCGCTCGTCATTCTCCTGTCGGGGTTCGGAATTCTTGCCCAGGCCATGTTCACCATCAGGTCGGGTAATTTGCCGAAGCCGGAACTGATCGCAGTCATGGCGGCAGTGGTGACCATAGTGATCAAGGAGTTCCTCTACCGTTTCTCGCAGAGGGTCGGAGAACGACTGGAAAGCCCCGCTGTGCTGGCCATAGCCAAGGATCACCGCAAGGATGCCCTGACGTCGGTCGCCACGCTGGCGGGCGTTGTCGGTGCGTATTTCGGCGTCGGCATCATGGATCCGCTTGCGGCGGCGCTCACTTCCATCTTCATTTTCATCATTGCTTACGAAACCTTCCGCGGAGCTGCCCACGACCTGATGGACGGGCGGCCGCCGGAAAAGCTGATCGGCGACATCCGCGCCCTGGCGGAACAGTACGAGGGGGTGGAGCACGTGCACGACATCCGGGCGCGCAGGTCCGGCCAGTTCCTGATCGTCGACCTGAAACTGGACATGGATCCGGACATGACCGTCAGGAAGTCGCACTATATCTCGACCCAGGTGAAAAAAGGCATATTCAGGATGTTTCCCAACGTGGGCGACGTCATGATTCACATCAATCCGCACGATGAACAGCACACCGATCTGACGAGGCTCTAGGCCTCTATTACCGCAAACGGAGGAGGATCATATGTCGAAGACAATGGAAAATCTTCAGGAGGCTTTTGCCGGGGAATCCCAGGCCAACAGGAAGTATCTGGCTTTCGCGAAACAGGCTGACGCGGAAGGCTTCAAGCAGGCTGCGAAACTGTTCCGCGCGGCGGCGGAGGCTGAGACAGTGCATGCCCACAGCCACCTCAAGGTCATGGGCGGCATCGGGTCGACGCAGGAAAACCTGAAAGTTGCGGTGGCCGGAGAAACCCACGAATTCATGAGCATGTATCCCGGGATGATCGCTGAAGCCGAGCAGGAGAAGAATGCGCAGGCCGTGCGCACGTTTACATTTGCCAATGAAGTGGAGAAGGTTCACGCGGGCCTCTATCAGAAAATGCTCGACAATTTGAGCCAGGAAGGGGACACCTTCGATTATTTCGTCTGTTCCGTCTGCGGCCACACTGTGGAAAATGCGGCACCGGAGAAATGCGTGGTTTGCGGAGCCGTTAAACGCGCATTCTTCCAGGTTTCGTGAGGTAAGGGCGTATTCCGGCTTTCCAGGAGGCAACTATGCAGATACGACTCACTGCCGCATCGTGTCTCTCGCTTTTGGCGCTGCTGGCGGCATTCGCGGCGCCGTGCCGGGCGGCCACGGTGACCATTGCCCCTTCCGGCAGCGGTGTTTACGAGGTTCGCGGATCGGATTTCTCGTCGGTCGCCGGCCTTGAGTTGCAGATTGCGTATGACGGGGCCGGTCTCTCGGGCCCCGTGATTGCATGGGGAGGCCTGGTGGCGGGAGCGCTGATGGATTCCGATGTCTCCAGCATCGGAAACATCCGCATGACAGTCATAACCACCAGGCCGATTTCCGGATCCGGAGCGATCGCCACCATAACCTTCCGCCTCAAGAGCGGCGCAGCCGGCGGGATCCGATCCCTGACGGCCGACCTGATCGACAAGAACGGCGCCCGCCTGGATTCACGGGTTCGGATAAACGATCCGGCCGGTTCGAAGGTGCCGGTTGCCGGCAATGATTCCGGCGCTGCGGCATCAACTGCCGTTCCACCTCATTCAGGAAGCGCTGCGGCGGGGGGAGGCGCCAGGCCGGGTACGGAAAGCGTGTTGCAGAAATTCCGCGGTTTTAGGGGCAACGGAACCAGAGAGGAGTATGTCGCACTGTTTTCCCGGCAGGAGCATGCCGAATGCAGGCAGGAACCGCCGGTATGCCTGTCCGACGGGAATTCGACAGCCAGGCTTATCTTTGCCGGGCCGGGAAATGGCGGCGCCTCGCCCAATTTCGCTTTTTCCGGTGCGCGTGTCGTTTCCATGAAAAGGGGGGGCGGCAATTCCTGGATCGTTGAAGTCAGGCCGGAAAAGGGCGTGAATCAGGCAGCCGTTACCGTACTGGTCGACAATGTCCCGAAAAAATGCCCTGTGACCGTTGCCCAGCCTCTGGAGATGCTGGGCGGCTCCGGCGGCCTGAAGCCCGATGAAAAGGGTTTTGACGTTTTTCTCCAACAGCGGGGGACGGAAAAGTCTCCGCTGTATGACCTGAACAGGGATGGCAAAAGGGATTACCTCGATGATTACATCTTTACGGCCAACTATCTCGCCGCTGCGGAGAAGGTGGCAAGCCGGGAGATGCCGGCGCCGAAGTGACGGTTCGGCAGTGGATGGTCACCCTGCTTTTCCGCGGGATATACGGCTTTCCCCGCACGGTCCGCTGTGCTATCATGTCCCGGTTTTGCCCGGTAGATGACGAGTCCCGGGGATTCGGGAACAGCAAATCGACGCACACCGCAGGGGAAGGACGACGTGAAGAAAACCAACAGGAACCGAAGGAACACGGGAAAAAGCAAAGGAGGACTCAGCCCGCTGGTGTACCTGCTGGTGGTGCTGCTGCTGGCAGGCGGCGTCCTCATGATGCTGGAGAAACCGAGAAAGCCGGTCAGTCATGCCCCTGGCAGGAAGCCGCCGGTCGCGGCGGCGAAGAAGCGGCCGGCACCGCCGCCTGCTGCGGAGAAGCCCGATCTTGCCGTACCATCGGAAAAGCTTGCGGACAAGGAGTTGCCCGCAGAAAAGCCGAAACTGCCGCCGATCCACCAGAGATACACTTCCCACCAGGTTGCCCCGCCACCGGCCAGGGCGCCCGAAACTCCGCTCAGGAGCGGGACGGTGGCGATCATTATCGATGACATGGGGAAAAGCACGGCCGAGGTCCGTGAACTGATGTCGATCGGGGTGCCTCTCACCTTCGCCGTGATCCCCGGCCTGGGCAAGTCGGAGCAGGTTGCCCAGGAAGCAAGCGGAAAGGGCTTCCAGGTCCTGCTGCACATCCCCATGGAGCCGAAGGACTACCCGCGCAAACGGCTCGAAGCAAACGGCCTCCTCCTTTCCCAGGACGGCGCCGAAATCGAGGAGAAGATGGACGGTTACCTGCGACAGGTCCCCCATGCCGTCGGCGCCAACAACCACATGGGGTCCCGGTATACCGAAGACCGGGAGCGCATGGGCAAGGTTCTCGGGGTGCTGAAGGGCAAAGGGCTTTTTTTCGTCGACAGCATGACGACGTCCGGCTCGGTCGGCGTTTCCCTGTCGCGCGAGATGGGTGTGCGGGCTGCCGCGCGCAATGTCTTCATCGACAACAGCGATGACGTTACGGCGATAAAAGCGCAGCTTGGCGTTCTTGCCCGGCTGGCCGGCAGAAAGGGCAGCGCCGTGGGAATATGCCACCCGCATCGAGCCACCATACGGGCGCTCTCCGAGGAGTTGCCGAGGCTGCAAAGCCGCGGGGTGCGCTTCGTCTACGTTTCGAAACTGGTCAGGTGATCTTGACTAGAACATTCGCGAAACTTGTTGCATCGTTCTGAGCAGCCGCTTGTAGTTCTCTTCGAGGAGAATGGATTCCGGTTTCCGGGGGTTGGCGGGATAGATGAGGAGAAAAGCATCGCGCATCCTTCCGGGGAGTTCCTCGAGCGTTTCCGAGAGGAAGGCAAACAAGCCGTTCTTTGAGCGTGTAAAGCCGTTCCCGTCGAATTCCCTCAACGGGTGGACCTTCGTCAGGACCCGGCTTCCATCCATGGCGAAACGGTGTACTTCCACCATGGGTTCTCCATTGGTTGTCACCGGCCTCAGGGCGAAAACCGATTCCCGTGAAGTTTCCCTGAACATGAGCAGAAGAGGATCGTCGTCGTCCGGCTTTTTCCGTGCATCGTACAGGTAGTGGAGAAGGAGGCCCGAACAGCAGCGGTCATCGAGGAAACCGCAGGCGCCGCCGTCCGAGGCTTCGTAGTAGTAGGACAACCCGCCGGCAACTTCGCTCGACCCCTGGCCGTCGCACAGGATGCAGCCCTCCTTGAGCTTCGACAGACGGGTTTCGAAGGATTCCTTCTTCCGTTCCTCCTCGGCCAGGAGCCATTGGTGGTAAAGCCCGGCGCGGGGGGCTTCGGTACCCCGGAACTCTTCGAGGATGCTTTTGGCGAGCCTGGCATACTGGCTGTAGACCTCGGTTCCGCGGGCGTGGGTCAGGATGGGGTAAATCTTTCCCTCCGGGTTCGTATTGAGGCTCTCAACCTTCGGACTTTTCGATATGTGACCGTCGAGGCAGCGGTAACCCCTGTTGATGGCAAAGGCCCTGAGGAGCGACTTGTGATCCTTGAACGGGCCTGAATACTTGATGCGCGCATCCACCAGGCAGGGAATGATGGTGAGGCTCTTCTTGTCCAGGCCGCGTTTGTCGAACAGGTCGAAGATGTTGCGGCAGTTTTCCAGGCTGGGCATGTCCTTGACCGGTATGATGACCCGGTCCGAAGCATACAGGGCGTTCTGCGTCAGGATATTGAGCTCCGGCCTGGTATCGATGATCAGGATGCCGGAGATGCCCGAGAGCGCCAGCAGGCGGGTGAGGATCATCGATCCCCTGGTCGATTCCCTGATCTCTTCAAGGGCGGCGGACGAAGGTATGTAGCCCACGCCGTACTGCCCGGTATGGACCAGGTCGGCGCCGGGCGTTCCGCGGAGCAGGTCGGCGATGTCGCCGGACGGGTTTTGTCCCCTGATGGCGAACATCTTGTCTATGGTGAAATGATTGTCGAGGGAGAAAATGGTTACCGGCAGGTCTTCTGACAGGGCCTTCAGGTAAATTGCGAGGTTGGTGGCCAGGGTGGTCTTGCCGACGCCCCCCTTTTCGGATGAAATGGTGATTACATAGGGATATCTTTGCATAGGCCGAGATGGTACTATAAAGTTTCGATGCCGGTCAAATGATTGTTTCACCGGCTGGTGGATGCATGGGGCAAAGGGCGAAAGGCGATGGCGATGAGAATCTTCCGCAGGTTCCCGGATGGCAGGAGGGCATGAGCTTGTTCGGAGAAAGGGCCATACTGACCGTCGGCAGGCTGACCGCGCTGATCCGCGGGGTTCTGGAGGAGAATTTCGAGCATGTCTGGGTGGAGGGTGAGGTTTCCAACCTGGCGCTCCCCTCATCGGGGCATCTCTATTTCACGCTCAAGGACTCAGGCGCGCAGATCCGCTGCGTCATGTTCCGCGCATCCGCCAGGGCGCTGCGGTTCAGGCTGCAGAACGGCATGATGCTCGTCGTGCGCGGCAGGGTTTCGGTGTATGAACAGCGCGGGGAGTACCAGTTCCTTGCCGAATACCTGGAGCCGAAAGGGATCGGCGCGCTCCAGCTCGCTTTCACGCAGTTGAAGGAGAAGCTGGCGAAGGAGGGGCTGTTCGAGGAGTCGCGGAAAAGACGGCTGCCCGGACTGCCGCAGAGGATCGGCATTGTGACGTCGACTGCCGGTGCGGCGCTCCACGACATCCTGACCGTTCTGCGCCGACGCCATGCCGGTGTCGACGTGCTCATCTTTCCCGTCAAGGTGCAGGGTGAGGGCGCTGCCGAAGAGATCGCGGCAGCGATCCGCGATTTCAACAGGTACGGGAACGTGGATGTGCTGATCGTGGGACGCGGCGGCGGTTCGATGGAGGACCTGTGGGCCTTCAACGAAGAGGTGGTGGCCAGGGCCGTCTCTGCGTCGCGGATACCGGTTGTCTCAGCCGTGGGGCATGAAGTGGATTTCACCATCGCTGATCTCGCTGCTGACCTGCGGGCGCCCACTCCGTCGGCAGCGGCGGAGATGGTCGTGAAAAGCAGGGAAGAACTGGAGAACGACCTGCGTCACCTATCCCAGCGCCTTTCCCATGCCGTCGGCCGGCGGATGGCGGCATGCGGCGAGCGGCTTTCCGGAATGGTGCGGGCGCTGAAAGACCCCATGCTGCTGGTGGGCAACCTGATTCAGCGGATCGACGATCTGCAGGACAGGATGCAGAGGGCACTGGCTGCGGATCTTCGTCTGCTCAGGGAGGGACTTTCGGGAGACGTGCACCGGCTGAGGCTCTGCCATCCCGCTTTGGCGATGGAGCGTTGCCGGGAGAAAATGCTGGCTCTAGACGGTCGGATGGGCTCTGCCGTGAACCGTATCCTGGATGGTTTCAGGGAACGGGCGTCCGTCGATGCGGCCAGGCTCCAGGCGTTTTCACCACTGGCAACCCTGCAGCGGGGGTATTCCATAGCGCGGAAGCCGGAAGACGGAACGGTCGTCCGTGACAGTTGCCAGGTGCAGGCGGGAGACCGTCTCGAAGTCCTTTTCGGTTGCGGCTCCGCGGAATGCATCGTGGAAAAGGCGCTGTCGAAACGGGATGCGCGCGCCTCCGGGGCGTGAATCCTTGACGGGGATATGGTTATACGTATAATGGCTCAAATGTCATGAACAGGGAAGGTGCAACGCATGGCTGCGGAAAAATTCGAGACGATGATGAAAAAGCTGGAAGATGCGGTGGAGCGCCTGGAAAGCGGCGACCTCTCCCTGGAAGAATCCCTGAAGACCTTCGAGGAAGGCGTGCGTTGCGCGAATTTCTGCGTGAAGAAGCTCGATGAGGCGGAGAAGAAAGTCGAAATCCTGCTGAAGCAGCGTGACGGTTCATTCGTGAAGAAAGAGTTCTCGCAGGACGACGAGCTGTAAAATCTGATTTGTAGCGGGAGAATTTTATGGATTTGAAGCATTACCTGAAAACCATGCAGCAACGTGTCGACGAGGCGCTCGAAAGGTACCTGCCCGTCGCTGACGAACTGCCTTCGTCGGTACATAAAGCCATGCGCTATTCGGTTTTCGCCGGGGGCAAGCGGGTGCGGCCCATTCTGCTGCTCGCGGCCTGCGATGCGGTGGGCGGCGACATGGAAAGGGCCATGCCGGCGGCGTGCGCCATGGAAATGATCCACACCTATTCGCTGATCCATGACGACCTGCCTGCCATGGACGATGACGATTTCCGGCGCGGCATTCCCACCAGTCACAAGGTGTTCGGCGAGGCAACGGCCATCCTTGCCGGGGATGCCCTCCTGACCGAGGCTTTCATCCTGCTCAGCTCTTCCGAACGGAACGGTTCACCGGACCCCGCGGCCTTGCTGTCGGTCATCCAGGAGATTGCGGTGAGCGCCGGATCCAGGGGCATGATCGGCGGGCAGATCGTGGACATGGAAAGCGAGGGGAGCAAGGAGGTTGACCTGGCCACGGTCCTGTACATCCACACGCACAAGACCGGAGCGCTCATCAAGGCCTCGGTAAAAAGCGGCGCATTGCTGGGGGGGGCTGCCGACAGGGAACTTGGCGCCATCGTCAGGTACGGCGAAGCGATCGGACTCGCCTTCCAGATCGCCGACGACATTCTGGACATCGAGGGGACCACCGAGCAGATCGGCAAGGACGCCGGCAGCGACCAGGCCAGAGGCAAGGCCACGTATCCCGCGGTCATGGGCATGGCAGCTTCCAAGCAGAGGGCCGAAGAGCTTGTTGATGTGGCGCTCGGGGCGCTCGACTGCTTTGGCGAAAAGGCGGACCCGCTGCGGGAAATCGCCCGCTACATCGTGAGACGGAAATCCTGATGGGCAGCCTGCTCACCTCCATAAGACTGCCGGACGACCTGAAGAAACTGAACTTCGGCGACCTGGCCGACCTTGCGGACGAACTCCGGCAGGTCATTCTGGATGTGTGCTCCGTCAACGGGGGCCATGTCGCGCCTTCACTCGGCGTTGTGGAGCTGACCATAGCCCTGCACCGGGTCTTCGATTCTCCCCGGGACCGGATCATCTGGGACGTGGGTCACCAGGCATATGCCCACAAACTGCTGACCGGGCGCTATGAACGTTTTCCCACGCTGCGCAAACTGGGCGGCATAAGCGGTTTCCCCAAGAGAGCCGAGTCTCCCCACGACGCCTTCGACGTGGGCCATTCGTCCACATCGGTTTCCGCTGCTCTCGGCATGGCGACGGCGCGCGATCTGAAAGGTGAGCGGAACAAGGTCATCGCCGTCATCGGCGACGGATCCATGACGGGTGGGCTGGCTTACGAAGGCTTGAACAATGCCGGCCATCTCAACAAGGACCTGGTTGTCGTCCTGAACGACAACGAGATGTCCATAGCGGAAAACGTGGGCGCGCTGTCGAACTTTCTCAGCCGCACCATTACCAGCGAATACTTCCACCGGATCCGGAAGGAAGTGGGCAGCTTTCTCCGCAACCGGGAAAGATTCGGCAAGAGCGTGCTGCACGTTGCCCGCAAGGCGGAGGAGTCACTGAAGGGTCTCTTCACGCCGGGCATGCTGTTCCAGGCATTCGGTTTCGAGTATGTGGGGCCGATCGACGGACACAACACGGAACGTCTGGTCCAGACACTGGAGCATGTCAAGCATTTCGATAACGCTCTGCTCATTCATGTCATCACGAAAAAGGGCAAGGGGTATCCGCCGGCCGAAAGGAACCCGTCGCTGTTCCACGGTGTCGGGCCCTTCGACCTCGCAAGCGGCAAGGTCCGCTCCTCCAAGGGATGCGCGGCCTCGTTCACCGGGATTTTCGGCGAGACGCTGAAGAAGATAGCGGCAGACGATGAATCGGTTGTGGCACTCACCGCGGCAATGCCCGACGGGACCGGATTGAGCTCGTTCGCCGCGGAATTCCCTGACCGGTTTTACGATGTGGGAATTTCCGAGCAGCATGGTGTAACGTTTGCCGCCGGCCTTGCGGCCGAGGGATTCCGCCCGGTCTTCGCGGTCTATTCCTCGTTCCTGCAGCGAGCGTACGACCAGGTGTTCGATGTCTGCCTGCAAAACCTGCCCGTGGTCTTCGCCATCGACAGGGCCGGACCGGTGGGCAACGACGGGCCGACCCATCACGGCATGTTCGATCTTTCCTACCTGCGCGTGTTTCCCGGCATGACCATCATGGCGCCCAAGGACGAAAACGAGCTGCAGCACATGCTGCTGACCGCCCTGCTCCATCCCGGGCCGGTTGCGGTCCGCTATCCCCGCGGCAGCGGTTACGGGGTTCCGCTCGACCAGTGCCTGAGTCCCCTGGAAATCGGCCGGGGCGAGGTTCTGAGGGAAGGGGGGGGCGGCGCGATCCTGGCGATCGGCTCCATGGTGCGGCCGAGCCTGTCGGCTGCCGAACTGCTGGCCGGCGAAGGTATCAGCCTGACTGTCGTCAATGCGCGGTTTGTCAAGCCCCTTGACCGCCAATTGATCGTCGACATGGCCCGAAGGTACGGCAGGCTCGTTACGGTGGAGGAAAACGCCATCGACGGCGGGTTCGGCAGCGCGGTGCTGGAGCTGCTCGAAGAAGAGGGCCTCTATGACGTGCGCGTCAAGCGTCTCGGATACCCTGACCGGTACGTGGAGCAGGGGGAGCAGAGCGAACTCCGGGCCTTGTACGGCCTGGACCCGGAGGGGATAGCCCGTTCCATCCGGGAGTTTGTTTCCCCTCGCGATGACGGCTGAGGGAAAGTCCACCTGATAAAATCGATGCGCCGGATTTGACAAATAGTTATTCTGCATTCTAAAAAGACAAAAAAGGTCTAATAGGTGCTGTAATGATGGAGCTCACCCGCAAAGGCGAATACGCGATCCGGGCCATTCTGTATCTGGCACGGCAACCCGGGGGCAAGCTGTCCCTTGTCGGTGAAATCGCCGAGTCCGCGGGGATCCCCCGGAGTTTTCTCTCGAAAATTCTCCAGCATTTCACCCGCGTAGGCCTGGTTGCCTCTTTCAGGGGAATGGGTGGCGGTTTCTCTCTTGCCAGAGACCCTTCCCGGGTCACGCTGCTCGAGGTGGTCGAGGCGATTGAAGGCCCGGTGCTTCCGAACCGCTGTCTCACGGGCGAGGGGACCTGCGAGCGCGACGGCGCCTGCCGCGTCCACGAAGTCTGGAGAAAAGTAAGAAACGAGACGGTTGCCATCCTGGCCGGTGTTACCATCGGAGAACTGGCCGGGAGCAGTGAAGAGCACGTGGTGGATGCCGCGGGGAAGAGACGCTGATATCTGGTTCAAGGAGGTTCGCGCATGGATGTCGTTGCATTGAGCAGACTGCAGTTCGCGATCACGAGCATGTTTCATTTCATTTTCGTGCCTTTGACCTTGGGACTGTCGATCCTGGTCGCGTTCATGGAAACGCGCTATGTCCGCACGGGCGATGGGCTCTACCTGCGCATGGCCAAGTTCTGGGGCAAGCTGTTCCTCATCAATTTCGCCCTCGGGGTGGTAACCGGTATTACCCTCGAGTTCCAGTTCGGCATGAACTGGGCCGAGTACTCAAGATATGTGGGAGACATTTTCGGCGCGCCCCTGGCCATCGAGGCGACCCTGGCATTTTTCCTGGAGTCGGTGTTCATCGGGGTCTGGATATTCGGCTGGAACAAGGTTTCGAAGAGGATCCATGCCGTTTCCATCTGGATCGTGGCGCTGGCCACCAATCTGTCGGCGCTCTGGATTCTTCTGGCCAACGGCTGGATGCAGAATCCGGTGGGATATGCCATCCGCAACGGCCGTGCGGAGATGGTGGATTTCACCGCCATGGTCACCAATCCCTACGGTTTGCTGAAATTCGGCCACACGCTGGTATCGGGTTATGTGCTTGCCGCGTTCTTCGTGCTCGGTGTATCTGCGTGGCATCTGCTGAGGAGCAACCAGACGGATTTTTTCAAACGCTCCTTCCGCATCGGCGCTTTTTTCGGGCTGGTGTCAATCGTGCTCGTCTTTGCCACCGGAGATTACTCTGCGGTGCTTGTCGCCAGATTCCAGCCGGCCAAGTTCGCAGCCTCGGAAGCGGTCTGGGAAACGAAGAAAGGGGCGGGGATCAACATCTTCGTCATCCCTGATGCGAAAAACGAATGCAACCTGGTGGAAAAGTACTGCATTCCCAATCTGCTCAGCTATCTTGCCTTCCATACCCCTGATGGAGTGGTCAAGGGATTGAAGGCGTTTCCACCGGAAGAGCGCCCGCCCGTAGCGCCGGTGTTCTACAGTTTCAGGGCCATGGTGGGGTTGGGGGTTCTCATGACCGTGCTGGCGCTCTACGCCGTGATAGCATCGGTCCGGGGGACGGTCGGGAAAAACAGCTTGCTGCTCAGGGTCTTTGTCTACGCAATCCCGATACCTTATCTGGCCATCCAGCTGGGGTGGGTCATGGCTGAGGTGGGGCGGCAGCCGTGGATCGTCTATGGCGTTCTCAAAACGTCCGACGCCGTCTCCAGGTCCATATCCGCTGCGCAAGTGGCGGGTTCCCTTGCCGGCTTCACCCTGCTGTACGGATTTCTGGGGGCGGTGGACATTTTCCTGCTGTTCAAATACGCCCGCAAAGGGCCGGAACACGAGGCGGGAGAAGTCATGAACCCCGCGGAACGGGAGGTGTGATATGGAGCTTCAGATTACCTGGTTCGTTCTCTGGGGACTGCTCTGGACAGTCTACTTCATGCTGGACGGCTTTGTCCTCGGTGCAGGCATGCTGCATGGTTTCCTGGGGAGAAACGACGGCGAGCGGAGGGTCATCATCAACACGGTGGGTCCGGTGTGGGACGGCAACGAAGTATGGCTGATCACGGCCGGCGGCGCGACTTTTGCCGCATTTCCCACTACCTATGCCCTCATGTTCAGTTATCTCTACACTGCCTTGCTGCTCCTGCTGTTCGCCCTCATCGTGCGCGGCGTGTCGTTCGAATTCCGCGGCAAACTGGATGGCGAGCGCTGGAAGGGTGTCTGGGACACCGCCATTTTCGTGGGCAGTTTCCTGCCGGCCCTGCTTTTCGGTGTGGCATTCGGCAATATCTTCAAGGGGCTTCCCATGGACAGTGCCGGCTATCACGGCTCCTTTCTGTCCCTGCTGAACCCGTTTGGCCTTCTTACCGGCCTGCTTTTCGTGCTCCTGTTCCTGGTGCACGGGGCGCTCTACCTGGCGGCAAAGACCGACGGGGACCTGAGCGGAAGGGCTCAAGCCGCAGCCGATCGCGCCTGGCCGGTCCTCCTCCTGGTGGCCGCGGCTTTCCTTGCCGCCGCTTACCCGGCAACCGGGCTCTATGACAATTTCTTCAGGAATCCGTTGTTGCTGGCGGTTCCCCTGCTCGCCGTGGCGGCTCTGGCGGCGATCAGGATCTGTTCGGCGAAACAGCGGGTTCTCAGAGCCTTTGCCGCTTCATGTGCGACTGTCGTGCTGGTTGTCGCCACCGGTTTCATCGGGTTGTTTCCGAATCTCATTCCCTCGAGCCTTGACCCGGCGTCAAGCCTGACGATCTACAATTCCTCTTCCAGCCAGTATACGTTGAAAGTCATGACCGTAGTTGCGCTGGTGTTCGTGCCGATAGTGATTGCCTATAAAATATGGGTCTATCGGGTGTTCAGAGGCAAGGTCACCGTGGAGGATGTCAGGGGAGACGAGCAGGCGTATTGAGCCGGAGAAGGGAAAAGGAAAATCATCCCGCAGCTTTCCGGCGGATTTTTGGTTTCCACGGCGGCTGATCTGTGGTATTACTAGACGGAGAATTATTGCATGGATTTAAAGGATCGCTGGTTGATCCTCATATTCACACGCCGGGGATAGTGCCATGACAAAAAAGAGATGCAGTGAGGCGAGTCAGGTGGCCGCTTTTTTTGCCGGAGCCGTAATCGCAGCAGGTCTGACCCTGCTGCTCAGCCCGAAGACGGGACGCGAGGTTCGGGAGGAAATCGGGGACATCACGGATGAGGCGGTCGGGAAGCTGAAAAGGTGCGCCCGTGAAGCCAGGTTCAAGCTCAGCCCCAAGACCAGACGCGATGCTTACTATTACGAAGGCGGCGACTGCTGGATCTGACCCGTATTATTTTTTCACTCATAAGCGGTGCGGGGGCAATCTCCGCACCGGATTAATCGAGACCATGCCTGCCGGCGCGAAGGCCGGCGGGCCGACATTTCCTTCGGAATTTACGTAACCCGGACTCCCGGGTTGGCCCTCAATTTCCATTCTTCCCAGCCAAACAGGCAACAAATGACCGTCAAGAGACATGCCGGTGACCTGCCCTGTCAGCATTGACCCGCTCTTCATGGAATGGGCTGAGCTGATTTTTTTCCATGAGCGATTCCCCGGTCGCAGATCCCACGGCTCGATGTTGCCAGGTCATTCTTCGTTTTCGTTCTTCGCAGGGCCGCAGAGCTGGAAGTACTCCGAGTAATGGATGGTGAGGCATTCGGGACAAATGCCATGACTGAAGAACAGGTTGCTCCGTTCCGTAATGTAGGCCTCGATCTGTTTCCAGGTCCCGTGATCGTCGCGAACTTTCTTGCAGTGGCTGCAGATGGGCAACAGGCCGCTCAGCGACTGCCGTCCGACCAGTCCGGAATCGGCAGCAGCCTGTTTGTCCCGTTGCCGGCAACTGGCGGAGGTAACGTCCTGCAGGTAGCCTAGAACGGCGATGATCCGTTGATTGCCGTCCGTATCGGGGACCATGGTGCAGCGATGGAGCGCTGCATCGCCGTTTGCCAGAGAGGCCTGCATTTCGAATTCCTGTTTTTCGCAGTTCCGTATCGCGCGATCAAGCGCATCCCTGAAGAGGAGCGAATCTTCGGGCAGATAGTAGGCGAGGTAATCATGGAAGTTGGCGAGGCCGGAAACGCCCTCATGCTTGAGAAGGTTGAAAACCTGCCGGGACCAGGAGATCCTGCCTGATTTCATGTCATAGGTCCAGAATGCGATTCCTGACATCTCCTGGATCGTGTCGAGTTGGCGTTCCAATCGTCTTGAGCGTGACATTTCCGGGTCTCGAGGGCATTCGGGGGCATAATCGCTGTTACAGTCGGCCAGATGCCACTGACCGGCGGTGGATGAAACATGCTTTTTCTTTTCTTGCACGATTTTCTCCTTCCCACGGAGGAGGAAGGGAGTGGTGGGTTTTTTTGAATCAGTAACTTATAATGCATGCCGGTTTAATGTGCAAGCGAAATTTAGGCGGGATTCCGTGTCGTGCGCCAGGGGGCGGACGTGTTGACAATGAGCCGAAACCGGCTTAACTTCTGCAAGGGGAGAGGTATATGCCATCGAGGAGCGCAAGAGCGAAAGCCGGTCCGTCGAATCCGGCCGCTTTTCCGCTTCCAGGAGGTAGCCAGTCATGAAACAGGGTCACGTAACCGCGAGCTATCTGCTTGCCGTGTCCGCCGTGCCGATAGTGCTCCATTTCCATCTGCTTCCTGCCGTGTTCGCCGGGCTTGCGGTTCACGTCCTTACCGGCAAGCTGGCCCGGCGGCTGCCGGCCAATTGGGGCGGTTGGGCCCACGAGATAGCTTTGATCGCCATGGCGGTTCTGGTTATTTCCGGACTGACGGGCGTCACCTTCGGGCTGTGGTCGCTGCTGCGCGGTGAGGGGGGGATGGCGGCGCTGCTGCTCGCGGCTGCCGAAACCATCGACAGGATCAGGCAAGCCCTTCCGGCATCCTTGGCCGATGCGCTACCGGACACTTTCGAGGACCTGCATGAGCCACTGGGTGAGATGCTGCGTGAGCACGGCCAGAAAATCTCAGCGGCCGGCGTCGCAGGGGTGAAGACGCTGCTGCATGTGTTGTTCGGCATGGTCATCGGCGGCCTGACTGCCCTGCACCAGTTCTCAGGGGCCGGGCAGTGGCCTCCGTTCGCAGCCGCCCTGCACGACCGCGCGAGGGCGCTGGCGGAGGCTTTCGACAAAGTCGTGTTCGCGCAGATCAAGATCTCTGCGGTGAACACGACGCTGACGGCTCTGTATCTCCTCGTCGTGCTGCCGCTGTTCGGTGTCAGGCTGCCGCTCATGACGGTGCTGATACCTCTCACCTTCATCGTCGGGCTGCTCCCGGTCGTGGGAAACCTGATTTCCAACACTGCGATCGTCCTGATAAGCTTCGGCATTTCCCCCGGGGTGGCGCTGTCATCCCTGGCATTTCTCGTTGCGATCCACAAGCTCGAATATTTCACCAATGCCAAGATCGTGGGAGGGGAGGTGCAGGCGCGCGCGTGGGAGATGCTCTGCGCCATGCTTGCCATGGAAGCGATCTTCGGCGTTCCGGGGCTTGTGGCCGCGCCGGTTGCCTATGCCTGGCTGAAAGCGGAACTGAAAAGTGAAAGACTGGTATAGCGCGGGATTGTGCGGAATGGAATGAGAGGGGCACGGTCGTTTGGCCGTGCCCCTTTTCGTCGCCGGCCGGCGATGCGGTTTGCCGGGGGCTATTTCTTGCGCAGGTTGTAGAATACGTCCCTGCCGCGGTAGCGGGCCGCAGAGCCCAGTTCATCCTCAATCCTGAGGAGCTGGTTGTATTTGCAGACCCGGTCGGTGCGGCACAGCGAACCGGTCTTGATCTGTCCCGCGTTGACAGCCACTGCCAGGTCGGCCAGGGTTGTGTCCTCGGTTTCTCCCGAACGATGGGAAACAACGGCGGTATAGCCGGCCCTTTTTGCGGTCTCGATGGCATCGAGGGTTTCACTCAGGGTGCCGATCTGGTTCAGCTTGATCAGGATGGAGTTGGCCACTCCCCGTTCGATACCCTCCTGGAGCGTCTTCGCATTGGTGACGAACAGGTCGTCGCCGACGAGCTGCACGCGGTCTCCCAGGCGGTCGGTGATCTTCTTCCAGCCGTCCCAGTCGTTTTCCGCCATCCCGTCTTCAATGGAGATGATCGGGTAGCGGTTCACCAGGTCTTCGTAGAAATCGATCAACTGGTCCGCCGACTTTTCAGGGGATGCCTCGTTATCGAGGAAGTACTTGCCGTCCCTGAACAGTTCGGACGATGCCACGTCGAGCGCCAGGAGCACATCGTCGCCGGGACGGTAACCTGCTTTCCCGATGGCTTCCACGATGACCTGCAGTGCTTCTTCGTTTGATCCCAGGTTGGGGGCGAAACCTCCTTCGTCGCCGACCGAGGTGTTGTAGCCTTTCTGTTTCAGCACGCTCTTCAGGGCGTGGAATATTTCCGCACCCATGCGCAGGGCGGAGGAAAAGTCGGGCGCGCCGACCGGCATGATCATGAATTCCTGGATATCCACATTGTTGTCGGCATGGGCGCCGCCGTTGAGGATGTTCATCATGGGGACCGGCAATTCCCGCGCGTTCGAGCCGCCGATGTAGCGGTAGAGCGGGATGCCGAGCGAAGCCGCGGCTGCTTTTGCCACGGCCAGGGAAACCCCGAGGATCGCATTCGCTCCCAGGCTGTTCTTCGTTTCCGTGCCGTCCAGCTCGATCATGCGCAGGTCGAGGCCTGCCTGGTCGAATGCGTCCATTCCCACAACCTGGTCGGCGATCCTGGAATTCACGTTGTCGACTGCCGTGAGGACGCCTTTGCCCAGGTAGCGGCTCTTGTCGCCATCCCTCAATTCCAGTGCTTCACGTTCTCCCGTGGAGGCGCCGGACGGTACGGCGGCCCGCGCTGTGACTCCCGATTCGAGGAGCGCTTCGACCTCCAGGGTGGGGTTGCCGCGTGAATCGAGAATCTCACGTGCATAGACATCGGCTATTGTATCCATGATCTCTCCTTTGCTCTGGGGCCTTCGCCCCCTTTTCGGAATGTGGGTGATTCTCAACCGGATACGGCAGCCATTCCCGATGCCGGGAGCATCGATACTGAAACCTTCCGGATGAAAACGATCAGGTTATACCACATTTTGGCTAAAATTGGAAAAGCTAAACTAAAACCGGGTAGAACTTTGCCGGCGAGCGGTTTCGGTTGACAGGGGCGGCCAAGAAAGATTATAGTTGAACCTCTTTTCGTACTCAACAGCACTCCGGTTGCCCGGTGAGGTTTCAATTCAGGGTATGCCATCCGATACCACCAAAGACAATGTAGAAGCCAGCAAGGCTGCCGGTCTTGCTTCACGGGGCAAAGGACTGCTCACCCACCTTGTGGAATCGATCATGGGCAAAGGGAACGAAACGTTCGGACGAATAGTTCTTTTTGTGCTCACCGCGTTTATCCTCACGTTCCTGATCCTCCCCAGCCGCCACTTTCTGATAACCAAGTATTCCGCTGGAGACATAGCCTCGGCGGATATCAAGGCAAATCAGAGCTATCTCCTTGAAGACCGGGTCCTGACCGAGAAGAAGCGGGCCGAAGCGGAGCAGGCGGTTCCCCGCGTCTACGACCTGGTTGCCGGCCAGGGCGACGAAATCAAGAAAAGCTTCGCGCGGGCGTTCGCCCTCATCATGGATGCACGGGCGAAAGGGGACGGGGATCTTGAAGCCTTGAGGACTTCGGTTTCCGAGGTGTTGGGCGCAGAGGTCTCCGGGCAGGAGCTCGGTTCACTCCTGAACGTACGGAATTACCGGCCCCTGCTCGCGGAAATAGGTTTCCTCGCGGAAACGACTTATAGAAAGATGTTTGTCGCGGACAAGGCGGCGTTCAATGCCGAACGTAACCGGGGGATCATCCTGCTCGACAGCGTAACCGGGCGAATGATCGGTGCCGGCGACCGGTCCATCACGGTCTTCGACACGGCAGAGCTGGCGCAGTTGTTGAACCGCCAGAAGATGCCCGGGGTTCCGCGCAATGAAACCGGTAGCGTCAGAGGCCTGCTGCTGAAGGTCTTCCGCCCCAACCTGAAACTGGACAGCGGCGCCACGGAGGCGAAGCAGAAGGAAGCCCGGAACGCGGTCCGGCCCGTTGTCTACCAGATCAAGCGCGGCGAAATGATCGTCCGTGAAGGGGAGCGGATCACCGAGGAGCAGGCGATCAAGCTGAACAAGGTTTTCGAGGTCGGCAGCGGAATGAAACGTTTCCTGGCAGGCCTGGGCATATTCGGCCTCGTACTTTCCCTGTCGTTTTTCTCGTACCGTTTCGGGATAAAAAACATCCGCAAGTTCAATCCGTCGGGCAAGGACCTTTTCCTGGTCGCGGTGGTGACCATCTTCTATTTCGTCCTGCTCAAGGGCATGCTGGTCGTTTCGACGGCAATGGGAATCCTGCTGCCGAAGATCGGCACCGATGATTATTTTTACCTGTTTCCCTTTGCCGCGGGAGCGATGCTGGTGCGCATCATACTGAATTCCGAGGTCGCGCTGGTTTATTGCGCCATCTGCGCCCCTCTCCTGGGGATAATGTTCGGTAACAGCATCCCCGTGGTCATCTATTCGCTTCTCGGCGGCATCATCGGCGCCCATGGGGTCAGGCAGTGCCAGTACCGGGGCACGATTTATTCCGCGGGGCTCAAGGTGAGCGTGGTAAACCTGGCGCTTGCGCTCCCTTTGCAGGTGTTTTCCGATAATTTCTTTACCTCCCAATCGCTTTATATTATCATCTTCGCTTTAGTGGGCGGTGTGGTGAACGCCATGATCGTCGCCGGCACCGTTCCGGTCATGGAAAACCTGTTCCATTACACGACCGACATCAAGCTGCTGGAGCTGGCGAGCTTCAATTCGCCCGTCCTGCGGGAACTCATGATCCGGGCGCCCGGCACGTACCATCACAGCATCCTGGTGGGAACGATGGTGGAGGCCGCTGCCGAGGCGATCCATGCCAATCCGCTCCTGGCCAGAGTGGCCGCCTACTACCACGACATCGGTAAAAGCAGCAAGCCGCTCTATTTCATCGAAAACACGAGCGGCGGGGAGAACCGGCACGACAAGCTGTCCCCGAGCATGAGCGCGCTGATCCTCATTTCCCACGTCAAGGAAGGGGTCGAACTGGCCCGCGAGAAGCGTCTCGGGCTGCCGATTATCGATATCATCCGGCAGCACCACGGAACCGCCCTGATCACGTATTTCTACCAGAAGGCAAAGGCCGTTGACGACTCTGAGGCGCGGAACGTGGACGAGCGCGATTTCCGCTACCCCGGTCCCAAGCCCCAGACGCGCGAGGCGGGGCTGGTGATGCTTGCCGACTGCGTGGAGGCGGCGTCAAAGACCCTGACCGATCCCACTCCGGCCCGGATTCAGGGCATGGTCCAGAAAATAATCAACAATATCTTTATTGACGGACAGTTGGACGAGTGTGAACTCACACTCAAGAATCTCCATGATATCGCAAAGAGTTTCAACAGGATTCTCGCTGGTATTTATCACCACCGGATCGATTATCCGGAGCCGGCTTTCAAGGTCAATGGAAGGAAGAAACCCGTTGAAGATATCGATAGGGAACAGGCAAAGACGGCATCGCATAGAGTCGAAGAAGGCAAGAAAGGCAGCGGAGAGGATCTTAAGCGCCTTGGGATTCACCGATAGCGAGTTGTCGGTAACGATTGTCGGAGACCGTGCCATGCGTCGCCTCAACCGCGAGTACCGCGGCCTGGACCGGCCGACGAACGTGCTGTCCTTTTCCATGGCCGAGGGGGAATTTCCCGGCCTCAACCCGCAGCTTCTCGGCGATGTGGTGATATCGGCTGATACCGCATGCCGGGAGGCCGAAGAAGAGGGCATTCCATTTGCCGAACGGCTTCTGTTCCTGCTTCTGCACGGAATCCTTCATGTGGGCGGATATGACCACGAACGCTCCGGCGAACGGGAATCGCGCCGGATGGATCGGAAACAGCGGGAACTGTTCCTTCTGCTGAAACGGGAAGGTCTGGTTTGAAACCGGAAGGGCGTCCCGTAAAACCCGTCCGTTTCACCGATTCCGTGAACTGCGCGATCGAGGGTATCCTCTACACGGCCAAGAGCCAGAGGCACATGCGCAACCATTTCCTGGCCGCGCTCGCCATACTTGCAGCCGTCCTGTTCCTGCGCGTCACCAGCCTGGAATTCACCCTCCTGGCCATTTCCGTATCGTTCGTTCTCTTTGCCGAGCTGATGAATACCGCCATAGAGATCTGCGTGGACATCGTTTCCCCGGAATACCACCCTCTGGCGAAAACCGCCAAGGATGTGGCTGCCGGAGCGGTGCTCATGGCCGCCATCGGCGCTTCGATCATGGGGTACATCATACTTTCCCGCTACATTTTCCCGGTGTTGAGACAAGGATTCGGCATGATGGAGAAATCAAGTGAAATGGGGGCGCTCGTCGCTATTCTGGGCGTCATCATAACGGCGGTGATACTGAAAGCGTTTGCCGGCAGGGGCACCCCGCTCGAAGGGGGGAGCGTCAGCGGCCATACCGCATTCGCCTTTTCCGTGGCCACCATAGTCGCCATCTCTACCAAGGATCCCATCAGTTCCCTGCTGACTCTCGTGCTTGCGGTAATGCTCGGCAATTCGCGAATCGCCCTCAATTACCACTCGACCCGGGAGGTGGTCTTCGGCGCCTGCCTTGGCACGGGAGTGACTCTTGCGGTGCTGTTCGCTTTTTCCACTTTGCGTTGACGATACCAGGCAGATGATGGAGGGACTGTTGCATTGGAAGATGGATCCGGCAGGATAAAATCGGGTTTGCGCGACATGATCGGGCGTTTCCTCTCGGGGCGGAAGAAAATAACCGAGGAGGAGATCCAGGAGATCATCACCGCGGGCGAGGAAGAGGGCCTTATCAATCCCGAGGAAAACGCGATGATCAGGTCGATCCTGCATCTGAGGGACACGGTTGTCCGCGGGATCATGGTGCCCCGGACCGACATGGCCTGTATCGACGCAGCGGACACGATACACGATGCCCGCGTCAAGATCATCGCCAGCGGCCATTCGCGGCTTCCGGTGTTCGAGGGCACACTGGACAACATTGTCGGGCTGGTCTATGCGAAAGACCTCCTCAAATACTGGGGAATGGACAACACATCCGTCGACTTGCGCAAAATCCTCAGGAGCCCGTACTACATCCCGGAAACCAAGAACCTGGAAGAACTCCTCCAGGAGTTCAAGCGCAAACGGGTGCACATGGCCATAGTCATCGACGAATATGGCGGGACCTCGGGGCTGGTCACCATCGAGGACCTTCTGGAGCAGATCGTGGGCGACATCCAGGATGAATACGACCTGGAAGAGGAATGGCTGCTGCAGCAGCCCGACGGGTCGATTATCGTCGATGCGCGTCTTCCGGTGGAGGAATTGACGGAGCACCTGGGAATCGAAGTCGAGCGGGAAATGTTCGATACCGTCGGCGGTTTCATCTTTCACCTGACCGGCAGGATACCGCGCGCCGGCGAGGAGATGGATACCGACGACTTGCGCCTGACCATCCTCGATGCGGACGAACGGAAGATCCGGCGCGTCAGGATCACGCGGAAAGCCGTGCCCCCCGGGGACGGAGAGGCCTGATGGACTATTCCCGTTTCAAAATGCCCGACTTCAACGCCATCCCGCGGCGGGATTACCTGCTGGCGGTTGTTTCCGGACTGTTGCTGGCGTTCTCCTTCCCGAAGGCCGGCATTGCCGTGCTTGCCTGGGTCGCCCTGGTGCCGCTGCTGCTCGCCTGCAGCCGGAAGAGCGCCGCCAAAGCGGCAAAGCTCGGTTTTGCCGCCGGCCTTGCCTGTTATGGCGCGGTTCTTTACTGGATCAATATCGCGGTAACCACCTACGGCCATTTGCCCCTTGCGGTCAGCATCTTTATTTTCACGGTGCTGGTTGCCTACATGGCAGCTTATTTCGCCGTCCTTTGCTGCCTCATGCGTCTCGGTGAGAAAAACGGCATCCCGCCGGTGGTATCGCTGCCGTTTCTCTGGGTCAGCCTGGAATATGTCCGCTCCTTCCTGCTGACCGGCTTCCCCTGGGCGAGCCTCGGGTATTCCCAGTACAGGATTCTGCCGCTGATCCAGGTCGCCGATATCACCGGGGTCTATGGCTTGAGCTTCCTGGTGGCGCTGTGCAACGCGGTCGTTTACCTGGCCATCAGGGGGTATGTCAAGGGCCGCGGCGGAAAGGGGGAGTACCCCGTCCGCAGTGGAATCGTCTTCGCGATTCTGGCGGCAACGGTATTCGGCTATGGTTTCGTGCGACTGTCCGATCCGGCTGCCGGCGAGTCGATGGAGGTCGCCCTCGTCCAGGGAAACATCGATCAGTCCATCAAGTGGGACCCCGAATTCAGGGATGCCACCATCAGCATTTACGAGAAGCTCACCAGACAGGCATCGGCGGGGGGCGTGGACCTGGTGGTCTGGCCCGAAAGCGCCGCCCCCTTCTTTTTCCAGGATGGGGGAATGCCTTCGAGGCGCATCGCAGCGCTCGCGTCGGGAATCCGATCCCCGATCCTCTTCGGCAGCCCGGCGTATGACGATGTCAACGACAGGAGGAAACTGTACAACAGCGCATTCCTCCTTTCAGGCGAAGGGCAGCTGTTGGGGCGCAGCGATAAGATGCATCTTGTGCCGTTCGGGGAATACGTTCCCCTGGCGAAGGCCCTTCCCTTTGTCCAGAAGCTGGTTGAAGGAGTGGGGGACTTTTCTCCGGGTGAGCGGATAACCGCTCTTGATCCGGGCAAGGGAAAAATCGGCGTGCTGGTATGTTTCGAAGGAATTTTCCCCGAGCTCTCCCGGCAGTACGCCAGGGCAGGCGCGCGGTTGCTCGTGAACATCACCAATGACGCCTGGTACGGGAGGTCGTCGGCGCCGTACCAGCACCTTTCCATGGCAACGTTCAGGGCGGTGGAAAACCGCATGCCGTTGGTAAGGGCCGCCAATACGGGTATTACAGCGTTTATTGACAGCAATGGACGCATAGCGTGCGAAACTCCGCTCTTCAAGGAGGCGTTCCTTGTGGGCAGGGTTGTTCTCGGGAATACCGTCACCTTCTATGCCCGTTTCGGTGATGTCTTCGCGGTTCTCTGCATACTGGTTTCACTTGCCATGGCGGGATTCGCGGTGAGAGAGCGTTTCACAGGACACATATTCAAGGGTAATTGACCAGCGGATTTCCCCGGACACGACCGGGGAAACGAAATGCCTATAAGGGGTAAGCAATGTTCAGAGAAGAAGTGGCCCGTGCCGAGAACCTGGAAGTTCGTATCAATGCGCTTCGGGGGTCTCTTTGACATAGATCGCAAGCGTGAGGATATCCAGGAACTTGAGGCCAGGATCGCCGAGCCCGGTTTCTGGGATGATGGCGACACGGCGCAGAGGATCCTGCGGGAACGCACCGCCATGGAAAAGGCCGTCGATTGCTGGGACCGGCTCGCCCGCATCCTTGAAGATGTCAAGGTATTGATCGAGCTGGGAAGCGAAGCCGAGGACGAAGAGACTCTGGCCGAGGCGGGGAAGCTGAACGACGAACTCGAGGCCGGGGTTTCGCAGGCGGAATTCCAGCGCATGCTTTCCGGTCCCCATGACCGGAACGCCTGTTTCGTCTCCATCACATCCGGGGCCGGCGGCACCGAGTCGCAGGACTGGGTCGAGATGCTCTTGAGGATGTACCTCAGGTACTGCGAAAAGCGGGGCTGGAGGACGGACATCACTGAATGCCAGGCAGGGGACGAGGCCGGCATCAAGGGCGTCACGTTCACTGTTGCCGGTGAATACAGCTACGGCTATCTGAAGGCCGAAGCCGGGATACACCGGCTGGTGAGGATTTCGCCGTTTGACGGGAATGCCAGGAGGCACACCTCGTTTGCATCGGTATTCGTTTTTCCGGAAATTGACGATGACATCGAAGTGAAGATTTCCGAACCGGACCTGCGCATCGATACCTACCGGTCGGGGGGAGCGGGAGGACAGCATGTCAACGTGACCGATTCCGCGGTCAGGATCACCCACATTCCGACCGGCATCGTCGCTGCCTGCCAGAACGAGCGCAGCCAGCACATGAACAAGGCTACCGCCATGAGGATGCTCCGGGCGAAACTCTATGAACGGGAACTGGAAGAAAGGGCCGCCAAGACCGCCGAAATCGGCGGCGAGAAGAAGGAGATAGGCTGGGGCAGCCAGATCCGATCCTATGTGCTTCACCCGTACCGGATGGTCAAGGACCTTCGTACCGGAGTGGAAACCGGGAACACCGACGCTGTTCTTGACGGCGACCTGGAGGAGTTCATCGTCGCCTATCTCATGGGAGTGCGGCGCAACGACCAGGAGGCCGCTCAATGATGGCCCTGCGCATCGCTGCCTTCACCCTGTTCTGGCTGACGGTTATCGTATGGAGTGGCTGCGCCGCGCCGGACAAAGGCATTACCCGGCTGGGTTACTCGATCCAGGTGGGCGCGTTTTCCGAGGCGAAAAATGCCGAGCGGCTCACCGCGAAACTTCAGGACCAGGGGATCGAAGCCTTCTATTTCAAGCGGGACAACGGTCTGTTCGCGGTCAGGTTCGGCGATTTCCGCACCCGCGGCGAGGCTCAGAGAAATGCGCGGAAGGTGACCTCGGAGCTGGGTATCGATGCATACTTTATCGCCCCTCCGCTGCGTACCCCCCCCGTGGCGCTGGACGACAAGCCGAAACCTCAGGGTGATCAGAGACCGGTCCGGAAAACCGGCAGGGACGACATGGGGTTCATCGCGGCGAGGACCGCGGAGCGGTTTGTCGGCATCCCGTACCAGTGGGGAGGCTCGACCGTCGTTGACGGCATGGATTGCAGCGGCTTCGTGCGCGCGGTCTACAATCTCTGCGGGGTGAACATACCGCGCACTTCCGGGCAACAGTACCGGGTCGGCAAGAGCGTGGACCGGGACGATCTGGTGGACGGAGACCTGGTCTTTTTCGGTGCTTCCGAGGAGAAGATATCCCATGTCGGGATCTATGTGGGGAAAAATCAGTTCGTGCACGCTCCCCGGCGGGGTGAGGACATAAGGATTTCGTCCATGGACAGCGGCTTTTCCAAGAAGTATATTGGAGCCCGCAGATATTTTTAGCAGTGGAAAGGCACGTATGGCATTAATTAAACCGTTCAAGGCATTACGCCCGCTGGGCGATCTGGTAGGCAAGGTTGCAGCACCGCCCTATGATGTGATGAATGTGGCTGAAGCGCGCGGCATGGCGGAGGGCAACCCTTACAGTTTCCTCCATGTCTCACGCCCGGAGATCGACCTGGCTCCCGACCTCGACCCGCATGACGAGTCTGTTTACCGGGCCGGACGCGACAACCTGGCGCGCTTCATTACGGAAGGGACCTTGGTTCAGGATAGCGAGGATCGTTATTACATCTACCGGCAGAAGATGGGCAGCGTGGTGCAGACCGGGCTTGTTGCCTGCGCCAGTGTGGACGACTACCAGACGGGCGTCATCAAGAAGCATGAGCTTACCAGGGCGGACAAGGAAGAGGACCGCGTCAGGCATATCGACTGCCTGGACGCCAATGACGAGCCGGTGTTCTATCTTTACCGGAACCGTACCGCTATCAACGAACTGATTGGACGTTTGACGCGGGAGGCCCCCCTTTACGATTTCACTGCCGATGATTCGGTTACCCATACGGTATGGGCTGTAACCGACCCGCAGGTGATTGCGCGGCTGAGCGAAGAGTTCTCCGCGATCGATACCCTCTATGTGGCTGACGGTCACCATCGAAGCGCGGCAGCCAGCAGGGTCAGGGAATTGCGCAGGTCGGCGAATGGAAACCACTGCGGCAACGAAGAATACAATTTTTTCCTGACCGTCATCTTTCCCGATCACGAAATGAACGTGATGGCTTACAACCGCGCGGTCATGGACCTGAACGGCCTCGCACCGGAAGAATTCCTGGCCAGGACGGCTGAGCTGTTCGATGTGGAACCGGCGGACGGCCCGGTTTCCCCCGGGGAACGGCACATGTTCGGCATGTACCTCACGGGCAAGTGGTATCGCCTGACCGCCAGGGACGCGATTGTCGATGAAAGCGACCCCGTCGGACGCCTGGATGTTTCAATACTCCAGGATAATCTCCTGAAGCCGATCCTCGGCATCGACGATCCCCGCACGAATCAGAGGATTCATTTTGTCGGCGGCAGCAGGGGCAGCGAGGAGCTGGTGCGCCTGGTGGACAACGGGGAGCACAAGGTGGCGTTTTCCCTTCATCCGACTTCGCTGGAGGAGTTGATGACGCTTGCCGACCAGGACCGGATCATGCCGCCGAAATCGACCTGGTTCGAACCGAAACTGCGCAGCGGGCTCTTTGTCCACATGCTGTCCCCGTAGGGAGCTCCCGGTTTTTTCCGCCTGGGGCCCAGGAGTCTGCAATGGCTGAAATCGAGAGAGGATACTGGCTGTTCAAGACCGAACCGGCCTGCTTTTCCTTTGAAGACCTGAAAACGAGGCGGGACCGGACGGAACCCTGGGACGGGGTGAGGAATTACCAGGCGAGAAACTTCCTGCGCGATCAGGTGCGGAAAGGCGACGGTGTGCTGTTTTACCACAGCAGTGTGAAGAACCCTGCAGTGGTCGGGATTGCTGAAGTGGCGAGAGAGGGGTACCCGGACCTCACCGCTCTCGATCCCGCTTCCGAGCACTTCGATCCCCGCAGCACCCCTGCCGATCCGATCTGGTACCGGGTTGACATTCGGTATGTCCGGGAATTGGGGCGCGAGGTGACGCTGGCGGAGATCAGGAACCATCCTGCGCTTGCCGACATGCTGCTGAACCGGCGCAGCAGGCTCTCGATTCAGCCGGTAACCGCCGGGCAGTGGCAGGTCATTCTCGCCCTGGGCGGCATAGGAAAGAACGGTACGGAATAATCAGCTGGTGAGATGATTCACGACATGGAAACGCAGCTTCGTCGGGGCGATGGCCAAATGATGGGGAGGGTTGATCATGAAGATCATTTCAGGATTCCTGCTGTTGACGATTTTCGCTGTTTCCGGCGCCGCCGGCGCGGATACCGTCACGCTCTACCTCGATGGCGCGAAGGTCGAACGGGAGGTCCTCGCTTCCAAAGCGTACTTCGAGGTGCCGATCCCGGCGTCCATGATCGAGCGTACCTTGAGGGTAAAGCCGCTCGGCGAGGGAACGGTGACCCGCTTCGAAGTGGTTCGGACCGAACCGCGCAAGGAAGCGCTGCGGGAGCTGTCGGTCCTGGAAGAGCGGAAAAAAGCGCTTGCGGACCGCATCGAAGTGCTGGAAGAGCGTGAGCGGATATTCGCCGCATCGGCCAAAACCCACAGCAGCAGGGCGTTGCGCAAGACAAAGAACAATCCCGACCCGGTGGAGACCGCCAGGAAGGGGACCGATCTGGCCCTGGCCCAGCTTGCGGCTGCCCATGCGGCTAAAAGCAAGGTGGAGAAAGAAATCGCTGCCACGGATGCCAGGGCTGCGGCGCTCCGGAAGTCGATGGAGTCGAGGGGAAACCTGGCACGGCTCTGGCTCTCCAGGCCCGGATGCAGGTTGCGGATCGCCTATCTCGTAAACGGGCTGAAATGGACTCCGGCTTACGATATCCGCCTGGTCGAGGAAGGGTTTGCCGATGTTGCGCTGCGGGCCAGGATACCTTCGACCATTACCAATTCCTCGATTGCCGTGGCTCCGATGCTCCTTGCCGAAGCGTTTGGCGCCGACACGCTTCTTTTTCCCGTTTCAAGGGACGGCGCCGTGATAGAAAAGCTCAGACTGGCGGTGTCCAGAGAAGAGCTTGCTCAAGGTCCCGTACCCATCCTTTCCCTGACGTTTCTCAATACGTCGGCAAGGAATCTGCCTGCCGGTGAGGCCAGCGCTTACTGGCGGAACGAGTTCATGGGGAAATCCCCCTTCAACGGTTGCCGGCCGAGCGAGGCTGCCTCGCTCGTCTTCGGAAAGCCATGAATTCCAGCTTCCAATTGACTGATTTCCAACAACTTCGCCGATCCCCTTCCATCCGGTGAATCAGCGCCGCACCGATGGGCAGCATCACCTCCGATCGGCCGGGCAGAATACGCCGGAAGTCCTTTTTGCTTGATTAAAGGCATGAAATGGGTTAATTTGCGGGTTTATCAAGTGCTGCTGTCAGTGTGCCGCGCTGGCAGGTTAGAGAGGTAACACTATTGGAAGAGCTCAGTGAACTTTTATTGCAGAGAAGAAGGAAAGTGAACGCTTTGTGGGAATCGGGCATAAACCCCTATCCCAATGACTTCAAACCCCTTCATACCTCGGAAGACCTGGTGAAAGCCCGCGGACACCAGGAAACGATCGAAGAGGATACCGCGGACGTTTTTAAAATCGCGGGACGTGTCATGGCCCGCCGGTCCTTCGGCAAGGCCGCGTTCATCCAGGTACAGGACCGTAAGGGCCGGGTGCAGGTTTACGTGAAAAAAGACACTCTCGGCGAAGAGAGCTACGGATATTTCGAAACTCTCGATATCGGCGATATCGTCGGGATAACGGGCCACCCGTTCCGTACCAAGACCGGCGAGCTGTCACTCCATGCCCACGAGGTCAGGCTTCTCACCAAGTCCCTCCTGCCTCTGCCGGAAAAATTCCACGGGCTCACCGATGTCGAGACGCGCTATCGGCAAAGGTATGTCGACCTCATTGTCAATCCTGAAGTGAAGGATGTCTTCGTCAAGCGCGCCCGCATCATACGGCTCATAAGGGAGTTCATGCTCGGGCACGACTTCCTCGAAGTCGAGACTCCGATGATGCAGCCCATACCCGGCGGCGCTACCGCCCGGCCGTTCGAGACCTATCACAACGCGCTCGAAAGGAAGCTGTATTTGCGCATCGCTCCGGAACTCTACCTGAAAAGGCTGCTGGTCGGCGGATTCGACAAGGTTTTCGAGATCAACCGGAATTTCCGCAACGAGGGAATTTCCATCCGCCACAACCCCGAATTCACGATGATGGAATTCTACCAGGCCTATGCAACGTTCGACGACCTGATGGATTTCACCGAGTCGCTTTTCTGCCATGTGGTCGAAAACCTCCTCGGAACGCAGGATATCACGTACCAGGGGCTGGAGATCAGTTTCCGGCGCCCCTGGAAGCGGCTTACCGTCAGGGAGGCGATCCTCGAGTACGGCGACATCGACGCCAAGTCTCTCGATGATCGCGACCTCGCCTATAGCTACGCCAAGTCCATCGGCCTGGACCTCCCGGAGGATGTGGGCTACGGCAAGCTGATCACCGAAATCTTCGAAGAAGTGGCCGAGACCAAGCTGATTCAGCCGACCTACATCACTTCCTATCCGACCGAGGTGTCCCCGCTGTCTAGAAAGAGCGACAGCGATCCCGACGTGGTGGACCGGTTCGAACTGTTCTGTGCCGGCCGGGAAATCGCGAATGCGTTTTCCGAGCTGAACGATCCCGTCGACCAGAAAGAGCGCTTCATGCTCCAGGTCGAAGCGAAAGCCAAGGGGGACGAGGAAGCCCATTTCATGGATGAAGACTATATCCGCGCGCTGGAGCACGGTATGCCGCCCGCTGCCGGTGAAGGCATCGGCATCGACCGGCTGGTGATGCTGCTCACCGACTCCGCATCGATCCGGGATGTCATACTTTTTCCCCAATTAAGGAAAGAAGCGAAATAATGCCCTATGAACTGCTGATAGGCTTGCGTTACCTGAGGGCAAAGCGGAAGTCTACCTTCATTTCCATCATTACGTTCATCTCTACCGCCGGCGTAGCGCTCGGCGTGATGGCGCTCATTGTCGTTCTTTCCGTCATGACCGGTTTCGAGGAGGATCTCAAGGACAAGATACTCGGGACCAATGCGGACGTGGTCGTCCTGAAGAACGGCGGCGTGATCGAGGGGTACTGGGCGCTCATGGATCGCCTGAAGAAGGTTCCGGGAGTGACCGCGGCCACGCCGTTCATATACAGCCAGGTAATGCTGTCGACCGGGAGCAACGTGTCGGGCGTCGTGCTCAGGGGCATCGATCCGGGGACGGACGCCGGGGTGACGAATCTGAAGAAATCCCTGGTTGAGGGCAGTCTCGCTGCCCTGGAGCCGGCTGCCGGTCCCACCGCTGAAAAACCCGGCGTCATACTGGGGAAGGAACTGGCGAAAAACCTCCACCTGTTTCAGGGGGATTCGGTCAACGTGATTTCGCCCCTCGGCAACATGACGCCTTTCGGCATGGTCCCCAAAATGAAGCAGTTCCGGGTAGTGGGGCTTTTCAATACCGGCATGTTCGAATATGATTCCACTCTCGCCTATGTGGGGTTGAAGCAGGCCCAGAATTTCCTGTCCATCGGCGATGCCGTGACCGGCATCCAGCTGAAGGTCGAGGATGTCTACAATTCCGGCGAAATCGCGAAGGAGATCAACCGCGGCTTCGGTTACGAGTATTTCGCGCGGGACTGGATGCGGATGAACAAGAACATCCTCTTCGCACTGAAGACCGAAAAGATGGTCATGTTCATCATCCTCACCCTGATCGTGCTGGTGGCCGCGTTCGGCATCGCTTCGACCCTTTTCATGGTGGTCATGGAAAAGACCAAGGACATCGCCATCCTGAAGTCCATGGGAGCCACCGGCAGGAGCATTATGAAGATATTTGTCCTCGAAGGGCTCATCATCGGGGTTGCGGGCACGGTCATCGGCGTTCTGTCCGGACTTCTCGTCGCCCTGAATCTGGAAGCCATCGTCGGCTTCATTCAGAAGGTGACCGGTTTCGAGCTTTTCAGCCGGGATGTCTACTATCTCGACCATTTTCCCTCCCAGGTCGTCCCCGGCGACGTTCTGATGATTTCAATCACAGCCGTCCTGATATCGTTCTTTGCCACGCTCTACCCGGCCTGGCAGGGTTCGAGGCTGCCTCCCGCTGAGGCCCTGCGTTATGAGTAATCGTTTGCTTGAGGTCAGCGACCTGAGAAAGTCGTTTCGCAGGGGAACGGCGTGCATCGACGTACTGAACGGTGTGGACCTGTCCGTCGACGAGGGGGATACGATTGCCCTTGTCGGTGCATCCGGGGCGGGCAAGAGCACCCTTCTCCACATTCTCGGCACCCTGGACCGGCCGACTTCGGGTTCGGTCTCGTTTCGCGGGCAGGATGTCTTCCGGTTCGGAGAGGGCGAGCTTGCCGCTTTCAGAAACCGCTCCATAGGCTTCGTCTTCCAGTTCCATCATCTCCTCCCGGAGTTCTCGGCGCTGGAGAACATCATGATGCCGGCACTTATCTCCGGAATGAACAGGGGGGAGGCCGAGGACAGGGCGGCCGGACTGTTGCGGGATGTGGGGCTGATCCCGCGGTCGGCGCACAAACCGGGCGAACTGTCCGGCGGTGAACAGCAGAGAGTCGCGATCGCACGGGCTCTGGTCCTTTCTCCGCTGCTGCTGCTTGCCGACGAGCCGACCGGAAACCTGGACCGGAAGACGAGCGAAGAGGTCCATGAACTTCTCGCGGGGTTCCAGGAGAGCATCGGCTTGACCCTCATTATTGTGACTCACAACGAGCGCCTGGCCGGCAGGATGGGCAAGATCATCCGGTTGGCGGACGGCCGCATCCAGGAGAATGGCAACCCGTGAAATTATTATCCCGCTATGTCAGTAATTTTCTCGAAACGTTCCTGTCCCGGTCTGCGAAGTCGATTGCCGCGATTCTGATAGTTGCCGTTCTGCCGTCGCAGCTTTCGGCGGGAGAAGAAAAGGTCGTCTCGATCGTTTTCCAGGGCAACGAGACCAGGGAATCCGCCTCGCTCCTCCCCCTGCTGAAAAGCAGGGTGGGTGACGACTTTTCCGCGGAAAAAGCCAACGAAGACCTCAAGACGATTTACAATGTCGGCATATATCAGGATGTGAAGGTGGAAAAAAGCAGGACCGACAAAGGTGTGGTCCTGACCTACGTGGTCGTTGAAAAGCCTACGGTTCGCGAAGTCCGGGTTATCGGCAATGTCGAGATCAAGGCGGACAAGATCAAGGAAGCCATCCCCCTCAAGCCCAACAGCGTCTTTTCCAGCGGCCTGCTCGCCATGAGCGAGAAGAAGATAAAGAAACTCTATGCCGACGAGGGATACTATCTTGCCGAGGTGAGCGCCACTGCCACCAGGTCCGGCAAGAACGGGGAGCAGGTCTCCTTTTCCATCAAAGAGGGCAAGAAGGTCCTGATCAAGCGCATACTCTTCGAAGGGAACCGGGTCTTCTCCGCGCGGAAACTGCGGAAGCAGATGGAAACCAAGGAAAAATGGTTCCTTTCCTGGATCACGGGCGCCGGAACCTACAAGGAAGAGGCGCTGAAGAACGATGTGAACCGCCTCTCGGACCTCTATTACAACAACGGTTACATCAACGTCAAAGTGGGCGAGCCGAAGGTTCGTCTGCTCGACGACAAGTCGGGCCTGGAAGTTACCATCGGGATCACCGAGGGTGAGCAGTTCAGGACCGGAGCCATCGACTTCAAGGGCGATCTCCTGGAAAGCAGGGAGAAACTCGGTTCCCTGGTGACGCTCAAGAAAGGCGAGATATTCAGCCGCGAGCAGCTGCGCAACGACGTGGTCACTTTCACCGACCTCTATGGGGACAAGGGTTATGCTTTCACCAACGTGGTGCCTCTCACGAAGGTGGACCAGGAAAAGAAAATCGTGGACATCACCTTTGATTTCGAAAAGGGCGATAAGGTCTTCATCGAAAAGATAAACATCAGCGGCAACACCAAAACGCGCGACAAGGTGATCCGCCGCGAGTTCAGGCTCGCCGAAGGCGACCTTTACAGCGTCACCGCGATCAAGAAGACGAAGCAGAACCTGGCCAACCTCGGCTTCTTCGAGGAGGCGACCATTGCCACGTCCAAGGGGAGCTCCGACAACAAGCTCAACCTCAATGCCCAAGTCAAGGAGAAATCCACCGGCCAGTTCAGCATCGGTGCGGGATACAGCTCGTCCGACGGCATTATCGGCCAGGCTTCCATCCAGCAGAACAATTTTCTCGGCCTCGGCCTCAAGGGCACGCTTGCCGCTTCGATGGGCGGAAAGACCCAGCTTTACAACATGGGGCTGAGCGATCCCTATTTTCTCGATACGAACTGGACGCTCGGTTTTGACGTCTACCGCTCCGAGCGCGAGTATGAAGACTACTCGCGCAGGGTGACCGGCGCCGACATCAAGGGTGGGTACCGGTTCAACGACGAGCTTTCAACCTTCTGGATGTACAAGTTCGAGAAAAAGTCGCTCTTCGACCTGTCCGCCAATCTGCAGGCCAACCCGGGCCTGCTGGGAGAATCCAGCGGCACCACCGGATCCCTTTACGGCAGCCTGACCCTGGACAGGACCGATTACAAACTCGATCCCAGCAGGGGTTATACCGGCACCGTTTCCGCCGAATATGCCGGACTTGGGGGGAACCAGCGTTTTTCCCGCTTTATCGGCCAATCATCCGTGTACTTTCCGCTCATGTGGAGCACGGTGCTTTCGCTTCGCGGCGAACTGGGCTATGTCATGAGAGACGGGAAGGAAATCCCCATCGATGAAAAGTTCTATCTGGGCGGCATCAATACCCTGCGAGGGTACGAAACCCGCACCGTAAGCCCGGTGAAGAACGGGGTTTACATCGGCGGCGTGAAGGAAGCCGTATTCAATATCGACTATGTATTCCCCATTATCAAGGAAGCGGGCCTCAAGGGGGTTGTCTTCTTTGACGCCGGCAACTCCTATGACGCCGGTCAGCAGATCTTCTCGAAAATGCTCATGAGCTACGGGCTCGGCTTCCGCTGGTATTCCCCCATGGGGCCTCTGCGTCTCGAGTATGGGTTCCCGCTCAATCCGCGGGACGGCATAGACAAAAAAGGCGGTAGGTTCGAGTTTTCGATCGGGGGATTTTTCTGAGGTCTCCCGGAATTCCGGACATATATCGACTTACTGACTGAAAATGCCTGATCACCAAAAGGAGAATGAAAAGATGAAAGGAATTATCACGATTATTGCGGTAACGGTTGCGCTGGCCCTCCCTGTCGCCGGGTTTGCCGCCGACGGAGCGAAGCTCGGCTATGTGGATATCCAGAAAATCCTGAACCAGTCGGCAGCAGGGAAGGACGCAAAGGAACAGCTGACCGTCAAGGTCAAGAAATACCAGGATGAGATCAACCGGAAACAGGAGGAGCTGAAGAAGCTCAAGGACGCCCTGGAAAAGCAGGGACAGCTGCTGTCGGAAAGTGCGCGGAGCTCAAAGGAAAAGGATTACCAGCAACTGCTGAAGGATCTGCAGCGTCTTCAGAAAGACGCCCAGGATGACCTGCAGTCCGAGGACGAGAAGCTGACGAGAAAGATTCTCGGCAACATCGAGAAGATAGTTCAGGATTACGGCCGGAAAAACGGCTACACGATGATTCTTATCAGGAATGACAGCATGCTTTACGCTGATGATAAGGCCGACCTGACGGACCAGGTCCTTGCCATGGTCAATGCAATCAAGAAATAGGCGGAGGGGGTATGGAAAAGAGTCTCAAGGAGCTGGCCGCGCTTCTCGGCGGCAGGGTCATAGGCGATGAGGAGGCCGTCGTGTCGAGTCTGGGCACACTGGACGAGGCAACGGAAGGACAGATCACCTTTCTGGCGAATCCCAAGTATGCCGGCAAAGTCGCGACGACACGAGCGACCGCGGTCATCGTGTCGGCCGGCGCGGAGCGTTATGGCCGCAATGTCATCGAGGTAAAGAACCCTTACCTGGCGTTCGCGAAGCTGCTCTCGCTGTTTCACGTAAAATCGATAGTTCCGAAGGGTGTGATGCCGGGCGCGTTCGTCGGGGAGAATGTCGTCCTTGGAGAAGGCATTACCGTTTATCCCGGAGCATACGTTGGTGACGGGGTCAAACTGGGTAACAGGGTCGTCCTTTATCCCGGCGTGGCGCTGTACGATGGTGTCGAGATCGGCGATGACGTGATCCTGCATTCCAACGTGAGTGTTCGCGAGGGTTGCCGGATCGGAAACAGGGTGATCATTCACAGCGGAGCGGTAATCGGCAGCGACGGCTTCGGCTATGCCCCCGACGGCAAGTCCTATCAGAAGATCCCCCAGATCGGCATCGTCGTCATCGAGGACGACGTGGAGATCGGTTCCTGCACCACCGTTGATCGCGCGGCTCTCGGCCTCACCCTCATTCGGCGCGGGACGAAGATCGACAACCTGGTCCAGATAGCCCACAACTGCGTGATCGGTGAAAACTGCATCATCGTTTCCCAGACCGGCATTTCCGGGAGCACCAAGCTCGGAGAGCACGTGACCCTGGGTGGACAAGTCGGCGTCGTCGGCCATCTCGAAATCGGCGACAACGTGATGATCGGCGCCAAATCGGGAGTCCACAACAGCATAACGTCCGGCCAGATTTACAGCGGCATTCCCGCCATTCCCCACAAGGAGTGGCTGAAAACCGCATCGACAGTTCCGAAGCTTCCGGAGATGCGGAAGATAATCAATACGCTGGAAAAGAAGGTACAGGAACTCGAGGCGAAGCTCGAAGCAAAAGGCTGATTGCGGAAGCCGGTGTTTCCGCATGAAATCATGGAGCATCGGGGATTCGTGCCGGATTGCGCCACGGGCCCGCACATGCTGATGGCGCTTTTTCATTATTGCCGCGCATGGCATACCGTCCCAGGTATGTCTATTTGCAATAAGGAGTAGTCTATGCTTGATATAAATGAGATCATGAAGATTCTGCCGCACAGGTATCCGTTTCTCATGGTGGACCGGATCGTGGAAATGGAACCGGGCAAGAGGATCGTGGGCATCAAGAACGTCAGCATGAATGAGCCCCATTTCCTCGGTCATTTCCCCGGCCATCCGGTGATGCCGGGTGTGCTCATCGTCGAGGCCATGGCGCAGGTTGCCGGTATCCTCGCCTATCTCGCTTCCGACGACGAGATACGAAAAAAGGTGAGCTATTTTCTGGCCATCGACAATGCCCGGTTCAGAAAACCGGTAGTGCCCGGCGACATCCTGCGTCTGGAACTCGTGACCACGATGAACCGTCGAGGCATCTGGGGGTTCAACGGCAAAGCATACGTCGAGGACAAGCTTGCCGCCGAGGCCGATTTGAAGGCGACGTTCGCCGACTAGCCGAGCGATTGCAAAGAGGCAGGCTTCGTAACGGACTGTGCGGAGCCTGCCATCCCAACCACGTGTCCGTTCCCGCTGAGTCGTCTCCCATGCTTTTCACGCAGCCTGCACTGTTACAACCTGGAAACTGAGCGGGCAGGACAATCGGCGTCCGCCGTCAGCACCGGTTGCACGTGGTATCACCCAGGAGATTTACATGATACATCCGACGGCCATTGTGCTCCCAGGAGCCGAGATCGATCAGGAAGTGGAAATAGGACCTTACGCGGTTATCGGGGAAAACGTCCGGATCGGCCGGGGAACCAGGATCGGTCCGAGTGCGGTCATTCAGGGCTGGACCGAAATCGGGGAAAACAACCAGATTTTTCACCTTTCATCGGTCGGCGCCGTGCCGCAGGATCTCAAGTACAAGGGAGAGAAAACCCGCCTGAAGATCGGCAACGGCAACATAATCCGCGAATTCGCGACCATTCACCTCGGAACCGTGACCGGTGACGGCGAGACGACGATAGGAGACGACAACCTGTTCATGGCCTATTGCCACGTGGCCCACGATTGCCATATCGGCAACAATGTGGTCATGGCGAACGGCGCCACTCTGGCCGGCCATATTACCGTAGAGGACCATGCGCGCCTGGGCGGGCTTTCGGCCATTCACCAGTTCGTGCGCATCGGCGCTTATGTCATGATCGGCGGCGGAGCGATGGTCGGCCAGGATGTGCCGCCCTATACCATCGCGGCCGGGGACCGGGCAACCCTGCACGGCCTGAACCTGGTCGGACTCAAGCGGGCCGGGTTTTCCGAGGAAATACTCGCCCATCTGAAAAAGGCGTATAAGATCCTCATCCGCTCGGGGCTTCTGACCGACGAGGCACTGGATCGGATCAGGAAGGAATTGCCCGAATCTCCCCAGCTGAACCATTTAGTCGAATTCGTGGAAAAATCGGAAAGGGGCATATGCCGATGAAAAACATACTGCGGACCGCGGTTGTCGGAGTAGGTTACCTGGGGAAGTTCCATGCCGAAAAGTATTCCCAGCTGGAGAGCTCGCAGTTGGTTGCCGTGGTCGACTTGGACGGGGCCCGCGCTGGAGAGGTCGCCGGGAACATCGGCGCGCGCGCTTTCACGTCTCACCACGACATACTGGAGATGGTCGACGCTGTCAGCGTCGCCGTGCCGACGAACCTGCACTTCGAAGTGGCCAGGGATTTCCTGGAAAGGGGAGTGGGGGTATTGCTGGAAAAGCCCATGACCGTCACCCTCGAGGAAGCTGACAAACTCATCCGGATTGCGCGGGAAAACGGCGCAGTCCTCCAGATAGGGCATCTGGAGCGGTTCAACCCGGCAGTCCTGGCTCTGGGCGACTCGCTGACCGACCCCCGGTTCATCGAGTCCATAAGAATCGCTCCGTTCAAGCCCCGCGGCACGGAAGTCAACGTGGTGCTCGATCTCATGATCCATGATATCGACATCATCCAGAACATCGTCCGCTCGCCCGTGCGGCATATCCACTCCATAGGCGCTCCGGTGTTCACCCCCGAAGAAGACATCGCCAATGCCAGGATCGAGTTCGAAAACGGCTGCGTGGCCAATGTCACCGCCAGCCGGATAAGCCTCAAGAGCGAACGGCGGATGCGCATCTTCCAGCCTGACTCGTACATCACCCTCGACTTCCAGCACAAGAAATTCGCCGTGTTCCGCAAGGGCGACGGAGAGATGTTCCCCGGAGTCCCGAACATTACCATCGAGGAAAAGGCATTCGAGCAGGTTGATGCCCTGAAGGAAGAGATCGCCTCGTTCCTGGACGCGGTGAAGACCGGGAGACCGCCGGTGGTGTCCGGCGAAGACGGCAGGCGGGCGCTGGAAACCGCGCTTCGCATCAACAGGATAATGTAGGAAAAATAGCGTTCGGGCGGTGAGTGGAAGATGCAAGTTAATCCTGACTTTCCGGGAATTACCGATTTTCGACCCCCTCACCCGGGCTTTGCCCACCCTCTCCCTTGATGGAGAGGGCAAGTTCAGGAACCTTCCCTCTTCTGGGGGATAGTCCTAAAAATGATTGAAAGGCTCTAGCACATGATTCCCATGGTTGACCTGAAGAACCAGTATCTCGCCATGAAAGACGAGATAGATCGCGGTATACTGGAGACCCTCGAGAAGTGCCAGTTCATCCTCGGACCCAATGTTTCCGCTTTTGAAGAAGAAGCTGCGCGTTTTCTCGGCGTTAAACACGCCGTGGCCGTGGCATCCGGCACCGATGCCCTCCATCTCGCGCTGATTGCCGCCGGTATCGGTCCGGGTGACGAAGTCATAACCACGCCCTTCACTTTCATCGCCACTGCCGAGGCCATCAAGTACGTTGGGGCCAGACCGGTGTTCGTCGACATTGATCCGGAAACGTTCAATATCGATCCACGGAAGATCGGGGAGGCAGTCACTCCCGCCACCCGGGCGGTGATCCCGGTCCATCTGTTCGGGCAGCCGGCCGACATGGAAGCCATCGAGGCGGTCTGCGCGGAAAAAGGGCTGCTCATCATCGAGGATTGCGCCCAATCCTTCGGCGCTGCGGCAGGGACCCGCATGACCGGGACCATCGGGGAGCTCGGTTGCTTCAGTTTCTTTCCGAGCAAGAACCTGGGCTGTTACGGCGACGGCGGCATGGTCACAACGAACAGCGATGACCTGGCAACACGCTTGCTGAGTCTGAGGAACCACGGGAGCAGGATTCGGTATCACCATTCGGAAATAGGCTATAACAGCAGGCTCGACGAGATTCAGGCCGTGATCCTGCGCGCTAAGCTGAAGCGCATTGCGGCATTCAACGAAGGCCGCAGGAGAGTCGCCGGGCTCTATACCTCCATGCTGCGGGATACGGGGATGCAATGCCCGTTCGAGGACGGGAAAGGCGTACATGTATACCACCAGTACACGGTCCTGACCGAACGACGGGAACAGATCATGGAATGCCTCGCGAAATCCGGAATTGCGTCGGCGGTCTACTATCCCATACCGCTCCACCGCCAGGAGGTTTTCGCCGCTGACTATGCCGACCTTTCCCTGCCGGTTGCCGAGGATGTGGCCAGCCGCTGTATGTCCCTGCCGGTTTTCCCCGAGATGACGGAGGCGCAGGTCAGGGAAGTCGTTGCGGCGATCAAGCAGGTGCTGTAGGGAGTTTCCGCCTGGTACGGGTCTCATGGAGACTTGCCGGATGGATATCGGCTGGTATCTGTTTATGTCGATGATTCTTCGCTGAGGCGCTCAAAGTGAGCGTCTCGTCCGTTTCGAAAGGCGGCGCTGACAGAATTGGCCAAAAAAGTCATGATCATAGCCGGTGAGGCTTCCGGCGACCTGCATGGAGCGAATCTCGTCAGGGAAACGCTCGAACGGGACCCGTCCGTCGTCTTCTTCGGCATCGGCGGCTCGCGGATGAGGGCAGCCGGGGTCCGCACCCTGGTGGATGCCGCCGACATGGCCGTGGTGGGCCTGGTGGAGGTCGCGGCCCATTTCCCAACCATCTACCGGGCTTTCTCGGACATGAGAAAGATTTTGCGCACTGATCCGCCCGATCTGCTCATCCTCATCGACTATCCCGATTTCAACCTGAGACTGGCCGGAGTGGCGAAAAAAGCCGGGGTCAGGGTTCTCTACTACATCAGCCCCCAGGTATGGGCCTGGCGGGTCGGACGCGTGAAGAAGATCGCCAGGGTCGTCGATCACATGGCGGTCGTGTTCCCCTTCGAAGTCCCCTTTTATGAAAGGGAAAACGTGCCGGTGACGTTTGTCGGCCACCCGCTGGCGGACGCAGTGCATCCGGTTTATCCGCCCGATGAAGCGCGGGCGCGGATCGGTGTCGATCCCGGCAGGAAAGTGGTCGGGCTTTTCCCGGGCAGCCGCAGGCAGGAAATCAGGAACCTGTTTCCGGTCATCCTTCAATCGGCGGCGTTGCTCAGGCGGCGCTTTCCCGACGTTCAGTTCGTCCTGCCCCTCGCATCCAGCCTGACTCGCGCCGATGTCGATCCTTTCCTGGAATCCGTGGATTTCACGGTGACGGTCGTGGAAGGGATGACCTACGATGTGATCCAGGTTTGCGATGCCATAGTGACCGTTTCAGGCACGGTGACGCTGGAAATCGCCCTGCTCGGCATACCCATGGTGATCATCTACCGGGTTTCCCCGCTGACCTATATGATCGGTAAGCGGCTCATCAAGGTTGACCACATAGGTATCTGCAATATAGTAGCGGGTGAAAGGGTGGTCAAAGAGCTGATTCAGGATGAAGCATCACCGGAAAATATTGCGGAAGAAATAGGCGGGTTACTGTCTGATACAACCTATGCCGGCAAAATCAGGGATAAGCTGGGTTCGGTACGCGACAAACTCGGCAAGAGTGGCAGCAGTGCAGAAACTGCTGACCTCGTGATCGGGATGCTGACACAGGGCTGATACATCATATGAAACATTTCAAAAGGTTATTGACATACACCAAGCCATACTGGATGCGGATACTGATATCCGCGATCGCCTCCCTCGGTGTGGGAGGCATGGATGGCGCCTTTGCGTATCTGATCGAACCGCTCCTGAAGAAGATATTCACGGAACAAGACACCACCATTTTCATGTTGTTGCCGCTTGCCGTCATTCTGATATTTGTCATCCGTGGCGTGTGCCGCTATGCCAATGATTATTTTATCCGTACCGCCGGCCAACTGGCTGTCCAGGACATAAGAAACAGTTTTTTCCGAAACACGCTTGGCCTTGATCTGCGCTTTTATCACAATCATCCGACCGGGGCTCTGATGTCGAGTCTGCTGAACGATATCTATGTGATGCAGGACGGCATGGCGAATGTCATAACCGGCTTGTTCAGAGACGGTTTCGGAGCCCTTTTCCTGCTCGGGGTGATCTTCTATCGCAACTGGCAGCTTGCGCTGATCGCTTTCCTGGTGATCCCGCTTACCGTGTATCCCGCCCAGAAGATCGGCAGGAAAATAAAGAACCTGTCAGCGCAGAGCCTGGGCAAGATCGGCGATATCTCGAGCATCATCCAGCAGGTTTATTCCGGGATAAAAATCGTCAAGGCTTTTGACCTCGAACAGGGCGAGGTTGACCGGTTCACGAGAAACAATCGCGATTATTACGCATATCTGAGAAGATCGATAAAATACGAAGCGATGTCGTCACCCGTTATGGAGATGATCACCTCCATAGGGATCGCCACGGTTATCTGGTTCGGAGGGAGCCAGGTGCTGCACGGCAGGATGACCGCATCGGAATTCTTTTCGTTCATCGCCGCGATGATCTTTCTTTACAATCCGGTCAAGCGTCTGCTGAACTCCTATAACACCGTGCAAAGGTCCATGGGCGCCGCCGAGAGGGTCTTCAACATAATCGACGAGCGTTCCGGCATTGTCGATGCCGATGACGCGGTCACTATTGATCATGCCAGCGGGCGCGTGGAGCTGGAAAATGTCAGCTTCGCCTATGGCGCGGATCCGGTGCTGAGGAATATCGACCTGAAGGCTGAAAAGGGGGAGGTTGTCGCGCTGGTGGGGCCGTCCGGCGGTGGGAAATCCTCTCTCGTTTCCCTGATCCCGAGGTTCTACGATGCTACTTCCGGCTCGGTGAAGGTTGACGGCGTCGACGTGCGGAAGATCAGGATCAAAAGCCTGATCAGGCAGATAGCGTTCGTGGATCAGGAGACCATTCTCTTCAACGAAACGATTGCGGCCAATATCGGATACGGCATGACGGGCTGCGATAGGGATGCGATAATTTCCGCCGCAAAAGCGGCTTATGCCCATGATTTCATAATGGAAATGCCTGACGGTTATGAAACGAACATAGGCGACCGGGGAGTCCGGCTTTCGGGCGGCCAGAGGCAGCGGCTCTGCATCGCACGGGCAATTCTCAAGAATGCGCCGATCCTGATCCTTGACGAGGCCACCAGCGCACTGGATACGGAAAGCGAACAGATGGTGCAAAAGGCCCTCAACAATCTCATGGCCAACCGGACCACATTCGTCATAGCCCATCGGCTTTCCACGATTCTTCATGCCGACAGTATCGTCGTAATCGACAAGGGGGAAATCGTCGAAACCGGGACCCACCAGGAACTGCTGGCGCGCGGCGGCCTTTACCGCAGGCTGTACGAGATGCAGTTCGCCTGAAACATCCGGGGAGCGACATGGCATTCTATTCAGTCTATGAAGCCCTGCTGATTCTACTCTCGCCGCTCATTCTCGGATGGCATGCGTTCCGCGCCTTCCGGAGAGGGCGTCCGGCGGCAATCGCGCAACGTCTCGGTTTTCTGCCGCCCGCCGATCTTTCCGCTGTTTCCGGCCATCATGTGCTGTGGGTCCACGCGGTTTCGGTCGGCGAAACCATAGCGGTAAAGTCCCTCCTGAAAGAGCTCAGGAAAAAGTACCCGCAATCGAAGATCGTACTCTCCAACGTAACGGAAACCGGCAGGAAAGTTGCGCTGCAACTGCCGGAGATCGATCTGTGCATCTATTTCCCCTTTGATTTCCGTCTCGCGGTAAGAAAAATCCTGAACAGCATCGACCCAGCCATCGTAATCATCGCGGAGACGGAACTCTGGCCCAATTTCATCAGGGAGACGGCGCGACGGGGGACTCCGCTGGTCCTGGTCAACGGACGGATCTCGGACCGGTCTTTCGGCCGATACAAGAAACTGGAATGGGCGTTCAGGGGCGTGCTGGGTTTCTTCTCCGCTCTCTGCATGCAGACTGACGAGGATGGCCGCCGGATCGGGTCGCTCGGCGCTGTTTCCGCGCAAGTTCATGTGACCGGGAATCTCAAGTACGACGTTCCGGTTGGAAGCCTTACCGCCCGGGACGCGGCATCGATACGGGCGGAATACCGGATTCCCCCTTCGGCGACCGTGTTTACCGCCGGCAGCACCCACCAGGGGGAAGAGGAGCCGGTGATCGGCGCATACCAGGCGCTTCTCAAGGAGAAAAGCGACTTCTTTCTCATCCTTGCGCCGCGACACCCGGAGCGGGCCGGCAATGTCGGCGAGTTGCTGCAGGCAGCGGGGATCAGGTATTCGCTTCGATCGAAACCGGACACTAATTCCCCTGTCATGGGTAACGGGGAAGTTCTCCTGCTGGATACCGTGGGGGAACTGGCAAAGATCTATTCCGTATCCGACGTGGTGTTCGTAGGCGGAAGCCTCGTTCCGGTCGGGGGACACAATCTGCTGGAGCCGGCATCGTGCGGGGTGCCGGTGCTGTTCGGTCCCTGCATGAGCAATTTCCGGGAGATAAGATCCCTTGTCCTGGACAATGGCGGAGGCATCGAGGTTGCGGACCAGGCATCGCTGACCGCTTCGCTTCGCGGGTTGTTGAACGATGCGAACAAGCGGAAAGAGATGGGCATGAACGGTGCGAATGTCCTGCGCCGCAACAGCGGAGCGACTGAACGGCACATGGAAATAATCTCTTCGTTTCTGAAAAATCCCGAGCGTCCCGTGTCATGGGTGACCGGCAGGGAATGAATGATAGGGTACCCGCAAGAGGTGTGTGGGAAAACACTGATGATGAAGGGTACCCGCGAGGGGTACCCCTACAGGGCGAATAAATAACGATTTTGTAGGGATACCCCTTGCGGGTATCCTTGTTTTAAAATTCGGGGTATCCTGGTTTTGGTTCTCCGGGTATCCGTTTTTTACCATCGTATACGGCTTCCTGTATTATTTATGGTGTAGGTATGACATACGACCCTGATATTCATCATCGGCGATCAATTCGGTTGAAGGGTTATGATTATGCCGGCAACGGGGCGTATTTTATAACGCTTTGTACTTATGAACGCAGTTGCTATTTTGAACAATTCCCCGTATTGAAGAAGGTTGTAAGAGAACAGTGGGAGGATATTCCTAAAAGGTATCCTGGCGTTATGTTGGGCGAATATGTAATTATGCCGAACCATTTCCACGGCATTCTGATGTTGGATGTTTGTAGGGTTGCCCCTTGCGGGTATCCAAATATTGATCAAAAACAATGCAACTCGCGCCAAAGAAACCGTTTGGGTGAAATCATAGGAGCCTTCAAGTCTCTATGCGTAGTTTCATGGCTTGGCATCATCGAGTCGGAAAATGTCAACGCCAGGGCGAAATTTTGGCAGCAAAATTATTTCGAACATGTCATACGCAGTGAAAAAGAATTGGATAGTATCCGTCGTTACATAATAGAAAATCCCATAAAATGGGAGTTTGATAAGGAAAACCCCGTGTCTGGCAAGATTTCATCGGGAAAAGATTCTGAAAAATGGATGGTTTGAAGGGTGCCTGTCAAAGGTGTATGGCAAAACCCTGATAATGAAGGGTACCCGCAAGGGGTACCCCTACAGGGCGAATAAATAACGATTTTGTAGGGATACCCCTTGCGGGTATCCTGGTTTTGATCCTCGAGAGTATCCTTCAGACAAGGTTTCAGTTGTGAATGATTTTGTAAAATGGATGGTTTGAAGGATAACGGGTGTGCAATAAGGGAAAACAGCGTGGTCACGATAAGTTATAAAAGGTGCATTCAAGAAAAAGGGGAAAAACGATAGTAAATCAGCCCGCGATAAGAGGGTACCTGTCAGAGGTGTGTGGGCAAACCCTGATAATGAAGGGTACCCGCGAGGGGTACCCCTACAGGGCGAATAAATAACGATTTTGTAGGGATACCCCTTGCGGGTATCCTTGTTTTAACATTCGGGGTATCCTGGTTATGGCCTTTCCGGGTGTCCCGGATGACCGCCCGGTCGGCACCTCATACAAGGCGATGGAATGTCATTTCACCACTATTTCAGAGCACTGCTGGAAGGAAAACGCAGGGGGTTGGGTGCACTGCTGATCGTTCCGGTATTAACCGTGCTTTCGATACCGTACTCGATAGTGATGCGCCTGCGGGCACTGGCGTTCAGGTTCGGGGTTTTCCGCACGCACCGCTTGCCGAAGCCGGTCATCTCGGTGGGAAACATCACTGCCGGCGGCACCGGCAAGTCGCCGATGGTGGCCTGGATAGCCCGCTACTTCCTGGCACAAGGCAAACGGGTGGCGGTTCTGTCGCGCGGCTATGGCGGTTCGGCAATGAAAACCGGGGGGATAGTGTCCGATGGCCACCGCATTCTGATGCAGGCGGTGGAAGCAGGGGATGAGCCGGTCATGCTCGCGGAAACCGTCCCCGGGCTGATTGTGGCTGTTGGCGCTGACCGTTACCGCTCGGGGCTCGATGTTCTCAGACAGGTGGAGCCCGATGTCTTCATCCTTGACGACGGGTTCCAGCATCAGCGCGTTCATCGCGACCTGGAGATTCTCCTGCTGGATGCCGAAAGACCGTTCGGCAACGGCCATGTGCTGCCGGCGGGAATCATGCGGGAACCGCGCAATGCGGCTTCCAGGGCCGATCTGATCGTGTACACCCGCAGCCAGGGCGGCAGCCCGGCGCATGCCTTCCCTCGGATACCCTTCTGCCGTGCAAATCATGAGATAGTGGCGGTTCGTTCACTTAAAATGGAAAATTCTCCCGAGACGGTTACCTCCCTGCGAGCCTTGAGGGGAGTCGCTTTCGCCGGAATAGCAGACCCGGAGCGTTTTTTTTCAATGCTCAGGCAAGCAGGGCTCAATTTGGCCTCAGTGATCGCTTTTCCAGATCACTGCTTCTATGGAGACGGGGAGATTGAAAAGATCGAAAATGCGCTTGAATTGATGAACGGCGATTATCTTGTCACCACGGAAAAGGACGCAGTAAAACTTTCAGGTAAACGTCTGAGATGCGAACGGATCTATGCCGCTATTCTCCGAATGTCGATACCCGAGGGAAAAATGATCTTTGCTGCACTGGACAAATTGTTTGCTTCATAGGGGGGTTATATGCCATTGTCTGAAGAACTGCTCGAAATATTGGCCTGCCCGGTGTGCAAGGGCGGGTTGCGGCTCCTGGAAAAGGGCGAGGCGCTGGCCTGCGACAAGTGCCGGCTGAAATATCCCGTCAGGGACGATATCCCGGTTATGCTGGTTGATGAAGCAGAGAAGTTCGATTAGGACATGATGATGAACACGGTCAGAAAAAAAATCCTGGTCCTGCGGTACCGCTTCATCGGCGACACCATCCTGACCATACCTTTTCTGCGCAATCTGCGGCGGGCCGAACCGGAAGCGGAAATCGTCTGGGTCGTGGCGCCCGGCTCTTCGGATGTAGTGCAAGGCGTGCCCTATGTCGATGAAGTTCTGTATTGGGACCCGGTTACCATCCATGCCGACAGCCGGGGCGCGCACAAAACCCTGTCCAGCAAGTGGGCTTTCATCAAGGGCCTGCGCAGGAGGCGCTTCGACAAGGTTTATGTGCTGAAGCGCTCGCTGTCCAGCGCGCTTATCGCACGTCTTACCGGAGCCCCCCAGCGCGTGGGTTTCGACACCGAGGCGCGGGGATTCCTGCTCACGAAAAGGGTGCCCTATCGTCATGACCAGCACGAGGTGCAGAATTTCCTCGATGTCCTGCGGGCGGACGGAGTCCCGGTAACAGACGATTATCTCGAAGCCTGGCTTACGGATGACGAGAAAGCGTTTGCCGCCGATTATCTGAGGACTGCCGGCGTTTCAGCGTCCGATGCCGTGATTGCGCTTCACCCCTTTACCGCCAATCCGCCCAGGGCGTGGCATCATGAAAATTTCATGGAGCTGGCTAATCGGCTGCAAATGTTGTATGATGCGAAAATTCTCATTTTTGGCGGGAAACGGGATGTCCCGCTGGCCGAAAAGCTCAGGGTCGGGATCAGCCCGGAACCGGTGATGGCAGTGGGGACCACAACTCTCAGGCAGTCCATGGCGTTGCTGGGGCGCTGCAACATGCTGGTTTGCAATGACAGCGGAATAATGCACCTGGCGGCAGCCATGCGTGTTCCCCTGGTTGCGTTGTTCGGTCCCCAGTCTCCGGTCAAGTTCGGTCCTTGGGGGGAAAGCTGCCGGGTAATTTACAAGGCGTTTCCCTGCAGTCCGTGCGGGCAGAAATTTTTTGAAGAATGCAAACCGTCTGGTCGCATGAAACCGGCATGCATCGAGGATATTACGATTGATGAAGTGGTACGGGAAATCAGGAATTTCATGCCTGGAACTCTGGGAAATTAACGATGAATGATCAAAAGAAGATACGCATTTCCGCAACCGTTCGCACCCGCAATGAAGAGCAGAACATTGAAGATTGCCTCGAGAGCATTGCCTGGGCAGATGAAATAGTGGTCGTCGATTCCCATAGTGCTGACGCAACCCGAGAAATAGCAAAAAAGTACACTGACAGGGTAATTGTCCGCGATTGGCCGGGACACATCGCCCAGAGCCAGTTTGCGACAGACCAGACCACCTGTGACTGGGTTCTCAGCATGGATGCCGACGAACGGGTAACTCCGGAGCTCAGAGAGGAAATTCTTGCGCTCGATCTCGGAACAACTCCTCATGTTGCATTTGAGATGCCCCGATACCATTTTTTCATGAAAAGATGGATCAACCACTCAGCATGGTACCCGGATTACAAAGTCCGCTTGTTTCGCAAGGATCGGTGTTGCTGGGGCGGGTACAGTCCCCACGATGCGGTGCAAGTGAACGGCACGATTGGCCGACTCAAGGGGAATCTTATCCATTACATCTATCGGGATATGGAGCATTTCTCGGCAACCAAGAACACGTATTCCACGCTTACGGCCCGGGATCACTACAAGAGCGGCAGGAAAGCACGAATCATAAACTTTACCCTGCGGCCTCTCTATGCATTCTTCTACCGTTATTTCGTGAGGTTGGGCTTTCTTGACGGAATTGCAGGCTTTATAATCAGTGTGGAGGAAGCGCATTGCGTTTTCCTGAAATATGTAAAACTGTACGAACTTGATCGAAAGCTTCAGCGTTTTGAGAATGCTGAAAGCTCGAATTGATTTGAATGCTGTTTTGTTGAATTGCTAAATAAATCGGAAGATTAATTGATAACGTGATTCTGTCTTTGGAGTATATTGGGTGAAAATATCTGTAATTGTTCCGACATACAATAGACCTGGGGCACTCGAATTATGCCTAATGAGCTTATCTGTGCAATCAATGGTACCAGATGAAGTTCTAGTCGCCGACGATGGAAGTGATGAGCAAACTGCATTGGTTATTAAAAAGTTTTGTTCGAGTAAATATTGTAACTATGAATTGAAGCATGTCTGGCAAGAAGACATTGGTTTCAGGAAACCGATGATCATAAACAGGACCGTAAGAGAATCTTCTGGAGATTACTTGATATTCATAGACGGTGACTGTGTCGCCCATAGGCACTTCGTGAAGGCACATGTGGAAAATGCCGAACCGGATGCAGTACTTGGTGGGAAAAGAGTAGAATTCGGTAAAAAACTCACTGAACGCTTGATACAAAAAGGCAAGTTGATAAACAAGCTTACTTTCAGCCTTCTGTGGGATTCAATCGTAAGCGATTCAAGAAAAGTCGATGAAGCTTTCCAAATCAATAGCCCTCTGCTGAGAAGAATTTTACACCGTGACAGGATCACTGATGATGGTATCTGGGGTTGCAATTTCAGCATATACAGAAAACTGTTCTACGAAATAAACGGCTCTGATGAGGATTTCAAGGATGGCTCTCTTGAGGATAATGACATAGGCATCAGGGTGTTGAATAACGGAGGAAAGGTTAAATCGGTCAGGGGAAAGACAATCGTGTTTCACCTGTGGCATCAGGCGTCATGGAACCGGGAAAATGATAAATTCTTATACAACATGGGAATTTTCAGGAAGAGGGTTGAAATGCGTGAGGCGAGGTGTAAAAACGGGATAGTTAAAGGGTTGGAGCAATGACTCACTCTTGTTCGGATGATTTGTTTCTTCGGAGAGCATTTCTGGTGTGCAATAAAACTGCAAATGGATATATCTTTTATCATAGTTAGTTACAATACGTGTGGATTGCTGAGAGATTGTTTGAAGTCTGTTTTTGGCAAGACTGAGGATGTATCCTACGAGGTCATTGTCGTTGACAACGATTCAAAGGACAACTCTTGCGAAATGGTTGAAAATGAGTTTCCGGAAGCCAGGCTTGTTCGTTCAAAGGTAAATCTGGGTTTCGGGAAAGCCAATAACCTTGGTTTATCTCATGCGCAAGGCAAGTATGTTCTTTTTCTCAACTCCGATTGTGTCCTGATTAACAATGCATCCAAAGTTCTTTATGATGTTATGGAGGGTTATGCCGACTGTGCGGCCTGTGGCGGAAATCTCTTCAATAGCGGTTATGAAACTGTTCATGCCTATGGCTATTTTAATTCTCCCAAACGGTATTTCCTCAAGGTATCAGGGTTGAGGTATTTTATCGATAACCCCAGAAATGATGACGACCGCGAAAGCACTCACGAGGTAGAGCAGCTTATAGGCGCTGACCTCATGGTCAGAAAAAGTGTGCTTGATGAAGTTGGCGTTTTTGATGAAAGATTTTTCCTGTATTGCGAAGAATCGGAGCTGCAATTCAGGATACGAAAAGCTGGATATAAAATTATGTATACTCCAGACGCTAAAATATTTCATTTTGAAGGGGCAAGTACCAAGCAGAATAAAGCGTTCCGTCGCCATACCATTATCAAGAGCGAATATCTGTTTTTTCGGTTATGTTATCCGAATGTACCGAGATTGTTTTTGCGTTTGTTGTGCACCCTTCCCAATTTGTATCGTTGCTTGAAATCTCCCGGATACACTGTAAAAGCGCTCAAATATGTATGGACCACATGATGTTTAATGCCCTGTACTTGACAAGGAAATCCAAAGCGAGTTCATGCCGGATCTGATATGTTTGTTGGTCTCATCCAGGCAGTTTGAACAAGATCATCAGTACGCCATTGTTGCATATTGACTGGTTATCCACAACGCCTTGACGGGGCTGTGGAGCAAACCTAATATGTCAGGTATATGCGACTCCCTGTGGTGTGCCAATAAGAGGTAGGAAGTGAAACAGCCTGAAGTCAGCATTTGTATTCCGACCTACAATTATGGAAGGTATATCGGTGAGGCCATTGAATCCGTGTTGGCACAGGACTTCAAGGACTATGAACTGATAATCATAGATGATTGCTCAGACGATGATACTGAAAATACTGTCAATTTCTACAAACAACACAATCCTTCAATCAAGTTCATCAAGAACGAAGCTAATGTTGGGATGGTGCAGAATTGGAACTTTTGTCTGGAGACTGCCAGGGGGAAGTATGTAAAATTCTTGTTTGCCGATGACAAACTTGTCGGAAATCAGTCGATAAGGCTTATGTATGACAGTCTGGAGACGTATAAGGAAGCAGTTATGGTTTGTTCTGCCAGAATTGTGATTGATGATCATTCCAACCCGACAAACACTTGGAACTGCATGAAAGAAGATGCTCTGGTAAGTGGCCGGGAAATGGTAAGGCAATGTTTGCTCGAACAGAGAAATATTATTGGCGAGCCAACAGCGGTTATGTTTCGACGAGAGATAGGAATGAGGGGTTTCGACCCGGCTTACAAGCAATTGGTCGACTTGGAAATGTGGTTGCATTTGCTTTCCCGAGGAGATCTGCTCTATTTAACGGAGCCTCTTGTAGCTTTCAGGCAGCATTTCGCTCAACAGTCGCACTTAAACACGCAAAGCAATATTTCCCTGCATGAAATGGCGATGTTAACAAAAAGATACTTAAAGGTATCTTTTTTGTTGGAGAAGATGTTTATAAAACCGATAATTGATTACGGATATTCGTATAAATTGTGGAAATCATACAAAAATGGAAAATCAATAAGTGATGAAAAAGACAACGAATTACCCAATCGAAAACAAGGCGGGCTGTTCTATCTGAATATGCTTGTTTATAAGATAGTAAATCCATTATTTAAAGTGATCGTGAAATCAATGCGAAGTAATCTGTCGAGGAGAAAACTTACAGTTAAGTGACTACCTGATGGGAAGCTCTTAAAGAAATTGGTGCACCAATGGCCTGACGTACCTGGGTCACCATTGAAAACGACTTTATGGCAATTGCGGAAGAATTGATTTAATTATTCAAGTCGTCCCTGAAAAAGTCCGAAACCGGTTTCAGGCTGGTTGATTAAGCCGACTGAACCACCCGATGAGGGTTGGCCAGTCGATAAAGTTGTCGTTGAACCGTTCTTTGAAAAAGAACAAAAGGATAGCTCTCAGGAGCTTCCTCAGGTTGAAGCCGCACCCGGCAAGGATGGCGTTGATCATGTCGCCAGTTTCTCCCTTGAGATAGTTGCGGTCCATCCGGTGATCTGACTTCACGTGGCCGATGATTGGCTCGATGGCGCTGCGTCTCTTGAACCAACTCCACTCTCTGGGCTTCATGCTCTTCTTGCGCTTGTTGGCCAAGTGAACTCTGGTATTTTCAATGATTGCGGGCTCTCCCCGGTAGCCTTTATCACAATAGGCATGCTCGGGTCGCCATCCGGTCAGCTGTTCTGT
>JAVBWB010000009.1:0-4098 GCA_036677645.1 Geobacteraceae bacterium | reverse complement strand
CTTCCAAAGGCGTCGTAGGTGTATTTCCAGACGCTGCCGTCAGGCGTTCTGGCTTCGATGAGCCGGTCGAAGTCGTCCCAGGAATAACGCCAGGTTCTGGGCCGGAAGCCGTTCCTGTCGACTTTCTTCTCGATTACCAGGCCACGGACATCATAGTGGTAGGTGTTCGGGCCGATGGCGCGGACGGTTCCGTCAAGGTAGCGGTGGCTTTGCCCGTCGCTGTGGGTCAGGTTGAGCAGTTCGTCGTAGCTGTACTTCTCTTCACTTTGCTTATTGAGGCCGGTCTGGCGGGTAATACGGGTGATCTGATCGCGCGGATCATAATGATAGCTGCTTAAGCCACGCTTGTTGTCGCTCAATCCGATGAGCCTTCCGGCCTTGTCCAAAGTGTACCGGCGCAAGATCTCGGCTAATTTTTCGTGGGCTGTGAGCTGCCGCTCCCGGCCGGCCTGCTGGCTCTTCAGCCGTCCGCACGGGTCAAAGCTCTGTTTGAGGGTGAAGGCGTCCAGCGGCGCTTTACCTTCTCCCCGGTACTGCCTGTGGGTTTCCAGTCCCCGTGCGTCCCTGGTGAAGTCCAACCCATGGCCATTGCTGGTTATTCCGGTGAATTGTTCGGCCAGGTCATAGCGAAAGGTCGTTTCGCCGCTGGGACTTTTGCGGTTGATGCAGCGGCCTGCGAGATCGTATTTGTACTCGATGGCGATGCCGTTCTGAATTTCTCTTATCAGCCATCCTTTTTCGTCATAAATGAACTTGAGATCGCTTTCGGGTTCGGGGTGGTCCTTGTTGAAGGTTGCCGCTCTGGTGAGACGATCTGAGCCATCGTATTCGTAGACGATTTTTTGTCGTGACGTTTCAACGGCGACGATCCGGTCCTGTTCGTCCCAGGTTATGCGTTGCTCCACTCCGTCGGGCAATCGCTTGGAAACAACCCTGCCTATCGCATCCCTCGTATAGCCGGTCTGCCTGCCGGCCCAGTCGGTTTCCATGGCCAGGTTTCCGGCCAGGTCATAACTGTATGTCCATTTCTGCCCTTGCGCGTTGGTGATCCGCTTCAACCGCGCCGCGCCGTCGTAGTCGAGTTTTGTGGTGTATCCCCTGGCATCGGTGATGCTTCGCAGCAGGTCGAAGGCGCCGTGGCTGTATCTTGTTGCCTGACCTTCCTGGGTGGTGTGGGTTGCAGGCTGTCCTTCCAGGTCGTAAGTGAAACATTCCTCCCCACCATCCGAGTGGATGATGCGACTGACATCCTCTCTCGGGTTCTCTGAAGAAAGGTCGTATTCATAGTAGGTTGAGTAACCAGCGGGATCGATTATTTTGCGTGGGCGGCCCCATAAGTCCAGGTCGAAAGCAGTGCGATGGCCGAGGGAATCGATAAAAGCCGCCAGTCTGCCTTCCTTGGTGTATTCCCACCTGTTGCTGGCGGCGTCCGGCCCGGTTTCATGGATCGGATTCCCGCGTTCGTCGTAACCATAACTGGTGATCGTGCCGTCCCGTCCGCTTGCCGACGTGAGATTGCCACGACCATCGTATTCCCAGGAGGACGAGGTCCCATTAGGGTATTCGATCCGGGTAATCTGGCCACGGCTGTCGTGGGCAATGCGGGCGCTGCGCCCCGCCCAGTCGGTTTCCGAGATCAATAAGCCGTCGCTGTCATAGTCGTAGCTGGTTATGCGCCCTAAGGCATCAGTGGTGGAAAGTTTTCGTTCCAGATGGTCCCACTCGTGGTGGGTGACGTTGCCCATTGGGTCCTGTTCGCGGACAGGGAGATTGTGTCCGTTGAACCAGATGGTGGTGCGGGCCCCGGTGGCGTCGATGTATTCGGTCTTGCATTCATCGGGATGGTATATGAAACGGTCGTTGAACATGCCGTCGGGGGTGCGGGTGGCGATGACCCGGCCCTCGCTATCGTATTCTATGTCGACTTTGGTTGCACCGCTGTCGTGCCAGTGTGTGAGCCAGCCCTGGGAATTGTACCGGTAATGGAGTTCTCCGTTGAACCGGCTGATCGCATCGGTCATTGCGATGATTGAGTCGTATTCATAGCTGACAACGGGACTTGTTTCGCCTTCCCTGGTGACGGTTTCGATGACGCCCTGCCCGTTTGTCCTGACATTGAAGGCTGCCCCGTCGGGGCAGAGGACACGGTTGAGCCTGCCGGCTGTGTAGATGAATTCAATGCGGTTGCCGTTTTTGTCTTCGATGGCGCTCAAAATTCCGGTTTGGGGATCGGCTTCGCTTGTGGTAAAGATCAGAGTCGTCTGGGTGCGGCTGTCGAACAGGCGGGAGCTCTCTTTGGCGCCGGAAAGATGAAAGTAAGGCGCTTTCAGGTGGCGGGAGTCGAACTCCGATGATTTCCCGAGGGCGAATCTGAGCCGCTGTCCTTCGGCGTCTTCAAGGAGCACCGTGGGTGTTTCCGTGTCAAACACCAGTCGCTGGGACCAGTTGCAGATCCATTTGCTGCCCATTAATCCATGAATCCTCTCCTTCCCCGCATAGGCACGAGTCAGCTGCAGTGGAGGAACACAGGGATAGGTGAAGTCAGTCTGGTAGCTTGCGTAGTCGCCGGTTGCGGCATCGATGGGTTCGCCGAATAGTCTGCGCAACAGGCTTCCGAGAAGCCCGCCCTCGCGGACTGCCGAAGTTGCTCCCCATACTTCAATGCCGGACTGCAGAAGTTGTTCTCCCACCGAAATTTCGGAATCGGGCTCGCCGTACATTTCGCTGGTTTCATCAGCGAAGATGGTATTGCACCCTTCCTGCACCACAGCGGAACAGGTGATCTTGTGCCCGATGCGAGCCAGGGGGTAGTTGTTGATGAAGATGGTTTTGCTTCCCTCCATGATGCGCCGAGGGGGGGAGTGCCGGTCGCATATGACAAGATCGTTGACGCGGGCAACCGGTTTTCCTTCGAAGAAGACGTTCGGAGAACCGGTTTCGATATGCCCGCAGAGATCTGCCGTCTTCTTCTCCATGCCGGCTACCGCCGAATAGGCAAAACCGGCGGCAAATCCGATCAACACGGGGCCGAGCAGGCCTCCGGTTCCGATGGTGAGCGCCAGAATGCCGGCAACAGCCGCTCCTGCAAGAGCGGCGGCCAAAAGTCCCGTGAAAAATCCCCGGGAAGACTTGTTGTGCGCGATCCTGTGCCCCACGTGGGCGGGCTGGCGTCCCTTTGAGGCCTGACGCGGCTTGCCCAGCATGTCCACCAGCATGTCGTCCGCTCCAATGGCGTCGGCAACGGCGGAACCAGCCATGGCCGCCGCCAATGGGACGAAGACTCTCTTGGCAAAACAGCGCAGGGCCGGCTTGATCGGAGCGCCCACCTTGCGGGCTTGGTAGGCAATCTTCGCTGCATTGCCAACGATGATCGAGCCTGCGCCGATATGGCCGGCTGTCTCGATTCCACTTGCAGTTGCGGCATCGCTTTTCCGGTTCCTCAGTGCTTCGAGATCCTGTTTGAATGTTGATGAACCCTGATCGCTCATGTCACCGGCTCTTGAGGAGGATCATGAAATCTGAAGCTGATGATTGCTTCCAGCAGTTCTTCCCGTTCAGATTTGTCAGGAGTACCGGGTATGGTTGCGGTCAGGCTGATGATGTTTTCATGTACGGGTATGATGCCCATTATCTGGTAGACGTCCTTGCCATCGCCCTTCCAGGTGAATTCGAGGAAATGGACGGGATGGCCTCCGATGCTGTCTTCGACGTCGGCAAGGATCCGGAATTCGGCAAGTTCTTTCCTGAATGTCTGCTTTTGCTGTTCCAGGTAATCCTGCACGTCGGTTCCCATGGGCATGGTATCGCGTGCCACAACCAGATTGGCGCCTTTTGTTTTCAGGTGCTGGGGCGCCAGCACATTGACGCTCCGGTCCTGCCATTCTCCTGACGTCAATGTCAGATAGCCTTCCTGCATGATGTATTTCATGGTGTTCTCCCGGTTGAAATGGATGAAACTTCCGGTCTTCAATCGTCGGTTGCACTAGTGTCTCGTGCGGTTAGTTATATCTAAATATTATTGGTTGTGCTATAGTGCCATTCATGGCACGCACAACAGAACATATTGAATTGACAACCGGTGACCGGGAAGTATTAGAA
>JAVBWB010000008.1:0-76816 GCA_036677645.1 Geobacteraceae bacterium | reverse complement strand
AGGGACCGGCCAGCTGAAAGGCTTTCCCAAAGCCTTCACCTGCCGGCCCCCTCCTCCATCCACAAACGGGAATTATAATTGTCGTTGACCGAGAAAAATAGTTGACGTTGATCAGCCGAGTTCCCGGCAGCAAGGGAGGTGGTGCAATGTATCTGACACAGTTGAACCTGAAACTGCTGGATCGGTCGGTTATGAAAGCGCTTGCGGATATCTACCGGCTGCATCAGACAGTGATGAAGGGATTTGCTGTCTACAGGGAGACGCAGAGGGTCTTGTACCGGGTGGAACCGGAAGAGCGAAACGGCTTGCTGTCAATCCTTGTGCAAAGTCCGCAGAGTCCTGATTGGCGGCAGCTTGCCGAAGAGAACAGGGGTATCGTCTCTGCAAGGGTAAAGGAGTTTTCTCCCGTGTTCCAGCTTGGGCAATGCTTTAGGTTTCGTCTGAGGGCAAATCCGACGGTAACACGGGAAGGAAAACGGCGCGGACTGATTCGAGAAGAATCGTTGCTGGAATGGTTGGAAAAGAAGCAAGAACGACTTGGAGTCCGGTTTTGTGGGATGGAGGCCATTGACGAAGGATATATCAACGGCAGCAAGATAAAAGGAGATAAAAGGCACCAACTGAGCCTGAAGACGGCACGTTTTGAGGGAATGTTGGAGGTTACGGATGCCAAAGCTTTCACTGATGCTTTTCGTACCGGCATCGGCCCGGCCAAGGCCTTCGGCTGCGGGCTCTTCTCGCTGGCGAGGCTATAAAATCCCCCAGGCCCCCCCTTTCATAAAGTGGGGAGCTATTTTTCTATTCAGGCGTTCTTGAAGTGAGGATCAGCCTATGATTTCGTTAAGCCCCTCGACAACCTGTTCCATTTCCTCCGGCGAAGCTTCGGCGATCTTTTTGCCGATACGTTCGACCGATAGGGTCCGGATTTGGCTGATCTTCACCCAGGATCTCTTGGGCAGTGCTGGGGCCGCGAGTTCCAGGGTGAGCGGAAACCCGGCCCTTTGCTCCTGGCTGGTGATGGCTAGGGCTATGACGGTGCCTGAACGGTCATTGAAAACATCGTGACTCAGGATAAGGACCGGCCGTAATCCCCCCTGTTCGCTGCCGCGCACAGGGTTGAGATCGGCCCAGCGGATTTCCCCTCTCAGTATTCGGGCCATTCACTGAATTCCTTTTCCAGCCCTTCTTCGGCCAGGGCTTTTTCAAATCCGGGGTCAAGTTTGCTGCATTCGAGAGCGAGTCGGTTTTTCTTCAACCGGGCCAGCTTTTCCTCCACCGCCTCTTCGATGATACGGCTGCGATTGGGGAAAAAGCGCCGTCTGACAAGATTGTCAACCTCGGTGAGCAAACTGCTGTCCAGGGTGATTGCCAGTTTCGCCTTTGCCATATTGGTTCTCCTTTCCAATGGTATGATGATACGTCATACCGGATAAGGCGTCAAGAAAGTATTTTGAGAATGGAGGTTAACTTGCCAGAACCTATACTGCCGCCCCTGAAACCGATTCCCGTCAAGGATCGGATATCTGTCGTGTTCCTGGAAAAAGGAAATCTGGATGTCCTTGACGGTGCATTTGTGGTAGTTGACAAGACCGGCGTTCGCACTCACATCCCCATCGGCGGGGTGGTGTGCCTCATGCTGGAACCGGGGACCAGGGTTTCCCATGCGGCGGTCACCTATGCTTCGAGGGTCGGATGCCTCCTGGTCTGGGTCGGCGAGGCTGGTGTCCGTCTCTATGCTTCGGGCCAGCCCGGCGGGGCGAGAGCGGATAGGCTCCTTTACCAGGCGAAACTGGCACTGGACGATGGAGCTCGGCTCAAGGTAGTACGAAAGATGTATGCGATGCGCTTCAGGGAAAACCCACCCGAGCGGCGCAGTGTCGATCAGTTGCGTGGCATCGAGGGGGTAAGGGTGCGGAAAATGTATGAACTGCTTGCCCGGCAATATAATGTTCCATGGAAAAATCGCAACTATGACCACACCGAATGGGAGAGCGGCGACATTTCCAACCGCTGCCTCTCGTCCGCTACCGCATGCCTTTACGGCATCTGCGAGGCGGCAATCCTGGCTGCGGGCTATGCGCCAGCCGTCGGCTTCATTCATACCGGCAAACCGCAATCGTTTGTTTACGATATTGCCGATATCTTTAAATTCGAAACCGTCGTACCGGTGGCATTCAGGATTGCCGCCAAAAAGCCCCGCGATCCGGAACGTGAGGTAAGGATTGCGTGTCGCGATGCTTTCCGACAAACCAAGCTCCTTCATCGGATCATACCAACTATTGAAGAGGTCCTGGCAGCAGGAGAATTCGAGATGCCGAAACCGCCGCCCGAATCGGTGACACCTGCTATCCCGAACAAGGAGGACATGGGCGATGCTGGTCATCGTGGTTGAAAATGTTCCGCCCCGGCTGCGGGGCAGACTAGCCATATGGTTGCTGGAAATAAGGGCGGGTGTCTACGTGGGGAAAGTTTCACGGAGGGTGAGGGAAATGATCTGGGGAACGATCGCGTCCGGCATCGGTGAAGGTAATGCGGTCATGGCCTGGAGTACCAACACCGAATCGGGTTTTGATTTCCTGACTCTCGGTGTAAACCGGCGTATTCCGGTGGAAATGGATGGATTAAAGCTGGTATCATTTCTGCCTGAGAACGAAAATCAGGATTCGGGTTCAACGTGATTTTGAGCTGCGAAATGTTGGTAGATTTTTGTTCTTTGAAAATTAAATGAAAAATCAAAGATATAGAGGAAGTGTGTTCCCCGCAGACGCGGGGATGAACCGCCCCAGCATTCGCACCGGCAACACTCAAGGAGGTGTTCCCCGCAGACGCGGGGATGAACCGGTAAAAAATATCAGCTTCTGGAATATGATTCTGTGTTCCCCGCAGACGCGGGGATGAACCGTTCAGACGGTCGGGGGAAATATCGCCAGCGGCGTGTTCCCCGCAGACGCGGGGATGAACCGCCTGACATTGGCCCGGAAACACCATATCAGCGGTGTTCCCCGCAGACGCGGGGATGAACCGGTGGACATTTCGCGGAAGTCCGGTTCTACAACGTGTTCCCCGCAGACGCGGGGATGAACCGGATGAAGCCGACTTTCCGTGCGGGGGCGATCAGTGTTCCCCGCAGACGCGGGGATGAACCGGGACGCCAGAAAGCACGGAAGGGGTTTGTGGCGTGTTCCCCGCAGACGCGGGGATGAACCGCCGGCCATTCGTAATTTTACCCACGCTATTATGTGTTCCCCGCAGACGCGGGGATGAACCGGTCATCATAACTCTTTCCGCCGCTTCCCCTATGTGTTCCCCGCAGACGCGGGGATGAACCGCTCAAGGTCATCATAACTCTTTCCGCCGCTTCGTGTTCCCCGCAGACGCGGGGATGAACCGGTAGGGGAGGGCGCTATGTCGAAAAATCCTAAGTGTTCCCCGCAGACGCGGGGATGAACCGAAACCAACTCTTCCGGCTTGATATATTTGGAAGTGTTCCCCGCAGACGCTGGGATGAACCGGTCATCGGCACCGCTGAAATTGGCCTTTCAGAGTGTTCCCCGCAGTCGCGGGGATGAGCCGGTGATCTGTTACGGCTGCACCCATATCCCGTGTTCCCTGCATAACCGGGTAATGGCAAGTTTCGGCGCGACCAAAAAAAAGCCCCCTTGGTGCAAGGGGGCTTTTTTCATATCTGTCACGCTTTTAAACCGAATCAGTTCAACTAAAATCTTACACCTATACCGGTGCCGACAAGCCACGGATTGACATGGAGCTTGTATTTCGTCCCGCCGATGGTCATGTCCGGGCTGCAGTCATAGTATTTCAGGTCGACGTTCCAATAGAGGTTCTTGGTCAGCTTGATGTCGGCCCCCACTTGAGCTGCGTAGCCGATGCTGGTGTCGATCTTGAAATCCGGAACGCCGGCGAGTCTTTCGTTGAACGGCATAACCACGTTAATACCGAAACCGATATAGGGACTGATCTGCCAGCAAGGAATCGGGTGATACTTCACGAGGAGTGAAGGAGGCAGAAGCCAGGTCGAGCCGATGTTCGCTTTGTTCGACTGAATATCGTGCTTGGTCACGGCAAGAGCCAGTTCCGTCGATATATGCTTGGTAAAGAAGTATTCGAGGTCCAGTTCGGGAGCTGCGTACTCGTCGATTGAGAGAGTTTCGCTGCCGGGAATCCTGCCGTCGAATTTCTCGTCGGGAATTACGTAAATGCCGCGCACGCGGACGCCATAACGCTTCAGGCTCGAATCAGCAGCCACACATACGGAAGCAAAAGAAACCAGCAGGCAAAATACGGCCAGAAGGCCGAAAGCTTTCACGGTAAGACTTTTCACTTTTCTCTCCTTTGTGCATCATAGAATATAAATTATATGTTCCGCAGAACAACTTCGTTGGTCGGATTCACCTCCTTTTCACGCATGCTGAAGGGCACTTGGATGAAGACAAGCTGGAAACTGCCGGGCGTATGCCAGGATGGAATTTTAGTTTCATTAAAAAACAAATAAAGCCGGTTTTCCTGAAAGATGCACTCGATTATGTCTGGAGTAGGTTACAACGAATATCGTTGAACGCATAATTGAAAACCAATTTAAATATAAATAAATGACATGTCAATTCTTTTTGCAAAAATAGACGGGAAAACACACGGTTGCAGTGTACTGAAAGGATGATCCACGAGTTGCTTTCAACAAAGAAAAAGGGTTACAGCAAAGTTGCTGTAACCCTCTGATTTCTTGGTGCCGAAGGCGAGAATCGAACTCGCACGGGCTGTCGCCCACCACCCCCTCAAGATGGCGTGTCTACCAATTCCACCACTTCGGCGTTGCGGACATCTTATTTACCAATTTGACCCGACTATGTCAACAGAAAAGTGAAATGATTTCTACTTTTTCGGAGACTGTTGGGGAGCTGCCGGCGCCGCCGGCTGGGCCTGAAGCGGGGTCGGCGGTTTCGGCGCAGTTACGGGCGCTTTTGCGGGCATGATCGATGAACTGCCCGGTTTGCTTGAAAGGTACGCCAGTGACACCGAGGTGACCATGAAGATCACGGCTGCCCAGGCGGTCAGCTTGCCGAGGAAGCTGCTCCCTCCTCCGGCGCCGAACAGCGACTGGCTGCCGCCGGTGCCGAATGTTGCGCCCAGGTCCGCGCCTTTGCCGGCCTGGAGAAGTACGATGATGATCAGGGCGATGCTGACCGTGACGTGAACTGCTATTAGAAAACCGTACATAGTGCCTGATTCCTCATTTCAAAGTATTGATCGCAAAACATAGCAGAAATATTGCTGTATGAAAAGATATTATTTGCCGTAATTCACTATTGCCGCAAATGATTCGGCGTTCAGGCTTGCTCCGCCCACAAGTGCGCCGTCGATATCCGGACAGGACATGAGGCCCTTTATATTGTCGGGTTTCACGCTGCCGCCATAGAGAATACGCATTTTTTCGGCTAACCCCGGCTGATACCTGCGCGCCAGGAACTCGCGGACGAAGGCATGGACCTCCTGGGCCTGTGCGTCGCTGGCGGTTCTGCCCGTTCCGATGGCCCAGACAGGCTCGTAGGCGATAATCAGGTGTGCGGCATCAGCTTCCGGCACCCCGGCAAGACTGCCGGTAAGTTGCCGTTCCAGGACGGCAAATGTTTCTCCCGATTCCCGTTCCTGGAGCGTCTCTCCAATGCAGGCGATGGGAACAAGGCCTGCTTGCAGGGCCGCCATGACTTTCCTGTTCACGGTTTCATCGGTCTCGCCGAAAAACTGCCTCCGCTCGGAGTGGCCGATAATGACGTGGCTGCAGCCTGCGTCGATGAGCATTCCGGGTGAGACTTCGCCCGTGAAGGCGCCTTCCTCGCTCCAAAAGCAGTCCTGACCCGCCAGGGAGATGCGCGTCCCGGCGATTGCCCCATGGACCGCGGGGAGGACGGTGAAGGACGGTGCGACTACGATCTGAACGTCATCCGCGTCCCGCACCAGCGATGAGAGTCTCGTGGCAAGATCAAGGGCGTCCGCGGTCCGCTTGAACAGCTTCCAGTTGCCGGCTATTACAGGTGTCCTCACGTGGTTCCCTCCGTCAGCGGTGTCATTGCGGTTTTCCGTTCTCTTCCAGCACCTTGATGCCGGGAAGTTTCTTGCCTTCCAGGAGTTCGAGGAAAGCTCCGCCTCCGGTGGATATGTAGCTTATCTTTGCGAATTCCCCGGCTCGATGGACGGCAACGTCGGTGTCGCCTCCGCCGACGATGGTCAGCGCATAGGAGTTCGCAACGGCACTGACCATTGCGAAGGTGCCGCGTGAGAACGCATCCATCTCGAACACGCCCATGGGACCGTTCCAGATGATGGTCTTGGCGTTTTGCAACACCTGTGAGAAAAGAGTCACGGTAGCGGGACCGATGTCCAGGGCCATCCAGTCCTGGGGAATTTCCTGGATCGGCGTTATCTTGATTTCCGCTGTCGGGTCGAAGCGGTCCGCTACGACGCAATCCACCGGAAGGTAAAACTTGATTCCCTTCTCGCGTGCCTTGTTGTAGGCGTTCAGCGCGGTTTCAAGCAGGGACTCCTCGACGATCGACTTGCCGATATCATAACCGAGGGCCTTGAGGAAGGTGAAGGCCATTCCGCCGCCAACGATGATCTTGTCCACCTTGTTGAGCAGGTTGTCGATGACCTCGATTTTTCCCGAGACTTTGGCTCCGCCCAGGATGGCGACCAGGGGATGGACGGGATTCCGCATGGCCCGGTCGAAGAAGGTCATCTCGTTCTTCATGAGGAATCCGGCAGTCACTGTCGGGACATACCTGGTGATGGCTTCCACGGAGGCATGGGCGCGATGGGAAACCGCAAAGGCGTCGTTGACGTAAACATCGCAGAGATTGGCCAGCGATTGTGCGAAGTCCGGGTCGTTCTTTTCCTCGCCGGGGTAGAAGCGGAGGTTCTCGAGCATGATGATGTCGCCCGGTTTCATCGCCGCAACCTTGGCAGCCACTTCGCTGCCGACACAGTCCGGAGCAAGCGTGACTTCCTTGTCGAGGAGCCGGGAGAGCCGCTTTGCTGCAGGAGACATGGAATACTTCGGGTTTACCGCGCCCTTGGGGCGTCCCAGGTGCGAAGCGATGATGATCCTGGCGTCGCAGTCCAGGGCGTAGTTGATGGTCGGCAAGACCGCTCTGATGCGAGTGTCGTCGGTTATGTTGCCACCCTCGTCCAGGGGCACATTGAAGTCCACACGCAGAAAAATCCGTTTTCCGGCAAGATCCTTGATTTCATCGATGTACCGAATTGTCATGAAAAATCTCCCTGCGAAATGAATTTGAGATACTTTTTGCAGCACCAATTTGTATAGGCGGCGAACCAGTGAATTCACCACCGGTATTTGGGTATCACGTCGTGAACGCGAAGAACGGCACGCCTGAAGCGGTCAAAGAGCCGATCAGCGGGGGACAACGATGCGGATGAGGTCGATGAGCCTGCGTGAAAATCCTGCTTCGTTGTCGTACCAGGATATGACCTTGACCATGTTTCCTTCGATGACCTTGGTGCTCGCTCCGTCAACGATGGAAGAATGGGGATTGCCGTTGAAATCGATGGAAACAAGCAGTTCGTCGGTAAAGCCGAGAATGCCCTTGAGGCTGTTGCGGGATGCTTTCCTGAGGGCGCTGTTCACGGCGGCGGCATCGGCGTTGCGGGTCAGAAGCGCCACCAGGTCGACCACCGACACGTTGGGTGTGGGAACGCGAATGGCCATGCCGTCCATTTTGCCCTTCAGTTCCGGCAGCACCAGGGAGATGGCCCGTGCCGCACCGGTGGCGGTGGGGATCATGGAAAGGGCTGCCGCCCTTGCCCGGCGCAGATCTTTGTGGGGCAGGTCCAGTATTCTCTGGTCGTTGGTGTAGGAATGCACCGTCGTCACCAGAGCTTTTTCGATGCCGAAATTCTCGTGGAGAACCTTGGCGACCGGGGCAAGGCAATTCGTGGTGCACGAGGCGTTCGAAATTATGAAATGTCGCTCCGGATCGTACATGGTGTCATTGACACCGACCACAATAGTGATGTCCGGATCCGTTGCCGGAGCGGAGATGATCACTTTCCCGGCGCCGGCCTTGAGGTGGAGTTCCGCCTGCTCCCTGGCAGTGAAGTGTCCGGTGGACTCGATCACCACGTCGATCGATTCGCTCTTCCAAGGGAGTTCGTCGGGATTCTTCAGGGCGAATACCTTGATTGGATTGCCATTTACGGAAATGCTGCCGTCGCCTGCTTCGACCCGTCCGGAAAAGGCGCCGTGAACCGAGTCGTATTTCAAAAGATGCGCCAGTATCTTCGGTTCGCTCAGGTCATTGATGGCGACGATTTCGAGGTCCTTCTCCCTCAAGGCGTTTCTCAGAACCATGCGGCCGATTCTGCCGAAGCCGTTGATGGCGATTCGTCGTGTCATTTGTGGTCCTCCTTTCTGTGGTGTTGTCTTGGTGATTTTCATGAGAGGAAACACAACAGGGAAGCACGGGCAAAAAATACTATACAACCTGACAGCGTTCCGTCAACCCTTTTCTGGCTGAAATCCCCGGCGATCGCCCGTAGCGGGAAGAGGGAGGGAAGGGGGGCGGATCCCCTGATCCACATGCCATGCCTGGTACCGATTTCCCACGACGGATTCCGCGCGGAAACATATTTGATCTTGAATCTTGCACGGGTTTTCTGTATAAAATGGTTTGGATAAGGTGTGAGGGTTCATTCCGCTCGCTCTGCACAGCCGAGTACCGCGGTTTTTCACAACCGGAAGGACAGCGGACCCGGCTGTTCTGTTTCCACGGCACAAGGAGGTTTTTTGCGGATCTGTCTGCTTGCCAGCGGCAGTAAGGGGAACTCCCTCTTCATCGAGGCCGGAGACACCAGGCTCCTGGTGGACGCCGGGCTTTCGGCACGCGAACTGACGTCGAGGCTGGCCGCCATCGGCGTCGCGGTCGGGGATGTGAACGGCATCCTGATCACCCATGAGCACACCGACCACATACGCGGCGCCGGCGCCCTGGCAAGGAAGAACGGGATTCCGGTTCTCATAAGTTACCCGACCAGCCGTCAGACCGCCGAACATTTCCGCGCCACACGGCTCATTGAGTTTGAATCCGGCTGCTCCTTCGCGTTCAGGGATTTTCTCGTCGATCCTTTTCCTATCACCCATGATACGGCTGACCCGGTAGGGGTGGTCATTGAGTGCCGTGAGGGGCGAATCGGAAGCGCCACCGACCTGGGCATCGCGACCCGCCTGGTCAGGGACAAGCTCAGGGACTGCCGCGCCCTGGTCCTCGAGTCCAACCATGACGAGGAGATGCTGGCAAACGGCCCTTATCCGTGGCACCTGAAGCAGCGCATAAGGTCGCGCCACGGGCACCTCTCCAACAGGGAATCCGTGGATCTCCTGGAAGAGATAATTCATGCCGATCTCGAAGCCCTGTTCCTGGCCCACCTGTCGGAGGTGAACAACCTTCCGGGAGCGGCCCGCCAGGCATTCACGACATCACTCGCCGGCCGGACGGAATGCCGGCCGCAGCTCATTGTCGGCGCCCAGCATTGTGTCAGCGATGTGTACGAAAGTTGACGGCATGCCGTACTATATTAAATATGACGAGGACATTTCCCCATGATTGAAAGATACAGCCGCCCCGAAATGACCGCCATCTGGAGTGCGGAGAACCGATACCGCAAATGGCTTGAAATCGAGCTCTATGCTTGTGAAGCCCATGCGCAAATGGGCAGGATTCCCGCCGATGCGGTGGAGCGGATCAGGGAACGCGCGAATTTCGACGTGGCGAGGATCGATGAAATAGAGAAGGTCGTGAAACACGACGTGATCGCGTTCCTCACCTCGGTCGCCGACTACATCGGTGAGGACTCGCGGTTTCTGCACGTGGGCATGACTTCCTCCGACGTGCTGGACACGTCCCTGGCCATGCTCATGAAGGAAAGCGGACTGAAGATCCTGGAGGGTATGAAAAAACTCATGGCAGCCCTTAAGAAGAGGGCTTACGAGCACAAGGACACCGCCATGATCGGCCGTTCCCACGGCATCCACGCGGAACCCGTCACCTTCGGCATCAAGCTGGCCCTCTGGTACGATGAGATGCGCCGCAACCTGCGGCGGATGGAGGCGGCGGTGGAGACGGTATCCTACGGGAAGATTTCCGGTGCGGTCGGAACCTTTGCCAACATCGATCCGGGCGTCGAGGAACATGTCTGCAAAAGGGCCGGGCTCAAGCCGGCGCCCTGTTCGACCCAGATCGTGCAGCGCGACCGCCATGCCGAGTTCTTCACCACCCTGGCCATCATCGCATCATCGATCGAGAAGTTCGCGGTCGAGATCCGTCATCTTCAGCGCACGGAAGTCCTGGAGGCGGAGGAATTCTTCAGCAAGGGGCAGAAGGGCTCGTCGGCCATGCCGCACAAGCGCAACCCCGTCCTCTCCGAAAACCTTTCCGGCCTGGCCAGGCTGATCAGGGGGTACGCGGTTTCAGCGCTGGAAAACGTGCCGCTCTGGCATGAAAGGGACATTTCCCATTCATCCGTGGAAAGGGTGATCGCGCCCGATGCCACCATCCTCATGGATTTCATGCTCCATCGCTGCACCGGCCTGATCGAAAACCTGGTAGTCTACCCGGAAAACATGATGAAGAACCTCAATCTCATGCGGGGGCTGGTTTTTTCCCAGCGTGTCCTGCTGGAACTGGCCCGCAAGGGCGCCTCCCGGGAGAGGGCCTACGAGCTGGTGCAGAGGAATGCGATGAAGGTCTGGGAACAGGGCAGGGACTTCCGCGAAGAGTTGAAGGCGGACGCCGATGTCACATCCTACCTGTCAGCGGGAGAAATCGACGGTGCTTTCGATCTTGCATACCATTTCAAGCATGTGGATACCATTTTCACGCGGGTCTTCGGTGGATAGGATCCTGAATTTCTACACTATAGGTCTGGACGGCGGCCAGATTGCGACCTGGATCAGGAGCGCCATCCTTGCCCTGCTCATCATTGCCGCTTTCTGGGTACTTTCGCTCCTCGTCAGGTACCTGATGACCCGCTGGATCCCCAGGATAACCGCCCTGACCAGCACGGACCTTGACGACCGCATCCTGGCCAGGATATCTCCGCCGGTGGAGCTTCTGACCCTTTTTGCCGGAATCTACCTGGGGGTCCGCTCCCTGCCGCTCCCCCAGCGGCTCCACGTGTTTGTCGCCGGCACTGTTTTCTGCGCCAACGTCGTGCTGTTCATCAACATCGCCTATCGCAGCCTGGACGAGTGCCTGTCCTGGTACGCGCGCAGGGTCGAGGAACGGACCGGCACCGCGGTCGGCGCGCACATCGCGCCCCTGGTCAGAAAGGTGGCGACCATATTTCTCGTCGGCGCCGGCCTGATCGTGGCTCTCAAGCACTTCGGCTATGATATACTTTCACTGCTCACGGCGTTGGGTATCGGCTCCCTTGCCATCGGGCTCGCCGCAAAGGATACGCTGGCAAACATGATATCCGGGTTCACGCTGATGATCGACCGGCCATTCCGCATCGGCGACCGGATCCAGTTGACCAGCGGCAAGACCGGCGATGTCGTTGATGTCGGGCTCAGGAGCACCAGGATCAGGACGGTGGAGAACACGCTTCTGATAATACCCAATTCGGAACTGTGCAACAGCACCGTCCACAACATGGCCTTTCCGGACCGGAAGTCGCAGGGAAGGATAGCAGTCGGTGTCGATTATGATTCGGATCCCGAAAAAGTGAAAAAGATCCTTGTGGAGGCTGCGCAGGAAGACCCGGATGTGCTTGCGGAGCCGGAGCCCGAATCGTATTTCACTTCTTTTGGAGACAGCTCTCTGCAAATGTCACTGTTTTTCTGGGTGACGGATTATACGAAAGTCTTCCCGGTGACGGATCGGCTCAATGCCGATATCCTGAGCAGATTCGCCAGGAGCGGCGTTGTCGTACCGTACCCCACCAGGAAGGTAGTGCTGGAAAGGGAAGGAATATGCCCCACAGAATCGAAGTAAGCCTGAAGGACCAGGTCCGCGACGCCCGCGGTGAGCGAATCCGGCGGGAGATCGAGCATTTTCTGCATTTCCCGGTCACCTCGGTCCGCACCGTGGATGTCTATACCATTGATGCGGAACTCACCGCGGACGAACTGAAAGCGGTGGCCGCTGAGCCGCTCTGTGACCGGATAATACAGGAAACGGCAATCGACAGCCGGTCGCCCCATGATTTCGACTTCCTGGTTGAGGTGGGCTTCCGGCCCGGCGTGACGGACAACGTGGGGCGCACGGCACGGGAAGCGATCGGCCATGTGACCGGGCGTCCGCTCAGGGAAGGGGAGGGGGTTTACACCTCGGTCCAATACCTGCTCAAGGGAACCCTGGCGGATACGGACGTCGAGAAGATTGCTACCGGCCTGCTCTGCAACACGCTGATCCAGCGCTATCAGATAATTGACCACGTTTCGTTCTCCCGGGGGGAAACCGCCCCGCTGCCCGTTCCCAAGGTTACGGGCGAAACCCGGGCGGTCGTGCGGGAAGTCGACCTGAACGTATCCGACGACGAGCTGATCGCCATCAGCCGTGACGGAGTGCTGGCCCTGACCCTGGAAGAGATGAAGATCATCCAGGAGTATTTCAGGGCTGAAGAGACACGCTCCGAGAGGACCAAGCTCGGTCTCGGCGCGAATCCCACCGACGTGGAGCTGGAAGCCCTGGCACAGACCTGGTCCGAGCACTGCAAGCACAAGATTTTCTCCGGTGACATCGAATACCTGGATGAGAAGGGCAACCGGGAAGAGATCCGCTCGCTCTTCAAGACCTACATCCAGGGCGCGACCAGAAAGGTCCGGGAGAATCTCGGCGACAGGGACTTCTGCCTTTCGGTTTTCAAGGACAATGCCGGGGTCATTAAATTCAACGACGAATTCTCGCTGGTTTTCAAGGTGGAGACGCACAATTCCCCGAGCGCGCTGGACCCGTACGGCGGGGCGCTTACCGGAATCGTCGGCGTGAACCGCGATCCTTTCGGCACCGGCAAGGGCGCCAGGCTCATTTTCAACACTGATGTCTTCTGCTTCGCTTCCCCGTTCTACGAAAAACCGCTACCCGCGAGGCTCCTCCATCCCCGGCGCATTTACGAGGGCGTCGTCGAGGGCGTGGAGCACGGCGGCAACAAGAGCGGCATTCCGACCGTCAACGGTTCGCTGGTCTTCGACGACCGCTTTGCCGGCAAGCCCCTGGTGTTCTGCGGCACGGCCGGTTTCATGCCCGCGGTGATCAACGGCGAGCCTTCCCATCTGAAGTCGATCGATCCGGGCGACCTTATCGTCATGACCGGCGGCCGCATCGGCAAGGACGGCATTCACGGCGCAACGTTCTCGTCCGAAGAGCTGAGCGAATCGTCACCGGTGTCAGCCGTGCAGATCGGCGACCCCATCACGCAGAAAAGGATGACCGACTGTCTTCTCAAGGCGCGCGACCTGGGTCTCTACAACTTCATCACCGACAACGGCGCGGGCGGCCTTTCCTCGTCCATCGGCGAAATGGCCAAGGAATGCGGCGGCTGCAGGCTCGACCTGGAAAAGGCGCCCCTCAAGTACCCGGGGCTGGACCCCTGGGAAATCCTCATCTCCGAGGCGCAGGAACGCATGAGCCTGGCGGTTCCCCCGGCAAAGATCGACCAGTTCATGGACCTTGCGGCAAAGATGGGCGTCGAAGCCACTGTGCTCGGGGAATTCACGGATACCGGTTTCTTTCATATCTGCTACGGTCAAAAAACCGTTGCCTACCTGCCGATCGACTTTCTCCACGAAGGACTGCCGCCCATGCGGATGCGCGGTGTCTGGGAGGTGAAACGGCAGCCGGAGCCCCGTCCCGTTGACCGTGACGATTTCACCGGTGACCTGAAAAAACTGCTTTCCTCGTTGAACATCTGCTCCAAAGAGTCGGTGGTACGCCGCTACGATCATGAAGTGCAGGGCGGCAGCGTGGTGAAGCCCTTCACCGGCGCCGCTGATGACGGCCCTTCGGATGCCGCAATCCACCGGCCGCTCCTGGACTCGTTCGAGGGGGTGGTGGTTTCCCACGGCATCTGCCCGCGCTACAGCGACATCGACACCTACCAGATGATGGCGAATGCGATCGACGAAGGTTTGAGGAACTATGTGGCCGTCGGGGGCTCCCTGGACCTGGTGGCGGGCCTGGACAACTTCTGCTGGTGCGATCCGGTCCAGTCCGACAAGACACCGGACGGTGAGTACAAGATGGCCCAGCTGGTGCGGGCCAACAAAGCGCTCTACGACTACTGCGTGGCTTTCGGCATACCCCTGATATCGGGCAAGGATTCCATGAAGAACGATTTCTTCGACGGGGTGACGAAGATTTCGATACCGCCTACCGTGCTTTTCTCAGTTATCGGCAAAATGGACGACGTAAGAAAAGCGGTGACCATGGATGCCAAGCGCCCGGGAGACATTGTCTATCTGCTGGGCAGGACCGCATTCGAACTGGGAGGTTCGGAGTACTACGCGGCAAACGGCTTTATCGGCAACAGGGTCCCCGTGGTGGATGCGGCGAGCGCCCTCAAACGCTACCGCGCCTACTCGGGAGCCGTGGCCAGGGGGCTGGTGGCTTCCTGCCACGATCTGTCCGATGGCGGGTTGGCGGTTGCCCTGGCCGAGACGGCTTTTGCCGGCGGGCTGGGCCTGTCGGTCGATTTGAGCCGCGTGCTGTTTTCCGGGGTGTCATGCGACCGGCGGGACGAAGTCCTGCTGTTTTCGGAGTCGGCCTCCCGTCACCTGGTTACCGTCAGACCGGAAAACCGGGCGGAATTCGAACAGGCGATGGCCGGAAACGGTTTTTCAAGCATCGGCACGGTCACGGATGACAAGACGCTGACCATTACCGGCCTTCACGGGACGGTAATACTGAAAGGGGAAATCAACGACCTCAAAGAGGCGTGGCAGAGCCCCCTGAGGGAGTTGTGACATGACCAAGGCTAAAGCAATCGTACTTACCGGGAACGGCACCAATTGCGAGATGGAGGCGGCCCATGCCTGCCGTCTCGCCGGATTCGACGAGGTGAAGATCGCTCATATCTCCGAACTTCTCTACGGTGATGTCCGGCTCGATGATTTTCACTTCCTGAATCTTACCGGGGGATTCCTGGACGGAGACGACCTCGGCAGTGCCAAAGCCCAGGCAAACAGGCTGAAGTACGCCCGGGTCGAGGGAGCGAGCGGACACCTCATCGACCAGTTTCTCAGGTTCATCGAAGACGGAAAGCTGATCCTGGGTGTCTGCAACGGTTTCCAGCTGATGGTGAAGATGGGGCTGCTGCCGGCTCTGGGAGGGCGCTACCTGGACCAGGTCGCCACCCTGACCTTCAACGACTGTGGTCGTTTCCAGGACCGCTGGGTCTACCTCAAGTGCAATGCCGGCTCGCCGTCGGTGTTCACCAGGGGGATCGAGGGCGGCATCTACCTGCCCATCCGCCACGGTGAAGGGAAATTCTATGTCGAATCGTCCGAAATCCTGGAGAAGATCGAAGCGCTCAATCTGGCGGTGCTGAAGTATGCCGACCCCGGCTTTGCTTCCCCCACGATGGAGTTCCCCTTGAACCCCAACGGTTCCATGAATGCCGTCGCGGGGCTCTGCGATGAAACCGGCAGGCTGATGGGCCTCATGCCTCATCCCGAAGCATTCCTCCATCGCACCAATCATCCCCGCTGGACACGGGAGGAGCTGCCGGAAGAGGGGGACGGGCTCGTACTCTTCCGCAACGCAGTGGCATATGTCCGGAAAACCCTTATCTGACGGAACAGGAAAAACGAGCGGTACAGCAACGGAGAGCAGGTACGCTGATGAACTTTGCACGACCAGAAGAAGAATGCGGCATATTCGGAGTTTTCAACCATCCTGAGGCAGCGAACCTGACCTATCTCGGGCTCTACGCCCTCCAGCACAGAGGACAGGAAAGCTGCGGCATCGTATCGTCGGACGGGGCGGTTCTCCATGCCCACAAGAGCATGGGGCTCGTGGCCGACGTCTTCGGCAACCAGGAGGTTTTCAAGAAACTTCCCGGCAACGCGGCAATCGGCCATGTACGGTACTCCACTACCGGATCGTCGGTGTTGAAGAATGTCCAGCCGATCATGGTGAATTACTCGCGCGGCTCGATTGCGGTGGCCCACAACGGCAACATCGTCAATGCGCAGCTGGTGAAGGACGAGCTGGAAGCGTGGGGCTCGATTTTCCAGACCACCATGGACACGGAGATCATCATTCACCTCCTGGCCATGTCCAAGTCGAGCTCGCTCCTCGACCGGATAACCGAGTCGCTGGAACGGATGGAAGGCGCCTATTGCCTGCTGTTCCTGACCGAGACCCAGATGGTCGCGGTCAGAGATCCCAACGGCTTCAGACCGCTCTGCCTGGGTAAAAGAGGGGGCGCTTACGTGGTGGCTTCCGAAACCTGCGCCCTGGACCTCATCGAGGCCACCTTCATCAGGGAGATCGAGCCGGGGGAGGTGATCGTCATCGACGAAAACGGCATCACTTCCCACTTTCCGTTCAAGAAGGTCAAGCCCACCCCCTGCATTTTCGAATTCGTCTATTTCGCCCGTCCCGATTCCTACATCTTCGGCAAGAACGTCTATATGGTGCGGAAGGAGCTGGGACGGCAGCTGGCGCGCGAGCACGGCCTCAAGGCGGACATCGTCATCCCGGTTCCGGATTCAGGAGTTCCCGCCGCGCTGGGATATGCACAGGAGTCCGGGATCAGGTTCGAATTCGGGCTCATGCGCAACCACTACGTGGGGAGGACGTTCATCGAACCCCAGCAGTCCATACGCCACTTCGGGGTGAAGATCAAGCTGAACCCGGTGCGTGACATCATCGAGGGGAAGCGGGTGATCGTCATCGATGATTCGATCGTCAGGGGAACGACGTCCCGGAAGATCGTGAAGATGATCCGGAGCGCCGGGGCCAAGGAAGTGCATACCCTGATCTCCGCGCCGCCCACCGGTTACCCCTGTTACTATGGCATCGATACTCCCACCCGCAAAGAACTCATATCATCATCACATACCGTGGACGAAATACGCCGATACATAACCGCCGACTCGCTGGGATACCTTTCCGAAGAGGGCCTGATCAAGGCGGTGGGGACGGAAAATACCCACTACTGCACAGCGTGCTTCTCGGGGGGCTATCCGGTCAAGTTCCCGTTCATGAGCCCCGAGGCGCAGCTGGGGCTGTTCAACAAGGAGTGAAACACCGAAATGACCGACCGCGAACGACTGAAACAGATCATCCTGGAAAAATCCTATGAAAAAAGAAAGGTGGTTCTCTCCTCCGGAGTCGAGAGCGACTTTTATTTCGACGGCAAGCAGACGACCCTCCATCCCGAAGGCTCATACCTCACCGGGCGGCTTTTTTTCTCTGCCATCCGGGATGTCGACGGCATCGATGGAGTCGGCGGCCTGACACTCGGCGCCGATCCCATTGCCACGGCGTTGTCGCTGACCAGCTATCTCGAGGGGCGGCCCATCCCTGCCTTCATCATCCGCAAGGAACCGAAGGGACACGGCACCGGCGCCTGGCTCGAGGGGGGGAAGAACCTGTTCGATGGCGCCCGCGTCGTCATTGTGGAAGACGTGGTCACCAGCGGCGGTTCGTCGCTGAAAGCCATCACAAGGGCCGAGGAAGAGGGAATGACCGTGCTGGGCGTCGTCACTCTGGTGGACAGGGAAGAAGGCGGCAGGGAGAATATCGAGAACGCCGGGTACTGGCTGAAGTCGATTTTCACCAAAACGGACATCCTTTCCTGACATACCCTGTGAGGCCGGAATCGGGGGGGCGGCGACGGTAGTCGCCGCCTTCCTTCGTCTGGAGGAATTATGAGGGCACCTGTGGAAGCCGTCCTTGATGATTACGGCAAGCTGCTGGAAACGGTGGATGGCTGGTTTGCGCGTTCAATCGCCATTGATGGGAAGCATATCGCCTGCGCCGGCGGCTGTTCCGAATGCTGCCGGGGCCTCTTTGACATAACGCTCCTTGACGCCATGTACCTGCGGCGGGGCTTCGACCTTTTGCCCCCCCTCGTGCGGCGGTCGGCCATGCACCGCGCCGGAGAGCGTCTTGCATACCTGCGGACTCTCTGGCCGGAGTTGGAACAGCCCTTTCTCCTGAACGTACGTCCTGAGGAAGAGTGGGACGAGCTGATGCCGGACGATGACGAGACGCCTTGTCCGCTCCTGGGAGAGGACGGGCACTGCCTGGCATATCACTACCGCCCCATGACCTGCCGGCTCCACGGCATCCCGCTCATTGACGAAACCGGCGAAATCATGCACGACGAATGGTGCACGCTGAACTACAGCGGAGAAGACCCGCTTTCCCGCCCGGAGCTGCGCTGGGGGTTCAGGAACTGTTTCACGGAGGAAGTCGGGCTTTTCCGCAGGATGACGGATCTTCTGGTAGGTCGGGCATTGAATGAACTGGACACCCTGATTCCCCTGGCTCTGCTGGTCGACCTGGAGGGTTTTGACTGGAAGGACTGGTGGCAGCGCAATTCCGACAGGGTCAGAGCCGCGGGTTTTCCAGAAAGGCTTCCTCTCGATCCGGGAGCCCGGTAATAAGCACTTTCCGGCCTGCGACACTGATCCGCCCCTCGGCATACATTTTTATAACCGCGGGATATATCTTGTGCTCCTCTTTGAGAATGCGGCGCGAAAGCGTCTCTTCGCTGTCATTGCCGAAGACCGGTACGGCAGCCTGGGCGATGATCGGGCCGCTGTCGGTTCCGGGATCGACGAAGTGAACGGTGCATCCGGCTATTTTCACGCCATGTTCCACCGCCTGGCGCTGGGCGTGGTTCCCGGGGAACGCCGGGAGGAGGGCGGGATGGATGTTGAGAATGGCCAGGGGAAAGGCATCCAGCATAACCCGCGAGACAATTCGGTTGAAACCGGCCAGGGCCACCAGTTCCACCTTGTGTTCCCTCAGTATCCGGACCACAGCGGCGTCGAACGACTCCCGGTCGGGAAAATCCTTGTGATTCAGCGCGTAACAGGGAATGGAATGCTTCCTGGACCTTTCCAGGGCATACGCATCGGCCTTGTTGCTGATCACGCATGAAACCGCTGCCGGGATGCCGCCGGCTTCCGCATGATCGATTATCGATTGCAGATTGGAGCCGTTTCCCGAAACGAGCACGCCGACCCTCAGCTTCGTGCCCCCACCGACGGAAGGGGCGAAAACCGGGTGGGGCTGATCAGACCAGCTCAACGCACTCACCGCCAACTTCGCATTTACCGATTTCCCCGATGATGAAGGCTTGTTCGTTCAGCCCCGACAGCCGTAGGAGAACTTCATCCGCGTCGTTTTCCGGGACGGACAGAACCATGCCGATGCCGCAGTTGAAGGTGCGGAACAGTTCCATTTCCTCGATGGAGCCTCCCTGCTGCAGAACGACGAACAGGGGAGGAATAGTCCATGAACTTTTCCGGACCACGGCCTTGCAGCCGTGAGGCAGTATCCTGGGTACGTTTTCCAGCAGGCCGCCGCCGGTAATATGGGCGATGCCGTTGATGCGGAAGTCGCGCAGCAGGTTGAGGATAGTCTTCACGTAGATCCGCGTCGGCGTCAGCAGCGCCTCGCCCAACGTGGTTCCGAGACCGGGGAGAACGCTGTCGATCTTGAGACCCATCATGTCGAAGAAAACTTTTCGTGCCAGCGAATAGCCGTTGCTGTGCAGGCCGCTTGATGCGATGCCGATGAGCTTGTTGCCGACGGTGATTGATGAGCCGTCGATAATGCTGTCGCGGTCCACGACCCCTACGGCGAATCCGGCCAGGTCATATTCACCGTCCGAGTAGAAACCCGGCATTTCGGCGGTTTCGCCCCCGATCAGTGAACAGCCCGCCTGGGAACAGCCGTTGGCGATTCCCTTGACTATCTCGGATGCCTTCTCGGGTTCGAGACGTCCGGTGGCGAGGTAGTCGAGGAAGAAAAGCGGTTCCGCTCCCTGGACAATGATGTCGTTCACGCACATCGCAACCAGGTCGATGCCGACCGTGTCGTGCTTGTCCGCCATGAAGGCGAGCTTCAGCTTGGTACCGACGCCATCGGTTCCCGAGACCAGCACCGGCTGGCGGTATTTTGTCATGTTGAGGGAAAACAGGCCCCCGAACCCTCCAAGGTCGGCAATGACCTCCGGACGGTAGGTGGACTTCACCAGGGGTTTGATCATCTTTACGAAGGAATTGCCGGAATCGATATCCACCCCGGCATCTTTATAGGTTACCTTACCGCTGTCTGACACAAGCTCCTCCTCGAATAAAAGAAACGAATAAATTTAGTGTATACGACAAATAAAGTCAATTGATATCTGGGTATCCGTTGCTGAAAACGGATCGGATATACGGTAAAATAATGTTGCTGAATGATTATATAGCCGCTTGACGGGATGATGTCAATCACTAGGCGGCATGGAGCGATCTTACCGGGGCCGGGACCGCGAGGGATAAAAACAGTTTACAACCGTTCTGCAGATTGCTTATGATATCATCCACTCACACTTGGGCATATTGACATGATAATCCTGCGACCAATGACCGAGGCTGACCTGGACCAGGTGCTTGCCACGGAAGCTGCTTCCTTTCCCTCGCCATGGAACCGCGACCACTTTCTCCACGAGATACGATCGTCGATGTCCTTTCCCTACGTTGCCGATGACGGCGAAGGGAACATCGCGGGCTACATCTGCCCCATGCAGGTGCTCGACGAGGGGCAGATACTCAATGTGGCCGTCGCTCCGACATGCCGCGGCAACGGCATCGGCAGGCTGCTCATGGAACACGCGCTGCGGACATTCCGGCTGCAGGGGGCCTCTTATGTCGGCCTCGAGGTGCGGCCATCCAATGCGGCGGCGCTCCACCTGTACACCGGATGCGGCTTCGTTGCGGAAGGCAGGCGCAGGGGCTATTACGAAAACGGAGAGGACGCGGTTAACATGACGTGCTATCTGGAAACCGCTGGGGATGAAAACCGTGCACTTTAAATCAATGGTCGTTTCAAACAACGAAGTTTCCCCGGGCTACTGCCTGCTCAGGCTTACGGCTCCTCGGCAGATGCTCGATGCCCGGCCCGGGCAGTTCGTCATGGTCCGGGTTCAGGACGGCATCGACCCCCTTCTCAGGCGCCCTTTCGGAATATTCGATGTCGGCACGTTCCTGCCGGAGTACCCGGGCGCCCCGGCTCAGCCCTACCTGGAGATACTTTACAAAATAGTCGGGAAGGGAACCGGCATCCTCTCGATGCTCCATTCCCGTGATTACGTGGATGTCCTTGGCCCTCTCGGCAACGGATTCGACGAAGGTGACCATGATGCCGAGAAGCTCCTCGTGGGAGGCGGATTCGGGTTGGCGCCCCTCTATTTCTTTGCCCGGAAGCTGGCCGGCAGATCGAGACTCAAGGTCTTCATAGGCGGGAAGAGGAAGGAAGACGTACTCTGCGTAACCGAATTCGAGCGCCTCGGAATCGACACCTACGTTGCGACCGACGACGGCACGCTGGGTGCGAGGGGACTGGTGACCAACGTCCTGGAGGAACAGCTTGAGGCAGGTTCGGGGGCAAGGACCGTGTTTGCCTGCGGACCGGAACCGATGCTGAAGGCAGTTGCCAGGCTCTGCCGCACGCACAACATCAGTTGCCAGGTTTCGCTCGAGGCCAACATGGCCTGCGGCGTGGGCGCCTGCCTCGGCTGTGTCACCAAGGGCAGATCGCACACCGAAAGCACTCCTGACTACCGCTGTGTCTGCAAGGACGGACCGGTTTTCGAAGCCGAGGATCTGCTCTGGGACTGAAACCAAATCCGGGGACAGGAACATTTGCATTCAAACTCAAGGCGCTGAGACGTCGAGAGAAGGAGGCATCTTGAAGAAGAAACCAGATATGTCCGTGCAGGTGGCGGGTATCCGGCTGCGCAATCCGGTAATGACCGCCTCCGGCACCTTCGGTTATGGCAGGGAGTTTTCCGGTTACATGGACCTGGAAAAAATCGGCGCCATCGTGACCAAGGGGCTTTCACTGAAGCCGAAGGCCGGCAATCCCATGCCGCGGATAGTGGAGACCCCCGGAGGGATGCTGAATGCCATCGGCCTGCAAAACGTGGGGATCGATGCGTTCGTCACGGAAAAACTTCCATATCTGCGCACCGTGAATACCCCTGTCATAGTAAATTTCTTCGGCAATACGCTGGAGGAATACGAGGAAGTGGCGGGGAAACTGGATGCGATTCCGGAAGTTGCGGGACTGGAGATCAATATTTCCTGCCCGAACGTCAAGCATGGCGGAATCGTGTTCGGCACCGATCCGCGCTCAGCCTTTTCCGTCGTCAAAGCGGTGCGGAGCGCCACGATCAAACCGCTGATCGTGAAATTGTCGCCAAATGTCACCGACATCGTGGAAATGGCCGCGGCATGTGCGGATGCGGATGCAGACGCGCTTTCGCTGATCAACACCGTTACCGGGATGGCGATTGACCTCAAAAACCGCAGGCCGTACCTGGCCAACTGTACCGGGGGGCTTTCCGGACCGGCGATAAAGCCGATTGCCCTGCGGATGGTCTGGCAGGTTTCGCGGGCGGTCCAACTGCCCATCATAGGCATCGGCGGCATAACGACCGCGACAGATGCGCTTGAATTCATGCTGGCGGGCGCTACCGCAGTTCAGGTTGGAACCGCCAATTTCATGACTCCGGATGCGTCGCAGCGGATCGCGGGAGATATGGAGCGCTATCTGCGCGATAACGGCATCGATGATGTGAAGGAAATGATAGGTGCCTTAAGGGTCTGATACAGGCATGGTGATGAACGGGAAAGAAAAAAGCGCTGGGGAATGAACCTCCAGCGCTTTTTTGCAGCAAGCATTATTGCCGCCGGTTTAACGGCGGGCGGCGTGGGACGTTCGCGGCGGCGAAGGCAGGTAGGTGGGGTTCCGGCCCACCACCTCCACGACCGGCCCGTCTTCCAGGAGTTCCAGGTTGCCGCTGTCCGGTCCGTCGTAGTCCTCATCTCCGGCGGCCCATTCGTAAACACGCCTGGCATCCATCAAGACCGGATTGCCGGGCTGGCTGAAGATTCTCTGCTGCATGGCTTCATCGAACAGGCCGATGCAGCCGTGGGAGGCAGGCCGCCCCGGAAGGTCGCGGGCATGGATCCAGTAGGCCACGTCGCTGGCATCCACATGGAAGCGGAGCGCATAATCCATGGGATACTGCGCCTGATCATCTTCGGTCTTGTAAAGTGAAGAGGTGTGGTTCCTGTGCCGCGCGTCGATGCGGAAGAGGCCGGTTGGTGTCTCGTTGCCCGGCCTGCCTGTCGCCGCGGGCACTGAGAACTTGAGAATCCCGTTCTCATAGGCCCCGAGCCACTGTTCCTCCATATTGACGAGAATGTATTTCTCATGGTTCCGCGCCGGCTCGTAAATTCGGGGCAGGGGAGTGTAGTCGCGGATATCGTCCATGTTTTCCGGGGATTTTATGGTCATTCCGGGATAGACGTGCCGCCGGTCGATACGGTTGAAGCGTGCCACCAGTTCCCAGTCCTTTCCGTAGAGGCGTTCAAGGGTGTCCTGCGGACGGATGAATACCGGTTTCCACCCGATGTTTTCCGTGCTGGGGTAGACGACCCTGCTCAGGTCTTCCCTGGCCTGATCTTCTGGTGAAGCGGCGGGGTCACCAGCCGATATCGGCCCGGTGGCCACGATTGCAACGAACAGTAGTGCGATGAGAACGAAAAGGATGGAATGCGATGCCGCTGTTTTCATGTTGTGACAGATCTTTCTGAATATGCGGCTGTCCGGGATGCCTGCCTGGTGTCATTCCGGAATGCCGTCAATTTGCTTGCCGCGAAGAGAAGTTCGATATTGATGCTGCTGGTAAAGCGCAAAAATGAAAAAAACAAAAGGGGCTCGGCCCCTTTGTCTATCCGTACCATTTTTTCTTTCACCGGTCAAGATAAGGATGTCTTTTTCATGAAACAATTGAATATCTGGTATACTGAAACGAAACAGAAAACAGAGAGGACATGTTTTGCTGCATGGTGGAGGGCTAGCGATGACAGACACGACAGGACAGGGGAACACCGCCACATTGCTGGAACGACTTTCCGCAATCGAAACGAGCAAGTTGCCGCCTGACGGCGGCGCAGATTTCAATCGCCTGATTTTTTCCAAGAGCCCGTACCTGCTGCAGCATGCCACGAATCCGGTTGACTGGTATCCCTGGGGAGAAGAGGCGTTCCGACGAGCGGAACTCGAAAACAAACCGGTTTTCCTCTCGATCGGCTATGCGACGTGCCACTGGTGCCATGTTATGGAGCGTGAATCATTCACGGATGCCGCAGTCGCCTCGGTTCTCAATGAGAAATTTGTAGCCATAAAAGTGGACAGGGAGGAAAGGCCCGACATCGACGACCAGTACATGTCCGTGGCGCAGATGATGACCGGCGGCGGGGGGTGGCCGCTGACCATCTTCATGACGTCCGATCGGAAGCCATTTTTCGCAGCCACCTATCTTCCCCGGGAAGCGAAAATGCAATTGCCGGGAATTATCGAGGTGCTGGAAAAAGTAGATGAGCACTGGAAGAGGAATCGCGCCCTCCTGGAAGAGAATTGTGCCGCGATAATAGAGAAGCTTAATGAAACATCCATGCCTTCAGCCGGCCTGTTGCGGGATGAGGAACTATTCACCAAAGCCTACGTGATGCTGGAGCAGGGTTTCGACACCACCTGGGGCGGATATGGCGATGCGCCGAAATTTCCACTCCCCCATTACCTCTCCTTTCTCCTCAGGTATTTCAAGAAAACCGGAAACGCCTTCGCTTTGACAATGGTCGAGCACACCCTGGAGATGATCAGGAGGGGGGGAATCTTCGATCAGGTCGGTTTCGGCCTCCACCGTTATTCCGTGGACAAGATGTGGCTGGTTCCCCATTTCGAAAAAATGCTCTATGACCAGGCCATGATGTCGCTTGCCTGTCTTGAAACCGCACAATTGACGGGTGTTCGTCACTACTCCGAAATGGCGGCTGAGGTGTTCGAATTCGTGCTGCGTGAGCTGGCTTCTCCCCAGGGCGGTTTCTATTCGGCCTGGGATGCTGACACCAACGGTGTCGAAGGCGCGTACTATACGTGGACTTACGGAGAAACGGCGGATATCCTGGATGAAGGATCAGCTGACCTTTGCCGCAGGCTGTTCGGCATCACCGAAGCCGGCAATTTCGAAGGGCGCAACATACTCCACCTCCCGCAGACGCTTGATGAATTTGCGGTCGGGGAGCAGCTGGATCCGCGGCAACTGGCTTCGTTGCTGGAAGAATGCCGGCTCAAGCTGCGTTCCGCCAGGGAGGCAAGGCAGCGGCCCCTGAGGGACGAGAAAATAATCACGTCGTGGAATGGTCTGATGATCGCCTCCCTGGCGAGGGGTTATGCGGTTACCGGTGAAACCCGCTACCTTGACGGCGCTGCGAGTGCTGCCGCCTTTATCCGGGAGAACATGCTGAACGGCGAAGGCAGGTTGCTGAGGAGCTGGTACCGGGATAGCGCGTCAGTCCACGGATTCCTCGAAGATTATGCCTTTTTCACCTGGGGACTGCTGGAGCTCTATGAAGCGACTCTGGCAACTGAATACCTGGAAGAGGCGAATCGTATGGCGGTCTTGATGCTCAGGCTCTTCCGCGACGAGGAAAACTACGGTTTCTTTGATACCGCCGCGGACGTGACCGATATCCTGGTACGGAAAAAATCCCGCTTCGATGGCGTCATTCCATCCGGGAACGCTATTGCCAGCTTCTGCCTGGTCAAACTCGGCAGGATACTTGATGATGAGCCGCTGATCGAGGAGGGGAGGGGGATTCTGCGGGCGTTTATGGGAAGCGTTGCCGAGAACCCTGTCGCCGCCCTCCAATACCTGATTTCGCTGGATAATCTCAATGCCCCTGATTTCGAGGTCACACTTACCGGAAAGCAGGATTCGCCTGAAGCGCGGCAAATGCTCCGCGAAGTCCGGCGCCGCTTCATACCGGGGTTGGTGCTGCGTTGCGTACCCGGAGAGGGTCGCGGCGGGAACGAGGCGCGTGTTTGCGTCAAGGGAGCCTGCAGGCTGCCGGTTACCGGACTGAGCGAACTTGAAGCCTTGCTGGATGAACTCGTCTGAGTGGGAAATCTTGAAAAGAATACCAATTTCGGCACAGCTGTGATACATACCCCTGAAGCACTGGCTCAGGAGTATGTATGACGGAGAAAAGACAAATCGCCCGGGCCGCCGGGGTTCTCGGGGCGGCTACCATCCTTTCCCGGATAATGGGGATGGTGCGGGACATGGTACAGTCCCGCCTGTTCGGCGCGGGATATGCGACGGATGCCTTTATCGCCGCTTTTCAGATTCCGAACATGCTGCGACGCTTTTTCGCCGAAGGCGCCCTTACCTCGGCGTTTGTCCCTATATTTTCCGAATGTCTTTCCCACAAGGGGGAGGATGAAGCCCGGGAACTGGCAAATATCTGCTTTTCCATCCTCACGGTCGTCATGTCTGTGGTCACCCTTCTTGGTGTCGTATTCTCGCCGTTCATCGTTTCCCTGATGTTTCCCGGTTTCAGGGCTGAACCGAACAAGCTGGAATTGACCATTTTTCTCAATCGGCTGATGTTTCCCTATATCTTCTTCATCAGCCTGGTGGCCCTCTGCATGGGGATACTCAACACGGTCCGCCACTTCTTCACTCCGGCGATCTCCACCGTCTTTCTGAATGTTTCCATGATACTCTGCGCCATACTGCTGCATGGGTGGTTCGCTGTCCCGATAACCGCACTAGCCGTTGGCGTACTTCTTGGGGGGGTGTTACAGCTGCTTCTCCAGATACCGGTGCTTTATCGTAAAGGGTTCCACCTGCGTTTCCGTTTTGTACCGGGGCATCCGGCTGTCAGAAGAATGGCGCTGCTCATGGGGCCTTCCGTGTTCGGCGTCGGCGTATACTATCTCAACATTACGGTGGGCGCTATTCTGGCGTCATTTCTGCCTCAGGGGAGCGTTTCCTATCTCTATTACGCGCAGAGGCTGTTCGAGTTCCCCCAGGGCATCTTCACGGTATCGATTGCCCAGGCGGTGCTCCCTTCCATGAGCAGGCAGGCCGCGGAAGGGGATCTGGCGGGGGTGAAGGATTCCCTGGCATTCGGTCTGCGGCTCACGCTGTTCATTACGATTCCGGCCATGGCGGGACTCCTGGTGTGCTCGACCCCGATTTTCACGCTCCTGTTCATGGGTGGGGCCTTCGATTACGGGAAAGCGGTGAATTCAGCTGAGGCGCTTTTCTACTACTCATTGGGATTGTCTTTCGTCGCGCTCGTACGGGTACTTGTTCCTGCATTTTATGCCCTTAAGGACACAAGGACTCCGGTTATTACCGCCTTTATCGCGTTTTTGCTCAATGTAGGGTTCAGCCTTGCGCTCATGGGTCCCTTGCTCCATGGAGGGCTGGCGCTCGCAACCACACTCTCCGCCTTCTGCAACATGGTTTTTCTGCTTTTCTTTCTCCGCAGGAAGATCGGGCGATTCGGCGGAAGGGAAATTCTGCTTTCCGGGGTGAAAGTCCTGCTGGCATCTCTCCCCATGGCCGTGCTGGTTTCCTATGGCATGAGTCTCATCGACTGGTCGAAACCTGCTGAAAAGCTCCTCAAGGGAGCGGTGCTCGGCAGTTCCATACTGGTCGGTGTCCTGATATTCACCTTTACTGCCCGGATTCTGAAATGCGCAGAAGTCTCCGTTATATTGGACATGGTGCGGAAAAAACTGACCAGCAAAAAATCCCGGTAGAAACAGCAAACCCGCGGTGACACCGCCCCATCTCAGACGGGCGATGACAGGATGTCTCAGGTGATGCTGACAGCTGTTCTTGGAGAAAGTGGCTCGTTCAGGGCCGTCGCATGGTGATTATGAACAGATACGCCGGATAAGTGAGCCAGATGGTGGAGAAATTTCACATCGGGTATCCTGACTGTTTGAAGAAGCCGAAAGGGGATGTAACATATTGAAATAAATAAAGATATAATGTGGTTAAAAATTGGGCAAATCGAGAAAAGTGACTTGTAAAACTTCCGGTTTTTTTCTTTTCAACAGCATTTTGAACAGGTTTTCCACAGTTGGTGTGGATAAGGTTCCAGCTGCCTGAAAAACCGTCGATTTAGGGCGCGACGACACTTGCTTCAAGGGGAGCAGTCGCTTGACCATAGTCTGCGGTAGTCATGGCGTTTCTGTTTCACGCTCTTTCCGCTTGGCTTCTTCCCACAGATCATCCATTTCCCGGAGCGAAGCGTCCTGAAGCCGTTTTCCCCGCCCATGGAGCGAGTCCTCAATGTGGGAGAACCGTTGCATGAAGCGCGCGATGGTTTTTCTGAGCGCATCTTCCGGATCGAGCGACAGGAACCGCCCCAGGTTGACGATGGCAAACAGCAGGTCGCCCAGTTCAGCCTCCATTCTTTCCTGGTCTCCGGAAAAAAGGGTTTCCTCCAGTTCCTTCAGTTCTTCGAGCACCTTCGCGAAAACCGGTTCTACGCTGTCCCAGTCGAATCCCACCCTGGCTGCTTTCTCGGTGATCTTCTGCGCTCTCAGAAGGGCAGGGAGGTGGGGGGGGACGCCGGATAGCGCCGAGCGGCGTTCTTCGCCCTTTTCCGACTTCTTTATCCGTTCCCAGTTGGCAATCAGTTCGTCAACGTCATCAATTTCCAGTCCGGCGAAAACGTGGGGGTGGCGGCGAACCAGCTTGTCGCAGAGCAGTTCCAGGACCTGCCCGGTGGTGAATTCGCCATTCTCTTCTGCTATCGTCGAATGGAACACGACCTGGAGGAGCAGGTCGCCCAGTTCCTCCTTGAGCATGTGAGACGAACCGGCATCAATCGCTTCCATCACTTCGTACGTTTCCTCCAGCAGGTACCGCTTCAGGCTTTCATGGGTCTGTTCCGCATCCCACGCGCAGCCTCCCGGACCGCGGAGGCGCCTCATCAGTTCCATCAGTTTCTCGAATGCGGCAATTTCAGTTTTCATGCTTGTACCTTTCGATATTCCAGGATGGAAACTATCTGGTGCGCATCCGGATACTCCGGATCAACACTTTGACGTTTCCAGGTCGGAAAAGCGCCTTTTCAGAATGGAAACTATATAACCTGTAGCCCGAGCAAAAGTCAATGTGACGGTTTTTCTGTCAAAAAGCAAGAAAGGCCCTTGCTCAGGGCCTTTTCTTCATTCATGCGGTTTTGGGATGGGAGATCACTTCACCTGATCTTCGGGGTAGGCGTCGATGTGGTGTATCGCGAGGTCGGGGCCGATGAACTCGTCCTCCGGGTCGAGCCTGATGCCGACGGTTCTGGAGAGGAGGGTGTAGACCGCAAAACCGAAAGCCAGGGCGAAGCCGACCGCTGCCAGGCTGCCGGCCAGTTGGGACAGGAATGAAACGCCACCTATGCCGCCGAGAGCAGTGGAGCCGAAAATCCCGGCCGCTATTCCTCCCCACGTGCCGCAGATGCCGTGGAGAGGCCATACACCGAGAACATCGTCAATGCGAAGCTTTTCCTGCTCGACCTTGAATCCGAACACGAAAATCGCGGCTGCGATGCCGCCGGTGAGAAACGCCGCAAGCGGGTGCATCAGGTCGCTGCCGGCGCAGATAGCTATCAGACCTGCAAGAGCGCCGTTGTGGATGAAACCGGGGTCGTTCCTGCCGATGACCAGTGCGAAAAGCACGCCACCCACCATGGCCAGAAGGGAGTTCACTGCCACAAGTCCCGAAATTGCCTGGATCTGGCCGGCGCTCATTACGTTGAAGCCGAACCAGCCGACGGCGAGGATCCAGGAACCCAGGGCGAGGAAGGGGATGTTGCTGACGGGAATGGGGTTTGACCTTCCCGGGCTGTATCGTCCCCTCCGCGCTCCGAGGGTCAGGACCGCGGGCAGGGCTATCCAGCCGCCCAGGGAATGGACGACGACGGAGCCTGCGTAATCGTGAAACTCGGCTCCTCCGATATTTTTAAACAGGTCTTGCAGAAGCGATTTGTTCTGCCCCCAGATGAGCGATTCGAACAGGGGGTAGGCCAGGGCAACGAAGATCGCGCCTGCCAAGAGCTGCGGCCAGTATTTCGCCCGTTCCGCGATGCCGCCCGATATGATGGCCGGAATGCAGGCGGCGAAACAGAGCAGGAAGAAGAAATGGACCAGATCGTAACCCTGTGTCTTTGCCATCAGGTCGGCTGCAGGGTGGAGAAAAGATATGCCGTACGCGATCGGAAAGCCGATAACAAAATAGACGATGGTGGAAACCGACCAGTCGGTGAGTATCTTGACGAATGCGTTAACCTGACTCTTTTTCCTTACGGTTCCAACCTCCAGAAAAGCAAAGCCCGCATGCATGGCGAAAACCATGACCGCACCCAGCATCAGGAACAGGACATCCGCGCTGGTGCTGAGTCCCTTGGCAATTGAAACGGCATCCATTTGACCACCTCCATTGGTGTAGTTACCCGTCGTTGGGATAAGACCAGCTTGTATAGCAAGGTCTCTGCCAAACACGCAGTTGTGCGATTCCATTGAAGTTTTGTCCGGAACGGTTGCCGCCGGCCGGGATGGCTGCATAATAATTAAACTGAGGTGCCTAAAAAACTCTCGTTCCCCTTCTGGACAAAATGAAGTTGACGCACTGATGGCGGCGTAGTACAAGGTTAACAGGTTCCCGGCAGGCAACGTCCTTTTCCAGGGCTGATACCCAGCGCGAGGTGCATGGTTGAAACGCACGGCCCTCATCTATTCGTCAGACTTCAACAGTTTCAGCTACGGCGCCGAGCATCCCTTCAAGGTGCAGCGCTTCAGGCTGGCCTACGAATTGATGGAATGCTACGGGTTGACCAATCTTGATGACGCAGATGTTTTTAACCCACCGTCAGCTTCCGAGGAAGACATCCTTACCTTCCACACCCACGGTTATCTGTCGAAACTCAAAGAGTTCAGTGCCTCTGACGAACCCCGTGCCGATTTCCGGTATGGCCTGGGCGATATTGAAAACCCTGTGTTCAAGGGCTTTTACGGCTGGGCATGCCGTGCTGCCGGCGGAACGCTCGAAGCTGCCCGTCTGGTCTCGGAACAGGGCTACGGCATTGCCTTCAACCTGGCGGGCGGATGGCACCACGCGCATCGAAACAAGGCGTCAGGATTTTCGTACCTCAACGATTCGGTAATTGCCATCAACCGTCTCCTCGAGAAGGGAAAGCGCGTTGTGTATCTGGACCTTGATGCCCACCACGGAGACGGCGTCCAGGAAGCCTTCTACGACACAGACCGTGTCTTGACCATCTCCATCCACGAGAGCGGCCTGCACTTTTTCCCGGGCACCGGCTCGGAAAGGGAAACCGGCACCGGAAAAGGCAAGGGATATTCGGTGAACGTGCCTCTGAAGGAACATACGGATGACGCGCTTTACATGAAGGCTTTCGACGAGGTTGCCTTTCCGCTGATTGCCGCGTATGATCCGGATGTCATGGTGACCCAGCTCGGCGCCGACACCTTCCGGACCGATCCGCTGACGAGGCTGGAAATCACCACTCACAGTTACAGCTATGTATTGCGGAAACTGAAAGCATTGCGCATCCCCTGGGTAGCCGTGGGGGGCGGGGGATACGATAATGTAAATGTTGCCAGGGCGTGGACCATCGCCTGGTCGATAATGAACGGTCGGGAACTGTCTCCCCGTCTCCCGGCACGGTTTGTCAAGACGATCCGGGAAATGGGATATCCCAACCGGATGTTGCTGGATGCAATGCACTGGGCTCAGGACGATGACCGGAACAGGGCTCTGGATGCGGTTGAAAAAAGCATAGCAGCGATCAGGAAGAAGATCTTCCCGGTCATTATCGGCGTGTATGGTTAAACTGCCCGGAAACCGTCAGCTCACCGATGCAAGCGGGAGAACCCTTTTCACCCTTCGCGAAATAAACTCGCTGGGAAATGGGGAAAAGGAACGTATCTACCGAAGCATCATACCGGACAGATTGTTCGAACGCTTCACTATTTCGGAAGAAACATTCCTCGGCCCCGGCGGGGAACGGGCGGTGCGCTTCGTTGCGCCTGCGGGCCTGGGAGTGGCGCGTATCCACGTCAGGCCCGATCCGCTGGATCGGGATGACGTCTTTTTCCTGGAGATCGCGGACACCCACTACCACCAGATGGAGCTGTCCCTCTGCGTCATCAACGACCCGTCGTCTCCCCGATTCGATGTTGATGAGGACGAGCAGGGCAGATACAACTTTTTCTCCACTCAGGGGCGGAACATCCCGGAGGAAATTCGAGCCATGGAGGCGGGGCTGTATCCCAACCAGACCCATCACGGCCTGAAGATGTTCGGCGAATTCCTCTCAGTTTTCGAACGCTTCGTCGATTCGCTGGGCATGGAATTCATCATTGCCGAACCCCTGAGTTACGATAACGCCATCAGGTACGAGAAGTGCGGTTTCGACTACATATCCGGAAAGAAGCTGATGCTGGACATCAACGAAGGTTTCCGTCCGGGGAATGTCTACGAGCGACGGCTCGACGGCTCGACACCTTTCCGCAGGCCGGGTTTCGAAAAGACCGTTCGCGGCAGAAGCTGGGCGATCCATGATGGCATCCTCGACGTGCCGTGGGACGGCATCAGGATTTATTACCAGGTCGGGAAAATGGCCGGGGTAGACACGTTTCCCGAAAGGGTTGCGGAGGCGGGCACTCTCTGAACAATCGCCGTTTTGGCGACAGGGAACGTTTCTTCGGCAGCAGCAATTTTCAGGCAGCACTACTTTTATTGGAGCGCATATGTTCGGTTTCAGCAATGCTGACTGGATTTTCATCGGACTTGTCCTGGCAGTGGTATTTTTCTTTGTCGCCTTGAGTGGAATGAACAAGAGAAAGGACTAGGGTTGCGCGGCAATGGCCACGAATCTACACGCGAGACAGCCCGGGAAGTTTTTCGCCAGGATCATCCGGAGCCTGACCGGCCCGTCAATGTCCGGAGGCGCCCCGGGGATTCCGATGGATCTGCGTGAAACCAGGGCGGTCGGAATAAGGATCGAGGGGATCAACAAATCCTTCGGCGACAATTGTGTTCTCAAGGATCTGGACCTGGAAATTCTGGCGGGGGAGACGTTCTCCATCATCGGTCCCTCAGGGACCGGCAAGAGTGTCCTTCTCAAGCTGATCATCGGGCTTGACACTCCCGACAGCGGCCAGATCTATATCGACGGTTCGCCGTTGTTCGGGGAAGAAAATCGCGCCGGGAAGCGCGATTACCGGTACAGCATGGTTTTTCAGTCTTCCGCGCTGTTCAATTCCCTTACCGTTGGTGAAAACGTGGGACTCTGGCTCAGGGAAAACAGGGTGTGCCCAGAACGTAAAATACGTGATATAATTCGCGACAAGCTTGCCGTGGTAGGTCTGGAGGGGAGCGAAGATCTCCGGACGTCGGAGCTTTCGGGCGGAATGAAAAAAAGGGTTGCCATTGCCCGTTCCCTGGCCATGAATCCTGACCTGATACTGTTCGACGAGCCCACTGCGGAACTTGATCCGGTGAACTCCGATGAACTGGCCAACACGATCATGAAGGTCAGGGAAAGCACGAGAAACACGACGGTCATCGTTACCCATGACCTGAACTTCGCGCTGTACCTGTCCGACCGCATCGCCATGATCCACGAGGGCCGTATCGTTCAGGTCGGGACGCCTGAAGAGATCAGGTCCAGCACCAATCCGATCGTGCGGGGATTTGTCCATACTACGACCAAAGGGATAAAATCAGAGTGATTCACCGGAACCTCCCCGCTTCCCGAAGCGACTGCACGTCCAAGGCTCGGTTTGGAGAAGGTGCGGCGCGGCCCTGCGTGGATCCGGTCCGGTCACAGCGCCGGCGCAGCAGCAGGAGCAGCGCCGGCGTGAGGGGATTATGGGAAAGATATTGATAATAGATGACGACGAATCTTTTCTCGTCCTTCTCAGTTCTTACATAGAGCAGTATTTTCCTCTCCTGGAAGTCGAGACCTGCAAAGATCCTCTTCTCGGCCTGCGAGCCATGAATCCGGAGCTGGACCTGCTGATAATCGACCTTGAAATGCCCCGCCTCGACGGTTCCAAGCTGCTGAAATACGCCGGCGAGACCGGCATCAGCAAAAACAGGATCATTCTTCTGTCCGGCCATGACGCCGAATATCTCCATGACCATTTCCCCATGGGCACCTGTCTCGCCGTTCTGAACAAATTCGAAGCAAAACAGAAGGCGGTCCTCGACATGATCTTCAGTTCCCTGGAGAAGAAGACTTCCGGCTGAGAAGAGCATGGATATCATTACGACCCACGTGAATGCGGATTTCGATTGCCTGGGGGCCATGGTTGCCGCGAGAAAACTCTATCCCGGAGCGGTGATGGCGTTTTCGGGCTCCCAGGAAAAAAGCATGCGGGATTTTTTCCTCAAGTCGACCGGTTATGCCCTTGATTTCAAGCGCATGAAGGACATTGATTTTTCGCTGGTGTCCCGGCTCATAATCGTCGACTGCCAGCACTCATCCCGGATCGGGCGCTTTGCCGAGCTGGTGGAACGGCCAGGTGTCGAAGTGCACATCTACGATCACCATCCTGAAACCCATGGGGATATCCGTCCATCCGGCGGTGAGATACGGGAATGCGGTTCATCGACGACGATTCTCGCCGGAATTCTCATGAAAAGGGGCATGAAGGTAGATCCTGTCGAAGCGACTCTGATGATGCTTGGCATCTATGAGGATACGGGCAACCTGATCTTTCCCTCCACGACCGTCGAAGACTACCGGGCCGCGGCCTGGCTGCTCCAGCAGGGCGCCAGCCTCAACATTGTCAGTGATTTCATCACCCAGGAACTGACCTCCGAACAGGTATCCCTGCTCAACGACCTGCTCAAATCCCTCAGGACCATAACCATAAACGGAATCGACATAACCTTCGCGGAAGCTTCAGTCGACTATTACATCGGCGATATCGCGATCCTTTCCCACATGATCCGGGACATGGAAAACCTGGATGTCCTGTTCGTGGCGGTTGACATGGGCAAGCGGGTTTATGTGGTCGCCCGGAGCAGGCTTCCGGAAGTGGATGTGGGGGCGGTCATGCGTGAGCTCCAGGGGGGAGGGCATGCGCATGCGGCTTCCGCCACGGTGAAGGACCTGACGCTGATCCAGGTGGTTGCCCGCATTGAAGAAGCGCTTCGCTACCGCGTCAACCCGAGGCGGATCGCGTCCGATATCATGTCAGCACCGGTCAAATTCGTGGAATCGGGCGCCACGATCGCCGAGGCCCGTGATCTTCTCACCCGGTACAATGTCAATGCCATGCCGGTCATGGATCGCGGGAAAATGGCGGGCATCATATCCAGGCGTATCGTGGAGCGGGCGATCTACCATCATCTGGGCCAGGTTCCCGTTACGGAATACATGCATACCGAGTTCATGCGGGCTGAAGTCAACACGCCTCTGGCTGAAATCCAGGAGTACATCGTAGGACGGGAACGAAGGCTCGTTCCCGTGTTCGACCGCGAAAGCCTGGTGGGCGTGATAACCCGCACCGACCTGTTGAGGGTGATGTATTCAGGGTTCAGAGGAGGTGAAGACGGGGTCTACGACATTGCCAGGGACGATATCCCCGTCCGCCGCCGCCAGATGGAAGCGGTCATGCACAAGCACCTCGCCCTCGAAATCTTCGCGCATCTCAGGAAACTGGGGGAAATCGGCGACATGCTGGACCTCCCGGTCTATGTCGTTGGCGGGTTCGTACGCGACCTCCTGCTCGGGATTGAGAATTTCGACATCGATGTAACGGTTGAAGGAGACGGCATCCTCTTTGCGGAGACGCTTGCCAGAAACCAGGGATGCCGGGTGAAAAGCCATCAGAAATTCGGTACCGCGGTCCTGGTTTTCCCGGACAATTTCAAGATCGACGTGGCCAGCACCCGACTGGAATACTATTCATCTCCCGGCGCGCTGCCCACTGTCGAACGCTCGTCACTCAAGATGGACCTCTACCGCCGGGATTTCACCATAAATACCCTGGCCATACGTCTGAACAGGAAGGATTTCGGCCAGCTGATCGACTATTTTTCCGCCCAGCGGGACCTTCAGGACAAGGTCATCCGTGTCTTGCACAATCTTTCGTTTGTCGAAGACCCTACGCGAGTCTTCCGCGCGCTCCGTTTCGAGCAGCGGCTGGGTTTCCGGATTGCCAAGCATACCGAGAACCTGATCCGCAACGCGGTGAAAATGAACTTCCTCAGCAAGCTGGGGGGGAAGCGGCTCCTGACGGAGCTGGTCCTGATCCTGAAGGAAAGGGAACCGGCCCTGGCCATCGAGCGCATGGCTTCGCTGGGCCTGCTGCAGTTCATCCACGCGGATCTCAAGCTGACTGCGGAAACGCGCGCGAAAATAGACGAGGCCGGCAAGATCATTTCCTGGTTCGACCTTCTTTTCCTTGATCGGCACTACGAAAGATGGGTTCTGTTCTTTCTCGTCCTGACCGATTCGCTCGACAGCGCGCAGTTCGCCGAGACATGCGTCAGGCTTTCTCTTACCGAGCATTACCGGCAACGGCTGTCCGAATTGAAAGAGAGGGTGGCGGCAACGCTTGATGCAATGCAGAGGAAGATCGCCCGGGAGGTAAAAGTTGTGCGGAGCGAGGTCTATTACTGGTTGGATGGGCTGCCGGTCGAGATCATTCTCTACCTGATGACAATGGCCCGGTCTGACGAAGTCAAGAAACTTGTCTCGCTCTACTTTACCCAGTTGCAGGGAATAAAGTTGAGCATCGATGGAGACGACCTCAAAGACATGGGAGTCATACCCGGGCCGCACTTCAAGGTCATACTGGACAAAGTGTTCCGTGCCCGCCTGGACAACGAAGCCCTGACAAGGGAAGACGAATTGCGCATTGCGCATAGAGAGGCGAAACGGGCGATTTCGCCGCAGCCGGACGGCCGTCATCCTATCTCGCGGACCTGAGCAGGATGGTGTAGGGGTTCACCGGTCTCATGGCGCCGTCGTCGTGCGACAGATACATGAAATGGAGGTGTGTGGGGGATCTTCGCTGCCAGGCGTTCTTTCCCGTGCGTCCCAGGAATCCGATGGGGCTGCCAGCCGACACCCGGTCTCCGGGAATCACCAGTGTTTTCGCCAGATGCGCGTAATAACAGTACCTGTTGCTGGCGGGATTGAATGTCCAGACATAGATTCCACCCCGTACCCTGTCGCGGGAACCCCATGAATCATTGACCGCCGTCACGATGCCGTTTTCAAAAGCCAGGATTTCAACTGGTTTTCCCGTGCGGGAGTCCACCCCTTTCCTCAGGGGATCGCGTATGAAAATATCCTGGGCCGGGTGGCCTCCGTGCCTGTTGCCGTCATAGAAATCATACCCCTTGGGCCGGTAGCCGTTTCCGCCCCTGCCGCCTATGCTGTCGGGCCCGTGGCCCCTCAGGGGAAAATGATGATTCACCCGGCCTGGTTCACCCTCATGGTATTCCCTCAGTTTTCCATACAGTTCGTCGATTCTTTTTCTTGCGCTGTCACGATCGATCGTCCCGTCTCTTATTTCCTTTTCGAGAACGTTCCATTCGTCGCATACCGTCGCTGACGCCAGCGAAGCAAAGGCAGCGCAGGCAAAAAGCATCATCAGGCACACCGTCTTGATATTCTTCAGAAGATCCTCCATTGGCGTGATGGCATGAAGCGAACGCAACCCAGTTTACCTGAATGGCGCGATCAAGCCAAGAGAGTATTGACAGCAGTTCCGGTGCTCTATCTTGACTGTATGAAGATTTACATTAAAATATCACAAACATGGGGAGTGGAGATTATATTGCGCGGTTTGGACAATTTCGCACGTTCCGAGGAGGAAAAGCATGGAATATCACTTCAGGAATCTTGTTTTCGAAGGCGGAGGCGTGAAAGGTGCGGCATATGCGGGAGCGCTTGAGATTCTCGAACAGAAAGGAATCGTGGATTCGATCGTTCGGGTGGGAGGGGCCTCCGCAGGCGCCATCACCGCCCTGCTGGTGGGATTGAAGTATACCCGTGAACAGATCGAGGCGGAGATCAGGGCGTTGGACTTCAAAAAACTGCTGGATGACTCGTTCGGTTTGATCAGGGACACGGGACGACTGATCAATGAATTCGGATGGTACCGCGGGGAATATTTCCGGCAATGGGCCGGGGAGCGTATCAAGGCCAGGACCGGCAATACCGAATCCACGTTCAATGACGTGCTTTCCATGAAGGACAGGATGAAATTCCTGGATCTATACTTCATAGGTACGAATTTATCAACTGGATTTTCCGAGGTTTTCTCTGCCGAACATACGCCCCGGATGTGCATTGCCGATGCAGTGCGTATTTCCATGTCGATCCCGCTTTTCTTCGCCGCGAAAAGGAGTGTCCGCGGTGATGTTTACGTTGACGGGGGAGTGCTCGACAACTATCCGGTCAAACTCTTCGACCGTCAGAAATACATAGACAGCTTCAGTCATGTGCCTGACTACTACAAATCGCACAACGAAGAGCTCATACGGGAAGGGAAGTCGAACGATCCTTACGTTTATAATGAGGAAACCCTGGGATTCCGTCTCGACTCAGCGGCGGAAATCGCCGTATTCCGGGATCACGCCGAGCCGGTGCCGGAACGGATAGGCGATTTCTTCGATTACGTCAAGGCGCTCATGAAAACAATTCTCAATGCCCAGGACGGTATTCATCTGCACAGCGACGACTGGCAGCGGACTGTTTACCTCGATACCCTGGGCGTCGGAACTACTGATTTCGATCTTTCGGATGAAAAAAAATCACTGTTGGCCGAGTCCGGCAAATCGGGCGCGCTGAAATATTTCGAATGGTACGACAATCCTTCGAACACCCCGGTGAACCGGCCATTAGCCGGGACATCCCCAACAACAGGCACGGGAAGACGGAAAAGGCGGAACGGCAGATAAAGAGCAGGGAATACAGACTGCACTCATCTGATACCCCTTACGAAAAAGGCGGCCCCTGAAAGGCCGCCTTTTTCGCGCGATGAAAGGTGTTTCCAGGTTCAGGGAAACATTTTCTCCATTGCCCACACACCGCAGGGACATATTCCAGCGCAAATGCCGCAGCCGATGCAGTACTTGTCGTCCGAAGTGTATTCGACGGTGCCGTCTTCCTTTTCCGTCCGGATGATGGCGCCTTCCGGACAGGTTTCCAGGCACATGGAGCAATCGCGGCAGGTTCCGCAGGAGATGCAGCGGTGCACCTCGTTTTTTGGATCCGTCACCCGGAAACGTCCACGGTTCTGGGGGATGAACAGCTCTCTGCTCAGCATTTCCTGGGGAATCATTTCCGGCTTCTTCCGGGGAACCAGCTCCCATCCGTTGAGGTAAGCATCGATGTATTCGGCCACCTCGCGGCCGCCGGCGATGGCATTGGTCAGGAGGCCGGGCTTTATGGTGTCGCCGATGGCGAACACTTTTTCGTTTTTCACCGACTGCCAGCATTCGGTGACGTCCATCATGCCCCGGTCGGTCAGCCATTCGCGGGGGACGTAGGACAGGTCCGGACGTTCTCCGATGGAGATGATGATCGTGTCGGCTTCGATGAGACGTCCGTCCTTGGTATATAAACCTTTGTCATCGATCCGCTCGGTGTATACCGGCCACTGGATATCTCCGCCGAGAGCGGTGAAGTGATCGATTTCCTTCTGGTAGGCTGCCGGTCGTTGGACATCGATGGCGGTTACTTTCTTCGCACCCATGGCGTAAGCGCCGAGCGCCACGTCCATGCCGGCGTTGCCTGCGCCTATGACGACCACTTTCGCGCCGACCTTCGGGCGTTCCCCGCTGTTGATACCCTTGAGGAAATCCAGCCCTCTGACCAGGCGCTCGTGGCCGGGGAAGGGGATTACCACCGGATTGTGGGCGCCGCTGGCGATTATCAGCGCATCGTAGCCGGTCTGCATGGCATCGAACGAGTTTTTGTCGATCTTCTGTGAGACGCGGATATCCGCGCCCATTTCCTTGATACGGTTAATCTCGTTGTCGAGGATCTCGCGTGGCAGGCGCTCCATGGGGATTGCCTGGCGCAGTTTGCCGCCCACCTCCCTGTCGCCCTCGAAAATGGTGACACTGTGGCCCAGAAGGGTCAGCTGCCAGGCAGCCGAAAGGCCGCCCGGTCCGCCGCCGATGATCGCAACCTTTCTTCCGGTCGCCGCCTTCTTCAGCGGCGCTGACGCATCCTGCGACATCCGCCCCAGTTCCTGCATGGCCACCGGGAGATCGATGAACTGGCGGCTGCAGGCGTCCTTGCACAGGTTCGGGCAGACCTGGCCGCAGACGCTGGCCGGGAACGGCGAGAAATTGAGCACCAGCTCCAGCGCTTCCTTGATCTTGCCCTGGCGGAGCAGGTTGATGCGGTCCTGGGTCGGGATACCGGTGGGGCAGGCAGTCTGGCACGGCGCGCCGTACAGCTTGTTCTGCCAGTGGGGGACTTTCAGACGATCTTCCCCGGAGTTGACGAAGTTGACTACACGTTCGTAGTCGTCTTCAACGACATCTCCGAAAATGCCGCCTTCGACCCATTTCCGGGTTCTGAACTCCTTCATGGAGATCCGGTCCAGTCGCTGGCGCTCTTCCCAGGTCATGGCAACGATCTTCTTCCATTGAGAAAGATCGGTCAGTTCGGAAAGAAGATGCGGGCGATCGATCTTTTCCAGGAACACCGGCAGGTTGTCGAGGAGGAATTCCTGATCGGCCCCGTCGAGATCAAGGAGCCATACCTGCTTGGAAAGGCCCTTGACCGGCCCCCTGACATAGATGGTTCCGCCAACCATGCCGATACAGGCGCGGTCGCCAAGGACCGACTCGAACTGCTCGGAGTCGTAGCCGCACACCACGGCGATGCCGCCGCCCATGAACTCGAAGGAGAATGACCCGGTGTTCTTCAGGACCCACAGTTCCGGAGGTTCGTAAGATGGGTCGTGCTTCATGAGGGAACCGGTACGGGTGCCCGCACGGCCGCCGACATAGATCCTGCCGCTCGCGGAACAGTGCCCGGTGGTGTCGCCTCCGTCTCCCTTGAGGGTGAGCGTTGCGCCCGCGTTGAGCCAGCCCACGTCGGCCGGAGCGGGCCCCTCCACCAGGATTTCCGTGCCTTCCAGGCCGAAGGCGCCGACCCGCTGCCCGGGGTTCCTGACGGTGAACTTCAGCGGTTTTCCGTCCTTGGTCCAGAGGGGGCCGCCGATGTCGTGATGGCCCGAGGAGAGGATCTCGAATTCGGTTTCACCCTCGTCCAGGGCCGAATATATCTTCTGCAGCAGTTGCTGCGTTGAAATGCGTCTGTTCTGCTCATCAAAACCTGAAATGAAAGCTGGCATGTATGGTGTTCCTCCTTAGCAGACGTACTGGACCTGCAGTCGGTCCGCCACGGCTTTGTCGGTGGATATGAGGCAGTCTGAACGGCCGACCGGCAGCGAAGAGTTGCCGATAGGCGCCATGAGCTTGCGCAGCTCCTTGTCCACGCCCAGAAAGTAATTGACGATGTTTTCCGCAACCTTGTCCGGATTGAGACGCCGAACCAGGAGCGGCTCCTGGGTGGTTATGCCCGCCGGGCAGAGGCCGGTGTTGCAGGCATTGCAGCGGCTGTGCTCGTTGCCGAGGCAGCCGGCCAGTTGCAGGATCAGTTTGCCGGTGAAGACGCCGTTGGCGCCGAGGCAGAACATCTTGAAGGCATCGGCGGCCAGGTTGCCGGTTTTGCCCAGACCGCCGGCAGCCCACAGGGGAATTTGCCCCTGGCGTCCCTGGGCGCAGGCTGCCAGGTAGCAGTCGCGGAGCTTGCTGACAACCGGATGGCCGGTGTGGTCGAGGGATATGTCGTGTGCTGCGCCGGTGCCGCCGTCGATGCCGTCGAGGAAGAAACCGCCAACGATGTTGTACGGGTCGCGGACCAGGTTGTTGAAAACCGATACCGATGTGGCGCTGGCCGCAACTTTGATGGCCACCGGAACGCGGAACTTGAAGGCCGCATTGAAGGAAAGGAACATTTTCTGCACGCTTTCCTCGATGGAGTAGAGGCCCTGGTGGTTCGGCGGAGACAGGAGGTCCGTCTTCGGCACGCCGCGGATCGACTGGATGTGGGAAGCGACCTTGGCCGCCATGAGCAGGCCGCCGTCGCCCGGCTTGGCCCCCTGCCCGATCTTTATGAGCACCCCGGCCGGGTCTTCAACCATGTGAGGCATGGCCTTGATGATGCGGTTCCAGCCGAAATGGCCGGAAGCGATCTGCAGGATGACGTACTTCAGGTACTTGCTCTTCAGCAGGCGAACCGGCATGCCGCCTTCGCCGGAACACTGGCGCACCGGGAGCCCGCATTCCTCGTTCAGGTAGGCGACCGCCATGGATACCGCTTCCCACATCCTCCAGGAAAGCGCGCCGATGGACATGTCTCCGATGATGATCGGATAGATCCAGTTCAGCGGCGGGGTCTGGCCGCTCTTTGTCAGCTTGCCGTCCGGTCCCAAGGTCAACGGCAGGTTCTGCGCCGGAAGAACGCGGCCGAACGGCGCCAGGCAGTCGAATGTGTGGCGTTCCGCGTCCAGGCTCGGGTCGGTCATCTGGGAAATCCTGCCCACGCGGAGAGTGTCGAGAGTACGGGCCTGGACTTCCAGGTTGTTCCGGCCGCCTCGCTTGGGGCCGGCGCCGGTGGTTGCCTGGTATACGACGTTGAACCGCGAGTCGGGGTTGCGTTCGGACCGGATGGCGTTGTTGGGGCAAACCCGTTCGCACACGCCGCACCCCCGGCAGAAATGCTTCAGGATGTTGACCTGGGTAATGACCGGGGTGGCGCTGAACGAAATCTTCGGCTCCGGGGTTTCGGTGTCCGAGAAGGATTTCCTGCGGCGCTCAACTTTCGGCTTGATGGCGCCGAAGGTGCAGGCGGCCACGCAGGAACCGCACAGGGTGCAACGCTTGGTGTCGTAGATGACCTTCCAGGGAAGGTCGTTGCAAGCCAGATCGTTTATTTTTACTGTTTCCATCTCTGGACCTCCAGATTGTTGTCGACCACGACGATTTCCCGCTCGTTGGGATAGATGTCGGTCTCCCAGTTGCGATCGGGCAGTATTTCGTTGATTCCGCAAACCTCGGAAGAGAAGACCACGGTATCCTCTGTTCGCCCCACCACGATCGGCCTGAGCTTCTTCGCATCGCAGACGACCCACATGGTGAAGTCCGGGAGGGTGCCGATGATGGTGTTGGGACCGTTTATCTCTAGGTTGGCCAGTGACTGTCGGATGGCGAGCAACTCTTCCCTGTCTTCACGCCTGGCCACTTCTTCGAACGGTAGTGGCGTGATGATGTGCTTGTAGTACTGAAGCGGCCAGCCCAACTGCCGGTGCATGTAGTGCATGGTGTAAAGGAAGCACTGGGAATCGGATTCGAAGCCGATGTAACCGGGATGCAGGGTAGACTGGAACTCCTTATTTTTCTGGTAGAAGGTATTTTCGCCATTAGTAAGGGTTACGTAACCCTGGAGGAAAAAGGGATGCGCCGCATAACGCACGATGGCGTAATTGGTATTCTGGCGGCACTGGGCGGTAATGGTCTTGGCGGTAAAGGAATCGTCAGAATCCCAGAGGCCGAAAAAGGTGCCGATGTCGCGCGGGTCTCCGATTTCCTTCAAGGTGATGACATCCGGCCAGAACGAGTAGACAAAGCCCGTCTCGTTCTTTTCCAATGCAGCCCGTATTTGCAGTCTGGTGGTTGTGAGGAGTTCTTCCCGTTCCTTCACGGAAAGAGCCTTGCAGTAGTCGGGGTAGTCGAAGGTCCGGAATACATAGTTGGGCATCTTCTTGATGTCCATGCCCGGATTCCAGGTTGTTTCCGGCGCCCACTGAAAAACCTGCCTGAAGCCGATGTCATGCAGCATTTCCTCGGCGATCATGAGGCCTTCGTCAGTGCAGGCGAGGGAAATGGTTGGTTTGTCTTTAAATTCCGCAAAAACTCCACCCAGGTCCTGCATGACCATGGCGAACCCCGAATTGTCGTGCCCTTTCTGTTGTGAATTCATGAGATGAAGGGCTTTGCTCGGGTGAAAATAGTTGAGACTTTTTATGGCGCCGATGCGACACATTGATGATTCCTCCACTATGCGTTGGTATGCTTGGGATAAGTTTCTCGTTTTTCTGCTCAATTTGTGCAACTGCCGAAAGCCCTATCCAGCAATTAAAGTGCCAGAATATTGTTCTGGTGTATTTTGGTAGGCGAGGTGATGTATGTAGCTGTAATGTCGTAACAATAAACAGATTGCCGCAAAAAGCCGGGACATCGATTCAGCGTTTGCCGGGAACTCATGGAATCTTTTGATCCACATGGCTACTCAAAGCAGTGTTAATCAAGTACTCCGTCTGGGTTTTGCCGCCAGCAGGCTCTGGGAAAAAGATGAGAAATCCCTGAAAATTTCCGGGGACGTGCGACTGTGTCCGGATAATCATTTGTCAATTGTTTTCGTATGAATCCTTGACTACGGTTGTTTAAATGCTTGACATACGAATTTCAATGTCGTATTAAATTGGTGTTACGAAATAGTGTTTAGTAGCACATTTGTCCGGAGGAATTCGATCATGCATATGGCTGATGCCCTTTTATCCCCGGCCGTGGGCGGTAGCATGTGGGCTCTTTCAGCTGGGGCCATAGCCTGGAGTTCGAAAAAGGTCAGTTCCGGGATTGATGAAAGAAAAGCTCCCCTCATGGGAGTGCTGGGAGCGTTCCTGTTCGCCGCCCAGATGATTAACTTCACCATTCCGGCAACCGGTTCCAGCGGACACCTGGGGGGAGGGCTGTTGCTGGCGATCCTGTTGGGTCCGCATGCCGCCTTCCTGACTATTGCCTCGGTTCTCATCGTTCAGGCGCTTTTTTTCGCCGATGGCGGCCTCCTGGCCTTGGGGTGCAATATCTTCAACATGGGATTTATCACCGCATATATCGTCTACCCGTTCGTCTATCGGAGGATACTCGGCAGCAATCCTGATCAGCGCCGCATGACGCTGGCAATCATGGCGTCCGCGATTGTCGGCCTGCAGTTGGGCCCCTTCGGCGTGGTGTTGGAAACATGCTTTTCCGGAATTTCCGAACTGCCTCTTTCCGCGTTCCTGCTCATGATGCAGCCGATTCACCTGGCAATCGGGATTGTTGAGGGTTTGGTGACCGCGGCAGTGGTTTCATTCGTATACAAGGCCCGCCCCGAGATTCTCCAGGTTGCCCTGGAACCCTGTCCGAACACACTCCCTCCGCTGAGGATGGTTCTGCTCACCTTTCTTGCCGCTGCTCTCCTTACCGGCGGGATCGTCTCCCGGTATGCCTCTGAAAACCCTGACGGCCTGGAGTGGGCAATTTCACGGGTAACGGGGAAGGAAGAGTTGGCAGGGTCGACACGAGGTATCTTCGCCGTGACGGAGTCGATTCAGAGAAAAACCGCTTTCTTGCCCGATTACGCCATCAGGAAAAGCTCAGGACGGGGCGATACGCGGGGAAACCTGAATCAGGATGCGGAGCGCGGAAAATTCGGTACCAGTGTGTCCGGAATCCTCGGTGCGCTTATGACCCTCGTGCTTGTTTTCAGCGCCGGTTTCGTGCTGCGAAGAAAAAACCCCGCTTCCTGACCCCCTTGAGTCACAGCGCAGCCTTTTACCTCCAACATCATGGGGAGAAGTTGAGACAGCTCTTCCTTTCTACGGGCAGACGATATGGGCATTGACGAGTCGTTCCGCAGCTTCAGGCTCCTTGACCGGCTTGCCTTCGGCGAAACGGCGCTCCACCGACTGGACGCACGGGCGAAAGTCCTGGTTACGCTCATCTATATCCTGACGGTCATTTCATTCGGGAAATACGATCTGTCAGCCTTGGTCCCGTTCTTCATCTTTCCGGCGGTGATGATTTCCGCCGGCAGGCTGCCGGCAGGATTTATCTTGAGGAAAGTCCTGCTGCTCACTCCCTTTGTACTGATGGTCGGAATATTCAATCCCATTTTCGACCGGGAGGTGCTGGTCCGGTTCGGGCCGGTCGGGATCAGCGGCGGATGGATATCCTGTGCATCGATTGTCGTCAGAACCATGCTCACCCTTGGCTCGGCGCTGATCCTGGTCGGCGTCACCGGCCTCCCCGCCATCTGCGGTGCGCTGGAAAGGATGGGAATGCCCAGGACTCTCGCCGTCCAGATTCTTTTCCTGTACCGTTACCTGTTTGTCCTTTCAGAAGAGGCGACCCGCGCTGCCCGGGCGCGAGAACTCCGCACCTTCGGCAAGAGAGGTTTGGGAATGAAGACGTTCGCTTCCCTGGTCGGGCACCTGCTCCTGCGGACCTGGCAGCGGGCGGAACGAATTCACATGGCTATGCTGGCGCGCGGGTTCAGCGGCGAGTTCCACACCAGGAGGAAATTCTTTTTTGGTGTGCGGGAAACATTGTTCCTGACCGGCTGGACTGCACTGTTCGCTTCCTTGCGATACTGGAACGTGTCCCGAATACTGGGCGATCTGCTGACGGGTATACTCTCATGAGCCATCACATCGTAGAAGTAAAAAAGCTGAAGCACACCTACCCGGATGGTACCGCTGCACTGCGGGAAGTATCGTTCCGCATCATCCATGGTGAATCAGTGGCGATCATCGGCGCCAACGGAGCCGGCAAATCAACGCTCCTGCTTCACCTGAACGGTTATCTCTCGCCTTCCTCCGGTGAAATCCGCATTGGCGACTATCCCCTCACCAAAGCCACTCTGCCGGATATCCGCCGCACCGTCGGGATGGTGTTCCAGGACCCGGACGACCAGCTGTTCATGCCCACGGTCTATGACGATGTGGCATTCGGACCCCTCAACCTCGGTTTGCCCGGAGAGGAAGTGGAGCAGAAGGTACGTGCAGCGCTGGAACAGGTGGGGGCTGCCCATCTGGCGGACAAACCCCCCTATCACCTCTCCGGGGGGGAGAAGAAACGCGTCGCGATAGCCACGGTGCTTTCCATGTCTCCGGATATTCTCGTCATGGACGAGCCGACCAGCGGGCTTGATCCCTACGCACGACGCCGGCTGATGTCGCTGCTCAGGGATTTCCGCCACACGAAAATCTTTACCAGCCATGATCTGGACATGGTCATGGATTTGTGTGAACGGACCATCGTACTCCATGAAGGAGAGGTCCGGGCTGATGGGCCGACAAGGGAGATTTTTCAGGATGAGGATCTCCTGGCGGAATGCCGGCTTGAAAAGCCGCTTTCGATGCAGGGGTGTCCCGTATGCGGCCGGGCCAGACACGAAAGGTGAAACAGGATATAGAGATATCCGGTCGAATTTCCCCGGCAGGATTCGCGATAGAGGAGGGTGGATGAGATATGCTTTCCGAAGGAAAAATCATTTGATTCCGGCAAAGATGGTTATTTGCCTGCTGCTGTTTTGGAGCGTTTCGTCAGGAGCAAAAGACGCACAGGCCGGTGATGCCCGGCAACAAATTCCGGAGAGTGCAACTGTCGGGAACCGGTCCTGCATGGAAGCTGCCGAACTCGGCAGGAAATATGAAGCGTCCGGAAGGTTGCCGGATTCGGTCGCCAGGGATGGCACTCCATGCCCAAAGGACGAACTGGCAAGATGTTTCCTCTCAATCATCGACAGCATGGTGGCAAAGTGCGGAAACAAAGGTCCGGAAGCGCTGCCTGCGGAGGACAGGGAAAGGTTGTCAAGGCTGCATGAAGCGTTGAAGGATAGCCTGCCGGCAATGGAAGGCTATCAGACGCGACGTGAGGATATCGAGAAGTTCCTGGCCCGACCGGAAGTGCCGCCGTTTCTCTACAAGACAGGTGTCAAGGGCTTTCTCAGGGGGGAGGGGGCGGGCAATTTCCGGCTTGCCGAGCTGAATTACAATCCGGGGCATGCCGAAGGGCGGTTTCTTTACCGGGTGTTGCCCTACGTCTACTGGCATCCGGCAGATTTTCTGGACATTCATCTGGAAGGCCAGGGTTACGGCTATACCGGCGACGCCCAGTACCAGGGAAAGATCTCGCTGTACCAGGGATACATCGAAGCGAGATTTCCGGGCAATGATATGCTTGCCCTGAAGATCGGACGCCAGGAATTCGTCTATGGCAGCACGTTCATCATGGGAGCCAATTCCTTTTTCCAGGGATTGACCTTTGATGCCGCCAGACTCCGCGTGAAGCCTCTTGAGGCGTTGACTGTCGATGTATTGGGTGGCTGGTACGCCACACCATGGTCAACTGGCGTCAAAGGAAACGTGGTCGGCGGGTATGCAAGCTACTCACTCGGAGAAGACACGGTCCTGGAGGCCTACGGCTTCAACGACACCGGTTCGACCGGGCACCGTTCCGGTGAATACCTCAACACGTGGGGACTTCGCGGGACCGCCAAGTTCGGCCCGGTGTCCGTCGAGATCGAGCCGGTCTTCGAAAGCGGCAGGACATTCAACACCGACGCGGGGATGAACGATCGGGTCAACGCCTGGGGAGGACATGCCGATTTATCGGCCGAAGCGGTCTTGTGGGGCAGGGAAAACAGATTCTTTGCAAGTTACGCCTATGGCTCTGGTGACAGTGAATCGGTCAACGGCATCTCCTCAAGAAGAGAGTTCCGTAATCCGAATACCGACACCTCTCTTACGGGAGACATGAGCATGATCGGTGATCTGTCCGGCGTAAACGCAGGGGGATACCGTGCAAGCGGCATGCAGATTTTCAATCTGGGATGGGGGGTCGAGTTGACCGGGGGGCTGAGCTTTTCCGCTGCCGGCAGGTATTTCCATGCCAATGCCGTACCCGCCGGTTTCAGCAGGAGGATCGGCCTTGAGACAGACTTCACCCTGTCCTATACCGTGAACGAAATGCTTTCCCTTATCGTCGGGTATGATCGCCTTTTCACCGGGAAGTTCTTTCGCGACGCCACCGGGAGCGGCAAGGACGTGGATTACGGTTATGTGATGCTGCAGTTCGATATTTCCAGGCAGAAGCCGCGAAAAACTGTAAAATGAGTCTTCCGCCCTCTGACGAAATGCTGCACTCTCAGCGAAACAGTGATGACAGGTGTTTTTTCGTGACAACCGGTTGTGAATGGTTTAGTTTGGAAAGCGAATATAACCTTTCAGGGGAGTGCCCGTCATGAAAAGAAATCACTTATCCATACTCATTGTGTCATCTCTTGCCGTGCTTGCCGTTTCCGCGGCCGCTTTCGCCGCTTCAGCGTCGCTTCCGAAAGGTTACGAGAAATGGGCGAAGAGCAAACAGCAGATCGTAAACGACAAGAAGTCGCTTTTTTACGGAATTCACTATACTTACGTAAACGCAAAGGCGATGAAGACGTACAAATCGGGAGGGAAATATCCTGAAGGAAGCCAATTTGTCGTGGTCCAGTACGGCATAAGGGATGAGGGCGGCAAGCCGGTTCAGGGCAAGAAGTCGATGATCGTATTGATGAAAAAAGACAAGAAACAGAAAAAGACCGGCGGCTGGCTCTTTGCCGGATTCACCCCTGAAGGAAAGCCGAGCGGCATCGACCCGGTAAAGAACTGCTACGAATGTCACGTGAAGGAAGCGAGCGACAGGGACCTGGTTATATCCCGATTCGCTGACTTCCGCTAGCCCGGAGAACCCAAGTTCACGGAATTCCCCGTCTTTAACCGGGGAATTCCGTTCTTGACAGCCTGGGGCCATTTGATGTAACTTATTTCGTCCCACCGCATGAAGGGACATACTTTTTCCGGTGATGGTCCCTTGTCCTATGCGAGTAACCGCAGTCATTCCTGCCAGGTATGCATCAACCCGTTTCGAGGGGAAAGCCCTTGCCGATATCATGGGCAAGCCCATGGTGCAGCGTGTCTATGAGCGCGCTTCGCTGGCAACTCTCGTTTCCGAGGTCATAGTAGCCACTGACGATGACCGGATAGCGGCAGCGGTCAAATCTTTCGGCGGACGTGTCGAAATGACTTCATCCGCTCACGAAACCGGGACCGACCGCATTGCTGAAGTGGCGTCACGGATAGAATCGGATATCATAGTCAATGTCCAGGGCGATGAACCGCTCATCGAACCGGCCATGATCGATGAAGCGATACGGCCTCTGGTCGAAGACCGTTCCATCGTCATGGGGACATTGATGAGCCGCATCAGGAACCTGCATGATTTTCTCAGCCCCAATGTGGTCAAGGTCATAACCGACCTTCAGGGGTTCGCACTTTATTTCTCCCGGTCGCCGCTTCCGTTTTTCCGAGACAAATGGAATGATCTCAAGGACGAGGCCTTTGCATCAGGGAGGCTCCTGTGCCACAAGCATATCGGAATCTATGTTTACCGGAGCGATTTCCTGCTGAAGTATACCCGGATGCCGCAAACCCGCCTGGAGCAGTCAGAAAAGCTGGAACAGCTCAGAGCGCTGGAAAACGGGCTGAAAATCAGAGTTGTGGAAACCGAATACGAATCGATAGGGGTCGATTCCCCTCCGGACCTGGAAAAGGTCCTGGAAAAACTGCGAAAGTCCCAGTAACCTGGGACTTTCTTCATTAAGGGATGTGTTTATGAAGACCAAATTCATTTTCGTGACGGGCGGAGTTGTGTCGTCCATCGGCAAAGGGCTCGCTGCAGCATCACTGGGTTCGCTTCTCGAAGCCCGTGGGTTGCGGGTTACCATGCAGAAGCTCGATCCTTACATTAATGTTGATCCCGGGACCATGTCCCCCTTCCAGCACGGCGAAGTCTTCGTGACCGATGACGGCGCCGAGACCGACCTGGATCTCGGTCACTACGAGCGATACACCACTGCCAAGCTTTCGCGCAAAAGCAACTTCACTACCGGGCAGGTCTACTATTCGGTAATCGAGAAAGAGCGCCGGGGGGATTACCTCGGTGGGACCGTGCAGGTAATTCCGCACATTACCGATGAGATCAAGTCCAAGATCCTGGACAACGCAAAGGGAATGGATGTCGCAATCGTCGAGATCGGCGGGACCGTGGGAGATATCGAATCCCTTCCTTTCCTTGAAGCCATCAGGCAGTTCAAGTTCGATCGCGGACCGGGTAATGTCCTCTATATCCACGTTACCCTCATACCGCACATCAAAACCGCCGGTGAAATGAAGACCAAGCCTACGCAGCACTCGGTCAAGGAACTTCGGGAGATAGGCATTCAGCCGGACATCCTGATCTGCCGCTGCGAAAAGGATCTGCCCGCGGACATGAAAGCGAAAATTGCGCTGTTCTGCAATGTTCATGAAAAAGATGTCATTCCTTGCGTCGATGCGGAGCACATCTACGAGGTTCCGCTGGCGTTGCACAAGGAAGGGCTGGATGAGCAGATAACCGACAAGCTCAACATATGGACGAAAGCTCCGGACCTCGGGCACTGGCAGGAGGTCGTGGCCACGCTGAAGAACCCCTCGCACGGCATGGTGCGCATCGCCATCGTCGGCAAGTACGTCAACCTGACCGAATCCTATAAATCCCTTTCCGAAGCACTGACCCATGGCGGGATCGCCAATGACTGCAGGGTGCATATCCGTTACCTCGACTCGGAAAAGATCGAGCATGAAGGCATCGGCTGCAATCTGGACGATGTGGACGGTGTGCTCGTTCCGGGAGGGTTCGGCGAAAGGGGCACGGAAGGAAAAATCAAGGCGATCGAATTCGCCCGCAGGAACAACATTCCTTTTTTCGGCATCTGCCTCGGCATGCAGATGGCGGTGATCGAGTATGCGCGCAACGTATGCGGCCTCGCAGACTCGTTTTCATCCGAATTCAAACCCGATTGCGAACACCCGGTGATTCACCTGATGGATACCCAGCAGGGCGTTGTCCGCAAGGGAGGCACGATGCGCCTCGGAGCATATCCCTGCTCTCTGCTCGAGAATTCCCTTGCCCACAGCATCTATCAACAACTCGAAATTAGCGAAAGACACCGTCATCGCTATGAATTCAACAACCGCTACCGTGACCTGCTTTCGGAAAAGGGTCTCAGGCTCTCCGGTATCTTCAAGGAGGGGGACCTGGTCGAGATTATTGAGATCGCTGATCATCCCTGGTTCCTTGGCTGCCAGTTCCACCCGGAATTCAAGTCGAAACCCCTGAACCCCCACCCGCTGTTCAGGTCGTTCATTGCTGCTGCATTGGCCAGAAAAGGCTGAAACAGCTTTCCACGGCGAACAGGAGAAAATGTGGTAAGGGAAATATCCGTCGGAAATGTGAAGATAGGCGGGAACAGGCCGCTGGCGCTGATAGCCGGCCCCTGTGTCATGGAGAACGAAAAGACGACCCTGCGCTGCGCCGAACGGCTCATGACCATCTGCAACGGTCTCGGAACGCCACTGGTGTTCAAAGCCTCCTACGACAAGGCCAACCGGACTTCACTGGATGCATTCCGCGGCCCGGGAATGCGCGAAGGGCTCCGCATACTTGCAAAGACGAGAGAATCCCTCGGGGTTCCGGTTCTGACCGATGTACATTCCATCGAGGAGGTGGGAGCTGCCGCCGATGTGGTCGACGTGATCCAGATCCCCGCATTTCTCTGCCGCCAGACCGATCTCATAACCGCCGCGGCCAGGAGCGGAAAGACGGTCAACATCAAGAAAGGCCAGTTCCTCGCTCCCTGGGACATGGAGAATGTGGTGGCAAAGGCCGCGGCAAGCGGATCGACGAAGATTATCCTGACTGAGCGGGGAGCATCCTTCGGATACAACAACCTGGTATCCGATATGCGGAGCCTGCCCATAATGCGCAAGATCGGATACCCGGTAGTCTATGACGCAACCCACAGCGTCCAGCTTCCCGGCGGTCTCGGAGGTTCGTCCGGAGGACAGCGGGAATTCGTCGAGTACCTTTCGCGTGCAGCTGTCGCTACCGGGGTGGACGGCATTTTCCTGGAAGTCCACGAGGACCCTGACAAGGCACTGTGTGACGGCCCGAATTCCTTGAAACTCGACGAGCTTCCGGTTCTGTTGAAAAAGCTCAAAGCCATTGACGCCATTGTCAAGTGATCGACCGCGGCTTAAAACTGAGGGAGACACCGGCTTGCACATGATTCGAAAACACGAGAGATGGAGGAGTGCAACTTGATTCTTGAGGAAGCGAAAAGGGTGATTCGTGTCGAGGCGGAAGCCCTGGTTTCCCTGGCGGATACCCTCAACGACGATTTCATCCGGGCAGTCGAGCTCATTCTGTCCTCCCCTGGCCGGGTAGTGGTTACCGGCATGGGAAAATCCGGCATAATCTGCCAGAAGATTGCCTCTACGCTTTCATCCACGGGAACCCCCGCATTCTTTCTGCACCCTGCGGAAGGGATCCACGGCGACCTTGGAATGATCATGAGAGGCGACGTGGTCATTGCGGTGTCGAACAGCGGTGAAACCGAGGAAGTCCTCCGGATTCTGCCGATCATCAAGCGGATCGGGGCACGACTCGTTTCCATGTCCGGGAACAAGACGTCTGCGCTGGCGCGCTCAGCGGACGTTTTCCTGGAAATCTCCGTCAAGGAAGAAGCCTGTCCGCTCGGGTTGGCGCCTACAGCATCCACTACAGCGACACTTGCCATGGGAGATGCCCTGGCAGTCGCGCTCCTCGTGGAGAGGGGGTTCAAGGCGGAAGATTTCGCGCTGTTCCATCCCGGGGGATCGCTCGGCAAAAAGCTTCTTCTCAAGGTAGAAGATCTCATGCATACCGGCGACGCCATACCTCTGGTGAATATAGACGCCCTCATGCGGGAGGCATTGTTCGTCATTACTTCACGCGGCCTCGGCATAACCGGTGTGCTGGACGGAGACGGCAGCCTGTCGGGAGTCATAACTGACGGCGACTTGAGGCGGGCACTTGAAAGAGGGACGGATATTCTGAACACCACGGCAGGCGCCCTCATGACACGGAACCCCAAGAGGATCACGGCCTCCGAGCTCGCCGCAAAGGCTCTTCAACAAATGGAGGAGTTTTCCATCACCTCCCTGTTTGTATTCCCGGAGGAGGGGAAGAAGGAGCCGATCGGTATCATTCACTTGCATGATTTGCTGAAAGCCGGGCTTGCCTGATGAAAGATCGCATACAACCCATTCGACTATTGATCCTCGATGTGGACGGTGTCTTGACGGACGGCAGGATCGTCTTTGATTCCAACGGGGTGGAGAGCAAGTTTTTCAACGTGAAAGACGGACACGGCATAAAGCTGCTGCAACGGGCCGGCATAGCGGTGGGAATCATTTCCGGCCGCAAGTCCCAGGTAGTCGCCAACCGGGCGGCCGAACTCGGAATCACCCATTTGTACCAGAACTCCCTGGACAAGCTGGCTCCGTATCGAGATCTGTTGGCAAAGACGGGGCTCAGGGACGGCCAGGTGGCGTTTATGGGCGACGATGTCATAGACCTGCCGCTTCTCCGTCGCGTCGGTTTCGCAGCGGCGCCTGCAGACGCAGTACCTGAAATCCTCACCCATGTCCATTACGTTGCCAGGAACCGGGGAGGATGGGGGGCTGTAAGGGAGGTGTGCGATATCATCCTTAAAGGGCAGGGACATTGGGAAACGGTAACCGCAAGATATTACGATCTCTGAGTCAGGCCATGTTCGATTGAGTCAGGCCGGCACGAGTCCTTCTTCAATCTCCGTGCCAGAATCTGCTTTACAGCAAATTTCTATGATGCTATACTCTGGCTGAATTATGCATTACTTCAATAATATCAGGCGGATTATTGCAATTCTGGTCATCGCGGCTGCAACCTATCTCACGGTTGTCATAGCCCTCAAGGTCCATCAGGTCAAAGAGCCGAAAGATATACTCGCGGCCCTTCCCAAGAATATCGACCTCTCATTGCAGAAAGTGCGCTATTCAAATACGAAAAACGGCACCCTTCAGTGGAATCTCGTTGCCAACAAGGTTGATTACTACAATGACCAGGGAATCATTCGCTTTTCAGCTCCGGAAATGGTTTTCAACGGCGGCGGTTCGAACGGCGCATACACCCTGAAGGCTGATACCGCCGACTACTGCAAGAACTCCGGTGACGTGAAAATGATCGGAAACATTACCGCCTCGACAGCTTCCGGATTGAAAATCACGACCGGTTACGTTGATTACAATGCAAAAAAAGCTTTGATCAGCACAAATGACCATGTCAGGCTTACGGATGGCAATTTTTCGGTGGAAGGCAACGGCGTAGAGATAATGGTCAATGACAAGCGACTGAAAGTGTCGCGCAATGTCACCGCCATACTTGGCAACCGGAAGAAATGACATGTTCAAAATCAGCGTTCTGACCATATGCATAGCGATGTTTTCTTCCGTATTGTTCACGCCTTGCACCGAGGCGGCGCAAGCCAGAGGACCTATTGTCATAAAATCGGACGAGCTCCATGCCGACACCAAAAGCAAGACGGCCACATTCACCGGCAAAGTTGTCGCAAAACAGGATGATATTACCATATTCTGTGACCGGCTGGTCGTGAAGTATGCTGAACACGGCGGACAGGTCGACAAGGTCGAGGCGTTCAGCAACGTCAGGATCGTTCAGGAAAACCGGATCGGCACCGGACAGCACGGTACCTATTACAGCCGGGAGGGGAAGATTGTCCTTACCGGCAACCCGAGGGTCGTTCAGGGGAAAGACATGGTCAGCGGCCAGGAAATCACCTATTTCGTGAACGAGGAGAAAAGCGTCGTGACCGGTTCCACGAAAGAGCGGGTGATGGCGGTCATACATCCGAAGGGCAAGGAAGGTGATGGCGAAAAGAAACCGTAAAAGCACCCTTTACACCCAATGCCTGAAGAAAAGCTTTGGGGACCGGGTAGTCGTCAACGGTGTGGACCTGGAAGTATCCCCGGGACAGGTGGTAGGTTTGCTCGGGCCTAACGGGGCAGGCAAGACGACAACTTTTTACATGGTCGTGGGGCTTGCGAAACCGGATTCCGGCAAAGTGATGGTTGGTGACGAAGACGTGACCAGACTCCCCATGCATGTCCGCGCCCGCAAGGGGCTGAGTTACCTTCCGCAGGAACCGTCGGTCTTCCGGCGTCTGTCGGTCCGGCAGAATATCATCTGCGTTCTTGAAGCACGCGGGCTGCCGTCGGACGAAAGAAGAGCGCTACTGGAACGTTTGCTGGTGGATCTCAAGATAGAGCACCTTTCCGAATTGAAAGGGTACGCACTGTCCGGTGGTGAACGGCGAAGAGTGGAAATTGCCAGGGCGCTGGCAACCGATCCGGATTTCATTCTGCTCGACGAGCCGTTTGCCGGTATCGATCCCATCGCGGTACTGGACATTCAGAATATCATACGGGAATTAAAGGACAAGGGTATCGGCATTCTCATTTCGGACCATAATGTCCGAGAGACATTGGGAGTATGCGACAGAGCCTATATAATGAACGAAGGAAGCATCCTGGAACACGGCGACCCGATATCCATTGCTGAGAGCCGGAAGGCGCGCGAAATATATCTCGGGGAAAAATTCAGCCTGTGAAAGATTTTTACAGGCAAATTCACATCAGGCAGGTTTGATCTCCCATGGCCATTGAAATGCGGCAACAGATGAAACTTTCGCAGCAACTGGTGATGACGCCCCAGTTGCAGCAGGCCATCAAGCTGCTCCAGTTGTCACGTCTGGAGCTTCAGGATATTGTCCGCCAGGAACTCGAAGAAAACCCCGTGCTTGACGAGACAGCGGAGATCGAGGAAATCAAGGAACCGGATCCGCTGGAAATTAATGAGAAGGAAGCTGAAGTCAAAGAAGATGGCGAACTGTTCAAGGAAGTGAAGGCGGGTGAGGACACCCTGCACGAAATGGACTGGGCGACCTATCTGGACAGCTACAATTTCAGTTCCGGCGAGCACTATTACGATGATGAAGACGATCGCCCGTCCTACGAAAACCTTCTCACCAAGAAAGCCACACTGGTAGACCACCTGATGTGGCAGCTCAACATGTCCAGGTTGCCCGAGAATGAGCTGGCCATAGGCGCCGAAATAATTGGGAACATCGATGACGACGGCTATTTCCGGGCAACCGCGGTTGATATCGCATTGAGTTGCGGTGTCGATGAATCCGTTGTGGAATCTGTCCTGAAAAAGATCCAGGAATATGATCCGATGGGAGTCGGGGGCCGTGATCTGCGAGAGTGCCTGCTGATCCAGGTGAGTCAACTCGGCATGTCCGGGACCATCATCGAATCGCTGCTCAGCGATTATCTCAAGGAACTGGAGACCCGCAAATACCGGCAGATCGCAAAAGCGCTCGGAGTTGATGTTGAAGAGGTCCTCGCAGCAACCAAGATTATCGCCAGTCTGGATCCCAAGCCTGGCAGGCAATTCAGCCAGGATGAGGTACACTATATATCGCCGGATATTTTCGTGTACAAAGTCGGTGAAGAACTGGTGGTCGTGCTGAATGATGAGGGCATGCCGAACATCAGGATCAACCCGCTTTATATCGGCGAAGGGAAGAACTCCCCATCCGGTGACCAGAAAGCCGAAGAATACATCAGCGATAAAATGCGTTCCGCTCTCTGGTTGATAAAGAGCATACACCAGCGCCAGCGCACGATATACAAGGTTGCGAAAAGTATCGTGAAGTTTCAGAGGGAGTTCCTGGAAAAGGGCATAGAGCATCTCAAACCCCTGGTGCTCCGCGACATTGCCGAAGATATCGGCATGCATGAATCGACGATCAGCAGGGTCACCACCAACAAATACATGCAGACGCCGCAGGGGCTTCTGGAAATGAAGTTCTTCTTCAACAGCGGGATATCGACGGTGGAAGGTGATTCCATTGCGTCCGAAAGTGTAAAGAACAAGATCAAGGAAATCCTTGACGCCGAAGACCAGCGAAAGCCTCTCAGCGACCAGCGGATCGCCGAGGTACTGTCATCGCACAATATTACCATTGCCCGGAGAACGGTCACGAAGTATCGTGAAATGATGAAGATCGGTTCCTCATCGGAGAGAAAAAGACTTTTTTGATATATGCGGCAGCGGGTAAGATACGTTCCTGTACGCCGCATGGAAAAATGAAAAGGAGACGGATTTATGCAGATAACGACGACATTCAGGCATATGGAGTCCAGCGATCCCTTGAAAAGCTACGCCGAGGACAAACTGGAGAGGGTTCAGAAGTATATCGATGAGCCGATTGTCGCCCAGGTTTTTCTCACGGTCGAAAAAATACGCCACACCGCGGAAATCACCATTACCGCAAAAGGGATAACCATTAAGGCCTCGGAAGAAACCAATGACATGTACGCTGCACTCGACGCCGTGGTCGACAAGATCGAACGTCAGCTGCGCAGGTATAAGGAGCGTATCAAAGAGCATAAACCGGCAGCGGAAAGTGATGAACGGAAAGTAAAGAAGACCGTGTTTGCTGCTGAAAGCATTGAACCACGGCAGGATCCGGTCATTATCAAATCAAATACTTTTTCCATAAAACCCATGTCTGTTGACGAAGCTGTTATGCAGATGGATCTCCTTCACAAGGATTTCCTCGTATACACCGATGCGTCCACGGAAAACATAAATGTCATCTACAGGCGGAAAGACGGCAATTATGGTTTGATCGAACCCCAGAAAGGTTAATGCGGACATGAAGCCGCACCAGCTGTTTTCCCGACCAATATGAGGCTTTCAACTTACCTGCGGCCGGATCTGATCAAAAAGGATCTTGTGTCGGCGAATAAAGAAGAAGCCATTGAAGAGCTCATCGGTTTGTTGGAGAATCCGCGCCGAGATATCGACAGAAAACGACTTCTCGAAGTTCTCCTCGAACGGGAGCGGTTGGGCAGCACCGGCATCGGCGATGGTCTCGCCGTACCGCATGCTCTTCTAGATGGTCTGGGCGACCCCATCATCATTGTCGGCAGGAGCAGGACCGGCATTCCATTTGATTCGCTTGATGGAATGCCGGTGTATCTCATGATGCTGATCATCGCTGATTCAGCCTCTCTTGAAATGTATTTGAAGCTACTTGCGAGGTTGACGCGCCTGCTCAAGGATTACTCCTTGAGGAAACGACTGATGGCAGCTGGTGATGAAGCTGAATTGCTGGATATTCTCATGGAACAGGACAGCCGTCTTTGAAAATGCGGATCCTCACTGTCCAGGATCTCCTGGACGATATTCAGCATGGACTTGATCTCAAGCTTCTCGCAGGTAGGGAGGGGGTGTGCCACAAGCTTGAAACCCCGAAAATTCAGAAGCCCGGCCTGGCTCTCGCCGGCTATACCGAAAACATGCATCCGGAAAGGGTGCAGATACTCGGCAACACCGAGATATCATATCTGAGGCAACTTCCGCCGGATTCGGCAAGAAGGCAGATTGAGCGGCTCTGCTCTTTTCCCATAGCATGTCTTATCGTCACCCTTGGGCAGGAACCTCCCACAAGCCTTGTCGAAGCAGCGGAAAAAGCCGGCATTCCATTGCTCAGTTCATCCCACGGCTCCTCACAGTTCATTTCCCTCATCACCAGTTATTTGGAGGACAGACTCCTCCCCGTAACTCATGTGCATGGAGTGCTGGTGGACGTTTTCGGTGTCGGGATACTGATCCTTGGCAAGAGCGGCATCGGTAAAAGCGAATGCGCACTGGATCTGGTGATACGGGGACATCGCCTGGTAGCTGACGACGTAGTGCAGATCAAGAAGAACATTCCCGCCGTATTGGTCGGAAACGCTGCCGAAGCTCTTCAATTCAGGATGGAGATTCGCGGCCTCGGAATCATAAATGTGAAGGACCTTTACGGGATTTCCGCCATTAGGGAAAGGAAGATCATAAACCTGGTCATTGAGCTGTGCGAATGGAACGCCTCGCAAGATTATGACCGTTTGGGACTGGACGAGCTTTTCTACAAGATTTTGGATGTGGAACTCAAGTATCTGAAAATCCCTGTTCGCTACGGACGCAACCTCACCTCGATTATCGAGGTTGCAGCAAGAAATTTTCTGCTGAGGGTCATGGGATATGATGCCACGCGGGAATTTCATGACAATCTTCTCGAGCGACTGGAAGCGCGTATCACCTCGGATGAAGTGGAGTAACTGATGCGGATCGTCATAATTACCGGCATCTCCGGATCGGGAAAATCTACCGGCGTAAGGGTTCTCGAAGACGAGGGTTTTTTCTGCATAGACAATCTGCCCGTCAGTCTCGTGCCGACATTCGTGGATCTCATGGGGAAGTCCACGGACAGGGTGCGTGATGTGGCGCTGGTAATGGACATTCGCGACCCGGATTCGCTCCGCGGCCACGAAAAGGTTCTGCAGGATTTGCGCGACGCCGGGCATGTAGTGGATATTCTCTATTTCGATGCATCGGACGAGGTGATCATTCGAAGGTTCTCCGAAACGAGGAGACGGCATCCGGTAGCTGAGAGCGTGTCGGTCCTTGAAGGTATCACCTATGAACGGGAACAACTGGCCGGTTTGCGGCACCAGGCCACTCAGGTGATCGACACCTCCGAATTCAACATTCATCAGTTGAAAGATGTCGTAATCTCGTTGATCAGGGGAAGAAACGGCGCCAGAGTCATGACTGTCCATCTGCAATCCTTTGGTTTCCGGTACGGGATCCCGCTGGAATCCGACATGGTCATGGACGTCAGATTTCTGGCGAACCCGCACTTCATCCCTGAGTTGCGCCGGTTTACCGGCCTTGAGGACCAGGTCAAGCGATATGTGATGGAAAAGGACGAAACGCGGTTGTATATGCGGAAATTGACCGGTTTGCTGGAATTTCTCCTGCCGGGCTTTCTCAGGGAAGGGAAATATTATTTCACCATATCGACAGGCTGCACCGGCGGCAAGCATCGTTCAGTCGCAATAACCGAAGAGTTGCGGGAATTTTTTTCAGACAAGAAGGTGATCGTGAAAGTCACCCACAGGGATATCGGGAAAGGTTAGGATATGGTTGGTTTGGTTGTAATTGCTCATGCCGGGCTTGCCCGGGAACTGTTGAACGCAGCTGAAATGATTGTCGGGATCATTGACCGGTCCGAGGCCATCGGGATAGGTTCGGGTGATTCGGTCGAAAAGATCATTGAAAATGTGGAGAAGGCCATACACAGGGTTTCCCAGAATGGCGTCATCATCATGACCGATATGTTTGGTGGCACGCCATCCAATCTCAGCCTCTCTTTCCTGCGCGAAAACGAGGTGGAGGTGCTTACCGGCGTCAACCTCCCCATGTTGATGAAATTCGCCTCGGAAAGAGATAAGCTCGGCGTGTCGGACCTGGCTTCCGCGTTGAAAAAGTGCGGCCAGGAAAGCATCTCGGTCGCGGGCGAATATCTCAAGTAGCTGGCCGTTCTTTAAGGAAACAATTTTCTGCCAACACATTAAAGGAATGGGAATCGGAATGCTTGTCGAGGACTTTATCATACCCAACAAACTCGGTTTGCACGCAAGGGCATCTGCTCTTCTCGTCAAGACGGCCAGCCGATTTGATTCAGACATAAAGATCGAGCGGGAGGACATCGAGGTAAACGGAAAAAGCATCATGGGCATCATGATGCTGGCGGCGGCAAAAGGAAGCATCATCCGTGTGAAAGTTGAAGGAAAAGATGAGGATGAGGCGATGAATGTTCTTGGAGATCTGATCAAGGATGGTTTCGGAGAAGAATAATACCCGCATATTCAAAGGGATCGGGGCATCCCCGGGCATCGTCATCGGCGAAGCGCGAGTTGCGGACAGAAGCCGGGTCGTTGTCGTGGAGACAGCCATACCCTCTGAAAAAGTCCAATCGGAGATCAAGCGTTTTCATGAAGCGCTCGACAAAACCAGGCAAGAGCTGCTTTCGATCAAAGAACAGATATCCCAGTCCAGCGGAACAGAGCATCTTTACGTTATCGATACCCACCTGATGATACTGGACGACAGCATGCTGACGTCCGAAACCATCGAAATCATCAAAAGCGCCCGCATCAATGCTGAAGCAGCCCTCAAGCGGACATTGAAAAAGTTCATGGGGTTCTTCGACGGAATCGAAGATGAATATCTCCGCGAGCGGAGCGGTGATGTCGAAACCGTCGTGGAACGTGTCCTGCGCAACATGCTCGGCAAGAAACACGAATTGCTGGGCGATACGGTAGGGCGCGTTATTGTCATCGCTCACGACCTGTCACCGGCCGACATTCTCCAGGTCGACAAGGAAAAAGTTATCGGGTTCGTTACCGACCTGGGCGGCAAGACTTCACATACCGCCATTCTCGCGCGATCGCTTGAAATCCCCGCTGTCCTGGGCATGGAAAAAATAACTGCCGAAATTTCCGACGGTGATGCCCTGATCATAGATGGCGACAAAGGTATCGTGATTGTCCATCCCGATGAAGAGACCTTCCGCGACTATCTCCAGCACAAACAATTTTACGAATACCGTGAAAGAGAGCTGCTGAAGTTGAAGGACCTTCCTGCCGAGACGCTCGACGGGCACAGGATGCTCTTGAAGGGAAACGTCGAATTCCTCGAGGAAGTGCCGTCGATAATGAAGCACGGTGGAGAAGGGGTCGGGCTCTACCGAACCGAGATGCTTTTTATCGGACGTACCGCCGTTCCCGACGAGGAGGAACAGTATAAGGCTTACGCGGAAGTAGCCCGTCGCATGTCTCCTTACCCGGTCACGATAAGAACCCTGGATGTGGGGGGCGACAAGTTCGTCATCGACTTGAATCTCAACGACGAACTGAATCCTGCGCTCGGTCTGCGCGCCATAAGGCTTTCTCTCAGGTGCCCTGAATTGTTCAAGACGCAGTTGCGGGCGATACTGCGCGCAAGCGCCCACGGCAAGGTCAAGATTTTTTTTCCGATGATATCCGGCGTTGCGGAAATCCGCACAGCCAAGGCATTGCTCGAAGATGCCAAGCAGGAGCTTCGTTCCGCCGGGTTACCTTTCGATGAACAAATAGAAATCGGCATCATGATGGAGACACCTTCAGCCGTTCTGATCGCGGATCTCCTTGCCCGTGAAGTTGATTTCTTCAGCGTGGGAACCAATGACCTGATTCAGTATTCATTGGCAATCGACCGTACCAACGAGCACTTGTCCAATCTTTACGAACCGTTGCATCCTGCCGTATTGAGGTCCCTGAAGCTCGTGGCGGATGCCGCGCATGAAGCGGGAATCCCGGTCTGCATTTGCGGTGAAATGGCGGGTGAGCCGAATTATCTCCCGATCCTGCTGGGACTGGGTTTTGACGAATTGTCAATGAACGCCGTGTCCATACCGAAGGTGAAGCGCATCCTCAGGCGCTGTTCTAAGGAAGAAGCGGAGATAATTGCCGACCAGGCTCTCAAATTCTCCACGGCAACCGATGTGGAATTGTATCTTCAGGGACAGATCACAACGAAATTCGCCGACAGTTTCGATTGACGGCTTCATGTGCAGCCTTTTACGGCTTGACAAAGAACAGCGGAAGGTATTAAAGTTTTGTGTTTCCGAATACATGCCGGAAGGCAACAAAAGTCAGAGAGGAGTTTCGGCGTATGGGCATGACAGATTTTATTTTCACCTCGGAATCAGTTTCCGAGGGACATCCTGACAAGGTCGCCGATCAAATTTCGGATGCGGTTCTCGATGCCATCCTTGAGCAGGATCCACGTTCGCGTGTCGCATGTGAAACACTGGTAACAACCGGGATGGTGTTTATCGCCGGTGAGATAACAACCAACGCGATTGTTGATTACCCCAAAGTCGCCCGTGAAACCATAAGGGAAATCGGCTATGATGATTCCGCCATGGGCTTCGATTGGGAAACCTGCGCGGTTTTGACTTCAATTGACAAGCAGTCGCCGGATATTTCTCAGGGTGTAAACGAAGGGGAAGGACTGTTCAAGGAACAGGGCGCCGGCGACCAGGGCCTGATGTTCGGCTATGCCTGCAACGATACGCCCGAACTCATGCCCATGCCCATAATGATGGCGCACAAGCTCACCCAGCGGCTTGCCGATGTCAGGAAAGCAAACACGCTGGATTTCCTGCGGCCCGACTCGAAGTCCCAGGTTTCGATTCGCTACATAGAAGACAGGCCGGTTAGCATCGATACCGTTGTCGTTTCCTCGCAGCATACGCCCGATGTTACCTATGAAACCATTCGTGACGGGATTATCGAAGAGGTTGTCAAGAAAGTGATTCCTGCCGAACTGATGGACGAGAATACCCGATTCCTCATCAATCCGACCGGACGCTTTGTCGTGGGAGGTCCGATGGGCGATTGCGGACTTACCGGGCGGAAGATAATTGTCGATACCTACGGTGGCCAGGGTTCCCATGGCGGCGGAGCGTTTTCCGGCAAGGATCCTTCGAAAGTGGACCGGTCCGCATCATATATGGGCCGCTATGTCGCCAAGAACCTCGTTGCAGCCGGATTGTGCGACAGGTGCGAGGTTCAGGTCGCCTACGCGATCGGCGTCGCCGAACCTGTTTCCGTAATGATCAACACATTCAGAACGGGAGTAATTCCTTCTGAGGCTATAGCCAAGATAGTCCGGGAAACGTTTGATCTCAGGCCCCGCGCGATTATCGAGCAGCTTGACCTGCTCAGGCCGATTTACAAGAAGACCGCGGCTTACGGTCACTTCGGCCGCAACCTCCCTGAATTCACCTGGGAAAGAACGGACAAAGTCGACATCCTGAGGTCCAGGGCAGGACTGTAAAACAGCAAACATCTTATTTGCGGAAAAAAGCCGGATGGAAACATCCGGCTTTTTTTATCGGATTCCCGGGTCACTTCCACCGCGGCTGAACCTGTAGCCAACTCCCCGCACCGTCTGAAAATACCTGGGATTTGCAGGATCAGGTTCGAAATACTTGCGCAACCTTACGAGAAAGTTGTCAAGGGTTCTCGTCTCGGTGTCGGAAGAATATCCCCATACGTTTTCCAGCAACGCCGCACGGGTTACGGTTTTGTCTTTGTTCCTGAAGAAGAAAGAGAGCATCTTCACCTCAAGTTCGGTCAGGTCGATTTCCCCTTGGGCCGTCTTGGCACGATAAGAGAGAAGGAACACTTCATTGTCTCCGAAACGATAACCTTCTTCGACCGGATCGGGGCGATACCACGAAGAGCGTCGCAACATGCCCTTCACCCTGAGCAGGAATTCATCAAGGTTGAAAGGTTTCATCAGGTAGTCATCAGCGCCTGCGCCGAGACCTGTTATCCGATCCCCCTCTTCGGAACGGGCCGATAGTATGAGTATGGGAACGCGCGCATCCTGTTTCCTTATCTCGCGGCAGACATTGAAACCATCCATCCCCGGCAGCATTATATCCAGTATTATCAGGGAAAAACGGTCATAGCCGAACCGGTGGAGAGCATTCTCCCCCGATTCCTCGTGGCTCACCATGAAACCTTCCTGCTCCAGGTTGAAGCAGATTCCGCGGGCAAGATGCATCTCATCTTCAACGAGAAGTATGTGTGGTCGCTCATCATTCATAGCTAGCTCTTAAATATCCAGGAATTCGGGGAGATGATGGTACGCATATTATTTCCGCGTATTCCGCAGAGCACTGGCGTATTGTCAGTCAAGACCCATCAGACGAAACATTAAGCGAATCATTGGCGAACCATCACTGCTAATCTGAAATAGGAAGGTTTATCAGAAATAGGGCGCCTTTACCTTCTCCTTCGCTGAATGCGTTGATGGAACCTCCATGGGAGGTTATCACCGACTTGACAATATAGAGGCCGAGGCCTGTGCCCCTGATATTTTCACCCGCCCCCCTGATCCGGTAAAATTTGCGGAATATCTTCTTTAGGTTTCTCCTGTCAATTCCTTTTCCGTTGTCCTGGAATCTCAGGATGCAACTTTTCCTTTTCCTTTTCAGGGAGATGCGGATTTCAGGTGATGCCGAACTGTACAGCATGGCATTTTCAAAAAGGTTTCTGAGGGCGATTTCCATTTCTTCCTGATTGACCGACACGTGAATGCCGCATTCCAAATCCGCGACAATGCTGACGTCGTCGGGAAGCTTGATTCTCTTTCTCTCGATGTACTCGGCGATAAAAGCGGAGAAATCGATTTTGGGTTTTTGCTGCTGGCGCCGTCTCTGCTCCAGTTTGGCAGCCATGAGCAGATTGCTTATGAGGCTGTTCAATCTGTCCACGTCCGAAAGCATGGTTGATATGAACTGGCCGGTCTTGTCACGGTCCAGGGGCCTGAGGCGCATCGTCTCAAGGTGCAGCTGTATGGATGCAAGTGGCGACTTCAGTTCATGTGTGACCTGGGAAATGATGTTTTTCTGCTGGCTGTAAAGGTCGTATTGTTTTTTCCAATAAAGGAACAGCACATAGACGCCTGCCAGCACGATCAGCAGCAGTGCAAGTCCCCCGAGCAGAACGAGCCAGTTTGTACTGCCTCTGGCCAGTTCGGGACGGTAGTGGTTGGCGAGATCATTGAACTTTCTGATGCTGCCGAGGAACCAGTATACCCAGTAGAACACCAGGATTCCCAATACCAGCTGGATTCCTATGAAAGCGATGAAGGGATGGAACATCCGCCTGAGTATCTTCATGAAAACGCCTTTTACCTGGAGCCTCTTATCGGGAAATCCATTGAATCTCAGGATTTGTTTTACATTACTATTACACAACACGCCATTATTTTCCAGTATGCTGTATCTCACGGAAATAGATACCCTCCCTCCAAGGAGATAGAAGCATGAGGAATCTTCAGATTGGCAAGTACACAGCGAGATACCCTGTAATTCAAGGCGGAATGGGCGTCAGGATATCGGGCGGATCACTGGCCGGACATGTGGCGCTTTGCGGCGGAATCGGGATAGTTGCGACTGCCGGACTTGCAATGAACAGCCCGCTCTATAACGGAAGCAATTATTTCCAGGCAGATCCCGCGGCTTTGAAGGAAGAACTGAAAAAAGCCTATGCAATTGCCCCCGACGGCATTATCGGAGTGAATGTGATGGTTGCGCTTTCCGACTTCGAGGCGCTTGTCAGGGCATCTCTCGAAGGCGGCGCCAAGGTGTTGATATGCGGAGCAGGACTTCCCATGACACTGCCGGAACTTACCGCTGACGCTCCGGACGTGGCTCTGGTCCCCATCGTGTCTTCATTACGGGCTGCCCAGCTTATCGCAAAGAAATGGTACCGGGGAACAGGCCGCCTGCCTGATGCGGTGGTCGTGGAAGATCCTGAAACAGCGGGAGGCCACCTCGGCGAAAAGCTGGAAAACATCGGCAACGGCATATATGATCAGTACAAGACCGTCCGCGATGTGAAAGAATTCTTCCGCTCTGAATACGATACTGACATACCCATAATTGCTGCCGGCGGAATATGGGACCGGACCGATCTCCTTAATGCGCTTGAGCAGGGTGCGGACGGAGTCCAGATGGCGAGCCGTTTTGTAACGACAGTGGAATGTGATGCTTCCGACAACTTCAAGAATGCATATATTAATTGCTGCAAGGAGGATATAGGCCTCATCATGAGTCCTGCCGGACTTCCCGGCAGAGCACTGGTCGCCAACCTGGACGATATAGCGGCGTACGACAGGGAAAACAGCCCGGCATGCTCCACCGGTTGCTTGAAAAAATGCACTTACAAGGAAAGCGGGGAGCGCTTCTGCATCGTGAAGGCGCTCGACAGGGCACAAAAGGGTGATGTTCGTACCGGCCTTGTTTTCTGCGGTTCGAAAGCTTATAAAGCCGAAAGGATAGAAACGGTCCAGGAGGTCTTCGACAGTCTTTTCCTGAACCAAACCGCTGAAGAAGCGGCCTGACCACGTCACGGCAAGGGTATTGCCTTTTGACCTGTTGTGTAATTAATGCTATAAAGATCCACTAAAGATATTTTTTCGGAGGAAAATGATGGGACTGAAAACTGCCGGAAAATCCGCTGCTGCCGCCGGGTTTTCCGATTTCAAGGTAAAGGATCTTGAGCTTGCCGCCTGGGGGCGGAAAGAAATAGACATGGCTGAGAAGGAGATGCCGGGCCTGATGGCGCTCAGGGAGGAATTCGGTGCGGCCAAGCCGTTGCAGGGAGCCAGGATCGCGGGTTCGCTCCACATGACCATTCAAACGGCGGTCCTGATTGAGACGCTTGTTGAACTGGGCGCTGAAGTGCGCTGGTCTTCCTGCAACATTTTTTCGACACAGGACCATGCCGCCGCGGCGATCGCGCAAGCCGGCATCCCGGTTTTCGCCTGGAAGGGTGAAACCTCCGAAGAATATGACTGGTGCCTGCAGCAGACCCTAACCTGGGCCGATGGGGGGCATCTCAACATGATCCTGGATGATGGCGGGGACCTCACCAAACTCGTGCATGAAGAATATCCTGAATTGTTGAAGAACATCAAGGGTATCAGCGAAGAAACCACAACGGGTGTCCACCGTCTTTACGACATGATGAGGAAAGGTACGCTTGCTGTACCCGCCTTCAATGTGAACGATTCGGTGACAAAGTCCAAGTTCGACAACCTTTACGGGTGCAGGGAGTCATTGCTTGACGGCATAAAACGGGCAACGGACGTCATGATAGCCGGAAAGGTCGCCGTTGTCTGCGGGTACGGCGATGTGGGGAAAGGTTGCGCCCATTCTCTGCGGGGGCAGGGCGCCAGGGTCATGATTACCGAGATTGATCCCATTATCGCGCTACAGGCAGCCATGGAAGGGTTTGAAGTAACCACCATGGACCTGGCAGCTCCATCCGGTGATATTTTCGTCACTGCGACCGGCTGTGTCAATGTAATTACCCGCTCCCATATGGATGCGATGAAGGACCAGGCGATCGTCTGCAATATCGGTCATTTCGATGACGAAATCGATGTGGCCGGGATCCGCGGACTTCCCTGGGTCAACGTGAAACCCCAGGTTGACGAAATCGTCTTCCCGGACGGCAAAAAAATCATTCTCCTGGCGGAGGGACGGCTCGTGAACCTTGGGTGCGCGACCGGACATCCCAGCTTCGTCATGTCGAACTCTTTCACCAACCAGGTGATGGCCCAGATCGAACTTTGGACCAACTTTTCCGCATACGAGAAGAAAGTCTACATGCTGCCGAAAATACTTGACGAAAAGGTCGCCCGTCTGCACCTCGGCAAGTTGGACGTCAAGCTGACGACTCTTACCGGTGAACAGGCCGAATACCTTGGCGTGCCTGTAGAAGGCCCCTACAAGCCGGATTTTTATCGCTATTGAGATTCAGTCTCGTTTCTGCCCGCATCCCTGTCCCGGTTCCGGCGAGGTAAACCAGCCGGCAAGAGCAACTGATCTCATCATGAAAGTTAAGTACCGGGAATCAGCCGATTTCCGGGTAAAAAGGGCGGCCATGTCGGCTGCCCTTTTTCTATTGTGCATCACATAAAACCCGGACTGAACGCACGCCACCCGCGTGGCGGTTGCCGCTGAAACAGTTTAAATTCACCGTGAGTGGACTGAAAATGTTTGATGATTCCCAAAAACCCATGCTTCGTTTTCTGGCGTTATTGACGGCTGCTTCCATGATCGGAATCCAGGGATATACCATACTTTTCAACAACTATGCCGTGGAAACCGTCGGCCTGCAGGGGGACCAGGTCGGCATCATCCAGTCCTTCCGCGAAGTGCCCGGGTTTATGGCTCTCCTGGTCGTCTATGTGATGCTGTTCATCAGGGAGCACCGCCTGTCTGCGTTATCAATCATGCTGTTGGGCATCGGTGTGGCGATAACCGGAATGCTGCCTTCCTATGGCGGCGTGGTCCTGACTACAATTATCATGAGTTTCGGTTTCCACTTCTATGAAACAACCAATCAGTCCCTTACCCTTCAGTATTTCGCCACCCATATCTCTCCACTGGTTCTCGGCAGGCTGCGCGGGCTTGCAGCCGCGTCAAGCATAGCATCGGCGCTTCTGATCTGGATTCTCGGCGGTTTCATGGGATACCGGGGAATGTTCCTGGTGATCGGCATCCTTGTCTTCTTGGCCGGATGCTGGGGGCTTTTCCAGGATCCGACTCACAAAAATATCCCGCATCAGCGCCTGAAGATGGTAGTCAGGAAACGTTATTGGCTCTTTTACTGCCTTACGTTCCTTTCAGGAGCCAGAAGACAGATCTTCATGGTTTTTTCCATGTTCCTGCTGGTGAAAATATTCCATTTTACCGTGCGTGAGGTCACGACACTGTTTCTCATCAATAACGGTATCAACTGGATTCTCAATCCCCTGATCGGCAAGGCGATCATACGGTTCGGAGAACGAACCCTCTGTTCAGTGGAATATCTCGGCGTAATCATGATATTCATAACGTATGCATGCACAACTTCAAAATACATAGCTGCCGGCGTATACATTCTCGACTCGATACTTTTTTGTTTCTCCGTGGCAATCAGGACCTACTTCCACAAGATCGCTGATCCTGTCGATATCGCACCCAGCACGGCTGTCGGCTTTACGGTAAATCATGCAGCAGCAGTCTTTCTGCCCGCGTTGGGAGGTTTCCTGTGGATGATAGACTACAGGATCCCTTTTGTGGCCGGCGCCGCACTCGGTGCGGTATCCCTTCTCCTTGCGCAATTCATACGTCTGCCTGAAGCCGACCGGGCGAAATAACGAATTGAAAACCGTTGACACCCAATTCCGGAAGGTATAGAAAGAGTGGCGATAATTCGGCATTCAACGTGACCGGTTGTGCTGAAAGACCCTGTTCGAAACTTTCCGGAGGAGGGGATTCCTTGGACCAAAATCATGATTTCCTGAATCTTTATTCGCACAATTTCATCAGAACAGCTGTGGCGCTCCCCGAAGTGCGGGTTGCAGACCCGGAATTCAATGCGGACCAGACCATATCTCTTCTCAAGAAGTCCGCGGAGCACAAAGTCATTCTGACTGTTTTCCCTGAATTGGGGATTTCCTCCTATTCATGTGAAGATCTGTTCCACCAGCAGGCTCTGCTTGACGGCTGCCTGGCCGGGCTTTCCAGGATACTCGACGAATCCCGCAACCTTCCCGTAATCGGGCTGGTTGGACTGCCTTTGCGCATTGAGGGTCTGCTCTACAATTGCGCTGTGGTTTTCTACCAAGGCAGGATTCTCGGCGTAGTCCCGAAAACATATCTGCCCAACTATCGTGAGTTCTACGAACTGAGGCAGTTTTCTCCGGCTGACCATTTCCTGCGGGACAGTATCGATCTGCTGGGTCAGGAAGGGATTCCGTTTGGAAACAGACTGCTGTTCCGCGTGAAAAATCAGCCGCTACTGACTTTTTACGCAGAAATCTGCGAGGACGTTTGGGTACCCATTCCTCCTTCATCATATGCGGCACTGGCAGGTGCGACCGTACTGGTGAACCTTTCCGCATCCAATATCACCGTCGGCAAAGCCGATTACCGGCGCCAGCTGGTTGCGAATCAATCCGGCAGGTGTCTTTCAGCATATCTCTACAGTGCTTCCGGTATGGGAGAGTCAACGACTGACCTTGCCTGGGACGGGCATGGCATGATCTACGAGAATGGATCGAAAGTGGCTGAATCAGAGCGTTTCAGCTACTCCGAGCAACTGGTTGCCGGGGACATCGACCTTGACCGGCTGGTGCAGGAACGGATGCGACAGACGAGTTTCGGACACTCCATACTGCGCCACGGCGACGAGCTGAGAAAGTTCCGTACCATCTCCTTTTCCGCGAAAATCGACAGAGAGGGGCCACTTCCCTTGCAGCGGAGGTACGAGCGGTTCCCGTTCGTTCCCAGCGATCCGGCCAGAAGAGACGAACGATGCCGCGAAGTGTACGAGATCCAGGTGCAGGCGCTGGTCAAACGATTCCGGACCACAGGCGCCGACAAAATGATCATCGGTGTTTCCGGGGGACTTGACTCAACACAGGCCCTCATCGTGTGCGCCCGGGCCATGGACGTGATGGGCCTGTCCCGCTTCCACATTCTCGCCTATACCATGCCGGGGTTTGCGACGAGCCAGCGCACGCTGGAACAGGCACGCCAGTTGATCCGAACCATCGGCTGCACCTACCGGGAAATCGACATCAGGCCGAGTTGCCTGCAGATGCTCAAGGACATCGGCCACCCCTTTTCCGAGGGTAAACCGGTTTACGACGTGACCTTCGAAAATGTCCAGGCAGGCGAAAGGACCAGCCACCTTTTCCGTCTCGCCAACCAGTATGGGGGGCTGGTGGTGGGTACGAGCGATTTGAGTGAACTTGCCCTCGGCTGGTGCACCTACGGCGTCGGCGATCATATGGCCCACTACCATGTCAATGCGAGCGTGCCGAAGACTCTCATCCAGTATCTGATCCGCTGGGCTGCCCAATCCCATCAGCTGGGTTCCGCGGTCAGTCCTGTTCTGGAGGATATTCTCGAAACCGAGATCAGTCCCGAACTTGTCCCCGGTGAAGATACGAGCGGACAGCCCGTGCAGCGGACCGAGGATGTGGTCGGACCTTATGAATTGCAGGATTTCCACCTCTACTACATTCTGCGGCTCGGTTATCTGCCGGCTAAAGTTGCATTCCTGGCCTGGAATACCTGGCACGACAAGACATTTCCCGGCTGGCCCGGCATTCCTGAGTCGAAGCGCCACGACTATACGCTCCACGATATCAAGAAATGGCTGAGGATCTTTCTGCGGCGATTCTTCAAAACGAGCCAGTACAAGCGGAGCTGCATGGCAAATGCACCAAAGGTCGGATCCGGAGGGTCCCTGTCCCCCCGCGGTGACTGGCGTGCCCCCAGTGACGGGGAGGCGAAGGCATGGCTTGACGAGCTTGAGGATATCCCCGATTACCTGGGGTAGGGGAGGAACACGGAAACGGCGCTCAATTCACCACGAGCGCCGTTTCCGGTTGAAGCGGCAACAACTGCCGATTATCAGACGAGCATCACGTACCTATCTGAAGGGTACGAACTTGGTGGCGTCAACGCCGCAGGCAGGGCATTGCTTGGGCGGAGCGTCGCCCTCGTTTTTGTAACCGCATACGGTGCATTGCCATTGTTTCGGTTTCGGCATATGATTTCTCCTTTCATTGTGGGCGCGGCTTCTTGTCAGAACCGCGCGTGATATTCCTTCATTTTCGCTGCAAAATCCCTTCCGAACCGGTAACACTTCTCTTCATCTTCGGATGATGGCCGATAAATTACCTGCAAACCCGGTTCAAAGAGTTCCAGTCCCATCTTGGTGAAGGTTTCGTATGCTTCCTTGACCGCCCCCCCACCCCAGCCATAGCTGCCGAATGCCCCTGTCAAACGGTTCTTGGGACGCAGTCCGCGAATATGGGTGAGGCATTCAGCCACAGTGGGATACATGATGTTGTTCAGGGTCGGGGTGCCGAACAGGGTGCCGCGGGCTTTCCAGAATTCCTTGATGATCACGTTCATGGGGGTGGCCCTGAGTTTGAGCACCCTGCAATCCACACCTTCATCCCTGATGCCTTCCGATATGGGTACCGACATCAATTCCGTACTCTTCCACATGGTGTCGTAGACGATCAGGGCGCGGAGATCGGCTTTCCCGCTGGCCATGGCAAGGTAAGAGTCAATGACCTGCTGGGGATTTGCCCGCCAGATGATGCCGTGATCGGGCGCGATGATCCTGGGCTTGATCCCGAGTTTCTGCAGGTTGGAAACCGCATCGAGAATCAGTTGTCCGAACGGCATGAGGATATTCGCATAGTAGTCGATAACGGCATCATCCAGAATGGTCGAGGATACGCATTTGCTGAATTCGTCGTCGAAGCGAGCGGTCGAAGCCAGATGCTGACCGAAGCCGTCCTGGCTGAAGAGAATTTCAGCCTCCTGGCAGTAGGTCATCATGGAATCGGGCCAGTGCAGCATCGGCGTTTCAACGAAAAGCAGGTTGTTCTGCCCGATGTTCAGGACGTCTCCCGTCTTGACGAGGTGAAACTTCCAGCGCGACGTGTCAAAAAAACGGTCAAGCCCCTTTTTGCCGCGCTCGGTTATGTGGATAGTAGCGTCCGGGCACAGAGCCATTATGCGGTCGATACCCGTCGCATGATCGTTTTCTATGTGGTTTATCACCACGTGTTTGATTTGTGACGGGTCGGCAAGCCCCTTGATATGTTTTATGGTGATATCCGCGAAATCGTACTTCACAGCATCAACGAGTGTTATTTCCTTGTCGATGATCAGGTAATTGTTGTATGTCGTTCCGCGTGGGGTTTCATAGCCATGGAAATCCCTCACCGACCAGTCGATAGCTCCTACCCAGAAAATGTCTTTCTTAAGTTCGTAAGCTTTCATACTCCCTCCTCGGTTGTAATATAGCGAATCGTTGCAGTGCAGTATTGTAGATCCTGCACACCTTAAATAGTGCGGTTCAATTTTCCTCAGCGGGGTTTACTACTGTGCCTGCATCCTGAGCAAAGGCCGGTGAAGGTAATGGAATAATCCATTATCTCAAAACCCGCCTCGTTTTCCAGTGTTGTCTGAAGATTGTTCAGCGCTTCATCATGGAGGTCGAAAACTGTGCCGCACTTTACGCAGGTGAGATGGTGATGGCGTGCCATATCGCCATCGAACCTCGCCTTTGAGTCCGGAATGCTGATTCTCTTGGCTACCCCGATGGATACCAGGGTATCAAGCACGCGATAAACCGTAGTTCTCGACACTCCCTTCAGCTTCGTTCTTATGTCCTCGTAAACCTGGTCTGCTGTCGGGTGATCCCTGCGGCAGGCAAGTGCTTCGCATATGGCTCTCCGTTGAACCGTCAGCGCAAGTCCGTTTTTCCTGCACGCTGACTCGAAATCCCTGCTTCTGCTTTCGCTTAGGTGTTTCGCATCCATTGTCATGGTTAGAAATATATTGCACATGGTATAAATTGTCAAGCGTACCTGAAAATTATTTTTCTTATCAATAAAATGGTGCTGAATCACGAAGTAAAAACAAATGTCAGGAAATGAGTGAAGCGCTTGCACTACGATGAAGAATGTGCGCTCTTGCAAAACAGAATGTCATTTCAGAATCTTGAGACCAGCCGCAGAAAAGATATACTGGCAGTAATCGGGAAATCACGCTGTTTTGGGAGAATTCCCCTATGCGGACACTTCAGGACCTGATTCATGGATTTTCAGCGCGTGGCGAGAGAACGGCAATCGTCTACAGAACCGGAATTCGACGCTTTACTTGTTCATACGCCCGCTTGCACGATTTGTTGCTGCGCATGAACTGCCTTCTGGACCAGCAGGGAGTACGTCCGGGCGATAGAGTGATTTTGTGGGCGCCCAACACCCTTGCCTGGGTAGTGACTTTTTTCGGATGCATCGCCCGCGGCGCCATAATAGTACCGGTTGATTTCATGTCGGGAGCGGAACGGGCTGAATCACTGGCGCAGCATTCGGGCGCCAAGATGGTCGTTGGCAGCAGGTCCAAAGACGCATGCGGTTGCGGCTTGAAATCGGTCATGGTGGAAGATTTGGAAAGTATGCTGCTCTTGCTGCCGCCCATGCCGATATCCAGCAACACTGAACCTGAAGACATCGCGGAACTTGTTTACACGTCAGGGACGACCGGGAATCCAAAAGGGGTCGTGCTGACCCACCGTAACCTGCTGGAAAACCTCTTGCAGGTCAACACCCATATTCCGGTCGTGACACCTGAATTCGTCTTTCTGTCTCTTCTCCCTCTATCACACATGTTTGAACAGATGGGCGGTTTTCTGACCCCGCTGTATCAAGGCGCAGCCATCGTCTATCTACGTACGCTCAAGCCGAGTGCCATACTTGATGCTTTCGGAGAAGAGGACATCCACGCGGCAATATGTGTACCACGATTGCTCCAGCTCCTTAAAGGCTCCATGGAAAGGGAATTGGAAAGAAGGGGGCTGAGAAGGCTTTTCAAGCAATTGACAAGACTGTCCACAGGTCTTCCGGGCGTGGTCAGAAAATTCATATTCCTGCCCATCAGGCTGAAATTCGGAAGGAATTTCGTCATGTTCGTGTCAGGCGGTGCTCCCCTGCCTCCGGACCTGTTCCAATTCTGGAACGCAATGGCACTCACTGTAGTGGAAGGGTACGGCCTTACCGAATGTTCTCCAGTTGTCTGTGCCAACACTTTTGAACGCCAGGCTGCCGGCACCGTGGGGTTTCCCCTGCCTGGGGTGGAGATTCAACTGCTCAATGATGAAATAGCGGTAAAAGGGAAAAACGTCTTCCCCGGCTACTACCAGGATGAATCGTCAACCGCTGAAGCGTTCACACCGGACGGCTGGTTCCGTACCGGAGATCTCGGCTGTTTTGACGGAGAAGGAAACCTGCGGATACTCGGAAGGCGCAAGGAACTGATCGTAACCGGCGCAGGAATAAACGTTTATCCGGACGAACTTGAAAGTATCCTGAACGATGTTCCGGGTGTTCGCGAGTCATGCGTGATCGGACTCGACAGGGGAGGGGGGGAGGAAGTCCACGCAGTCCTGCTTCTTGACGGCAGCGGAAGGACTGCTTCCGAAATCGTCAGCCAGGCGAACGTGCTGATCGACCCGTTGCACCGTATCACCGGGTTTTCAATCTGGCCGGAAGCAGAATTTCCCAAGACCCCGACTCTCAAGATACGGAAATTCGTCGTCAAGAAAAGAATGACCGGCGTAACCGAGACGGGAGACCGCGAAATCCGTGAAGATCGACTCGCCAGTATCATAGTGTCTCGTGCGGTTAGTTATATCTAAATATTATTGGTTGTGCTATAGTGCCATTCATGGCACGCACAACAGAACATATTGAATTGACAACCGGTGACCGGGAAGTATTAGAA
>JAVBWB010000007.1:0-67022 GCA_036677645.1 Geobacteraceae bacterium | reverse complement strand
GCGATGACGATCAACCTGATCACGCCGATCGCCATGGACGAAGGGCTTCGTTTCGCGATACGCGAAGGCGGCCGCACTGTGGGCGCCGGTGTCGTGAGTTCCATAATCGAGTAAGGATAGGTACGAGGGCGAGATGTCAAGTCAGAAAATAAGAATTCGCTTAAGAGGATACGATCACAAGCTGCTCGACCAGTCGGTGGGCGAGATAGTCGACACGGCCAAGAGGACCGGTGCGCGCGTAGCGGGTCCGATCCCTCTCCCGACGGTAATCAACAAGTACTGCGTTCTCAGGGGTCCCCATGTGGACAAGAAGTCGCGGGATCAGTTCGAAATCCGTTCCCACAAGCGGCTGATCGATATCCTCGATCCGACACAGCAGACCGTGGACGCGCTCATGAAGCTCGACCTTTCCGCGGGCGTCGATGTCGAGATCAAGCTTTAGCGCAGGATAGTGACTACAACAGACTAAATCGGACAGGAATACCAGTCATGAAGAAGGGCTTGCTAGGAAAGAAACTGGGTATGACCCAGATATTTAGTGAAGACGGCCGGAAGATATCGGTAACCGTTGTGGAAGTCGGTCCCTGTGTCGTCCTCAAGAAGCTGACCGTGGAAAATGATGGTTACAAGGCGATTCAGGTCGGTTTCGGCCAGGATGACGCATCCCGCTCGAACCGTGCGATGATCGGTCACTGCAAGGCTGCCGGCAAGGGTGTTGTCAGCCATATCCGCGAGTTCCGACTCGATGACACCGATAACTACAGCGTGGGTGATGTTCTCGACGCCGCGGTGTTCGAGGCGGGTGAATTCGTTGATGTCACCGGCACCAGCATCGGCAAGGGTTACCAGGGCGTCATCAAGCGCTGGGGTTTCCAGGGAGGCCGCACCACGCACGGTTCGCGTTTTCACCGGGCGCCCGGCTCAATCGGTTGCTCGGCGACTCCTGCACGTGTCATGAAGAACAAGAAAATGCCGGGACAGATGGGCAATGCCCGCGTGACCGTTCAAAGGCTGCAGGTCGTGCGTGTGGATGCCGCCGACAACCTTCTGTTGATCAAGGGTGCGGTTCCTGGCGCCAACAACGGACTGCTGCTCATCAAAGATAGCGTGAAAGCATAGCATTACTGGGATAACCGGAGATAGACATGGCCACAATTGATGTTTTCGATATGAAGAGTAAAAAGGTCGGCACACTCGACCTGGATGACAGCGTCTTCAACGCTGAAGTCAGGGAACACCTGATCCACGAGGCAATTCGCGTCCAGTTGACCAACCGCAGGGCCGGTACTGTAGCCGTGAAGAACCGCGCCGCGGTAGCGGGAAGCGGAAGGAAGCCTTTCCGGCAGAAAGGCACCGGCGGCGCGCGTCAGGGTTGCAGAAGAGCTCCCCAGTATCCCGGTGGCGGTGTCGCTTTCGGTCCGCAGCCGAAGGTCTACCATCTGAACATGAACCGCAAGGCCCACAGGGCCGCCATGAAATCCGCCCTCAGCTACCTGTGCAAAGAGGAGAAGATGACGGTTCTCGACTCACTGCAGCTCGAGGCGATTTCCACTAAGGATTTCGTGTCCGTGCTCAACGCGTTTTCACTCAAGAAAACACTTGTGGTTATCGACGACAGCAACCTCAACCTTGAATTGTCTGCCAGAAATGTCAAGGATGTCAAGGTATTGAAGGCAGAGGGCCTCAATGTTTACGATATGATGAACTTCAAAAACGTTATCTTCACCGAGGCTGCGGTGAAGAAGGTCGAAGGAGCGTTGCTGTCATGAATATCTATGATGTCATAAAGAAGCCCCTGATCACGGAGAAGACCACGATAGAGAAGGAAAACAAGGGCATCGTGGCGTTCCAGGTGCACAGGGATGCGAACAAGCTCGAGATAAAGGAAGCTGCCGAAAAGCTGTTCAAGGTCGAAGTCGTCGAAGTCAGGACCGTCAATGTCGCCGGCAAGGTCAAACGCGTCGGAAAGAGTATCGGCAAGCGGTCCAACTGGAAAAAGGCTTACGTCACCCTGAAAGAGGGCAGCAGCGTAGATTTCTTCGAAGTGTAAATTTCACGATGGGGTTCAAATAAATGGCTATCAAGAGTTACAAACCGACATCTGCCGGCAAGAGGCATCAGACCTGCTCCGCGTTTGACGAGATCACCAGCTGCAAACCCGAAAAGACCCTGCTCGTTACTCTCAAGAAGAGCGGCGGACGGAATAGCGGCGGACGCATCACTTCCAGGCACATCGGCGGTGGTCACAAGCAGAAATACCGGATTGTGGATTTCCTCCGTAACAAGAGGGATATTCCGGCCAAGGTCGTTTCGATCGAGTACGATCCCAACAGAAGCGCCAGGATTGCCCTGCTTGTATACGTCGATGGCGAAAAGCGCTACATTCTCGCTCCTGACGGATTGAAGGTCGGAGACGCGATCCTTGCCAGCGAGAAGGCCGATATCCGCCCGGGGAATGCTCTGCCGTTGAAAGCCATACCCCTCGGTACCATACTGCACAATATAGAGCTGAAGATTGGCAAGGGCGGACAACTCGCCCGTAGTGCAGGGACCTTTGCCCAGCTGATGTCCAAAGAGGGAAAGTATTCGCAGGTAAAGCTTCCCTCCGGTGAAGTGCGCATGGTTCTGCAGGAATGCTATGCGACTATCGGTCAGGTGGGGAACCTTGATCATGAGAACGTTTCCCTCGGGAAGGCCGGGAGAACCCGCTGGCTGGGCAAGAGGCCGAAAGTAAGGGGTGTCGCAATGAACCCGGTCGACCATCCCCATGGCGGCGGCGAAGGGCGCACTTCAGGCGGACGGCATCCGGTCACTCCGTGGGGTATTCCTACCAAGGGCTACAAGACCCGCACGAACAAGACGTCTTCCCGGTTCATTGTGAAAAAGCGTACCAAATAAATAGTACTAAAGGGATCAGTCAATGGCGAGATCAGTAAAAAAAGGGCCGTTCGTAGATGGCCATCTGGCGGAAAAGGCACAGGCGGAAGGGCCGAGCTCCAAGAAGATCATCAAGACCTGGTCGCGGCGCTCCACGATCATCCCCGACTTCATCGGGCTGACTTTTGCCGTGCATAACGGCAGAAAATTCATACCGGTATTCGTAACCGAGAACATGGTCGGTCACAAGCTCGGCGAATTCGCGCCGACGCGGACTTTTCACGGTCATGCCGCCGACAAGAAGAGCAAGCTGAAGAAGAAGTAAACGACTTAAGGAGTGATACATGGAAGCGAGTGCCAAGCTCACCTTTGCCCGGATTTCACCCAGAAAAACCAGACTGGTGGTCGACATGGTCAGGGGCAAGGACATACAGAATGCACTGAACATCTTGAAGTTCTCCCCGCAACCGTCGGCCAAGCTTGTCGCCAACCTTCTGCGTTCCGCGGTTGCTAACGCAGAGCAGAAAGGCGTGTCGGACGTTGACAGGCTCATGGTCAAGACGATATACGTTAATGCCGGGACCGTGCTGAAGCGATTTTTGCCGCGGGCCATGGGCAGGGCCAGCAAGATAAGGAAGCCGACCAGCCACATTCACGTGGTGTTGGCGGAGACGAAATAAAGAATTTGCGTTGGAGGTGAGGTTTGGGCCAGAAAGTAAATCCAATAGGTTTCAGGCTTGGTGTCATCAAGACATGGGAGTCCAGATGGTACGCTAAGGCTGATTTTGCGAGCCTGCTCCATGAGGATCTCAGGCTCAGGGATTTTTTGAAGAAACGCCTGTATCACTCCGGGGTTTCCAAGATTGAGATCGAGAGAGCCGCGAATAAGGCGAAGATAAACATATACACTGCCAGGCCAGGCCTCATCATCGGCAAGAAGGGTTCCGAGGTTGAAACGCTCAAAAAGGAACTGGCAAAGCTTACCGATAAAGAGGTGTTCCTTAACATACAGGAAATCCGCAAGCCTGAGCTCGACGCCCAACTCGTGGCCGAGAACGTCGCTCTGCAGCTGGAGCGCCGTGTGGCCTTCAGGCGCGCGATGAAAAAAAGCGTGACCACCGCCCTGAAGTTCGGTGCGAAGGGAATACGGATCACCTGCTCCGGAAGGCTTGGCGGCGCAGAGATGTCAAGAACCGAATGGTATCGCGAAGGCAGGGTACCGCTGCACACCCTTCGCGCGGATATAGATTACGGCTTTGCCGAGGCAAAGACTACCTACGGGATTATTGGAGTAAAGGTCCTGATCTTCAAAGGGGAAGTTCTTCCTGGGAAAAAATAGTATAGGAGTATTTTCCGATGTTAATGCCCAAGAGAGTCAAACATAGAAAGCAGATGAAAGGCAAGATGAAGGGTTCCCCCCAGCGGGGCGTCTCCCTTGCCTTTGGCGAATACGGCTTGCAGGCAACCGAATGCGGCTGGCTGAGCTCCAAGCAGATTGAGGCTGCCCGTATCGCTTTGACACGCTACATCAAGAGGGGGGGCAAGACATGGATCCGTATTTTCCCGGACAAGCCCCTGACCGCGAAGCCCGCTGAAACGAGGATGGGCAAGGGTAAAGGTTCTCCCGATTCCTGGGTATGCGTGATAAAACCCGGTCGTATCCTGTACGAGATGGAAGGGGTCACCGAGGAAATCGCCCGCGAGGCCTTCAGGCTTGCAGCGTTTAAACTGCCCATAGCGACGAAATTCGTCAGCAGGGGGGATGGAAATGAAGAATAGTGCTTTGAATGACATGACTGTGGATGAACTGAACGCAAAGGGCGATGAACTGCGGAAAGAGCTTTTCAATGTCAAGTTCCAGCTTCACACCGGCAGGCTCGAGAACACTGCGAAGCTTGGCCAGGTGAAAAAGGACATTGCAAGGGTTAAGACCATACTCAGGGAAAAGAGAGGGTAAGGCGAGGAAACCATGAGCGAGCGCGGCACCAGAAAAACCCAAGTCGGGATCGTAGTCAGCGACAAGATGGAAAAGACCGTTGTGGTGAAGGTATCTCACCTTGTGAAACACAACGAGTACAATAAATACATAAAACGAAGCGTCAAGTACAAGGCCCACGATGAAACCAACAGCTGCAAGATCGGCGACCGCGTGCAGATAATTGAAACCAGGCCTCTGAGCAAGGACAAGCGCTGGCGGATCAACCAGATCCTGCAGAGGACTTCATAAGGTAGGAGTATTCCGATGATACAGATGCAAACCATCCTGGATGTTGCCGACAACTCCGGAGCCAAGAAGCTCTTCTGCATCAAGGTGCTGGGAGGGTCGAAGAGGAAATACGCAAGTATCGGCGACATTATCGTTGCCTCCGTGAAGGAGGCTTTGCCCAATTCGAAAGTGAAGAAAGGGGATGTGGTCAAGGCCGTGGTCGTAAGGACCGCGAAGGAGATAGGCCGTCCCGACGGCTCCTATATCCGCTTCGACGACAACTCCGGCGTAGTCATTAATAACCAGAAAGAGCCGGTTGGAACGCGAATATTCGGTCCCGTCGCCAGGGAACTGAGGGCAAAGAAATTCATGAAGATTATTTCGCTCGCGCCGGAAGTACTTTAATCATCTTCAGGAGATCAAACAGATGCAAGGAAATAAGCTGCGAGTCAAAAAAGGCGACACGGTAATGGTCATTACCGGCAAGGATAGCAAAAAGACCGGCAAGATACTGCGCATCTTTTCCAAGAAGGAAAGGGTCGTGGTTGAAGGTTTGAACATAGTCAAGAAGCATACCCGTGCACGTGGCAACCAGCCTGGGGGTATTGAGGAAAAGGAAGCACCGCTGCATATCTCCAATGTTATGCTGTACTGCCAGAAGTGCGGCAAACCGGTGAGAATCAAGAGGAATCTCCTGGAGAACGGGGAAAAAGTGCGCGTCTGCATCAAATGCGGCGAGGCCTTTGATAAATAGCACGGAGGAGTAAATGGCGAGGCTTAAGGAGCTGTACAGTAAAGAAATCATCCCTCAGCTGATGAAGGAATTCGGCTACAAGAGCATCATGCAGGTGCCCAAGCTTGAGAAAGTCGTAATCAACATGGGCCTGGGTGAAGCCATTCAGAACATCAAGATTCTGGATTCGGCCGCTGAGGAACTTGCCGCGATCAGCGGCCAGAAGGCTGTCATCACAAAGGCGAAGAAGTCCATTGCATCCTTCAAGCTTCGCCAGGGTATGCCCATCGGCTGCATGGTAACCCTCCGCAAGGAAAGAATGTTCGAGTTCCTCGACCGTCTGATGAATATCTCTCTGCCGCGCGTCAGGGATTTCAAGGGGATCTCCCCCAAGGGATTCGATGGCAGGGGTAATTACTCTCTCGGTATCAAGGAGCAGTTGATTTTTCCCGAGATCAATTACGACAAGGTGGAAAAGATTAAAGGCCTGAACATATCGATCGTTACCACGGCAAAGACAGACGAAGAAGGCAGAGCCCTGCTGAAGGGCCTCGGAATGCCGTTCAGGAATTAATCCTTTGGAGGAAAACCAGTGGCTAAGACATCCATGATTCTGAAATCGCAGAGGGCAGCAAAATTCAAGGTACGCGAATATAACAGGTGTCCGCTTTGCGGGCGTCCGAGAGCATATTACCGCAAGTTCAAGATGTGCAGGATTTGTCTCAGGAAACTGGCCTCGAACGGGAGAATCCCCGGGGTAATCAAATCCAGCTGGTAATCAATTCAAGAAAGCGCAAGAGGAGTACAATCAATGTCGATGACTGATCCTATAGCTGACATGCTTACCCGACTCAGGAATGCGAATATGGCGAAGCTGCAGAAGGTTGACATTCCGTCGTCAAACCTGAAGGTCAACATTGCCACCGTTCTGAGAAGCGAGGGGTTTATAAAGAACTATAAGGTCATTGCTGACGATAAGCAGGGTGTCCTGCGCATTTATCTCAAGTATATCGATGAGAAAGACGGCGTCATCACCGAGATCAAGAGAATCAGCAAACCCGGCAGCCGGGTCTATGTCAGAGGGGACAGCATTCCTAAAGTCAAAAACGGTATGGGCGTTGCGATTCTGTCCACATCGAAGGGTGTTGTCGCCGACAAGGCCGCCAGGGAGGCTGGAGTCGGCGGAGAAGTACTCTGCACTGTTTGGTAAGAAATAACTGAGGAGCACGCCATGTCCAGGATTGGAAAACTTCCGATAGAAATACCCAGCGGTGTCAAGATTGCGATCGACAACGCGACGATAAAAGTCGAAGGCCCCAAGGGAACGCTTTCTCGCCCCATTATGGAAGGGGTGACCGTAGAAAAGATCGAGAACAGGCTAGTTGTCAACCGCAACGCCGAAGACAAGAGATCCAGGTCGGCGCACGGTCTGACCCGAACCCTTGTCAACAACATGGTGATCGGCGTCACTAAGGGTTTCGAAACTGCTCTTGACATCACCGGGGTGGGGTATCGCGCAGAGACGAAAGGCAACGACATCACGCTGAGCCTCGGCTACTCGCACCCGGTCAATTTCACGCTTCCCGCGGGCGTCAGCGTCGAAGTCGAGAAGATGACCAAGATTTTCGTCAGGGGGGCTGACAAGGAACTTGTCGGGCAGACTGCCGCGAAGATCAGGTCGTTCCGCGAGCCGGAGCCTTACAAGGGCAAAGGCGTGAGATACTCCGACGAGAGAATACTCCGGAAAGCCGGGAAGACAGGAAAGAAATAGCATCCACCTGTAAGGAGAAATGAAAAGTGAGTACCCTATCTCAAAAGAAGCAGGCAAGATTGAAGAGACAAGTCCGGGTGCGGAAGAAGGTAAGGGGTGTCAGCGACAAACCCCGGCTGAATGTCTTCAGGAGTGCGAAACACATATATGCCCAGTTAATAGACGATACCACCGGTACCACCCTGGCGGCGGCCTCTACTCTCGATGCTGAAGTCGCCGGCGGTCTCAAGTACACGGGCAATACCGAGGCGGCCGTCAAGGTAGGGTCGACCATCGCCGCGGCTGCGACCGCAAAAGGTATAAAGACCGTCGTGTTTGACCGGAACGGCTTTCTCTATCATGGTCGCATCAAGGCGCTTGCAGATGCGGCCAGAGAAAACGGTCTCACTTTTTAAGAAAAAGAATCAGGAGGCGATACTTGCTTAAGATCAACCCCAATGAGCTAAACCTTACGGACAGAGTGGTTCATATAAGCCGCGTTGCCAAGGTTGTTAAGGGCGGCCGGAGATTCAGCTTTTCGGCACTCGTCGTCGTGGGTGACGGAAACGGACACGTGGGATACGGCCTGGGCAAGGCCAATGAGGTTCCCGAGGCAATCCGCAAGGGCGTGGAACAGGCAAAGAAGAGCATTATCCGCGTGCCGATCGAGGAACACACCATCCCCTACGAAGTACTCGGCCATTTCGGCGCCGGGCGCGTTCTCATCAAGCCGGCTTCGGCCGGTACCGGCGTTATCGCCGGGGGCGCCGCACGCGCCGTTCTTGAAGCTGCCGGAGTGCACAACATACTGTCCAAGTGCCTGGGATCGAATAATCCCCACAACGTCGTGAAGGCTACTATTGACGGACTCAAGCAGCTCAGGAGTCCCCAGGAGGTAGCGGCACGTCGTGGTGTTGTCGAATAGTTAAGGATCGGGAGATTTCAATGTCAGAGAATTTGCGCATAACCCTGATTAGGAGCCACATCGGAAGACCTGAAAAACACCGCGCGGTGCTTCGGGGCATGGGACTGACCAAGGTGAGCAAGACCGTAACACTGCCCGATACTCAGGAAACACGCGGCATGATACGGAAAGTTCACCACATGGTTCGGATCGAAGAATAATTTCTACGGAGTGACGCGAGATGGAGCTTAATACGATAAGCCCTGCTGAGGGTTCTACAAAGAAACGCAAGAGAATTGGTCGTGGACCGGGTTCGGGCCATGGCAAAACCGCCACCAAGGGCCACAAGGGCCAGAAGGCGCGCAGCGGCGGCAGCATCAAGCCCGGTTTTGAAGGCGGACAGATGCCGATGCAGAGGCGGCTTCCCAAGCGGGGCTTCACTCCGCTGACCAGAAAAGAATATGAGCTGGTGAAGGTCGGGCAGCTCGAGATCTTCGAAGCCGGAAGCACGGTAACGATCGAGTTGCTTCTGGAAGCCGGCATCATCAGTGGCGTGAAGGACGGTATAAAAATTCTTGCCGACGGTGAACTCACCAAATCCCTGACGATTGCGGCTCATAAATTCAGCGCAGCGGCCAAGGAGAAGATCGCCGCGGCCGGCGGCACCGCCCAGGAGCTCTAGCGTGCTGAATGCGCTCCAGAACATTTTCAGGATACCTGACCTCAAGAAGCGTGTCATTTATACGCTGGCGATGCTTGCAGTCTTCCGCATCGGTTGTAACATTCCCACTCCCGGGATAGACAGCCAGGCGTTGCTGCATTTTTTTGCCCAGTCCAAGGGAACGCTGCTTGGAATGTTCGACATGTTTTCCGGCGGAGCCCTGCAAAAACTTACGGTTTTCGCGTTGGGCATAATGCCCTACATTTCGTCTTCCATTATCTTCCAGTTGCTGACAGTCGTAATACCGGCAATTGAGAAGCTGTCCAAGGAAGGTGAAGCAGGCAGGAAAAAAATTACCCAGTACACGCGTTACGGCACCATTGTTCTCAGTGTCGTTCAGGCCCTCGGCATAAGCTTCGGCCTTGAGAACATGACCGGCCCTGCTGGCGAGCTGGTTGTGCCGCATCCTGGTTGGGCTTTCCGCATACTGACCGTCATCACGCTTACCGCGGGCACTGCCTTCATTATGTGGATGGGCGAACAGATGTCGGAAAAGGGGGTAGGCAACGGGATTTCGCTCATCATCTTTGCGGGCATCGTTGACCGCATACCCAGCGCCATAATCAACAGCTTGAGGTTGATCAAAGCGGGCCAGATTTCACCGTTCATACTGCTACTCGTCCTGGCGCTCATGTTTGCCGTCATCGCCGGGATCGTTTTTGTGGAACGCGGCCAGCGCAGGTTGCCGATCCATTACGCCAAACGCGTCGTGGGCCTCAAGACCTACGGTGCGCAGACATCACATCTGCCTCTCAAGGTAAACATGGCAGGCGTCATACCGCCTATATTCGCATCCTCGATCATCATGTTTCCCGCAACCATAGCAAACTTCGTCGATGTCCCGGCGGTGAAACAGGTCGCCCAGAACTTCCAGCCGGGAAACTGGGCCTACGAGCTTTTTTATGTTGCTTTCATCGTGTTTTTCTGTTATTTCTACACGGCTGTGACATTCAATCCGGTGGATGTCGCCGAGAATATCAAAAAGCACGGGGGCTATGTCCCCGGCATACGCCCGGGAAAGGAGACTTCCGATTACCTGGACAAGGTGCTGACGAAGCTCACTTTTGCCGGTGCTATTTATATCTCCGTTGTCTGTGTATTGCCCACGCTCCTTATCGGCAAGCTGCATCTTCCGTTCTATTTCGGAGGAACGGCATTGCTGATTGCGGTCGGTGTGGGCATGGACACCGTTGCCCAGATCGAGTCCCACCTCATAACAAGGAACTATGAGGGATTCATGAAGGGCGTGAGAATCAAGGGGCGCCGTTAAAATGAAATGTAATGAGAGCATGAACCTGATCTTTCTCGGCCCTCCCGGAGCCGGGAAGGGCACCCAGGCAATGATCATCAGCCAGAAGTATTCCATACCCCAGGTGTCGACCGGGGATATCCTCAGGAGCGCGGTTCGTGAAGGAACACCCATGGGGATACGTGCCAAGGAATATATGGACAGCGGCGCGCTGGTTCCCGACGAAGTCGTGATCGGCATCGTCGAGGAAAGACTTCAGCGTTCCGACTGCGAAAAAGGCTTCATTCTCGACGGCTTCCCGCGGACAGTCGGACAGGCCGATTCGCTTTCACAGATCCTCGATCGTTTCAGCAAGAGCATTGACCATGTGATTTCCATAACCGTGGATGACGAGGAACTGCTCAGGCGAATCAGCGGCAGGAGGGCGTGCGAGAAGTGCGGCAAGGGATATCACCTGATTTTTGACCCCCCAAAGGATCCAAAGCTTTGCGACGCTTGCGGTTCCGCGCTTTACCAGCGGGATGACGACAAGGAAGAAACCATGCGGAAGCGGCTGGTAGAGTATAACTTGAAGACAGCGCCGCTTATTGAGTATTACCAAGGCAAGTCGCTGCTCCGCGTTGTGGCGGGCACGGGATCAATAGAGGATATTTGCGGGAACATTATCAAAGCCATTGATGGTTGCCGGTGTGATAATTCTTAAGTCTCCCCGAGAGATTGAGAGGATGAGGGCAGCCTGCAGGATAGTGCGTGAGATATTGCAGCTTCTCCAGGAAGAGGTAAAACCCGGCATCACGACGATGGCGCTCGATCGCCTGGCTGAGAAGCAAGCCAAGAAGCGGGGCAGCAGGCCTGCTTTCAAGGGTTACAGCGGTTATCCCTACTCGCTCTGCTGTTCGCTTAATGAGCAAGTCGTACATGGCATGCCTAATGATCGGGAATTGCTCGAAGGGGACATTCTAAGTATCGATTATGGTGTTGTGTATGATGGTTTCTTCGGTGACGCGGCTGTCACTTTGCCGGTCGGCAGAGTTAATGAGAGCGCCGGAAAGCTGATCAGGGTCACCAGCGAGTCGCTCGATCGCGGGATCGAGCAGGCGCTGCCGGGAAACAGGCTATCTGATATCTCACACGCCGTTCAAAAGCATGCTGAAGGGAACGGATTTTCGGTAGTGCGCGAATTTGTCGGCCACGGCATCGGCAGAAGCCTTCACGAGAGTCCCCAGGTGCCCAATTTCGGCATGCCGGGAAAAGGCGTCAAGCTCAAACCCGGTATGGTGCTGGCCATCGAGCCCATGATCAACCAGCTTGGTCCCGAGGTAAGGATTCTCAGCGACGGCTGGACCGCGGTGACCCTGGACGGAGGGTTGTCGGCCCATTTTGAACACACCGTCGCGATTACAGAAAACGGTCCGGACATATTGACGATGGCCGGTTGATGCCGATTCCCGGCAACCGTAAGTGTTCGGTTCCACGTAAAAGACATCAGTCCATTAGTGAGAGGGTATCCAATGAAAGTAAGGGCTTCAGTCAAGAAGATGTGCGACAAGTGTAAGATCATACGTCGCAAGCGCACCGTGAGAATAATCTGTGAGATTCCAAAACACACCCAGAAGCAGGGGTAACAGGATAACGAGGAGGAGTGGGCTTTGGCACGTATATCCGGCATTGATTTACCGAAGAACAAGAGAATCGAGATCGCTCTCACCTATATCTACGGAATAGGAAGGTCTACCGCCAAGAAGATACTGGTTGAATGCGGTGTTGATATAAATACGAAGACTGACAACCTGACTGAACCGGAGGTTGCCAGCATCCGTGATAACATCGACAAGAACATCAAGGTGGAAGGCGACCTTCGCCGTGAGATCTCCATGAACATCAAGCGTCTGATGGACCTCGGCTGTTACCGCGGGTTGAGGCACAGAAAAGGCCTCCCCGTAAATGGTCAGAGAACCAAGACGAATGCCAGAACCAGAAAAGGTCCGGCAAGAACGGTTGCAGGTAAAAAGAAATAGCACTTAAGCATTTGGAGGAATAATGGCTAACCCGGCGCGAAAAGTTGTGCGAAAGAAAAAAGAGAAGAAGCATATTCCTAACGGAGTTGCCCACATTCAGGCCACGTTTAACAATACGATGATTACTATTTCCGATCAGAACGGAAACGTTCTGGCATGGTCCAGCTCCGGGAGCAAGGGCTTCAAGGGATCGAGGAAGAGTACGCCGTTCGCAGCCCAGATTGCGGCCGAGGATGCCGCCAAAAAGGCTCAGGAACACGGTGTGAGAAACATCGAGGTCTATGTGAAGGGGCCTGGGTCCGGTCGCGAATCGGCTCTCAGGGCGTTACAGGCTGCCGGGTTTGCCATCAGTTTCATTCGTGACGTTACCCCGATTCCCCACAACGGTTGTCGCCCGCCCAAAAGAAGAAGAGTTTAATCTCGGATACCTATGAAGGAGGTTTTCCTTGGCAAGATATACTGGACCCTGCTGCAGGCTGTGCAGACGTGAAAATATGGAACTGTTTCTGAAAGGCGAGCGCTGCTTTACCGACAAGTGCGCCATCAAGCGGCGCAACTACGCGCCGGGCCAGCATGGCCAGTCCCGCGTAAAGGTTTCGCCCTACGGCATTCAGCTCCGCGAGAAACAGAAGGTAAGAAGAATTTACGGAATCCTCGAGAAGCAGTTCCGGGGTTACTTTGAGAAGGCAGAGCGCATGAAGGGTGTGACCGGCGAGAACCTGCTTTTCCTCCTGGAGCGTCGTCTGGACAATATCGTCTACCGGCTCGGATTTGCCTCGTCCCGCACACAGGCGAGAATGCTCGTCAGGCAGGGGCATTTCGATGTCAACGGCAGACGAGTCGATATACCCTCATACCAGGTTAAGGTGGGCGACACCGTGACTCTGCGTGAAAAGAGCAGGGCAGTCGGCGCCATAACCGAGTCCCTTGAGGCGGTTGTCAGGCGGGGCATTCCCCAGTGGCTTGAACTGGACAAGGACGGTTTCTGCGGAAAGGTGAAGTCACTCATAACGAGGGAAGATATATCGACACCGATCCAGGAACAGCTTATCGTCGAACTTTATTCCAAGTAAACCCCTGGTTAACATGCTTCCTGGAGGAAATTAGATGTATAAAAACTGGCGTGACCTGATAAAACCGAAAAAGGTGCAGGTTGAAGCTGAAACGCTTTCGAGTATGTATGGAAAGTTCTACGCTGAGCCTTTCGAGCGGGGATTCGGTACTACGCTCGGCAATTCCCTGAGGCGGGTGCTTCTTTCCTCTCTGCAGGGAGGGGCAATCTGCTCGGTCAGGATCAAGGGGGTTCTCCACGAATTCTCTGCGATACCCGGTGTGACCGAGGATGTTACGGACATCATCCTGAATCTCAAGGGTGTGAGACTCAAGCTGCACGGCAACGAGCAGCGGATAGTGCGAGTCGTTCACAAAGGCGAAGGCGTCGTTCTGGCGCGGGACATCCTGACTGATCCCAACGTGGAGATCCTCAATCCGGAACATCACATAGCCACCTGCTCCAAGGATGCAAACCTCGAGATGGAAATGGTGGTGAAGATCGGCAAGGGATATGTGCCGGCCGACAGGAACCGTGACGAAAAGGCTCCGGTGGGCACGATTCCCATAGATTCGATATTTTCACCGGTTCAGAAGGTCAATTTCGGGGTTTCCAATGCCCGTGTCGGACAGATGACCGACTATGACAAGCTCACTGTCGAACTGTGGACTGACGGAAGTGTAAAGCCTGAAGACGCCCTTGCTTTTGCATCGAAAATCCTGAAGGACCAGCTCACCATTTTCATCAATTTCGATGAAGAGGCTGAGGAAGTCGAGGCGATGGAGCCGGAAGAGGACCGTGACCGGATCAACGAGAATCTTTACCGCGCCGTTGACGAGCTTGAGTTGTCGGTTCGTTCCGCGAACTGCCTGAAGAACGCCGGAATAAAGCTGATAGGCGAGCTCGTTTCACGATCCGAGGCGGAGATGCTCAAAACCCAGAATTTCGGCAGGAAATCCCTTAACGAGATCAAGGACGTTCTGGCGGACATGGGGCTTACTCTGGGGATGAACCTGGACAATTTCCCTGATCCGGAAATACTTCGCAGAATCCGCGGCGAGCGTCAGGAAGAAGAATAAATTGTCGCGTTGTGAGATATAGAAAGGAAACGTACCATGCGCCACAGTAAATCCGGAAGAAGACTGGGAAGGACTACCAGCCACCGCATCGCCATGTTTCGTAATATGGTGACGTCGTTCCTGACCCATGAAAAAATCGTTACCACCGATGCCAAGGCCAAGGAACTGCGTCCCCTGGCCGAGAAGATGATCACGCTCGGAAAACGGGGCGACCTGCATGCGGTAAGACAGGCTGCTTCCTACATCCGCGACAAGCAGACGGTAACCAAGCTGTTTTCCGTTATCGCTCCCCGCTTCAAGGAGCGTCCCGGCGGCTATACGCGAATTGTCAAACTTGGCACCCGCGCCGGCGACACTGCCCAGATGTCGCTGATCGAGCTGGTGGAAGAAAAGCTGAAGGTCAAGGACGCCAAGAAAGCCACGAAACGCGCGCCGAAGAGCGAGCCGGTAACGGCTGCGGAAGCGCCGGTCGAGGCAGCTGCGCCCCAGGATGCCGCCGTGGCGGAACTTGCTGATCCTCCTGCAGACAAGGAATAGTGCTGCGGGAGAAGGTTGAGCGTCCTGAGATGGACATAAGGAAAAAGACAGGCGATGGTTATCGCCTGTCTTTTTTTGTGCGCAATCCGCCTGTTTCCGGCCGGATGCCGTTTTTGGGCTCTCTCTCGGTGAACAGCGGCTATCGTTGACAAACAACGGCAAGTAGCATATAGTGGCAAAACTATGTCAATACCCTGTTTCCACTGAACTTTCCGCAATCCACGATTACAGCTGAGTACGACCAATCCATGCAAGATCTCAAACATCTGGTAAAAAAGAAGAAACTGTTTTCGTTCCGCAAATGCTTCAAGGCGCGCACAACCGCCAACACGTTCAATGCGCTGAAAGAGTCCAAAGAGCGAAAATCGCGGCTCCGAATCCTGCTGCCCGTCATTGCAGTCGTTCTTGCCGCCTACCCCTTGGTGTCGCTCGTCAAGGTGGCGACGCCGAAGCTCCTGCAATTGCAGAAGCAGTACAACTCACGCGTGAAATCAACCGTTTCCGCACGCCAGTATGACAATTACCAGTCTTTCCGCCTTGCGGCTGAGCATCTGCGCGGCTCAAGGCAGGCGGGAAACAGGCTTGCCGCATCTTCACCCGAGGGTGTCTCGCTCTATTTCACCATCGATCCCTCCCTGCAGGAGAGCATTTTCAATTACATGAACGAAATGCAGGTGCCCTATGGCGCTTTCGTCGCCATCGAGCCCAAAACCGGACGGGTGCTCGCTCTGACGGGGTATTCGAAGATGGATCCCGCCTGGGACGGCATGTCCTGCTTCAGGCTCTACCCGATGGCGTCCCTGTTCAAGATCATTACCGCCTCTGCGGCATTGGAACATAAACAGGTCGAACCTGAAACCATGTTCGCCTTTCGAGGCTACTCCCATTCGGAGAACCCCCGGGCATGGGATATTAAGCCCGGCCGTGGCGGGCAGCAGATGCAGCTAGCCCAGGCCATGGGGAAATCGATCAATCCGGTGTTCGGCCGACTCGCCAGCGACGTGGTGGGCAGAGACAATATAATGAACTATGCCCAGCGCTTCGGTTTCAACCAGACGCTTTTCCCGGGCACGCAAGTGCAGCCGAGCCGCGCCACCACGCCGCAGGATGACCTGGAGCTGAAGCTCATGGGCGCCGGGCTGGGTCGCGAGGTCAAGATATCGCCCCTCCATGCCGCGGTCATGATGGCTGCGATTGCAAACCAGGGGACGATGATGGCGCCCATCCTCGCCCAGGAAATCAGGGATCGGGACAACAACCTGCTGTTTGCCGAGAAGCCCACCACCATCCGGAGGCTTGTCTCCCAGCAAACCGCGGGCCAGCTCACCAGGATGCTGCAGACGACGGTAACCAGCGGGACTTCCCGGAGGGCCTTCCATGACCGTCATGGCCGGCCCAAGCTGGCGTCGGTGAACATAGCCGCAAAGACGGGTTCCATTGACGGCAAGGAGCCGGAGGGAAAGTATACCTGGTTCGCCGCCTACGCGCCGGTGGAAGACCCTAAAATCGCGGTAGTCGCCCTGGTCATCAATCAGGACCGGTGGAAGATAAAGGCATCCCAGCTTGGTGAACGCGCCTTGGAGCTGTTCTTTTCCGACGATGCGGGAAAGCGCCAGGCAATGGGGCCGGCGAGGAGCGGGACCCGGTAGCTCACAGGTCGACCAGCCGGTGAGTCGACTTCATTTGCTCCCGAAAGGCATGACATGGCCGGAAACACCTGCCGCTGCTGCGGGACCTGCTGCACGGCGCCGGATATAGCTGCTCTGGGGAAACCCATGAGGGCGCCATGCCCCCATCTTGGCGTTGATCTGCGCTGCACCGTATACGCCAGGAGGCCGGATGTCTGCAGGAACTATCTTCCTGACGAGATCTGCGATATGATCGCAGCGCCTTCGCTTGGCGAAAGAGTCGAGAACTATCTTGAACTGTTCGGAATGGGATGATGCGACCCGGCAGCTCGCCGGTTGCCGGAATGGGCCTTCAACGAAAGCTATGCAGAGACAGCGAGCCGCCGTTCATCTCGCCGTATGAAAACTGCGAGATCCAATCACCTACGGAGAGAAGGGTTTTTTCCGGGCCGTTTTCCCTTCTGGAAATGAAGGGGAGATGAAAATGCGCCGTTACGACCGCATGGCAGCCTTCCCTGAATCGACTGTCGGCGTATCTTTCCAGCAGGGCCCGGTAATCCCACCGGGCGTTTCTTTCCCCGTGCCGCCGCTTGCTGTGGCCGGACAGATGACGGGCGGCCAGGAAAGCCAGCCGGGAAGGGAAAACGGGTAGCAACATCCCGCTGTACCTGCTGTGCAGGAGCAATCGCAGGATGCGGCTGCCGGTGTCTCCGGTGTTTATCTGGTCTCCATGGCAGATATGGATCCGCTTGCCGTCTATGGTCAGGGTGGCGGGCGACGTGAAAACCGCTGCTCCCAGGGTTTCGGTAAAGTAGCTTCCGAGGTGGAAATCGTGGTTTCCCTCGAAATACACTATGTCTGTTCCTGCTGAGACCAATCTTTCCAGTTGTTCGAGCACCGGCCGGTAGTGAGGGAAAAAGGATTGGCCAAAGCCGATCCAGAATTCGAAAAGATCACCCAGGATGAAAAGGGTCTCGGCATTTCCCCGCAATCCGGAGAGGAATTCGAGCAGAAGTCCATAATTGTAGTCGTCCGGATTGACGAGATGAGCATCTGCTATGAAGACCCTTCGCATGGGGCTAACTATATCGGAAATGCTCCGAAAGGTAAAGATCAACGGGAATGGGGCGAGGGCCGCGGTAAATGGGATTCATGCGCGATGTTGAAATAGTGTGGGATGATCTCCTGGATGCATTTGAGAACACTGATCCCGAGAGCGTCTATTATCTCGACAGGGAAACCGGCGAAGTGTTTTCGGTGCCCATCGACTACGAGGATGATGATTTCTGGGACGAGATCGATTCGAATGAAGAGCGGTACCTGCAGATTCCCGACCTCGATTATGACCTGGAGCGTCAGCTGATCTACGAGTTCATCAAGGGGATTGCCGACGGACCGTTGAAAAACATCCTCCAGCGTGCCTTCATGGGGAAGCAGCCCTACGGCAGGTTGGACGACATTCTCGCCTTCTATCCTGAAGAGAAGGACCGGCTTGCGGCGCTGAAGGATGAACAGACCACGGTGAGAATTCGCAACTGGCTGGAGATGAACGACATTTTCCTTTCCGACGAGCCCCGCTGATTCGTTTCTTTCACGGGAACGGTAAACCGGTTCGTACCGGGGCCGGGCGCAAAGGTACTGGCGCGGATCGCGCCGTCACTGCCATGAAACAAAATCCTACATCGATTCTCAGGGTCGCGGTTACCCTGTCCGCGATAGCGGCCGTCGTTCTGCTCGGATATGCCGCCGAGCATACACTGTCCTGTCTCCTGCTCTCCTTTGTTCTTGCATACCTCCTGGATCCTTTCGTGGTGTTTCTCGAACGGAGAAGAATCAAAAGGTTGCCCGGAATTCTCATCCTCTATGCAGTGCTGATAGTGTTTTCCTACTTTTCCGTGACCATACTGATCCCACTCGTTGCCGCGGGTTGGAACTCCCTGGTTCTCGACATCCCGACGTATTACGAAAAGGCTCGACAGTTGGCGCTGGAGCTGAAAGGCCGACTCGGATCGGCCCGATCTTCCCAGGAGTTGGACTGGGTCGTGGACTACCTCCAGAGCGGAGCGGACAAGGTGCTCGCCAAGATCGGGGCAGGAGCCTACGCTGCTGCATCCAGCCTGGTTCTGAACCTGTTCAACCTTCTCCTGGCGCCGATTCTGGTTTTTTTCATGCTCTTTTACAAGACGGGAACCCTTGAGGGCATCGAACGATGGCTTCCCGCCTCCCAGCGCGGCTTCATCCTCGCAGTCGGGCGCGACATCAATGACAGTATCGGTGGGTACATCCGCGGACAGGTCATCGTTTCCATCATTGTTGCCTTCATCTCGGCCGCTGCCATGATGATCCTGAATATCAGCCATCCCATTTTCTGCGGCATTTTTGCCGGTGTTGCCTCGATCATACCTTTTATCGGGGTGATCCTCGCGACACTGCCGCCGCTTTTCTTTGCCTATGCGGGATATCAGAGCGGCATGCTGCTTGTCCAGGTGACGGTTGCCTTCGCCGTCATATATTTCGTCGAGGGCTATGTCATAAAACCCCTGGTATTCAAGAAATCAATGGACCTGAATCCCCTGGTCACCATCGTCATGGTGATGCTGATGGGGGAATTGCTGGGCTTTTGGGGTATCCTGCTGGGGATTCCCTGTGCCGGAGCGATAAAGATTTTCTTTGCCCACCTGCGGCGGGGAAGCGATCCCGCGGTTTGAGGCATGGAGGCGGAGATCTTCTTCTTTCACGTCATTTTCTCGAGCCGACCCCAACACATTGCAGCGAATAGGGAGGGAGTTATGAAAATCATATTCCTTTCGAGTCGCGTACCTGCTGCCCGCCGCCGAACGTTCCACCCGCTCTGGCTTGCTGCCGCGTTCAGCCTCGCCGGGATGGGCAATTCCCACGCTTCTTTCTCCGGCGACGCCGGGCAACCCGATTCCAGCCCCGTACAGATGCTCCAGACCGCAAAACCGGGCAGCGTGCAGATCCTCGCTGGCCGGGACGAAAACCGGATGCAGGGAAACGTGAGGGAGCTTGAGCGTCAGCAGAGATTTCTGCGCCTGGCTGATGACTTCCTGGAAATGTCCCGTGCCGTTACCGAACGCCAGTGTGCCGGCATCGAATCGGAGATCGACCGGATTCCCCTCCTGGATTTTCCGGTGAGGGAGGATGACCTCCGCGGTCTGCTGGAAACTTGCCGGGATCATGCGGACCGGCTGCGCGGACTTCGCGCCGACCTGGAAGAAGGCCGGATGGATCTTTCCGCCGGCCACCGGCCCGAAATGACCTGGTGGCGCGGGGTGTTTGCCGAGCTGGTCACGGTCCAGGAAGGGTACGAAGCCCGTCTGGACAGCGCCGTGGCTGCGTACGGCAGAGAAGAGCGGCGGCTGGCCGGTATCCTGGAGCGGCGCAGGGAGCTGGAGAACTCCGTGCATTTCCTTGACGAGCGGCTGGCGCGGATCGAGGTAAGCATCCGGGCGCTGCAAGACGGCGCCCCGGCTAAGGGAGAGAAGCGCCGGCATGCGGACCGCACCAGGAAAGACTTGACCATCGTGCAGAACGAGCTCCTTTCCCTTCCGCTGGTGGATGAAGGTTTGATCAAGCACTATGCGGTGCTTGCGGAACGGGGACGCGGTGAAATGGCGCTGCTGGCGTTCCGGAAGTCCCTGGCGGCAGCCTTCAGAGATGCGGCTTTTGCGGTGGGCTCGGCGACCGGCAGCGGCAGCGCGGCGGTCGGAGCGGCGTATCGCGCCTTTGCGCGGGAGTGCCGGCGCCAATCGGATCGTGTCGGCAGGCGCATCGACGAAGTATATCGCAAGCGGTCCAGGGTGACCCCTGCCGGCACCTTGCGCGAGATGGACCGTTCACGGGAGCTGGCGGATTACTACGACGAGCTCAAGGGGTTCCTGCAGTCGTACCAGAGCTACCTGGGCGTGCTGGGAACGAGCCTGGATTACGAAATGTCCGCCCAGAACGCCGGATCGGCCGGGTAGTGCGGCGGGACCCCTTGCGTCCTCATCTGATAGAAGTGATGGAGGCCTGATGCCCAACGGAAAATCTCTCACCATCAAGGCAGTTGCCGGGGCGCTGCTGGCGAAAGGCATGCTGTCGCGAGAACAGTATGCGGATGTCATTGCCCAGGGCGAATCCAGGACTGCCCGGATGCAGGGCCACCAGCACCCCGGCTACGCCCGGCGGTTCGCCCAGTCTCCCGTCCTGCCGTCACCCGCCGAGGTTATCTCGTCCTTCAATCTTGAGATTCCGGGGAGCAACGGCAGGATACTGACCGAGGACGCCATTACCGAGGTTGTCGCCGAAGCGGCCGGGGTTCCCTACCTGAAAATAGATCCGCTCAAGCTGGACCTGGAAGTGGTGACCTCGCCCATACCCAGGCCGTTTGCCATGAAGCATCTCATTGTCCCGGTCGCTGAAAGCGAGGGCGCCATCACCATTGCAGTCGCCGATCCTTTCGCCATGGATGAGATCGAAGACCTTCTCATGTTGAGGAAGGTCGCCATCAGGAGAGTATTGAGCTCCAAGAGCGACATTCTGAAGATCCTCCGGGAGTTCTTCGGATTCCGGGCGTCCATACTGGCGGCGCAGAACGAACCGTCGTCCGTCGTCGACCTCGGCAATCTGGAGCAGTTCGTCAGGATGAAGGGGCATCACGATATCGACGGCTCCGACAAGAACATCGTCAGCGCCGTGGAGTTCATCCTGTCCTATGCCTTCGATCAGCGGGCAAGCGATATCCACATCGAGCCGAAGCGGGAAATATCGCTCATCAGGTTCCGGGTGGACGGGGTGCTGCACAACATCCACACCATTCCCAAACCGCTCCACCTCCCCATCGTCTCCCGGATCAAGATGCTTTCCCGCATGGACCTGGCGGAAAAGAGGAGGCCCCAGGACGGCCGGATCAAGACCGCCCATCGGGACCGGGAGGTGGAGTTGCGCGTTTCCACCCTGCCGGTGGCGTTCGGCGAAAAAGTCGTCATCAGGATTTTCGACCCGGAGATACTTCTGCAGGACCTGGACAGCATCGGCTTTTATCCGCGGGAATACCAGCTGTACAACGGTTTCATCCGAAAGCCGAACGGGATAATCCTGGTCACCGGCCCGACCGGGAGCGGGAAGACCACGACGCTCTATTCGACACTGCGGACGCTTTCTTCTCCGGAGGTGAACGTGGTCACCATCGAGGACCCCATCGAGATGGTGATGGAAGAGTTCAACCAGGTGGGCATCCAGTCGGGAATCGGCGTCACTTTCGGCACCATCCTGCGGAATATCCTGCGCCAGGATCCGGACATCATCATGGTCGGGGAGATCAGGGACCGGGAGACCGCCGAAAACGCCGTACAGGCTGCCCTTACCGGCCATCTGGTCCTGTCGACGCTGCACACCAACGATGCGCCCTCGTCGGTGACCCGCCTGCTTGACCTGGGCGTTCCGCCCTTTCTCATAACTTCTACCGTGATCGGCATCATCGCCCAGCGGCTGGTCCGCTGCATCTGTCCGCTGTGCAAGCGCGAAAGGCGCCTTTCCCACGAGGAAATGGCCTTCCTGGGACTTGAGGACATGCCGAGGAGGGTATTCTACGGTGACGGATGCGCCGCCTGCCGGGGTACGGGGTATCGCGGCAGGACCGGCATCTTCGAGGTCATGGATTTCAGCGAGAACCTGGTTGCCCGGCTGGACGACAAGGTTGATACGGCCGAGTTGCACGAGATCGCCATTAGGGACGGCATGGTGCCGTTGCGCCAGGTTGCGGTGAGGAAAATGCTGGAGGGGGCGACGACCTATGAAGAGGTGATAGCAGTCACCTGAGATCACTCCTTGCGGAAAATCAGTTTCGCGGTCGGCATCTGGTCGTAGGGCCTTTCCTCCGGGAGCAGGATTTCACCTTTGAACGTGCGGAAAATGGCCAGGAGTTCGCCCGGTTCGAGGAGGTATTCTTTCTTGTGTGGGCAGGGGACATGCGGTGAATCCATCAGCGTGTCGAACACCAGGACGCCTCCGGGAGCGAGAGCGGCAACCTCCTGCGGAATGAGGTTCCGCAGGAGGAAATTGAAGTTGATGATGAGATCGAAGGTCCCGGTCAGGTGGCAGCGCTCCAGATCGACACGGCGCAAATCGATCGTTACCGATTCCCTGGCCATCCAGGCACGCGCCTTCTCCAGCCCGGCGTCCGAAATGTCCAGGCCCACAACCCGGAAGCCCTGTTTCGCCAGGTAAACGCTGTTCCTGCCTTCGCCGCACGCGATGTCCAGCGCGCGTTTCCCCGGCACGAGCCGCTTGATCAGTTCGATGTTGTCAGCCAGATAGGCGGACGGATCGTTCCCCAGGACGCATTCTTCATTGCGGAACCGCTGGTCCCATTTCAGGTTGCTGTTGTCCCCGTTCTCTTCCATTGTCCCTTTCCCGCCGCGGCGGCAATCACGGTCGTGAGTCAAGAAAAGACCTGATAGCCGAGCGGCTTGACTCCGCCATGTCGATGAATTCCACGCCGAAGCCAGGTGGAAGTGACGGTTTTTTCCTCTGGCCGGTGCTGTTGGTCCAAGCGACCTGCCCCTTCGCGACCACTGCCGGTTCGTCGCTGGTCGCCAGCACGAAGGAGAGCGCCATCATTTCCCTTTCTCCCACGTCCAGGTCGCACTGAAGGTATACCCCTCCGGAACTGAGGTCCACGCTGTGCACGGTCATGAACTGATCCTTCAGCCTGCAGGCCACTTCCGCCCTGAAGCTGATCCGCGGATCCCGGCGCTCCACGGTGTTCGTGAATTTGCGTGCCTTCTCCAGGAACAGCTTCCGGTCGATGGGCTTGGTCACGTAGCCGTCGCATCCGGCCGACCGGCACAGTTCCAGGTCTTCCTCCTTGCCGGAGGCGGAAACCATGACAACCGGGATGAATTTGAGGGAAGGGTCGTCCTTCAGGAGTTTGCAGCAGGCGATTCCTCCCATCCCCGGCATGTGGATGTCGAGAAAAATGAGGTCGGGGCGTTCGGTGGCGGCGATCTCCAGAGCTTCTTCAGCGCTTGAAGCGGTCAGGACGCACACCGGCGACAGCCTGAGGAAGCTCTTTTCCAGCTCCAGAAACAGCCTGGTATCGTCAACCAGAAGGATCTTCGACTTGATGGCCATTGCGCATCCTCCGCCTGGAATAATATTCAGTGTATCATGTAATAAAAAATGCTCTATATGTCCAGATTAAAATTGTCGTATGACATCCGGTTCACGATAGTGCAGGGAATTCGGCTGTGATTGCGATCTCGATGATCGCGGCGAGGCGCCGTTTCCATCCCGATGGTCCAAGACAGCCAGTAATCCGGATTTCGGCCTTTCAGCCGCTGCCGGTTTCGCCAACGGGCGGCTACACCATGACCCTCATGAAATCCGGAACCGGCCGGATCCGTACCGGCGCGTGAAAGTAGAAGTCGCCGTCAGCCTGGAGAGGCTTGTCCCCGTCGATCAGGATTTCTTCGGCCCGGAAGGACCGGACGTGCGCTCCGCCCATTCCCTTTCCCGCCAAGAGGGCGAGCATGGATCGCAGCAGGCTCGCTCTGCCGCCCTTTTCCAGGCAGAACACCTGGAATCCCGGCTCGAACATGGACGCAGTCGGGGCAAGAGTGAAATTCCCCGCGTATTTCGACGCATTGCAGACAATCACGCTGTGGCATTCGTTACGGCCGGAACCCCATTCGACCCGCATCGTTTCCGATTCGCCGGCACACAGAAGCCGCAGGGCTGAAAGGATATAGGCGCCCTTGCCCAGAAGCCGCTTTTCCCGCGGGCCCACTCCTTTGACTACGGCGCCGTCAAAACCGATCCCGGCCATGAGCAGAAAGATCCGCCTGACCTGATCCTTTTCCATGAGACCGACCGAAACCGGCCTGGAACGGCCGGCGGCGATCCTTTGGATGCCTTGAGCGGGAGAGAAAATGCCCAGTTCCCTGCTGAGAACGTTCGAGGTCCCGAACGGCAGGACCGCGATTGTCGCCTTGCCCGGGACGAGGCCGTTCACCACGCCGTTAATGGTGCCGTCGCCGGCGCCGATCACGATCAACGGGTCGGTTTCATCGCGGCAGATTGCCGCGGCATGGCCGGCCGCTTCGGCAGGGGTCCTGGTTTCAACCACCCTGCAGGCCATGCCGAGATCTTCCAGCGCCGCTTGGGCTGTGCCGGTTTTCGCCGCGGAATAGCCGCCTGAGAGGGGATTCACGATCAGAGTGCACTTGGCAGGCATGCATCAGATCCTTTCCCGGGAAGTATTGTGCCCCAATGGACCTGCTGTCTGTGATTTTCCTCACACGGCCGCAAAAAAGGCAGGGACGATGATAGCGCATTATCCCTGCCTCCGGGAAGGTTTTATGAAGAGGAGCTATTTTTTTTCTTCCTTATCCTGGCCGGCAGAGAATTTCTTCATGCTTTCCAGCATTTCACTCAGGCGCGCATCAACCAGACGATTGACGGTTCCCTCCGGGTAGCTGCCGTCTTCCCGACTTTCACCGGCCGGAACGCCGGTAAGGATCTCGATGCCCTGGTCTATGGTTTCCACGCTCCAGATATGGAACGTGCCTGCTTCCACCGCTTCCGCCACTTCGTTCTTCAGCATGAGGTTGCGCAGGTTGCTGCGCGGAATCATGACACCCTGTTCACCGGTAAGCCCCTTGGCCTTGCAGACGGCGAAGAATCCCTCGATCTTGTAGTTGACCCCGCCAATGGGCTGGATCATGCCCAGCTGGTTGACGCTTCCGGTAACGGCGATTCCCTGCTTGATCGGCACGCCTGAGAGCGCGGAGAGCAGGGCGTACAGCTCGGTCGAAGATGCGCTGTCACCTTCGATCCCTTCGTAATTCTGCTCGAAGCAGAGGGAAGCGGAGAATGACAGGGGCTTGTCGTGGGCGAATTTCCCCCCCAGATAACCGGTGAGGATCAGCACGCCCTTGTCGTGGATGGGGCCGGAAAGCTTCACCTCCCGCTCGATGTTGACCATGCCGCCCCGGCCCATGTAAACCCGCGCGGTGACCCGGGACGGCCGGCCGAAGGTATAATCGGCCAGAGAGATGACCGAAAGCCCGTTCACCTGCCCGACTACGCTGCCGGTCGTGTCCACCATCAGGGTGCCCTCTTCGAACAGTTCCTGCAAGCGCTCCTCGATCTGGTTGCTCCGGTAGACCTTTTCCTCGATCGCCTTCCTGACAGAGGCTCCGGTCACCATGGCGCTTCCGTCTTTGCGCGCCCAGAAATCCGCCTCCCGGATCAGGTCGGCAACCTCCATGAACTGGGTCGAAAACTTCCCCTGGTCCTCCACCATGCGCGCCGAGCACTCCAGGATCCCTGCGACGGCGCTTTTGTCGAACGGCAGGAGGTTCTCCTTCCGGCAGTGGGTGGACACGAACAGGGAGTAATCCTTGAGAACCTCCGGGGTCCGCGCCACTTTGCTGTCGAAATCCGCTTTCACCTTGAAGAACTTGCGGTAATCGGGCTCCATGTAATAGAGCAGGTAGTAGATCATGGGTGACCCGATCATGATGATCTTCGCCTGGAGCGGTATGGCTTCCGGCTTGAGCGAGATCATGGTGATGATGCGGTACTGTTCGAGAATATCCTCGATTTTTATTTCGCTGTTGCGGATGCAGCGTTTCAGGGCATCCCAGGAGAACGGGCTGAGAAGCACGTCCCGGGCGTTGACCACCAGGTAGCCGCCGTTGGCCTTGTGCAGGGAACCTGCCTTTATCAGGGTGAAGTTGGTCGTGGCAACGCCGCCCATCTGCATCATGTGATCGATGCGGCCGAACAGGTTGTTGTAGGTCGGATTCGCTTCGAACACGACCGGCGCGCCATTCTTTCCGCAGTTGTCGACCAGGAGGTTCACCACGTAGCGCTCGAATGAAGGAGACTGTACCGGGAGTTTGAGGCCCGGTATGGTCGGCTGTTGCGGGGCGCCCTTGAAATCCTCCAGGTTGAGCAGGATGTCTTCCTGGACCAGGTCCAGGTACTCGATCACCCGCCCGAATTCCCGGTATTTATCCTTCAGCGGTATAATGTAGTGACCGACCGCGGAAAGGCCCAGGTTCCTGTCCAGCTGGGCCAGGGATTCCTTCACGGCCTTTTCGTTTTCGCGGATCAGGCTGATCACGTCGGCCAGTTTCCCCTTCAGGTCCGTGCCGATGGCGTCCAGTCTTTCCTGTTCATCGGCAGGCAGGGCGTCGTACTCCTCCTGGGTGAAATTGCGTCCTTCCTTCTGGGGAACCATGACCAGGCCGGTCACGGTCCTCTGGAGCGAAAAGCCCTTTTCCTGGGCTTCCTTTTCCAGCTCTGAGAAAAGAGCGTTGTTCTTTTCCTGGTTTTCCTGGACTATCGTCGATTTGTTGCTTTCGTATTCCTTGCTTTCCAGGGCTTTGGGGATGTCGTTGCGGACCAGGTTGAGGAGTTCCTGCATGTCCTTTTCCAGCTCGCAACCCATGCCGGCCTTCAACGCAAGGGCCATGGGATTGTCCGGCGCCTTGAAGTTATAGACGTAGCACCAGTCGTGGGGGGTGGGCTCGTCCTTGGCCCTGTTCTTCAGGAGGTTCATGATGGAAGAAGTGCGTCCCGTGCCCGCCTCGCCGGAAATATAGAGGTTGAACCCGGTTTCCGTCATGCCCAGGCTGAAGTCTATGGCTCTCTGCGCCCGTTCCTGGCCGATGGTTCCCTCCAGCTCGTAAAGATCGTCCGTCGTTTCGAACTGGAGCTGGTTCGGGTCGCATGTCCATCTGAGACGTTCCACCGGTACCCTGCAGTCATCTTTCACCATGGTTTCCTCCTTCATTCAAGTGGCGGTTATTCCAAATTCAGCGACATCCCCGATTCAGACCAGCAGGCGAAGCGGGTTCTCCAGGGTCTGCGCAAGCTTCTTCATGAAGCGGGCGGCATATGCTCCATCGACAACCCGGTGGTCGGCGGAGAGCGTCATTGTCATGACGCGTGCCGCACCGACGACGCCATTTCGGATGACCGGGCGGTCCGCGACGGCGCCGGTCGCCAGTATGCCTGCCTGGGTAGGAAGGATAATGGCGGAGAACTCCTTGATGCCGAGCATGCCCATGTTGGAAACGGTGAACGTTCCCCCCGTGATCTCGGCGATCCTGATCTGCCCCGACCTGGCCCTTCCGATGAGGTCACGGCTGCGGATGCCGATTTCCCTGAGGGAGAGGACTTCGCAGTCCCTGATCACCGGGACCAGCAGGCCGTTTTCCACATCCACGGCAATACCCATATCTATGGTGGGATGACGTATGATCCTGCCGTCTCCGAAACTGGCGTTCAGACGGGGGAATTCCGCAAGGGCCGTCGCCGTCGCCTTGATGACGACATCGGTCAGCGACACATGGTGACCGGCTTCGGTCAGGCCGTGGTGCAGCGCCTCGGCGGCAGCCATGTCCACGTCCTCGGTGACCGTGAAATGGGGGATGTTTTTCCACGATTCGCTCACCGTGCGGGCAATGGCGGCGCGCATCGGTGTCAGGGCCTCTGCGTCCGCGCCGGGAGCCGGGCGGGACGGGGGCGGGAGTTCCTGCTCGCCTGCCGGGTCTTCGCCCGGTAATCCGCCGGCTCCGGGGGATTCGCCCTCGCGCGGGGAAAGGTAGCGGTCCAGGTCTTCCTTGGTGATCCTCCCTTCCGGGCCCGTTCCCTTCACCAGTCCCAGGTCGATTCCCCTTTCCCTGGCAAGCCGCCGGACCATGGGCGCGGCCTTTTCCATGGTGGCCAAAGGGGGTTCGGCAGGAGCGGCAGCGGGAGGGCCGATCGTCTGCGGCGCCGCCGGGATGGGCTCTTCAGGAGGTACACCCGTCTCCATGGTTTCCGGGAGCGCGGTTTTTTCGGCGCTGGGGGGGGCGGCTGCTTCGCCGGCTTTGCCGATGCGCGCAATGACCGTTCCCACGGGAACGGTCTCTCCGGCCTTGACGCTTATTTCCAGGAGGACCCCGGAATCGAAGCATTCCAGTTCCATGGTCGCCTTGTCCGTTTCCACTTCAGCGATGATGTCTCCCCGCTCGACCCATTCCCCCGGGTTTTTCCTCCAGGCGGCGAGGGTCCCTTCGGTCATGGTGTCGGACAGCTTGGGCATGGTGATCTCGGTTGCCATTATTCCACCTCGTCGGTTGCTTCGGAAGTGCCGCGTCCGCCGGTTGCGGGTTTTCAGTACTCCTGACGCATCAGCTCTGTAACCGCGGCGGCGATATCCTCCACCCGCGGGATGCAGAGCTTTTCGATCTTCCGCGAGTAGGGCATCGGCACGTCCAGGCCCGACACTCTTTTAACCGGCGCGGACAGGACGTCGAAACAGTTCTCGAAAACCAGCGAGGAAATCTCGCTGCCCACGCCGCAGGTCTTCCAGCATTCCGAGACCACCACGGCCCGCGACGTCTTCCTGACGGAATCCAGGAAAGTCCCGGTGTCGAGGGGCGCAAGGGAGCGGAGGTCCACGACCTCGCAAGAAATGCCGTCCTTTTCCAGCTCCTCTGCGGCCTGCAGCGAGAGGACCGCCATGCGGGAATAGGCGATGATGGTCACGTCCGTCCCTTGTCGCGACACGACCGCCCTGCCCAGCGGGACGAGATGATCCCCGTCGGAGGGCACCTCGCCCTTGCTGTTGTAGAGGAGTTCATGCTCCAGGAACACCACGGGGTTATCGTTGCGGATCGAACTCTTCAAGAGACCCTTGGCGTCGGCGGGGGTTGCCGGCGCAACCACGTAGATTCCCGGACAGTGCATGAAATAGGACTCCAGGCTCTGGGAGTGCTGCGCGCCCAGCTGGCTTCCCCCGCCGCCGGGCATGCGCACCACCATCGGCAGGTTGACCTGCCCTCCGAACATGGCGCGGATCTTCGCCATGTGGTTGATCAGCTGGTCCATCGCCAGGAGCGCGAAGTTGACGGTCATGAGCTCGGCGATCGGCCGCAGCCCGCCCAGGGCGGCTCCGACGGCGGCCCCGATGATGGTGTTTTCGGAAATCGGCGTGTCCTTCACCCGCGCATCGCCGAACTCGGCGAGAAGCCCCCGGGTCACCTTGAAGGACCCTTCGTACAGGGCCACGTCCTCTCCCCAGGTCACGATGGACGGATCGCGCCTCATTTCCTCCTTGAGAGCGGCGTTGAGCGCGTCGCGATAAGTCATTTCAGGCATTGCGCAACCTCGTTTTCTTGTTCGCGCTTCAGACGAAGATATCCCGGTATATCTCACCATCTTCCGGCCAGGGTGATTCGTCGGCGAACCTCACCGCATCGGCAACGGTTTCCCGCGCTTTCGTCGTTACCGCGTCCAGGTCTTCACGGGTCACGATCCCTTCCTCGATCAGGCGTCGTTCAAAGTTGGGTATGGGGTCGCGCGCCTTCCACAGTTCCACTTCCGCTGCCGGCCGGTACGTGCCGGGGTCTGCCATGGAGTGGCCGCGGAAGCGGTAGGTGACGGCCTCGATCAGGTAGGGCCGGGAGTGCTGGCGAACCCACTCCGCGCCCCACTTGACCCCTTCATAGACGGCCATCACATCCATGCCGTCGATTCTCGCCGAAGGGATGTCGTAGCCGCAGGTGCGCTTGTGGATGCCGGGCAGCGCGGAGGACCGCTGCACCTCCGTCCCGATGCCGTAGAAGTTGTTTTCGCAGATGAAGAGGACCGGCAACTCCCAGAGCCGCGCCCAGTTGAGCCCCTCGTGGAAGTTCCCCTGGTTGGTTGCGCCGTCGCCGAAGAAGCAGGCGGTAATGCGGTCCTCTTTCCGGTATTTCGCGGCAAAGGCCAAGCCCACGGCAATGGGGAACTGGCCGCCGACGATGGCGTATCCGCCCATGAAGCCGAGCTCGGGGTCGAACAGGTGCATGGAGCCGCCTTTGCCTTTGCAGATGCCGGTCGCCTTGCCGAACAGCTCGGCCATGACCCGTTTCGGTTCGGCGCCCCTGACGATCGCCTGGGGGTGTTCCCGGTAGGCGCTGACCACGTAATCGTCCTGGTGCAGGGCGTGGGTCGCGCCCGCGGCCACCGCTTCCTGGCCGCTGTACAGGTGGAGGAAGCCGGTGATGTTTCCCTTGGTGTACTGCTCGGCGCAGGATTCCTCGAACTCCCGGCACAGGACCATCTGCCGGTGGAGCTTCAGGAGGTCGTGATCGGGCAGGATCGCCCGGAGCCTGTTTTCCATGGTCATCCGCTCCCCTTTCGCACCAGGTTCAACGCCCCTCCCGCCAGCAGTTCCCGCCGCTCCCGCGGGGAAACGTCGAGATTGGTGATGATTTCCCTGCCGTCCACCCGCACCGGGATTGCCGTTGCGCCGGATTCCAGCAGCCGGCGCAGCCCGTTGAATTGCACGGTGTCCCCCTGTGTCACCCGGTCATAATCCGACGGATCGGTGAAAGTCAGGGGGAGGATGCCGAAGTTGATCAGGTTGGCCTTGTGGATGCGGGCGAAGCTCTTGGCGATCTTGGCGCGTATGCCCAGGTAGCGGGGCGCCAGGGCTGCATGCTCGCGGCTCGATCCCTGGCCGTAGTTTTCCCCGCCGACCACCACGCCGCTGCCCTTGTCCCGCGCCCTTGTGCTGAAGCCGGGGTCCAGCTGGTCGAAGACGAATGCGCTGATGGCCGGTATGTTGCTCCGGAAAGGGAGCACCTTGTTGCCGGCAGGCATTATGGTGTCGGTGGAGATGTTGTCGGGCACCTTTATGATCACCTCTGCGCCGAGGTCGTCGGGCAGCTCTTCGAATTCGGGGAAGGGGACGATGTTCGGGCCGGTGACTATCTCGATGTTCTCCGCTTCCTCCGGCGGCAGGGGGAAGATGATGCTGGAATCATCGACGAGATACGTTTCCGGATTCTCGACCGCCGGCCAGGGGAGCAGTTCGCCCAGCCGGCGCGGATCGGTGATTTTGCCGAAAATGCCTGCCGCGGCGGCGGTTTCCGGCGAGCAGAGATAGACCCGGTCGTCCCTGGCGCCGCTCCTGCCGGGGAAGTTGCGGGGAAAGGTCCTGAGGGACACCTGTCCGGTGCCCGGGGCCTGGCCCATGCCGATGCAGCCCAGGCACCCCGGCTGGTGGATCTGGGCGCCGGCCATGAGCAGCATCAGGAAGCCGCCTTCGGCGGCCACGTTTTCCAGCACCTGCCTGCTGCCCGGGTTGATGTTGAAGGAGACGTGGGGGGCGATCCGCCGGCCGTCCAGGATCCGGCACACCGTCATGAGGTCGCGGAACGACGAGTTCACGGAACTTCCCACGATGACCTGGTCGACCTTGAGGCCTTCGATTTCCCGTACCGTCACCACGTTGCCGGGGGAGGTCGGCATGGCGATGAGCGGCTCCACCGCGGCAAGGTCGATTTCGTCGTGCTCGTCGTATTCCGCTCCCGGGTCAGCTGCGAGCGGCGTCCAGCACTCGCCCCGGCCCTGGGAGCGGAGGAATTCCAGGGTCCGGCGGTCGGAGGGGAAAATGGAGGTGGTGGCGCCCAGTTCAGCCCCCATGTTGCCGATGGTGGCCCGGTCGGTGGCCGACAGCGTTTCGACTCCCGGCCCGTAGTATTCGACGATTTTGCCGACTCCGCCCTTCACGGTGTGGCGGCGCAGCATTTCCAGGATCACGTCCTTGCCCGAAACCCACGGGGAAAGCTTCCCGGTCAGCCTGACCCCCATGACCCTGGGGCAGGGGAGGTGGAACGGGTGACCCGCCATGGCCAGGGCCACGTCGAGCCCGCCGGCGCCGATGGCCAGAACGGACAGCCCGGCTCCGCTGGGGGTGTGGGAGTCGGCGCCCAGGAGCAGGGTGCCCGGCACGCCGAAGCGTTCCAGGTGGACCTGGTGCGAAACTCCGTTACCGGCCTTGGACAGGTGGATGCCGAACCTTTGGGCTGCGGTGGTGAGGAAGGCGTGGTCATCGGCATTGCGGCTGTCGGTCTGGAGCAGGTTGTGGTCGATGTACTGGGCAGCCAGATCCGCCCTTGCCCTGGAAACCCCCATGGCCATGAATTCCAGCAGGGCCATGGTGCCGGTGGCATCCTGCAACAGGGTGTGGTCCACCCTGACGGCAATCTCGCTGCCCGCGACCAGTTCGCCTTCCACCAGGTGCGCCTGGAGAATTTTCGTCGCAAGATTTCTGGGCATGTCGGCACTCCTCCCGGACGCTCAACACCGCGTCGTATGAGTATGTTTGTCTCGCATGCGCTTGTTGCTATTGCCAGTTCTGAGCGTTTCCTTTCATTTCATGCGTGGATGGCCCGCTTGGCAACATCCAGCGCCGCTTCCCTGATTGCTTCGGACAGGGTGGGGTGGGCATGGAACGTCATGGCGATGTCTTCCGCGCTGCCGCCGTAGGTCATGACCGTAACCGCTTCGCCTATGAGCTCGGATGCGCGCGGGCCGATGATGTGGATACCCAGGACCCTGCCGGTGTCCCTGTGGGCCAGGATCCTGACGAAACCTTCGATGCAGTCCAGGGAGCGCGCCCTGCCGTTGGCCGAGAAGGGAAACCTGCCGACGCTGTACGGGATATTCTCCTGTTCCAGCTGCTGTTCGGTCAAACCCACCGAGGCGACTTCCGGAAAAGTGTAGGCGACCCGCGGGATGAACTCGTATTCCACCGTGGATGCCTGCCCGGCGAGCCGCTCGGCGAACACGGCGCCTTCCTCCATGGCCTTGTGGGCCAGGAGCGGCCCTCCAACCAGGTCGCCTATGGCATAGATGCCGGAGACATTGGTCTCGTAGTTCATGTCAACGGCTAATTTCCCGGTGCTTTCCCGGCGCACTCCCGCTTCCGTGAGCCCGAGCCCGGAAGTTTCCGGAACCCTGCCCGCGGCCACCAGTACCTGGTCGCCTTCGATTTCCCGGGTTGAATCGCCTGAGGCGATCTTGAGCAGGGCGGTCCCTGCCTTGACAGCCGCATCCTGAATCCGCGCTCCGAACAGAAACTGCATGCCCTGTTTCCGGAGGGCCTTGAGAAGCGTATCCGCAACCTGGCGGTCGCCTTCGGGCAAGAAGGTGTCCAGGGCTTCCACGATCGTGACGTCAGCGCCCAGGCGGTTCCAGACCGAGCCCAGCTCCAGCCCGATGTACCCGGCTCCGACGACGACGAGACGACCGGGTACGGAGGCGAGGGACAGGGCCTCCCGGGAGCTGATCACCGTTTCTCCGTCGAACGGCAGGAACGGCAGTTCCACCGGTCTGCTCCCCGTTGCCAGGAGAACCCGCTTGCCGTTGATCAGCTTCGGGATCGCGGGTGATTCGGCGGTAGTCACCGCCACCACCTGGAGGCCGTCACGGCGGTTTCCCGCCAGCTTGCCCGTGCCGTTCAGCCGTTGGATGCGGTTTTTCCTGAACAGGAAAGCAATGCCATCGGTAAGTTTCCTGACGATGTCATCCTTGCGGGCCATCATCGCGGCAAGATCCAGACCCGGTTCGCCGGTCAGGATGCCGTGGCGGGAGAAGCCTTCCCGCGCCAGGGAGAACAGTTCGCTGGAGTCCAGCAGGGCCTTGCTGGGGATGCACCCCTCGTTGAGGCAGACGCCGCCCAGGGTCTGGCGGGATTCCACGACCACAACCTTCATGCCCAGTTGCGCGGCGCGAATGGCCGCCGTGTAACCGCCCGGACCGGCGCCGATGACAATCAGGTCGAAGATATCGTCTGGCATTTCAGGTATCCTCCATGACAATTCTACCACAGTGGCCGAATAGACAAACTTCAAGCCGCAAGGTGCGCCCCGCGCCACCAGCCGTCCCGCAGCCTGGAGACACGGCGCCGGAAACGGGGAACGGGGATCAGCCTTCCAGCAGCATCTCCTCCGGCTCCTCCACGTATTCCTTCACTTTCTTCAGGAACAGGACGGCATCCCGCCCGTCGACAATCCTGTGGTCATACGAAAGCGCCAGGTACATCATGGGGCGGATGACAACCTTGCCAAGGAGCGCCACCGGCCGGTCCTGTATGGCATGCATGCCGAGGATGGCGCTCTGGGGCGGGTTCAGCATGGGTGTGCCGAGGAGCGAGCCGAATACGCCGCCGTTGCTGATGGTGAAGGTGCCGCCTTCCAGGTCGGCGATTTCCAGCCTGTTGTCGCGGACTTTTCCGACGAAGGTGTCGATGGCCTTTTCGATTTCCGCGAAGTGGAGCCGGTCGGCGTTGCGGACCACCGGCGTCACCAGGCCTTTTTTCCCCGAGACGGCGATTCCAATGTCGTAGTAGTGGTGGTAGACGATGTCGCTGCCGTCGATCTGCGCGTTGAGGTCCGGGAATTCCTTCAGCGCCTCGATTGACGCCTTGACGAAAAAAGACATGAAGCCGAGGGAAACGTTATGTTTCTGCAGGAAATGGTCCTTGTACGTGCGGCGCAGGGCGATGATCCTGCCCATGTCCGCTTCGTTGAACGTCGTGACCATGGCGGTCTGCTGCCGGGCCTTGAGCAAACGTTCGGCTATGGTCCTGCGGATGGGGGTCATGGCCTTCCTGGTGACCGGTCTCGACGTTTCGTAGGCCGGCGGGGCCTCGGTCCGCACCTGGAGCGGAGCGGGCTGCTCATCGGCCTGGTCCAGGTCTCCTTTCTCCTGCGCTTCCGGGGGTTCCGCTACGGTTGTCGCCTCGGGCCGGGCCACGGCCGGTTGGCCGAACAGGTCTTCGGCAAGCACGCGCCCTTTCCGGCCGCTCCCCTTGATCTCTTCCGGCCTCAGGGCCTTTTCCCGCGCCATTTTCCTCGCTGCCGGCGAAAGGGGCGGCACAGCGGTTCCCGCTTTTCCATCTCCCGGAGTCGCGGATTCGCGGATGGCCGTCTCCTCGATGATGCCGATCACCGTTCCGATCTTGACGGTCTTCCCCTCCGGCATCAGGATCGACAGGATGCCGTCCGCCTCGGCGTTGATCTCCAGCGTGACCTTGTCCGTCTCCAGTTCACAGACCGGCTGTTCCCGGCGCACCGTGTCCCCGTTTTTTACGTGCCACTTGGCGATCAGCGCCTCGACCACCGATTCTCCGACTTCTGGGATGCGAATTTCCATTACCGTCTCCATTTGTGCGGGTTTGCCCGTGCGTGTCTTGCCGATGAAAATCCCCGGATTTTCAGGCAAACGCCTCGTCCAGCAATTTCGCCTGTTCGATCTTGTGCTGCCTGCTGGAGCCGACCGCGGGGCACGCGTCGTCCTGCCTGCCCACGTAGCGCGGCTCCGTGCCGATGATGTCCGTCAGGTACGGCCGGACATGCGTCCAGGCGCCCATGTTGCGCGGCTCTTCCTGCACCCAGGCGACGCTTCGCGCTTTCCGGAATTTTTCCAGCTCTTCGCGCAGCAGGTCGCAGCGCAGCGGGTAGAGCTGCTCGATGCGGACGATGGCGATGTCCTTGCGTTCCTCCCGGGTTGCCCTTTCCCTGAGTTCGAAAAATATCTTGCCGGAGCAGACGAGAACCGTTTCAACCGCCTCGGGATCGGCGGGCGACGGCAGGATTTCCCGGAACCAGCCCCCGGTGAATTCATCCATTTGCGAGACGCAGAGGGGATTCCTGAGGAGGCTCTTGGGCGTCAGCGCCACCAGGGGCCTGCGGAAAGGCTGTCGCACCTGCCGCCGCAGGAGGTGGAAATACTGGGCCGGGGTGGACGGGAAGGCCACCACCATGTTGTTGCCGGCGCAGAGTTGCAGGAAGCGCTCCATGCGGGCGCTGGAGTGCTCCGCCCCCTGTCCCTCGTAACCGTGGGGGAGCAGCATGAGGAGCCCGTTGGCGCGGCCCCACTTGGTTTCGCCACTGGTGATGAACTGGTCGATGATGACCTGGGCGCCGTTGGCGAAATCACCGTACTGGGCTTCCCAGATGATCAGGGACTCGGGCGCTTCCAGGGAGTAGCCGTACTCGAAGCCCAACACGGCGGCTTCCGACAGCATGCTGTCGTAGGGCCGGAACCGGGCCGGGCCGGAGCAGGCCGGCGCCAGGGGAACATAAGCCGCTTCCGTGTGCATGTCGTACAGCACGCAGTGCCGCTGGCTGAACGTTCCCCGCCGGCAGTCCTGGCCGCTCAGGCGGATCGAGGTCCCTTCGCGCAGCAGCGAGGCAAAAGCCAGGTTTTCGGCGTTCGCCCAGTCTATGGGCGTGCCCTGGGTCACTGCCTCCAGCCTCCTGCCGATCAGGGACGCGACCTTGGGATGGGGGGTGAAAGTCCCGGGGAGGCGGGAAATATCCCGGGCCAGCGCCAACAGCTCCTGGCGCGGCACCCCGGTTTCGGTCTTGGCCTCGGTGTAATCCGGGCTTAGGGAGCCCCATCTGCCGCGGAAGAGCGGTTCGGGAGCGGTCGCGCCTCCGTCCAGGGCCGATTCCAGACGGGCTGAAACTTCTTTTTTCGATATCTCGAACAGATCGGCGAATTCTCCCTCATGTCGCAGCCAGTCCGCATACACCTGGTGAATGGGGGGGCGATCCTTGATTTTCCCGTACATGAGAGGCTGCGTGAAATATGGCTCGTCCCCTTCGTTATGGCCATAACGCCGGTAGCATATGAGTTCCACGACGACGTCGCAAGAGAAGCTGTAACGGTAGTCCACCGCAAGCCTTACGGCATGTATGGCAGCCTCCGGGTCTTCGCAATGGACATGGAAAATGGGCGCGGCGAGCATTTTGGCCACGTCGGTGGCATAGCGCGACGATCTGGCGTCCGCCGGGAGGGTGGTGAAACCGATCTGGTTGTTGACCACGATGTGCAGGGTCCCCCCGGTTCGATAGCCTTCCAGGTTGGACATGTTCAGGGTTTCGCTGACGATCCCCTGGCCGGAAAAGGCTGCGTCTCCATGAATGAGGACCGGCAGTACACCCGTACTGCCGTTTTCATCGAGACGGTCCTGGCGGGCGCGGCATTTCCCCTCGACCACCGGATCAACTGCTTCCAGGTGGCTCGGGTTCGCAACGAGGATCAGGTGGAGACGGTCGCCTGACGGCAGGGCTACGTCCGAGGAACAGCCGCTGTGGTATTTGACGTCGCCGTCGCCGATGAATCCGGGCTCCAGGGTTTCCCGGAACTCGGCGAAGATGTTTTCGTACGGCTTGCCGAAGATGTGCGCCTGGACATTGAGCCGGCCACGATGGGGCATGCCGATGATGACGTCGGTCGCGCCGTTCGACGCGGCTCGGGAAAGCGCGGCATCCAGCATCGGGATCAGGGTTTCGCCCCCTTCGAGGGAAAAGCGCGTCTGGCCGGGGAACTTCCGGTGCAGGAATTCCTCGAACAGCGCAGCCTGCTGCAGTTGCCGAACGATGCGGATTCTGTCTTCCGCCGTGAAAACGCCCCGGTTGCGCGTGGTTTCCATCCGCTCCACGAGCCATTGCCAGGCGGCCTGATCCTGGATGTGCATGAACTCTACGCCCAGCGAGCGGCAGTAAGTATCGCGCAGGAAATCCCGTATCTCCCGCAGGGCGCCGTTCGAAAACGGCAGATCGGGCGTTTGGAAGACGGTCTCCAGGTCTTCCGGCCCCAGTCCGAAAGCCTTCAGTTCCAGGAACGGATGCTCCAGCGAACAGGGGGAGAGAGGGTCCGTGCACGCCAGTAGGTGTCCCAGGTCCCGATGGCGGTGGATCAGCATCTGGACGGCAGACAGCTTGAGCGCAAGCTGGGGTGGCTGATCTCCGGATACCTGCGCGGAGCCCAGTTCGAAACCGCTGAAGAAGGTTTGCCATTCTGCCGGAAGGCTTTCGGGCGAATCCTTCCACAGCAGGTACTGCTCTTCGATCCATCGGGGGCTGGCGTTGGCGAGTGAAATCATGATGTGGTCCTGCCCTCCTGCGGTTTCCCTTGTCGGCCCGGGGGTGCGGCCTGCCGGAAAAAAGTGCCTAAAGTATAGCAAAACGGAAACGCTTTTCAATGAAATCCGTAGTTCCACAGGGTTTTCGCCACGGATTTCCATACTCAGCGCCCTGATCATTGTCCACGCTGAGACCGCAAACGCTTCAGATCTGCCCCAACTGACATTTCCAATGCAACGCATCTGCCCATTGTCATGAAACAGGTTGTTGTGTTATCGTTAACAATTCGAAATCCCGGCTTCCTCCGGAAGTCCGGAAGCCTGATTTCATCACCACCTGTTCGATGACAAGGAGACGCAATGTCTGACAGCTTCATTCCCCGGTCGGTTCTCGTGACCGGCGGCGCCGGCTTCATCGGCTCCAACTTCATCCATTATTTTCTGGGCCGCCATCCGGAAACCAGGCTCACCAACCTCGACCTGCTCACCTATGCCGGCAACCTTGAGAACCTGAAAGGGGTCGAGTCGGACCCGCGTTACCGCTTCGTGCGGGGCGACGTGTGCGACGGGGAACTGGTCGCTTCGATCCTGTCACGGGAAAAAGTGGACGCCGTGGTTCATTTCGCCGCTGAATCCCATGTGGACCGTTCCATAATGGGACCCGAGGTCTTCGTGCGGACCAATGTCCTCGGGACCCAGGTCCTCCTGGAGGAGAGCCGCAAGCACTGGGCCGCGAAGGTCGTGGAGGATTTCCGTTTTCTCCAGGTGTCCACCGATGAGGTCTACGGAAGCCTCGGGACGAGCGGACTGTTCACGGAGACGACGCCCCTGGCGGCCAATTCGCCCTATTCGGCGAGCAAGGCCGGCGCCGACCTGCTGGTCCGGGCCTACCGCGAGACCTTCGGCATGCCGACGCTCAACACCCGCTGCTCAAACAACTACGGCCCCTACCAGTTCCCGGAGAAACTGATCCCGCTGATGATCCACAACATCATCGCGGAAAAGCCGCTGCCGGTTTACGGCGACGGGCTCAACGTGCGGGACTGGCTGCACGTCATGGACCATTCCCGGGCGGTCGATACGGTGCTCGGGAACGGCCGGCCCGGCGGGGTCTACAATGTGGGCGGCAACAACGAATGGAAGAATATCGATATCGTCAACCTGGTCTGCGACCTCCTGGATGCCCGGCTGGGGCGGCCGGCCGGGGCGAACCGCTCCCTGGTAACCTTCGTGAAGGACCGGCCGGGGCATGACCGGCGCTACGCCATCGACGCATCCAGGATGCGCGCCGAGCTGGGATGGGAACCCTCGTACACCTTCGAGCGGGGAATTGCCGAGACCATCGACTGGTACCTGGCAAACCGGGAATGGGTACGGGAGGTCACTTCGGGAGCTTACCGCGATTACTACGAGAAGATGTACGGGGGCAGGGCATGATCGTCGTTGCCGGCGCCCGCGGCATGCTCGGGCGCGACCTGCTGGAACTTTTCGGGGAAAGGGCGACAGGAACTTTCCGGGACGATTTGGACATCACTTCGCTGCCCTCGGTGCGCAGGGCTTTGCAGCGGCTCAAGCCGAGAGTTGTCATTAACGCGATTGCCTATACCGACGTGGACGGCTGCGAAACGAACCGCGACCTGGCTTTCCGCGTGAACGGCGCAGGGGTCGGAAACCTGGCGGAGGCAACGGCCGAACTCGGCGCGAAGCTGGTGCAGGTCAGCTCCGATTACGTGTTCGACGGGGCGGGGGAGGCGCCGTTGCGTGAAGACGCCCCGGTGAATCCGCTCAGTGTTTACGGCGCTTCCAAGCTGGAGGGGGAGGAAAGAGCCCGCCTGAATCCGGACCACCTCATCGTCAGGACCCAGTGGCTCTACGGCCTCCACGGCAGGAACTTCGTCGAGACCATGCTCCGCGTCGGCCTGGAGCGGGAGGAAGTGTCGGTGGTGAACGATCAGACCGGTTCGCCGACCTGGACCGCCGACCTGGCCCGTGCCATAGCGGCGCTGCTGGAAAGGGACTGCCACGGCACGTACCATGCCGCGAACTCGGGTTGCTGCTCCTGGCACGGTTTTGCCGACGCGATCTTCCGGGAGTCGGGCATGAAGACGCGGGTCAGGCCCATCACGACCGGGGAGCTGGGGCGGCCCGCGCCGCGGCCCCTGTTCTCCGTCCTTGATTGCTCCAGGCTGGAGGCGGACACCGGCTATCGCCCGGAAGGGTGGCGTGACGCCCTGAAATCATATCTGCTGCAAAGGAGTTCCCATGGAAAAGGGTGAGCGCCCCTGGGGGAGTTACACGGTCCTCGAGGAAAACAGGAGCTACAAGATCAAACGCATCGAGGTGAGCCCGGGTCACCGCCTGTCGCTGCAGATGCACCACCACCGGAGCGAGCACTGGATCGTCGTGTCCGGCACGGCCAAGGTGACCTGCCGCGATCGCGAGTTCATCGTCAACGTCAACGAGTCCACCTTCATTCCCATGGGGACCGTCCACAGGCTGGAAAACCCCGGAATCATCCCTTTGACCATCATCGAGGTGCAAAGCGGGGAGTACTTGGGGGAGGATGATATCGTTCGGCTGAGCGATGATTACGAGCGGGCCGAGGCGCAATAACGAGAAAGACCTGTCGGGATTCGAAAACCCGGCAGGTCTTTCTCGTGGTAACGACGCCGGCTACGGAGCCGGGTAGGAATCGTCCGGAGGCGTCCATCCCGGCGGCGGGGGCGGCATTCTCCTGCCGCGATACGCCTTGCGCGCCGCTCCGGGAAGCTGGTTCCCCTTTGCGTACATGCATTGCAGATACGCGTTGTCATACATGCGCTGCGCCTGCCAGCCGTAAACCTGGCCTGCTTCCGCTCCTGAGGTCGACCCGACGAGGAGCCCGCTGCCGGCTCCGATGGCGGCGCCCAGTCCCGCATCTCCGCCCGCGGCACCGAAAGCCGCTCCCAGCCCTGCGCCGATCAGTGTCCCGACAACCGCTCCCGTGACGGCGTTCTGATTGGCCGTGTATTCCGGGGACAACCCCAGTCGCTGCGCCGCCCACTGCCTGCAGTACGAATCCTCAAACTGGAACTGCTCCAGAGATTTGCCCGGCTCCGGCAATACCATCACGCTCGGCCCGCTGGGCATGGTGACACATCCTCCCAGAGCAAGGAGCGCGAGTGCCGTAACGATACAGCGCGTTTTTTTTGCCATGGCGTCATTCCTCCCCTTCCGGTGCTTCCGGCGGCACAACCTTCATCCAGCCATCAGGGCATTTCTTTATGTACGGGTAATATCCCTCGGGTTTGCGGCAGTAGTACCAGTAATCCTCTTCTTCCGGGGGCGGAGCCTGGATTTCTTCCCGGTAGCGCGGAACAACGACGGTACGCGGGGCGTAGTAGGGGTAATAAGGAGCGTAGTAGGGGCCGGGCCATCCATAACCCCACCCCGGGCCTATCCAGATGCTGCCGCTGAAGTGCCCGCCATGATGCCCATGTCCGCCTGCGTATCCGGAAACGGCGCCCGCGGACAGAATTGCCAGCGAAACGAGCGTGATCACGACACTTTTTTTCATATTGCCTCCGGAGCCGGATCCGGCAGCGAGCTTCCAGTTCCCTGCCGTACCGATTGGTGTTCGATTCCATTTTGCTGTTCTAAACGCACGGCTCCGGGATGCGTTGACATGGAGAGCGTGTGAGCGTTGGCAGGTGGCTGCGCCGGAGGTGATCCGGGTAAGGCCGCTCATTCAGGGACGGGTATGACCTCCCGGCAGTCGGGGTAAGAGGAGCAGACCCAGAACAGCTTGCCCGCATGCAGGCCTTTTCCCGCCCGCCGTTGCCGCATTGCCGCGTTGCACGCCGGGCAGGTTCTGGGTTCATCGCGCGGAGCGGCGGCCGGGACAGGTTTGGTGCCGGCTGCGCCGGTCGCGGGGGGATCGAGTCCCTTTCCGTTTTCACGCGCGGCATCCGGCCGTTTCCTGCCGAGCCGGGCATATGCCCGCTCAGCTTCGTCGCAGTGGGGGAATTCCTTTACCAGATCCTCGTAATAGCCTTTGGCTGCTTCGTCGAATCCCAACTTGTCGAGCATGAGAGCGCAGTTGGCCATTGCCTTGCGACGCTGTTCGGGGGATGCGTCCCTTGAGTTGATGACCGCTTCCAGGCAGCGCGTCGCCGTATCGCTGTCGCCCTGGCGCTGGAAGATCGAGCCGAGCGAGACCATCGTATCCGGGGCCAGGGGTTTCTGGTAGGTCTTCCAGTACTCCAGGAAAGTCTGCGCCGCTTCTCCGGGGTTGCTCCTGAGATGCAGTCCGATGGCCCGGGCATACAGTTCAGCGCCTTCGCTGCTGGCGGAGAACCGGGACCTGATGCGGGCCAGGGCGAGGAGCGCCTCGCCGTTGTCGGGGTTGCGCTCCAGGACCTTTCTCAGCGACTCCTCTCCCCCTCCGAAGCCCACCGAGGAGCCGACAGCCTTGATGCCGATCTCCAGGTGCCGTTCTTCCACGGCTTCACTGCCGAGTTTCAGGAATGCGGCCAGGACCATCCCGGCGACCATCCCTCCCAGGTGGGCCCAGTGGCCGACGTTCGACATGGCGGCGTCGGAGAGTTGGCTGATGCCTCCGGAAAGGTCGCGCAGGAAGAACAGGCCGATGATGACCAGTGAATTCAAGGTCAGCTTGAAGCTGATCGGCCACACGATCGGTATCGGTACGGTCATGCTCTTGAAATAGCAGCGGACGGTGAAGATGCCCATGATGCCGGCTATGGCGCCTGACGCTCCCAGCAGGTGCCCCGGTTCCCCCGTTGCGAGCAGATACGACAGCACGAAGACTACGCCGCCGCAAAGGCCGGTGATGAGGTAGAGCAGAAAGAATTGCGGATGGCCGACACGCCGCTCCACCGCTGCGCCCAGCATCCAGAGGAACAGCATGTTGCCCCAGAGATGGCTGCCGCTGCTATGGAGAAAAATGGAAGTGAAGGCGCTGGCCACGACGTTCCAGGCTTTCGGGACCAGGGGGAGGAAGACGAGGTTGTCGCTGATGTAATTGAGGTCCGTTCCTGCGGCGGATTGGTAACCGTAGAAGATCATGACGTTTGCCAGGATGATGCCGTAGGTAACCCAGGGGACGACTTCCCGTTTCCGGTCACGTTCGGTGCGCGGCACCGGAATGAACGTGATGTGCCGCTTCAGTATCTCGAAGGTGCTCACGCCTTCTGAAGCTGCGACCATGCGGATGTACAGGAGAAACACGATCGGGAAGAGGAGGATGAGCAGCAAAAGCAGCGCGCTCAGATACTTCTTCACGAAAATGATGGCAAGTATGGTCAGGAAGGCTTTGAGAATGAAAGCCTGCTCTTCGTGCTGCCTGAAATAGTCCCCTATGGTCGGCATCGGCTGTCTCCCTTGCGAGTATCGTTCCGGTCCGGACTCTATGGTGTCCGATTGCCGGAGCATTACGAATGGATGCCTACTGCATAACATAAAACCTTTTTATGTTTCAATCGAATAATGAGAAATCTTTGTCCGGACAAGATCGTGTTGCATGCGGAGGGGGGGCCGGAGAGCGTGTGCGGAGGGTACTAGTCGAAATTGATCTTGTAGTACAGGTCCGCTCCGCTCTCGGTTCCGGTCCATGTTTCCAGTTCCCAGCGGTCGGAAAAAGTGTAGCGAGCCTTCAGGTAGGTCGTGGGCGAGAACAGGGACCTGCCGTAGCTGATGAACAGCTTTGGCGTCAGATACTTGCCAACCGTGACGATGGAGCGTGAGGCATCCTTCTTGTCGGCCTCCACGCCGATGGAGTCCAGGCCGAACCGCTGCCCGATCTGCTCTTCCAGTATCGCGGACTGTCCCGCGGAGAGGAGCAGTCCGGCTGCCTGCATCACGTCCCCGATCTGTCCCTTGTCGCCGGTGAGAGCATGTCCGAGCACGATGTACCCCATTACGTCGCTGTCCGACAGCGCCGGTTCGGAATAGAGCCGGATGGCCGGCCTCTTCAGGTTTCCGCCGATTATGACTCCGGCCTTCACCTCCCCTACGGTGCGAAGCGCGAGGATGTCCAGATTGGGCCTGTCCACGGGACCGCCGGTATACACGAGGCGTCCCTTGACGATCTTCAGGTTGACTCCGTAGGCCCGGTAGGAGCCTTCCGCGACGCGGATTTCCCCTTTGCCGCGGATATCCTCGGGACCCCGCATGACCAGATCCACCGCACCCGCCAGGCGCGCGTCGATTCCCTCCGTCTTGACGAGCACTTTCTCGCCGAACAGCACCCTGATCTGCATGTCCAGGGCCAGCGGGAAGGCGCGGATTTCTTTCGGCGGCGCATCGATCACCACCACGTCGGCACTGGGCCTGACCACGGCCTGGGTCTGGCGGCCGGCCACGAGCAGTTCGGGAATGGCCACCTCCCCCCGTACCGTGACTTTTTTTCCTTCCCCCTGGATGTCCAGGCGGGGCGACCCCACCACCTGCATCTCGGGAAGGTTCATCAGCTGGAACCGGTCGCCGGACAGGCTGGCATGGTATCCCGCGGGCCTCCAGTCGGCCAGCCTGATGAGGCCGCTGCCGTTCAGCACCCCGGCGCCCGATCTGGCGGAGAATGAGCTGATCCTGATCCCCTCCCTTTCCAGGGTGGCGCTCGCCTGCACGTCCGTGAGCCGTATCCCGGCGCGAGGGAGATACATGCCGGCGCGGCTGAACGTCATCTGTCCGGAAAAGGCGGGATTCGCCCAGGTGTCGCCAGCCCGCAGGTCGATATCCAGCTCGCCGCGACTTTCCTGGATCATGCCGGGAAACAGAGCGGTCATGAGGCCGTTCTCTCTCATGGCGCCGGTTATGCTCACGGCTACGCGTCCGCCGGGATCCATGGCTGCAGGGAGCCTTGCCGGGAGCGGGAGCTCGAAGCTGCCGGTCAGCCGACCGGTGTCGCTCAGATCGAAAGCGGCTTGTCCCGAAAGGGTGCTGCCGCTCCAGTTCCAGGAAAGCGCCGCGGTGCGCAGCGCTGCGGTCAGTTCACCCCCCTTGCGCTGCTGCCGGAGCTGCCCCCCGGCAACCGAAGCGCGGCCGCCGAGGCGGATGGCGGCTCCCGGTCCCCAGTCTCCGGACGCGTCCGCGCTCAGAGTCCCTTCCATGGTCAGCCCTTCCGGGAGCCAAGGCTTGAGCATTTTCAGGTCCAGCCCTTCAAGGCGCGCCTCGACAGATCCGCTGCCGGGAACCAGCCCCTCGGAAGGCATCAGCGATTCGATCCCGGCTTTCAGGCGTCCCTGCCGTGCCGTGTCCAGGGTGATGAGTCCCACCAGCTTCCGGCCCCGGGTTTCCAGGGTGACCTGCCCGGAACGGACATCCACCTGGTAGTTGCCCGAAGACAGGGTCCCGGAAATTTCCATGGCGCCCGAGACGCTTCTGGACCCTTTCCGCGGCGCCAGCAGGGAAATCCGGCCGGACCCGCTGCCCGCGATCTTCACCCCGCTGAGCCACTGGCCTATCCTGGTCAGGTTCAGCTTCTGCCACGCTGCCTCCAGGGATCCGCTGGAGAGCTGCCGGTTGACCGCGCCGCGGAATTCGAGCCGTTCACCCGGATTTCCGTTGAGGATGAAGGGGCTCAGCGCCAATCCTGTCCTGGAAACCGCGATGCCGGCGGGCTGCTGCAGGCTCCAGGGTCCGATGCCGTCCCTGCCGTCAAGGCGCGAGATCATTCCCTTCCAGCCCGAAGCGGAGTAGCTGCCTTCGAACCGGGCCTGCAGCGATGCGGTGGCGGCATCGAGATCGAGCCGAATTGCATGGCGCGCCGGTGTCCCGGAGGCTTCGAATGCCGCGTCCGTTGCCTGGAACCTGCCCATGCCGAAGCCGCGCGCTGAAACCAGGACCTTGAACGGCCGGGCGCGCGACGCACCCAGGTCGGCAGTGATGGACGCGCGCCGGGCGCCGGCCGGTCCGATGCGCAGTTTCTCCCCGTTGCCGGCGGCGGTGAAACCGAAGAACCCGTTTCGCCGCAGGAGACTTCCCGTTGCCCGGAGCTGGCCGCCGGCACCCGGCACCAGGCCGGACAGGTCAGGAACATCGGCGGAAAAATCGATTTTGCGGGCAAGCTCTCCGGAGGCGCGGATGCGGAACCCTTTTCCCTCCAGGATGGCGCGCCGGAGCGTCACGTTGCCGTCCCGAAGGCCGGCCGACAAGCTTCCGGTAAGCTTCCTGCCGCGAAGCCGGCTCCGGGGAAACGACGCCTCCAGCGTGGCAACCGTCGCCGAGCCGGTTCGGCGCAGATTCCCGGTCAGCTCCAGGTTGACCAGGCCGTTCCAGTCCCGGGTGATCCGCGCCGGGTTGAAATTGCTGCCGTGGATGACCGTGGAAAGACTGAAGCCGTTTTCCCACCCGGCCCTGACCGAACCGGACAGGCTGCCGCCGATGGCCGCACCGCGCCTCAGCGTCACGTCGGCGCCAGTCCTGTCGCCGGTGATGGTTCCCGAAAGAAAGGCGGAGCGCCAGTCTTTGGCGATAGTGGCGAAGGAAAAAGTGCCGGAGTAGCGCCCCAGCGTGCCTTCCAGGTCGAAGGTTCCCGATAGGGGGGGAAGGGTCGGCACTTCGGTTGACAGGTCGATGCTTTCGGCTTTGAGCGCCATCTTGAGGGCCGGTTCCATCCTGTCGAAAGCGATGCTTCCGCTGCCGGTCAGCCGGCCTCTGCGGCCGGGTTCCGAGAGCGCGATGCCGCGGAGCAGGATCGATTTGCGGGACAGGCTCACCCCCGCGGTAAGCTCAGCCCAGCGTTTCGCCGCGGAAAGTCCGCCGATCCGGACGTTTCCCGTCGACAGCTCCGTGCCCCTGCCGGGCTTCAGGTCCGCAGTGACGAGAAAAGACGAAAAACCGGCAGGTGCCTGTGCCGGCGTCGCGGTCATGGCGATTCCCATGCGCGGCTCGCGGAAGCTCAGGTGCCCGTTGCCGAACAGCAGGACTGACGGAGCGTCGGCCAGGAAGTTGCCGAGTATGGCCTGGCCGTTCCGCCAGTCGAGACGGGTGGAAATGCGTCCGATGAGGAGTGGTTTCCGCTCCAGCCGCTGGTAGGAGAGGTCCCGGACGGTGATGGAGTTGACCCAGCCGTGAATATGCCGTGACCATGCCGGGAGGATTGGCCAGGCCAGCTCCGGGGGGGTGGTTTTCTCGGGCCGGCGGTCCCGTATGGCCGCGCCACGGATGTTGATGCTGTCCGCTACCACATTGCCGGTGAGCAGCAGCATCGGCCTGAAATCCAGGTGGATGTATTCCACCTTCGTTTCAAGGTGGGCGGACCGCAGCACGACGCTCCCGAGTTCGAGCCCCTGTGAGAGGCTCCCCCGCAGGTTTCCGACGGACAATCGGGCCCCTGCGGCGACTGCCGCCATGTCGAGGAGGCTCCGGGCTCCCCGGGGGGTGGCAAACAGCCACCAGACGGAACCGGCGGCCGCCGCCAGGAGCAGGACGATGGCTGCGGCGGTGCTGATGAGGGCTGCGCGCCTCACAGCTCGAACCCCACGGTGAAGTGCAGGCGGTACGCCGGGTTGTCGACATCGAGCTGCCTGGCGACATCGAGCTGCAGCGCCCCGATGGGGGTGTAGTAGCGGACGCCCAGTCCCGCGCCCTGATACAGCCTGATGTCGGTCAGGGAATCAAAGGCGTTTCCCACGTCATAGAATGCGGCGATGCCCCAGTTCTTGAACAATGCCTTTTCCAGCTCGATGCTCAGGGCCAGGACATCCTTGCCGCCGACAACCTTTCCGGAAGCGTCGCGCGGTCCCAGGCTCTGGTACCCGTAACCCCTGACGCTCCTGTCGCCGCCCGCGAAAAAACGGAGGGAGGCGGGCAGATCCTTCAGCGGTTCGTTCTGCAGGGTGAATCCGGCTTTCGCGCGCCCGATCAGGGAGAACCGCCATGGCAGGGGCGCGATGCCGTGAGCTTCGGCGGTGCACTGCAGCAGGCCGGTGGAAGAGCCCAGGTATTGATGGGTGCCGCGGACATCGAGGGAAAGGCGATAGCCGCTGGTGGGCCGGATGGTGCTGTCGAAGCTGCGCAGGGAAAAGCCCAGGCCGGCCAGCATGAGGAACGAGGATGAGTCCTGGAGTCCCACGGTGTAATCTTCCTGCTGGGGTTTGAGGTAGATCCGCAGTCTCTGCCCGCGCAGGAAGCTCCTGTTCCAGGAACCTTCGAAAGAAATCAGCCGGTTCGTGTAGGTGTCCGTGTCTTCCCTCTGGAAATTGGCCTGGAAAGCGGTCGAGCTGTTGATGTTGTGGGAACCGGGGAGGGTATAGCTGAACGCGATACCCTGGATGCGCTGGGAAAGGTTGATTTCCGCGTTCAGCTCGTGCCCGAGGAGGAACATGTTCACATCCTTGTAGCGAACCGAACCCCTGACCCCGGTGTCCGTTCCGTACCCTAAGCCGGGGCGGAGCCGCCGGCGGGGCAGCGGGGTGAGCTGTATCGAGACCGGGACGGCCGAATCGGCGGCGGCTTCCTTTTCCGGTGCCACGACGATTCCGGAGAAGCGGTCCGAAGCAGCGAGGTTGGCCTGGGTCTGGGCCAGCCTTTCCTGGGAGAACACATCGTCTTTCTCGTAATCCAGGTAGCGGGAGAGAAAAGGAACCGGGTACTGCGGCGCACCGGTGAACGTGGTGTCGCCGAAGCGGTAAAGCGGCCCGGTGTCCAGCTCGAGCACTATCCTCGCGCTGTGTTCGGCCCGGGACACCCGGATTTCATGGACGGAGAAGGAGGCATCGATGTAGCCCTGTTCCAGCGCCTTTGCCAGGATAATTCCCTTGCCCGTTTCGTAATCCTTGTGCAGGAGCACGTCACCTTCGCCGAGCGTGAAATATCCCGCTTCCTCCTTTATGGCCTCGTTTTCGGCTCCCGGTCCCCGTACCCGGATGGTGATGCCGGCGATTTTGACCGGCATGCCCGGCTCGACGTTCACGGCGAGGCGGTACTCGCGTGGGGACACGTTCACGAGCGAGACGGCGATCTTCGGATCATAGTAGCCGAACGGTTCCAGCGCCTCGCGCACCCTTTTCTCAGCCTCTCCGGCAAACAGGTCGAGCCAGGGCCGGTTCACCTCGCCGTCCCGCACCAGGCCGGGGGGGAGCGCCAGCGCCGCCTCGACATTTTCCAGCGCTTCGTCCTCCAGGCCGTTCACCACCACCTCAACCGGTTCCGCGGCCAGTGCGGACGCTGCAAGGCCGGATAGTGCGAAGGCGAGCAGGGCCTGCACAAGAACGATAATATTGAAAATGGATTTCTTCATTGTCGACGCGAATCCCCATGAAAAACATATAGGAATATACCAATGTGGATGGATTGCGTCAATCTACTTGCAGTTTTGACGAATGTTTGCGGCAGGCGGTTTGCGGATGCATCAGGAGTGGCGCGGTTTGAAAATGAGAACGGGGACCAGTGGAACCGGTCCCCGCAGTGCACGGTCCGCTATCATTCGACGGTGATTTTCTTGACGTTCTGCACCGCCGTTTCGGTCTTGGGAATCCTCACTTCCAGGACGCCGTCCCTGAAACTCGCCTTGGCATCTTCGGTCCGGGTTTCCGCGGGAAGCTGCAGGGTGCGGGTGAAGGATCCGTAGGAACGCTCGAGCCGGTAGTAATCCTTCTTTTCCACCTTGTCTTCCGATTTCTTTTCACCTGAAATGGTGATGATGTCGTCGGAAATGTTGACCTCGATATCCTCTTTCTTCATTCCCGGCAACTCTGCCTTCACGACCACGTTGTTCCCGTCCTCGAAGATGTCGACGGTCGGATACATGGAACCGACCTCGGGGAATTTCATCCTCGGCATCCATGAGGGAGCGAAGAACGGACGCCGGAAAGCCTCTTCGAACCACCGTTCCATCTCTTCGAATGGGGAGAAGAATCCCGACTCGGCCTTTCTCAGGCCCTTGGGTTCCATCTTGACCAGTTCCCGGTCTTTCTTGTCTGCCATGGCCATCGCCTCCTTCCTGGTTCCCCTGTCGAGCGCCGTCTAAACGGAACCTGATGCAAATATAAGCATGCTTTCCGTGCTGTCAAGAGCGGGGCAACCGTCTGGAAAAGCGGGACGGCAGTGCGGCGGCAAGCGCCGAAACCAGTTTCTCCACCGTTTCGTCGTCATAGGGCTGCCGCTCCTTCCTGCCCCAGACTACTCCGGGCCAGCAGAAATCATCACGGTATCTGCCGATCACGTGAATATGCAGCTGGCTCACCACGTTGCCGATGGCGGCCACATTGACCTTGTCCGGCTTGAAGTGGCTTCTGACAAAGCGGCACATGAGGTTGACCTCTCCCAGGACGAACAACTGGTCTTCAGCGGGGAGGTCGCAGAGTTCCGTTTCGCTGCGTAGCGGAACCAGTATGAACCACGGAACCAGCGAGTTGTCCATCAGGAGGACCAGGCAGCTGCCCATTTTTCCCAGGATGCGGCAGTCCGCGGCAAGCCGCGGATCGAGTTGAAAATCGTTCACGGGATCGACCCCTTTCTGTTGCTCGGTACCATGCAAATCAATGCGGCAGGCGAGTGCCGCTGGGCTGAAACGATGATGCCCCGACTATACCGCCGGGCAGCGCCTCAGTCAAACGGGTTTCAAGGCCGCCCGCTGCGTGCCGGAGCGGGCGGTTTGGCGGGCGCAGCGGGTTTGATCCGCTTAGCTCTAGAGTTCCATTTAGAGCGAGACTTTGGAACCCACCGGATTTTCGGGTGAAACGGGTCTGGAAAATCGTGTTCCTTGACATATGTCATAACCATATTCCCCCGGGGGGGCTATCCTGAAGCCACTTGACCCGGAGGTGACAAGCATGAACCATTCGAGAAACCTTGCCGTGAGGCCGATCCAGGATTTCTTCGTCTTCGAACCGAAACCGCCGCGCAAACTTTCCCTGATCGCCGCTCCCGAAGGAGAGACGCATCCGGCCCTTCGCGAATGGCCGTCCCGGCTGTTCGTGGAAACCACCACCCGCTGCAACCTGCGGTGCTCCATGTGCGTGAAGCAGGCCGGCGACAACGGCCTGATCGACGGCGACCTTTCCCTGGAAACCTTCGAAGCGCTGGCGCCCGCTCTACCCCATGCGGAGGCGTTGGTCCTCAACGGGATCGGCGAGCCCCTGCTCCATCCGCTGCTGGAGGAGTTCATCCGCCGCGCCAAGGCGCTCATGCCGGCCGGCAGCTGGGTGGGCTTCCAGAGCAACGGCCTCCTCCTGGACGAAGGCCGCGCCCTCTCGCTGGCTGAAGCCGGCCTGGACAGGATCTGCCTGTCGCTGGACTCGGTGTGCCCTGACACTTTCCGCAAGATCCGTGAAGGGGGCGAGGTGCTGGACCTGGAGCGGGCCCTGGCGGCTCTCAGGGCAGCGAAGGAAAGAACCGGCTCGTCGGCGCCGCGGGTGGGCCTGGAGTTCGTGCTGATGAAGGATAACGCCCGAGAGTTGCCTTCCGCGCTCCGCTGGGCAGCTGAACGGGGGGTCGAATTTGCCATCGTCACCCATCTTCTCCCCTATGATGCCGGGCATGTTTCCAAGGTGGCCTATGACGCCAACACCGACGAGGCAATCGAATTCTTCAAGCCGTGGAAGGAGCGGGCGGATGCGGAAGGCATCGACCTGCGCCACTATTTCAAGACCATGTGGAACTACCTCAGGACGCCGGAGGAGCAGCGCATCGTCGATTTCGTCGCCGAGATGCAGGCGGAGGCGAGCGCCCGGGAGCTCTTCATCAACATGCGCAACCTGCTCGACCGGGACGAGTCGTGGGAGGCGGTCATGGACGGGATATTTGCCGACGCCCGGGGCATCGCGGCGGAAGCCGGCATCGAGCTGACGCTGCCGCAGATCAACCCCAAGGGCGACCGGCGCTGCGACTTCGTGGACCGCGGGAGCGCGTTCGTTTCCTGGGACGGCGGGGTCCATAACTGCTATTTCCTGTGGCACAAATTCAGCTGCCATTTCTCCGGCCGCAAGAAGTACGTCACTACCCGCGTGTTCGGCTCTCTGGCGGAACAAGGGATCAAGGAAATCTGGAATAGCCGGGAATTCAGGTCGTTCAGGGAAGAAGTGCTGCGCCACGACTATCCGTTCTGCTCCAACTGCAACCTGGTCCCGTGCGAGTACCTCTACAACGAGGAATTCACCCACGACTGTTTCGTCAACCAGGTTCCGTGCGGCGACTGCTTCTGGTGCATGGGGCTGTTCAACTGTCTGCAGTGAAGGCGGGCACAGGGCAAACAAGCCGTAAAAAAGGGGGCCGGTTACGGTCCCCTTTTTCTGTTCGTCTGCAGAGTACGGCCGATGACATGCTCCCGGATGGAAGCTGTCTACATGCCGGCCTCTTTCGCCAGGTTCCTCCATGCGGGAAGGCTGCGCTCGATCATGTCCCTGTCGACGCAGTAGGCGATGCGGAAGTGGCCGGGCGCGCCGAAGCCGGTTCCGGGCACCAGCAGGATGTGGTGCTTGAGGGCGAGCTTGACGAACTTGATGTCGTCCGCGACCGGGGACTTCGGGAAAAAGTAGAATGCTCCGTCCGGTTTGATCATCCGGAAACCCATGCCGGTCAGGCTGTCATAGAGGATGTCCCTTTTTTCCCTGTATTCGTCGATGTTGACCGTGACGCGCTGCAGATCGGTGACAAGCCGCTGCATCAGGGCCGGCGCATTGACGAAGCCCAGCACGCGGTTGGAGAACGTCGCGCCTCCCATGAAAACATCCACGCCGTTCATGCGGGGATTGGCTGCCAGGTAGCCGATGCGCTCTCCGGGAAGGGCCAGATCCTTGCTGTAGGAAGTCACTATGACCGAATTGTCCACGTGCGGGAAGATGTTGGGCACTCCCTTGCCGTCGTAGGAGATGCGTGCGTACGGTTCGTCCGAGATTACCAGGATCTGCCGTGACAGCTCCTTTTCCTTGCGGCGCAGGAGGTCGCCCAGCTTTTTCAGGCTTTCGGCCGGATAGATGACGCCAGTGGGGTTGTTGGGCGAACAGATGATGATGGCCCGTGTCTTCGGGTTGATTGCGTTCTCGATGGCGGTGAGATTCAGCTGGAAAGTTTCGCGGTCTGTCCAGACCTCCACCGGCACGCCGCCGTGATTGTCGATGTAGAACTTGTACTCGACGAAGAAGGGGGTGAGGATGATCACCTCGTCGCCCCGGTTGAGGATGGTCTTCAGCGCCACGTTCAGGGCGCCGCTGGCGCCGCAGGTCATGATGACGTGCCCCCCGGTCACCGGCAGCCCCGATTTTTCCGCCAGGACCGCCGCAACCGACTGCCTGGTTTCATCGTATCCCGCGTTGCTCATGTAGCGGTGCATTCCCGGGATGGGATGTGCCGCCAGTTCGCGGAACGCCTTGCCGAATTCATCGGGCGGCTCGACGTTCGGGTTGCCCAGGGTGAAATCGAATACGTTCTCGGCGCCGTGAATGCCGCGCATGCGCTCCCCTTCCTCGAACATCTTCCTTATCCATGAAGCTTTTTCAATGAAGCCGGCGATCTTGTCAGATATGGGCATGGCAGGCGCTCCTTGATGAGGTATTAAGTTTTCATGCGAAAATTCCGAACAGAAATTATCTAACACATTGCGGTGCAAGAAACAAGATTGATGGCATGGTGAAATGTCCTGAAAGCTGTTTTCCGTCGTGATTGTGACTTCGTGTAAACGTCTGTCCATGATCCCTGAATGTGTCTTGTTCGAGGATTAGGGAAACTTGAATAGCCTGGCAAGGTTGGTAAAATTTTACTTGCAATTTTAATGCGCTGCTATAATAACCATACACATGAATCGTTTCTTCTTGAGTGTGGCCTAGTCAATTGCGCCATTTATGCTGGGAGAGAATATATGGTTCCGAGAATTCCGGGCGTTGTCATGCTGCTGATCCCGCTGTTCCTGCTGATGGCGGCTTCATCCTATTCCGCGGACCCGTCGGTGGCTTTTTTCTACGGCAACAATCCTCCCGCCGATGAGCTGAAGGCTTTCGACATCGTCGTCGTGGACCCGGGCAGCGGGCTTGCGCCGCCGTCGTACGGCAGCGGGGGCAGCGAGCTGTTCGCCTATGCAAGCGTGGGGGAAACCGACGCAGGCGCCGCTTATGAAAAAAAGCTTGCCGGCCGCTGGGTGATGGGCGCGAACAAGGGCTGGGGGAGCAGGGTCATGGACGTTTCCGACCCGGGCTGGCAGCGTTTCTTCCTGGACGAGGTGGTCGCTCCCCTCTGGGAGGCGGGCTACCGGGGCTTTTTCCTCGACACCCTGGATTCCTACCAGCTGGCGGCAAAGCAGGAACGCCATGCCGCAATGGAACAGGGGATCGTTGCGATCATCCGGGAACTCAAGGCAAGGTGGCCCGGCGCGCGGCTGATCCTCAACCGGGGCTTCGAGGTGTTCGACCGCGTCCGCCCCCAGGTTTTCGCCGTGGCGGCGGAGTCGCTGTACAAGGGATACAGCCCGGAAATCGGCGGGTACCACGACGTCCCGGAAAAGGAGAGCGCCTGGCTCCTGGCCAAATTGAGGCGGGTGCGGGAGCTGGGCCTGCCCGTCATCGCCATAGAGTACCTCCCGCCGGGCAACCGGCCGCAGGCCCGCGAGATCGCGGACAGGATCAGGCGGCAGGGGTTCATCCCCTGGGTGGCCGACAAGGACCTGGCGACCTTGGGAGTGGGTTCGGTCGAGGTGGTCCCCCGCAGGATCCTGGGCCTGTACGACGGCCGGGAGGCGGCGGAGCCGAGCGAATTGAAAATCCACCGCTTTGCCGTCATGCCGCTGAACCACCTGGGGTACACCGTCGAGCTGCGCGACATGCGCCGGCCACTTCCCGACCTGATCATGGAGGGACGCTACGCGGGGGTCGTGGTCTGGCCGTTCACGGAAAAATCGGCCGGCCCCGGTTTCGGGGATTGGCTGGCGAAAACCGTCCGCGAAGGGGTCAAGGTGGCGTTTCTCGAGTCCTTCGGCATGCCGGTTGCCGGCTTTCCGACGGGGATGGGATTGACGTCCCCGGTAATGGGCACGCCCCAACCGCCGTTCCGCGTCCTGGAGAAGAGCGCCATGATGGGTTTCGAGACGCCTCCGGTTCCCCTGCCGGACGCATTCCAGCCGGTCGCCCTGAAGGTGGGGAACGTGCTGCTGAAAATCGCCGACCGCCAGGGCGCGGTTTCGGAGATGGCGGGCATCGCTTCCTGGGGGGGGTACGCGCTGTATCCCTTCGTCTTGGGGCCGGTCCTGGACGAACGGACCGCCTGGGTGGTGGACCCCTTCCGGTTTTTCCGGGAAGCGTTCCGGCTTCCCCAGGCTCCCGCGCCGGACACCACGACCGAGAACGGCGCCCGCCTGCTCCTTTCCCATGTTGACGGGGACGGTTTCGAGAGCCGTTCCGAATGGCCGGGCGGCGGATACGCCGCGCAGGAATTGCGCAGCAGGGTGCTGGAAAAATACCGGATTCCGGTCACGGTTTCCCTGATCACCGGCATCACGGCCCCCAACGGCCTGTATCCCGACCGGTCACGGGAATACGAGGATTTCGCCAGGAAGATCTTCGCGCTTCCCTGGGTCGAGGCGGCGAGCCACAGCTTTTCCCATCCCTTCAGGTGGCAGCCGGACCCATCCACTGCCGCCGGGGCATACCATCTGAAGATTCCCGGCTACCGCTTCAACCTGGAAGACGAGATCGCCGGGTCCCTGGACTACATCAACCGTCGGCTCCTCCCCGCCGGCAAGAAGGCGAGGATGTTCCACTGGACCGGAGACTGCAACCCGCCCGGCGAGGCGGTCGCGGCAGCCTACCGCGCCGGGGTGGACAACATCAATGGCGGCAACACCCTGATGACGGAGTCGTACCGCTCCCTCACCGCGGTCGGCCCCCTGGGCATCGAGCGTGGCGGCCGGTTCCAGGTATTCGCCCCCAACGAGAACGAGAACGTTTACACGAACCTCTGGACGAGCGGCTTCGCCGGCTACGGCAGGGTGCTGGAAACTTTCAGGCTTACCGACAGCCCGCGGCGTCTCAAGCCGGTCGACATCTATTACCATTTCTATTCAGCCACCAAGCAGGCGTCCCTGGCAGCCCTGGACAAGGTCCATTCCTGGGCCGCCGGCCAGCGTCTCAACAGCATTTACGCTTCGGATTACGCGGAGAAGGTGCTTGATTTCAACCGGACGGTGGTTGCGCGCACGTTCGACGGATGGCTGGTCAGGAACGGGGGGGCTCTCCGGGAACTGCGTCTCCCGTCCGCCATGGGTTTTCCGCAGCTCGATGCCGGCGCGAATATTGCAGGTTTTAATGAACATAACGGGGAGCGGTACGTCCACCTCGGTCCGGGGGGGATGGCGGAGATCAGGTTGCGAGAGAAAGCGGACGGCAAACCGTACGTTTCCCGCGTGAACGGATCGCTCTCGAAATTTGCGCGGAACGGGCGGGGCGTGTCCTTCACCGTCACCGGCATGACGGCAATGGAACTGGTGATGGAAAATGCCGGGCGCTGCACCGTCTTTTCGGGAAACAGGGCTCTGGTCCCGGTATCGGCAATAAACGGCAGGCTGACCTATCGCTTGAAGGAAGGGGAACATGCTCTCAAAGCCGAATGCGGAAAATAAAGCGAAAACCAGGGAGCGCTTTTCTGATCCGCTGCTTACTTTCGGCATCGTGCTGCTGTTCCTGCTGCTGTTGTACGCGCTTTTTCCGCAGAAACGGATCATGGAGACCATGGCGCGCTCGCCCGCGAGGAGCCGGCTCGTCCTCAGCTACCGGGAGGCCTTCCTCCGCACCAGGCCTTCCGACAGCGACCTGCGCATCAAGCTTGCCGAGGGTCTGGCGGAATCCGGTCAGTATGGACGCGCGCTGACGGTGCTCGACGAACATGGGGACGACTGGCGCAAGCATCGCGAAGGCTACCTCAAGGTTCGCTATCGGGCTCTGAAGGGACGCCTGGCAGGCAGCGCACTGCCGGTATCTGAAAGAAAACAGCTGCAGGATGACTGTTCCCGGGTCGCGCGGGAGCTGAATTCCATCAATCCCGCATTTCTGGCACGGGAAAAGAGCGCGGCGGCTGCCGGAGGCACTGCCCCCGCTTCGTACCGCGAACGGGCGAGGGGATTTTTCAGGTCCATGGGGGAGGCGGACAGCGTGGCGAAACGGAGGGACCTTTTCATGAAAGGGGTGAAAGCGCTCCAGGCCGGCAACCTGCCCGCCGAGGCGCTGACCGAGGGAGAAGCCAACATGACCGGCCTCGAAACGGACCGGGAAACGCTCCTTTTCATGACCAGGACCGCTCTCGGGGCAGGCAGGCCCGCTGCCGCGCAACGCTTCATTTCCCGGGCGCTCGGCATGCATCACGGCCCGGGCAAGGATGGTGGCGAATGAGTCTGCCGACTTCCTGCCGGACACTGGTACTGGCGGCCGTTCTGGTGACGATTTTTGTCGCCCTGTGCCCGGCTGCGTCCCCGGCCGGGCATGGCGCAGGAGTCGTGCCGTATGATGCGGAGCTCTACGAAACCGGTTACCGCGTGTTTCTGATGAACGGCAACGTTGCCGACGGTCTGAAGCTTGCCGAAAACGCCCTGCAGCAGCGGCCGGATGACATGGTCTGGCGTAGAAGGGCCGCCCAGTGCGCCGAATGGTCCGGATCGCCGGCAGCGGCGCTGAAGCACTGGTCGTACCTGGCCTTGAAGAGCAACGATCCGGAAGCGAACGATCGTGCGTTGAAGCTGGCTGCGGGCCTGAACGATACCCGCGTCAGGATGGAATTGCTGAAACGGCGGTTGCGGAAAGAAGGCGACATCGCCACGGTGCGGGCATTCGTGGACGCCGCCGAGTCCCTGGGTGAAACCGGCGAAGTGATCGCGGTGCTCGAAACGCTGCAGGGCGGGGAACACGCACGGTATGCACATGAGACGCTGGGCCGCCTGTATGAAGCCGCGGGATCGCCGGACAAGGCCATCCGCACGCTGCAGGCATACGGGGCGGGTCGCCAGCTCTCAGCGGAGGCCCTTCTCCGCCTCGCATCGCTCCAGTACGGCAGGGGCGACCTGGAAGGCTCGTACCGTTCCCTCAGGGGCGGCCTGGACACAGCCGCGGCTGAGGATCCCGAGTACCTGGCGGCGACCGGGGACCTGTGCTGGCGGATGCAGGACATGGAATGCGCGGTCGCCGCGGGCCGGAAACTGGCTGCGCAGGGTAAGGCGCGGGAAGACGACTACCGGCGGATGATTTTCGTCCTGCGGGAAACTGATCCGGAGCAAGCATACGGCGTGGCGCTGGAGGCTTGCGGGCGCTTCGGCAGTCCGGCCTTTTTCAACGAAGTCGCCGACCTGGGCGAGCTGCAGGGCAAATGGCCGGAGCTTGCCCGCTTCCTGGACGGTATCGGGGGCGGCGAGCGGACCCGTCTGGAAAAGACGGGCAGGTACTGGGTGTTGCGCGCCAGGGTGTATGCCCACCTGGACCGGGCGGATGAATCGGTTGCATCCTACCGGGAGGCGCTGCGCCTGGAGCCCGGCGACGGGGACCTGCGGGCGGGCTACCTCTGGCTGCTGATGGACCTGGACCGGCCCGGTGACGTGAAGGAGGCGGTCGGCAGGTGGCCGGAAACCGGGGACGGCGCGCCGCAGCTGGCCGATGCCCTGGCGGCGGCTCACGCTTACCTGGGGGATTACGGCCATGCCCTGGTCCTGTTCCGGCAAAGGTATGCGGCGAGAAAAGGCGACCCGCTCTGGCTCTTGGCCTATGGCGACGTGCTGGAGCAGAACAACCGTGCCCAGGAGGCCTTCCGCGAAAGGATGCGCGGCCTCCGGCTGCTGCGGGCGGGCAGGATCGGGCTGGAATCGTCCTCCTCCGCCAGGGAGCAGGGGAGGGCGGACCTGGCCAGGTTCCTGCTCCAGCTGCAGAAGGGCGACCGGCTGGACGGCCTGATGAGGAACGTCATGCGGAACAGCGCCGATCCCGAAACCAGGGAACTGGTGGCTGCCTGGGCCCTCTCCACGGAACGGAGCGATTTCGCGCGCTGGTGGCTGGTGCGGAAGTATGCAGCCAACGCCAACAAGCCGGCCTGGGTGGAACTGGGGCTTGCCCTGGAAGATAACGACCGGGACCGGATGGCGGCGCTGCTGGACAAGAAACCCGAACGTCTCCCCTACCGGGATGCCGTCGAAGCGGCGCAGCGGACCGGTTTCCATCCCCTGAGCGAGGAGACGGCCTGGCACCGGAGCTGGACCAACCCCGATGACTACCTGCTGTACGAGCAGGTCCGGGAGATCTATTCCCGGCATCCTTCATATGCTGCGTATGCGTTGCGGTTGCTGGACCGCGGCGGTATCGGCGGCCTGGAAAACAGGTTCGACGCGTCCCTGCCGCTGACGCGGCGCTACAGCCTGTTCGCGGGGGTCAGCCACACGGTGAACTCGTCCCTGAAGAACGGCGTGCTGGCGAGCTATCCTTCCACGGATACCCGGGCGGATGCGGGGATTGCCGCCCTTTACCGCAAAGGGAAGGGCAGCTTCACCGTGGGATGGCGCTCGGCCCTGGACGACGTGATCACGTTCGGCGCCACAGCATCGTACCAGCTGTACTCCCGTTTTCAGGTCGAGGGTGAATTCGGGTACTCCGCTCCAGCTGATGAGTCCGTGCCGCTGATCATCGGGGGAGTGAAAGATTTCGGGACTGTCCGCTTCATCTACTCCCCGACTGAGCGTGACACGCTCCAGGCCGGCTTTTCCCGTGTTCTGCTGCGGGACCAGTCGCGGAACCTTCTGGGCAGCGGCACGACCTACACGCTGGACCTGTCCCACCGGCTGACTTTTTCCTATCCCGATTTCTCCGTGCGGGCTTTCACGGGTTACTACGATTATCGCCGGGAACGGGCGCCGAAAGGCGCCATACTGTCGCTGATACCGCCTGATGCGGCCAGGGACGCCTCCTTCTTCGTTCCCGACTCCTATTGCCAGTTGGGGATCGGGGCCGACTTCGGGCAGGCGTACCGGGAAGTGTACTCGCAGAACTGGAAGCCCTTCGGCAGCACGTCGGTGTCCTGGCGATCCGACTCCGGAGTCGGCTTCGATGTCGGCCTGGGGACCCACGGCCCGGTTTTCGGCTACGATTCGCTCTGGTTCCAGTTCTCCCTTTCCCGGGGGACGGCCGCGACCACGGATTTGAGCGTGATCATGGAGATGGGGTACAAGTATTTCTTCAATTGAACAGAAAGGGGATTCCTATGAAATTTTTGAAAGCTGCCATGGTCTGCGGGGTGCTGTCCCTTCTCGCCGCATGCGTGACCATCAACGAGGGGGCATACGAGCCGGTCTCACTCGCCGACAGCTGGGTCATGCTGCCGTTCGTCAACAACACGGAGACCCCCTACGCCGCGGAAAGGGCCGAGTCCATCACCGCTTCACTCCTCTATGCGCGCGGAGTGAAGAACCTGGCCGAATCTCCACGGGAGGCGAATGCGGACGATCTCACCGTCGGCAGGAAGGGCGAGCGCCAGAAGGAAGCGCTCGAATGGGCACGCAAGAACAGGTACCGCTACGCAATTACCGGGGCGGTGAACGAGTGGCGCTACAAGGTGGGGCTTGACGGCGAGCCCGTGGTGGGGATAACGCTGCAGGTTTATGCGCTGCCCGAGGGCAAGCTCGTCTGGACCGGAACCGGGGCCAAAAGCGGCTGGAGCAGGGGAGCCGTCAGCGCGGTTGCGCAACAGGTCATCGACCGGCTGCTGGAAACCATGCGCCTGAAATGAACACCATAATGAAGTCCATACGCAGGATTCCTCCGTGGGTGATGCAGTGGCTCGAGACCATTGCCATCACGTTCCTGGTGCTTGCCGGGGGATATTACTTTCACGGGAAAGATCCCTTCATGGTCACCGCCCGGTTCCCGTGGCTCTGGTTCGCTCCGATCCTGGCGGCGCTGCGCTACGGGATGGGGGCCGGCCTGGCGTCGGTGTCGATCATCGCCCTGCTCATGTTCGTCGCGGACCGGACCGGCATGCTGCCGTATTCCTTTCCCATGGACCATATGCTCGGGGGATTGCTCCTGACCATGATCTGCGGGCAGTTCGGCTCCGTCTGGCGCAAAAGGCTGAAACGGTCGGACATGCTCAGCGAACATGCTCTGGAAAGGGCGCAGCAGATTTCCCGGGCCTATTTCATGGTCAGGCTGTCCCATGACCGGCTGGAGCAGAACCTGATCAGCAAGCCGCTGACCCTCAGGCAGGCCATGGTGGACATGCGGCTGTTCCTGATGCGGCACGGCGGGGAGATCAACGGCGAAGTGGCGGGAGAACTGCTCTCCATTCTCTCCCACTACTGCAGCCTGGACAGCGCCTCCATCTACCTGGTGGAGAACGGCAGGCTCTCCTCCGTGCCGGTTGCTTCCTGCGGCAGGGGCGCACCCTGCGATCCTGACGATCTCCTGCTCCGCGCCGCCATGGAATCGGACAGCACGGCGTACCAGTCAGTGGAAAAGATGTCGCCGGAGCAGCGGAGCAGCTACCTGGTCGCCTCCCCGATGCGCAGCAGTTCGGGAGAACTGCTGGCGGTCCTTCTGGTTTCGGAGATGCCCTTCCTCGCCCTGCAGCGGGAAACCCTGCAGATCCTGGGGGTTCTTCTCTCCTACTGCGTCGAGCACGCTTCGGCGATTGTCAAGGCCGCCGAGATTCTGGAGGCATTCCCGGGCTGCCCGCACATCTTCGCTTCGGAACTGATAAAAATGCACCGGCTGAACCGGGAGTTGGGCATCGAGAGCACCCTCGGCCTGCTGCGGGTGAATCCCAATCCCCGCCAGGAGGAGATGGCGCTCACCATGGAGAAGAAACAGCGCGGCCTGGACCACGTGTGGCGGCTTTCGACTCCCCAGGGGATTCTGCTCATAACGCTCATGCCGTTTTCCAACATCACCGGGGGCGAAGGGTACCTGACCCGTGTCAGCAAGTTCGTCCGCACCAGGTTCGGCATACGGCTGGGCGACGAACTCATAACTTCGCGCCTGCTTCAGATCGTGCCGACCGTTTCTCCCGTTGGTCACCTGCGCGAACTGCTGAAGCTGGAGGGGATAAATGGCGAATCTCAAATTCCCGCTCTACACGCTGCTGAGTGAGCTGGCCGGCATCGGCGCCCTGTTCCTGCCCGGCGCAGGCTGGCCGGTGTTCACGGCGGCGTTCATAGTGCACCTCCTGGCCAGCCTGTGCTTCGCCCTGACGCTCCCCGTGACCCTTCCGCCGGGATACCTGGACAGGAGGAGCCAGGGGCTGCTGTTCTTCTCGTTCATCTTCTTCATGCCCCTGCTCGGCATCCTGGGCATGATCCTCATACTCATCTATTTCAGGGTGGCGGGGAAGAAGCGGGTGCGGCCGGAATTTTTCATCATGCCGAGGCTTCCCTCTGCTGCGGTAGAGGGGGTCAAGCCGGTCACCATGGGCGAAGGGGGCGCCTGGTCGCGCCTCAGGGACGAGTCCATATCGCGTCAGGTCAAGATCGAGGCGCTCATGGCCGCCGGCGCCGTTCCCGGGCAGCAGGGGAGCCGCCTGCTCCAGATGGCCACCGGGGACAACGACGACGAAATCCGCCTCGTGGCGTTCAACATCTTCGACAAGCGGGAGAAAAACATCAGCACCGCCATCAGCCGCATGCTCCGGGAACTGAAGAGCGCCGAAGACGACGGTGAAAGAGGGGTGATCTGCGGCAGACTCGCCTTTTCCTACTGGGAATTCATCTACAACGAGCTGGTCAGGGACGAGCTGAAGGAGTTCTGCCTGGACCAGGCGCTCCACTACGCGCGGTTGAACGAAGAACTGAAAGGGCCGAACCACTCCGTTGCCATGCTCATGGGCCGGGTCCTGCTTTTGCGCGGGGATATCGACGGCGCGGAGCGGGCCTTCGAAAGGGCGCTGGCACTGGGCGCTGCGCCGGGCAAGGGCGTGCCGTTCCAGGCCGAGCTCCTGTTCCTGAAGCGGGATTTCACGGCCCTGAAACGCCTCCTGGCCGGTCATCCGCAGCTGCGCTACAAGCCGGGCATCGGGGCGGTTGTTTCCTATTGGGGAGGGGCATAGATGGACCGTTTCCCTAAGACCGACCGGGTCGATATCATGCTGCTGCTTGAGGGGACGTTCCCCTATGTGAGCGGCGGAGTGTCCAGCTGGGTTGACCAGCTCATACGGGCCTTTCCCGACTACCGCTTCGGGGCGGTCTTCATCGGCAGCCGGCCGGAGGATTACGGGGAGCAGCGCTACGAGCTCCCGTCCAATCTCCTCCACCTGGAAGCGCACTACCTGGGCGAGCAGGGCGAAGCGCCGATGATCAGGCGCCGGCCGGGCAACGATGAAAAGCTGGAGGCAATGAGAGCCTGGCATTCGTCGTTCCTCTCCGGGGACGCAGCCGATGCGGAAAAACGGATGGTCGATCCGGGGTTCTACCTTTCCTCCACGGAAGGGGTGGACTACTCCCAGTTTCTCTACTCCGAGTATGCATGGGAATTCATAACCGAGATGTACCGGTCCCGCTGCTCCGACCCGTCGTTCCTCGACTACTTCTGGACGGTCAGGAACATGCACGGGCCGCTCTGGAGGCTGGCCGCCATCGCCGACGGGCTGATTCCCGCCGGCCTCTACCACGCCGTCTCCACCGGTTACGCCGGCTTCCTCGGCGCCATGCTGGGCAGCAGCCGGAACAGGCCGCTCCTGTTGAGCGAGCACGGCATCTATACCAAGGAGCGCCGGATCGACCTCCTGCAGAGCGACTGGATACGGGACAACCGGGAGGCGCTGCAGAAGGACCCGGCGGAGATCAGCTACTACCGGACGCTGTGGATGCGCTTCTTCGAGACGCTGGGCAGGATCTGCTACGCCGTGGCGGGCGATATCGTGTCCCTCTACGAGGGCGCCAGGCTCAGGCAGGTGGAGGACGGGGCGCCGGCGGAACGCACCCGGGTCATTCCCAACGGCATCGACGTGGAGCGTTTCGCGCCGGCCGGGCTCCAGGGGCCCGGCAATCCTCCCCAGGTGCTGACCCTGGTGGGACGGGTCGTGCCCATCAAGGATATCAAGACGTTCATCCGCACCATACGGATACTCGCCGACCGGATTCCGGAAATCGAAGGCTGGATCGTGGGCCCGTCCGACGAGGACGAGGACTATGCCGACGAGTGCCGCGCGCTGGCGGAGAGCCTGCAGGTCAGCGAGCGGGTGCGGTTCATGGGCATGCGGAACGTGGAGGAGATCTACCCCCGGTCCGGGGTCGTCCTCCTGAGCTCCATCAGCGAGGGGCTGCCCCTGGTCGTCATCGAGGCCTTTGCCGCCGGCATACCGGTGGTGACGACCGATGTGGGCGCCTGCAGCCAGCTGGTGAACGGCGTCGACGCGGAGGACCGGGAACTGGGTGCGGCCGGCGCGATCGTGGGCATCAACGATCCCAAGGGGCTGGCTGAAGCGTCCTTCGGGCTCCTCCAGTCGCCGGAGCGGTGGCAGGCGGCCAGCTACGCGGCACTGCGCAGGGTCCGGCGCTACTACACCACGGGTAGGATGATTTCCGAATACCGGAAACTCTACGAAAAGGGGTTGGGGCAATGGCGGGCATAGGTTTCGAACTGCGCAAACTGATGAAGAGGGATTCCTATTTCTCCCTGCTCCAGGCCTATGCCTATGCGGGGATAATCAGCAGCGGACCCTGGATACTCTCCATTGTCGCGGTCCTCTTCATCGGCGTCATATCCCTCAAGGTGGTCATCCCGCCTTCGCTCATCACCCAGTTCCAGACCGCCGTTACCTATCTGATGGCGGCCAGCCTCATCCTGACCGGATTTTTCCAGCTTGCTTTCACCCGCTACTGCGCCGACCGGATCTTCGAAAAGGAGCATCACCGCCTCATACCCAACATGAACGGGGTCATCCTCATGGTGACCACGGTTGCGGGTTGTCTTGCATTTCCCTTCGCCCTGCTTCAGTTCGACGCCCAGTCCCTGTTGTTCAGGGTCCTGTTCGCCACGACATTCGTGGTGCTGTGCAATGTCTGGATCGCCGCCATCCTCCTTTCGGGTCTGAAAGCCTACAAGTCCATCCTGGCCAATTTCGCCATAGGATACGGAATCACCGTGATTCTCGCGGTTTCCCTGCGCTTCCTGAAACTGGAAGGGCTGATGCTGGGGTTCCTGGTGGGCCAGTTCGTCCTGCTCATGGGCATGCTGCTGGTGGTGTACCGCAATTATCCCTCCCGCAAATTCCTGGAATTCGACTTCCTGCGCACGGGCCGGGTCCGCCACGCACTGGTGCTGACCGGCTTTTTCTACAACCTGGGCATCTGGGCCGACAAGCTGGTGTTCTGGTTCCATCCCTATACCGGCAATCCGGTCATCGGCCCGTTGAGGGCTTCGGAAGTGTACGACCTGCCCATATTCCTCGCCTATCTGGCCATTCTGCCGGGAATGGCGGTCTTCCTGGCCAGGATGGAGACCGATTTCGTCGAGTATTACGACAAGTATTACGACGCGGTCAGGGAGGGGGGCACGCTCGGGCATATCTACGACATGAAGGACGAGATGGTGCGGATGGCCCGCGAGGGGATCTACGACATCATGAAGATCCAGGCCATCGCCGCCATCGGCATCTTTCTCCTGGGGCGTCCGCTGCTGCGGCTGGCCGGGATCGACGAGATGATATTCCCGCTGCTCTGCGTGGATGTGGCCGGCGCCAGCTTCCAGGTGGTGTTCCTGGCGATCATCAACATCTACTTCTACCTCGACCGGCGCAAACGGGTGCTGTCCCTGGTGGCGCTGTTCTGCGGCCTCAACTTCCTGTTCAGTGTTCTTTCCATCATGGCCGGGCCGTTCTTCTACGGATACGGTTTCGCCCTGTCGCTGGTCGTCGCCATCTTCGCAGGCATGGTGCTGTTGGATAGGGATCTGAGAGTCCTGGAATACGAGACCTTCATGCTGAGGTAAGTTGTCGCGCATCGAAGATTGTTGAATCTGGCTGGGCGGGGTAAGCCCCGCCCAAACAGGACCTCCCCCCTGACTCTTCTCGGCTGTTCCGCTTTCCGTTTGAAATCCTTTGTTCCTGAACTTAATGTAATAAAAATAATTACACGATATATTGACGAGTGGATAATCGTGGGTGTAAAAATGGATTAATATTCGTTTTCCCGGGGGGTATTGTGGCGATCGATAAGGGGTTGCGGTTTTGGGGGGATATATAAGCCGGCTGTGCCAGCTGGTTGGGCGGCTGTTTGATTCCAGGGACAACCAAAATAGGAAATGCCAATTTTACAATTTTATTCCACCATGTCTAGGAATGGGGCATGTAAATCCGCTGGATGCAGGAAGAAATTGTCGGAAGAGAATGTTGAGGGATTAACACTGTCGGCTAAATTGAAAAATCAACAAGTTAATGCGCCTAAGTTGACAAAGTGACAACGTCCGTACGCAGTAACAACTGTTTACTCTGACGGGTTAAAGTCCCGTCCGGGGAGTTATCCGTTCACCCCGGTAGCTCAAGGAAGCGGCGTCCTGGCAACAGGAGGTCGTAAGTTTCCAATTGGCAAAGCAGCAGGCCGTAACGCAAGTGAACCTGGAAGTAGCCTCGTAAGTTAATATGAAGATGCCGACCCAGTGGACGTATGGGGAAGGCCGC
>JAVBWB010000006.1:0-46681 GCA_036677645.1 Geobacteraceae bacterium | reverse complement strand
AGAGGTGGTCCCCAAAAATCGGACAGTATGTTAAGGTGGATGGCCATAGCCTTTTGAGGAGGACCACCACCCATGAGCAGCACGAGACGCAAACGTTATTCCGCCGAGTTCAAGGCCAAGGTCGCCCTGGAAGCGATACGTGGCGAGCAGACCATCCATGAACTGGCCGCCCGTTACGAACTGCATCCCAACATGATCACCAATTGGAAACGACAGGCCATCGACAACATGGCTGCAGCGTTTTCCGGAGCCTCTGAGCACAGTGTCAAGGCCGATGAGGCTCAGATCAAGGAACTGCACGCCAAGATCGGGCAGCTGACCGTGGAGCGCGATTTTTTGGCCAAAGCCTTCGGGAAATGTCGCTGAGTACGACCCGAAGGAAAAGTCTGGTCGACCCTGACCATGCCCAACTCAGTATTGCCAAGCAGTGTAAACTGCTCTCGATCAATCGATCAGCCTACTACTACCAGCCGGTGGGCGAAAGCCTGAAGAACCTGGGACTGATGCGCCTGATAGACGAACAACACCTCGAAACCCCTTGGTATGGTAGCCGGCAAATGTCACGGCACCTGCGAAGGCTTGGGCATGCCGTCAATCGTAAACGGATCAGCCGCCTGATGCAGCTGATGGGGCTGTCGGTTATTTACCAGAAACCGAACACCTCGAAGCCGCATCCGCAGCACAAGGTCTATCCGTACCTTTTGCGCGGTCTGACCATCGACCGACCCAACCAGGTCTGGTGCGCCGATATCAGCTATATTCCCCTGCGGCGCGGCTTTCTCTATCTGGTGGCGATCATGGACTGGTTCAGTCGTAAAGTCTTGTCCTGGCGCTTATCCAACACCATGGATGCCGATTTCTGCGTGGATGCGCTCAAAGAAGCCCTAGCCCGCTTCGGCCAACCAGAAATTTTCAATACCGACCAAGGCAGCCAGTTCACCAGCGATGAGTTCACCAACGTCTTGAAAGAGGCGAACGTTCGCATCTCCATGGATGGAAAAGGGCGCTGGCGGGACAACATCATGATTGAACGGCTGTGGCGTTCCCTGAAATATGAATGCATCTATCTGCATGCCTTCGAGACCGGCAGCGAGGTTCGTCAGGGACTCAAACACTGGATCGCGTTTTACAACACCCGGCGCCCTCACTCTAAGCTGGACGACCGGACCCCGTATGAGGCATATTGGCAAAAACCCCGGCCTGGATATTCTGGCCGCTTACTCCAATTGGCGGCATGATTACAACCGGCTATCCACCTTATTCCCGCCGCCTACCTGTCCTGCTATCCGGGGCCACCTCTCCGTTCCTACAATCCAATCCAGCAGAGCACACCATTTCCCATACTTTTGTCTCGACTCATCACTGCACCCTAGTCCCATGACGACTCTCCTCTTTTATCGAACTTCTCGGGATCAAATCTGATTACCCACATTCGCGCTCCTCTTCCAGAAGCACGCAAATGTGGGAAAAATCACCTTGGCACCACCCAAGAATCTTCTGCTTCTATGCCGTTCGGTTCCCATGTCCATTTTATTTTCATGTACGTGAATGCTATTTCTTCCATGTGGCGAAACGGCTCGTTTGCCGAAAGGAGTGTTGTCGGCATGTATGGGTGTATGCTGACGACAATGGCGTCTTCAAGTTAGTGGGTAAAATAGTGCTCCTCGGTTCCCTGTTTGGTGATCCGATACCATTTTAGAGTTACATCTTTCATGTGCTCCCCGGTGCAAAGTGCCTGGTAAAGCTTTGGTGAACTCTTGTCGTACTCTTTGACTATGCAAAGAGATCCATGTACACGCTTACCCGTCGAGAGGCCATCGGCCGAACTGCGCGGGATGCTGACATCATGAGTCATTGCATAGACAAGTATGCTGTTTTCTCTTCCCTGCATCTCGCAGGAACCGTCGATTTTTCCTTGTTTTTCACCCGTCAGGGTGAGGTGTGCCGGCATTGCCATTGTGCTGTTACCTCCTTTTTCTGGTGAATGGGGCATCAAGGATGTTCAAGGCACCCCAATGACTGTCATTTCTTTTACCCTGTACTGTTGTTCCCTATTTGAGAGCAAGTGAAGAGCAGCCACCATTGAGTAGTTCGAACACCTCAGGTTGTATATCAACGATGTATCCTTGAACATTGTCAATCGCCAATATTTGTTTATTTGCATTTGCTCGAAATGTCCAACCAACTGGTTCTATTGTGCCCAAATTGTATATTTCAAGGGTTCCTAAACAAATCGGATATGCTGAATCTCTTATAGAAGACAAAGAAATGGACCGAACTGCCCTTAGGCGTGTGAAGCTTGCAAGAACATACTTGAACCGCTGACTGGCCTTACACCTTTCAGTAGAATTTGGAATCGACGATTTGGTCATAATTTCGAAAGCACCTGAGCCCTCACATGCCTGAATCGCTGTAAGTATGTAGTTACCTTTTTTATAAACCATCTTATGCACATCTGCTTCGCCTGTAACAAATATTTCAGATTCAGGCTTAATAGGAATGCCAGTCCAGTAAATGAACACACCACGGTTCCAAGCCACGTATCCGCCAATGACAGCAAAAATAACAAGCACTGCGAACAATAAGTATAATTTACGTTTCGGCATTATTGCACCTGCACCGTGGTACCGTAATCAGCCCGCTCCCATAGCACTCTAGCATCCTCTTCATCAAGCCGGACGCAGCCATGCGAACCGAACCAGTCACTCACACTCACTCTCATTGAACGGATCATGGAAAGCGGAAGTGGACCATGGTACTGATGCAATGCTTTACCGTCTTGAGTAAATAACAAGGCATAATTCATAGGAACATTATATTTCTTGCTTCTGTAAGGGTACAATTTGCGAAAGATATGGAATACTCCTCTATCGGTCGGATGGTCCCTGTATCCTGTTACACAGTCGAAAAGAAAAACACGTTTATTCGATTCGAAAACTTCTAAGATTTGTATATCCGAATACACTTTTATTAGTTTTGACATGCCTATTTCATTTCGTATTAATCGATGCAATGATTTTCAAGAAATCATCAGTATCAATATTACTTTCAATAGTTACTACATAATGTTCATACTTATCATTAACGATATAAGCAACATTCTTGTATGGCTCACCTTGTCTGGAAAGGAAATAAACTTTAATTTCATCTTTCTCAAACATGCACAATCTTGTTACATTTTGCAATATCTGTTGTTTGGCAAGCATTATAGTACGCCAAGCAATCTTATTTTTAATGCTGTCAGGTTCTTTATTATCAGGTGTCTTGTTAAACATGACATCGATGCTCTCAACAACAGAAATATCCGACTCAGGCAGATTAAGATCATTGTTGGTCATGCTGCCAAGAACTATTCGCTTGCTTCTCCCATAATCAATAACCGCAACGGCCTCTCCAATCCCTACGTAATCAATTTGTTCCGGTACAAGCAGCCGGACAAACCTGTATTTTACTTTGATTCCGTCCTTGACAGGTTCCTGTGGCCAAGGCTCCGGTCTTGCCTTAACATAACAAGTCTTTCCTTTGCACTTGGGGAGAGAATCCGGACCAGGGACCCCTGAGGCAGCAAAACAATTCGCGGCCGTAAAAGAAACGGCTATCAGGAAAATAATGATTGTCTTGACGATGTCCATGCTTGGTTCTCCCTGTACGGTTGATCGTTGAAGAAATCAGGGGTTTTCAATTACCCTGCGGCAGCTCACACCGCGCTGACCTCCTTGTCCAGCTTGCCCACCAGCGACAGGGTGAAATACGCCCCCATGTACTTGAAGTGGGGCCGCACCTTCAGGGAAACCCGGTACCAGCCCGGCTCGCCGGGGACCTCCTCCACGCCGATCTCCGCCTGCCTGAGAGGCCGGCGGCTCCTGACGCCGGGCATGGGGTTGTCCATGTCGGAAACGTACTGGCGGATCCAGTTGTTCAGCTCGATCTCCAGGTCGGCCCGCTCCTTCCAGGTGCCGATGTTCTCCCGCTGTATCACCTTCAGGTAGTGGGCCAGCCGGCTGATGATGAACATGTAGGGCAACTGCAGGCCCAGCTTGTAGTTGAGCTCGGCCTCTTTCCCTTCCTTGCTGATGCCGAAATACTTGGGCTTCTGGACCGAGTTGGCGGAGAAAAAGGCTGCGTTGTCGCTCCCCTTGCGCATGGTCAGGGCGATGAAGCCTTCTTCGGCCAGTTCGAACTCCCTCCTCTCGGAAACAAGGACTTCCGTCGGTATCTTGGTCTGTATTGCCCCCATGGCCTCGTACTGGTGCAGAGGCAGGTCTTCAACTGCTCCCCCTCCCCGGGGGCCGATGACATTGGCGCACCAGCGGTATTTGGCGAAGCTGTCGGAAATCCGCGTGGCGAAGGCAAAAGCCGCATTGCCCCAAGCGTAGTACTCGTGACTGGCGGAAACCTTTTCCTGGTAGTTGAAACTTCTGACCGGCTGGGTCTCGGGGCCATAGGGGAGCCGGAGCAGGAAGCGCGGCAGGGCGAGGCCGACGTAGCGCGCATCTTCGGTTTCCCTGAACGACTGCCACTTGATGTACTGGGGACCTTCCAGGATGGACTTGATATCCTTGAGGTTGGGGAGGGTGGTATAGTCGTCGATGCCGAAGAAATCCGGCGCTGACGCGGCGATGAACGGTGTGTGCGCCATGGCGGCCACTGCCGCGGTGTGCTGGAGCAACCGTATGTCCTGAGGCCCTGCCCCGAATTCGTAGTTGCCGATCAGGCAGGCGTAAGGTTTCCCGCCGAACTGTCCGTACTCGCTGGTGTAGACCGTCTTGTACAGCCCCGACTTGACGACTTCCGGCGCATCTTCGAAATCCTCCAGCAGCTCGTCTTTCATGACGTGGAGTATCTCAATCTTGATATTTTCCCGGAAGTCGGTCCGATCCACGAGGAAATCGAGGGAACGCCAGGCCGATTCCAGCCTCTGGAAATCCCGGTGATGGAGGATCTCGTCCACCTGCCGGCTCAGTTTCCGGTCGATTTCGGCGATCATGTCGTCGAGCCCCGCCTTGGAGACTTTGAACGTTTCCCTTCCCGGCTCCAGAAGCTGGGTTATCAGCGCCTCGATGCCCTTGCGGGTTATGGAGTACGCCTCGTCGGCCGGTTTCAGCCTGGTGGCCTGCACGATCTCTTCCAGGAGCGACTCCTGAACCTTCGGCGATCCGGTGACTGCCGGTGCGAATTCCTGTTCCGCGCTCATATCTCCTCCTTACCCTTCCAGCCCGATTTCGGTCAAAAGTCTCTGCCTGGTAGCGTCGTCCTTGATGAGTTCCTGGATTTTCCGACGGAATTCCGGGACGTTGGACAGGGGCCCCTTGAGCGCCCTGAGGGCCTCCCGCAGCTCCAGAATGCGCTTCAGTTCGGGCACCTGGTCCACGATGGCTTCCGGGCCGAAATCCTTCATGGTTTCCAGCCGGAGCCTGACGTTGAGCTCGTCGCCCTCATCGTCGGCCAGCCGGTTGGGAACGCTGATACTGAGACTGATGTTCCGGGCTTTCAGCACCTCGTTGAAATTGTCCTTGTCCACATTCACCGGTTCGCGTTTTTCCAGGGGACGTTCGTCCGGGCTCCCGGTGAAATCGCCCAGCACCAGCATCTTCAACGGCAGCTCTACTTCTTCCTGTGCATTGCCGAGAGAAGGCCGATACACGATATTCACCCGTTCCTTCGGCGCAATGGATGATTCCTTTGCCATGTGTCCGCTCCTTTATGTATTGGATAAGCCGAAACATTCAACATTCAGCCTTCAACCTCATCATCTCCGGCATGTCCAGGCGACCTATGCGGTGCAGCACGTCCGTCGCCAGGTCCCTGAATCGCTGCTCCGCCTGCGACTGCAGGGCATGCCAGGCAAGCTTGAGCCCCCTCATTGCCAGAGCCGGGTCGTATTCCTCCAGTTCGTGCCGGTCCATGTCCCGCAGCACCTGGTCGAGGTGCGGGATCGCCAGCTTGGATCTGCCCAGTTTGAGAAGCATCTCGGCCAGCGCCAGCCGCCAGAGAAACCTTTCTCGCTTGGAACCGCAGTCACGCAGCCGGAGCTGCGTCTCCTCCATCGCCTCGACCAGCTTGCCCTTCAGCACCAGCGATTGTATCTCCGCGATGTTTGGCGCGATCAGCGGGTCGGCCGCGTCTTCGCCGGAACGGTTTTCCGCGCCTGGAAGCGGGCCGGGAGTGGGCGCGCACCTGAAAACGATCCCTTCCAGCCACTGCCGGGTTTCCGGGTTGGCAAAGGGTGTCCCGTCCGAGAAGGCGAGCTCATCCAATCCGGGCAACCGGTGCAGCAGAAAGGCGGATTCCTGGCACACCGCCTCGTGCGCCCTCTCGAAGCGGCTGCCGAACCGGGAAAGCGCTTCCGCGGACAGGCGGTTCAGGTCCAGCCAGAATATGTACAGGGGAAGCCTGGCTTCGGCCGCCTTCAGGAGCGATTCGGCATCGCTCCTGTTCCTCAAGTCGGACAGGAGATTCTTTTCCAGGGCTGACGGAGGAGATATCCTGGTCCTGCCGTTCGCTGCCGGCGGCAACTCTTCGACGCCGCACCAGGCGACCTTCCGCATCATCCGGTATGGCCGGGGCAATGCCGGGTCCCGCTGAAACAGAACGGCAGCCGATTCCCTGACCATGTTCAAGCCGTCATTAAGGACGGCATCGGCTTCCCTGTGGGATGAAACGAGGCGGGGAATTTCCTCCACCCCGTCCATCACCGGCTGGATCGGAGTGTGGGCCGCCGGTTGTTCGGCAGTCACGCCGGACGGGGCAGCGGGAAAGTCAGCCCGGGCCGGTTCTTCTCCGGCAGGCGACATTTCGCTGAAAGCGTCCTTGAGCGCAGCAAGGGATGGAGCGTTTTCCAGATGCTCGGAGACGAAAACGTCCAGCTTGTTCAGGATATCCCTGATCATTGCCAGCCTGGCAGGGGAGAACGAGAGCTCTCTGCCATGCTTCAAAGCCGCTTCCGACTTTTCGACCCACCATTCGACGGATCGGACGCGTCCCCGCATACGGATATGCGACGGGTACAGGTCCGCCCAGAAATGCTCCATGAGGTCCAGGTTCAGCTTCAGCCCCATGACGAATCCGTCGGCGCCCCTGGTATGGATCAGTGCTACCGCCAGATAGCTCGCCACGAGAAGATCCTTCGACTTGTGGGCAAGGATATCAGCGGAAAACCTGCAGACCTTTTCCCAATCGACCGATCCGGCCAGGGCCGGCGAAGACAGCTTGTCCACCTCCGTCTGCAGCTCGTCGAACGCGGGGTCGTAGCGCACATCGCAACCCGTTGGCCGGTCATTGCTGACCGGCAGCCTGCCCAATTCGGAAATATCCATGGAATACTCCGTCCCGATTACGTTTTTTGCCGCTCCGATTGAAGAAATCGACCAGAGCCGCATGAAATCCGGGGATTGCAGCGATCGTCTGAAAACCCCCAGGTAGGCCTGTTCCAGCGTCCCCCCCATGAACACGGTTTTTGGAACCGCGGACGCAGATTCCCTGAACAGAAAATGCCACAGGCTCACCCGCATTATCTTGTCGTTGCACGGGCCGCGGTCCAGGCTGATGAATATTTCGCCCTTGTCCGCGTTGCCGGCCACGAGTTTTTTCAGTTCCCGGTAATCGAGGAAGGATGCGTAAGGATCGGCCGTCGAGCCGCATTCGTTCAGCCCTCTCCGCTTTAAAAAGAGATCGTTCCAGTCGGCCGCGGGGGGCCTGATCGTAGTGATCGCCTCCTCCAGCTTTTTCAGGTCGGGAAAGAGGTTGGAAGAAAGATATTCGATCTGGAGCCAGGTTTTCTCGCAGGAAAATGGCAGGAGGTCCCAGTTCGCCTGCCAGCCATCGAGCAGGCCAGTACCCGTTATCACCAGCGGATATGGCCGGCCGAACCTGTCGCTGCTCACCCTGACGACACCGCACACCGGCAATTCACTGGCGGTGTCCCTGGCCCAGAAACGCCAGGAACAGAAATCGGTATCTCCGTTATCGCGTGATACCAGGTGCTGGTAGCCGTCTTCGACCCAGGAGAACAGCCCCTCGAAGAAAGGAGCGTCGTCACCCAGGCGGAAATAGTCTCCGGCTGCCGGATGCTTGCCGAATGCGGCCCAGCGCCAGTTTTGTCCGTTGTTTATTGTGCCCAGCACTGCGCTATGCTCCTTGGCGCCTGTCCAGACAGCGTTGCGGTCTGCTTCAGGATCGCCCCGCTGCCGGTGAACCGGTAGTTCACGGTGATGGATTTGACCCCCATCCGCTGCAATGCGGCGCTTTCACCGGGGAATTCACGGGAAGCAAATGTCCGGCGCCCCCCATGCATGTCCCTGAGAAATTTCGGGAACCCGTCCTGCCCCACGTAATGCCTGTTCAGCACTACATCCCCTATCTCGATCTGCAGATCCACATCCCCGCAGGCCTCCGGCGACCAGGAAAATGTCCTGTTCGCCGGATAGTTGCTGTTGACCAGCACCTGGCTGCTGCCGCCGCATTGCAGTTCCAGACGGGTAGTGTGGGGCTTCAGGGCTGCCTCGGCGTTTGCGTCCGTGGGCAGTCCCCTGATGCCGACGTTGAAATTCTGCGGCCTGCCCATCGCCGCCACCGCAGCCTGGGCCTGGGCTCCTTTGCCGAGAAAGGCGAACAGCGCCGGCTGCAGCCGGATCGTCCCGCCAAGGGCTTCCTTGGTCCGGTAGCCGTTCGCGCCGCCCCTGAGAAACGGCGCTGCAGGGCCCTTCATGAATCGCCAGGCAAGACCGTCCGGCCCGACCAGGACCGGCAGGGCCTGCTGGGGGGTCATGCCCATGGTCGGCGCCAGCACTTGTTCTTCCCACACGGACTGGAGCTGGCAGGCGCTTTCCTTTCGGACGAAGTCCCAGAGGAATTCCATCGGCCCCTGCTGCAGCTGCCAGAAGAGCTCGTCCGGACCCGACGCCGCCATTTCGTTCTTCATTGCGGACAAGGCATTGTCCGCGGCGTAAAAGTGGGACGCACCGGTCACCCGGTCTTCGCCGAAGGTCTGTGAAGCCAGCTGAAACGCCAGGCTCCTCGAAGCAGCGGCAGGAGCAATGGCAGCGAGCGCCTTGCGGTAGTCCCGGGACGCCTTCCCTGCCGCCAAAGGTGATTGCAGCTGGCTCGCCGCCGCATCTCTGCCGATAGTTCTCCTCACCGTCCGTACAACTCTGTTGCCGTCTCCGATTCTCCTCAGTCCGGCCGGAGCGCGGACCGCGCCCTGCAGCCTTCCGGCCTGGTATCTGTAGACCTGTTGCAGCCAGGGAGGCAAGGCGCCCTCTTTCGCCAGGGGCTCCAGCTCCAGGGCCATGCTGTTCAGCAGGGCAAAATACGGGCCCTTGTCAGCTGCCATTCCCGCCGCAACCGCCCTCCACTCGCCGGCACCGCGCAATCGTTCGATTCCCTTGGAAAATCCGGCGGCGAATCCCTGCCACGATGCCAATGCGGCATCGCGATACCAGGTCGCAAAGGCTGCCTTGTGCGGCGCAATCAGGCCCTGCTCAGGTAAGGCTGCCTGGAGTTCCCGCAGAAGTGAATCGACGGCATCTTTGCCCTTTCTGGTGAAGGAAGGCGGTACCTGCCTCTCTCCCTGCGCGGTCAGGCTTCCTCCCCAGAAATCCTTCAAAACCACGGAAGGCAGCCCGCCCTGGTTGTCCACCCAGGCCGCGATCCACTGCAGGTTGCCGTTTTTCGCGGCGGTCAGCTGCTTCAGCCACGACTGGAGATCGGCCATCTCCCGGGCAGCGTCACGCTGGTCCATCCGCCAGATGAGGTACGACAGGTAGAGGGGGCCGAACGTCTTCTTCGCCTCCAGGGTCAACCCCGAATCATTCGTGTTCAGGAACGTGACATAGGATGGTTGCGGCTTCACCTGGAGCCCCTCCATCCCGGCGCCTTCCGCCCGCGCTTTCAGGATGTTGATCCGCCGCACCACGTGAACCACGTACTGGCCGTACGCTTCATCCGGAGTAGCCGGGGACATGACAGCCATGGAGCTTGCCAGCTGCTGGTCGAAGGGAGTCAGCAGAAAACTTCCGAACTGCCCGCAGTACCTGGCCTTGAGCTCCCGTTCGATCCTGATGCTCTCGTTGAGCCCGAAGCGCGGAAGCCACCAGTTCCGGTTCTGGTCCTCGGCTCCCGCTATCTCCCGGCGGAACCGCTCCAGGGCGACGAGATTGGAGAACGTCTCGCCCCGCAGCGTTGAGGGCCTGGTCACTTCCTGGGAAATGCCGCGGATGGTTTTCAGGTTCTTGACAAAGGAAAAACTGAGCAGACCGCACAGCGCCACCCCGACGATCACCCACGAGGTCAGGCCCAGGTTTCCGGTGAGGGAGCGCCATTCGAGCGACCGGCGGGTGGGCGCCAGGAGGAACCGGTCGCGGGGAAGGATGGATGCAAAGAAATCGTGGAGGAACAATCCTTTGTCGGTCCCGGGGAGGGCCTCCCCTTTCCCGGCGGTTGCGGCACATTCCGAAAACCGGGAACGTGGGCTGCCCTCCTGGCGTCCGCTGCTGAAGAACACCCCGCGCAGCACCGGGGTTTCCTGGTAGGGATTCTCGCTGAAGACGTTGCCCATGAACACGCCAAGCCCGTGCTTCAGCCGCTCGAATTCCTCCGGAAAGAGGAGCAGGGCCGGGTCCGCGCTTATTTCTCGTGGTTCGTGCAGAAGCTGGAGGCGGAGATTTCTCAGGCGCTCGTCAGTGGTATTCAGCGCCCGCTCCAGAAAGGCCGCCACATCCGGGGAAAGGTCCTGGTTTATGAAGCCCATGGGCTGGCTGAGGCTCTTCCCGGGGAGGCATTCGCAGAACCGGTTGATGCCGTTGACCAGATCGCATTTGGTTACCAGGGTATAAATCGGAAAGCGCACTCCCAGCGCCCGCATGAGCTCATCAATGCGGCGCCGGATGGCGCGGCCGTCCTTTTCCAGCTCTTCCGGCAGCGCCGCAAGCAGGCGGTCAGCCGCCACGGTGACGATGAGCCCGTTCAGCGGCTCCCGTCTTCTGTACCTGAGCAGCAGGGAGAGAAATTTCTGCCATTCGTCCTTGTCCTGCTCCCCGTTGACCGGCTTGGTATAACGCCCGGCGGTATCGATCACAATGGCCTGTTCGAAGAAATACCAGTCGCACTGCCTGGTCCCGGATATTCCCCGGACCCTGCCGAAGTCGGCGAAGGGCGTGGCGAGGCGCGCGCTGTTCAGGGAGGTGGTCTTTCCTGAACCGCTTTCGCCGATCAACATGTACCAGGGGAGGACGTAGAGGGGATTGCCGTGCTTTTTCAGATGGGACGCGCGAAGTTTTTCCACTGCCTCTTTCCAGCGGTCGTGGAGTTCCTTGAACTCGATTTTTTCCCTGGCCGAGGCCGCCCGCATCCGGGCCATGTCCTGTTCGGCCATGTCGCTGACGAAATTCTCCTCCCGCCGCTTCTTCAGCAACGTGCGCAGGACGCGGCAGCCCAGCCACAGTCCCGCCAGGAGCAGCACCAGGAAGAACCCGACCCACAAGGGCCAATCCAGGACCAGCACGGCTCCGAAAACCAGCAGTGCTACCAGGACCCAGACCGTCACAACGAGACAAACCCGAAATACCCTTTTGATTCCGCTTTTCATGTCAATTCGCCACCGTCCTCAAAAAATTGTCGCCGACCCCTCCCAGGGTGAACCGGTAGATCAGGAACAGAAGGCAAAAGAGGAGCACGGGCGTTGCCAGGCAGATGCACAGGATGATTCTGTTCCCCCTGCCGATCCTCTGTTTCGTGCTTTCAGGAGAGCCGGAGGGGTGCGCTTCCGGGAACAGGTCCGTGCGCTCCAGGGACGGAAGGCCGACTGAACTTCCCAGCAGGAGCTTCAGGTTGGAGGTCTTCACTTGCTCCAACTGGTATTCGTCGCCGGGATGGCAGTATCTGCCGGTAAACCCGATGGCAAGACAGAGATAGAAAACTTCTCGTACTTCCCGCTGATGCAGCCCCAGCGCATTCAGCCGATCGAAGAACTCTTCGCCGGCATCCGTGGTATGGTAGTAACGCCGCTGCAGCTGGTCCTCCAGCCATCGGTTCCGCTCCGCCCACGGTGAATTCAGCAGCGCCTCATCCACCCAGGCGCAGACCGCAAAGCGGGCGGAGTCATAGTCGTCGCGCAGGAAACCACCTTGTGCGAACAACGTCTCGCTCTCTGCGATGAATTGCAGGACATCGCCTTTCACCTGTTCATAGCACGGCTTTCCCGCTTCCGGAGTTGCGATCAGATAGCTTACGTAGGCAAAGATTTTCATGAAACAATCGCTGAGATGCACGTGCGCCCCCCATTCCTGTGCAAATTACAATTAATATTTGATAACAAAAATTGCCGAATATAAATACCACCAATCTACGATTATTTACAAGAAAATAATTAGTTTATCCTAAAAATATTCAATCAGCAGGAATCATTGGCGTTATTTCGCGTTCCACCTGCAGGATATTTAAGAACCTTGAGTGACGGCAAGGTAACGGAGAGCAGGAGGAGCAGGCACGGGGGCACGGGGGAACATCAAGAGAGGAGGGCGAAAAAAGGGGCGAAGTCATGCGCATCCCCTCGGACCACATTGACTTCGGATTTCATGTCGGATACATTTTGCGGAAAGCGGGAACGGACGGACCTCTGCCGCCCCCCCCAGGCAGACTGCGTCATTTGAGGCTGCTACTGATCGGCAGGATTCCATGATGCTCAAGCTTATTCCCTACCCAATCGCAGGTCCGCACGGCAACAATCCGGTTTTATATTGAATTTGCGTCAAATGTTGCTACAATCAGCCAACCATGCTTCGGTGACAAGATCACACATGAGCGACAATTCTTCCCGCCAATCGAATCTAGCCACCCTCACCCTGGTAACCGGCGGACTCGCCGGACTCTACCTGGCTGAACGCTCGAACTACATCCTCTTCCATACCCTGGTGGAAATGTTTTCCATCGTTATTGCATGCGGAGTGTTCGTCATCTCCTGGAACACCCGCCGGATCGTGGACAACAGCTACTTCCTGTTCATCGGCATTGCCTCGCTGTTCGTCGGCGCTGTCGACCTTCTGCACACGCTGACCTACAAGGGAATCGGGATCATTCCGGGGACCGGGCCGAACCTCCCGACCCAGCTCTGGGTCGTTGCCCGCTATCTGCAGAGCATCTCCCTTCTCGCCGCACCCTGTTTCATCGGGCGCAGATTACGAGCCGGCCTTACCGCAACCCTGTTCCTGGCGGTTACCGCGCTCCTCCTGGCAGCGGTTTTCGGCGGTTTTTTCCCGGATTGCTTCATCGAGGGGCAGGGGCTCACTCCATTCAAAAAGACCAGCGAATACCTCATGGGCCTCATGCTCGCAGCCTCTCTCATCCTGATCCGGGGGAAGGCGGACTCGTTCGAAAAGGGTGTATTGCGTCTTGTTTCCGCAGGCATTACCAGTTTCATAGCTTCCGAGCTGTTTTTCACCCTCTATTCCGATGTGTACGGAATCAGCAACATGACCGGACATTTTCTGAAATTCATCGGATTCCTGTTCGTCTACAAAGCGCTCATAGAAATCGGACTGTCCAGACCTTACGACCTCCTGTTCCGGGAGCTGAAGAAAAATGAGGAGAGATACCGGGAACTTTCCGGCGAACTGGCGCATTCCAATGCTGAGCTCGAAGTCGTCAACCGTGACCTGGAAGCTTTCAACTACGCTGTTTCCCACGATCTCCGCAACCCCCTCAACAACATCCACTGTTGCAGCCAGTTGCTCCTGGACGAGGACAATGATCTTTCGGATGAAGAGAAATCGGAATATGTCCGGAATATTTTTTCCGAAACGGCAAGAATGGACCAGATCATCAGCGCGCTTCTCAGCCTGTCACGGCTGAGCCACCAACCGATCTCCAGGAGCTGCGTCGACCTGAGCGGAATTTCCGAGGAAATCGCGGATCGGCTCAGCACCTCCCAACCCGATCGAAAGGTAGTGTTCACCATCGAGAAAGGTATTCGCGCGGAGGTGGATGAACAGCTCTACCGGCTGGCTTTGGACAATCTCTTTGGCAATGCCTGGAAATACACCTCGAGGCAGGACGAAGCGGTCATCGAGTTCGGCACGGAATATTGCGGGCAAACACTGGCCTGCTTCATCCGCGACAACGGCGCCGGTTTCGACATGTCGCAGAAGGAGAAACTCTTTATCCCGTTCCAGCGGCTGCACAACCGCAGCGAGTTCGACGGCCACGGCATAGGACTTGCCACAGTGCAGCGGATCATCCAGCGCCATGGCGGGAGGATCTGGGCAGAAGGAGAAACAGGAAAGGGCGCCGCATTCTACTTCACCATTTGATTCGAGCCCCGGGACACTAGCGCCTCCGGTAGGTCCCCATAAGTTCACCGTTCCCCAGGACATGCCCTCTCATCGCATTTTCCAGGCCCGCCTTGGTAGTGGACGACGGCAATTCCAGGACCGAATCGAGGGCGAAGACCTTGATGAAGTAGCGGTGGGTTCCGGACGGGGGACAAGGGCCGCCGTAGGAATTCCGATTCCAGCTGTTCAGACCCTGCCGCATCCCCTCGGGCGCCGAACCCTCACCTATTTCCGAGATTCCCGGTGGTATGTTCCACGCCACCCAGTGGACCCAGGTGCCGGCCGGCGCATCCGGATCGTCCATGATCAGGGCGAGGGACCCGGCCCCCCGGGGAATGTTCCCGAACCGCAGCGGAGGGCTTGCATCCTGCCCGTCACAGGTGAAGCGGGCGGGTATGGGGCCCTGGTGTGAAAACGCCGGACTGCTTACGGTCATTGAAGGCATCTTTTTCACCTCCTTCCCCACGGCACAAACTGCCATGAGCATGAACACCGGCACCAGCAGCACAACCCTTTTTTTCATTTCCATTATTCCGATCTCCTTCCAGGGTCACAGGAAAAGATTATCCCGCGCATGCCGGAAAGCAAGCACAAGCTCAAACGAAGGCTCGCCGGCGACGCGATCCGGGCATATGAAGTTTCCGCATTCGTTTCAGCAGGAAATACCCGTGGCATGTCGGGTGGAAACGGAGTATGTATAGGTCTTCGGAAAAAAATCAGATCCCGGGAACAAAAACATGTCTCCGGATGTCTGAAGAGCATGATCGAAAGCGAACGCACTCCCGCTGAAGAGAAAACTCCCTGAAAATCAGGACTGTACCGAAAGGAGAGAACAATGAAGCGATTCATCATGCTGTTGACGGCAGTTCTTCTTGTTAGCGTATCCTTGCCCTGCCTTGCAGGCTCGAAAGATGCGGCCTCATCGCCAACCGCCAGCATAGTAAAAGGCACTAGCGCCTTTGCGGTGGACCTGTATGGGAAACTTGGCGCAACCGCAGGCAATCTGTTTTTCTCCCCCTACAGCATCTCATCGGCGCTGGGCATGACCTATGCCGGCGCGCGCGGCAACACGGCCCGGGAAATGAAGGACACTCTTCATTTCACCCTGGACCAGGAAAAACTGCATCCCGCCTTCAAGGCCCTGAACAGGGATTTGACCGCTTCAGCAGACAAGACCGGCCAGAAACTGAACATAGCCAATGGCCTGGTCCTCACCGGCGGCAACGTGAGCGCCAAATTCAAAGAAATCCTCAAAGACAATTATGCAGCGGAAATCTTCCCGGGCAATCTGGAGGCGATCAACGGCTGGGTGAAGCGGAAAACCGGGGGAAAAATCGACAGGATACTGGAAGAGCTCAGCCCCAATTCGATTTGTGTGCTGCTGAACGCGATATACTTCAAAGGCGAGTGGGAAAGCCGGTTCAAGAAAAGCGATACCCGTGAAGCACTATTCAAAGTGTCGGCCGACTCGAAGGTCAAAGTTCCCCTCATGTACCAGGAGGGACGCTTCCGGCATATGGACGGCGGGGATTTCCAGGCAGTGTCGTTGCCGTACAAGGGAGACAGCCTGTCCATGGTCGTACTGCTGCCGAACGAAGTGGATGGCCTGGCATCGCTGGAAAAACAGCTGACCGATCAAAGACTGACCGAATGGCTCGCCGAACTGGATCGGGGAAAGCCCCGGAAGGTCTATCTCTTCCTGCCGAAATTCAAGCTCGAAACCGGTTACGACCTGGTCGGACCCTTCACGGGCATGGGCATGAAGGATGCCTTCGCGGAAGGGAAGGCCGATTTCAGGGGCATGGGTTGGCCCAAAGGGGACCTCTGGATTTATCAGATCAAGCACAAGGCCGTCATAGAGGTCAATGAGGAAGGTACTGAGGCAGCAGGAGCAACTGCAGTGGAAATGACGACGAAATCCGCCCATTACGACCCGGTGTTTCGAGCGGACCATCCCTTCCTGTTCCTCATCAGGGACAACAAGAGCGGCGCCATCCTGTTCATGGGCAGAATGACCAATCCGGGCAAGTGATAGCTCACCCCTCAGCGCCCCGGTAATTAACCGGGGCATTGAGGGTGGAATCCGGTTCCGACACCGCTTCGAGTCCAGAAACCACTTCCCGCACCAGCGAATGCCCAACCACACTGCCCCGCCTTATGACCTTGAGATAGGAAAAATGGGGATCGCTCGCGGAGCGTATCCTCGCGTAACCTTTTTTCGGCAGGAATTCGTCGAGAACGGGATTCATGACATTGTCCACCCGGACATGGAAATCCGACCCGTTTTCCCGGCAGGAACCATAGTCGAAGCCCTCCAGCAATTCCAAGAAATCGGTGAACAACCCCTTGCGGCGATTCCGCTCCGCCACGGCGACATTGATGATGTTGATGCAGTTGGTGTCGCTGCCGGAACTTTCGGACAGCAGGTATTTCCCGGCCCGATCCGCTTCGATCCGACGCTTCTGGACATGAGCCTCGATGATGGAGACTCCTGAAATGCCGTTGGTTTCCTTGAGGAGGGTGCTGGATACAGCGGTATTGAGAAAGGTTTTGAGCTGCTTTGCTATGTCGATCAGCTTCGTGCTCATGGCTGACGATGCAAACCCGGAAAAAGACCCTGTGCGGCATTCATGCACATATGGTCTTATTACCACACAACGTTTTTATTTTCAATAAACTAATTCGTGAATAATTTAAAAAAAATAAAATTCAGAAGTCCGCTGATCGTTCTGACACTGACGCTTCGGGTGTTTCCGGTGCGGACCCGGGGATTCCGTCAAGCACATCGCGGACTTTCCAGAGAAAGTCATGAGGCGTGAACGGCTTCGAAACAAGGTGACAGGTTTCGGGAAGCCCCTTCCGTTCGACGATAGCGGCAGTGTAGCCGCTGATGAAAATGGTCCTAATGTCCGCTCTCGCCCGACTGATGATGTCATAGACCTGTTTGCCGTTTTTCTTCGGCATGATGACATCGAGGATCAGCAGAGCGATATCGTCTCCACATTCACGGTAACGTTCCACCGCATCGTCGCCATCAACCGCGAGTATGACCTGGTAGCCGTTACTGCTCAGCAGCGAACTGATTGCCTGGCGGACTTCCGGTTCGTCTTCCGCCAGAAGCACGGTTTCCCGACCGTTGGGCGGAAGCAGGCCGGTTCTGGCGTCGCGGGGTTCAGGTTCCCCGGTTTCCGAGAGGGGAAGATAGATGCGGAACGTCGTCCCTTCTCCGGGCTCGCTGTAGACGGTGACGAAACCTCCATGCTGGTGAATGATGCCATAGACCGTTGAAAGTCCGAGTCCGGTTCCTTTTCCCGCATCCTTGGTGGTGAAGAACGGTTCGAACGCCCTCAGCCGGGTCGCCTCGTCCATGCCCATCCCCGTGTCCGAAAAGGAAATGAGGGCATATCTGCCCGCTTCACCCTGACGGTGCAGCAGCACGAAATACCGGTCGATACTGACGATTTCGGTTCTGATGATCAGCATTCCCCCATCCGGCATGGCGTCGCGGGCATTGGTGGCAAGGTTCATCAACACCTGCTCCAGATGCCCCATCACCGCAAGTATCGGCAGCGACTCCTCGTGCAATCCGATGTGCAGCTCGATGTCTTCGCCGATGAGACGCTTGAGAATCTTGCCGACGCTGGCGATCGTTTCATTCAGGTCCATCTGTTTGGGCTGCATGGTCTGCTTCCTGCTGATGGTCAGCAAATCACGCGTCAAGTTCGCGGCCTTCTCGGCGAGCAGCAGGACCTGGCTGGCGTAGTGGCGCGGTTTTTCACCCTCGATGATTTGCATCAGCAGGTGCTGGAAGCCGACGACCGCCGTCAGGATGTTGTTGAAGTCGTGGGCGATGCTGCCGGCCAATTGACCAACAGCCTCCATCTTCTGTGCCTGGAGGTACTTTTCCTCGAGCTTCTTGCGGTCGGTCACATCGCGGTCAATGCCGCGATACCCGCAGAATGCGCCCTGTTCGTTGAAAATCGGCATCCCACTGGTTTCGAGGGTCACCAGGCTGCCGTTCCTGTGGAGGTTGATATTCTCCAGGGCAGTGATAGGCTGCCGTTTTTCCTTCAGAAGAGCAAAGGCCTCCGCAAAGCGTTGCGCATCCTGGGGATGCATGAGCTCAAAGGGGGTCTTGCCGATGACTTCCTCCGCTTTGTAGCCGAGAAAGTCGTGTATTTTCGGGCTCGAATAGACATAGACTCCGTTTTCATCCACTTCCCATATCCAGTCAGTTGTCGTTTCAACCAGCGACCTGAAGCGGCGTTCGCTTTCACTGAGAGCAGCATCCGCCAGCTTTCGCTGGGTGATGTCCAATGCCGTACCGATGAATTTGGTTGTCTTGCCGGCGCCATCCTGTTGAGCCTTACCCTTCGCGTGGAGAATCCTTTCGGAACCATCCTTCCTGATGATGCGGTATTCAACATCGTACGGCTGGCCGGTTTCCAGTGTCGCAGCGAGCTTTTGCTTCACGCGTCCCCGGTCATCCGGATGGATGTAATCAAACACCGAGTCCGTCGCCCGACCGTTCTCCCGGGGAGCAAGGCCGAGAATCCGGAAGAACTCCTCGGAACGGTATTCCTCATCAGCCTCCAGGTCGTACTCCCAACTGCCGAGAGATGCTATGGACTGGGCATCGGCAAGATTCTGCGTGGTTTTTACCAGGATATTTTCGATGTCCCGCCGTTCCGCGGCGATTTTCAACGAAACGATGCCGTAGGCCATTTCCCCGGCAAGCTGGATCATCAGCGCCGTTTCCTCGCCGTCGAAAGCATCGGCATCGGAAGCGCAGACGGTCAAAGCTCCCAGGACCGAGCTTTCATGCTTCAGTGGGACCGATAGCACCGACAGGATGCCGTGACGTCGGGCTTCTTCCCCCCACGGAAGGAACCGGTCGTCACTCCTGACATCCCGCACCAGGCAGGGCGCCCCTTCGCGGATCGCGGTGCCGCCAGGCCCTTTCCCCCGCACCTCGTCCTTCAAGGGGAGACCGGCCGTCACCGAGACATCGAGACCGAACCCTGCATGTTGTGTCGCAGGCCGGCTGTTCTTGTCGGCATCGATCCCGGCGGGTTCCACCCAGGCACAGTTGTAGAAGCCGTCTTCAACGATTGTCCTGCATACGCTTGCGAACAGTTCCTGTTCGTTTCGGGCCCGGACGAGGACCTCCTTGCAGGTCAGCATCATTCTGAGAGTGCGGTTGCACTGCGCGAGAGAGCGCTCCGAACGTTTACGCTCCGAGATGTCCCGGGCAACGGCGATCAATCGCCGGATGCCGTTGACGGTCGCAATCTGCAGCCTGACTTCGAACCAGGCCGGGCATCCGTCCGCCTTCCTGATTTGGCATTCAAAGGTATCCCGGCCGTCCGGGGCAGCCCTTTCGAACCACGTGGCCGGCTCGTTCCTCCCGGGGCGGGGATCATGTTTACCGGCAGCGGGAGCGACCGGTTGACGGGATGCGACGTCATACCCGAAAATCTCGCATGCCATTCTATTGGCATCAATGATGGATCCGTTGTCGAGGTCGTAGATGAAAACCGCGTCGTAAATGGTCTCCATCAGGGAAAGGCACCGCGTGCAGCTCCCCTTGGCGAAATGACGCAATGCCAGATAGAGAAAAATCGAGGTCGCCGTTATGAAGCACAAGCCTTTGAAAGTGGCCAGCGTTGTGATATCCGTTGCAGTCGCCGCAAATCGGGGCAGAACTCTGTCGGTGAGATAAATCCACAGGGATGCAATACCGAGATAGACCGCTGAGACACCTAGTGCCATCCTGTTGTTGTTCATGTGGATTCCCCTGCGTCCCCATGCAGTTCGCTGCAGGCGTCACGCTGGCATTCGGATTCCGGCGTCCCGCGCGGATTTCTCAGGCCCGAAGGCTGAAACGCCGCACCAGTGACTGCAGTTCACCCGCCATGCCGGACAGCTGGTTAGCCGCTGACGCCGATTCCTGCGCACCCTTGGCAGTTTCCTGGACGACATCCGTTATCTGCTGGATATTGCTGCTGATTTCACCAGTGGTTGAGGTCTGCTGATCCGCGGCGGTGGCGATCTGGCTCACCTGAAGGGTTACGGTCTGGATCTGTTCCAGGATGTCGCGAAGGGCTTCGCCGGACTTTGCGGCTTCCATGGTGGCCTGCTCCGCCTGCTTGACCTCGCCCTGCATGAGTTCCACTGCATTCTTTGTTTCATTCTGAATCAGCTTGATGGTGTTGCCAATCTCCTTGGTCGCCTTGGTAGTCCTCTCAGCCAGTGCGCGGACTTCATCGGCCACAACGGCGAATCCCCGCCCCTGCTCGCCCGCCCGCGCAGCTTCGATGGCGGCATTCAGCGCCAGGAGGTTCGTCTGGTCGGCTATTTCCTCGATCGTTTCCACGATCCGCCCGATTTCTTCCGAACGGTTCCCCAGTGTCTGGATATTGGCCGCCGTGTCCCTTACCCCCGAAGATATGCGGTTGATGACCGCCATGGTCTCGTTGACCACTGCCGACCCTGACTCGGCAGAACCGCTCGCTTTCTGCGAACTCGCGGAAGCCAGGAGACAACTGCCGGCGACATCGTGTGCCGTCGCCGCCATTTCCTCGCTCGCCACGGCGACCGTCGTCGCCTGCGCGGCAACCTCTTCGGCGCTGGTGGCCATCATTTCGGCGGAGGAAAGCACCTGGGAAGCCGACGAAGCCAGGCAATCCGCGGACACCGTGATATGGGAAATAATTTCAGACAGCTTGTTCAGGAAGCTGTTGAAAGACTCGCACATTTCTCCCACTTCGTTTTTTTTCAGGTATTCCAGCCTCTGGGTCAGGTCGCCGTCCCGTTCCGCGATGAGCATCACGTCGTGCATCCTGTTGAGAGGCGCGAACGTTCGCCGGACAAAGCGCCAGTTGATGGCTGCCGAGAGCGCCAGTATGACCAGGGTCAGAAGTATGGCCATGGTTTGCAGCTTTTCGTAGGAGCCAAGGAATATGCTCTTCTTGACCCCGGTGTAGAGCGCGCCGATGACTCGTCCGCTGGTGTCCCTGATCGGGTCGTAAGCGGTAAAATAAGTGACTCCCAGGATTTCCGCTTCGCCCCGGTATGCCTTCCCCTCCCTGAACAGCGCGTCACGCGCCGGTCCCTGGAGCCTGGTTCCCACGGCCCTGCTGCCGTCTTCCTTGACCACGTTGGTCGCAATCCGCAAGTCGTTCATGAAGATGGTGGCCGTACCGCCAGTCAGTTCCTTGAGTTTGTCGGGGATTGTGTTGTCGCCGTTCAGGATGTGCGTACCTGCCAGGAGCTTTCCGTCCCGCAGGAAAAATTCACTGCCATGGATCTTCAGTAGTTCCCTGAAGGTCTTGATGCGCGCCTCCTGGGAAGCGATTGCCTGCTGGCCCAGCACGCTCCTGAATTCGGTCAGGCAGATGGTGATGGCCGTCGCCAGCGCCAATGTGACTATGAGTATGTTTACCGAAATGAACTGCGTCCGAATCTTCATCGAAGCCTCCCTGGCATGTTGTAATCCCTGGCATTACTTCCAGCAAGGTATCTGCGGGACACTTCCCCGCAAGCACCTGTCATGGCGTCAGGAATGAACTTTCTTTCGGTTGAGTCCCGCGACACGAACGGAAAACCGCCTCTGCCTGCAGCAAGTCGCGGCGCAGGGGCCATCCGTTCCTTTCCGTAAGCTATGTTATTTATCGCACTTCAGGGAGGATGCTAAATCAGGGAATACCTGAAAACGGGAGGGATTTACCCTGAGCAGACAGCGGGTTGGCCTACTCCAGCGGCGTGAGGCCTTCGCGTATGGCATAACGGGTGAGCCCCGCCACGCTCTGCACGTCGAGTTTCTTCATCAGCTGCTGGCGGTGCGTTTCAACGGTCTTGGTGCTCACGTGGAGCATGAAGGCAATTTCCTTGGTGTTGTGGCCCTCGGCGATGAGCTGGAGCACTTCCCGCTCCCGCCTGGAAAGGAGTCCGGCGAATTCCGCGCCCTGCTCCGGCAGCAGGTTCACGCAGTCCTTTACCAGGACTCCGGCGATTTTCGGGCTGAGGTAGGTTTCGTCCCCGGCAACGATCCGCAGCGCCCGCGCCAGCTCCTCCGAGGCGCAATCCTTCAGGATATACCCCTTCGCCCCTGCGGACAGCGCATCGAGTACATAGCGCCTGGCTGAATGCATGGACAGGACGAGGACCCTGGTTCCGGGATTTTCCACGGTGATGCAGCGCGTTGCCTCGATACCGTTCATGCCCGGCATCCCGATGTCTATGACCGCAACATCCGGAAGGAGGTCCCGTGCGAGTTGCACCGCTGATCTCCCGTCTTCCGCAACCGCTGTCACTTCGATGTCGCTTTCCTTTTCCAGGAGGGCAACCAGTCCCTCCCGCACGATTTTGTGGTCATCGGCCAGCAAAATCCTGATGGTCATGGCGTCTCCCTCTTTTCAGGTTAATCCGGCAACGATGCATGGGTACTCCAGCGTGGCCGTGGTACCGCTGCCGGGGCCGGACTCGATTACCAGCTCCCCTCCCAGATGTTTCATCCGGTGATGAATATTCAACAGGCCGAAGGAATTTGTCGCGTTGCCATCGCGCAACATGCGGGATGTGTCGAAGCCGACGCCGTCATCTGAAATGCGAACCCTGATGCCCCCGGCAAAGGCGCTCGTTTCGAGTAGAACGATTTTCGCCTGCGCGTGCTTGACGATATTGACCAGGAGTTCCCGGGACATCTGGAACAGCGCGCCCCTGATTTCCTCCTCGAGCGGCTTCGGGCTGCCGTCATCGCAAAACGCTATCCGCAATCCGTATCTTTCCCTGAACTCGTCAGCCAGCCATTCGAGCGCGGCTTCCAGGCCCATTTCGTGCAGAATCGGAGGGCTCAGCTGGAAGGTCAGGGATCGGATATCTTCGATGGATGAGGAGAGATGATCCATTATCTCCCCAATGTCTTCCCGGTTGTCCCCGCATGTGCCGGAAAGGAGCAGCGAGTTGAGCTTGATCTTGCTCAGGGCCAGTGTCTGGGCTACCTGGTCGTGGAGTTCGGTCGCAATCCGCCGCCGTTCCAGCTCTTCCGCACGGGAAAGTTCGGCAGCAAGGCCGGTGAGCTGTTCGGTACGTTCCCTGACCCTGTACTCCAGCTCGTCGCGGGAGCGGCGCAGGCGGGCCTCGCCCATCCGTAGCTCCTCTTCGGTGCGTTTACGTTCCGAGATGTCGTTGACAAAACAGCACAGGTACTCGTTGCCGTCAAACATCACGAAATTTCCCCTGATTTCGACCGGATAAGTCCGGCCGTTTTTCGCCCGATGAATGCGCTCGAAGGTATGCGAACCATTTTCCTGCAAGATACGCCACATGAGGGTGAAATCTTCCCGGGTGAAATCAGGGTCGATATCGGAGACTGCCATGCCGATCAACTCCTCACGGTCATACCCGAGGCTGCGGCAGGCTGATTCATTGGCGTAGCAGATGCGACCGCCTCTGCCGTGCCAGAAGGCCTGGTCATTGGCCTTGTCCACCGCGAATTGGGTGAAGCGCAGTTTTTCCATGCTCAGCAGCAACTCCGCAGTCCGCTCGCTGACCCGCTGTTCAAGGTCTTCCTTGGCCCGATGCAGTTCCTCGACGATCTGCTTGCATTCGGTAATGTCGAATAAGCACGCAATGACAGCGGGACAGCCCCGGTACTGAATCGTCCCCGCGGAAATCAGTATCCACCTGGATGTCCCGTTCCTGTCCCGGTATTTCGCTTCGTATCGTGAAGGAGCTTCTTCGCCTTGCAGGCGCAACAAGCCGTACGATCTCACCATGTCCCGGTGCTCTGGTTCGATCAATTCCCAGAATTTCATGGAGAGGCATTCCTGCTCCGAATACCCGGTCATCCGGGTGAACGACCGGTTGACATACACCTGGTTCTCTCCCTGGAAGAGCATGATTGCGCCAGGGGCGGTATCGGCCAGCACGCGGAATTTCTCTTCGCTTTCCCGCAAGGCTGCCTCGATGCGGGTTCGTTCATCCAGTTCCGCATGCAGATCGCGGGTCCTCCTGTCCACCTGCCGCTTCAGGGACCTGTTCCAGATAAACACCAGAATGACGCTGAGCACAACAACTCCGGCGCCAATAAGCAGCGGCCCCTCCAAGCTCTTGTTGATCAGGAGGTAGCGGGACCCGAGGGGCACCCACTTGTGGTACACGACATCCCGCTCTTCCGTGGAAACCGCGGCAAGGCCCTTGTCGAGGATCTTTCTCAATACCGGCCAGTCGTTGCGAACCCCGATGGCAATGCGGTACACAAACTCGGCTTCCCCGGCTATACGCAAGTTGGGGATGATTTCCTTTTCCATATAGTAGGATGTGGAGAGGAGATTCTCCAGCATGGCGTCACAGCTTCCCTCGGCGACGTGCCTCAGTCCGGTGCGGATATTGGGTACAGTGTCCACCTTGATCTGGGGATAATGTGTCGTCACGTAGTAGCGGGCAGCGTATCCTGCCTTGATGTCCACTTTTTTGCCCGCCAGGTTCCGCAGGCTGAGGGGATCCGTGGAATTGACACGTGTTACGATAACTGCGGGGAATTCAATGTAGGGCTTGGAAAAAAGCAGATATTCACTGCGTTCGGGTGTCTTCGTGACCGCGGCGAGCACATCGACTTCCCTCTGCCTGGCTTTCTTGAGGACGTCGGACCAGTTGCCGAAGTTCACGACCTGGAAACGGATTCCAAGCCGCTTCTGGATCAGGGCCATGTAATCGGCGGCAAGCCCCCGGTATGCTCCGTTAGCGTCAATGAATTCGGTCGGCGGGAAGTCGGGGTCAGGCGCAAGGCGGATTACGGGATGTGCCTTCAGCCAGGCCTTTTCTTCGCTGGTAAGGATGACCGCTTCGTCAGTTTTCAGCAGCCGGGAAAAAAGGAGGGCGACAGCGGAAAGCACAAGTATCCCGCCAAGCACCAGCCACGCGCTTCTCTTCAACGTGGTACAAAACTCAGGAATCATCGGATACCAGCAGGGGATATGCAGACCAGGTGGTTTTTTCTTTCTGGAAAGATATCGGCATTCCCGGGAAAAACATGAGTTGTTTTCCGGAAAAAACATCACTGCAGAACGACGTCTTGTGCCGCGGATCAGCCCTTGAGCTTCGTCAGCAGCAGTTCATTCACCAGTGCCGGGTTGGCCTTGCCCTTGCTGGCCTTCATGACCTGGCCGACAAAGAAGCCGAACAGCTTGTCCTTGCCGCCGCGGTATTCTTCGACCTTGCCGGCGTTGGCTGTCATGACCTCGTCGATGATCTTCTCGATGGCGCCGCTGTCCGACACCTGGACCAGCCCCTTTTCCTCGACGATCTTCGCCGGCGTCTTGCCGGTCCGGTACATCTCGTCGAACACGGTCTTCGCGATCTTGCCGGAGATGGTGCTATTTTCCACCAACTTCAGCATCTCGGTCAGCAGGACGGGAGTTACCGGGCACTCGGTGATGTCGCGGCTGTCTTCCTTCAGCGCCCGCAGCACTTCGCCCATGACCCAGTTGGATACCGGCTTTGCCTGGGGATAGAGGGCGACGCAGGCATCGAAGTAGTCGGCGATGTCCCGGGACGAGGACAGCACTTCCGCGTCAAGGTCGGGGAGTCCCAGCTCGGTCGTATAGCGTTGTCTCTTGGCGTCCGGAAGTTCCGGCAGGGTGCCCCTGATTTCCCCGATCCAGTTGTCGGAGACGACCAGCGGGACCAGGTCCGGGTCGGGAAAATAGCGGTAGTCGTGGGCCTCTTCCTTGCTGCGCATGGAGCGGGTCGTTCCGGTGGAAGGATCGAAAAGGCGCGTCTCCTGGATCACTTCCCCCCCCTCGTCCAGTATTTCCGCCTGACGCTCGATTTCGTACTCGATGGCCTGCTTGACAAAGCGGAACGAGTTGATGTTCTTCAGTTCGGCCCTTGTGCCGAATTCACCGGAGCCCACCGGCATGAGCGACACGTTGGCGTCGCAGCGGAAGCTCCCCTCCTCCATGTTGCCGTCGCAGATCCCCAGGTAGACCACGATCTGGTGCAGTTGCTTGAGATAGGCCACCGCCTCGTCGGCGCTCCTGAGGTCCGGCTCTGAGACCACCTCCAGGAGCGGCGTGCAGGCGCGGTTCAGGTCCACGTAGGATTTTTCTCCCGCCTCCATGGTGTCCATGTGCACCAGTTTGCCCGCGTCCTCCTCCATGTGGATGCGGGTGATGCCGATCCGCTTGGTCTCGCCGTCGACCTGAATGTCCAGGTGGCCGTCCGCGCAGATGGGGAGCTCGTACTGGCTGATCTGGTAGCCTTTCGGCAGGTCCGGGTAGAAATAGTTCTTGCGGGCGAAGATGCTGCGGGGCGCGATGGTGCAGTTGGTGGCCAGACCGGCGCGGATGGCGTACTCCACGACCTTCTTGTTCAGCACGGGCAGCGCGCCCGGCAGGCCGAGACAGACCGGGCAGGTCTGGGAGTTGGGCTCGGACCCGAACCTGGTAGAGCAGCCGCAGAAGATCTTGGTATTGGTGAGGAGCTGGACGTGAACCTCCAGCCCGATGACAGCCTGGTATTTCATGAGTATCTCCGAAAACAGAAAAATGACTCCCCCCTTTGAGAAAGGGGGGGGCCGGGGGGCTTGAACGAATGTCCTAAATAGCGGCTTTTTGCTTGTGCCACTCCGTGGCCTGCTCGAAGGCATGGGCCGCGCGAAGCAGGGTTTCCTCGCCGAAGTGCCGGGCAACGAGCTGCAGGCCGATGGGGCGGCCGTCCGCGCTGAATCCCGCCGGAACCGAAATGCCGCAGGTGCCGGCCAGGTTGACCGGAATGGTGAAGATGTCCGACAGATACATCTGCAGCGGGTCGTTTTCCTTCTCGCCGATGCGGAAGGCAGGAGTCGGCGCCACCGGGGTCAGGATCAGGTCCAGCGACTGGAACGCCGCGATGAAATCCTGCATGATCAGCGTGCGCACCTTCTGCGCCTTCAAATAGTAGGCATCGTAGTAGCCGGAGGAAAGCGCATAGGTGCCGAGCATGATGCGCCTTTTGACCTCTGCGCCGAAGCCCTCGTCGCGACTCACCATGTACATGTCCAGAAGTCCCCGGGCATCGGGGTTCCGGTAGCCGAAACGCACGCCGTCGTAGCGCGCAAGGTTGGAGCTGGCCTCGGCAGTGGCGATCAGGTAGTAGACGGCGGTGGCATAGTCGGTATGGGGAAGGGACATTTCCACGAATTCGGCGCCCAGGGCACGGAAGGTGGCGATGGCCTCATCCATGGCCTTCTTCACTTCCGGGTCCAGCCCTTCGATGAAATACTCGCGGGGCAAGCCGATGCGCAGTCCCCTGACATCGCCCGTCAGCGCCTTGCGGTAATCGGGAACCGGAGTGTCGACGCTGGTGGAATCCTTCGGGTCGTAGCCGGCCACCGCGCCCAGCATGATGGCGCAGTCGGTCACGTCCCGGGTCAGCGGCCCCACCTGGTCCAGTGACGAAGCGAAGGCAATCACCCCGTAGCGGGATACCCTGCCGTAGGTCGGCTTGAGACCGACGCAACCGCAGTGGGACGCCGGCTGGCGGATGGAACCGCCGGTGTCCGTCCCCAGGGTGGCCGTTGCCTGCCGCGCCGCGACCGCAGCCGCCGAGCCGCCGGAGGAGCCGCCCGGGATGCACTCCAGGTTCCAGGGGTTCCTGGTCTTGCCGAACCAGCTGGTCTCGGTGGAGGAGCCCATGGCGAACTCGTCCTGGTTCAGCTTGCCCAGGAGCACCATGCCCCGCTCCTTGAGCCGTACCGTTGCCGTGGCGTCATAGGGGGGGATGAAATTGGAGAGGATGCGGGACGCGCAGGTGGTGGTGATCCCCTTGGTGAGGAAAATGTCCTTGAGGGCCAGGGGAATGCCGGTCAGCAGGTCCATTTCACCGGCCGCGATCCTCCGGTCCGCTTCTCCGGCATTCTTCAGCGCCTCTTCCGGGGTCACGGTGATGAAGGACTTCACCTTGCCCTCGACCGCTTCGATCCTTGACAGCAGCGACTTCGTCGCCTCTACGGACGAAACCTCCCCGTTTTTCAGCAGCTCGTGCAGCTCGTGTATGGTAAGTTCGTACAATTCCATGAAAGGAAATCTCCGTATGTCATGTAGGGGCAAACCTCATGTTTACCCTCTATTGGGCGATCACAAGGATCGCCCCTACCGGTAACAAAACTATTGCCTCGCGCCTACTCGATCACCTTCGGCACCCGGAAAAAGCTCTCCGAACGATCCGGGGCATTGGCCAGGGCGTTTTCGAGCCCGATGGAGGGCGCCGCCACATCCTCCCGGAAGGCGTTTTCCATGGGTACGGCGTGGGCCGTGGGCTGGATGCCCGCAGTGTCCAGTTCATTCAGCTTGTCCACGTAGGCGAGAATCCCGTCCAGCTGCCCAGTGAAGAGGTCTTTTTCCTCCTCGGTCAGCTCGAGCCGCGCCAGCCGCGCCACGTGTTCGACCTGTTCTCTTGTAAGCTTCATTTTGCGTGCTCCATAGCCGAAATCTGTTTAATTCCAAACGACTTTTCTATCATGATCGGCGAGAAAAAACAACCGTCAACGACGACCAACTCACCTTTCACCCTTCTCTCATCACTCTTCACCCTTCTAAATCCGTTCCAGCCCGGCGAAGCGCAGCAGGAGCTTCTTGGGGCCGCCGGTGTCGAACCAGACCATGACCTTGGTCTCGTCTCCCCGGCCCTCGATCTTCCGGATCGTGCCGGGCCCGAACTTGGTATGCTGCACCCTCAAACCGATGAAGACGTCTTCCCCTTCCGGGATGACCGTCACCTCGTTGTCGGGAACCGGTGATGGGGATGATCCCGTATCGGCGCCCCGCGACAACCGGACCGCCTCGCCCCATTTCCCGCCCGGGCCCGAAGCATGTCCTTCCCGGTCGAGGCTTTCCCGCTTGGCGGTATCGCTCCAGCCGAAACCGGGCTGCGTGCCCTCGTCGGTTTCCAGCAGGTCGCCGGGGATGTCGGACAGGAAGCGGGACGGCGAGTTGAACTGCTCCTGGCCGTAGAAGTGGCGACGGCGGGCATTGGTAAGGTAGAGCCGCTCCCGGGCGCGGGTCATGCCCACGTAGCAGAGCCGCCGCTCCTCCTCCATCTGCTCCGGGTCGTCCAGGGCGCGCACGTGGGGAAACAGCCGCTCCTCCATGCCGGTCATGAAAACGATGGGAAATTCCAGCCCCTTGGCCGAGTGCAGGGTCATGAGGGTCACCGAGTTCCGGTTCCGCTCGCCCCGTTCAACGTCAGAAATCAAGGCCACCTGCTCCAGGTAGGCGGACAGTCCCTTCTCGATGCTTCCGCGCTCGAAATCGTCCAGGGCGGTCAGGAGTTCCTGAATGTTGGCGAGCCGGTCCCTCGCCTCCTCGGTCCGTTCCTCTTTGAGCCTCGCGTCGTACCCTGTTTCGCTGATGACGCGCGCGGCAAGTTCCGGAAGAGGGATAGTGTCGACCTGTGCGGCGAAGCCGTCCATCAGCGCGACGAAGGCGGCAAGCTTCGTACGGGGACCCTTGCCGAGAAGATCCCCGTCAGCGGCGAACCTCACTGCGGCCATGAGCGGAATGTTCCTCTCTCTGGCCAGGTCGCTCACCCGGTCGAAGGTGGTCCCGCCGATGCCCCGGGGGGGGGTGTTGATGATCCGGGCCAGGGAGACCTCGTCGGCCGGGTTGTCCAGGACTTTCAGGTAGGCGAGGATGTCCTTGATTTCCATGCGCTCGTAGAACCGCATCCCACCCACCATGTGGTACGTGATGCCGCCGGCCATGAGGGCATCCTCCAGGACGCGGGACTGGGCATTGGTCCGGTAGAAGACGGCCATGTCCGACTTGTCCCTGCCCCGACGAAGATGGCGCTCGACCTCGCGGCACACGTAGCGCGCCTCTTCCCGCTCGCTGTCCAGGCGGCGGTGCACGATACGTTCGCCCTCGGGGTTCTCGGTCCAGAGCGTCTTGCCCTTGCGGCCGCGGTTCTTCTTCACCACCGCGCCGGCCGCGGCCAGGATGGTCTGCGTGGAACGGTAATTCTGCTCCAGCTTGACCACGGTGACACCGGGAAAATCCTTCTCGAAATCCAGGATGTTGCGGATGTCGGCGCCGCGCCAGCGGTAGATGGACTGGTCATCGTCCCCCACCACGCACAGGTTCATCCGGTTGCCTGCCAGGAGGCGCACCAGCCGGTACTGCACCGGGTTGGTGTCCTGGTATTCATCCACCAGGATCCAGCGGTACCGGTCCCGGTAGTGCTCCAGCACCTCGGGGAATGCCTCGAAGAGCCGCACGGTGAGGACGATCAGGTCGCCGAAGTCCAGGGCGTTGCAGCGCTTCAGCCGCTCCTGGTACGCAGCGTAAACCCTGGCGATCATCTCTCCGGCCGGGTCGTCCGTTTCCAGCTCATCCGGCGCCCTGCCGGCATTCTTGCAGTCGTCGATGGCCGCGGCGAACATTTTCGCCGGGTGCTTTTTCTCATCCAGGCCCAGTTCGCGGATAATGTCCTTCAGGACGCGTTCAGCGTCCTTGTCGTCATAGATGGCAAAATGGGAGGAGTATCCCAGCTGCTCGATCTCCCGCCGCAGGATGCGGACGCAGGTTGAATGGAACGTGGCAATCAGCGGCGACTCGCCGCTGCCCAGGAGCTTTTCCACCCGCTCTTTCATCTCGGCTGCCGCCTTGTTGGTAAAGGTCACCGCCAGGATCTGCCAGGGGGGCACGCCCTTCTCAAGGATCAGGTGGGCGATACGGTGGACGATGACCCGGGTCTTGCCGGAACCGGCGCCCGCCAGGATGAGGAGCGGCCCCTCGCCATGGAGCACGGCCTCCAGTTGCCGGGGATTCAAATTCTGCAGGATCTTCATTGCTTTCCTTCGTTCGCGATTTCGTAAACTCCTTTTATAGCACGACGGGAAGATCATGGCGGTTTTTTTTCAAGAGCCTTATCCGCTTTCCTTTTGCCCTTTGCCTTCTGCCTCGTGCCTGCTCCTTACTACCCCCTTGCCTGCCTCGAGCACCGGCACGACGCTTCCCGCCGCGGCGAAGAGCAGTGCCCACTCCCCCAGCGACAGGGTTGACGTCCCGAAAACCGCGCGCAGTGCGGGAAGGGTCATGGTGAGATAAAGCAGCACCAGCTCCCAGAAGATCGCATGGTTCAGCCACCGGTTGGCGAACGGACGCCGAAAGACCGAGGTATGGTCGGACCGGTAGTTGTAGGCCTTGAGGAACTGGATGAGCACGAGGGAGACGAACGTCATGCTCATGGCCTTCTCGAGCGGATAACCGAAGTTGAGAGCGCCGCTGAATAGGGCCAGGTTGACCACCGCCGACCATACTCCGCCCAAGCCCATGAGGGCAACCACCGGCCGCGTGAAGACACCGGTACGGGGATCGCGGGGCGGGCGCCGCATCAGGTCCGCTTCCGGAGGATCGACCGCCAGGGCCAGGGCGGGCAGTCCATCGGTGACGAGGTTCACGTACAGGATCTGTACGGCTGAGAGGGGAAGGGGAAGCCCGGCAACGGCAGCCCCCGCCATAAGGAGGATTTCCCCGGCATTGGAAGAAATCAGGTACATCAGGTACTTCTTGATGTTGTCGAAGATCCCGCGCCCCTCTTCGACCGCCGCCACGATGGAGGCGAAATTGTCGTCGAGGAGGGTCATGGCCGAGGCTTCCTTGCTGACATCCGTGCCGGTGATCCCCATGGCGATGCCGATATCCGCCTTCTTGAGCGCCGGCGCATCGTTGACGCCGTCACCGGTCATTGCCACCACGTGCCCCAGTTTCTGCAGCGACTCGACCAGCCGGAGCTTGTGGGCCGGAGACACCCGGGCATACACGGTGGTCACAACGGTTTCGCGGGTCAACTCCTCATCGCTCATCTCCTCCATCTCCCGGCCGGTCAGCACCTTGCCGCCGCCAAGTATGCCAAGTTCATCGGCAATGGCCCGGGCGGTGAGGGGGTGGTCTCCGGTAATCATGCAGACACTGATTCCCGCCTGCCCGCACATGGCGACCGCGCTCTTCGCTTCCGGCCGGGGAGGGTCGATCATGCCTGCCAGGCCGAGAAAAACCATCCCCTCCGCCGCATCGAAGATCGTGGCTTCCGGCTTGCAGGCCAGCGCCAGGACCCGCAGGGCGCCGGCAGCCATGCCGGTCGCGGCTTCGGCGATCGCCTCCCGCCCCTCGTCATCGAGAAGAACCTGTTTCCCGTCGATCATCTGCCGGGTACAGGCTGCAAGGATCACCTCGGGGGCGCCCTTGGCATAGGCAACCATGCCGCCGGCCCCCCGGTGAAGCGTGGTCATGCGCTTTGTTTCCGAACTGAAGGGAATCTCGTCCACCCGCGGGAACCGGCTGTCCAGGTCTGCCTTGCCCAACCCCGCCCTGGCCGCGGCCACTACCAGCGCCCCCTCCGTGGGATCGCCCTTTACCCGCCAGGAACCACTCTCCCCGTCCCGGACGATATACGCGTCGGACGCGAGGGCGGCAGCCATGAGCAGGGATTCCAGGGAGGACGAAGGATCCGTTTCGCGGCCTTCGATGGTAAAGGCGCCGTGCGGGTCGTACCCCTCTCCGGCAACCCGCCACATCACGCCTGCCACATAGAGCGCACGGACGGTCATCTCGTCCCTGGTCAGGGTACCGGTCTTGTCGGAACATATCACCGAGGTGCTGCCGAGCGTTTCCACCGCGGGCAGGCGGCGGATGAGGGAATTGCGCCGGACCATACGCTGGACGCCCAGGGCAAGCGAAATGGTGACCACAGCGGGAAGGGCTTCGGGGACAACGGCAACCGCAAGGGCGATGCCGAAGATGAACATCTCCAGGAAGGGCATGCCCCGCAGCAAGCCGGCGCCAACAATCAGGGAAACCACCACGAGCGCGGACAAGGCCAATACCCTGCCGACTTTGTCCAGGTTCTTCTGCAGCGGTGTCCGCCCGGTCTCGACCGTCTGCAGCATCGCTGCGATCCTGCCGAACTCGGTCTCCATCCCGGTGGCAACGACAACCCCCCGGCCCCGGCCATAGGTTACCGTCGTACCGGCATATCCCATGTTCGTCCGGTCGCCGACGGCAACGTCCGTGCCTTCGACGATCCCGGCTTGCTTCTCCACCGGCAGGGACTCTCCCGTAAGAGATGCCTCGTCGACCCGGAGATTGAACGACTCCGTAAGCCGGATATCGGCCGGCACGCGGTTGCCCGCCAAAAGCAGGACCAGGTCGCCCGGCACCAGGTCGCGCGCCGGAACCTGCGCCTCGACCGCATCCCGGATTACCAGCGCTGCCGGAGCGGCCATTTTCCGCAAAGCATCAATGGAACGTTCTGCGCGGTACTCCTGGATGAAGCCGAGAATTACCGCAAACAGCACGATGACGACAATTGCGATCGCCTCGGTTCCGTGGCCGAGAACCGCCGAAATCGCCGTTGCTATCAAAAGGATTACGATGAGGACATTCTTGAACTGTTCCAGGAAAATCGCCCACGGCGAAATGCCGCGCTCAGCCTGCAGCTCGTTCGGGCCATGCTCCGCCAGGCGGCGCTCGGCGTCCGGTCCGTCGATCCCCCGGGCCGGGTCGGTGCGCAGCAGGTCACTTGTTTCTTCGACGGAAAGGCTGTGCCAGGAAACCATGCCGTCCTCTCTCCAGAATGAATTTTGCCGGGGAGCCGCACAATGTTCGCCGGTCTTGTTCAACTCTACAGCAGGCCGTCACCTTGTTCAACCCGGTAAGGAACGGCGGAGTGTTGTCTTTTCGTCGGGATTTATGGTACTAATTTGAGATAAATTTCATTCAAAGAGGAAACGAATCATGATTACGACGTCCGAATTCAAGAGGGGGCTGGTCATCCAGATCGACGGCGCCCCCTGCCTGATACTCGATGTGGCCTTCCAGTCACCGTCGGCCCGCGGGGCCAACACCATGGTCAAAACCAAGTACCGCAACCTGCTCACCGCTCAGGTGCTGGAAAAAACCTTCCGCTCCGGCGACAAGGTGGATGAAGCCGACTTCGAGCGCCACAAGGGGCAGTTTCTCTACGCCGACGGCACGAGCGGCATCTTCATGGACCTGGAAAACTACGAGCAGTTCGAGGTGGGTGAAGAGCAGTTCTCATCCCTGTCGCCCTACCTGCTGGAAGGCACCGAGGTGGTGCTGGGCCTCTTCCAGGGCCGCCTGGTGAACGTTGACCTGCCCATGGTAGTGGAGTTGCTGGTCACTGAAACCGCGCCGGCGATCAAGCATGCCACGGCCCAGGCCCAGACCAAGGAAGCTTTGCTGGAAACCGGTTTGAGGCTCCAGGTCCCTCCTTACCTGGAGGCTGGCGAGAAGATCAAGGTGGACACCCGGGACGGCAGGTTCATCTCCCGGGCATAGAAAACCGGCTCCAGGCAAAAATCTGTTGACAGACGGGGGAAATGGATATATAAGTTGAAGGCTCAATCGCCCAGGTAGCTCAGTCGGTAGAGCAGAGGACTGAAAATCCTCGTGTCGGCGGTTCGATTCCGTCCCTGGGCACCATGTAAAATCAAGGCCTTCCGTCACCGACCGGAAGGCCTTTTGTTTTTGGAGTAACCTTTCGAGTAACCTCATTTCGGGTAACCAGTTTTATAAGGTTACTTGACCCACTCCACGGCATCTCGATGCCCGCCTACTTTCAAAAGCTCGCCAGTCATCGGCAAACCGCATCAATCAAAACATTTCTCCCCGAGATCAATCTCCAAGACCGTAAATTGACCGCAGGTCCCCAAGAATCTCGTCAAGGCTCCTATTTCTTAATCCTAAATTCTTCAAGTCCACACTCTGCCCTTCCTGCATCTCATCGAAAAATTGCTGCAGATCTTCCGCAATGGAGCCTGGAAGACCAATTGACTGCTCTGGATCGATGATCTGATACAGCCTAAACACGTCATTCTTATGCTTCTTTATGTCCTTTTCATCTATCGATTCACCTGTCTCACGCCTTTTCATAAGATCGAGCCAGGCTCTTGCCTTCAGGGGAATCAGGTACGTCGGCCCAACGACTGACAATCCGTCTATTTCCTGTTTCCCGGCATGGATGAATTCATAGTAGTCCTTATTCAGCAGAATGGCCGACAGGCTGGAAACCTCTTCATCCATCGGGATTGGGGTCAGATGGCTGTCGTCACCGATGGTCAAAGTGTCCGGCACACGCGAAAACAATTCCAGCATCACCGGAAATGATTCGTCTTCAGGGTTCTTGAACCGATAAAACTGTTTCTTCCCCGTGCTCTTCTCCTGGATCTTATACTTGCCTTTGAGAATAAACTCCCAGAAGGCCTTCACAAAAGCGGCGTCCAGCGCCTCAACGCACAGGACGATATCGAGATCCTTGGTTGCCCGAAACTCCAATCCGACGTCTTCCATTGCAAGGGAGCAGGCCGTTCCGCCAATCAGCACATACCTGTCCGCAAATGGTTCAAAATGTGCTTTGAACCGATCAAGACCTCTCACCATGAGGCTTCCTCCATCATGTTCTCGAGGGCGGACTGCACCCGCTCATCAACGTTATCCTGCAAGCTCAGATAAAGGGAAAACCGATCGACTACGTCTTCTTCCTTAAATTGGAGCGGCGAATAATTCCATATCTCAATTTCAAACGACTGCGGTTCCGCGGCCGGCAGTTCCACGACAGCATTAATAGACTTCATCGATTTCCACTCTTCCATGCTTACCGCATATACCGGAACAGAAGGAGGCGCCAGCATGGTATAGTGCGCCAGTGCCGTCAGCCCCGCTGGGATCCCCCCCCCTTTTTTACCGGGAGGGCGTATGAAAATACGTCTCTTTACCGGGCTCCGCATGAACTCCCGTGATCTTTCCCACAAGGCTTTTTTCCCGTCGCTAAAGCGAAGCACTCTTTCCCGTCCCTCTGTGACCACTTCTCCCAGCCCGAGCGACTTCAATTCATCAAAGGCTCGCGTCAGCGTCATCACCGTATATCCCAACTGGTTTGCCAGCCGGGATGGCGTATAATCCTTTCCAGGTCCGTGCAGTAGTGCATGCAAAACAACCGCTTGAGTGGAAGGACTCAACTTGCCGGGAGCGGCTGTACGAATTTGCCTGAAATGTTCTCGCAGATCGATGCCGAGCATTGGAAGATACATCTGGTTTCCAGGCACAACAAAGGGGACTTTCTGCTCGATCAGCCGCTTGCGGTTGTAGGCAGAGACCGAAGGGCAAAGATAGATCACTTCCCCATCCCATTTCGCCTGGACCTGCAACATCTGCTTGCGAATGTTTGCGGGAGTCTGCTCCTCTTTGTCCTGCGAGACCATCAGCAGGCAAGAGGTATTTAGAAGAGAAGCTTGAAAAAAGGTGTAGAGGTCTCGTAAGAAAAAGGGGAGCCTGTCGACATCTCCCCATTCTTTCGGTACGACAGTAATGTTCAGTGCTTCTTTCAGGTGGCGTTCAAATTCGCGTAATAGGTTATCCATTATCATCCCTAGTTAACACTTTTTATGCACATTAACACATGCATTGTTATCGTGCAAATAAAATGTTAAATATTGGGCTACGTCCTAATGGAACGAGTGCGCCAAACGGTTAATCATTAAGTAAAGTTTCTGCGAGTCCGTCTAAACGCGTTTTCTGAAATTCCCAGTCCGGCATCAACTCGGCCAGCAGGCGATAATAGCGCTGACTGTGGTTGTGCTCCTTGAGATGACAGATTTCGTGCAGGATTACGTAGTCTACGCATTCCCTCGGTGCCTTCACGAGATTGGGATTGAAGACCAGTACCCCTTTAGGCGAACAGCTTCCCCATTGGATACGCATTGTCAACAGCCGTATGGGGGGTATAACGCGAAGCCATGTGATCTGGCCAGCCAATGCATTCAGTCTTCTGGCAAAGGTTTCCTTGGCCCTCGTTCTGTACCATTCTTTGACGTATCGCTTAATGGTGACCCGTTCCGCTGTCGGACTGGTTACGTGCAAATATCGGCCGGATAATTTGGCTCCACCGCCTTTGCCAAGCACTACGGCAACCTTCAGGACGTAACGTCGCCCAAGATAGAAATAGCTTTCGCCGCTGACGTATTCGCGAGGAAGCACATAGAGGTTTCTCTCGCGTATCTCTTTCAGCCGCTTCGATATCCAACGGGCACGTACCCGGACGGCATCAATAATTCTGGCTGGGTCTACGTCGGCTGGCGCATCGACTTGGATATCACCATTTGGGTAGACGTGAATTGCAATCTTCTGTTTGCGGCTGGCGACCCGGTTTACTTGGTAGCAAATCTCCTCGCTGCCATACTGAATGCATTGCAGCATGAGTCAATGCCTCTCTCTACTCAAGCCCACCCGCGTGATCTGTATCACATGCTCGATGACCTCTTTGGCCTTGTCCAGACCGATCAAAACAAAGAGACGCGGTAACAGCCCCTTGCGGATGGCCGCTTCGATGTTCTGCGGATTGAGAGAATTTTCCGCAACAGCGTTCTTTACCGTTTCATCTATAGCCAACGCTTCATCAATGAACTTTCTCTGCAGGTCTTCGTCGAAGACAGAAAACGACTCGTCATTGAGCACGAGCTTGAAGGCGCCAAAGTACGCCTTGGCATGGCGGTTCTCACCTAGACTGTCTGGAATCCCCTCAACCTCGCGGTTTTTCACCTTGTCCTCGAAATCCTTGAACAGAGCATACTGCTTGAAAGGGTGATCGAACATGGCCTCTGCCTCAGCAATGGCCATTTTCAGGAGCTGGGAAAATATTTTTTGCGCATAGGGATCGTCGGCAAGATCCTGCTCGATGGTCTTTTTCAGACGTGTCCGGATAATGTCGGTCTCGTTACGAGTCTTCCCCTCTGACCAAGTCTTAGGGTCTGGCTCCCGACCCAACTCATTAACCAGATAGACACCTTCCGGTTCACGAACTTCAAGGCCGATCACCTGCTTGTCAACAAGACGGCGGATTTGCTCCTCATAAACGCTGTAATCAATCGTTTCCAGAGCATCCTGCCGGACAATCTTGCGCAGGTTACTGAAGAAGCGTAAGTCTTCCTTGTACGTCCTGATAAGCTCCTCAGAAAAGCTTTTGTCTTCGAAGAATGAGCGGGAGGAGAGCGACACCTGCAAGCAAACGCCGAAGGCTGTCAACGCTTCGTAGAAGTCCTCACGTATTTTTTGCCGAGTATCGAAGCTGTTGCCCTCGGCATCTTCGGTGAACTTCGACATGAGTACCTGCCGGTACTGTTCCAAATCCTGGCGGTTCTGCACATCCGTGAAAATGGCCCAGATCGCATCGTGGAGCATGGGCAGGCGCTTATACTCCGTGCTCATTTGACTATAGAGCCCCTCGATGTCCTGGATGTCATACCCTTGCTGGGTGCGGCTTTCTAAGTCCTGATAGTCGCGGATAGCCGTATCCAGTTCTTTCAGGATTCCGCGGTAGTCGATCAGCAAACCGTAGCGCTTCTGCTCGTGCAGGCGGTTGACCCTGGCAATTGCCTGGATGAGGTTGTGTCCTTCCAACGGCTTATCGATGTAAAGCACGGCATTGCGAGGCTCGTCAAACCCGGTCAAGAGCTTATCTACAACAATCAGGAGGTCAGGGTCCCCGTCAGTGGCAAAGTCTTCCAGAACCCGGTGCTCATAGGTTTCAGCATTGTTCCCGACGTTGTCCTTCCACCACTTCTGCACATCGGGCAGAGTAGATTCATCGACGTCGGTATTTCCTTCACGGGTGTCGGGGGCGGAAATCACGACTGCGCTCGAAACAAGACCCGTGGCATCCAGGTGTTTCTTGTAGCGGATGGCATCCAGCTTCCTGCCTGTCGCCACCTGTCCCTTCAAGCCCAAGCCAAGCTTTTTGAAGTTCTCGCTGAAATGAACCCCTATATCCCATGCAATTAGCTCGATTCGGTTCTCCGAACCATAGATCGCTCCCTTCCGGGCAAATTTTTTCTTCAGGTCGGCTTTCTGGGCATCGCTCAAGCTGGAGGTAATCTTCTCAAACCAGTTATTGACCGCCTGTTCGTTGATATCAAGTGCCGGCTGACGCTCTTCATACAAAAGCGGAGTGACAGTCTTGTCTTCCACTGCCTTCTGCATCGAATATGCATGAAGGATCGGGCCGAACTTATTGGTGGTCTTTTCACCCTTGAGAATTGGTGTCCCGGTGAATGCAACAAAGGCAGCATTGGGCAACGCCATGCGCATCCGTTCATGGTTTTCTTTCTGGCTGCGATGCCCTTCGTCCACTAGCACAATTAGGTCACTGGAGGGGTTGTAACATTCCGGCAGCTTTGAGGCGGTATTGAACTTATTTATCAGTGTGAAAATGATCCGCTCGGTGCCGTGGCCGATGCGCCGCGCCAGATCCCGTCCAGAGGTAACCTTGGACTTTTCTCCTTCCTTCTTTGTGGCTATCAAGGAGCCAAAGGCACCGCCGCTCATGAAGGTTCTGGAAAGCTGTTTTTCCAGGTCGATGCGGTCCGTTACAACTATGAACCGGCAATTCTTAAGGGTGTCGTGGAGGAGGAGTGCCTTTGTCAGCATGACCATGGTGAGGGACTTGCCCGAACCGGTAGTATGCCAGATTACGCCGCCCTCTCGGCCCCCGTCCGGACGGCGCTGATTGATCCGGTCGATCAGTGCACGTATCCCGAAAAACTGCGGATAGCGGGCCGCTATCTTGCCGCACTTCCTATCAAACAGGAGAAAAAAGCGAACGAATTCCAAGAACCGTTTTTTATCGGCAAGGCTTGCCAGAAGCCGGTCCTGGTCGGTGGGGAGCATTTCCTTGGCCCAGAGACCTTCGAAATAGTCGCGCACCTTTTTAGGCTTGTCTGCGAACACGGTCTCTTTGACCTTCGGGTCAAGCTTTATATTCTTCAAGTCCAAATACTGAGTCTCACTGAATTCCTCATCTCGCCAGCGAGACCAAAACTTGGCAGGGGTATGAGTGGTACCGTAACGCCCATCGGTATGGCTAACCGCCAACAGCAGTTGAGTATATGCGAACAGTTCCGGTATCTCGTCCAGTCTCTGATTGCGCAGATGCTGGCTCACCCCTTCGTCGATCATCGACTTGTTGGTATTGCCGGAATCGGGGCGCTTCGCCTCAATGACAATCAAGGGAATACCATTCACAAAGCATACAACATCCGGCCGGCGGGTATGGGTGCCTTGGGTGGAGAGAATTTCCATCTCTTCGGTAAAATGAAAGCGGTTGGCGTTGACATTCTGCCAGTCGATCAAAGCAATGGTGGGCTGGTATTTCTTGCCGTCCGACATGAACTCGGTGACGGTGATGCCAAGAGTTAGCTTTTCGTAAATTCGTTTGTTGGCGGAAAGCAGCCCTTCGTGTAGGGAGGGAGCAGACAATTCTCGGACAATCTGTTCAATGGCATTGTTGGAGAGGGGGTACCACTCGTCCTTGTACTCGAATTGACGGTCCCGCAGGACTTCTATAAGGATCGGCTTGAACAATACTTCACTGATTTTGCCTCGTTGAGAGAGACATTCAGAAGGCGAAAGATATTCCCAGCCCAATGCCAACAGCATGTGAAGTGCAGGGATGTGGGCGCTAAACTGTTCCTTCGTCTGGGGTAAAAGAGTCATGGTAGCACCGTCAAGTTACAGCCTTGTCAATTGGTGAATCGTCAACTTTAACTAGACGCCTGCCTGTGAGGAGTTGTTGTAAGAGTGCCTGCCTCTCACGGTTGAGCATGACAAGTTGATTTTGCCGGGCAAAAAGCTCCGTATCTACCGCTTTCAAAAGCCCAGCAATCTTATGTTGCTCCTCCAAGGGCGGGAGAAGGAATTGGTTCTTGCTGACAACGCCCCATTCTGCACGGGGCATCTTCGACCCTGACGCAACATTAACAGCCCGCAAGAACCCTTCTGTTTGAACGAGATAAAAAAGGTATTCAGGTAAACACACTATAGGATTTGCCCTTAAGACCCAGAATTCTGTTGAGCACACACCCTCTCTATCTGCCATCCAATATTTTTGAAGATACGAGCGTAATTTACCAAAGAGAACGTCATTGGCAGAAAAAATCGCTTTAAGGCTTGATTTCGCATTAGTTTTGGTGTATCCGCATAATCGACCTGTCCCTTGTTCAATGTGCTCTAATTCGATGCACTGATGCTGCTTGTCAGAAAGCGATGGGTTAAACCGTTCTTTTGACAAAGATGCAATAGAATTGAACTGCATTTCTTGCCAGTCAATACCAAAGTCTGCAAATCGTGTTTTCTGTGATAATAGCTGTTGCAATAACCCCCGTTTCTGGACTTTGCTGTTTTCAAGCAACCTTCTGACAGTTGCAATGGCGCTGTCCCAACTAGCTAACATTTCGACTATTTTAGTCTGCTCTAAAAGTGTTGGGATATTAAAGTGCCAGTTAAGCCAACGTTCCACATTGAATATCATCTTTTCAACATGAATGCCGATACTCGAATGATAACAGGTTTGCTGAAAATACACAGTTTCAGAGAGGTAACGTAAGAACGAAAGATCAATTCCACCATGTGTTCCGATAACCGCATATTCATTTGAGACTATACTTCCATCTAACTCAGAAGGAACAAGCCCGCATGCACCATGAACAATCTGTCGTTTTGAGATCAGAAAATCGCCAGATTGGATTGTGAACTGAGTGGGCGTTTTTATCTCACAACCAAGAGACTCACATCTTTTCTCAATCCCTCCCCGGGCACGTTTGACCGTTACAAGCTTATAGGTTTTATCGGGACACAGGTCGACTGGTCTCTTGATCTCGAAAAGATGTTTTCCCAACCTCGACTTCCTCCAACCAGCCGGAGTACCAGGTAGCTTGGGCAAACCTGGTTGAATTGTAGCTGGCTTTCCATTCTCCCTCGCCATCACTTGATCCCCAACTCTTCAAGGTATTTTGCCATTTGCACCTCTAATGCTGCGAGTTCGGCCTTAAGTTTTTCGCGTTCTTTGTGGACTGCCACCAAGTCGATTTCTTCTTCCTCCTCAAACGTATCCACGTAACGCGGGATGTTGAGGTTGTAATCGTTTCCACTGATTTCGCCGTGGGAGGCAAGGTAAGCGTATTTATCGACGCTTTGCCGTGCCTGATAAGTATCTACAATGCGGGCAATGTCTTCATCACGTAGGAAGTTCTGATTTTTCCCGTCTTGGTAATCATGGCTGGCATCGATGAACAGGATGTTCTTGTCAGACTTTTTCTTACGAAACACCAAAATCGCCGCTGGGATACCAGTGCCATAAAATAGCTTTTCAGGAAGGCCAATCACCGCATCAAGCAGGTTCTCTTCAATGAGCTTCTGGCGGATAGTCTTCTCGCTGGAACCACGGAACAGGACGCCGTGAGGCACAACCACCCCCATACGGCCGGTGCCAGGCTTAAGTGTCTCGATCATGTGCAGAATAAAGGCATAGTCCCCCTTGGTCTTAGGCGGGATCCCACGCCGGAAACGGCCGTATTTATCGCCTTCGGCGTTGTTGTGACCCCACTTTTCCAAGGAAAAAGGTGGATTGGCCACCACCACATCGAAGTGTTTGAGTCGTCCTTCTCCTTCCAGCAGCTTCGGATTGCGGATGGTGTCGCCCCACTCGATTCGATGGTTATCTTCGGCATGGAGGAACATATTCATCTTGGCAAGCGCCCAGGTGCTGCCAATAGCCTCCTGACCGTAAAGAGCGTATTTTTTTGAACCGGAGCGTTTTCGTATCTGTTGGCCGCACTTAAGCAGTAAGGAACCGGATCCGCATGTCGGATCACAGATCTCGTCGCCTTCCTGCGGCTCCACCAGTTCCGCGATTAGCTCGGAGACCTCCGGTGGAGTGTAAAACTCGCCCGCCTTTTTGCCGGACGTGGAGGCGAAATTTTTTATTAGGAATTCATAGGCATTGCCGATGATATCGAGCTGACCGATGCGGCTTGGGCGGAGGTTAAGTTCAGGTTTGGCGAAATCCTCAATGAGATGCCGCAGGATGTCGTTTTTCTGTGCCTCTTCGCCGAGCTTGTTGGAGTTGAAGCTGATGTCTTGGAACACGTCGCGCAACTTTTGGATGTTTGCTTCTTCAATAGCATGTAACGCCTTGTCGATACGCTCCCCGTTGCCTGGCTGTTGCCGCTTGTCATAAAGAGAATAAAAGTTGGCTTTAGGCGGCAGCACGAATCGCTCGTTCTTGAGCATCTCCTTTATCAATTCCGGGTGATTGCCATATTCCTTCTTGTACTGGTCATAGTGGTCCTGCCAGACATCGCTGATATATTTAACGAAAAGCATGGTCAGGACATAGTCTTTATAAATACTTGGATCGACCGTGCCACGAAAGGTATCGCAAGCAGCCCATACCGCTTTGTTAATATCATCCTGATTTATGGGAGCAGTTACCATTAAGAGTTCACCCTTTCCGTAATAGAAGATTCAAGTAGCTGTTTCGCAATAAGTCGGAGCTCACGTTCGCGATTGATAACGAGCGACTCAAGAATCTCTCGCTCGCGCAGGGCTAATTTAGCGATTGCGACGATTTTTTGTTGCTGATCGAGGGGCGGAATGACGATGTCGAGATCTTCCAACATACTTCTGCGGACGCTTACCTGTGCCGTCCCCTCAGCCGATCTGACAAGATAAGATTGAGCAGGCTGTTGGTTGATTTGCCATGCTACAAATTCTGGGAGGACTTCATTCGACTTTGTTCTGATCAAATAGAAATACTGCGAACACACACAAGGAACAGACACTTCTTCAACGTAAGCGGAAACTATTTTTGCTCCTCTGGCGACGAAAAGTACATCTCCGCTTTTTAGCCAGTCAGGTTCTTTCCGTCCCCCTAAGCTGGTTTTTGCCAGGCCATCCCACTTAACGTTGCCTGCCCAATCGACATCCTTTATCTGAATGACGGACACTGTGCCATCTGGAACTTCTGGAACGCTCCCGCGAAAAGGATGTCCAGCTCGTATCTCCGCAATATCGTTTAACTTCACCTTCTTCATTATCGCATCATTGATCATGATGCATTTTTTTACTTGCAATTGAGGGAAATGTCAACTATATTCGTCGCAAATGCATCATTGGCTATGATGTAAAAATAGTTTTGGAGGTGGCCGGATGGCAGAGGGCATTGGTTACGAAATTGATTTTCTTCCAGTTGGCAGCGGCAGTCGGAGCGGAGACGCAATCGCCATGAGGTACGGCTCTCCAGGCAATTACAAGGTGATGGTGTACGACGGCGGAACTAAAGACGCCGGCCAAGCACTAGTGGACCACATCAAGGCTTATTATGGGACCACTCGAGTAGACTATGTGGTGAACTCCCACCCGGACGGGGATCACGCATCAGGGCTCTCGGTAGTGCTCGAACAGCTTGAAGTAGGGGAGCTATGGATCCATCGGCCGTGGGAGTACTCCGCCGAGATCCGGGATTACTTCAAAGACGGGCGTATCACCGACAACAGCTTGGCAGAGCGCCTGAAGGAAAAGATGGGTGCAGCATATGCCCTGGAGCAACTTGCCGTTGAAAAGGGTATCCCGGTATTCGAACCTTTCCAAGGCTCCATAATCGGTGACTTCGAGGTCTTTTCGCCGGAGAGGGATTGGTACGTTCACGAGTTGGTACCGGAATTCTCAAAGTCGCCTGAGCAAAAGGAGCTGGAGAAATCGTCGATTTCGTTTGCTGCATCGACAATGAAATCAATCTCGGAAATCGCCAGGAAAGCAATTGAATGGGTTGCAGAGCATTGGCATATCGAGTCTCTCAGGGAGGATGTGGAGACATCGGCAGAAAACGAAAGCTCAGTTATCTTATACGGGGTGATTGACGGTCGAGGTATTTTCCTTACAGGCGATGCCGGCGTTCGCGCCCTTCACGCCGCAGCAGACTATGCCGACGCACAAGGAATTTCCATCTCCACGGGCTTGAAATTCAACCAAATTCCCCATCACGGGAGCCGCAACAATGTCTCAACCAGTGCACTCGATAAAATTCTCGGCCCCCGGAAGGCGGTTAACGATGGCATTCAGACCGTTACCTCGTTCGTCTCAGTCGCCAAGGAATCTACCATTCACCCACGAAAAGCGGTGACGAATGCCTTTATAAGGCGGGGATGTTCTGTCGTCGAGACAAGGAGTGACACAAAATGCTCTTCACACAACATGCCATCTAGGGGCTGGTATCCTGCTCCGACGATACCGTTTTCAAGTGAGGTGGAATCATGGGATTAAACGATCTCCTGACAAAGGTCACAGATCCATACGAAAGGCAAGCGCGATTATATCCCGCGCTTTTGGCAGGTCTTCCGGTGATTGTAATGATGACCGTTCTTTACGGTTCAAACTCCGTTGTCACGGCAGCCAGTACCGTCGCGGCATCCTGTGGCGGGCTTTACCTCCTTGCAAACATCGCGCGAGAGCGGGGGAGATGTTTGGAGCCGATTCTTTTCAAATCCTGGGGAGGAAAACCGACCACGCAGCTTTTGAGGCACCGCGACAAGACAATAGAGGGACCGACAAAGCGCCGTTACCATGCCTTTCTTGCCGGGAAAATTAACATTGAATTTCCTGATGAAACAGCAGAGGGAGCCAATCCGGCCCTTGCCGATGACATTTATCAGTCTGCCGTGCGATGGCTTCTCAACCACACAAGGGACAAGAAGGACTTCGCCCTATTATTTGAAGAGAACATTTCTTATGGGTTCCGCAGGAACAGCTACGCGCTCAAGAACATCGGGATAGCCGCATCTATCGGGACATTCCTATGGGTAATGATTTCTCAGCAAATTCTTGCGATTTCTCACAAGGGAGGCGTTCTTCTAAATCTTACCGCTGCATCACATGCAGCAGAAGTCTCACTGGCAGTATCGGCCATCATGCTTTTCGTGTGGGCGGGTTTCCTAAATGAGCGGACTGTCCGAAACGCCGCTTTCATATACGCAGAGTCACTACTTCGGGCATGTGACAAGCTGTAATCTGAAGTAGTTTTACGTACACCTCTCAGCATTATTAGCCAATGATAACGAACGTTTACGGCTATCAGAAAATGTAGTGCAATGCTGCATTAAACAGTTATCAGTAATTCACTATTTTACGCAGAATTCAACGTTAAGTACGACAACCCATGGAAAAACGTCATATCGAGTTCGATTTAGAGCAGCCTTTACCTTTTTCCGGTCGGGATGCAGCTTCAAAACCGGAAAAACCATGCGGAAGTATTTACTTGCTAATTTCAGACGATTTCCGTGTCGGACCATTCCTCTGCACAGGGCCAGTAGAACATCTTGAATCGATTCTCAATTCCCGCGGCATAAGAATTATTGTTCAGGGAGGACATGATGCCGAAAGTAATAGCCTACATCAGGGTCAGCACAGACAGGCAGGAAGTAAACAACCAGCGTCTTGAAATCCTAGACTACGCCCGAAGGAATGACT
>JAVBWB010000005.1:0-6284 GCA_036677645.1 Geobacteraceae bacterium | reverse complement strand
TGAAGTCCTTCGGTAATTTCCCGGCTGCATTCCATGCTGTTGTGATCAGTGACGGCAACTCCGTCCAGCCCCCGCGTTCGGGCCAGGCTGATGATTTCTTCCAGCCGGAGTTTGCTGCATGGCGAATGAGTTGTATGTACGTGAAGGTCGAAAATCATGTTGACTCTATATAGATTTTTTTGCAATAATACCAATAGATTAATAGAATAACACCGGGTGCTTTATTCCCGTATGGAATAGATCCGGTTTAACAATAACCGCCGGAACAGCAAAAAAAGTGGAGGAGGACCTGATGAAGAAATGTCTGCTGATTATTCTCGATGGTTTGGGCGACCGGTCCTTTGCCTCGCTGGGACATCAAACGCCTCTGCAGGCCGCTCATACGCCCGCCCTGGACGCCCTCGCCCGCGCCGGTGTCAACGGGCTGTACCATGCGGCGCGCCTGGGTCAGGCGCTGCCCAGCGAAAACGCACATTTCTCAATTTTCGGCTTCGATCCCGATGATTTTCCCGGCCGGGGCGCGCTCGAAGCTCTTGGAGCCGGCATCGCCTTGGCTGAAAAAGATGTGGCCCTGCTGGCTCACCTGGCCAGCCTCTACGAGTACAAAGGTTTTCTGTTTGTAAAAAAAAACGTGGCTGAAGTATCGCCCGACGAAATTGCGGCCCTCCTCCCTGTTGTAACCCAACCCTGGAGCGAAGATATCCGGATTGAGTTCCACCCCGTCAAGGGGGCTTCCGGCGTGCTGAAGATAACGGGGGATGTCAGTCCTTATATCACCGACACAAACCACATGGCGGACGGACGGCCCATGATGTCCGTTGTGCCCTGGAAACCGTTCGCACATGATGCGTCCGCGTGCAGGACGGCCGCGGCTCTTTCGAAATATCTCACCGACATTTACCGGCGGCTGGACGCTTCCACCGTCAATCAGGCAAGGCGGCGGCTCGGCCTCTTGCCTGCAAACGGTCTGATCACCCAGAGGGCGGGACGGATCAAGCACATTTCCTCTTTTTCCGAGCGTTACGGCCTCAAAGGGCTTTCCGTTTCCGCGGGCGTTCTTTTCAAAGGCATGGCCGCCTATCTGGGGCTGGACTTTATTCGGGGCGAAGAATCCGACGACCCCGAAGAAGAAATCGCCCGGCGTCTGGCTCAGGCCCGCGACGTTTTCTCAGCCTATGATTTTATCCACGTTCATACCAAAGCACCGGATGAAGCAGCTCATCGCAAAGATCCTTTTCTGAAAAAATCCGTCATCGAAGCTCTGGATCGGGGCATCGCCCGGCAGATCGTTCCATTTCTGGACGATCCGGACACTCTCGTGATCGTCACATCGGATCATTCTACGCCCAGCGAAGGATCGCTTGTCCACTCCGGAGAACCGGTGCCGCTTGTGATGCACGGCTGCGGCGTGAGGCGGGACCGCATCGAATCTTTTGACGAGGTGTCGGCTGCGGCGGGTGCGCTGTCGATGGTGCGCGGCAAGGAAATGATGTATCTGATTCTCAATTATCTGGACCGGGCAAAATTGATGGGAACCATGGACACGGAAAACGATCAGCCCTTCTGGCCGGGAAACTATTCCTGGTTTTCGTTATGTGAAGAAGGCCCCGGCGCGGGAGGCAACGACGAATGACTGAAGAAGAAATCATTTCGCCCCGCCCGCCTTACGAAACAGGCGTTATCCACGGCAGGTTTCAAATCCTTCATCTGGACCACATGAAATATCTTCTTTCCGGCAAAGCATTGTGCCGCCATCTCGTTGTGGGCATCACCAACCCCGACCCTGTTCTTACCAGGGCAGATCCGGCCGACCCCGCCAGAAGCAGTGCGGCAGCCAATCCCCTTACCTACTACGAACGTACCGTACTACTCCGTTCGGCTCTCGTTGAAGGCGGAATTCCACTGTCTGAGTTTACAATTGTACCGTTTCCCGTCAACCGGCCGGAGCTGTATCAATATTACGTACCGTTGGATGCCGTTTTTTTTCTGTCCATTTACGACGACTGGGGAATCAGAAAAAAGGAGCTTTTCCGGAAAAGCGGCCTGGCCATTCATATTCTCCGGCAAGTGCCTGCTGAACAAAAGGGGCTGTCCGCGGCTACCATCCGCGAAGCCATCGTCAACGATCATCCCTGGGAGCACTGGGTGCCTGCCTGCGTGGCCGATCAGATAAAGAAGTGGAACATCCCCGCCCGGCTGAAAAAAATAATGCGAAACGACTTGTTCTGAAGAACGGTTATAAAAACGATGTATAAGAACTTAATGCAACTTGGTATAAGGCGGCTATTACATGTTGAAATTGGATATGTCCGGCGATTTCAGACATCTAAGATTTTCCTCACACGTCTGGAAGCATTTCGCCCTTATTGAAGGCTACGGGCAATCAATTCCGCGATATCAAGAATCTCCAGCCGCTGCTCCGGATCTGCCGCTTTCCCGGCGTCTTCCAGCATCTTGGCGCACTGGGGACAGCAAACAGCCACGATATCCGCGCCGGCATCCTTCGCCTGGGCAATGCGGAGGCGCGCGGAGCTTTCCTTTCCGCCCCCCAGAATGTCGGTGAAGAAATTTCCGCCACCGCCGCCGCAGCACAGGGCGTTGTCGCGACTGGCAGTCATCTCGGCAAGGGTGATTCCGGGCAGCGCGGCCAGGATCTGCCGGGGCGCTTCGTAAATGCCGTTATGACGGCCAAGATAGCAGGGATCGTGATAGACGACGGTGGCCGGATGTGCTTTTATCAACGGGATCAGGGAGTCGATTTTTTCCGCCAGGATTTGCGTGTAGTGATAAACCTCCCAGTCAACCCCAAGCTTCCGGTAGTCCCGGGAGAAGGCATTGAAGGCATGGGGATCAAGTGTTATAATTTTCCTGACGCCCCGGGACTTGAACAATTTCATATTCTCTCGGGCCAGATTCTCGAACAGCCAGGCTTCTCCCAGCGCCTGCACTTCGTTGCCGTCGCATAATTCCTCCCCGCCTAAAATTCCGAAAGAAACGCCGGCCTGTTGGAGAACACGGGCAACGGCCCGGGCTATTTTCTGCCCCCGTTCATCGTACGAGCCAACGCAGCCGATGTAAAGAAGATAATCTTGACCGTCATAGAAGGGAACGGATAAATCACGGGCCCAGTCCCCGCGTTTTTCCGGCGGTTCTTTGTACGGATTCCCGTAGACCTGAAGAGCTTTGAAATAATCGCGCACAGGCGGCGGCAGCGTTCCCGTTTCCACAACGGCCTCACGGGCGGCGACTAAAATATTGACGATATCGTCGTTGAAGGGAAAGATGCAGTGTTTGACGCAGTTTGCGCACAAGGTGCAGGAATAGAGAATCTGCTCAAAGCGCTCGCTTGTCTGCACGTCGCCTTTAAGCCAGGCTTGCGTAAGCCAAAGCCGGCCCCCCGGTGAAAATGATTCAAACCGGTATTTAAGATGGGGAGGACAGTTGAAATCGTCATAGTCATCAGTCAGTTTGCAGTACCCGCAACGAAAACAACGGTGCAGAAGATCTTCATATTTCATTGAGGCGCCTCCCAGTTTCCGGGATTCATGATCCCTTGCGGATCCATGGCTTTTTTGATTTTTTCTATCAGCTTCGCCGTGTTGGGATCCATTTTTTTCATGACCAGCTTCTGTGCTTCCGCCTCCCCTTTCCAGATCATCCCGCCGATGTCGAGAGTAAACCGGTTCGATTCATCCACCGCCTGCCTCGCCGCCAGAATATCGGCCTCATCGCCCCGATTGAAGGAATAATTGAAGCCGAACATAATGCTGTGGCAGGTCAAGACCTGGTGAACGTAAGAGGCGACCATGCCGTGAGTGTGGGCGATCTCGATTCCCTTGCGCCAGGCGGCGGGCACCTTGTCGAAGGACAGGATAGCAGCCGAATACTGGAATCCGCCCCCCTTTCGGAAATCGGCGGCCAGGGCGGCCTTGGGCGGTACATCGAGAAAGCGCGCCCGGAGGGCCGGATGCAGATTTTCGACCGGTTTGATCGTTTCGCCGCTGCAGATCTTACCGGCGAGATCCAGATAAATCTTCTTTTTCATAGCCAGCTCTTCTTCCAAGTGGGCGGAGAGAACAATGACATAGAAGATGTGATTCATCCAGTCGGGCTTTTCCTGCGTGATCAGGAAAAAGTCTTCCAGAAGATCGAGCTGGGTTAACTCAAAGATAACCTCGGGAATCGCATCAATATCGTCGGAGGAAAAGACAATAACGTCGCGGTATTGAGGCTTCGGGTAGAGCTTCAGGGAAAGCTTGGTGACCACGCCGGTCGTGCCGAACCAGCCGATGAACAGGCCGGGTAAATCCGGGATGGGTCCACGGGTGTACCATGAACCGGTCACCGCCGCCGACCCCAGTTTACATATTTCCCCCGTCGGCAGAACAACCTCCATTCCGTTGACCATATCGGAATTGAGCCCGTAGCGCGGGGTGAGATGTCCGTGCCCCTGAATGACGGCGTTTCCCACGACTGTCACAGTCGGGGGCGCCTCCGGCGTGGAATGCTGCAGCCTGGGATGGTGTTTTTTCAGATAGGATCTGAGAGCGGCCTGTGAAACGCCCGCCTCAAGCAGGACATAACGGCTGAGCTCATTGACCTCGAGAATTTTGTCCATCCGTTTCATGTCCATGACGATCCCCCCTTTTTGGGGAACGACAAGCGCCGACAGTGTGAAGCCGCCCCCCAGGGGCGTGACAGGAATGCCCTCTGTGTTGGCCAGCCTTAGAATGCCCTGGACTTCTTCCACAGTGCTGGGCATCACTACATAGTCCACCCGCCGGGGAGGCTGAGCCCCGGAATCACGGGAATAGAGGTACTGCTCTTCCTGCGCACGGGAGACGTAATCGCTCCCCGTTATTTCGCAAAGCGATTTATAAATATCCATGGCCACTCCTTCCGCGGACATACGCATGCAACTGAATTGATAAGAACTTTTAATTGTTTCGATTCTTCTATCTTTCGCCCCTTATTACATCTGTCTTCACGTCTAAAACAGAACCGTCCCCTTTATTTTTTTAAGTAAATTTCAAATTGGAATATTTTTTCAGAAAATGTTCAATCCGACGGTAAATATCTTCTTTTTCCTGACCGGTGATGGTGAAGCGTTTTTCTTTCATAACATCACATCTTGTTTATCCGTATTTTGGTGATTTTAAATTTCTTAACAAGATACAATAATTATATGGACAGTCAAGAGATAATTCAGGAGCGAATTGCCAGGATGCGAACCGATTTCTTCCCCTATTTCTTCGCGCCCCCTATTCCTTCCTCTGATCCCGTCCTTTCCCATTCTTTCTTCCGGGACTATGCGCTTTTGCTGATTTCCGGACGGGGAAAAGCAGGAAGCACGGGAGACGAAAGCCACCTGCGGACGATATGAAGCGTATTCGCCCATTCCCGGACATGCAACTCGTCACACGGGAGATGATCGCAGCGGCAACCGACGCTGAGATTCACCCCGCAAATGTCACGACTCAAGATGCAAACGTCAGTATACGAGGAACGGCCGGCATCACGGTAACCGGTCTGCGCCTCGACATACCGGCGGAAAGCCTCGGAGCCGACATCATAGCATTTGTACTCATTGCCGTTGATGTGGTCAAAACTGACCATGAACTGATTTCCGTTGATTTCGTCGGCGATTTCCGGATACGCATCCATGAGATAAAAACTGCCACGACCGTATTTTTCCTCCCCATCGGTAATCAGCAGGGAATGCCCCGAATTGCGCAACGCCCAGACCATGGCGCACCCGGCCCGATTGTCAGCGCCGAGACCTAACCTGGGGGATCCGGATCGGAAGACATGATCGTCATCCAACCGAATATTGCGGCTTCCACGATAACCGTCCCAGACAGTATCGGCATGAGCGACCAGGAGGACACGGTTCACGCGGGTTCCAGGACGATAAAGGAACCGGTATGGCGAAGAACCGTAAATATGCGCATCCGGCAGTTTCGCGAAAAAATCAAATACGGCAGCGGAGGAAGTAGGCTGGAAAGCGAGCAGGGCAGCAAGATCATCCAACTCTTCATCAAGGTAACATATCCGTTTCAGACGATGCATAATGGTCATTTCCGTCATCATGTTGGCCATTATCCTGTCCCCTAAAAGCGGCATACCGACCGCTTTTCCGGAAACCCGAAACACAATGAATGACGACCTCGTAAAAAGGCCGCCTTGCCTGCGACCTTTTTACGAGGTCGCCTGAAAATTGTTAATTTTACGACTTTTTGCGAGTTCATCATGAATAGTTAAAAAACAAATCTCGGCTTTTTCAT
>JAVBWB010000004.1:0-98426 GCA_036677645.1 Geobacteraceae bacterium | reverse complement strand
TCTTGTAGTCCTTCATCAACGCATCAAGCAGTTCGTCGGTTGTGGCCATCGGTGTCTCCTGTAGCCAAGATTCCTATCCGATTTTGGCCATTTACACAAACGATTTTACAGGCTCCCACTTTCAAGCAACTCTTTTATTTCGGTTCTGTCTCTTAGTCTTTTTTGGGGAATAGACCCGTAAATTTTCACGGAGTTTGTCTTCCAGGGCGCACACTAGACGCTGCCCCATGGTGAACAAGTTCCTGCCCACCTCCAGCGGCTCGTTTTCGATCCGCTCCGAGTAAACATTCGTAACAGGCTGATTGAAAACAGAAAAAACCCTACTAAACTTTATCGGTCTAGTAGGGTTTTTGTTTCCATCAACACTTTAGGCCGACGGCTGGCGTCAAATCGCCTCCCCTTTTCAACGCTTTCCCGGTCACGTTCAGCCCAGACGGTGGGAATACAACGGAAAACGCCGCATCAGTTCGTTGACTTTCTGCTTGATTCCGGCAAGCCCCTCGGGATTTTCGGTGTTTTTCAGAGCCTCGGCGATGAAACCGCCCACCAGATCCATTTCCGCCTCTTTCAGACCGTGCGTGGTCGCCGCAGGCGTACCGATCCTGATCCCGGAGGTAACGAACGGCGAGCGGGTCTCGTTGGGGATGGTGTTCTTGTTCACGGTTATTCCGGCCCGGTCCAATGCCTCTTCGGCGACTTTCCCGGTCAATCCGGTTTCCGTCAGGTCGAGAAGCATCATGTGGTTGTCCGTGCCTCCGGAAACGAGGCGCAGTCCCCTTCCCGTAAGCGCAGCGGCAAGAGCCTTTGCATTCTTGACGATCTGCTGCTGGTAGGCATTGAATTCGGGCGTGAGCGCCTCCTTGAACGCAACAGCCTTGGCCGCGATCACGTGCATGAGCGGCCCCCCCTGGATGCCGGGGAATATGTTGGAATTGAGGACCTTTGCGTACTCCTCGCGGCAGAGGATCATGCCCCCGCGTGGTCCGCGCAGCGTCTTGTGCGTGGTCGTGGTGACGAATTCCGCATGAGGCACAGGACTGGGGTGAAGCCCTGCAGCGACGAGGCCGGCGATGTGGGCCATGTCGACCATGATCACTGCGCCGACTGCGTCCGCTATTTTCCGGAAGCGCAGGAAATCGATGATGCGCGGATAGGCGCTGGCCCCCACAACGATCATTTTCGGTTTGTTTTCCCGGGCAAGCCGCTCGACCTCGTCATAATCGATGACTTCCGTTTCCGGGGACACTCCGTAGAACACCACGTTGAAAAGTTTGCCGGAAAAGTTCGCCGGACTGCCGTGGGTAAGGTGGCCGCCATGGGACAGGTTCATGCCGAGGATCGTATCGCCGGGTTTGAGAACGGAAAAATAAACCGCCATGTTGGCCTGCGAGCCCGAATGGGGCTGCACGTTGACATGATCCGCTCCGAAGAGCTGCTTGGCGCGCTCGATGGCCAGGTTCTCCACGACGTCTACCTGGGAACAGCCGCCATAGTAGCGCTTTCCGGGATATCCCTCAGCGTATTTGTTCGTCATGACCGAGCCCTGGGCTTCAAGGACTGCCTCGGACACGAAATTCTCCGAAGCGATCAGTTCAAGATTGTACTCCTGCCGTTCGGTTTCGCGACGGATCGCCGCGGAAACTTCGGGATCAAAACTTTCCAGTATGGACATCTTGCTATCTCCTTCCAGGTAATTGAAAAAGAATACGGGACCTTTCAAGTCCCGTATTCCCTACCCTCAGAACAACTCCCGCGAACGAGGAATCATACCAGGCCGCATGCATCAACCGGCTTATCGGTACAGTTCCTTTTCCAGTGCGGCTATCTTGTCCAGGCGTCCCTGGTGGCGTCCCCCTTCGAAAGCGGAGTCGAGCCAGGCAGCCACCATTTCCCGGGCTTCGTCCCGGTCGATGACGCGCCCTCCCAGGACGAGGATGTTGGCGTTGTTGTGCTGCTTGGCCATCTTGGCCATGTAAGGGTCTGCAGCCAGGGCAGCCCTGACACCCGGGAACTTGTTGGCGACAATGGACATGCCGATGCCGGTGCCGCAGACCAGAACACCCTTTTCCGCCTCGCCCGTAGAGACCTTGCGGGCAACCTTCTCGCCGAAGTCCGGATAATCGACGGAATCGCCGTTATCCGTGCCCACGTCAAGAACAGGGATGCCCCTTTCCACGAGAAGTGCCTTTACCGCCTCTTTCAGCTCGAAACCGCCATGGTCGCTGCCGACCGCAATCACTTCAGCCACCGTCACACCTTCCTGAAAAGCAGAGTCGCGTTGGTCCCGCCGAATCCGAAGGAGTTGGAAAGCGCGCAGTTAACCTTCGCATCCCTGGCCGTGTTCGGCACATAGTCCAGATCGCATTCGGGGTCCGGTTCCTGGTAATTGATGGTCGGCGTGACAACACCCGTATCCATGGACAGGAGGGTGATCGCCGCCTCGACGCCGCCTGCCGCGCCCAGCATGTGCCCGGTCATGGACTTCGAAGAAGAAACCATGAGCTTTCCGGCATGGGAACCGAACACTTTTTTGATCGCCATGGTCTCATACAGGTCGTTGAACGGTGTCGAAGTGCCGTGGGCATTGATGTAGTCCACTTCCTCGGGTTTGATGCCGGCGTTGTCGAGTGCCATCTTCATGCAGCGCGCCGCGCCTTCGCCATCGGGAGCCGGCGCGGTGAGGTGGTAAGCGTCTCCGGTCAAGCCGTAGCCCACGACCTCGCCGTAGATTTTCGCACCCCTCTTTTTCGCCGCCTCAAACTCTTCGAGGATAACGATGCCGGCTCCCTCCGCCAGGACGAAACCGTCGCGATTCTTCTCGAAAGGCCGGGAAGCCGATTCGGGATCGTCATTGCGGCTGGAAAGCGCCCTCATGACCGCAAAGCCGCCGATGGCGAGGGGAGTCACGGTGGATTCCGTCCCCCCGGCGATCATGGCGTCCGCATCCCCGCGGGCGATCATGTGGAACGCGTCGCCGATGGAATGCGTGCCGGTGGCGCAGGCAGACACGGAAGAAAGATTCGGCCCCTTGGCCCCGTACTTGATGGATATGTGACCCGGCGCCAGATTGGTTATCAGCATGGGGATGAAGAAGGGCGATATCTTCTTGTAGCCCCCTTCCTGAAGAGCCAGATGATACTTTTCGATGGTGGGGAGCCCCCCGAGCCCGGCGCCGACGAGAACGCCGACACGTTCGGCATTCGCTTCGGTTATCTGCAATCCCGAATCCTCCATCGCGAACTGTGCGGCCGCAAGGGAATACTGGATGAACAGGTCCATCTTTTTTATCTCTTTTTTCTCGATAAAAGCCTCGGGGCTGAAATCCTTGACTTCCCCGGCGATCTGGACCGGAAAATCGGTGGCGTCAAAACGGGTTATCCTGCCGACCCCGGATCTGCCGGCAACCAGCGCTTCCCAATTCTTCCGGTTCCCGGTACCCAGGGGCGACACAAGCCCCACTCCCGTCACCACGACTCTTCTCATATAAGCAACTCCTCGAAATGATCATTTCCCTGCCCGGCTGGCTTCCGGCAGGATTCTGCAAGGAAGGGGGAAACCCCCTTCTCCGTTAGGTATGATCAGCGATATAGTCTACGGCATCCTGGACAGTGGCGATCTTTTCAGCGTCCTCGTCGGAAATCTCGATATCGAACTCTTCTTCCAGGGCCATCACCAGTTCCACCTGGTCAAGGGAATCAGCGCCCAGATCGTCCATGAATGATGCTTCTCCGGTAACCTGCGCCTCATCCACACCCAGCTGTTCCGCCACTATCTCTTTAACCCTTTTTTCTATTGACGACATTTTTTTCCTCCATTCAAGTTGTCTGAGTTTTTCAGCTTATGCGAACAAACACACCTTCTGCTTATTAGCATGAAAAAGTGATTTTGCAAAAACTATTTTTCACATGCGCATCCCGCCGTTCACGGACAATACCTGGCCGGTGATATAGCTACCCATGCCGGACACGAGAAAACAAACCGCATTGGCGATATCTTCCGGAGCGCCGAACCTGTTGAGCGGGATCTGCTTCAAGAGCTCTTCGCGGATGTTTTCCGCCAGAACGCCCGTCATGTCGGTTTCGATGAATCCCGGCGCAACCGCATTTACCGTGATGCCTCTCTTGGCATACTCCCTGGCGACCGCTTTGGTGAAACCGATGATTCCGGCCTTGCTTGCGCAATAGTTGGCCTGGCCCAGGTTTCCCATCTCACCCACCACCGAGCTGATATTGACGATTCGTCCGCTCTTCGCCTTGGCCATCATCTTGACGGCTTCGCGGGTACAGTAGAAGGTGCCGTTCAGGTTCACGTCTATTACCGCGGACCAGTCTTCATCCTTCATGCGCATCAGCAGGCCGTCCCTGGTGATTCCCGCGTTGTTGACCAGGATGTCGATGCCGCCGAGCTCTTTCACCACCATCTGGAACAGGGCATCCACATCGGAGGCGATACTCACATCCGCCTTGCAGGGTATGGCTCTTCCGCCCAGGGAGACGATTTCGTCGGCAGTCCGCTTCGCTCTTTCGAGTGAGGTTGCCGTAACGATCAGCTCGGCTCCTTCCTGTGCAAGCCTGAGCGCCACCGCCCTACCTATTCCTCGCGATGCCCCGGTAACAACCGCTTTCTTTCCCGACAGGCTCATGCGCCCTCCTCTTCCAATGCCTTGAAACCGGCCAGATCGTCGAAATTCCTGGTGACCGCACCCTTGTCGATCTTCTTTACCAGACCGGTAAGCACCTTGCCAGGCCCTGCCTCTACGAAACGGGTGGCACCCATCGAAATCATCTCCTTTACCGATGATTCCCACAGAACGGGCGAACTTACCTGCGCGACGAGAAGTCCCCTTATCCGGTCCGCTTCAGTATAGGGCTTGGCTTCCACATTGCTGATGACCGGTATCTTCGGATCCTGCACCGCGACTTTCCGCAGTTCTTCGTTCAGCCGCTCGCCTGCCGTCGACATGAGAGCGCAATGAGACGGCACGCTAACCGGCAAGAGCATGACCTTTCTTATGCCCCGCGCCTTGGCCAGTTCGATTGCGCGATTGACCGCCGTTGCCTGTCCCGAGATGACTATCTGCCCGGGGCAGTTGTAATTGGCCGGCACGACGATCTCGCCCTGAGCCGCCTCGGCGCAGACTTCCTCCACCAAAGCCGGCTCCGCGCCCAGTACCGCAGCCATGGCCCCGGCGCCAACGGGCACCGCCTGCTGCATGAACTGGCCGCGTGAGCGAACCAGCCGCAGCGCGTCCCCGAAACCGATGGCTTCGGAGGCCACGAGAGCGGAATATTCGCCGAGGGAGTGACCGGCCGCACAACTGAACGTAATGCCCGTTTCGCTATCCAGGAGCCTCTTGAAAGCGATGCTGGTGGCCAGCAATGCCGGCTGGGTGTTCTCGGTCAGCTTCAGTTCGCTTTCCGGCCCTTCGAAGCACAGACGGGAAAGCCTGAAGCCGAGGGAATCGTCGGCTTCTTCGTAGGTCCGCCTCACCACTGCGAAATTATCCGCCAGCTCTTTCCCCATGCCCGGATACTGGGACCCCTGACCGGGGAAAACCAATGCATTCGTCACAACCCGACTCCTTTAGTGATTTACCAGCGCATCAGGACGGAAGCCCAGGTAAGGCCGCCGCCAAATGAATCGAGGAGCAGTATGTCCCCCTGCTTCAATCTGCCGTTCCGGTTGGCCTCGTCAAGAGCGATGGGTATCGACGCCGCGGATGTGTTGCCGAACCGGTCGAGGTTGACGTACACCTTTTCCTTTTCCAGGCCGAGCCGCTTGCCGATGGCGTCTATGATCCGCTTGTTCGCCTGGTGGGGGATGAAAAGATCGATGTCGGCAGTCTGGAATCCTTGAAGGGCCAGCACCTCGTTTGCCGCATCCTCCATGGCCCTGACCGCGAGCTTGAAGACCTCGTTCCCCTGCATTTTGATGACCGTCATTTTCTCGTCGATGACACGCGGCGATGCCGGGTTCCTGCTGCCGCAGGCGGGCTGGTGCAGGAGCTCCCAGTAGGACCCGTCGGAATGGATGCGGGTCGCCAGCACACCGTGCTCCCCGTCGCACGCCTCCAGGATCACCGCGCCCGCTCCGTCTCCGAACAGGACGCAGGAGTTCCGGTCGGTCCAGTCGGTGATGCGGGAAAGGGTTTCGGCGCCGATCACCATGGCCCTTTTGGCCATGCCTGTCCTGATCTGGGAATGCGCCATCGTCACCCCGTACAGGAAGCCTGAACAGGCGGCCGATATGTCGAAAGCGGCGGCATTCATGGCCTTGAGGTTGTTCTGAACCAGGCAGGCCGTTGCCGGAAAGGGGAAATCCGGAGTGACCGTCGCAACGATGATCAGATCCAGGTCCATCGGTGTCAGTCCGGCCATTTCCAGGGCTTTCTCGGCGGCCCGGGTGGCGAACAGGGAGGTATATTCGTCATCGGCGGCGATCCGCCGCTCCTTTATCCCTGTCCTCGTGGTGATCCATTCATCAGTAGTGTCGACGGTTTTTTCCAGATCGAAGTTGGTCAAGACCCTGTCGGGAACCGCTGAACCGGTCCCCACTATGCGAGATAAAACCATTCGTCCCACCTTTTCAGCAGGCAGCCTGGCCGGTCTCACCATCTTTTGGCTGTCCGCATGCCGTAATATGTTCCTGCAGTTTTTCCGCCATCTTCTGGTTGACACCTTTGCGCGCATACTCGTGCGCAAAGCGGATGGCATTCTTAATAGCTTTGGCGCTGGATCCCCCGTGGCAGATCATGCCCACCCCGTTGATGCCCAGGAGCGGAGCGCCTCCGTACTCCGAATAATCGACCTTCTTCCTGAATCTTCGAAAAGCGCCGCGCACGAACAGATAGCCGGCCATGGACAGCAGGCTGCGCTTGATTTCCGCCTTCAGCATCCTGCCCGCCGTTTCCGCCAGACCTTCGGAAACCTTGAGAACCACATTTCCCACAAATCCGTCACAGACAACCACGTCGGCACTGCCGTTGAAGACATCCCGCCCTTCAACATAGCCGAGGTAGTTGAACCTGACGCCACGCAGCATTCCGTTTGTTTCACGGGTCAGCTCGTTGCCCTTGCTTTCCTCCTCGCCGTTGGAAAGGAGTCCGACCCTGGGGTTTTCTATACCGAGAAAATACTTGGCGTAAACCTCGCCCATCACGGCGAACTGGACCAGATGCAGAGGCTTGCAGTCCACGTTCCCGCCCACGTCCAGCACCAGAGTTCTCCCCCGCAGGGTGGGGAATATCGTTGAAATCGCGGGACGGTCGATGCCCTTCAGCCTGCCGAGGAGAAACATGCCCGCAGCCATGGTTGCACCGGAATTGCCGGCGCTGACAACGGCATCGGCAGCGCCCCCCTTCACCAGCTCGTAGGCGACTCTTATCGAAGAGTTCTTCTTTCGCCGCACGGCATCCGAGGCTGAATCATGCATTCCCACGACTTCGCTGGCATGGACGACGGAAATGTCCAGACCGTTGCAATCGTGCTTCTCCAGTTCACGCCGCAGAACCTGCTCGTTTCCGACCAGGGTAATGGCGATGCCATGCTCCCGTGCAGCCGCGACCGCCCCCTCCACTTCGATTTCGGGAGCGTTGTCTCCACCCATTGCGTCTACGGCGACTCTCATAGACCCTTGTCCGGTATGCGCATGTTATCAGGGACCATCTTGTTCTAGAGATCCTCGGCCTTGATCACTTCCTTGCCCTTGTACATGCCGCATGACGGACATGCCCTGTGGGGAAGCTTCGGCGCCTTGCACTGGGGGCAGGTTGAAACATTGGGAGGCGTCAGGAAATCGTGGGCTCTCCTCATATTCTTGCGGGACTTGGAGGTTTTCTTCTTCGGAACTGCCATCTCTTGATTCTCCTTCTATTATTTAACTTTGAAATCTTTCAACGCACTGAAGGTGAAGCCCGCGGCGTTACGGGCGCACTCGCATTCGCCGTTATTCAGATCAGCACCGCAGGTGCCGCACAACCCCTTGCAATCTTCTCTGCAGAGAGGCTTCAAGGGGATCTCCATGAGAACCTGCTCTTCCACTTCATTGGTAAAGTCTATGGTGTCGCCTTCATAGGAAGCGGATAACAGATCTTCCTCTTTCAGCGCTATTTCCTCTTCCAGAGGAGCCTTGGCGGTCTTTGTATAGAAAATGGTGAATTCGGCACATAAAGCGGTATCGTATTCAGCCAGGCAGCGTGAGCACTTGTAGCGGACCTTTGTTTCGATCCTCCCGCGCACCCTTATGTGATCGAATTCCCTGGCAGCAGTGAAATCCAGCTGCAATGGTTCAAGAAAGCTGCAGTCGCCGTTTACCTGCAACTCGGAAAGTGCGGGAAAACCGGAAACCGGCTCCCTCGCCGCCAGGTGAAGCGGCCTGTCGGAAAGTCCCTCAACCCTTATTTTCACAGGATTTCACCATGTTCCACATCGAAAGTTTTGGAGTATAAAGACTTGGCAATATCTTTGTCAAGGAAAATAAAAACCCCGCTTGACCGGCGGAAACCGGCATCAGGGCGTCTGACCCCTGAATTTTCATGAGGACTTGCCCGATCGTCATTTTTGATATAGAACTGGTTTTCCGATCTTCACCAATTCGCCCGATGAAAAGAGCTCGTGAAAATGATGCCGTCACAACCATTCCATATCGTCCTGGTAGAGCCCGAGATTCCTCCCAACACGGGAAATATCGCCCGACTGTGCGGCGCCACCGGGACAGTACTGCACCTGGTGGGCAAGCTCGGCTTCTCCACCGACGACAGGAGCCTGAAGAGGGCGGGACTCGACTATTGGAGCGAAGTCGATGTCCGCTACTGGCCTGACCTGGAAACCCTCATGAAATCATACCCCGCCGGCCGCTTCCTCCTGACCAGCAAGAAAGCCGGGAAATCTTACGCCGATGCCAGGTTCCGCGAAGGGGACTTCCTGGTTTTCGGCAAGGAAACCGCCGGCCTTCCCCAGAGCCTCCTGGATGCGAATCCCGGCACTTCCATCAGGATACCGATCTTCGGCAGGGTACGCAGCCTCAACCTTTCCACTGCTGCCGGTATCGTCCTCTACGAGGCCCTTCGCCAGACCGGTTGCCTTTCGGACCAGGTATGAGCAAACCGTCCGTACCCCGGCTCAGCTGACCGTCTTCACCTTCAGGCCCAGCTCCCTCAGCTGCTTCAGTTCGACCGGGGACGGAGCTTCGGACATGAGGCATGCGCCCTTCTGCGTCTTGGGGAAGGCAATGACGTCCCGAATCGACTCGCTGCCGGTCAGGAGCATGATCAGGCGGTCCATGCCGAAAGCGATCCCGCCGTGGGGCGGCGTGCCGTAGTCGAGAGCATCGAGCAGAAAGCCGAATTTCGCCCGAGATTCCTCCTCGCTTATCCCGAGCAGGCGGAACATGAGCGACTGGACCGCCTCCTGGTGGATCCTGATGCTGCCTCCGCCGATCTCGTTGCCGTTGAGGACCAGGTCGTACGCCTTTGCCCTGCACCTGCCCGGATCCAATTCCAGATAGTGCAGGTCTTCGTCCATGGGCGCCGTGAACGGATGGTGAACCGCCACCCATCGCTTTTCATCCCCGTCCCATTCCAGGAGCGGAAAATCCGTGATCCAGACAAAGCTGTAGACGTTGTCATCGACCAGTTTCAGCATGCGGGCGAGGCGGTTTCTCAGCCTGCCCAGCGCATCATTGACGACCTTCGGCTTGTCCGCCACGAACAGGAGCAGGTCGCCTACCTCGGCGGAGAACGCCGCATCGATCGCGGAAATTTCTTCCGGCGTGAAAAACTTGGCGATGGGGGACTGCCAGCCATCCGGCGTCATCTTCACATATGCCAGTCCCTTGGCGCCGTACACTTTCACGAACTCGGTAAGTTCGTCGATCTCCTTGCGGGACAGGGAAGCGCAGCCCTTGGCGTTGATCCCCTTGACGATGCCTCCTCCCGCGACCACATCGGCGAACACCTTGAAGCCGCTCCCGGCCACCAGCCCGGAGAGTTCCACGAGTTCCAGGCCGAAGCGGACGTCCGGGTTGTCCACCCCGAAACGCCTGATCGCTTCGCCGTAGGTCATGCGCGGCATGGGAAGCTGGACCTGGATTCCTTTTGTTTCATTGAAGATTCCGGCCATCAGCCCTTCCATGATGGTGATGACTTCTTCCCGGTCCACGAAGGACAGTTCGCAGTCGATCTGGGTGAATTCGGGCTGGCGGTCGGCGCGAAGGTCCTCGTCGCGGAAACAGCGCACAATCTGGTAGTAGCGGTCGAAACCCGACACCATCAGTATCTGCTTGAACAGCTGGGGCGACTGGGGCAGCGCGTAAAAATGGCCCTGGCTGATCCGGGAAGGGACCAGGAAATCCCGCGCACCTTCGGGGGTGGATTTAGTCAGGTACGGAGTCTCGATTTCCACGAAACCGTTGCCCGAAAGGTATTCCCTGGTTATCCGGCCGACTTCCGACCTGAGGAGCAGGTTCTTCTGCAGGACGGGACGCCGCAAATCCAGGTAGCGATGCTTCAGGCGGATATTCTCGGCCACCTCCACATGCTCGTCAAGGGTGAACGGCAGGGCCTTGGCCCGGTTCAGGATCTTGCATTCGGAAACCAGGACTTCCACCTCGCCGGTTTTCAGCGATTGGTTGACCGTGCCCTCCGGCCGGGGCGCGACCTTGCCCCGGATGGCGAGTACGTATTCGTTCCGGACTCCTTCGGCCTTCCGGTGCGCTTCCGGGGTCCTTTCGGGGTCGAACACCACCTGGGCGATACCCTCGCGGTCACGCAGGTCGATGAAGATCAGCCCGCCATGATCGCGACGCCGCAACGCCCATCCCATCAACACCACCTCGCTGCCTATGTCTTCAGCGGAAATCGTCCCGCAATAACGGTCTCTTCTCCACTCCTCCAGGTAATCAATCACGAAAAAACCTCCGGTCCAGGGATAGTTCGAAACTTATCGAGTATACTGGAAAAATATTCGTGCATCAAGGATTAATCATATGAGGGCAGCCTGCATGCAGCGCGGAAATAAGCGGAGCTTCATCACTGCAGGGCGAGAATTTCCCTGGTCAATCTTGCGAATTCGTCCAGGGACAGCGTTTCGCCGCGCCGTTTTCCGTCGATTCCCGCTCTTTCCAGCGCCGTAGCGCACACTGTTTCCTCAGCCGGTGAGGACATGCACTTCAGGCAGTTGGCAAGGGTTTTCCGCCGCTGGCCGAATGCCGCCTTCACGACCCTGCGGAACAGGTCCTCGTCACCCACGTCGGCACGCGGAGATTCCAGGACCCGGAAACGCAGCACCACCGAATCGACCTTGGGCGCGGGCCTGAACGAAGCGGGTTTTACGAGGCAGACCCTTTCCATGTCGAAATAGTTAGAAAGCAGCACCGTCAGGATGCCGTAGTCCCTGGTGCCGGGGCCGGCCACCAGCCGTTCGCCAACCTCCTTCTGCAGCATCAGCACCATGCCGGAGAACAGCATCCGGCAATCCATGAACGCAAAGAGAATCTGGGACGATATGTTATAGGGCAGGTTGGCAACCACCTTCCACCTGCCGGCATGCCGTTCGCCGAGGAGCTTCCGCATATCCGTACGGAGGATGTCGCCGTGCACAATCTCGACGTTGCCGGCTTCAGCAACCTTTTCATGAAGCAACGGCAGCAGGTCCCGGTCTCTTTCCACCGCCACTACCCGCCCGGCTGCCGCTGCCAGCCCTGATGTGAGAGCGCCCCTGCCCGGGCCGATTTCCAGCACCGAGTCGTCGGCGCTCAACTGCGCGGCACTAAGGATTTTCGAGACCACGTTCCCATCAACGAGAAAGTTCTGGCCGAGTGATTTTTTCGCCCTGCCCCTTTCCATCACCCGAACATCCCCCTGTCAATCCGGTCCAGAGGCCACACGGTCCTGGCGTCGAGATCAAGACCGCTCCTGATGCCGTTTTTCAGGTAATGATGGGCGGGAACGGCTATCATGGCGCCATTGTCGGTGCAGAGCACCGGTGAAGGAATGGCAAGTTCCACCCCCTCTTCGTCCGCCATGAACGACATGCTCTTTCGGAGCCCGCGATTGCAGGCCACCCCCCCGGCAACTACGAGCCTGGATACTCCGGTGGAACGTATGGCTATCCTGGTCTTCTCTGTCAGCACCTGGCAGACAGCTGCCTGGAACGATGCGCAGAGGTCATTGAGCGCAGCCCCTTCGGTTGTCCGGGGATGGTTTCTCACATACTGCAGCACAGCTGTCTTGAGACCACTGAAACTGAAATTGCAGCTCCCGTCACGCATGAGCGGCCTGGGCAGCCTGACGGCCTCCGGATCACCATCGGCGGCAAGCCGGTCGACAATCGAGCCCCCCGGGTAGGGAAGCCCGATGATCTTGGCCACCTTGTCGAACGCCTCTCCTGCCGCATCGTCCCGTGTCTGTCCCAGGATGACGTAGCGGCCGAATCCGTCCACTTTATAGAGATGGGTATGCCCTCCTGAAACAACCAGGGCCAGGAAGGGAAACGGAACATGCTTTTCGAGCTGCACGGCAAACATGTGGCCTTCAATGTGATGCACCCCGACAAGGGGAAGATTGCGGGCATACGCAATGGACTTCGCCATGGAAATACCCACCAGCAGGGAACCGGCAAGGCCGGGGCCCTGGGTCACGGCAACCCCTTCGATTTCGTCGAGCGACGAATTCGCCTTCAGGAGCGCCTCTTCGACCACACGGGAGACAACTTCTAGGTGCTTCCTGGAAGCAATCTCCGGCACTACCCCCCCAAAGACGGCATGAACGGCCTCCTGGGAAGCGATGACATTGGAGAGGGCGGTTCCGCCCCCGTCCACCACTGCAGCGGAAGTTTCATCGCACGATGTTTCAATCGACAGTAATCTCATACCTCGTCCCGACTCACAGCAGATTGGCGGCAAGCTCCGCCAGAGCGGAACGCTCCCCTTTCATCATGGTGATATGGGCCGCAATCTCCTGTCCCTTGAACCTTTCCACCAGATACGTCAAACCGTTGCTTGAAGAATCCACATAGGGATTGTCGATCTGGTAGGGGTCACCGGTAAGGATGACCTTGGTGCCTTCGCCCGCCCGCGTGACGATCGTCTTGATTTCGTGGGGCGTCAGGTTCTGCGCCTCATCCACGATCAGGAACTGGTTGGGTATGGACCTGCCCCTGATATAGGTTAGAGGTTCGATTTCCAGGATCCCCATCGCCATCAGTTCGCGATAACCGCGGCTGTGGCGTTTTTCCGCCTCATGGCCGCTCAGCAGGAGCTCCACATTGTCGAAGATCGGCTGCATCCACGGCGCCAGTTTCTCTTCGATGTCACCGGGGAGGAAGCCCAGATCCTTCCCCATGGGAAAAACCGGCCGGGAGACCAGAAGCCTGGTGAACATGCCCTCTTCGGCCGTCTTGTGCAACCCTGCGGCTATGGCCAGCAGTGTCTTCCCGGTGCCGGCCTTCCCGACCAGGGTAACCAGCTTGATCGAGTCGTCGAGCAGGGCATCTAGGGCGCAGGTCTGCTCCCTGTTCCTGGGGTGAATGCTCCAGACTCCTTCCTTGCCGATCCTCGCAACCGGGACAAGGCGCTTCTGCGCTGCGATGTACTTCGCAAGGCCGGTATGGGAAGGATTACCCGCATCCCTCAGCACGACATATTGGTTCGGCATGAGACTTTCGTCGGTCTCTGTCCAGCCCTGGCCATAGAAGCGATCGACTATCTCGGGAGCAACGTCGAAAACGGTAAATCCGGTATACAACTCTTCGATGGACACCTTGTCCGATTCGTAATCCTCGGCCTTCAAACCGACGGCATCCGCCTTGATGCGCAGGTTGGTATCCTTCGTAACCAGGATGACCGGCACTTTCCCGCTCTTGTTCTTGGCATCCAGAGCGATGGCCAGAATGCGGTTGTCAGCGCGCTGTTCGCTCAACTCCGGCGGAATCAGGCGGCGTATCTCCTCGTCGAACAGGGCGACCCTGATCGTGCCGCCGCTTTCCAGGCCTATGCCCGAAGACAGCGAGCCCTTCGTCCGCAGATCATCCAGGTATCGGGAAACCTGGCGGGCGTTCCTGCCGGTCTCATTCATGTCCTTCTTGAACCTGTCGACCTCTTCGATGACGGTTATGGGAATGATTATGGAATTCTCCTGGAACCTGAAAAGCGCGAACGGGTCGTGAAGCAGGACGTTCGTATCAAGGACGAATGTTTTCATTGTTTCCTTTCTCTGGACATGAACCGGGCATGGAGAACGATGCCGTTTGCTCCGTCGCAAGGCGACGGCTCGGATTCGCCGCGGAAAACGAACACCCCTGTTCCCGGCGCCAACCATGCGGCTCCATGGCCCGCCATGGAACGGAGTAGACCGGCAGGATTTTTCCGGTGACGAAAGCGGCATTTACAGGGAGGGTCGGGAAAACTCTGGACAGCTCGATGCAGGTCAGCACGGAATCACCATTTCCGGAATTCCTATCATAGTTGGATGTCTTTGTAAATCGTTATTGCGCCGCTCCTCACCGGCCGGAAAAAATCTGCCGGCCGTATGTATTCCGTTATTTCAAACAGTTATGGCGCTAATCGTAATTTTCTTGACACACCATATATCTTGTGGTTTATTTCACACCGTATCACAAAATATGGTATTTCATACTATACCGACTAGACATTCCGACAAACAGGAAACAAGGGAGAACTCACTGCCATGGCAAAAACCAAAAGCTCCGGCACCACGCTCACGCTATCGAAAAACGCCCTCACCGTACTTGAAAAACGTTACCTGAAGCGTGACAAAAACGGGAAAGTTCTAGAGAAGCCCGAAGACATGTTCCATCGGGTCGCCGCTGCCATTGCCGCTGCCGAGGCCAGATTCAATGCTGATGCCGACACCGGCGCTCTGGCCGATAAATTCTATTCGATGATGGTCAATTTCGAGTTTCTCCCGAACTCGCCGACCCTGATGAATGCCGGACGCGAACTGGGCCAGCTGTCCGCCTGTTTCGTCCTCCCTGTCGGTGACTCAATCGACGATATCTTCGACGCGGTCAAATACACCGCCCTGATCCACAAATCGGGCGGCGGAACGGGGTTCTCCTTCTCCCGGCTGCGCCCGGCCCACGACGTCGTGATGTCCACAACCGGCATCTCCAGCGGACCCATTTCATTCATGAGAGTTTTCGACATAGCAACCGAAACGATCAAGCAAGGAGGTACACGCCGGGGCGCCAACATGGGAATCCTCCGCGTCGACCACCCCGACATCATGGACTTCATCATGTGCAAGTCCGACCAGAAACAGCTCAACAATTTCAACATATCAGTGGGACTTACCGAAGCGTTCATGAAAGCGGTGGAAAAGGACGAGGAGTATCAGCTCATCAACCCGCGGAGCGGCGAGCCGGCCGGCACCCTCAACGCTGCCAAGGTTTTCCATCGCATCGTCAAGCAGGCATGGAGCAACGGCGAACCCGGGATCGTCTTTCTCGACCGGCTCAACCGCGACAACCCGACCCCGAAGGCAGGCGAAATCGAATCCACCAACCCCTGCGGCGAGCAGCCCCTCCTGCCCTACGAGTCCTGCAACCTCGGCTCCATAAATCTCGGCAAGATGACCGTCAACGGTGAAATAGACTGGACCCGGCTGAAAGAGGTGATCATCCTCGCGGTCCGCTTCCTGGACAACGTCATCGAGGTAAACAACTATCCCCTGCCCCAGATCGACGAAATGACCAGGGCAAACAGGAAAATAGGCCTGGGAGTCATGGGCTGGGCAGACTTGCTCATAGAGCTCGGCATTCCTTACAACTCACCGGATGCCGTCGCGCTCGGCGAAAAAGTCATGCGGTTTATCAACGAAGAGGGCCACGCGGCATCCCGGGACCTTGCAGCCGAAAGGGGCCCTTTCCCCAATTTCCCGGGCTCGATCTACGACCGGCCGGGGTCCGCTCCCATGAGAAACGCGACCGTGACCACCATTGCCCCCACCGGAACCATATCCATCATCGCCAACGCTTCATCCGGCGTCGAACCCCTGTTCGCGGTCTCCTTCGTCCGCCAGGTACTGGACAACAACATTCTCGTCGATGTCAACCCGCGGTTCGAGAAAATCGCCCGCGAACAGGGCTTTTACTCCGAGGAGCTGATGAAGCGCATCGCTGACCACGGCACGGTGCACGGCATCGAGGACATCCCGGAGGACGTCCGGAGAACCTTCGTGACCGCCCACGACATAACCCCGGAGGTACACATCGAAATGCAGGCCTCCTTCCAGCGGCATACCGACAACGCGGTCAGCAAGACGGTCAATTTCCCCAACAGCGCGACGGTGGAAGATGTCGAAAAGGTTTTCCTGCTGGCATACAGGATGGACTGCAAGGGAGTGACCATCTACCGCGACGGTTCCCGGGACATGCAGGTCCTCTCCACGGGCAAGAAGGAAGAGAAACCGGCTGTCCATGCTGCGGAAGAGAAGAAACTCGTCAAGAGGGAACGCCCCAAGGCGCTTCAGGGGTGGACCTACCAGATGCAGACCGGATGCGGCCCGCTCTACATCACCGTCAATGAAGACAAGGCCGGTCTGTTCGAACTATTCACCACCATGGGAAAAGCCGGCGGCTGCGCTGCCTCCCAGTGCGAGGCCATCGGCCGCATGGTGTCGCTTGCCTGGCGAAGCGGCGTGCAGGCGCGCCAGGTGATCAAGCAGCTCCTGGGAATCTCCTGCCACCTGCCGAGCGGTTTCGGCGACAACCGGGTCCTCTCCTGCGCCGACGCGGTGGCCAGGGCAATCCAGGCGCACATGACGGCAAAGGGTTACGACACCGGCCTGGAAGCTCAGGCTCCCGAAAGGGGCGCCTGCCCCGAATGCGGGGGGATAGTCGAACATGAAGGAGGCTGCGCAGTCTGCCGGGTATGCGGCTACAGTGAATGTGCCTAGGCTGCTTCCTGCTGTTCTAAACCTGTCTGCACGACGCACACAAAATTAATCGTACCAATACTGCTTATCCGGCTTCATCATGAATCCCCCCGGTCCTTCCGGGGGGATTTTCCTTTCCTGACGATGGTTTCGCCCTCGATCCCCCTCATGCAACTTCCCCATATTGTGATATGCTTTCAGTCAAAGTAGAAATCCTGTCCAACGGTGCGGTACGGTCCGCGTCGTCCGTCAGGATGTTCGGATCACCATTCCGGCGACACCGACAGGGAAGGAGTGCGTATGACCGTCAGAAGCAGTTTCGACCCTGAACTCACCAAAAAAATCGTCAAGAAAGTTCCTTTTTTCTCATGCATTGCGGATGAGGAACTCTCTGCCCTGCTCGAACGCACCAACGTCTACAGCTGCAAAAAAGGAGAAATCATTTTCTTCGAGAATGAAGAAAACCAGCAGATGTACATCATCCTCAAAGGAAGGGTCAAAGTGGTCGGCTTCACGCCGGGCGGGTTGGAACGGGTCATGGCTTTCAGGCAGCGGGGCGACTACTTCGGCGACATGGGACTGCTTGACGGCAAGACCGACTACGCCACGGTCATCGCCATGGAGCCCTGCAAACTGCTGGTCATAACCAAGTCCCTGTTCGATCAGTTTTTCATGGGAAACCCCAAGCTGCTGAAGGGCATAATTTCCGTGCTCTGCGAGCGGCTCAGGGAAAGCTGGATGTTCCACACCATCATCGGCACCAATGACGCCGAGTCAAAGATCCGGGTAACCCTTGCGCGCTACGGCAAGACCCTCGGAGTGACGGACAGCAGCGGAGTCATCATCAGCAAGATATTCTCCCATCAGAGCATAGCCGACCGCGTCCTGATAACCAGGGAAACAGCCAGCCGTGTCATGGCGAGAATGAAGGAACAGAATGAAATAGAAATGGCCGGACGACATATCAAGCTCCTTCCCGCCTTTTTCGAAAAAGTATCCCAATGCGAGCTTTACCGTGCGCTATCAGCCATGCAGAGCAGTCTTCACTGACACACGTCGAGAACCCATCCCAATTGCCCGTAATGGTGCCGTTTTCCGCATCGGAATCCTGCGCGCACTTCGAAGTTTCCGTCGCATTCGATTGAATCTTGTCTATTGATTCGCATTGCTTTATACTTTTCCCCGCTACCGGCACGCCCGGCTAGCTGCATTCCGGATTTCGCCCGATGCTATGCGATGGAAAATCAGCTCAGGATGCGTATCCCCTTCGATTGCCTGCGTGGCATCGCTCCTGCCGAATATCGAAAGAACCAGATCCATACGGTTCATACACATGAAAACTGAAAGGCTCCCCATGCGCAGATCGAAAAAACAGATTGAAGTTTCCGGAACAGTCTCATTCAAGAAGACCGACATGGAGTATCTCGGGAACGACAGGATAGCCCTTCTGGAAAAGATCGACGAATTCGGTTCGATCAACAAGGCGGCAAAGGCGGTGGGCATAAGCTACAAGACAGCATGGGACGCCGTTTCCACGATCAATGAACTCTCCGAGAAACCGCTGTTTCTGCGCATGACCGGAGGCAGATCCGGGGGGGGAACGACGCTTACCGAGCACGGCAAGGAAATCATCCGCCAGTACAGGATCATCCAGGCACAGCACGAAAAGTTCCTGACCAGCCTGGAAGAGAAAATGACCGATGTGGATGTGCACGGGCTGGACAAGCTGGTAAACAGGATGTCCCTGCAGGCAAGCGCCAGGAATGTCTTTGCCGGCACGGTGACGGCCATCGTGAAGGGTGAGGCGAAGTCCGAAGTCACGCTCGAACTGAAAAACAAGGACAGGATAACCGCTATAATCACGAATGACAGCGTGCAATCCCTCGGTCTCCTCGAAGGCATGGACGCTTACGCAATAGTCAAGGCAGGCTCCGTCATCCTCGGCATTGGTGAAGATCCTGTCAGGGTCAGCATCCGGAACAAATTGCCCGGCAGAATCGTTTCCATCGCCCACGGCGTCGTCAACACCGAGGTAACAGCGGAATTGGCAGGAGCAAACGTAATCAGCGCGGTTATCACCAACCAGTGCGCCAAGGACCTGGAGCTTAAGGAGGGAGCCCGTGTTTGGGCCATGTTCAAGGCATCAAGCGTCATACTGGGCGTGGGATAAGCCGTGAAGCATGCCGCCTTCCGGCCCTGTCAACCCGTACCGTTCTTTTCGCGTCTCAGGATATCATGGCGCTCAACAGTGAACGGGAGCCGCATCCTTACCAGCTGATTCGGATGCGCCACCTCCAGGAACCCCTGTTCTGATCCATCAAGGGCCGTCATTGGCGACAGAGCGGAGTGATGGGACGACATGCCCTTGCCGATGAACTCGACAACATCCGCGGAAGTCACCCTGTTCCTCACCTCGATGACAGCTTCCCCGTTCTCCAGCACATCCGTGACCACCCCGACCATCTCGTGGCTTCGGAGGTAGCCGGTCGCGGATTCATGCGCATCTTCCCCGGGCCGGCCCAACAGGAAGCCGCTCGTATAGCCGCGGTGGCTTATCTTCCCAAGTTCCGAAAGCCATTCTTTCGCCACCGTGAATTGCCCGGGATTTCTCCGGTAACTGTCCAGCGCTTCACGATAGACGCGCACTACGGACGCCACATAATGAATCCCCTTCATCCGCCCTTCTATCTTCAGGGAATCGACTCCGGCTTCGATCAGATCCGGCAAATGCTCCAGAAGGCAGAGGTCCTTGGAATTGAAAATGAAGGTCCCCCTCCCGTCCTCGATGACCGGAAAATACTGTCCGGGCCGTTTTTCCTCAACAATGGCGTACCCCCAGCGGCAGGGATGGGCGCACGCACCCTGGTTTGCATCCCTGCCTGCCATGACGCCCGACAGGAGGCACCGCCCCGAATAGGAAATGCACATGGCGCCGTGCACGAAGACTTCAACCTCGACCCCGGATCTTTCCCGGGTTTCACGGATGTCCGCAAGCGACATCTCCCGGGCGAGGTTCACCCGTGACGCTCCCTGACGCTTCCAGAAAAGGGCGCTGCGCCAGTTGGTCGTGTTCGCCTGGGTGGACAGGTGTATCGCCCTTTCCGGCGAGATTTCCGCAACCATTGCCATCACTCCGGGATCGGAAACTATGTAGGCGTCAAAGGGTAGGTGCGCCACTTTTTCCAGGAAGTTTCCGACAGGGCCGATGTCCGCATTGAAAGGGAAGATATTTGTCGCCAGGTAAACCCTGACGCTCCGTTCATGGGCGTAGGCCACCGCCTCCGCAAGCCCGTCGACACTGAAATTGTCGGCCTGTTTCCTGAGGCTGAATTCCTCCCCACCGAGATATACGGCATCCGCACCGTAATGGATGGCCACTTTCAGTTTTTCCATGTTGCCTGCCGGCGCGAGAAGCTCGGGAATTTTCACCAGTCATTTCCTTTGCAGTGCGTACTTTGTATCCTGTATCGGAAATGTACCATAACAGGGCCGTTTATGGAAATGTGAAACCCAGCTTTCTCCTTGACAAACTTATCATTTGGCTTTACACATAGACGGTATTTATTGGGGAATCGGAAATCGGCCACTCAATTCTCAAGCGTCCGTTGCCATACCATATCAGCTGGATCATCAAATCGCGGTGAGAGGTGCCTATGAAAAGGATCATTTTGGCTTTAATCCTGTCCATGTCTGCCATGCTGGTGCCAGTACTGGCATCAGCGCAAACGATGGAACCGACAATCTATGTCATCAAACAGGGCGATACTCTCTGGGGGCTGTCCAACCGGTTCCTCAAGGAACCCCATTACTGGCCCAACCTCTGGGCGCGCAACCAGTCCGTCACCAATCCTCACCTCATCTACCCCGGTCAGAAACTGCGGGTCTTTCCCGACAGGATAGAACTGGTGCCGGACAATGAGCCCACCGGGGAAGACCAGGTCGCACAAGAAAAGACTTTCAGTGCCAGCGGCGCTGAAGGTTTCGTTCTGGACCCGGGGCTGAACACTACGGGAACCATTATCCAGACCAATCACGACCGGACGATACTCGGCCAGGAAGATATCGTCTATACCGATCTGGGTACTTCCCAGGGAGCCAAAAGCGGCGATCTCTACGCGATTTACAGAAAGTCGAAACCGATCGATCATCCGATAACCGGCGAATTCATGGGCTACAAGTACAACGCTCTGGGGACACTCAAGCTCACCGACATGGAGGAGAAAAGTTCCCGCGCGTTGATAACCAGGTCGGAACTCGAAATCATGGCAGGCGACGAGCTTCTGCCTTACCAGGACAAGCGGCGTGAAGTCAGCCTGAAATCAGCCGCGAAAAACCTTGACGGCTACATTATCGACTCAAGGCTCGGCAACATACTCATCGGCATCTACGACGTCGTCTATCTCGACCTGGGAACAGCCCAAGGACTCGAGGCCGGCAACCTGCTCTACGTCGTCCGAGACGTGCAGCCGAATGAGGATTATGTGAAACGGGATGTGGGGAACCTGCCCCAGGAACTCTACGGCGCGGTGGTAGTGGTTGAAACCGCGGAGAAAACATCCACCGCACTTGTCGTCAAGAGCATTGAAGCGATCAGGGTCGGCGACAGGGTTACCCTCCTCAAGAACTGATCGATCCGTTTACCGGGGGCCGGCGTAGAAACCGGCCTCTTTTTTGTTCCCGCCATGGAAGAATACTACTGGTTTGCATTGAAGAACGTGCCCCATGTGGGCAACATAACGTTTCGCAGGCTGGTGGACCATTTCGGCTCGCCGGCCGCGGTCCTTTCCTCCACTGAAGCAGAGCTGTCCGCTGTAAAAGGCATTTACCCTTCGATCGTCTCCTCCATTCTCGGGCATGACTACCGGCGCTATGCCGAGGAGGAATGCGCCGCTTTGCGCAAATCCGGCGCCAGGCTCGTAACGTTCCACTCCCGCGATTTTCCCTGCCTGCTGCTCCAGATACCTGACCCGCCCCCTTTCCTGTACGTCAAAGGAGAACTGAATGCACGGGAGCCTGCCATTGCCATAGTGGGGTCACGCAGGGCTTCGCCATACGGCCTGGCCACGACATCCCGTCTCGCACGGGAACTGGCCGGCCATGGGATTACGGTCGTTTCCGGCATGGCCCGGGGCGTGGATGCGTCAGCCCACCGGGGAGCGCTCTCGTGCGGCGGTCGCAGCATCGGCGTGCTTGGCTGCGGAATTGATGTCGCCTATCCTGCGGAGAACCGTTCCCTTTTCGCGGAAATGGCGGAAAAAGGCGCGCTCGTTTCCGAATTCCCCCTGGGAACCAGGCCCGTCGCGGAAAACTTTCCCCGCCGCAACCGCATCATCAGCGGCCTCACAACCGGCGTACTGGTCATTGAAGCCGCGGAGGGCAGCGGCTCGCTGATAACGGCCCAATGCGCCCTGGACCAGGGACGTGACGTTTATGCGGTACCGGGGCCGATAACCTCGAACCTGAGCAGTGGCTGCAACAGTTTGATCAAGCAGGGAGCCAAGCTGGTCCAGCGGGTCGAGGACATCCTGGAGGAATTGCCCGCACGCATGGACAGTGCCGGGGAAATTCCCCAATCCCCACACCGTTGTTTTTCTCCGGAAGAAGCTTCCGTCTACTCCCGGCTGTCACAGATCCCCCTGCATATCGACGAGATCGCGGCAAAATGCGCGTTGACAGCAGGTGAAGTTTCCGTTATTTTACTGCGCTTGGAACTGAGCGGCGCAATTTCCCAATTCCCCGGGATGTATTTTGCCGTTCCATGAAGGACGCTTTGGGGATGCCGTCACGGAGACCCGGGGCAATTCCAGTCCGATCTCACCGGATCGGGCAGGATCCGTTTTATTCGCCGCGGTACTTGCAACCGTATGCCCTTTCCCGTAAACTCCTAACCGTGAAAGGCATCTTTCATATTCAATACATCCTTACGGGCTCCGCCCGGTCTGGTGAAACATGTCTCAAAATCTGGTCATAGTCGAATCGCCCGCAAAAGCGCGCACCATCGAAAAATTCCTGGGCAAGGGCTACAAGGTCCTGGCCTCCTACGGTCACGTCCGTGCACTGCCCAGCAAACAGGGCTCGGTGGACGTGGAAAACGATTTCGAACCCAAGTATGCGGTTCTGCCCGAAAGCAAGAAGCATCTCAGCGTCATCAAGCAGGAATTGAAGAATACCGGCACTCTGCTTCTGGCAACCGACCCCGACCGCGAAGGAGAAGCCATTTCCTGGCACCTCCTGGCGGCGCTCGGTCTCGACGGCGGGAAAAAAGGCCCGGACATCAAACGGGTGGTTTTTCACGAAATAACCAAAGATGCCATTATCCATGCGGTGAAACATCCCCGGGACATTTCCCTGCAGCTGGTGGATGCTCAGCAGGCGCGCTCAATCCTCGACTACCTGGTGGGATTCAACCTTTCCCCTTTCCTCTGGAACAAGATCCGCTACGGGCTTTCCGCGGGTCGCGTCCAGTCGGTCGCTCTGCGCCTCATCTGCGAACGGGAAAAGGAAATAGCGGCCTTTGTCGAAAGGGAATACTGGACGATTCACGCGGGCCTCAAGACACGGGCAGGTGCGGCACAGGGTTTCAAGGCAAATCTCATAGAACTGGGCGGAAAGAAACTGGGCAAGTTCGACATCCCGGACAAGGCAGCCGCCGATGCCGTCAGAGATCAGCTCCTGCCGGAAACATTTCAGGTCGCGAAAATCTCCAGAACGGAGAAGAAACGCAATCCGTCGCCCCCCTTCACCACCTCGACCCTGCAACAGGAAGCGGCCCGCAAGCTCGGCTTCTCCGCCAAGAAAACCATGTCCACGGCGCAGAAGCTGTACGAAGGCATAGATCTGGGCGGGGAAGGCACCGTCGGTCTCATCACCTACATGCGTACCGACAGCGTCAACCTGTCGTCCCAGGCCCTCAAAGAGGCACAGGGCCTCATCAGTGAAATGTTCGGCAAGGAATACGCTCTGGCAAAGCCGCGACATTTCAGGAACAAGTCCAAAAACGCCCAGGAAGCTCACGAAGCCATCCGGCCAACCTATCTGTCCAAGACTCCGGCCGAGATGAAGAAGCACCTGACGCCGGACCAGTTCAAACTCTACGACCTCATCTGGAAGCGCACCATGGCGAGCCAGATGTCTGAAGCGCTCCTCGATCTCACTTCGGTCGACATCGCAGCCGGCAAGGGCAACACCTTCCGCGCCACCGGCAGCGTGATCCGCTTCCCCGGTTTCATGAAACTCTACATCGAGGGCATCGACGACGACAACGAAGAAAAGGAAGGAATGCTGCCCCCCCTGGAAGAAGGGGAGCTCCTCGATCTCGCCGGGATCGTGCCCGAGCAGCATTTCACCCAGCCCCCGCCGCGCTATACCGAAGCGACGCTGGTGAAAACTCTGGAAGAATACGGCATCGGCCGGCCGTCAACTTACGCCAGCATTCTCAACACGCTCCTGGAACGCAAATACGCGGTGCTGGAGAAGAAGCGGTTCGTCCCGGAAGACACCGGCATGGTCGTGAGCGACCTGCTGACCGCCGATTTCCCCAAGTATGTCGACTACAATTTCACCGCCGGACTGGAAGAGGAATTAGACCAGGTGTCCCGCGGTGAAAAGGAGTGGAAGCAGCTCCTGAGGGATTTCTGGGGTCCTTTCAACGCCCTGCTCGGCCAGAAGCTCAAGGAGCCGAGAAAAGTCAAGGAAATCGGGGAGAACTGCCCGGAATGCGGCCAGCCGCTGGTGGAAAAGCTGGGCAAGCGCGGCAAGTTCATCGCCTGCTCGGGTTACCAGCAGGGATGCCGCTACACGCGCGCGATCGAGAAAGGAGAGCCACGGGAAAAGGAAGAACCGGTGCTCTCCGAAGAGAAGTGCGACAAGTGCGGCAGCCCCATGCTCATCAAGGATGGGCGTTACGGCAAATACCTGGCCTGCTCGGCCTACCCGGAATGCAAGAACATTCAGCCGCTGGTGAAACCCAGGGGCACCGGCATAACCTGCCCCGAATGCGGGAAAGGCGAGTTGACGGAGAAAAAGTCCCGTTACGGCAAGATGTTCTATTCCTGCAACCGTTATCCCGACTGCAAATTCGCCCTCTGGGATCCGCCTGTCGCACAGCCCTGCCCCTCCTGCGGCTTTCCGCTGCTGGTCCAGAAGGTCTACAAGCGCCAGGGCGCTTTCCTCAAGTGCCCCAAGTGCGACTTCAAGGACAATTCAGAAGGCGGGAGCTCCAAGGAGTGACACGGGCCGGCATCACCATAATCGGCGGCGGCCTCGCCGGCTGCGAGGCAGCCTGGCAGGCTGCCGGACTGGGCGTTCCCGTCACCCTGTTCGAAATGAAGCCGACGCGCTATTCCGCGGCGCACACGCTCCCCTCTCTCGCGGAGCTGGTCTGCTCCAATTCGCTCCGCGGCGCCTCGCTGGAAAATGCGGTCGGGCTTCTCAAGGAAGAGATGCGCCGGCTCGGCGCCCTGTTCATGAAGGCGGCGGACGCAACACGCGTTCCCGCTGGCGGCGCCCTGGCAGTTGACCGGGAGCTGTTTTCAGCCTTCATGACTGAACACATCCAGGCACATCCCCTGATAACGGTCATACGCGAGGAAGTCGAAAAAATTCCGGACGACGGCATTGTCATCATCGCTTCCGGGCCCCTGACCAGCGAAACCCTTGCCGGCGAGATCGCAGGGCTTACCGGCCCCTACCTGTATTTCTACGATGCCATCGCTCCGATTGTCACCGCCTCTTCACTAGACTACGGCATAATCTTCCGCGCATCCCGCTACGGCAAGGGGGACGGCGACGACTACCTCAATTGCCCGATGACGTGCGAAGAATACGAGAGTTTCCTGGCAGCACTGCTGGCCGCGGACAAGGTCCCGTCCAGAAATTTCGAGAAGCTGGTCCATTTCGAGGGATGCATGCCGGTCGAGGAGCTTGCGTCCCGTGGCCGGGATACCCTGCGCTTCGGCCCGATGAAACCGGTGGGGCTGACCGATCCCCGTTCAGGCCGCGAGCCCCATGCGGTAGTGCAGCTGCGGATGGAGAACCGGGAAGCGACTCTGTTCAACCTGGTCGGTTTCCAGACCAAGCTGACCTATCCCGAACAGAAGCGCGTGTTCCGCATGATCCCGGGGCTGGCGCAGGCCGAATTCGCCCGCCTCGGCTCCATGCACCGCAACACTTATGTCAACGCGCCGGCCGTTCTCGCCGGAACTCTCCAGCAGAAAAACAATCCGCGCATCCTTTTTGCCGGGCAGATTACCGGGGTCGAGGGATACGTGGAATCCGCCGCCACCGGGTACCTGGCCGGCATCAACGCGGCGCGCCTGTCAAGACGCGGAATGGACGCCGTCATCGCTCCTCCTCCCGCCACCACGGCGCACGGAGCGTTGATCCATTACATAACGACCGCGGAATCAAGAAACTTCCAGCCAATGAACGTTAACTACGGTCTCTTCCCTCCCCTTGAGGGGAAGGTCCGGAAGTCGGAGCGCAGGCAGAAGCTTGCTCAGCGTGCCCTGGACGATCTCGATTCCTGGAAGGCCGGGCAGCCAGGCTGATGGGGCTGCGTATTTCCCTCCTCAATCAATGCAGCGGCTTGGGAGTCTGACATGGACAAAGACAAGGAACGGCAGGAAATATCGCTGCTGGGAAGGCTCCTGTCACTGGAAGCGCTGCTCGTCCTCATGGCAGCCCTTTCCCTGGTCTCGGGTATCCTGGCGGCAGACCCGGTGCGTACAGCGAGCGGAGTAGCCATACTGGCTGCACTGATCTTTCTTCTGGCGAGGCGTGCCATGAAACGGCGATCAGCGAAACCAGACATTCCGGAATCGAAGGAAAGGAATCCCGATGCACGGCCCTGACATCGTACTTGCCTCCGCATCCCCGCGCCGCGCCGAACTGCTCGCGTCCGCGGGGATCAGGGTCAGGACGCTCCCCAGCCGCATAGATGAATCCCCTGTGGAAGGCGAGTCGCCCGAAGAGCATGCGCTCCGCCTCGCCGCGGAAAAAGCGCGGGAAGTCGCTTCCGGCGGCAACGGCAGATACTTCATCGCCGCAGACACCATAGTGGTGAGCGAAGGCGAGATCATGGGCAAGCCCGTCGACGCCGCTGACGCTGAGCGCATGCTGCGAAAGCTCTCCGGCGCCGTCCACGAAGTCATCACCGCATACACGGTCCTGGACGCGGTAACCGGGCGGGAAATTACCGAGGCGATAAGAACCCTGGTATACTTCAGACCGTTGCGTGACGAGGAAATTCATGGATACATCGCCAGCGGCTGCCCGTTCGACAAGGCAGGGGCGTATGCGATCCAGGGAGCCGCCGCGCAGATGATCAGGAGAATCGAGGGTTCATATACCAACGTGGTGGGGCTCCCCCTGTGCGAAGTCGTAGAGGCGCTGAGAGCAGTCGGCGCCGTACAGTCACCGTCTGTGGAGGGTTGAACGCATGTCGATACCTAGCAACCTTCGCCGGGTCAAGGAACGCATTCGCGAAGCCGCGCTCCGTTCCGGACGCGATCCGGAAGCCGTCCGGCTCGTGGCGGTGTCGAAGACACAGCCGGCCGGCGCCGTACTTGAAGCCTTTGAAGCCGGGCAGCTGGTTTTCGGTGAAAACTATGCCCAGGAATTCCGCGACAAGTGCGGACAGCTGCCGGCCGAGGTCGAATGGCACTTCATCGGCTCGCTGCAGACCAACAAGGTGAAGTACCTGGCAGGGATGACCAAGCTGATTCATTCGGTGGACAGGATTTCACTGGCACGGGAGCTGGACAGGCAGTGGGAAAAGACGGGACGGCAGTGCGGCATCCTGCTGCAGGTCAACATATCCGGAGAGGAAACAAAATCCGGCGCCACGACTGCCGAAGTCGTGCAACTGGCCAGGGAAACCGCTCAGCTGCCGAACATCAGCATCCGCGGCCTCATGACGATGCCGCCCTTTTTCGACCAGCCGGAGCTGGCCCGCCCCTATTTCAGGGAATTGCGGCGGCTCTCGACACTGGTATCCGAAGAGGGCATCCCCGGTGTCCGCATGGACGAACTGTCCATGGGCATGTCCGGCGATTTCGAGGTCGCGATCGAGGAAGGCGCAACGCTGGTGCGAGTCGGGTCCGCCATTTTCGGGGAACGCCATTACTGAAGCAGCCAGGGGCGGCCGGCATCAATTCCACCTGGAAAGCCGGTTCTCCGACGCATTCAGGCCGGAATCCAGAGGACGTCCCCGATCTCCGGCCTTATCTCAGCGTTTCTCCCGGACGTGACGTTCCGGTTCATTCCAGGGAAGAAAGCATCTTAACCGGCATTAACGCCGCCGGCGCACATGAGTACGACCGCCCATATTATGAGAAAAATTGCCAGGAGCACATTTCCCGAGAGGCAATTGATTCTTCGCAACATTTTACATCCTCCAATTCATCAGCCGGTGCAAGACCGGCTCTGATCTGCGCTTGTTTCCCTATAGGAATATAACGGTGTCTATTTTTCCTTGTTGTCCTTGAGAAAAACCACGAAGGCGCCGCTCCCGCCCATCTTCCGCGGCGCCGGAGCGAATTCCGCCACCATTTTCTTACCCGACTCGCGCAGCCATGATGCTACGGCAGACTGGAGCACGGGCTCCGCCGGCGAGTTGTTTCCCTTGCCGGTAATGACAAGGATGGCCTTCTGGCCACGGTTAAAGGCCCCGGTCACGAACCGTGAAAGGCTGCCGAGCGCCTCTTCCCTGGTCAGCCCATGAAGGTCCAGCTCCAGATCGATGCGGATCGCGCCGTTTTTAAGCTGCCGCATCCGGTTCACAGCCAGTGGCTGCAGAAGCTCATCTCCCGGATATTCATCCCGGAACGTGGTATCCATCCCTTTGAGAGAGGAAAGAAACAGCTGCCGGTCTTCTTCCCCGATCCGCGGCTCCCCGGCAGCAGCGGGCTTCCCTGCCGTGCGCCTTCCGGTTGAAGGAGATTCAAGTTTCTCCACTCCCTGGACCGCACGCAGGAAAATTTCCCGCTCAGCAACTTCGTCCCCCTTCGATTCCGGAACTTTTTTCACAATTTCATCTTTCGCCGGAGCCAGTTCAATGTCAGCCGCAACAGCTTTGAGGCCACGGAAAGGCGTATTGACGAATTCCTTCTGTTTTTCGGTGCATTTGCGCTTTTTCTTCGTCATTCATGCACCTCAATCCGTGACAATGGCAACAATCTCGATCGGAAGAGAGCTTTCCTTCATGGCAGCAGGGGTACCCGCCTCCAGAGGCTCTGTCCTGCCGCTCACTGTGGTCACGATATCGGACGGATTGAAGCCGCTTTCTCCGAGAATCCCCGCCACGGCGGCAGCACGGCCGGAGTTGAGCAGCCATGTCGCTTCACTGGCGACAGCGGACTTGCCCGACGCCGGATTAGCGATGAAGGTAGTGGCGATCTGTATGTCTCTGACGCCAAGATCTTTGTGAATCCCGGCAATCTTTTTCAGCAGTACCGTGCCCGGGGGCTTCAGGACATCTTTCCCTTCCTGAAACAGCACCGCGCCGTTAACCGATATCGTCACCCTGCCCCGTAATTCCGCCAGTTTGACGTACCCATGGGCGATGTCGTCTTTCAGTCTTTCTATGATGTTCTCATAGAGCCTGCTCGCTCCCCGAACGTCTTCTTCACGCCCGTGCAGCACTCTGTCGATATCTGCCTTGAGCCTGACGTTTTCCCTTTCCAGTTCGATCAGCCGCAGGCTGCTCCGGTCCGTGCCGCTCGATATGGTCTCTTCGAGCTTTTTCTTGGAAAGTTCGAGTTGGGAAACCTTGCGTCCCGCTGCCGCCAGTTCCAGCCTGAGTTCTTCGTTCTCACGGGAAATCTCGGTATTTTCCCGTTTGAGCAAGCTTGCTTCCCTGGAATAAGTCGAGGCTTCCCGCGTCTTCTTTTCGTAAGCCCCCTGGCCGACACAACCGGCGAAAAGCGTAGCCGCGGCGCAACAGGAAAATATCGAAAGCAGTTTTTTTCTCATTGAGTGCTGGTCAAGTCCTTTTTGAAGGCTATGTCTCAGGTCGGCAACGTTGTGATCTTCTCGGAGAATTCGAGATCGGGAAGACGCTCGCTCTTGTCGTTCAAAGATTATTTCATGCGGGTCAACGCTTTTGGCGACGGTTATTCTGCCATTTAACCCTTTTGCATTACGGCAGTGCATATTAGCAATCGTAAACAGCAAAGTCAACGAGCGATTCGGGGCAAATCCGCAAATGGGGGAACGCTAAACCTGCAGCAACCAGCTGTCGAAGGGGATCCATTCACCCACCGTCGCCGGTCCCATGACCTTCATGAGTTCGCGGACCGTCGTGGAGTCGTTGGGAAGCTGAAAATATTCTCTCATAAAACCGTATTCATTCTCCTGCGGTGTCAGAAGCATATATTCATCATTACCCATGGTAACCGAATCAAAACCCGGCATGACCACCGCGAGCCGGGTAAAGTTGCTCTTCTCCAACGAGAGCGGAGCATGACACTGCTGTGATTCATCGAACATTCGACCTCCGATATTCATTACTCAATTCGTTTTTCAGGAACAAGACAGCCCGAAGCATTTTCGATAATCCTTGAAGTGCCATACCTACCACGTATCGGCAGCACGAGCAAAAAAATGAGTCGGGCTGCATCGCTGCTCCCGCCTCTCGGACAGCGGGACTGCGGGCAGGTTACGGTTTCTTCACATGTTCATGATTGAAAATATGATCTTGACAGTATCCGTATTGGCCCTCGCACTGGGGACAGTATCGGAAGTCCATGTCGGGGTGAGTCTTGTCGGTAATGCCGCAGACCGTACAGCGGTGGAAGGGTTGTTCACTTCTTTTGGAAGCGGACAGGACCTTTTTCGTCACTTGGCGCCGCCCATGTCTGAAGTTCATTGCGATGTCCCGGGCAAAGAACAACAGGTAGTTGCCGATCGACGCAGCCACCAGCAGGCGGCTCGGCCAGCTGCCGAAAATGATGACTGAGCCGTACCCGATCCAGGTTATGAGCGCCAGCCACTTGATCCTGACCGGGAGGACGAAAAACAGGAGCAGCTGGAAATCCGGAAACAGTGCGGCGAACGCCAGAAATACCGATCCACCGAGGAACGCATTGCTCACGGGGTAATAGGGCGCCAGAAACGAAACCGCCACGGTCAGCAGGTAGCCCGCGAGCAGAAACAGGTTGTAGCGGAATGCGCCCCAATGCTCTTCCAGGGCCGAGCCCATCAGGTAGAACAGGTACCAGGCGAACAACGCGAACAGTGGGTTGCGCACCGGCGGGTCAAACGGAAAGGTCACGAGGCGCCACCATTCACCCTGCAGCAGGCTTCCTGCCGAGAAATAGATCTGTCCCGGGTCGAGCCTGCCCATGAGCAGCAGCACGTACACCAGCGTCTGACCGGCGATGAGGTACACGGTGGCGTTCTGCAGGGCAAATCGTCCAAGTTTCTTTTCCAGCCTCTCAATCAATCTCATCCGGTCCGCTCCGATTTCCCGTTCTCAAGCTGCGTCCGACAATCGCCATTCAGTTTCCATCAGGAAACTCCGGATAAACACTATGCCCTTTCCGGATGGAAACTATGCACAAAAAAGCCACGGGTCGTCCCGTGGCACGCTTCCATCTATATCATTTTTGTCCTTCCGGCTGCAACCCGTTTTTGCCTCAACCCCGCTAGGAACATGAGACATGCGCTTCAAGCGGACAAACGCTTCCCAAAACGATCCCGATTTCCCCTGCAGATACACCAACAGGACTCAAATTCTTCGCGCCGAATTCCGGTAGACAGCGGAACACCCGGCCGGATAAAGGCTTCCGTCAGTCGCCCTGCTTTGATCCCAGTCGATTCCTGAGAATTTCAATTTCATGCTTCAACGATGCGTTCTCCCGCTTCAGCAGCTCGATTTCCTTTTTGAGGAGGTCAAGTTCATGTTTCGAGGAGCCGGATTCCGGGGGAAGAACCGCCAGCCTGCCGTCATTATCGCGTTTATCGCCCGCATTGCCTTTAGCATCGATTCTCGGTGCCGGCTCATCCCTCTGCAGCAGGTATTCCGTACCGATGCAGACGCACCCATGAGGCTTGCAGGTGTTGCAGGGCACAAAAGAGTAATGCTCTCCGATCACTTCTTTAGGCGAGGAGCTTACCACTTTCCATCCTTCGGATAGCAGGGATTGCACATCGGGGCCCGATTTTCTCCAGCACTTGTCGCGACACCTCTCTGCGCCCGTGCCTGCTTCGTACTCGATTTTCCCCGTGTTGAATACCGTTTTGCTTTCAGCAGCAGGCCCCGCTGTCGCGGTGCACAGAAGAAAAACCAAAAGGCAGGCAAGACAAAGTGCGGTATTGTTCATGTTTTTCCTCCGTTGCAGCGGTTTTGGGAAGCGGCGGCACAACCCCGGAGAAAATTGGCATTCTCCGTCCTCTCCTCCCGGGGGTCCGTCACGATTTGGCGCTCACGCGATCACGCAAAAAGGGCCCTGTGCGAATTCTATCCGTTTTTTCACACGAATCAAGGGCCGATTTCACTTTGTGTTCATCCGGAAACTCCAGACAATACCTGTGCAGTTTCCAGAAACATCAATACGGTCGATGAGTGATACGCGGTGATCGGCGCCGTTCCATAGCCAGGGACATTGACCTCCCTTTATGCAGTCAGGAAAGGCATGAAGGGTGTCATTGGCATGGCTTTTCATCAGCAGGTCAATGCGGAGCCAGCAGCAGAAAAGGCCGAAGGGGGATATTCCTGAGCACACCGAACAGGATAATGACTATGAGTAACGCAGGAGGAAGCCACCTGGCATAGAGCCACGAACGGCGGAAGACGGCGATGGGAAAGACTGGCAGCGTAGCCACGAGCAGCGGATTCATTGACAGTGCGCCGATCATGTCGCCGTGCAACAGCAGGTGCACGGCGCGGAGGGAACCGCAGCCCGGGCAATACAGGCCGGTCAGATAATTGAAGGGGCACGGGGGAAACAATGCGGAAACCGACGGATTGAACGAATACAGGAGGGCCATCAGACCTGCGAGCATCAAAGTCCCGCATGCGGCCGCCAGCGGCAGGAACCGCCGACGGCGCACGCAGCTGCTTGGGGAACCGCTAATTACCAATTGCCACACCCAGGAAGATGAACGTCAGGTACATCAAAGTGCCGGCAAGCCCGAGGCCGAAAGAGATCCAGCAGAACGTCTTGGCGCTGTTCGAAGCGCTGAGCGCACCCTGCAGGTCCCCGGACTGAATCTTGCCGTTTACCTGGGCTGCATAGATAATGGCGACGATTCCCAGCGGCAGGCAGCAGAATATCGTTGCCAGGATAGACGGTACCAGGTAGTTGGGAATCGCGGGAACCGGCGGCGTCGGCCGTGCGGACGAAGCCTGGAGGCTTTCTCCGCACTGGATGCAGTTGATAGCACTGTCTTCGTTTCTGGCACCACATTTCCTGCAGTACATGTTACCCTCCCTTGTCGCAATAAATTTCACTCTGAGACAGAGTTGAATTCCTCGTTTCCAGCTTTCACCAGGAAACTCCGGGCGGAAAGCCGGCCGTTATCGATCTCTTCCCCATCATTCCCGACACTGCTCTTGCTTGACGAGCCATGTCGTCAAACTCTTTCGTAGGGCTCGAACAGGCGCTTGAATTCGTCCAGGGCAAACCTGTCCGTCATGCCGGCAATGTAGTCGCAGATCACCCGTTCCCTGCCGACCAGGTCCATTTTCTTCACATACTTTCGCGGCAGCAGCGTGGGATGCTTGACATAGGCGTCGAAGAGCTGGGCAAGATACCGCTCCGCCTTGACCCGCATCCGCTCCACCTTGTGGTGGCGGTACAGGTTCGTGAGGAGGAATTCTTTCAACTTGGCGTTTTTTTTCATGATATCCGAGCTGAAGCTGACCACCTGGCGGTTCACCCTGCGGAGGTCTGCCATGGATGCGATGCCGAACTGCCCGATAGTGCGCTTCGTCGTCGAACTGAGGTCCTTGATGAGGAGCCCGATCAGGGCGCTTATCGTCTGGAGTTTTCTCCTCTCGGCGTCGAGAGCCGGATACTTGTCAACTATTTCATGGTAGACCTCGCTCCAGAGCTCGACCTTTTCCAGTTGTTCGAGGGATACGAGGCCGGATTTCAGACCGTCATCGATATCATGGTTGTTGTATGCTATCTCGTCCGCGAAATTGATTATCTGGGCTTCTATTGTGGGGACCGTGCCGGGCATGAGGTCGGCAATGGCCTCTGCAGGCTGGTCGTAGGGCGACTTGTGCTTGATGATCCCTTCACGCGTCTCCCAGGACAGGTTCAGCCCGTTAAAGCCGGGATAACGCTCTTCCAACTCGTCCACGACCCGCAGGGACTGGTGATTGTGCTCGAACCCCCCGAAACTTTCCATGAGCCGGTTCAGCACCTCCTCGCCGGTATGGCCGAACGGCGTGTGGCCCAGGTCATGGGCCAGGGCGAGAGCCTCGGTCAATTCCTCGTTCAGCCTGAGAACGCGGGCGACAGCCTTGCCGATCTGGGCTACTTCAAGGGAATGGGTGAGCCGTGTCCGGTAATAATCGCCCTCATGATTGACGAACACCTGTGTCTTGTATTCGAGCCGGCGAAACGCTGCGCAATGTATGATCCGGTCACGATCCCGCTCGAAGGCCGGACGGTTGTCACGGAACTCTTCGGGAAAACGCCTTCCGGCGGAATCGCTGCTCCTGGCCGCATAAGCGGCGAGATCTGGGCGTTCAGCGTATATGGTGGACTCCATCGGACCCCCTTTCCATGAGTTTTGATTAAAGCCTGACGCAGGCCACCTGTCAACAACAAAGTTTCCTTGACTGCCGAATCGGTGTCATGATAGATTTTTCAATGTTTTTAATGATTTTAAGATGCAGGGAACGGCGCGTCAAATGAATGGAAAACTGCTGGAACTGGTGCCGCAAAAGGTCCGGAGCAAACTGGGTAGCAATTCCGGCGTCTGCCTGCTGAGCGGCCGTGACGTCTTCAACGCGCTGAGAAATGAAAATCTCATCGTCATGGCGTGCAACACGAGAATCAGCCACGTCATCCCCGGCATCATGAAGGCCGCCGAAGAACTCGACGCCGTAGTCGCATTCGAGCTGACCCGCAGCGAAAGCGGCCTTGACGGGGGCTATACCGGCCAGACACCGGAAGCATTCTTTGAAACGATCATTGCCCATGCCGAAAGCTGCGGCTTCACCAAACCTTTCATAATCCATGCCGATCACATCACCATCAGGGACACGGGCGCAGCAGAGATGGAAGTGGCCCGAAAGCTCATCGCGACCCAGATCGAAGCGGGCTACACATCGTTTACCATCGATGCGTCGTTCAATCCGCTTCCCGATAATATCGAAATAGTATCCCGCCTTGCCGAACCCGTTGAGGCCATGGGTTACGGCCTCGAACTGGAACTGGGAGAAGCGGGTCATGCCGCCGACAGGCCTTCCCTGACCTCGGTCGCGGAAGCACGGGCGTTCCTCGCGGAAGTCACCGCACGAGGCGTGGCACCGCAACTGCTCGCGATAAACAACATTTCCCGGCGTGCAAGCTATCTGGACGGGGACGAGTTCCACCTCGATCTGGACCGGACGGAGCAGATCCACAAGGTTGCGCTGGCCCACGGACTTGCGGGCCTCGTCCAGCACGGAATCGCCGGCACCCCCATCAACCTGGTGGGCAAACTTGCCAACTACGGGATCAGGAAAGGGAACATCGGCACGCTGTGGCAGAACGTGGCGCACGCCGGCCTGCCGCTCGACCTCATGGATGCAATGCGCCGCTGGGCACGGGAAAACGGCACCGACATCAAGTACGCCACTCGCGTGTTCAAGCATGAAATCGACTCGATACCGGCGCAGAACCTGGCCCAGATCCATGAAATGGCCACGCGCGAAGCCCGGGAGTTCATTACGGCCTTCCAAGCAAAGGGAAGCGCATCGAAACTGGCGGAATCACTGGAGCGAACGAGTTGAGGGTTATCGGCGGCACGGTTGGCGGGAGGAAACTCCGGACACCGCGGGGCGCGGCGATACGACCCACCGCGGACAGGGTAAAGGAAGCGCTCTTCAATATCCTTTCCGGCATCATGGGACGACTGGACGGCTGCTCGGTCCTGGACATCTTCGCCGGAACCGGCAATCTCGGAATAGAGGCCTTGAGCCGCGGCGCCGAACGGGCCGTTTTCATAGACAGCAGCAGGGACGCTTCCGGGCTCATCGGCAGAAACCTGGAAATCACCGGCCTCACGGACAGGGGAACCGTGATCACGAGAAATTTCACTGCGGCGATTTCCGCGCTGGAATCATCCGGCAACTGCTTTCAGCTGATCTTTCTCGACCCCCCCTATGGCCGTGAACTGCTCGAAAACGCGCTTGAACGCCTGGGGAACTCCCCCCTTCTCGGAAGGGATGCCATTGTCGTAGCAGAATCATCATCCCGCGAATCGACCGGCGAACGCTATGGACGCCTCATTCTTCGGGACAGACGGGTCTACGGCGACACCGCCCTGGCCTTTTACCTAACCCCGGAGAAAGGCATGCCATGACCAAAAAGATCGCCGTGTACCCCGGATCCTTCGATCCAATCACATTCGGCCACCTTGACATCATAAACCGCGCCTTGAAGATTTTCGATGAAGTGATCATCGCCGTTGCCCGCAATGAAAGAAAGAGCCCGGTTTTCACCATTGAAGAAAGAGTGGAACTCATCCAGTCCGTCCTCAAGGACAATGGCCGGGTGAAGGTTGACACTTTCGACGGCCTTCTGGTAGACTACGCCCGCTCCCGCAGGGCACAGGCCATCGTGCGCGGGTTGCGCGCCATTTCCGATTTCGAATACGAACTGCAGATGGCGCAGATCAACCGGGGCATATCCCGGGACGTGGAAACGGTGTTTCTCATGACCTCGGTTTTCTACAGCTTCCTGTCCTCGTCGATAGTGAAGGAGGTCCATTCACTGAACGGCCCCATTGACGGCCTCGTCCCCCCCCTTGTAAAAAAGGCCCTTGACGCTAAACTCAACAAATAAGCGGAAGCCCGTCCCCCCGTTGCGAGGGTGAGCCTCCCTTTTATGGAGAAGAACATGAAACTGGCTGATCGCGTGCACAAAATCCAACCTTCCCCCACGCTGGCAATCGATGCCAAAGCGAAAGCCCTCAAAGCGGAAGGAATCGACGTCATCGGTTTCGGCGTTGGCGAACCCGACTTCGATACACCGGAAAACATCAGGCAAGCGGCAAAGAAGGCCATCGACAACGGCTTTACCCGCTACACCCCGGTCGGCGGAATCCTGGAGCTGAAAGACGCCATCATTGCCAAGCTGAAACGGGACAACGGCCTGGAATTCTCCCGCGACCAGATAACCGTGTCCTGTGGGGCCAAACATTCTCTCTACAACATTTCCCAGGCGCTCATCCAGGAAGGGGACGAGGTCATCATCCCTGTTCCCTACTGGGTATCCTATCCGGACCAGGTACTGCTTGCGGGCGGCAGGCCCGTATTCGTGACCACGGACGAAAAAAGCTTCTTCAAAATCTCGCCGGAACAACTGGAAACGGCCATAACACCGAGGACGAAGGCGCTGGTGCTGAACTCGCCCTGCAATCCGACGGGGACATCCTATACCCGCGACGAACTCGAAAAACTGGGACGAGTCTGCCTGAAGCACGATTTCATGATCATCTCCGACGACATCTACGAAAAACTTCTTTATGACGGGCTGCCCTTCGTCAACATCGCCTCCGCCGTACCCGAACTCCAATCGCGCACCTTGGTGGTGAATGGCGTATCCAAGACGTTTGCCATGACCGGTTGGCGCATCGGGTACACTGCCGGGCCGGTGGAAGTCATCTCGGCCATGACCAAGCTCCAGTCCCAATCCACCTCCAACCCGACCTCCGTCTCGCAGATAGCTTCGATCGAGGCGCTTACCGGACCTCAGGACGCAGTGAAGATGATGATCGCGGAGTTCGAGAAAAGAAGATCCTACATCGTTCAGCGGCTCAACGCCATAGCCGGCATCTCGTGCTTCATGTCAACAGGCGCCTTCTATGCCTTCCCCAATGTCTCCGAACTCTACGGAAAATGTTTTTCCGGGAAGGCCATCAACAACTCAACCGACCTCTGCGCCTTTTTCCTGGAACATGCCCGGGTTGCGGTCGTACCCGGCATCGCTTTCGGCGCCGACAATTACGTCCGGTTCTCGTACGCCACCAGCATGGACAACATCAGGCGGGGGATCGACCGCATCGAAGAAGCAATAGCCTCCCTGGAATAATCGCCGTCGCGCTGCCCGTCAACCGGCCGGCGGATTTAACCGCGGGTTTTTTCGGCAACCGTCAGTCATATGATCGTCATAGCCCATCATGAGGTGTCACGTGATCACGAGAGACATGAAAATTGGAGAAATATGCCGCAGCTACCCCGAGGCGGTTTCGGTGTTCAAGCGTTTTGGTCTCGAATGCCTTGAATGCCAGATCGCGGAACTCGAATCGCTCGAACACGGCGCAGGAGTACACAAGATCGATGTCGACCAGCTGCTGGAAGAACTGAACCGGGTGGTCGAGTCACGACACTCCATATGAACCGGTCGCCGGCAAGGGAATTCGCGGCCTGAACTTTCATCCCCTCCACGTCGTTCACACCGCCGTCAACCGGGCTGCACGCCTTGCGGCGGCGCCGCGAGGTGAATTTACGTGATCAAACCCCAAAGAACCCCCATTCTCATCGCCTCTCTCTATGCGCTCATCGGAGCAGCTTGGATATATTATTCCGACAGCCTGGTCGGCATTTTCGCCGACACCAGGTCCCAGATGGCTGTCTGGTCCATGTATAAAGGCATCGGCTACGTCATCGTGACATCGGCGCTTCTGTTCTGGCTCGTTCGTCGCCATACCTCGAAACTGCTCTCCACCCAGAGAGAGCTTGAGGTTGAAAACAGGGAGTGCCTCCTGGCTCGCTCATCGCTGGCAGAGTCCGAGGAACAGTTTCGCCAGATGTTCGAAAAGCACCGCGCGATCATGTATCTCGTGGCTGCCGAAACCCTTGCCATCTCCGACGCCAACGATGCTGCACGCCGGTTTTACGGGTACTCCCCGCAAGAATTCCGGCATCTGAAGCTCATCGACCTCAGCATCCAGCCCGAACAAGAAATCAGAGACGGCATGCATCAGATAAAGGAACAGGTCGACAACTTGATCGTTTCCAGGCACCGTCTGCGGAATGGAGACGTGAGGGACGTGGAGATTTACTCCACCCCGATCATTCTCAGGGGCAGCCAATTCTTTTTTTCCATAGTGCACGACATCAGCGAGCGGATAAAGGCACGGGAAGACCTCAGGATATCCGAAGACAATTACCGGATCATCTTCGACTCGGTCACCGACGCCATATTCGTTCATGACATGGATTCCGGGCAGATACTTGAAATCAACGCCATGGCCTGTGAAATGTTCGGTTACTCGCGTGACGACTTCCCCAGGGATACCCCCGAAGCGACCAGCGCGATGTATGCTCCTCTCGACCACGAAGAGGCGCTTCACCGGGTTCTCGAAGCCGCCGCGGGCAAACCCCAGCGTTTTGAATGGAAAGCGCGCCACAGAGACGGTCATGTCTTCATGGTGGAAGTCAACCTGAAAAAGGTGGCGCTCCGTGGGAAAGAACGCTTGCTTGCAGTGGTACGGGACATCACCGAGAGCAAACAGACAGAGGACGCGCTCCGTGAAAGTGAAGCCCGTTTCCGCTCGCTGGTCGAGGCCACCTCCGATCTGGTCTGGGAAGTCGACACGGCATTCAGGTTTACCTATGCCAGCCCCAAGGTCAAGGATCTTCTGGGATTCAAGCCGGATGAAATCATTGGCAGGACCCTGTTTGATTTCGTGCTTGAGGAAGACCGGAATAAAACCAGGGAGACCGTCCTTGCCGCACGGGATTCGCAGCGCCCGTTCCCGACCGTTACCAGCAGAAACCTGCATCGGAACGGGCGGGTCATCGTGCTGGAAACGGCCGGAGTGCCGATCTTCGACGCATTCGGCGGCTTGAGCGGGTATCGCGGCATCGTGCGCAACGTAACCGACCGCAAGCACCTAGAGGAACAGCTCCTGCAAGCGCAGAAGATGGAAGCCATCGGCCAGCTGGCCGGCGGCATATCTCACGACTTCAACAATATTCTTACGGCAATTACCGGCTATGTGTTCCTTCTGGACATGAAGATTGAAAACGAAGAACTGAAAAAGCATGTCGAACAGATACGGCTCGCTGCAGAACGGGCAGCTGCACTCACTGACAGCCTGCTTGCATTCAGCAGGAAACAGATCATCTGCCTGCAGCCGCTGAGCATCAACTCGGTGTTGAAAAAAGCCGAAAAATTTCTTTCCCGGCTGATTCGCGAAGACATCGAGATCAGGATGGAGCTCTGCTCCGAAGATCTCGTCATTCTCGGTGACGAAACCAAGCTTGAGCAAATTGTCATCAACCTGGTCACAAATGCGCGCGATGCGATGCCCCGGGGTGGAATCTTGACAATTTCCACTGAGCACAAACATATGGATATGGACCTTCAACCCCAGATCGCTCCCGAGAAGGGAATCGACTATCTTGTCCTCTCGGTTTCGGACACAGGCATCGGAATTGACGAAAAAGCGCGGGACAGGATATTCGAACCGTTCTTCACCACGAAGGAAGTCGGCAAGGGAACCGGGCTCGGGCTTGCCATCGTCTACGAGATAATCAGACAGTTGAACGGCTATGTCGATATCACCAGCGAGGAGGGTCTGGGCACGTCCATCAGAATCTATCTCCCGCTGGTCCAGGAATCCTCGAAGGAATCAGCATTCATCCAGCTGGCAGCGCCGGAACGGGGAGCCGAAACGATCCTGATCGCTGAAGACGATCCTGATGCGCGCAGGTTCATAAGAACGGTTCTGGAAGAATTCGGCTATACGGTGATCGAGGCTTCCGACGGCAAGGACGCGGTTGAAAAATTCGCAAAGGATTGGGAACGGATCCCGTGCGTCATCCTCGACATCATCATGCCCAAGCAGAACGGCAGGGATGCGCACGATGAAATCGCGAAGATCCGCCCGGACGTCAAGACCCTCTTTCTCAGCGGGTACACCGGCGAGTTCCTGAGTGGCGAAGGGATACTGGAGGGTGGATTGCATTTCCTTCCAAAGCCCGTCGCCCCCTGGCTTCTGTTGGAAAAAGTGCGCGAATTGCTGCACGATCATGACTAGCGTCCCGTGTGGTCAGATCACCGCACCGCTTGCGGACCTCTCGGCAGGTCAGGTTACGTCCCCTCCTCCACCGACGGTTTCCACCGCCGGCAGGCAAAAACCCGCCGGATGAAATTTTCGCGGAGATCCTTGTCATGAAGACGCCCCTCTTCCTCAACCGGGAGTTGGGGAAAGCGCTTGACAACCGCGGCGGCGAACAGTCCGCGGCCACTCCCTGCCAGCGCGGCGGTTTCGAAAATCTCGACCTCAAACAGGCCGCAACTGGGAGAATTCTTCTTGAAGATGAAGCCGCAGAGATCCCCGGCCGCAAGTTCATCCAGCTTCCGGGAACTGTATTCGAGCATCCTGCCCGTAAGGTCGATGCGGGTCCCGCTGGTTACCAGGCGGGGCGCGGAAGGGTCCCCCTCGAGGCGCATGGCCTCTCGGGGGACGGGAAGCCCGCAGCCGACTTCCGGACAGACCGGCAACAATCTGAACAAGCGGCCCAAGGTCTCGACAATATAGCGGTCGCGCTTGTGGCCACCGTCATAGCGGACTATCTCACCGAGCAGGCAAGAACTGACGCCGATTGTCATGGGCTGTGCACAGTGACACTTGCTCATTTCTTTCGTATGACCAGACCTTCCCCGGTGATCGACAAATCCACGAGTATCGTATCACCCTCGTCGAACTTGCCCTCCAGGAGCATGAGGGCAAGCGGGTCCTGGACCCGCCGCTGCAGCGTCCTCTTGAGGGGGCGTGCGCCGTAGGCCGGATCATAGCCTTCCTGTGCAATGAACTCCCTGGCCTTGTCGCTGATCTCAAGGGTAAGCCGCCGTTCGGCCAGACGCCCCTGCAGCGCCTTGATCTGTATTCCGACAATCCGCTTTATCTGCTCCAGCGCCAGGGCATGGTAAATGACCACTTCGTCTACCCGGTTCAGGAACTCCGGCTTGAAGCTCTCCTTCAGGGTTTCCATCACCATGCTCCGCATCCTGCCGTAATCGGATGCCCCATACTGCTGGATCCACTGGGATCCCAGGTTGCTGGTCATGATGATTACCGTGTTGCGGAAATCCACGGTACGCCCCTGTCCGTCCGTGAGCCGGCCGTCGTCCAGCACCTGGAGCAGGACGTTGAACACTTCGGGATGCGCCTTCTCAATCTCGTCGAACAGCACGATGCTGTACGGGCGGCGGCGCACCGCTTCGGTGAGCTGCCCTCCCTCTTCGTAACCGACATACCCCGGCGGCGCGCCGATGAGTCTCGCCACAGTGTGCTTCTCCTGGTACTCGCTCATGTCGATGCGCACAATGGCCTGATCGTCGTCAAACAGGAACGCTGCCAGCGCCCTGGCGGTTTCGGTTTTGCCCACACCGGTCGGCCCGAGGAATATGAACGAACCGATGGGGCGGTTTGGGTCGGAAAGACCGGAACGGGCACGGCGGACGGCGTTGGCCACCAGCAGCAGGGCATCGTCCTGCCCCACCACCCGCGACTTGAGGCGATCCTCCATGCTCACCAGCTTGGACGACTCGCTCTCCTGGAGGCGCGACACCGGGATGCCGGTCCACTTGGCCACCACTTCCGCCACCATATCGCCGTCCACCTCCTCGGCAAGCATCTTCCCTTCCCGCTGCACCTGTTCCAGCTCCCGGTTCTTCTCCGCCATTTCCTTTTCGATAGCCGGTACTTCACCGTAGCGGATCTCAGCGGTACGACCCAGGTTCCCCTCACGTTCCATGCGCTGGGCCTCGGTCTTCTTCTCTTCGAGGCGGTTTTTCAGATCGCGCAGCGTCTTGATGATCTCCTTTTCCTGCTGCCAGTGGACCTTGAGTTTCGCGGATTCCGCCTTGAGGTCCTCCAGCTCGTCCGCGAGCTTGCGGAGACGTTCCTGGCTGGACGGATCATGCTCCTTCAGGAGAGCCTGCTTCTCGATCTCCATCTGGATGATTCTCCGCTCGATCTCATCGATCTCGGTCGGCATGGAGTCGATCTCGATCCTCAACCGCGATGCAGCCTCGTCGATCAGGTCGATGGCCTTGTCCGGAAGGAAGCGGTCGGTGATGTAACGGTCGGACAGAGTCGCCGCCGCCACGATGGCGCTGTCCTGAATGCGAATGCCGTGGAACACTTCGTACTTTTCCTTGAGCCCGCGCAGTATGGAGATGGTGTCCTCAACGCTGGGCTCCCCGGTGAACACCTGCTGGAAGCGCCGTTCAAGCGCCGCATCCTTTTCCACGTGTTTGCGGAACTCGTTGAGGGTGGTCGCGCCGATGCAGTGGAGCTCCCCCCGCGCCAGAGCGGGCTTCAGGAGGTTCGAGGCATCCATGGCCCCTTCCGCGGCTCCGGCGCCAACCAGAGTATGGAGCTCGTCGATAAAAAGGATGATGCTCCCTTCCGACTTCGTCACTTCCTTTATGACCGCCTTGAGCCGCTCCTCGAACTCGCCGCGGAACTTGGTGCCTGCAATGAGCGCCCCCATGTCGAGGGCGACGATACGCTTGTTCTTCAGGGTTTCCGGCACGTCGCCGGAAATGATGCGCTGCGCCAGCCCTTCCACGATAGCGGTCTTGCCCACTCCCGGTTCGCCGATCAGCACCGGGTTGTTCTTGGTCCTGCGGGAGAGCACCTGGATAACCCGTCGGATCTCGTCGTCGCGCCCGATCACCGGATCAAGTTTCCCCTTGCTGGCAGCCTCGGTGAGATCCCGGCTGTACTTGGCCAGGGCCTGGTATTTTTCCTCCGGGTTCTGGTCGGTGACCCGCTCGTCGCCGCGCAGGTCCTTGAGCGCCGCCAGGACCGCGTCCCGCGACACCCCGTTGTCGATGAGAATCGATGATGCCTTGCAGCCCTTTTCCTCGATCAGGCCGAGAAGGAGGTGCTCGGTGGACACGAACTCATCGTTCATGGCCTCGGCCTCGCGCTGGGCCGCGTCCAGGGCATGGTGCAGGGCTGATGACAGATAGACCTGCACCCCTTCCCCGGTGGCCTGGGGCAGCCGCTTCAGCGCCTCTTCCGCCTTGGAGCGGACATACTGGCTGTTGGCCCCTATTTTCTGCAGGATCGACCCGGTCAGGCCCCCTTCCTGGTCAAGCAGCGCCAGGAGAAGATGCTCGGGCTCGATGGATCCGTTCTGGCGGGATGCGGCCAGCTGCTGTGCGGAACCCAGTGCTTCCTGGGTTTTTATGGTCATCTTTTCAGGACGTATCATGATACATGCTCCCCTTTCACCTTCATATGTTACTGAAAAGATATGCACTGCACTGCCGGACTGTCAAGGAGCGGAAAGAACGTCGACAGCAAAAGACGTTAGCGAACACTACTCGGAAAGCTTACCTTTGTTCAGTATCAATTCCGTGGCGCCGTCCGGCATTACCGCGGTAACGGTCGGGCCGTAAAAAACGAAATCTTCGTGAAACGGCGTGGTTACGGCCCCTCCGAAACTCGAGTTGTCTCCCAGGGCAATGTGAATGGTGCCCAGAATCTTTTCGGCTTCAAGGATATTGTCGGGACGCGTGGCACGGTCATTCGTGCCGATCCCCAGTTCGGCGATATTCCGGTTCAGGTCATTCTGGCTGAATTTTTCCTCCAGATAGCGCCGGTATGGTTCGTCACCCCTGATCTCCGCAACACAGCCGTCCTTCACCACCAGCTCAAGCGGCGTGGACAGCTTGCGCGTCGGCGCAAATTCCAGCACCATCGTCCCGGAACTCGTTCCTTCAACGGGGGCCAGGTAAGCCTCGCCGGCCGGGAGGTTGCCAAAGCTTCCCGGTTCGGTCAGCAATCCGACATCCGCGGCCGCCTTGCGTCCTCTTATGTCAATGCTCATCCTGGTGCCGTTTTCCGTCTCGACCTGGATCCGGACTGCTCTATTCACCCTTGCCGCAAGCCCCCTGGTGCGTTCCGCCAGGAGGTTCCAGTCGACCCGCATCGAGGTGAAAAACATCTCGGGATCAAAATGCGGCAGGCTGGCAAAGCGCCCTCCAGCCTTGTTGACCAGGGACCGGAACCTGGTATGGCTCGTCGAGTTGTTGGACATGGCCACCACTACGTCAACTACAGATTCCCTGCCGGACATCACTATCTGCTCAGCACGCGTAACCTGGCTCAAGTCAGCTTTTTTCGAAATGAGCGCTTCCAGAATTCCTTCGGAAACGAGCATATCGACTATGGAGTCGCCGAAGGAAGCACGCCACAGTATTTCAGGAGGTTCCGCGCCTGAAGCGGAAGTCGAGGGGAAGGAAACGAAATTTCCCGAACCGTACGCGCGCTCCGCGAATCGCGCCGCACTGCAGGCCGAATCAAACAGCCTCTTCCGGCGTTCAGCATCAATCGGCGAGACAGTCTCGCCGGGACGGATCGTATCGCTGAAGACAAGTATCCGTTCCCCTTTCCTCACCCCCATGTTTATTTCGAACAAAGACGAAAAAGCCTGTTCAATGGTAAACATATCCGACCTCCTTGGTAATCTCGCTCCCCGTTCCGCCCCCGGGACGCAGCTAAGGGATGAAAAATTGACACGGGCATGCATTCCTATGCTAGAATCAAACACGCGCAAAAGCCAGGTTCCCGCCGGGATTCGCCTGCTGGCCGGGGGTAAACGGCATACCACTCACTGTATAAGATACTGACAAGGAACGACGCAGATCATGATCAAGACCAATAACCTGAAAATCAAGAGCATAACACCGATAATCGCTCCCATAGACCTGAGGCAGGTATTCCCTGTTTCGGATGAAGAAGGCGAATTCATCAATCTCAGCCGCCTGCACATAAAGAACATCCTGCGGGGGCTTGATTCACGGCTGATGATCGTGGTCGGACCCTGCTCCATCCATGACCCGTCTGCCGCCATCGAATATGCGCGCAGGCTTGCCCGCCTGTCCGAAGAACTCGCTGACCAGCTTTTCATCGTCATGCGCGTCTATTTCGAGAAGCCCAGGACTACGATCGGCTGGAAAGGCCTGATAAACGATCCGGACATGAACGGCTCGCACCTGATATCTAAAGGCCTGGGAATCGCCAGAAACCTTCTCTGCACTCTGACCGGCATGAGGCTTCCCGTCGCCACCGAAATGCTGGACCCCATCACCCCCGAATACCTTGCCGATCTTCTCTGCTGGGGAGCGATAGGCGCCCGGACCACAGAATCGCAGACTCACCGGGAAATGGCAAGCGGTCTTTCCTTTCCGGTAGGTTTCAAGAACGGTACCGACGGCAATCTCCAGATCGCCATCGACGCCATGAAATCCGCGCTCCATTCCCACAGCTTTCTGGGCATCAACAAGGAAGGCAAGAGCGCCATCATCCAGACGACCGGCAACCCTGACGTCCATATCGTCCTTCGCGGGGGATCCAAAAAAGTGAATTACCTCCCGGAGGACATACGCAAAACCGCCGAGATGATGGAAAAGGCCGGTATCCTGCCGAGCATCATGGTTGACTGCAGTCACGGGAACTCGGAAAAAAACCACGAGAAGCAGCCCTTCGTATTGCAGCAGGTTGTGGAACAGATTGTCGATGGCCAGGGAAAGATCTCAGGCGTCATGATCGAAAGCAATCTGGAAGCTGGAAATCAGCCCATAGCGGCAGACCTTGACCAACTGCGCTATGGCGTTTCCATCACGGATAAATGTATTGACTGGGAAACAACGGAGAGAATACTACGGCAGGCTCATGCCCGGCTCAAATCCTGCGGAGGAAGGCCGCTTAACGACTCGACCCGCTGACTGTCCCGGGCACATGCATAACGAAGGCGGCCTCACCGCCTCCGGATCAGCTCCCGATTCTGCGCAGGGAATCGTGCGCGTTTTTTCTTCGATCTCGCGCCGGGCAATTGATTCTTCTTATGGGATCGACACCGACCCGCACCCATCCTTCGGCGCGCAGGAAAGATTTCACCCTGCCGGACGCAATGAGCGAATCAAGCCTGTTTACGGAAACTGAGCCCTGGGACTCATCGTCAAATACGACCATTATCTCCCGCATGTCCCCTCCGAGAACCTTCAATCAGCGCTGCCAGCCCGTGGATGACAGTATACCACGAACAGATGCAGCCGAATGTACGACACGAGCGTGAGCATCATGATACCGCCGCTGCGCGGAAACCGGGTTGCTCTGAACTCATTTCAAGAGGCTGCCGGAATCAGCTCCATTCCCCGACAACGCTGAATGAAACCTGCGCGATTAAACCTTGGACCGTGGTCTGGTGAGGCATCGGATCGCCCAAACACCGGACCTGACAGGTTACATGCAAAAAATGTGCAACGATTTCAACCAGCTGAAAAACAACCGCTTTGCTTCCGCCTCACCCGGCTGAAACCGGAAGTGACAATTTTCCCGACAGTCACTGCTGACCATCTCACTGCCCAACCGGCAGGGATAACCGGCAAACCGGGTCCACTGTCGTGTCCGCACGGGCGCACAACAAAAAAGGCTTACAGCAATGTACTGTAAGCCCTTGTGTATGCTTGGCGTCCCCGAGACGATTCGAACGTCCGACCCCTTCCTTAGGAGGGAAGTGCTCTATCCGGCTGAGCTACGGGGACACAACTTGTTGTTTATATACCAGGTTGACGAATTTGGCAAGGTGTTTTCTGCCCGCACGGCTCCTTGCAGATCCTGGCAGCCGGCGCCATCAGAACGTGAGCAGCGAAAAAACCTTGTTTTCCGGAAGGCGTTTGCGTCCGTTGAGGAAAGACAGCTCGGCCAGGAAGCAGCACTCCTCTATTTCTCCGCCAAGTGCCCTGACCATCTCCACCACGGCAGAGATCGTACCGCCGGTAGCCAAAAGGTCGTCGGCTATCAGAATCCGTTCGCCTTTCCTGATGGCATCGGTATGTATCTCCAGGCTGTCAGTACCGTACTCAAGCTCATAACTCCTCTTGTATGTTTCGCCCGGCAGCTTGCCGGGTTTCCGGACCAGCACCACACCGGCGCCGAGTTTGTAAGCCAGTGCGGCGCCTATGACAAAGCCCCGCGCTTCCACGCCGACGACCTTGTCGATCTTTTTCCCCACATAACGGTGGGAAATCAGGTCGACCATCCTCTGGTACGACTTTGCGTCAGCAAGCAAGGTAGTGATATCTTTGAAAATGATTCCCTTCTTGGGGAAATCGGGTATGTCCCTGATAATGTTTTTAAGATCTTCCATCGATGACTCCTGATCATTCATTTATGTCGACACTTCCCCCCGCATCGCAGGTTTGCAGCATTTTCCGCAATTTATCCAGCGACTTGGCCTCGATCTGGCGAATGCGCTCCCTGGTTACCCCAAAACTCCTCCCGATAGTGTCCAGTGTCTGGGGCTCCTTGTCGTCCAGGCCGAACCGCATGGTAATGATCCTCTGTTCGTTATCGGAAAGAGTCGCAAGCCACTGCGACACCAACTCAAACTTGTTGGTATCCTCCAAAAGAGTGGCAGGGGACAGGTTGGATGTATCCTCAATCGTGTCTATGAGAAAATAATCGCTGTTCTCCCCCATCGGCATTTCGATTGAGTAGGTTTTCTTCAACAGGACCATGAGCCGCCTGACATACCCGGGATTCACATCCATCTGGGTCGCGACTTCCTTGACCGATGGCTCGCGGTTGAGAGTCTGCACAAGCTGCCTGGTGACCTTGAGCATCCGGTTGATGTCGTCGGAAACATGCACGGGAAGCCTGATGATCCTTGACTGGTTCACGAGAGCACGTTCTATGGATTGCCTGATCCACCAGGTGGCGTAAGTGGAAAAACGGCACTCCTTGGAAAGCTTGAACCGCTCGACAGCCTTGATGAGACCGATGTTCCCTTCCTCGATCAGGTCGATAAAAGGAAGACCTCTGTTGATATAACGCTTGGCGATTTTTACCACCAGCCTCAGGTTGGATTCTATCATCCTGTCCCGAGCGTCCTTGTCGCCCCGGTCGATTCTGGCAGCCAGGCTTTTTTCTTCATCAGGAGTCAGCAGTGAGGTTTTCTGTATCTCCCTCAGATAATGCTTGATTGCATCGTCATAGTGTCCGTCATATTGGACCTTGGCCTCTTCTCCCTCTTCGTTCTCCCGTTCATCCGGTTCATTGCCAAGTCCGTTTTCAGGCTCTTCAATGTTATCCGGTTCGTCGGTGTCTTCAAGCAGTTTATCACTCACGATTCAACCCCTTTTGGAATTAGTGCCGCTCGATCGCCCCTGCCGGACCGCCCCCGGGCAATAAAGCAACAGGCTTCGCCGTTACTTTGCCGCGTCTGTCACGGATGCTACTCCCGGTCCCACCCATACTTGCCGATCAGTTTGACGAATCGGCACCCTATGGAGTCCTCGACCGTACAGGATCCGTCTTCCTGCCTCACAACTCTTACCAGCGTCTGTGACAACTGGTCGCCCACCGGAATGACCAGCCTGCCGCCGACCGCTAGTTGGGCAACAAGCTTCTCGGGTATCTCCGGAGCGCCCGCGGTCACCAGGACGGCATCGAACGGCGCCTCTTCCTCCCAGCCGCAGGTGCCGTCATCGATTCTTATATTAACATTCAGCAGCCCGATGCTGTCCAAAGCCTTCCGGGCACGCAAGGCCAGCGGGCGGAGGCGCTCCATGGTGTAAACACGCTCTGCAAGCACCGCCAGCACCGCGGCCTGGTAACCCGAACCCGTACCGATTTCCAGGACTTTCTCCTTCCCCTGCAACTGGAGGAGTTCAGTCATCAGCGCTACCATATACGGTTGGGAAATAGTCTGTTTATCGCCGATGGGTAGAGGGTTGTCGTTATACGCCTGAGCTGCCATCGCCTCTTCGACGAACAGATGACGAGGAATTTTAAGCATGGCCTCGATCACGCGTCGATCGCGGACGCCGCGGGCCACTATCTGGGTTTCCACCATTTTCTTTCTGGCAATATCGAAATTCATGCTGGTTCCGGTCCCCGTACGAAAAATTTAACTATATATCAAAAAGGCGCTGAAATGTCCAATTCAACCGAGATCCCAATTTTTCAGGATCGATACGGACGAATAGTTCGTCAGGTCAAGATGGAGAGGCGTAACTGAAATGTGCCCTCGCGAAACCGCATGGTAATCCGATCCTTCCACGTCGAGAAAAGTCTGTTCAGCACTCCCGATCCAGTAGTATTTCCTTCCCCGCGGATCAAGTTTGTCGACAATGGAGCCGTCGTAACTTCGCCGCCCCTGAGTCGTTATCAGGTGAGAGCGGATACTCTCGCCCGGGAGGTCCGGCACATTGACATTGAGGAAAGTATCCTCCGGTAAACCGTAGCGGAATACGGCGGTTGCGAGCCGAGCAGCGAAATCCGCGGCCGATTTGTAGTTTTTTCCCTCGCCATCCGCCACCAGAGATATCGCAAAAGAAGGAATACCCATGAGCGTTGCTTCCATTGCGGCCGATACGGTGCCGGAATACGTGACATCGTCGCCCAGGTTTCCGCCACGGTTGATGCCGGAAACAACCATGTCCGCCTTGAACCGGACCAGGTTATGTATCCCGAGATTTACGCAGTCCGTCGGCGTGCCGTCAACCGCAAACCTGTCCGGGCCTAGTTCAGTGGCTCGAAGAGGATGGTGCAATGTCAGGGCATGGCCAACGGCGCTCCGCTCCCTGTCAGGTGCGACTACTGCGACTTCAGCAACCTCTTTCAGCACTTCCACCAGGATTTGGAGTCCTTTGGCATAGATCCCGTCATCGTTGGTTACGAGTATTTTCATCTTATCAGCCGTCGCTATCGAAATTGGTCCATTCTTTTCACGATACGGAGCCGGGGATGAAAATCACCGTCAATTACCGGTATAACCATTGAAAACGCCTTCATTCATCCCCGTTTCCGCGGATCGCTCTATATTCTGGTGCATTCGCAACAAGTCGTCACCCCGTTGAAAAACGGGGTCCTGTGTCCCTGGAATCAATCGAAAAGGCCGGATTCCGGCTTTCGCCGGAATGACGGGTTAGGGTCGGCAACAAAAATTTGCGAGAGCATCATATGTTCAATCCGGATGCGGCAGAAAAATTGAATTCAGGGATCACCGCCGGCCAAATTCGCGAGCCATCAAAATACAGCATCACCGGATCTTTTGCAATATGCAGCGCCTTACGCTATACTTGCATAAGCCTGTTTTCACGATTCACAGGCATCCTATTTGCACTTAATTAAACCCTGAAAGGAGGGGGCCGCCATGATGCTCAAAGTGATCTACGATAACGACAAACATGACATGGTCAAGGACTATCTGCTTGACGGGTTCATCGCAAACGGGAAAATACGGAAATTCAAGCGTTCGGACGGATGGGTGACCATAGGTGTTGATTTGGTCAGGGGAAAGGGCGGATCATACAGCGGGCCGGAACGTAGAAACATGATCCGGTATCCGGCATCTCCGATTTAGGGCTCAGCAGACTTTCCCGTGTTTAGCCATTGCCATAGTAAATTTTACCGACAAGAGCGCTTTTCATCCCTTTGGCAGTGGACCCGTTTATAATTCTCGTGTAAATTATAATAGTTACACGTTTAATGATCAGGAACCAGCCGAAATGCAGTAAATCATTTCACATATTTTGCCCATACGTCGGTTTAACATGTAAATTTATTCGACACACCGGCAACAGAGTCACTGCTGATTATTCTATTTCCGGTTTCCTGCAGGAAAGGAGCGCTTCCCCGGCGCTCCTACTCGTTTGCACGTGCGGTAACAGTACCTGAACCCCGGCTCCTCGGGTTCAAAGTTCAAAATATGGTGGTAATTTGCGATGATCAAAGCCTACATGCGCACCGAAGATACAATCAAGGCTGTCACTGTTGAACTCGATCACATTGAATCCATAGACACATCGTCTCTCGTCTGGCTGGACTTGCTTGCACTGAGCCATGAAGAGAGCATCGCCATAGAGCGGTCGTTGAAACTGGAACTGCCGACGCGACAGGAGTCGGAAGAAATCGAATACAGTTCCCGGTACTGGGAGGACGAAAATGGCATCTGGATCAACACTTCCTTTCTTGTCAAAGGAGAGGACCAGATCAACAGCGAAACAGTCTCTTTCATACTGAAGGACAAATACCTCGCAACAATCCGTTTCAGCGAACTTCGCATTTTCACTGAATTTTCAAGAAAGCTGCGGCTCACGCCCCGTGCGTTCCACAACGGCGCAGACGTTCTGTCGGGCATTCTCGCCATGCGGGTTGATATTGACGCAGACCTTATCGAAAACCTGTCAAAGGAAATTGTGATCATCGGGAGAAGGAATCCCCAGTCCTTCGACCAACCGGACCAGTTCCTGGAAAACATAACCTCTTATGAAGACATCAACATCACTTTCCGCGAAAACCTGACCGACAAGCACCGGGTCATATCATCGCTCCTGAAGAGTTCCATGATATCCGACAACCAGAAGAGAGAGCTCTCCATGATGATCAAGGACGTCAATTCCCTGATCACCTCGGCGAATTTCAATTTCGAACGCCTGGACTACCTGCAGAACCTCTTTCTCAATCACCTGAGCATGGAACAGAACAAGGTCATAAAGATTTTTACCGTCATGTCTGTCATCTTTCTCCCTCCCACGCTCATTGCAAGCATTTATGGAATGAATTTCAAGTACCTGCCGGAGCTGGGCTGGAAATTCGGTTATCCGGTTGCGCTCGGGCTGATAATAATTTCCGCCATATTGCCGATCTACATCTTCAGAAAAAAAGGGTGGCTGTGATAGTTGCCAGCCCCTTGCCCGCTTTGCAGGCAATTTCCAAATTTCCCATCCGTTTTGCCGTACCGCCACGGGTCAGGGTGTTTTACGATCCAGTATCTGCCGCACTTTTCGGAGCAATTCCCGGGGCAAGACCGGTTTCGCGACAAAATGCAGCTCGTCATCCAGAACACCACGTTCGATTACGATGTCTTTGGTATATCCGCTCATGAAGAGCACCTTCATGTCGGGCCTGAATGCCTCGATTTCCTTGTACAATCTTTTTCCGTCTTTCTTCGGCATGATGACATCGGTTACAACCATGTCAATGACCGTTTCGCAGTTCATGAATCTGTCCACGGCATCCTGGCCGTCAACTGCGTCAATCACTGAATATCCTGCCTCCTCGAGTATCATCCTGTGCAGTCCCCGGACGGTTCCGTCATCCTCCACCAGCAAAATGGTTTCATGTCCGCCCATGGCGCCGACCGACTGAATCTCTTCCCCCGCTTCCCCCTGAATGCCGCAAGAGAGCGGAAGATAAATTCTGAACGTCGTACCCTTGCCGACTTCGGAGTAAACATAGACGTACCCATTATGCTGCTTGATGATCCCGTAAATTATGGCCATCCCGAGTCCGGTCCCTTTTCCCACCTCTTTTGTGGTGAAAAACGGCTCGAAAATCCTCCGCTGCGTTTCTGCGTCCATGCCGTGACCGCTGTCCGCAACGGAGATGAGAGCGTATTCTCCGGGCTCACCGAAACCGTGTGCATGCACGAACCTTTCATCCATGCAAACTCGGGAGATATCGACGGACAATATGCCTCCCCTCGGCATCGCATCCCGGGCATTGGTTACCAGGTTCATGATCACCTGTTCAATCTGCCCCTTGTCCGCCAGCACAATCATTTCCCTTTCGTCATGCGATATTTTGAAATCTATATCCTCCGGGATAAGCCGATCCAGCATCTTCCCCAAACCTTCCAAGACCTGGCACAGATCGATCGGGCGGGTATCGAGAACCTGCTTACGGCTGAAGGCAAGCAGATCCTTGGTGAGATCCGCTGCCCTTTCGGCTGAGGCGAAGACCTGGTCGACATAATGCCTGAGCGGGCTCTCCTTATCCATTCGCATGAGAATTATCTGGGAGTAGCCGATGATCGCCGTGAGAATGTTGTTGAAGTCATGCGCAATCCCTCCGGCGAGTTGACCGACCGCTTCCATCTTCTGCGCCTGCTGCAACTGCCCGGCCAGCCTGTTGCGCTCTTCCTCGGCATGCTTCCTTTCGGTTATGTCGCGGTTGCTGCCGCGGGTCCCCAGGAAATTGCCGGATTCGTCGACAATTGGCTGGCATACATGTTCGATCCAGCGGACGCCTTTCTCGGCATGGAGGATTCGGAAAACGAGGCTCCCATTTTTCCCATCACTGATCGCTTCATGGCGATGTTCGCTGAAAAGCGCCCGGTCATCCGGGTACAGAATTGTGCTGAGCAAGTCGGGAGCGGAATAAAACTCCTCAGCGTCGTGACCGGTAATCCTCTCGCATGACGGAGAAGTATGGATAAAGGAACCATCGGGCCCCAGCCAGAATTCCCAGTCATACGTGAAGTCGGCAATGGTGCGGAACTTGAATTCCTGTTGTGCCAGAGCCCGGATCGCGGCTTTTCTTCGTTTCCAGTTCCGGTAGATCAATACGGAAGCCATGACTGATAGCGACAGGAAAAACACGGATATGGCAAGCATCCGGCTGACTTCCTCCCGCCACTCGGCAAGATAGTCCTTTGCGGCAAGGCCTATATTGATATAAAGCGGGTATGAGGAAATCTTGCGAAAGGAGTGTATCCTTTCGATATTGTCCACCGGGTGCATCGACTTGAAAGTACCCTGTGTGAGTCCCTTTTCGATCATATCCCGGTATGTTGCCGACACAACCTTCTGGCCGACGGCATTGCCGCTTTCGCTCGTCGCCGGATATCGGACCAGCACTTCCATGTCCTGGCCGCGCAGCGTTATGGTGCCATTCTTGCCCACAACGATGGAGCTGAAAAGCCGTGAGTAACGTTCCAGCGATATCACCCCGTAAACGACGCCCGCGAAGGAACCGCCCTTATCGTCGACACGCCGGGAAATGATCAGCGACCACTTGCCGGTCACACGGCTCACTATCGGTTTTGATATGATCAGCCCGGCGTCGGCGGTCTCGCGATGCATTCTGAAATATTCGCGATCCCCGACAAATATCCTGGTGTCATTTCGGGCATCGACCCCATATGTAATCTCCCCATGCGCATCGGCAACCCTGAGCCCGTCCAGTTCACTCAGGCGAGAAAGCTGCCTGGACAGGTAAGCGTCCAGTTGCTGCTGACCGATAGAGCCATCTCCAAGATGTTTTTCAAGCTCGTCTTTCGTCGCCAGGAGTATCAGGTCGAGTTTGGTGATCGAATTGCCGATATTCTGCTCCAGGACGAGAGACAGGTTCTGAGTCGTAATTTCGGCTATCTTCACCTGCTGAGCGCGGCTTTCATGCAGGGAATAGCAGATAAGCGCTATGACGAACAGATTCACCAGAATGACACCGGCCACTATCCGTCTGATGAAAACAGGCCCTGACACCGTCGTCTCTGAAGCATCGGCAGGTTTGTCGCAAAAAACCATAAAGAGGACTCCCGGGGCGTGACCCTTTTCTCAAACTGGACCACCACTGCCGGATTTATTCCGGAGGGCGACTGACTGTGAATCGGCCTCTCGGCAGTATAGATATCTTATCGGTTTTTTGGAATCAAAATTCAGCCGTATTCCTGCACAAAACATAATATTTTCAACAATTTTGCCCACCTAATTATAGCATTCCAATACATACTCCCGGCTATGGCCCACTACTGGCTTGGCACATTGGCATTCGATATGCAAGAAATCCGGCACTATCGAGCGCGGCAACGACGCCCCGGCGGGTTCTTCCTGCCGGGGCGTTCATGTTTCGGGGAGGCACGCATGGAAAAGCAGTCATTTCGGCATGTCATCGTAGATGACACTACCTTGAGAGACGGGGAACAGACAGCTGGGGTGGTTTTCACGAAGTCGGAGAAAATCAGCATAGCGCGGCTGCTGGACGACGCCGGGGTCCACGAGATCGAGTGCGGTATCCCGGCCATGGGCAAACAGGAACAGTCTTCAGTCCGCGCTCTCGTTGATCTCGGTCTCAGGGCACGGCTCATCACCTGGAACCGGGCTTTGGTTTCCGATATCAATGCAAGCCTGGCCACAGGGGTCGGCGCCGTTGATGTTTCACTTTCGGTGTCGGATATAATGATCGAGCACAAGTTGCGAAAAACACGTGCCTGGATAAAGGAACAACTGAAAAATTCCGTCGGTTATGCGAAAGAAAAAGGTCTCTATGTGTCCGTCGGCGGCGAGGACGCCAGCAGGGCCGACACCGGTTTTCTGCTGGAATTGCTGCGACTATGCCGGTCCCTGGGCGCGGACAGGTTCCGTTTCTGTGATACCCTGGGAGTGCTCGATCCGTTCGCCATGCACGAGAAAATCACCCTGCTCCGTGAATCCGTTCCGGAAGTGGACCTGGAAGTACATACCCATAACGATCTGGGAATGGCCACAGCCAATGCCCTTGCCGCCATTCGCGCCGGAGCCCGATTCGTCAACACAACGGTGAACGGTCTCGGCGAGCGAGCGGGCAATGCGGCCCTTGAAGAAGTGGTGATGGCGCTCAAGGTAGCCTGCGGAATGGAAACCGGCATTGCAACTCACCGTCTCCTGCAACTCTCTCAGCTTGTCGGCAAGGCTTCCCGCAGGCCGGTACCCCCCTGGAAAGCGGTGGTCGGCGAACGGATCTTTGCACACGAATCAGGCATCCATGCCGACGGAGTAATCAAGAATCCCCGAAATTATGAGGGGTTCGCTCCGTCGGAGGTGGGCCTTCATCGCTATCTTGTCGTAGGCAAGCATTCAGGGACCAGCGGCCTTATCGAACGTTACCGGCTGCTCGGCATCACCCTCGGGAAGGATGAGGCACAGCGCCTCCTGCGCCGGGTTCGCGTCATGGCGGAGCGCCTTAAACGCCCGCTCTCGGACAGCGATCTGAACACGTTGTACCACGAGACGGAAGGCAGCTTTTCTGACGTCGCATGAACGGGTGGGAACGATCTGTGCTTGGGAGTCGGCAAATAAGCGTTCAAAGGAGAACCGGACATGAACAGCATACTGATCTGCGATGACGAACCGTTAATCAGGACCGAGCTCAAATTGCTGCTAAAAAAGCTCCAATTCGACGAAATCATTGAGGCGGGCAACGGCGAAGAGGCCGTCGTTCTTGCGCTGCAACGGTTCCCCGATATTGCCATCCTCGACATTTCCATGCCGAAGAAGGACGGGATTGACGCAGCTGCCGAGATCAGGAAACGGCTCAAGATTCCCATCATTTTTCTCACTGCGAGCCATGACCAGGATGTCCTCGCCCGGGCCGTACATGCAGGCGTGGCAGCAGTTCTTACCAAGCCGGTCAGGCCCCATGAACTGTGGCCTGCCATCGAACTCGCCTTTGCGCACAATGAACAGGTCGAACGCCTCAGGGAAGAGGTTGAAGATCTCAAGGAGTCGATCGAAAACCGGAAGGTGATCGAGAAAGCAAAGGGGGTGTTGATGAAAAAGCAGGGGCTCAGCGAACCGGAAGCCTTCCGCCGGATGCAGAAACTGGCGATGGATAAAAGAAAGACTCTTCGCCAGGTAGCTGACGCGGTCCTGCTGACGGAGCAATGATTATTTTTCCGCCATGATGGGTGACGTTCCGTATTTCGCGGCAGTCCATCAGGCCGACTGCCCACAATTTAGTCAATTTCCTGTTTTTTTGCAGTCGTTCACGCGTCATTCGTTGCATTCCGCTGAAATATCAACAATTAACCGTTTGGCACGATCAGTGCTTATACTACGACAAATCCAGCAACGAATACACCGACCGTATTCATTCCAAGCAGCAGGCAACGGCGCCTCAGGTTCAAACCAGGGGCGCCTTTTTCATGCCCCGCAACTTCATGGCGTTCCGCGGATTCTGCGGACGGAAGGAGAAAACAATGAGACAGATCGCAATCTACGGCAAAGGCGGCATCGGCAAATCCACGACAACCCAGAACACGGTGGCTGGGCTGGCATCCCTGGGCAAAAAGGTGATGATCGTCGGTTGCGACCCCAAGGCCGACTCGACCCGGCTGATGCTCCATGCAAAAGCCCAGGAAACGGTCATGGATCTGGTCCGTGAACGGGGCACTGTCGAGGATCTCGAGCTAGGGGAGGTTTTGAAAAAGGGCTATGGCGAAGTGAAATGCGTCGAGTCGGGCGGTCCGGAGCCGGGTGTCGGCTGCGCCGGCCGCGGCGTCATCACCGCCATCAACTTCCTGGAAGAGAACGGCGCCTACACCCCGGATTTGGACTTCGTCTTCTACGACGTTCTCGGCGACGTGGTCTGCGGCGGCTTCGCTATGCCGATCCGCGAAAACAAGGCGGAAGAGATCTACATCGTCGTCTCCGGTGAAATGATGGCCATGTATGCCGCCAACAACATCGCCAAGGGGATCCTCAAGTACGCTACCTCCGGCAAGGTGCGCCTGGGCGGCCTCATCTGCAACTCCCGCAAGACGGACAAGGAATACGAACTGATCGAGGCGCTGGCAAACAAGCTCGGCACCCAGATGATCCACTTCGTGCCCCGCGAAAACCAGGTGCAGCGCGCCGAACTGCGCAGGATGACGGTCATCGAGTACTCCCCGGAACATCCCCAGGCGAACGAGTACCGCGAGCTTGCCCGCAAGATTTCCGAGAACAGGATGCTGGTGGTGCCGAAACCGCTCACCATGGATGAACTGGAAGAGCTGCTCATGGAGTTCGGAATCATGGAAATGGATGACCCGAATGTCGGCAAGACTGAGGCGGCTGCCGGGTAACTACCCTGCGGAAAACACGGGGGCGCGGGTTCTGGCAACACGGCAACATACTCCGCGCCCTTTTTGCATCTATTTCACCAACACGTAACGCCGGACGGCGAAACGGCCGAACAATCGCACAGAGGAGCGCCGTCTCCGGCTTCGCGTCAAAGGAGCTTGCTCATGTCAACAGAGATGAAGATAAAGAAAGTTGAAGGAATAACCAGGGAATCGACCCAGGCGATGATCGACAAGGCGCTGGAAGCGTATCCCGAAAAAGGCAGGAAGAAACGGGCGCCGCACCTGGCCCCTAACGACCAGGCCTCCTGCTCAGCCTGTGTCAAATCCAACCGTAAGACCGTGCCCGGGGTAATGAGCGCCCGCGGCTGCGCCTTTGCAGGCGCGAAGGGAGTGGTGTGGGGTCCCATCCGCGACATGGTGCACGTATCCCATGGCCCGGTCGGGTGCGGCTGGTATTCCTGGGGGACGCGGCGCAATCTCATGTCCGGCATTAACGGCGTCACCAACTTCGCCATGCAGTTCACCTCCGATTTCCAGGAGAAGGACATCGTCTACGGCGGCGACAAGAAGCTGAAACAGCTCTTGAGCGAAACAAAGGAACTGTTTCCCCTCGCCAAGGGGATCTCGGTCCTCTCCGAATGCCCGGTGGGGCTCATCGGCGACGATATCAACGCTGTGGCCAAGCAGGCCTCGTCCGAACTCGACATCCCCATCATTCCCTGCAACTGCGAGGGATTCCGCGGGGTTTCCCAGTCGCTGGGCCACCATATCTCCAACGACACCATCCGCGACTACGTTATCGAGACCCGCGAGTTCACCGAGCCCGCCGGCCCGTACGACATTGCGCTGATCGGCGAATACAACATCGGTGGCGACGCCTGGTCGGTAAAGCCCCTTCTGGAAGAGATCGGCCTGAATGTCAAGGCAGTCTGGACCGGTGACGGCGAGATAGAAAAAATAGCGGCCACCCACCAGGTGAAACTGAACATCATCCACTGCTACCGTTCCATGAACTACATGGCCAAGGTGATGGAAGAAAAATACGGTATCCCCTGGATGGAGCTCAACTTCTTCGGACCGACCAAGATTGCGGCAAGTCTCCGCAAGCTCGGCGAATATTTCGGCGGTGAGATCAAGGAAAAGGCGGAAGAGGTTATCGCCAAGTATGAGCCGCGGATGCAGGCGGTTATCGACGAATACAAGCCGCGCCTGGAGGGGAAAAAGGTGATGCTCTACGTGGGCGGGCTCCGTCCCCGCCATACGGTCAATGCGTACGAGGAACTGGGCATGTCGGTGGTCGGCTCCGGGTACGAGTTCGCCCACGGCGACGACTACGACCGGACCGCCTCCGAAATGCCAGACGCCACCGTCATCTACGATGACATTTCCGAATACGAATTCGAGCAGTTCGCCGATGAACTGAAGCCTGACCTGGTGGGGAGCGGCATCAAGGAAAAATACCTGTTCCAGAAGATGGGCATTCCCTTCCGCCAGATGCACAGCTGGGACTACTCCGGTCCCTACGAGGGTTACGAGGGCTTCTCCATTTTCGCCCGCGACGTGGACATGGCGGTGAACAGCCCGACATGGCAACTGGTGAAGAGCCCGTTTTGATCCGTAATCGTTCCCCCTTTCTCAACGGGGGACTGCACACAACAATCTGCCGTGGGACGCATGAGTCCCCGGAGAGGAGAACTTACCATGGCAAACAATCTGGGACTTGCGATAAAGACAGTGACCGAGCACCCTGAAGAAGAGGTGGCACGGGTCTGTGAATGGATAAATACCGAGGAATATAAAGAGAAGAACTTCGCCCGCCAGGCGCTGGTGATCAACCCGGCACACGCCTGCCAGCCGTTGGGTGCGGAACTGGCGGCCCACTCCTTCGAAGGAACGCTACCCTTCGTGCACGGTTCCCAGGGGTGCGCATCCTATTACCGCAGCACGCTCAACCGCCACTTCCGCGAGCCGGCGCCCGCGGTTTCGGACGCCATGACCGAGGACGGCGCGGTCTTCGGCGGGCAGAACAACCTGCACGAGGCGCTGGAGAACGCCTATGCCCTCTACAAACCTCAGATGATGGCCATTTTCACCTCCTGCATGCCGGAAATAATCGGCGACGACCTGACCGCCTTCATCAAGAACGCGCGCCAGAAGGGCTGCATTCCCAAGGAATTTCCCCTGCCCTACGCCAATACGCCCAGCTTCAACGGCTCCCACGTGCAAGGTTACGATGCCATGCTGCTGTCGATCCTCCAGACTCTGACCGAGGGGAAACAGGTGGAAGGCCGCTGCACCGGCAAGCTCAACCTGCTGGCAGGCTTCGACTGCAACACCGGCAACTACCGGGAGTACAAGCGCATCCTCACGGAATTCGGCATCCCGTACACCCTGCTGGCAGACATCTCCGACGTGTTCGACTCGCCGCTGGACGGCACATACCGCCTCTACCCCGGCGGCACCCGGCTGGATGATGCGGCAGACTCCATAAACGGCAAGGCGACCATGACCCTCGGACCGTACGCCACGGCCAAGACCTTCGGCTGGATAAAGGACAGCTACTCGGGCAAGCACGTGTCCGTGCCCACGCCCTTCGGGATCACCAGGACCGACGATTTCATGATGAAGCTTTCGGAACTGTCCGGCAAACCGGTGCCGGAATCCCTGAGGGCGGAACGGGGCCGGGCGGTGGACGCCATGACCGATGCCCACCAATACATCCACGGCAAGAAATTCGCGCTCTACGGTGATCCGGATTACCTGCTGGGCTACATTTCCTTCCTGCTGGAGATGGGCGCCAAGCCGTATCACATCCTGTGCAGCAAGGGCAGCAAGAAACTCGACAAGGACATTCGGGCACTGCTGGACTCCTCCCCGTACGGCAGAGACGGCAAGATCTACATGAACAAAGACCTGTGGCACCTGCGCAGCCTGGTCATGACCGATCCGGTGGACGCCCTCATCGGCGACACCCACGGGAAGTTCATCGCCCGGGACGCGAAAATACCGCTGTTCCGCTTCGGCTTCCCGGTCTTCGACCGGGTGAACCTGCACCGCTCGCCGGTGATCGGTTACCAGGGCGTCATCAACATGGTCAGCGCCATCTGCAACAAATTCATCGATATCGTCGATGAAACGTGTGATGACCGGCACTTCGAGATGATGCGCTGAAACCGGATCGACCTCAATCATGCACGTGGTATCAAGAGTCGACGATGAGGCTCAAGGAGAAACCATGCTCCACATAGTGCAGAACGACCGCCAGGTTCCACCGGGCACTATCCTGGAGAACCTTACAACCACCCCCCCGGTACACCACCTGTACCGGGGGGACCGCCCGCCGGAACTTCGGGAGGTATCCGCATTGATCGTACTGGGAGGATCCATGGGCGCAACTGACGATGATCGTCACCCTTTTCTCCCGGTTCTCAGGTCTTTCATCGATCGGGTAGTGGATGCCGGCATCCCGTTCCTGGGAATCTGCCTGGGTGGACAGCTGCTGTCATCGGCAACCGGCGGACGGGTCGTGTCGGGGCGATGGGAGGAGATGGGGACACAACGGGTGACACTGACCGGCGAAGGAAGGAATGACCGTCTGTTCCGCGGTATCCCGGAATCATTCATCACTTTCCAATGGCACCATGACAGCTTCGACATTCCCGCCGGCGGTGTTCATCTCGCATCCTCGGCGGCATGCCCCCACCAGGCTTTCCGCATCGGTGAACGGGCATGGGGGGTCCAGTTTCACCCCGAAGTGACCGAAAACATAATCCGCGACTGGTGTGCCTGGGACGAAACCACAATATCACGGACCGACGAAATGATTGCCGCTTTCAAACTGAGGGAAAAGGAATACCGTGCAACTGCCGCATCCCTGCTGGACAATTTTCTCGCAACGGCGGGATGCGGATAATGACGAAAATCCGTCAAGCCTTTTTCTGATGAACCCCTGACCAAGGAAAGAACGAGGGACACCATGGGCAGACCCGATTATTACGATGCACCCGAATGTGACAGCCATCTGGACAAGGGCGCGCCCAAGTTCTGCAAAAAATCGGAACCGGGCGAAGGCGCGGAGCGAAGCTGCGCCTATGACGGCGCCCGCGTGGTGCTCATGCCGATAACCGACGCCATCCACCTGGTGCACGGACCCATCGCCTGCGCCGGCAACTCCTGGGACAACCGGGGCGCGCGCTCCAGCGGCTCCCAGCTCTACCGGCGCGGTTTCACCACCGAAATGGCGGAGAACGACGTGATTTTCGGCGGTGAAAAGAAGCTCTACCGGGCGATCCTGGATCTGGCCGGGCGCTACCCGGAGGCAAAAGCGATGTTCGTCTATGCCACCTGCGTCACGGCCATGACCGGCGACGATGTGGAAGCCGTCTGCAAGGCGGCCGCCAAAAAGGTGACCATTCCGGTCATCCCGGTAAACACCCCCGGATTCATCGGCGACAAGAACATCGGCAACCGTCTCGCCGGAGAGGTTCTCTACAATCACGTGATCGGCACGGCCGAGCCGCCGGTTCTGGGCGAATACCCCATAAACCTGATCGGCGAATACAATATCGCCGGCGATCTGTGGGGCATGCAGCCCCTGTTCGACCGCCTGGGCATCCAGGTCCTGTCCTGCATCAGCGGCGACGCCCGCTTCGATGATTTGCGCTACGCCCACCGAGCCAGACTCAATGTCATCATCTGCTCCAAGTCCCTCACCAACCTGGCCAAGAAGATGCAGAAAAACCAGGGCATCCCCTATCTGGAGGAGTCGTTTTACGGCATGACCGACACGGCCAAGGCCTTGCGCGACATCGCCCGGGAATTGGACAACGCGGTAAACGGCCTGGAAAAACGAGTCATTCAGGACCGGGTGGAAGCACTCATCGAAGTGGAAGAAGCGAAGTGCCGGGAACGGATAGCCCCCTACCGGTCCCATCTGGAAGGGAAACGCTCCGTGCTCTTCACCGGCGGGGTAAAGACCTGGTCCATGGTCAACGCGCTGCGGGAACTGGGAGTGGAAGTCCTTGCCGCGGGCACCCAGAATTCCACACTGGAGGACTTCTACCGCATGAAGTCCCTGATGCACAAGGACGCAAAGATCATAGAGGACACCTCAACCGCGGGTCTGCTCGGAATCATGCGCGAAAAGATGCCCGATCTTATCGTGGCCGGCGGCAAGGTCAAGTTCATGGCCCTGAAGACCAGAACCCCGTTCCTGGACATCAATCACGGCCGATCCCACCCCTATGCGGGGTACGAGGGGATGGTGACGTTCTCCCGCCAGATGGATCTGACGGTCAACAGTCCCATCTGGTCGGCGTTCAACAACCCGGCGCCGTGGGATGCATCGGCTGCGGAGCTGGCGGCTGCAGCGGCTTCCGCCTTGGGTCACGGGAATCGGTTCTTCGCCGAGGACCTGTCCGCCTCGCGGGTCAGGGCGCCGGTCAAACCGGCAACCGTGAACCCCCAAAAGAACTCCCCCGCCCTGGGCGCAACCCTGGCTTTCCTGGGCATCGACGGAATGCTCGCCCTGCTGCACGGCGCACAGGGATGCTCCACCTTCATACGCCTGCAGCTGTCGCGGCACTTCAAGGAATCCGTCGCCCTCAACTCCACGGCCATGAGCGAGGACACCGCTATCTTCGGCGGCTGGGAAAACCTGAAAAAGGGAATCGGCCGGGTCATCGAGAAATTCAGCCCCGGCATCGTGGGAGTGATGACCTCGGGGCTTACCGAAACCATGGGTGACGACGTGCGCAGCGCCATCAGCCAGTTCCGCGAAGAGCGCCCCGAGCATGCCGCGGTGCCCGTCGTATGGGCCTCGACTCCCGACTACTGCGGGTCGCTCCAGGAAGGTTACGCCGCCGCGGTCGAGTCCATCCTGGCAACGCTGCCCGAGGGGGGCGCAACGGTCCCCGGACAGGTCGCCTTCCTCCCCGGCAGCCACCTTACCCCGGCCGACATCGAGGAAATCAAGGACATCATCGAATCCTTCGGTCTCACCTGCCTGGCTGTTCCGGACATTTCCACCGCCCTGGACGGCCACATGGACGCGGAGGTGTCATCCCTCTCCACCGGCGGCATCCCGGTGGAGGGCATCCGTCGCACGGGACGCAGTTGCGCCGCTATCTACGTAGGCGACTCGCTGGCAAAGGCCGGCGCCATCCTGCGGGAGCGTTTCAGCATCCCGGCCTACGGCTTCACCTCGGCAACCGGTCTCCGGGAAACGGATCGGCTCTTGGCCACCCTCTCCGTCATCAGCAACAGGCCCGTCCCGGAACGGCTGCGCCGCCAGCGCGGCAGGCTCATGGACGCCATGGCCGACAGCCACTACCAGTTCGGCAACAAAGAGGTCGTTCTTGCCCTTGAAGCGGACAACCTGAAAAGCCTGGTTCCATTCTTCCACGGCATGGGGTGCCGCATCCGGATGGCGCTGTCAGCCACCCGCACGCGAGGGCTGGACTCCCTGCCGTGCGAAAGCGTGCGCGTAGGCGACCTGGAAGATCTGGAGAATGCGGCTCCGGGAGCGGACCTGCTGGTGGCAAATTCCAACGGGCGCCAGGCAGCTGCCGGACTGAAGATCGGCGCCCACCTGCGGGCAGGCTTGCCGGTTTTCGACCGTCTCGGCGCTCACCAGAAGATGTGGGTAGGCTATCGCGGCACCATGAACCTGGTTTTCGAGACAGCCAACCTGTTCCAGGCCAATGCCGGGGAAGCGCAGAAGCTGGCGCACAACTGATCACCAACATTTCAGAAAGGACACACCATGAAAGTAGCTTTCACCAGCAGTACCGGCGAACGGATAGATCAGCATTTCGGCCAGTGCCAGAGCTTCCATGTCTGGGAAATCGGGCCGGAAGCGGCGCTGCCGCTGACAACCGTCAGTGCCGTCACCACGGCGGACGACGAAGAGGACCGTATCTCGGCGCGAGCCGACGCCCTCAGCGGCTGCGCTATTGTCTACACCATGCAGATCGGCGGACCGGCAGCCGCCAAGCTGGTGGCACGGAAGATTCATTCCATGAAAACAACAACGGAAACGCCGGTAATCGAGGTCATCGGCAAACTGCAGGAAGTCTTGCGGGGAAATCCCCCGCCGTGGCTCAAGAAGGCCATGAACAAAGGAGTTCCAGGATCGTTCGCGGACGGAGAGTAGGAAGGCGGGACCGCTTTCCGTCTGACAAAAAGACAACTACGGAGGAATACGAACATGGCTTACATTACCGGGACACGCAGAAACAAAACCGAATACACACCGCAGTTCGTCATGAGCATCGATGAGGAAAACTGCATCGGGTGCGGCCGCTGCTTCAAGGTCTGCGCCCACGAGGTCCTGGCTTTCGAGGAAGTGGACGAGGACGACTCCGCCAAGATGTTCATGAAAGTGGACAACCCGGGCAACTGCATCGGCTGCCAGGCATGCGGCAGGACCTGTGCGAAGAAATGTTTCACCTTTGAGCCGGTGACGATGTAATTCCGGGGGCGCGGCGCGCCCCTGACAGAGGGAGGTTACCATGTTATTCGCGGTTGCTTCAAAGGACGGCCGGGAAATCAACCAGCACTTCGGCCATGCGGAACGCTTTCTTATCTTCGAGGTGAGCGGAGCGGACGCCCGGCAGATTGACGAGCGGAAGGTTGAGCGCTACTGCAGCCTGGACGAAGAGCACCCCCTGCGCGGCCACGTGCTGCGGGCCATTGCCGGGGCGCTTGACGGATGCGCCGCCATAGTCTGCTCGCAGATCGGCCCCGCGCCGCGGGAAGAAATGTCACGCCGGGGACTGGAAGTCTACTGCGCTTCAGGCGAGATCCGGCCGACACTGGTCGAACTGTCGCGGCTGTTCTGAGCCGCGACGCACACCAGGCGGTGATCCATGCCCGGACAAGGCTTCAACCTCTGCAACCTCCCGCCGTGGGTCATCGCCTCGCGGCATTTCAACGAGCACCCTCAACCGCTGGAGATCCAGGGAGTGCGCCGTGCCAACCGCTTCCTGTTCGACAGGCTGGACGGCATCGCGTCGGCCGACGGGCGGGCCGGGGTCTTCCACGACTACATGTCGGTGAAGTTCCAGCTCCACCACTGGCAGAGCCAGACCGGCAGCGCCCGCAGGAGCCTGAAGAACAGCTATCTCCGCTTTCTTCGGGGATGGATGATGGATGCCAACTCGGTGGAGGGGGCGGTGCTCAAGGGTTGGGTGGAGAGCCGCATGGGTCTCCACCCAACCTTCCACAAGGTCCGGATTCCCGCCATCCACGCAGAAGAGTACATGATATTCGCCATGGACCGCACCCTGGGAAGCGCTCGCACCAACGCCATAAATTCCCAGCTGGACCTCGTCTACGAATACTGCCAGTACGAACTGGGCAAACTCACCCGGCCCGACCGGCCCCTCACCCTGTATCGCGGCACCAACGACGCAAACGCTTACGAAACCCTCGAAACGCTCGGCAAACGCTGCAGCATCGTTCGCCTGAACAACCTCGTATCCTTCACAGCGGACGAAGAGCGGGCCTGGGAGTTCGGGGATACGGTGTGGGAAATCAAGGCGCCGCCGTCCAAGGTATTTTTTTTCGGCAACCTGCTGCCGACGAGCATCCTGAAATGCGAAGGTGAATTCCTGGTCATCGGCGGGGAATACAAAGTCCGCAGGGTGATGTGCACGCTGTAACCGTATGAGAACCGGAGGATTTTCATACGGCCTGCCGGGTTTTCGAAACCTGGCAGGCCTTTCCCATGGGAGACAGATCCAGCAGTTTCCCCGAAAGTTCGACAATTTCCTTCACGACACTGCGGTCAAGCTTCTTCAGCCAACGGGCGGGGAGGCGCTCAAGGCCGTAGAAGGCACCGGCCAACCCTCCGGCAAGGGCGCCCGTGGTATCGGCATCCCCGCCCTGGTTCACCGTTGCCACCACGCACTCCTCGAAATCACGGCCGCGAAAGAAATGGTGGCAGACGGTCTGAAAAGTATCAACCACGTAACCGCTCGCCAGCCGGCGATAGGGATCGAAGGAAAAGGTTGGGTGGTCACGTACGAGGCTGTCCACTTCCCGCCGCAGGCGCGTCTTTGAGCGCCCGGCGACAGCCAGATGCAGCATCCTGCCATAGCAGCGACATGCCGCATCGGACAACGGCTGATTGTGGGTCAGGTGAGCCTGTTCGACGGCGCAGCATTGCAGCAGTTCGTCATCACCCAGGGTGGCGAGCGCTACCGGCACCATGCGCATGAGAGCGCCGTTTCCTCCATCCCATTGGTTGGGAGGAACCTCCGTCAGGCCGTTGAGCATGATATTCCTGATCCCGCGGCGGCAGGTGTCGCCCACGTCGATAGGCCGCGACCTCAGCCAGGCAACGAACTGCTCCGCAATGGCGGACAAATCCCAGCAACCGGCGCCAGTCAAAGCGCGCGCGATGCAGAGCGACATTTCCGTGTCGTCGGTCACCTGGCCCGGTTTGAGCCGCAGCCACCCTCCACCCGTCATCTCCCGCAGAATCCCGAATTTGGACGCTATCTCGCCGGAGGTCATGAACTCGGCGGGAGCGCCCAAGGCATCGCCCAAGGCAAACCCCAGAAAAGCAGCTGACGACCGGGACCTGATTTCATCCCTTTCCACGGTGTTCACGGAATTATCATGGTTTTTTCCCATAGCTTGCGTCTCCCTGAGGTGAAGAAACCTTCAGATACCATGCCATTCAGCCAGATCCGCTCTGTAACTGCCATTTTCAGCCCCTCGCCGGATTGCCGCTGCCGTGTCGCTTCCCCGCATGCGCCGGGAACGGCCTCCTGCAGAGCATTTCAGCCTAAATTTTAATCAGCACGCGCGCCATGCGACACGGTGCCACTGTGCCATCAGCCTCACAACGCTGCGGAATCGAAGGAATTTCAAGTCAAGTCCACGTTCGGCACGATTTCTGATAGAGCAGGTTGCAAGAGCAAATCCGGAAAACGGCTCCACTATTCCGCATCAGCAAAGGGGCTGGCGTTACGACACCGGTCCCTTTTCCGTTTCACTGGACAACGAGCACAAGGAGGAATTCATGGCAAAATCATGCACAGCTGGAAAAAACATCCAGGGCCACCCCTGTTTCGGCGGCAATCACCACGTCAACGGTCGCATGCACCTGGCCGTGGCGCCTCGCTGCAACATCAAGTGCGGCTACTGCACCCGCCGCCACGACTGCGCGAACGAATCGCGTCCCGGCGTGGCCAGCAGGCTCCTGACCCCCGCTGAAGCACTGGACAAGGTACGGGAGGTCATGGCAAGCGAAATTCTCGGCCCCATGATCAAGGTCGTGGGCATCGCCGGTCCGGGTGACCCGCTGGCGAACGACGAGACTTTCGCTACTTTCCGCCTGATCGGCAAGGAATTCCCCGACTTGTTGAAGTGCATGAGTACCAACGGTCTGCTGCTTCCGGAGAAGATCCACGAATTGGCAGCGCTCGGGCTTAACAGCCTGACGGTTACGGTCAATTCCCTCGACAACTCGATCGGCGCCGGAATCTACAGCCAGGTCCGTTATCACGGCAAGGTTTTCAAAGGCCCGGCGGCAGCGCGCATTCTCATCTCCAACCAACTGGAAGGAATACGTCTGGCAGCGGAGTACGGGATAACCATCAAAGTCAATACCGTCTTCATACCCGGGATCAACGAAAAACAGATACCTCTCATCGCCCGCAGGGTGAAGGATCTTGGCGCAGCGGTCATGAACGTGATGCCCCTCATCCCCCAGGCCGATTTTTCGGCCATTACCCCGCCGACACCGGAAGAACTTGCGGCGGTGCAGGCAGCCAACGAGCGAATAATCAGCCAGTTCAGGCACTGCAGGCAATGCCGTGCCGACGCAGTCGGCCTTATCAGGGACGCAAGCATTGCTGCCGGGGGGGGGAAAGCCCGTGCCTGAGGTTCAGATCTGCCGGCTTCAGCCGCATCACGTTCCGCGGTTCCTGCTCCTGGCTGAACAGGAAGGGTGGGCCTGTGACAGCAGAGAATTCGCAGCCCTGTTCAGGATCTTCCCCCAAGGCTCGTACGTGGCGCTTGAGGAGGGAGCCGCGGTGGCGTTCGTCACATCGGTCAGGCACGAGCAGAGCGGCTGGATCGGCAATCTCCTGGTACGCAGGGACCTCAGGGGAAAAGGGCTCGGGCGCTCGCTCTTCATTCGCGCCCTTGCAGGGCTGGCAGATTCCGGAGTCGCGACCGTGTGGCTCACCGCGTCGGAAGATGGCTTGCGGCTATACCAGTCCTGCGGTTTCCGTCCCATAGACACAATCATCCGCTGGCGCGGATACGGCAGCTGCGAACAGCCTTGTTCACTAGCGAACGACGAGGCATCCGGCATGGTGACAGAACTGGACCACGAAGGCTGGGGGGATCGGCGCGGCTTGTTGCTCGGAACCATACTTGCCGACAATCCCGCGCTGGCGGACAGGGATGGGCACCTGGTCGTGCAACACACGGCATCGGATATCCAGCTCGGCCCCTGGAGCTCAAGGGATCCGGAGCTGGCACGGTCGCACCTGTCGGCTGTCTTGAAACCGGCTGCACCGGCCACGCACCGGGTGATCCTCGACAGCCCTTCCGGGAATCCGCACGCAGGCAGGCTTCTTGCCGGCGCAGGTTTCCGGCGCGCCGGAGCCACGGTCCTCATGTATCGCGGCGTACCGCCCGAATACCGGCCCGGCACGATCTATGCCCTAGCCAGCATGGGAAGCATGGGATGAATCATGGAACGGAAGTGTTGTGCGCCGGTTCTCACTTCTCCATCTGTTCGAGGAAGCCAAGTGATCTGCTCCCGCTGCGTTCCTTGGGGCTACCGGTGAAATCCTTGACACCCGGCCGTCATTCAGGGTATCTGGAAGTATGCACGCTACGGACATGAAAGAACCCTTGCGCTACCGCCTGTTCATTTTCTGGATCCTCGCCTCCGGATATGTTCTCGTGTTCTTTCACCGCCTCTGCCCTGCGGTCGTAGCCACTGACATGATGCATGACCTTCAGGCCGGCGGCGCCCTCATCGGGTTTCTGAGTTCGGCGTATTTCTATCCCTATGCCCTCATGCAGCTGCCGACCGGCCTCCTCTCGGATACCTGGGGTCCCCGCAGGACAATCACGCTGTTTCTGATCATCGCCAGCGCCGGATCCGTGCTGCTGGGCCTGACCCATTCCCCCGCAGGAGCGATTACGGGGCGCATTCTGGTCGGACTGGGAGTGTCGACACTGTTCGTCTGCACCTTGAAAATCCTGTCCGAATGGTTCAGTATCGAAGAGTTCGTCGGCATGACCGGACTGCTGCTGGCAATGGGTGGAGTCGGCTCCCTCTCGGCCGCCACTCCGCTGGCCATTGCGAGCACGTTGCTCGGGTGGCGCTTGTCGTTTGTGCTGGTGGGAGTGCTCACTGCCGCTCTTTCCATGCTGGTATGGAAAATCGTCCGGGACCGGCCGTCCGATCTGGGATGGCGGTCTTCGTGGCAGCATCCTGCAACGCCCGCCACCCCCACCGGACTGGCAGAGGGTGTCAGGCAGGTGCTCAGGAGACCCGCATTCTGGCCCCTGGCGATCTGGTTCTTCTGCAAATACGGGATATTCACCGCGTTCGCCGGTCTCTGGGGCGGCCCTTTCCTCATGCATGTCTACGGCGCCGACAAAAGCCAGGCCGGCAGGATTCTCTCCATGGTAGCGGTGGGAATGATCGCCGGCAGCCCGTTGATGGGCTTTCTCTCCAACAGGGTGCTCAAGGGCCGGAAACCGGTTCTGATACTTGCAAGCATGGCTGTCGTCGCCATCACCGCTCTCCTGGCCTTCCACACCGCGCGCCTTTCCCTTCCCCTGCTCGGCGTCATCTGTTTCGGCCTCGGCATCTTTGCCAGCGCCGTTGCCGTGATCGGGTTCACCAGCGCACGCGAACTCTTCCCCGCCGGCATAGCGGGCACGTGCTTCGGCCTGCTCAATCTGTTCCCCTTTGCGGGCGGCGCTCTCCTGCAGCCCCTGCTGGGGCATATCCTGGAAAGCAACGGCAAAACCGGGCAGGCATTCACCATAGCGGGCTACCGGCAGGCGTTTTTCGTTCTTTTTCTCTTTTCGCTGGCAGCGTTGCTCTCCAGCCTGCTGGTCAAGGAAACCATTGGGACAGCCGCCTCGAACGAAACAGGATCAGCACGCTGATTCTCCCTGGAACACTATTCTCCAATCACACTATCTCCTGTCGTATTCCGGCCGGTAATCATGGTCATGATGGTTTTCCCTGTCCCCTCTGCGATCATCGAAATCCCGTCGGTCACGGTCATGGTCCCCGCCTCTCTGCCTGATCTCCTTCGGCCAATACGACCTGGGCAGGTCAGTCCACGGGCCGCTCCTCGACCTTGAATACCTCCAGGAGTCGTTATCATACCAGTAGTATGTATTGTTATAGTAGTAGAATGGGTCAGGGCCTATTTCGACAACCGCGGGAAGCGGCGACACCACAATACCGCCCCGGCCATATTGGTCCGTGGTGTATACGCATGCCGTAAGTGCCAATGCAGCGAATGCAAAGATAAGAATGAGATATTTCATGCTAGTCTCCTCTCTTTCAGCTTGGCCCGGTTTCAGTCAGTTTCCTGGAACCATTTTACATCCAATCGCCTCGAACATCTACAATTCGTCCGCGCAGACCCGTTTTCCGGCCCGTTCCACCCAACAGGACCGAGAAAGGCATTGTTTTGTCAACCATTCATTCCCGAATCCGTTTTCTCATGTGAAAGCCGGCAGGAATGAAATATTTCCTTCTTTAAATTGAAAGGAGACAGAAAAATGAAACGACTCAAACTGGCAATTGCAACCACGGTAGCCCTGGCAGGCCTTGTGAGCTTCGGCGGCGCGGCCTCCGCGGTTTCCGGTGACGGAATGGGACCGGGCGGTCCGGCAAAGGGACATGGCAAGGGGATGATGCACTGCGACAAGCGCGGCGGTTTCCGCATGGGCCCGGGCGCGCAACTCGACATGATGACGGCGCACCTGGGTTTGACGCCGGAACAGAGGTACAAAATCCTTCCGATCCTCGATGAGAAGTTCAAGGAAATGAAAGCGGTACGAGCAGACGAGAATCTGACCCGCGCCCAGACGCGCGAGAAGATGCAGGCAATCCACAGCAAATATTTCGACAGGATAAAAGGTGTACTTACCGCTGAGCAGCAGAAAAAAGCCGCTGAGATGAAAAAACAGTTCGCAGAGCGCTGCAAGTCCCGTCAGGCAAACATGGGGAAACCAGTGGCAAGTCCGCAGAAATAAGGTTTACTGAAGGAATAGCAACAAAAAAGCCCGGTCACCGGGCTTTTTTGTTTTCGCTTCATGCGCCATGTGCTGTCCCCTTACTGAGTTCAATACAGTGCCCTGCTGGATGACAGAGACTCGCCCTTGACGCTCTCTCTTCCGGAGTGGTATCCTCCAGAGCCGCATACACTTGGGATGCATTACCCATGGATTTCCACCAGAGCAAGAGGGGAGCAATCGCATGCCGCAGAGCGTTCTGGGAATACTGTCTCTTCTTGCCGTAGCCTGGCTCCTGAGTGAAAACCGCCGCATATTCCGCTGGCGCACGATCCTGGCCGGATTGTCCCTCCAGGCGGCTATCGCCGTGCTCATGCTGAAAGCGCCGCTGTTCCGGGAGCTTTTCCTCTGCCTCAACTCCGTGGTGATTACCTTCCAGGAAGCGACACAGGCGGGCACATCGTTCGTGTTCGGCTACGTAGGCGGCGGACCGCTGCCGTTCACTGAGACCAGGCCGGGAAGCTCGTTTTCCCTCGCCTTCCAGGCCTTGCCGCTGGTGCTGGTCATCGGCGCCCTCACCGCCCTGCTCTATTACTGGCGTATCCTTCCCAAGGTGGTCCAGGCCTTTTCCTGGGTGCTGCGCAAGACCATGGGGATCGGTGGCGCTTTGGGAGTGGTATCGTCAGGCTGCATATTTCTCGGAATGATAGAATCCCCCCTGCTCATCCGCCCCTACCTGTCCAGAATGACCCGCAGCGAGCTGTTCGCCATGATGGTTACCGGCCTTTCCTGCATCGCAGGTACGATGCTGGTGCTCTACGCCACAGTCCTGCAGGGAGTCATTCCCGACGCCTTCGGCCACATCCTCACCGCGTCCATCATCCATGCCCCGGCAGCGCTGACCCTGTCCGCCATCATGGTCCCCGAAACCGAGACCCAAACCCTGGGCGGCGAAATCTCGAACTATGAAGCGACCAGCGGCATGGACGCGCTGGCCAGGGGTACGTGGGACGGCCTGCAACTTCTCTTCAACATCATTGCAATCCTCATCGTGTTCGTCGCCCTGGTCAAGCTGGCCAACATCGGGCTCGGACAATTGCCGAACGTGCAGGGACAGCCGCTGACCCTGGAACGCATTTTGGGGACGGTCATGGCGCCGGTGGTCTGGCTCATCGGCGTCCCCTGGGAGGAAGCGCGGGCCGCGGGATCGCTCATGGGCACCAAGGTAGTGCTCAACGAGCTTCTGGCCTATATCGACCTTTCGAAACTTCCCCTGACGGCGCTCGGGTCCAGGAGCAGGATGATCATGACCTATGCCATGTGCAGCTTTGCCAACATCGGAAGCCTTGGAATCCTCATCGGCGGGCTGGGTTCGCTCTGCCCCGAGCGCAGGAGCGAAATTGTCGCCATGGGCGCGAAAGCCCTGCTTGCCGGAGTACTGGCTTCGCTGATGACCGGTGCCATAGTAGGATTGCTGTAAGGCCCTGCCTCCAAGACCCGGCGGTCCCGCAAACGGTTCAGGCTGCCCGTCACGCCTCCAACTACCTGACATTTCCTGCAATTTGCTTGAAATACACGACGTTGTCGCAGAATTTCAGCCCCGAGTCCAGTGTAATCCTGCGTTCCCGGAAAAGTCTCGCCAGAGCGATATCTATGGATTCGAAATCCTCGGCTGACTGCTGCAGCATGCTCCGTATCTGGTGCGTCTTCCCTTCCCTGATGAGATTCCTGGACCGGACGCTGCCGATGAGTTTTTCACAGGCAAGGACAAGGCCCTTGCCATCGGCCCTCGGCACCAGTCGCTGGTTCAGGACCACGAGGAAGCTTTCCGCCAACTGAACCCGTATCTGCTGCTGCTGTTGCGGCGGAAACACATCGATTATCCTTTCGATTGCCGATGTGGCGTTGTTCGAGTGCATCGTGCTGATGACCAGGTGACCGGTTTCAGCAGCCTGGAGGGCGATGGCAAAGCTTTCCGGGTCGCGCATTTCGCCGATGACGATGACGTCCGGGGCCTGGCGGAAGACATGGCGGAGTCCTTCATGGAATGAGCCGGTATCCAGGCCCACCTCCCGCTGGTTGACATTGCTCGACTTGTGTTTGTGGAGATACTCGATGGGGTCTTCGATCGTGACGATATTGCAGCGGCGGTTCCTGTTGATGAGGTCCAGCAGGGCGGCCATTGTAGTCGTCTTGCCGTGTCCGGTCGGCCCGGTTATGAGAATCAGTCCCTTGGTTCGCAGGGCATATCCCTCAAGCCAGGACGGAAGCCCGAGTTCCTCGATGCCGGGGATAACCTCGTGGATGTGGCGGATGGCAAGGGACAAGGAGTGCCGCTGCAGGTATATGTTGACACGGAATCTGCCGATATCGGGAAAGGTATAGGCGAAATCCAGCTCCATCAGCCTGGCGAACTCCTCCAGCTGGCTTTCCGTCATCAGTTCACACGCAAAGAGCATGGTGTCATCGGGTGTCAGGAAATTGGATGAAATCCGCACCAGCTCATTGTTTTTCTTCAGACAGGGAGGGACACCAGCGGACAGGAGCAGGTCTGAGGCATCCTCTTCCACCAGCATCCGGAAAAGCTCCTTCAGTTCGGTAACTTCGAAATTGTGCTTCAACTGGCCGGCAAAAGCCTCGATGTCCACACCCTTCAGGGGCGCATCGAGTTTTCCGCCCAGGCTTTCAATGTATCTCAGTGCCGACGAAACCTGCAGAGACGGCATGACCACCGGCTGCACGCTTTTGCCGATCATGAATTCCACATCCTTGATGGCATTCAGGTTGTTGGGGTTGACCATGGCGAGAAATACGCTCTTCGCACCAACGGTTACGGGAAGCACTTCGTACTCTTTCATCTTTGCCAGCGGCAGAAGGTTCAAAACTGCCGGCTCGATTTCAAGAGCATACAGATTCGCCGTGGGCAGGCCGAACTGTTTGCCGAGCAGATCCACCAGGTTCTCGATCTTCAGATACCCGAGCTCCACAAGCACGGAGCCCAGATGCCCGCCTTTCTGGCTCTGCACCTTCAGCGCCTTGCCCAGCTGCTTTTCCGTTATGAGGTGATAGGCTACGAGTATTTCCCCGATTTTCTTCTGCTTGGTTTCGTCAGTAACGAGACGCATGTTTCACCTCTGACCTGAATGCGTATTATGCCGGACGAAAACTGGTGTCCCCGTGGGAGGGGGATGCATCTTTTTGCCTGCCGCCAAACCTCACCATGCTTTTTTCGCCGCTATTCCCGAGCCTTGTCCCTGCAGGCAAAGCCCAGCGCGGCAATCTCCTGCTTCAATTCCCTCATGGCGGTATCGACGAGCTGTTCGAGCACCGGTCGTTCCGGCCCTACCGCGGTCAAGATGATGTCAAGTTCAGGCGTTTCACCGGGCATGGTCGCCAACAGCTTGATGTAGACGTCAGGATGGGCGGGAACGACCCTGCTGAGGACCGGTTCCAGGATGGACTCGTCATTGCAGCAGACAGTCATGGTCCGCATCAGGGCAACGCCGCCGCGGAACGTCTCCTGGAGAAACGGCTGCAGGGAGCTGTTAAAGATCCCGCGCAATTCTTTGGGAATACCGGGCAGGCATATAATGGTGGACTGCCCGGCATGCAGCATCGAACAGGGTGCTGTTCCGACCGTGTTGCTGAGCGGTATGGTGCCTTCGGGAAGCCAGGCCATTTTCTCCCGTGCCGGGGTCAGCCCGCCCTGGTCGAGAATTCCCTTGCGGAACAGGGCGTCATAACTTGCCCTGATCATCTCACGCGCCTGCTGATCGAGGTGAAGAGCTATGCCAGCCCCCCTGGCGACTGCGGCCAGAGTCAGATCGTCTGCGGTCGGCCCGAGACCGCCGGAAGTGATGATGACCCTTGTGCCGCGAACCAGTGCCGCACGGAGCGCCGCTGCGATGCCGTCCAGATCGTCGCGAAGCGCCGTCTGCTGAACCACCAGACCACCCATGCAGGTTATTTCCCTGCACAGCCAATAGCTGTTGGTATCCTGTATCTCGCCGTTGAGAATTTCATTGCCGATGATGAACAGTTCGACGGTTACCGGATCACGCATGGAAAGCACCTTTCCGCAGATTGTCGGCGCACTGGCTGACGGCGGCTGGATCTATCCGCCTAGACACGACGTGGGCGAAGATTCCTACCAGAGATCCGGGCCGTGCTTGACCATTCCGGAGATAACCTGCTTTACCCGTCGCAGCAGCTGCTCCCATGCTTCACGTTCTTCTCCGGACGCAGCTTCGGTTTTCTTGTATATTTCTTTGTACAGGTGAGTGGCAAAGGGTTCCAGCAACGCCACGGCATCTTTGTCCTTGGCTTCGACTGCTGCCTCCAATGCATCGAGGTATTTTCCCGTGGTTTCCATTTCAAAGCTCCTTTTTCTGCCGGAAGATTTTGATCGCCTGGAAAGATTCTACCTGTCAATAAATGATTGACAAGGGTAAGTTATCCCGCTGCTGTCAATCCGCGAAATTGCATATCAAAGGAAACTGATTGTTTTGCGTGCCGCCCCTCATCCGGGGGATCACTTGGCAAAATGCACTAATTTGCCCGCCACCTTGTTCCGGAAACATTCGACGACGTCCGGATCGAACTGGCTGCCGGCCCTCTCTTCCAGCACTTTCAGCGTTTTTCTGGCTGAGAAACCTTTCTTGTAGGGCCGGTCGGACACCATGGCGTCAAACGCGTCCGCCACCGCGACTATCCTGGCCTGCAGCGGTATCTCTTCCCCTTTCAGACCGTCGGGATAGCCGGTGCCGTCATACCGTTCGTGGTGATGGCGGATGGTCGGCAGAATATCCTGCAGCTGTTCGATCGGGGACAGGATGGCAACCCCTTTTTCCGGATGCAGCAGCATCGGGGGAAACTCCTCATCGGAGATCTTCTCCGGTTTTTCCAGGAGCGCTTCCAGTATCCCGATCTTACCGATGTCGTGCAGCAAACCGGCTATCTTGATCTGTTCCACGGACAATTCCGAAAGCCCCATCTCCTCGGCTATAGCCGCGGCTATGGTCATGACGCGCTCCGAATGGCCCTTTGTCCATGGTGACTTGGCGTCTATGGCGTTGGCAAGGCTCGACACCGTGCTGATGAAAAGGTTCCTCATGTCTTCGTACAGTTTTGCATTTTCCAGGGCAACGGATATCTGTGACGCAATCTTCTCGATGACAAAAGTCTCCTCGCCGGCGAAGCCGCCCGGCTGGCGGTCCCCCAAGAGGAGCACGCCTTTGACTTTGTCGCGCCTGACAAGCGGAACGGCCAGGAGCGTGGCCATGCCGGATTCAGCAAGGATACGGTCGAGGTGTCCCGGTTTCTGCAACGCATCAAGCGCCTCGATGGAAACTGTTTTCCCTTTGTTCAGCGCATTCCCGGCTACCGAGTGGTACAGGGACAGACGCGCACTGGTCCGCAGTTCCGGTACGGGGCTCCCTTCTCTCCAGTGGGAAGCGGTTACGGCAAATCCGTTTTTCTCTTCCTGGATTATCGCCACCATGGCACACGAGACAGTGCGTTCGATGCCATGGATGGCCGTTTCCAGAATTTTTTCCCTGCTCAGCGAAGATGAAATGGCCTTGTTTATTTCATCCAGCATCAGGATGGTGTCCACCCTTTTCGCCAGCTTGATCGCCGTGTCCAGGGTTTCGTCATAAAGACGCATGTGGCTGACGGACATTGCGGCTTTTGCTGCCATGTCCTTGATCAGCTTGATACCTTTTTCAGTGAAGGGGGGCAGCGTGTTCGGACGTGCGACAAAGATCGCGCCCAGCACCTGATTCCTGACGATCATCGGCACCGCGAGCAGGGTCAGGTCTTCCATGTGCTTTCCGTATGCTGGGTCCAGCATGTCCGACGTGGCCGGGTCGGTTATCAGCAGGTGCTGCTTATTCAGGAGCAGGGACTTGAAGACCGGCAGTTTCCCGGGATGAAGGGGGGTGTTTTCGAAGAGTTTCACGTATCGCTGCGGCAAGCCGTAACCTCTGGCCGGGGTGAAACCTTGCAGGTCTCTGTCGAAAAAATAGACCAGCGCCCACTTGATATTGGCCGTGTTCTTCAACAGGAGGGAGGATGTCTTGATGACGTCATCCAGATCGCTCAGCCTGCCAAGCCTGGAAACCTTCTTCAGCATCTTTCCGTAAGCATCCTTCATGCGAATCCTCGTTTTCACCCGGAGCGCTGATATGCATTATACGCCGGATGCAGTTCGCTGGCCATCTTCGTATGCCAGGCCGCTAACATGCGTTCGTCCGGAAATTCCCGTGTCCATCAACAATTTTAGCAGGGCACGCACGGAAGGCAAAACCGTCGGAAAACCGATGATGGATCAGCAACGCCTCGTTGGCAGGGATGGATTTTTTACCCTCGCAAAAAATCGTCACCCCGTTGAAAAACGGGGTCCGGTATCCCTGGGATTAATCGAAATGACTGGATTGTATTTGGCGGCTCGAACAAAACAAGAACGAGCACGGCATCACCCCGGCTTCGCTTGCAACGCTTCGATGCTGTGGTATGGTTGGCAGTAAAGAAGAGAAGAACACTTTAAAGTGAGAAAACTAACCGATACGCAAGAATTATCTAGTGACGTTTTTCAGAAACGGAGCATGCCATGACGGAAACGACTCTACAGGACCGGGCCGCAGGCGCGATCATGGGCGCCTTCGTCGGTGACGCGCTGGGACTCGGCCCTCACTGGTACTACGACCTGAACGAGATGCGGCGGGATTTCGGGGAATGGATCACCGGGTATACCGACCCCAAACCGGGCCGTTACCATGCCGGCCTCAAGGCGGGGCAACTCTCCCAGGCGGGCTTCATCCTCGCCCTTACCCTCCGTTCCCTGGTGGACCGTGGTTGTTATGACGAGCAGGATTTTTGCCGCCGCATGGACGAGGACCTTTTTCCGCTGCTGGACGGCACGCCGGTCTGCGGACCGGGAAGTTATACCAGCCAGTCGATCCGCGAAGCATGGCGCCGGAGGGTCGGTCAGAAACTGCCATGGGGCCGTATCGGCGGCCACGCAGACACCACGGAAGCACTCGAACGCGCCTTGGCCATAGCGGTGCGCTATGCAATGCGACCTCATGAACTGGCCGGATACGTTTCAGACAATACCGTCCTGACCCAGACCGACGACACGGTGGTTTCCATGACCGTGGCCTGTTGTGCGGTACTGGGCCAGCTGGTGCAGGGGCATCCCCTGGATGCCGCCCTTTCCGCCCGGCTCATGCGCCTCGTATCAGCCGGGGAACTCCCCTTTCATGCCGTGACCAGGGTAGAAATGCAGCCACCACGGCAGGGAGACCCCGACCCGCCGCGAGCAGGACGCTTCGCTTCTCCCGATGCCCTGCTCACCGCCTCATACGTGGCGATGGCCGCGTCCGACCCGGACATCCGCATCGAGCCCCCCTGGAAAGTATCCCTGGTCTACGGCATGCCCTGCGCTATGTATCATCTGCTTCCCGCGTGCTACTACCTCGCGTCCCGCTTCCGGGACGATTTCGAATCCGCAGTGCTCCACGCAGTCAACGGTGGCGGCCAGAACCAGGCCCGGGCCATTATCACCGGCGCGCTGGTGGGCGCCCAGGTCGGCCTTTCCGGTATCCCGCAAAGGTTCCTGGAAGGACTTGAGGATTCAGCTGCTCTCATGCAACTTGCAGGCAAACTCGCGGACAGCGTTGTAATTGCGGGAAATCCGCCTGGTTAGGTAACCTTGAAACGGGTATCTCCGGCAGCAGGGGTTGGCGCACTTTTCCCTCCCGGGCGTCCCGGCCACGACGGCAGGCCGCCCGCCTACTCTTCATCCTTGAATATATAGCCGAGGCCCCGCGCAGTATGAATCAACTTCCGCTCGTGCCCCTTGTCGATTTTTTTCCTGAGATAATTGATGTACACATCGATGATATTGGTAAAGGTATCGAAGCCGCCGGGCCATACCGCGTCGGCGATCATGTTCCTGGTCAGGACCTGATTCGGGTTTTGCACCAGGTATTCCAGAAGGTCGTACTCCTTGGCTGTAAGGTCCAGCTCCTTTTCTTTCCGCCAAACCTTGTGCTTGACCGGATCAAGGCAAAGATCCGCGAAATACACCTTTGCCCCCCTGTCATGGCCGATCCTCCTCTGCAGGGCCTTGACCCGCGCGACAAGTTCGGAAATTGCGAAAGGTTTCTTCAAATAGGCATCAGCGCCCGCATCCAGGCCGGCGACAATATCTTCAACCGTATTCTTCCCTGAAACCACCATAACCGGCGTCAGAATCCCCTTCCCGCGCATTTCGGCAAGCAGTGCCGTGCCGTCACGGTCTTTCAGCATCATTTCAATGATGATCAAGCCATACGAACCATCTAGGATCTTCTGGAAACCTTCTTCTTCATCGCGCGCTATATCTACTTCGTATCCCGCTTCATCAAGGCCACGTTTAATGAATTTAGCTACTTTCTTATCATCATCCACTACGAGAATCTTCATTCATTTGCTCCGTTGTATGGTATGCACTTCCAAATAAGTTTAACTATTATACAGTGTTTTTTTAGAATTGCATGCCTTTTTCATTATCCTTCGCCTACTAAATTCCAAGCAGAATAATATTTATTTTAATGTGAATTAACATAACATGTAGCATGTGTCTCACTTTATTAAACGCAATGCACAGTATTCCGGCTGCCGGCTGAGTACGTGAATAGCAGCACGATACTCTCGGCCGCCAAACGTGCCGGACTATTCCGGGATAAGCGCGCGCTTGCTGCCTGACGGGCGATTTCCGGGCCGGAATCGATACCAAAGCACGCCCGCAAGGTCCTACATGTCAAGCAGCCACTTTTTCCCCTGCCTGGCCACGCCATCCTTCATCGCGGCAAGAAACCGCGACCTCAAACTGTCGCTCAGCAGGGCTTTCTTGACCGGAGGAAAGCGCAGGAACGCACCGACAAAGGCGCGCATGAACTTCTCGTTAATGGTTACGGGATTGGCGAAGATCTGATTCTGCAGCGTCCCTCTTTCAAGGCTCTGCAGCATGATCCTTTCAAAGGTCGTTTCAGGATGAATCACTCTCCGGCCCCGTTTCGTCAGGAGGCAGGCTTTCTTCGGACATTTCAGGGCGCATACCCCGCAGCCGATGCAGAGGGACGCATCGACCCGCGCATCCTGTTTCTTTCCCGCCCGGGGATTGCCCGGAGAAACCATGGTGATCGCATTGATCGGGCAGGCCTTGGCGCATAACCCGCAGCCGACGCATGCATCGGCTTCTATTCCCGCTATGAAATTCGAAGTGACCAGTGCATTGGGATAACCGTGCTCCCTGATGGCCAGCATGGGGCCGCAGCAACATTTGCAGCAGTGGCAGACAAACCGCATGTTTTTCCGCACATTGTCGGCAGCCATCACCAGGCCTCTTTCCCTGGATTCAGCAAAATGGTCTTCCATCTCCGTCCTGCCGACTTCGCGGGCGAGGTTGTGCCTGATCATGAAATCGGCCGCATAGCCGAATTGGGTGCAGCTTTCCAGCGGAACGTCGCATTTTTTCTCTCCCAGGTGCATCTTTTCATGCCGACAGCTGCAGATGCCGATGGCGAACCTGTCGTTCTCCGCAATCAAAGCAGACGCTTTTTCATGATCCAGAACTTCAAAATATTCGGAAGGACCTATCGCGCTTTCGTGGGGCAGCGCCCGCAAGAAAGAAATCTTTTCCCCTTTCCCGAGATTCGCGGAAAGAAACGCCTCGTCGCCTTCCATGTAGTCGTGAAGCAGCCGGGCCCATTCCCTGCTGTTGGTGTCCGGCCCCATCCTCATCATGGTGAATTCGAAAATGCCGACTACGAGCGGAGATGGAGTATAGTGATACGCTTCGTTTATCCAGATATCGATGACGAGTCCCTTAGCGGTCAATGCGTCAAGAATCCGCTGCAGCTGAGACTGTCCATATCCGGTGACTTTCTCCAGCTGCTCGAAAGAGGTGAGCCCATATGGCATCCTGACCACCAGATCCGCTTCTTCCCTGGTATAGAGTTCTTCCAGGACGGCCCGCAACCGGTCGTTCCAGGGAACACGCATTTCCATGCCATCTATCTTTCCGCCCAGTTCCCGGAAAACGTCTTTTCCAACCAGGTGTCCCATACCGAACCTCCCCCATAGCCGTAGTGACGAAGATATCTCCGCTCCTAAATTTCTTACCCAACAAAATTGTAGACTGACCAGTCTAACATGTCAAACGATATGAAGCCCAGATAGAACTTGATATTTTACAGAAAACAATGTTTAAATCGCTTCCTTGTCGTACTCGACATTCAGGTTCCTGCTTGCAAGACAAAAAGACCTTGACGCACCAGTTGTAATGCTGACGATTAAGCATGCCATCATTTTCGGATTCAGGAATCTGCAATGAGAACTATCATTTCATCGCTCGGAAACATGAAATATTGCCTGGATATCAATTTCAGGAAGAGATGGCCTCACTTCTTACTTCTCACCCTTTATGTTTCATACCTCACCTATCTCCACTTGTTTTGTTCGGATGCCATTGCCAGAGCTTCCCTGATATTTGAAAGTTTCCTGGTTTATTTTGTATACTATATTTTCTTATTCACTTCTCGTGACAGCTGGACAAAATATCTCAGTGCATCACTGCCGCTGGTAACTCTCTATTTTGTTTCTGATTATTATTTTTCTGTGTTTGGTTCCGCCTTCAAAGTCATTACCGTCAAACAGGTTTCCGAATTGCTTCAAGTCGCCAATCTCAATACTTATCTATTGTTGGCAGTCATTATGTGCATAGTGCCTGCAGGTATCCTGTTGACAACAGATTTCAGAAACTGGCGACGACTTCTGGTCGGCCTTGCCGCGGTTAGTCTGGTGTATACATCCGTGGAAGTCTGGCCGTCTGCCTATCTTGATCTTTTCAGCAGATTCTCCGGACCGGCTTGCCTCTGGTCCGACATAAAGAGCATCACCGACCATGGCAGGCTGTCAATGCTCCTCTATTGGGAAGCACAAAGAATTAGGACATTGCAGGCACTGAAGTCATCGAAAGTGAATAGCCAAATGCCTGACGATTCAATTGCCATACGTAACCTGTTCAACAGAGTCGGCCGGAAAAGGAATGTACACATAGTGGTATTGGAAGGTTTCTTTGATCTGTCGCGGCTGAAAGGCATAAAGCTGTCGAAGCCTGCAATGCACCCACGTCTCATGAAACTGTTCGGCGAGATAACAGGAGTTTCCCGTTCGCCGGTTTTCGGGGGACACACAGCCCAGGCTGAGTTTGAGATTCTCACCGGTGTTCCCGCGTTTGCCGATTATGGCGACATAGAATTCAACCTGTTCAACGGTGGCCCTACCTACTCGCTCCCAAAACTCTTGCATGGCGTCGGGTATAGAACCTATGCAACCAACGCATTCAAACCTGAGTTTTTCAATGAAGATGTGGCCTATCGAGGGTTGGGTTTCGAAAACATAAACTTTCCTAAAGCATATTCTAAAGGTCGGGACAGTTACCTCGACCTTGAAATCCCGAAGAAAGAACAAAATTATATCTTCGACGGCGACTTGTTGACGAGAAATCTGCATTTTATCGAACGAAACCGCAACAAATCACCGGATGCGCCGGTGTTCAACTACATTCTGGGTGTTTACGGACATTATCCTTTCAGTATCGATTACACCAGACGCCCAAAAACGATCAATGCAGAGGTGCCGGCCGGTTTTGACAAAAAACTGATCGAAATGCTGGCAAACCAGTTGTACTACCGGAGTGAAGCAGTTGCCTGTTTCCTGGAGAAACTGAAGGCTCTCGATCCGGAAGCAATTGTCGTGATCGTAGGCGATCATCTGCCCAATCTGGAACCGGTGGGAATCAATGCGAGCGGTTACGAGGCATACAGTAAATTGGGCTACCTGGGAACGGGAACCGAAGAGAACAGCCATTATCCCGCGATAATGGCATTGAATGCCGGGCGTCCGGTAATGCTGCATAATTTCAAGCATTATTATATTCCGGAACTGGTCTTGGATTTGCTTACAAACGGAGAATACGCCAAATACCAAAGGTGCTATCAACCGATGCAGAAATACCATGGGCGATATACCGAATTGATGAGGCGGGCCGTAGAGTGAATTGAACCAGGAGTTATACAACGGCAGGAAGCATTACATGCCGGACCTTGCCTGACGCCTCAAGATCCACGGCCGGAAGCCGTTTTTCTATCGCGGGCGTAGTCTTCCGTTGGCTCACACGCGAGCTCGTTACGCTCATCCCGGTACACTCTGCAGTTTCTTTCGATCTCCTTCCTGAGCAGCGCCCGCGCGCGGTGCAGTCTGATCTTCACCGTTTCCAGAGTCACGCCCATGATTTCCGCGATCTCCCTGTTCTTGAAGTTCTCCAGCTCGCTGAGCACCAAGGCGATGCGATAGGCATCCGGAAGGTTTTCAAGGCAACTTCTGATGCAGTCCGTCATCTCGCCGCGGATGAGCCTCTCTTCGGCTGAACGCGGTTTTTCACCCGTCCAGATATTCCTGTCCTCGATTTCCTCATGGTCATCAATGGGCTCCTCCGCTCTCTTGAGAGGGTCCGTGAACGGCAACGTGCAGTGGCGGATCCTGTCGATGGCCAGGTTCGTGGCGATCCGATACAGCCAGGTTGCGATACTGGACTCCCCCCTGAACGCCTCCAGGTTCGTGCTCACTTTCACGAATACCTCCTGGGTGAGATCCTCCGCCTCGTATTCATCGATCAGATTCGAGAGGTAGCGGAAGAGCTTCGACTGATAGATGTCATGAATGTCCTGAAAAGACAGATCGCATTTCGCCATATCGTCTGTTCCCATACTCCGGATCTCCCCTGGCCATCGTCAGGCACGCCATCCGCGGGCAAATTTTCCCGAAAGCTGTATCCTTTTCGTTTTCCATCCGTCTATAGAAGTGAAAGCGCTCGCATGCAGTAAAGGATTGAAGACGCAGCCAACGCTGCTTTCATCTGTAGTGACAATGAACTTTTACCACAACGAAGATAGAATGCTTCGATTTTTTTCAACCCATTCGCCGGAAACATTGCAAAGGCGCCACCGGGGGAGCATGACGCCTCTGTAAAGACCCGGATCGCAGTATACCGGAGCAGTGAGCCGGCGTGTGCGGAAATGATGTGGGCTATAACTTGATACTGGAGGTAACCAATGGAAATACTGGACGACAAAATTCAAGAGCTGATTGCACTGGGGGCATCCTATGCCGTGAATTGCAAGCCGTGCATGGAATACCACCGCAGAAAAGCGGAAAGAGCCGGGGCGACCCTGGCGGAAATGCTCGCAGCGGTTGCCGTTGGAGAAAAGGTGAGAAACGGTGCGCATACGAAAGCCAAGGGCTTTGTCAAAGATGTTTTCGGCGAGATCGAATGCGAGGCCTGTTTTGCCCAGGGGAACAGCTGCTGCTGACCGGCACCCGAGAGGAACCGAAACCATCATGAACCAGCAACAGAATCGGAAAAGGAGGATGTATGAACATCTCGATCACGTACTGCGTCAGTTGAAACTTCTTCCCTCAAGCTTCCAGGGTGGAAGCGGAAGTCAAGGAAAGATATCCCGATGCGACTACCAGCCTGATAGAAGGCGCCGGGGGAATCTTCGATGTGGAGTGCAATGGCACGGTGGTTTTCTCCAAACAGAAGGTTGAGGGAAACCGATTCCCCGATGATGGAGAAATCGTGAAGTTGATAGGATGAGCAAGAGTTGAGGCAAGGGAGGCCCCGGAGTTTTCCCAAAAACGGATAAGTGTTTGTCTCTGCCGCAGGGATAAGCTTCCCCGTTTGAGGAATCCTTCATTGCCGAAATAAAAGCGTACGGCCACATCCATACGGGTGTGGCCTTTTCCTATGGTAGACAACGCACAAGATGTTCAGGCTTTAATTTTGGCAAGTGGGTGGAACATAACGCAGTGGTAGTTTACGTATCAGAGCCTTTAATTGAAGAGTGCAGGGCGGAATAGTGAAACAAGAGATCCATATATTATTAATGAATGGTCAAGGAAAGGATGTGACAAGTTGAGTTATCTGACATGTATGATTTACAAGCAGACATATCATTGATCCAGCGTCGTTATCTGCGTCTAGGGAACAAAAGACAAAAAAGAGACTTAAGCATGCAATCACCCAAGTCCCTGTTTTTATTATGGGCGCATGGGAATACACTTAACGCATTAACATCTTGTATTATCGTATTTATTTATATGCTTTGTCTAGCTGTTACACCTAAAGTTACACCTATTTTTCCATGCTAGGGGCACCGAATCAGATAATAATTTGTCTGGCATGCCTACCTAATAGCACTAATGCCCCCCAGGGGGGGAGGGGTAGCCGTAGGGACATGCCCCTGAAATGTTTACCCGGGGGGGGTGGCATTAGACCATCGTTGTATTTCTCCACAGCCCTCTGAAATGTCACATCAAACAAAAAGGCCCCTCTGCATATATACCCAATAAATACGCTCGTACCCAAAAGAAGCGCTCTTGCGTTTTTTGTATGAATAAATTTAATAAAGTTATACGAAAAGCGAACATTGACAATACTAACTCTGGGGGTAATATCGGAAATCAAGGGGGGAACATCATGAAAAGAATATCTTTGGTCGCGTTGGTACTCGTTATGGCAGGATGCGGCAGCGGTGGGTATTATTCAGGTTCTCATGGAAATAGCGGTTTGGGACAAGCCGCCGAAACTCAGCGGTGGATTGTGGAATCCCCCCACTACCAGGCAGGGGGATCTAGTTACGTGGATTATACCAAGTAGTAACTTCGGAGAATATCGGAAACGAAAGCGGCTCTCTGTTATTTGGTATGATGCTGATAAATATAGTTCAATATCCACTACTCACGCTCGATAGTGGTCATTTACTCTCCCCTTGCCCACGCGAATAGTGCATCATCGTCAAGCAGGGAAAGGTCGTTAATCTCTCTCTGCTCGTTCTCCCGTTGCTTGAGCCTCAACACTACAGCATCAGCTATGCGATCTATATCTTCCTGTGAAAGCGCCATGTAATGCTCCTGAACCCGCTTAGATTTTACTCCGCATTCAAATTAAAAAACTTCAAATATTCCAACCGCTAGTATTGGTGCTTGATACAACCCCGCCGGTTCCGTTGTATAGACCAGAAGAATAATCCAGTGGCCTCCACTTGGAGTTGTATTCCTGTTCGGCATTGGTCTGGTTGAAAGTGTTCTGATTGGCATTATCAGCCGCCTGAATCTGATACCGGGTAGTCGCAGCATTGTTCGCCGCTTGCGTGTACTGAGGAAGCCAATTCTCGTTGTAGTCGTCTGCCATAACTTGTTCTGCCACACCGGACGACCATAGACCGCGATTTCCCATGCTCGACCGCATATCATTGCTGCGGTTCCCCCATGCGGTGTTCAGATGGTTTGCCGCCGAATTATAGATATTCTGTTGCAGTCCTTCATAATCGCCGCCGTTTTGTGCCTGGTAGGTGGGGGATTTATACTGAAGATTGCCCGTATGCATTTGTCCATCACTGGTGAAGTAGTTACCGCCCAGGGTTCCACGCATGGAGCTAATTCCTGCATTGTAAGAGTCTGCCCGTTCTGCCGCTGTCAGTGGTCTACTGCTTGTTGTTGAATCGTTGCCGCCCATAATTGAATCTCCTTATGATGCCTAGATAGTTTCTTCCTCTTCTTTCTCCCATGGTGAATGGGTGACGCTGGATTGCTGACGGTGGCGCATGGACTAACAACCGTCAAGTAACTCAGCCAGTTCTTTACAATTCGTCTGAACGATAACACCCCTTACGCCCACATTCTCAGTTGTTAATCCTAGCGCAAGTCGGGCCTTGTCCATCATGGTTGCCGCGCTTATTGTCTTCTGTTGAAGGGATGCTTTCTCAAGGTCCGTATCTGTAACGCTATCAAGAATTCTTTCGGATAGTGCCTGGAATTTTAATCCCAGACGCTCCTGGGCTTCGCTTACCATGGCCTGAACTTCTCCGGTTTCAAGCGCGTGTTGAACCGTCCTTATGTCTCTGCCGATGTCCTTGCCGATGCTGTACGGGGTTTTCCCTGTTGCCGCAAGGGTGGCTATAGTGGCTTTCTCTGTCGTATCAAGTCCTGGTTTCTTACCCATTTTTACGCCTCCAATAAAAAGAGCAAAAATTGCTCTATTCTCCCGTGTCTTCAGTGTTCCCCCGGTCTTCAAGGGCACGGCTGTATATTGCTGCAAGGTTGACGGTAGATTGCCCCCTTATGAGGCGTGCCTTGTCTGTTGCGATACCGCTTGCAACCATGCGTTGATACGCGTTGATCTTCATAATATCGTCATCCGTGATGCTGTTTATCATCCGGCGCGTCATGTCCTCGTACATGTCTGCAAGGTCTTCCCGCTTCGCTTCCACTAATTCCGCTGTCTCTGGCTTCGCAAGAGCCGCTGCAACGGTCTTGCGGTCTCTGGAAAGGGCTTTGCCTATATAGTTCGGAGTGCGGCCTTGAGCGGTCAATATGGCAATCTGCTCTTTTTCTTCAGTGGTCAATGGGCCTGACTTCCTCATTAGGTTCTCCTGTAATCTCCTTACATATAAAAAGATGAATATATGAAAAACGGAATGTTTGAAATATCCACTCTCTCCGGTGCTTCCCTTGCGATCTTCTTCATCTCGTAGATGCGGGTTGCGCTGGCCCCGACGAGTTCGGCGGCTTGTTGGGCGGCTTTTTTAGTCACAACCACAAACCCTTCGTCCAGTTCTGCACTAAGGGTTTCTTCTTTCTTATGGCCTCGTCCACCTTCAACACCGTAGACACCAGCCGCCCTCTGCCGCTCCTTCGCTTCCGCTTCCAGCATGGGAAGAAGGTCAAGGGCGATTACTCGTTTTCTTTTGGTCTCCGTCCCATCCGGTAGGGGTATAAACTGCAATGGGTTATGCCGCACTCTCGGATTGCTACTAGCTGATCACAACAACAATCACGGCACTTTGCCCGAATTGCTTGAATAGGTGTAAGTCTATGATTCATCGTCAATTTCTCCTTTGAAAAAACCTAGGGGTATCTAAGGATTTTTTCTGTTTCAGGGGAGGGGCAATATCTTTGCCTTGCCCGTCCCTGGTGGAATCCCGGCGTTTCTGTTCTATCCTTCCGGCAAGGTGCTTTAGCCGGGTGCGGTCTTGTTGATCAGGCTGCTTCTTCACTGGCTAGTTCCTCCATTGCAGCCTCTTTGATATATGCTTTCCCCTCGGGAGTATTTACCGGCAAATCTATTCCCCTGCTGGTTAGTTCCCTGTAAAGCTCATCAAGTCTGGTAAGCATCCGATCAAATTCCTTTTGAGGTAGGTTTTCCGACTCCGGAGACCGGTAACGGGCTAGAGTGTCGTGGTACTCTCTTTCTAATACCTCGATAGCGTTTTGCTGTTTTTCTTCTGCCTTCTTCAACCTTGCTATCCAATTCATGGTCACCTCAAAATTTCCAAATACCCATACCGAAGAACTGTCTAAACCTCCTAAACCCCTTTAGACAGTTTAGACAGTGCCCCGTTACAAGAATTCTCAAAGTTTTACATGGGGGTTCAGCCTTATAATTTCTGAAGGTCGCCCGCCGGTACCAATCTTTTCCATAGCTAACCAATCATACGCAGCCAGGACTTCAAGACCATCTTTCACCTCTTCGGGGGTGGTTAGCCTTGTCCACTGGTTTCGATAGATGCTCTTTGGTGTGTTTCCCTCGGATATTGCTCCCCGCCGTATGTGCTTAATGATCTCCTTTGCCGCTTCCATACCCCTCATGGTTGCCGCTCCGTATACTCTTGCAGCATGGCTTTCTAGGTATTCACAGTATGCAGCGGCCATGATCGCAGATTGTTCAGAAACCGCCCCCGGTGAAGCTCCGTCTACAACGTCGACGAGGTGAAATATCAACGCAAGTGAAGGCATAAGTTTGCGATATTTGGTAAGGTGGCTTTCCATTGCGGGGGGGAGGCTATGATCGCCTCTTAACCTGGGTTCGAGTTCATATCGCCATGTGTCAAATATCTCTTGCCCCCCGGGAGAAAAATGCAAAGAGGGAATGTTTTCTCCATCTTCCTGAATAGCTCCTGGTATTTCGCCAGAGAGCGCTTTAAATATCTGCCATGCGCGGTTTTTCTCTATTGTGTCGGGAAATCGGTCAACATTCTTCCAAGAAGCGGGGGCGTCAGGCCAAACAATAACCTGGAAACGTTGTAAAAGGCCGTCATCCCCCTTTCCACCACCTAATGCTTGATAGACATAGGAGGACAAGGGGCCTGGGGTCATAGCGCCAAATACAGACAAGCAGAGCGCCGGAACATCAAGGGTACCGCGTCCAATCCGGTCATAGGTAAAACCACTATTCCCGTTCCAGGCTTCAAGGTAAAAAGAACGGTCTCCCTCTCTGCCGTCTCTATCCAGAGAACGAAACCACCCTATCAACTCATCACGATTAATAAGAAATCCGCGAGGGTTTTCTATTAGCAATTCGCCGTTTTTTTCAGTAGTTGCGTCTTGCGTTTGATACCTTCGGCGTGTAGGTGCCTCATCCTGAAGTGCTGCCAATTTCGTACGCGCTTCTTCAATGTCAGCCCCTTTTTTTACAGCCCTTTTTATCTCTTCGTTTATGGCAGCCTTGGTGATTTTCGTAACTTCTTTGTCGATCTCGTAGGCAGATGCCGCTTGCTGGTATTCTTCCCTCGCCTCTGCTTCCAAACGGTTCAAGTGTTTTTGTGCTTCCGATATAGCCGGGGTTTTCATCAGGGACGGTCGACCAACAACTGCACCCCATAAATTAGGCACTACAAGCCAATCGTCATGTTTTTTAGGGTGGATTCCACAACCACGCCCGATGATGCTTCCCAGCGCAACAATAGCCGCCGCGCTTGAAAAATCTGGTGGTATTTGCATCCGGTCTGATATATCCAAAAGCCACCCACGCAACGGTAAAGGTATCATTTCCGGTTCAAGGCTTTTTACCGGGGGCAAGCCTTCTGGTAGTGGCAAGGGTTCGGGCCATTCCAGGCTTTCAAATTTGCTCCGTGAGCCGTTTTCTATGGAAGGTGAATGGTTTTGTGTTGCTTCGCCATACCCTTGCTTTACTAATTCCCGCGTTGCTTCAGAAAAGTCACCGCCATGGTTTAGTAATGCGAAAACTGCAAACTTGCTTTGTGCTTTGCCGCAGGGCATTGGTGGAGCTTCGGGAGTGAAACAATAGAAAAGGTCCGTGTCTGCATGATTGGTTGTAGCATGGTGATCCCTCCCGGTCTCCCCTGGCTTCGCCCATCTCGCTACCCCCCTGCTTTCAGACACGCGCCGCCATCCGTGGGGGGATAGAATTTCATCCCATGTTGCACGATCGTTAAAATCATCTCCCGGTCTGCCGCCCATGGATTTCTTTGACTGAACAACATCCTCCGTGAATTCTGACGGGTCCGGTTCATCAACAACAAGGGATATCAATTCGTCAGGATTCCAGAGGTCACCATCCAGGTACCCTGAAAAACTTTCTTCTTTTCTGTCTAGGGGACAGGAAGGGCCGTAGTAAGCGCGGGCGGGTTCGGCACAAGAGGGGTCTATCTGTCCATCCATAGACAGGTATCGAACTGCACCCCTATGAACCAACGGCCATTCATCCATAGATACCGCGCGGGCAAGGGGGAGTATCACGCGGTAACGTTCGCTTTCCGAAATGTGCCGGTGTGTCGTATGCCAAAGCGCGCTTTTCCCTTCAAGCCGGGGTTGAAGTTCTGCAAAAGGCGGTGCAGTTTTCTCGCAATCAAGTACAACCGCCGTCAACCCAGCAATCCCCTCATTGCCGCGCGTGCTGCCAGGCTCCCATATAGCAGGGGCATACAAAGGGCCGTCTTTATCCTCACGAACACTGTGCCGTGTTAATCGCTGTTGCCACTGGGATAAGGGCAAATTGCCGCAAACCGGCACCGTGTCTGCAATACGCTTGAATGTGGAAAGTTTCAGTATAAACGTGTCTTTGTTCATGCATGCCCTCCCTTCTCATCCAGGAGGGCGTCAACCGCATCAATTTGACATGAAATTTCTGGGATAAATGGGCCGTCAAGATAGCGGAGTAACTGCTTACGACGGCTATTCAAGGCGAGGTAATATCTTGAATCTATGATGGTTTTGTGATAAAGTTCATCCATGGTTTTGGTTTTTCTCCTTTGCCTCCTGTCCCTAGCAGGGGGCGCTTGCTTTTCTGTCTTCGACAATAGCGAGTTACTCAGCCCCCAGACTGTCTATAACCGCATGTATAGCTGAGAGTTTCCAGACTGTAGTCCGGGAAGTCAGTTTAAATCCAGGGGGGTAAATGCCCTTTCTGATCCCATCCCACCATGCACTCTTTGATACTGGAACCATTTCCAAAACCTGCGGTAATCGTAACAACCTTTCTTCCATACTCACCCCTTTCGCCCCTAGAACTGTAAGGAGCATTGGCTTTTCTGCCTTCTGTCTCAAAATCAAACCGTTATTGTGTTCTTTTAAGTCCAGTATGATATATGTTTGTCCAAGTGGTCAACGGAGTGCATATAAAAAAAGGCAACAATTCCAATTATATACGCTGGAAGCGTTGCCCTTTGAGATACTTATGGAGTTAGAAAATGTTAAATATTTGTTATAGGCTCCATCCTTCCATTTTTTCAATCACATCATGCTTTATTGTTTCAGGTTTATAATTCAAGATTTTCCCGATAATGTTCCTGGTTGTTTTCCTATCGAACATCACTTCAAACAAACGTCCAATTTTTCTATATCTATTAGGCTCATCACTATAAATCTGTCCCAGGACGTAGATAGCTGCATGGTAGTAGGTTTCCAGACAAGGTCTGTGAGCTTGATGCAGCCAAGGGACTGAAAGCATATGCTCATCTGCTTGCAATTGATATTTGAGACGATCCTTTTCTTTATCTGAAACAATAGGGTTTCTAAGTGCGTTCTTGTATTGCCCTATCCTTTGACGAATAATTTTTGAAGACGTATTGTTTAAAGTCTTAGGTGTCCGCCCCTGACAGTATAGATACAGTGCTAACAATTTATTTTTAAGCTCAATATCGATATGAAAACGGGCAAGCTTTTGCCTAAAGGTATTCCCTTCAGAAGCTTTGCATTGTACCTGTTTCGGCAGAGCGTCCAAATGGTGGTAAAGGAAGTGGCCAACCTGGATGGAAAGGGGGTAATAGTAGGGAAGAGGGGAATAGTCAAGTTTTCTAAAGGAGTTACCTGGTGAAGGAATGAATGCGTAATCTTCGATTGATTTGTTTAGGTAGTCCATGGTTCCGCTTCTCCTTGCGGTCTCCTGGAGTGTCGCGGGGAAACCGGTGGAGATTACCGGCTTGTCGGGTGCCCCCTATCCCCGCGAGAGTGGAAGGGATTGGTTAAGACTTTACCTTGTTACTACATTGTGAGACCCTTGATCTTCCCCTGTTCGCACAGTTTTCTGATAACCCGATTCGACAAATCTGTGGGAAGATCCGCAAGGCGAACAACCTGTGCACCGGTATCAGCATCCATCATACCCGTCCGTAGTTCATCCCTACCACTTGCAATCCAGAGCACATTTTCAGGCATGTCATTCAGAAAATTTTCTACTGCAGCCTGCATACGCATAATACAGCCCTCCTTGTGTGGTATCCCGCATTGCGGGTCAATCACCGTTTTGCGTACTCTTGAACGGCAGCACCTTCGCGCCAGCCTTGAGCCCGTCCAGGTAATCCGCCCATAACTGCATCATCTCCCGGCGTTCGGCAAGGTGAGCCGTTCGGTTGTAAGCTCGCCCATTCGGATCTTTCACGGCATGGGCAAGCTGATGCTCTATGAAATCCGTGCGGACCTGTAACACCTCGTCAAGGATCGTCCGCGCCGTCGCCCTGAATCCGTGGCCGGTGATGGTTTCCTTATCAAGACCCATTCGCCGGAATGCAGCATTGATGGTGTTATCGCTCATGCAGCGGAAAAAAGACCTTGTGGAGGGAAAGACGAATTTACTATTTCCAGTGAGCGGCTGAAGTTCCTTCAATATCTCGACAGCCTGCCGGGAAAGAGGGACAAGGTGGGGTTGCTTCATCTTCATCTTGGTCCCTGGAATATTCCATTCCGCCGTGTCCAGGTCGATTTCCGCCCATTCCATGTGTCGTAACTCCCCAGGGCGGACGAAAACTAACGGAAGAAGCTTCAAAGCGCATTGGGTGACGAAACTACCTTGATACCCGTCAATGACCCTGAGTAATGGGGCCAGTTCCTTCGGGTTCGTAACGGATGCCATGTGTTTTCTGGTTTTACTTGTCGCGGGAAGGTAACTCTTGAAGCCTGCAGAAATGTCGTAATTCGCCCGATCTGTCGCTATTGCGTATCGGTAAACTTGCCCCATGATAGTTAAGGCTCGTCTGGCGGTTTCCACTATCCCCCTGGAGCGTATGCGGTCAAGAATTGACTTTATATTCTTGGCCATCACTTCACTTATTGGTGTGCTTCCGATCCAGGGAAAAATATCTTTTTCCAACCTGTTCATGATGGTTGTCGCATGCTCAATGGACCATTCCTTATTGCCAACCATATGCTTGTGCCATTCACGTGCGACACATTCAAAACTGTTGGCAAGCAGTTCCATTTTTGCCGATTTGACGGCCTTTCGGTGTACTGAAGGATCAATATCATCAGCAAGCAGTTTCCGTGCATCCTCCCGTTTCTCCCTGGCTCGCGCAAGCGAAACCTCTGGATATGTTCCAAATGAAATGGTTTTACTCTTACCGCAAAAGTTGTACTTAAAGCGCCACCATTTCTTTCCGGAAGGTGTTATAAGGAGAAACAGCCCCTTGCCGTCAAAAAGATGTTGCTGCCTGTTTCCTGGTTTCGCATTTTCAACCTCCAGTGCTCCAAGCGGCTTTGTCGGTCGTGCCATTGGTGTAACTCCTTTCGCCAGTGAAAGTACTATTTACCAGCGTTTGCAGCATCCATGAAGACACAACGGTGTAACTTTTCGGTGTAGTAACCTCCCAAAACACACCCGTTACACCTATTGTTACACCTAAATTCAGTGGATTGCAATAGATGATTTTGTACATCATTGGACATTGGACAACAAAAAACCCGCTATTTCTAACGGGTTTTTGTACTTCATCAGATTGTATTGGATTTTAAATGGCGGAAGCGCATGGGAATCGAACCCACCCGGGAAGTTTCTCACCCCCCACACCGGTTTTGAAGACCGGGCGGCCCACCAGCGACCGACGCGCTTCCATAATTTGCAACAAAATCGGGAAAGCGATCTTATCCCATTCATACACTTTTTGCAACGAGTATTACCCGCAGCAAACTTTCATTGAGCCGTTTCTATTGCGCTAATGGCCGCAACAACAGTCGAGACCTCATCTTCTGAGATTGTCCTTGGATCAAGGAGGAACTCACCCTGGCTGATCCTTCCGACAACTGGTGTCGAACTGCTCCGAAGCCTCTGATCCAGCTGCTGTGGGGAAACACCGCTTATACTTACCGCAACAAGAGTCGTCGGCAACTCGACTTGGGGCAGAGAGCCTCCGCCGACCTGGGAAACCCCTTCCACCACCCTGACCGAGGATTGGCCAGACAGTTTGCTCCGCAGGCGCCTCGCAAGAGAAAGTGCCCTTTTGCGCAGCTCATCCTCCGACAAAGACAGCATGCGGAGAACAGGTATTTTGCGCAGGGCCTGCCGCTCGTCGGCATACAGGCGCAGCGTACCGTGAAGCGCTGCAAGGGTCATCTTGTCCACGCGCAGCGCCCGGTAAAGGGGATGCGTTTTCATCCTGTCGACCAGTTCCTTTTTTCCGACGATGATTCCGGCCTGCGGGCCCCCGAGCAGCTTGTCGCCGCTGAAGGTAACCACATCCGCTCCGGCGTCCAGATAGTCGCGTACAGAAGGCACGGGGGTCTTTACAAAGGCCGAAAGATCGACCAGGTTGCCGCTTCCCGCGTCCACCATCACCGGAAGCCCGTTTTCCCGGCCGATTTCCGCCAACTCTCCGACCGTAACCTCAGAGGTGAAGCCAACCACGGTGAAATTGCTGGTATGCACCTTAAGCAACAGCGCAGACTCCCCTGAGATTGCGGCGCGATAATCCCGGGGATGGGTCCGGTTGGTGGTGCCCACTTCCCGCAGCAGTGCGCCGCTCTGGCACATGACATCCGGTATCCGGAACGATCCGCCGATCTCAACCAGCTCCCCCCTGGAAACGATGACTTCCCTCTCCTTTGCCAACGCTGAAAGCGCGAGCATTACCGCGGCAGCGTTGTTGTTGACCACCACGGCAGACTCGGCGCCGGTGATCTGGCGAAGAGCCGTTTCGACGACCTCCGAGCGGCTCCCCCGGACGCCTTTATCCAGGTCGAACTCGAGATTGCAGTATCCCGAAACGGTGTTGCGCATCTCGTCCAGTGCGGAGGCGGCCAGCGGCGCCCTTCCCAGGTTTGTATGGAGTATTACGCCGGTGCCGTTGATCACGCGCCGCAGCGCAGTCCTCTTCGTCCTGTCCAGCTCATTGCAGATTCTCCGCATGATCGCCGGCTCTCCGTAGGATTCATCATCCGTTTCGCCCCGTGCGGTTTCAGCGCGCAAGGATTCAAGAGCCAGGCGGACTGCTGCCACCAGAATCTGCCTGGAATGCGAAAACGAAAGATCTTTCACGCTTTCCCACTCCATCACTTTGTCTACTTTTGGAATTTTCCTGAACAATGAGAAACATCCTTTCGTAGTCAACTGAGAGTCAAGGACGCCCCATTGTATCCGGTAGGACCCAGAAGTCAAGGAATTAGGCGCCCCTCCCGGAACCGATCATGGAGCGGAGGCTGCCCCCGTGAGCCACGTGCCAAGGCAGCCGGGCCGGAGCGGGACTTTAGAATTCCGCACACCTCACGAATGATAGTTTTTTCGTGAAACAGGCGTAATTCAATCCTTCACCCTGACAACACATCGTCATATACCTGACTTTATTGTTACAGGCAATAAGTTAAATCGTCTGTCAATTCGCTCCGGAGAATGCGGCAATACGCATATTATGTAAGGGTCATTCCGATTATAAATACGTTTTAAATTCTCTATTGATTTTGGTTATATATTATGATATACAGCGGAACTGCATTAATGGATTATTCTATCCGCCGAAGGTTCATTGAAAACAACTTGGTGAAGCAGACGGGCACACTATTTTCCGGTGCTATAGCGCCACAATTTTGTTTTAGACACTATTAATCATGCGTGCATTTCGACCTCTGCTATTCGGAGCCTTGTCGAAACCCGCATTGATATCGATGATTTATCCATATTGGTGCGGGTTTTTCATATCCGGTGCCGTTGGTTTGAATCATCTGCAATACCCAGGAAGGTGTGGAGCAGTAAAAAAACAGCGAGAGGAGAGAGACATGGCGGTATGCAAGTGTACCGGCGAGCAGGTAGAGTCGCCGCAGGATGTGCAACTGAATGAGCTTCTGAGTCATTACCGTGGGTATGCCGGCGGGCTGATTCCG
>JAVBWB010000003.1:0-71097 GCA_036677645.1 Geobacteraceae bacterium | reverse complement strand
GCGTTTCTCCTCTCTGTTGGAAAATACCGGCACGGTGTGCTTCGCTTGGGCACTTTTATCCACGCATTTTCATTTGCTGTTGTGCCCACGAAAAGTGACACTGGCAGCTTTCATGCGCAGGCTCCTTACGAGCTATGCGGTAACGTTCAACCATCGCCACAACCGAAGCGGTCACCTTTTCCAGAACCGTTATAAGTCAATTGTGTGCGATCAGGACGAATATCTCCTTGAACTGGTGAGATATATCCACCTTAACCCTCTTCGCGCTGGTATAGTCGCCGACATCGACCAGTTGGCGCGCTATCCATGGTCAGGGCATGCCGCATTAATGGGCAAGACACAAATGGCGGGTCAGGATGTCGACTCCGTTCTCAACCTTTTTGGGAAAAGGGTCAATGAAGCGCGTCGTCGGTATCGTCTGTTTGTTCAGGAGGGCGTCGGTCAAGGGAAACGTGGTGAATTGGTGGGCCAGCCCGTTCTCATCCGGGAACAGGTATCCGCACATGCGTCAGATCCTCGCATCCTTGGTGATACCGAATTCGTCACCACTCTGCAACAGCTTGGCAATCTGGGACAATGAATAAAAACTTCACTCCCGCTTTCAATGATTGCAGATCTGGTTGCTGACCGTCTCAACGTTACAGTTCGGGCTCTTGCTGGTACATCCCGAGCTTCAGTGGTGGTTGATGCTCGAGCTGTCACCTGTCATTTGTCAATCCTGGCAGGTTACACGGCAGCAGAGGTCGGACGTTTTCTGGACATGTCCAGGTATGGGGCATCAACAGCTGCGGCACGCGGGAAGAAGCTGGTGGAGAAAAATGGAGCGTGTGCAAGTCTGGTAGACATTATCGATAAATCGACAGGTTGAGTGGCACAAATTGACAAAATGACAACGTCCCCAGGCTCATGGATGGCAATACAATATAAAGAAATATGTCCGTGTTATGGCGTGAAGCTTTCTTTACAAGCGACCCGCGCCTGCGGTATGCTTGTCGCTTCAGTTCAGAATAAAGCAGGGGCTCGCATGTCGACTCGCATAAAAATCCTCCCGGAAAACCTGACCAACAAGATTTCCGCCGGCGAAGTGGTGGAACGCCCCGCTTCCGTGGTCAAAGAGCTGGTGGAGAATTGCCTGGACGCCGGGGCGGCCGAGGTCGTGGTGGAGATCGAGTCCGGTGGAAAACGCCTCATCAAGGTCAGCGACAACGGTTGCGGCATGTCGCGCGAGGACGCGCTCCTGGCCCTTGAGCGGCATGCTACCAGCAAGATTGCAACCGACGACGACCTGGGCTCCATCGAAACCCTGGGTTTCAGGGGGGAGGCCTTGCCCTCAATCGCGTCCGTTTCCCGCTGGGTGCTGGCGACACGGGAAAAGGGAAGTATCGAAGGCACGGAAATATACGGTGAAGGCGGGCGCATCAGGGACGTGAAGGCCAGGGGCATGGCCGAGGGGTCGTTAATCGAAGTCAGGAATCTGTTTTTCAACACCCCGGCCAGGCTGAAGTTCCTCAAAACCCCGGAAACCGAGGCGGGGCATGTAGGCGACCAGCTGACCAGGCTGGCCCTGTCTCGGCCCGACGTGCGCTTCAGCTACATCAATGACGGCAGGACCGTGTTCCGCGCTCTGAACGGCGACCTGGGGAACAGGGTAGCCGACTTGCTCGGTAAAAGTATTGCTGCCGACCTCCATCCGATTGAATGCATAGCGGATGAGCTATCCCTGAAAGGCCTGGTCGGCAAGCCGGATTGCAGCCGATCATCGTCTTCCCACCTGTATACCTTTGTCAATGGCCGTTTCGTAAGGGACCGTCTCATTCAGCATGCCATCATGCAGGCATACCGGCAATTGATGGAGCGCGGACGGTACCCCGTGGCGGTTTTGTTCCTGGGTATTCCGGTAGAAGAAGTGGACGTGAATGTCCATCCGACAAAGCATGAAGTCCGGTTCAGGAATCAGGGTTTTGTTCATGATTTCATAGCATCGGGCCTGGAATCGCATCTGCGCTCGACTCCCTGGATAGCAAAGCCCCTTAAGAGAGCCGAGCCGGAACCTGTTGCCCGCAAATTCGCGGAAACATCTCCTGTTGCCGTTGTCAGGGAGACTCCGATCGCGTATGGCCCGGCCGGGAACGTGCGGGCTGCAGAGCAGGCGCCGCTTCCTGCACAGGTTCCCCGGCAAATTAGGCAGCTACCCGCGGAAGTCAGTGAACCACGTGGAGCAGGCGGGTTTTTTTCCGGGCTGCGGGTTATCGGCCAGTACCTGGGGGGCTACCTGCTGTGCCAGTGCGGTGACGACCTGCTGATCATCGACCAGCACGCAGCGCATGAACGTGTCGCCTTCGAGCGCCTGAAAAGGGATTTCTCCGCCGACGGGGTGGAGTCCCAGGGCCTTCTTTTCCCTGAGGTCGTGGAATTGACCCACGGAGAAGTGTCGGTCGTGGACACCCACAAGGAATTCCTGCGCAAACTGGGTTTTCATCTGGAGGAGTTCGGCGGAAATGCGCGGGCGCTGAACGCTGTTCCCCGCATCCTGGCCTCGGGGCCGTATCTGCGGACACTGCGGGATGTGGTGGAGGAGTTGGCTTCATTCGGCAAGAGCCGCACGGTTGACGACGCGCTGGAGAGCCTGCTGGTGAGGATCGCCTGCCATAGCGTTGTCCGTGGTCAAAGCAATCTTTCCGAGCCCGAGATCAGCGCCCTGCTGGCAGCCCTGGATGCGGCTCCGTCCGCCGGCAACTGCCCGCATGGGAGGCCGGTTTACCGGACCATGAGCCGCACCGAAGTGGAAAAAATGTTCAAAAGGCTCTGAATTGGAAAAGTTGACGTCTGATGGGAAACTACTCATTATCGTCGGCCCCACGGCTTCGGGAAAAACGGACCTTGCCGTACATATCGCTGAACGGGTCGGCAGCGAAATAGTCAATGCGGATTCAATGCAGGTCTACCGCCGCATGGACATAGGGACCGCCAAGCCTTCGCCCGAGCTGCGCCGGACGATTCCCCATCACCTGCTGGATGTCGTCGATCCTGACGAGCCTTTTTCAGCGGCCGATTTCCGCAGGGAAGCACGAAAGACCATAACCGACATCCTGCGCCGGGGCAGGAAAGTCATCGTAACGGGGGGAACCGGGCTGTATGTCAAGGCATTGACGCGGGGGCTGGTGGAATCCCCGGGCGGTGACCAGGCCATCCGGGACGAACTGAAGCGCCTGGCTGCCGCGGAAGGCAACGGGGAACTGCACCGCAGGCTTGCGCTGGTAGACCCGCATACTGCCAGGAGGCTCCATCCTAACGACCAGCTGCGCGTGATCCGGGCGCTGGAGGTCTACAGAATCACCGGCCGGCCGCTATCGGAACTGCATGGTGAACATCGATTTGCCACTGACAGTTACTCGTGCCTCAAGATCGGTCTGGCTCCAGATCGTGCGGTGCTTTATTCAAATATTGACAATAGGGTAGAATGGATGGTAGGTAATGGCTTGGTGGAGGAGGTGAAAGGCCTGCTGTCCGCGGGTTATGGACCCATGCTGAAACCGATGCGATCACTTGGCTACCGTCAGATTTGCGCTTTCCTTGCGGGGGAGTATTCCCTGGACGAGGCGATAGACTTCATTAAGCGGGACACCCGAAGGTATGCCAAGAGACAATTGACATGGTTCAACAAGGACAGGGAAATTAAATGGATTGAATATCCGGTGAATGTTGGTATGATTGTCGAAAATGTAAATGATTTCTTTTATTAAAGGAGAGGGGTATGGCCAAGGCACCATTCAATATCCAGGATCAATACCTGAACCAGTCGCGGAAGGAACGAGTCAAGGTCGTCGTCTACCTCATGTCAGGGGAAAAAATGGAAGGGCACATCAAATCCTTCGATAATTTTTCCGTGCTGATGGAGGTCAAGGGCGATATCCTGATTTACAAACATGCGATAGCTTACATCACGTCGGTTGACGGAAGCTTCAAGCTGCACCAGTAGCCGCTGGAACCAGAGGGGGGAAAGGGGAGGCGCGTGTTGCGCCAGGCCGCTTTCCCCTTTTCAATTCAACTCTTCGGATCGATTTGTCATGCTGGATAAAAAATGGCTTTTCCCGGCGATTACCGCTGCTATCGCGGTGCTGGCCGGAACAATTTTCTACTGCTCGGGCAAGATCCTCCTGCCTGCCGTTGCCGCGTTCGCACTGGCCTACCTTTTTGACCCCCTTGTCGGTTATCTGCAACGGAAAGGCATCAACAGGCCCTTGTCCGTTTTTGCGGTAATCCTGGCTGCTCTGCTGCTGACAGTCCTTGCAGGAGTCTTTTTCGCCTCCTCCATTGCCGCTGAATTCCAGAGCGTGGAGATCAATCTGCCCCAATACGTCGGCCGGCTGTACGGCATGATTCCCGAGGGAGCGAAACACTACCTGGGTATTGAAACCTCCGAAAAGGCGTACCGGCAGATGCAGGAACTCCTGGAGCAGTTGCGCGGGATTTCGTTCGACGTGGCGCGCGAGACTTTTTCCTTCCTCAAGCAGGCCGTCACCTCAACGCTGGCATTCATTCTATCGATACTGGGTTACGTAGTGCTTCCCCTCTATCTCTATTATTTCCTCAAGGACATGCCGAAAATTCATGAAGGGATCATCACCCTGGTTCCCATGCGGCACCGGGCCGCTTTTTTGTCCACTACGGGTGAAATCCGCGAAATCCTTTCGGGATTCATCAGGGGGCAGTTGACGGTCTGCGCCATTCTCGCCGTCCTCTACAGCATCGGCCTGCTGGTCATCGGAATCGATCTTGCCGTTGTCATCGGAACGCTGTCGGGTATCCTGTTCATAATCCCATACCTGGGAACGATGTTCGGCATTGTGGTCTCCGTAGTCATGGCTGCCTTGAAGTTTCACGACATTCTTCACCCTCTCCTCTGCCTGGGATGGATTGCCCTGGTCCAGGCGCTGGAAGGGATGGTGATCACTCCCAAGATCGTGGGTGACAGCGTCGGGCTCCACCCGGTGGTGACCATCATCGCGCTGCTTGTCGCCGGCCAGCTTTTCGGGATTGTCGGCATGCTCCTGGCGGTGCCGGTAACCGCTGTCCTCAAGGTATTCCTTTCGTCATACCTCGGCTACTACCGCGCCACCCCGTTCTTTTCCGGCAAATGAGCAAGGGACTTGTCATAGAATCCGTGGAGAGTGGCAGCCTTGCCGAGGAAGCCGGGATCGGACCCCGCGACAGGCTTCTGGCGATAAACGGCCACCGGTTGCGGGATATCATCGATTTCAGCTTTCATTCAGGGGACGAGGAACTGATCCTGGAAGTGGTCAAGGCATCGGGAGAACTGTGGGAGATCGAGGCGGTACGGGAAGAAGGCTCTCCACTGGGGATGAGGTTTCGCGCTCCTGCTCCGCGCCGCTGCGGGAATGCCTGCCTGTTCTGCTTCGTCGACCAGCTCCCCCGGGGCCTTCGGCGGACGCTCTACGTGAAGGATGAGGATTACCGGCTCTCCTTTCTCTACGGGAATTTCGTAACCCTGTCCACTCTGAGGAAAACCGATCTCCGCAGGATCCTGGAGCAGCGTCTTTCGCCTCTTTACGTATCCGTACATGCAACCGAGCCGGAACTCCGGAGGGAACTGATCGGCAACCCTGCCGCACAGCCCATATTGGACATTCTTCGCGAACTGGCTGAGGGGGGAATAACGGTCCATGCCCAGGTCGTGCTCTGCCCGGGGTTGAACGACGGGATTCACCTGGAGAGGACAGTCGCGGACCTTGCCGCGATGCATCCCCAAGTGGCCTCCCTTGCCGTGGTTCCGGTTGGCTTGACTAGTCATCGTTTCTCCCTGCCAAGTCTGCGGCCCGTTACCCGGGAGTATGCCGCGGAATTCGTGGCAGAGTGGCGGCTGCGCTCGGAACAGATCGCCAGGGAGCTGGGGGCGCCATTTCTGTTCCTTGCCGACGAGTTCTACCTCAAGGCAGGCCGGCAGTTCCCGCCTCTATCGGCATATGGCGACCTGCCACAGATCGAGAACGGCGTCGGCATGATGGCGGTTTTCCTGGGAGAATGCGCGGAAGTGCTTGCCGATGCAGAAAGGTTGCGGCCGGATGAACTGACCATCGTGACCGGCGAGTCTCCCTCTGCATACCTGGAAAAGTTTGTGACGGAGCTGTCAAGCAAAACCGGCGTCGGCATGCGGTTGTTCCCCGTACGGAACAGGCTGTTCGGTGACGAAGTGACCGTTACCGGACTGGTTTCGGGAAGGGACATATGCGCTCAGCTCAAAGGTTCGGTGTCGGGAGGAAGGGTGATGGTTCCCGATGTCATGCTCAGGGAAGGGGACGGACTGTTCCTCGATGATGTGACGATAGCGGATGTGGAAAAAGAACTGGGCGCCAGAATTTCAGTATTCGAGGCGACGCCCGCGGGCCTGTATGCAGCGCTGAAACGCCTGCTCCAACGCTGACACCTACTTCTTGCTTTTCGATTCCAGCTCCAGATCCAGGTTCTTCAGCTTTTCGATGCCCTGGCGAAGTTCCTTGTTCTCCCGCGCCAGGGAGAGGTTCATGTTCTTGAGCGATGAGTACGAGTTTCTGAGGCTCCTGTTGCTCTGTTCCAAGTTGTTTTTTTCCTCAACTGCCGCGTCGTAATAATCCAGCAGTCCTTTCAGGGTTGCTGCATGGTTGCGCCATTCACTCTTAGGGTACTCACTGAGGAACTTGTCGAGGTCTTGCCCTGCCTTGCCCGTAATTATTTTCTGCTCTCCGGTTTCCAGGTCCAATAACGCCAGCCTGAACAGAGCCTCATCCGTAATGCCCTTTATTTTGCCTTCTTTGCTGATCGAGGTGAGGACCTCTTTTGCCGCGGGGATCTTGTGTTCCTCTATGAGCATCCGTGCCAGGGCCAGCTTCTGTTTCTGCTGCTGGTAGAACGGATCGGACTGCTGGATCGTGGCGCAACCGGAGAGAAGCAATATCGCGGCGCATGGGATCAGATAGTGTTTTCTCATCGTGCCCTTTTCCGGCGGTCGATAAAATAGTTGCTTCCCGCCGCTCCTTTTGCGTAGTCTTTGATTTCCGCGGCAGTTTTTGCAATCTTGACTGCCGAATCGTATTCGCCCTGCTGGCACATCACAACTGCGATGGAAATGGTCATGAGGGGAAAAACCCGCTCGACGCCGTAGCGGTCGAATCCCTCAATGGAGCCGCGGGCGAGGTCTTCTTTATTGTAGAATTCAGGCACCCTTACGGTGAAATCGTCGATAACGCCCTGGCAGACCCTGTCCACGTCTTCGGATGACACTATCATGACGAAATCATCGCCACCGATATGTCCGACAAAAGCATTATCATTGGCGTGTCGCTGAACTACCTCGTAAATCACCTCACCGGTCATCTTTATCATGTCGCTCCCGCGGATGTACCCGTAGCGGTCGCTGTAAGCCTTGAAATTGTCGAGATCCGCATAGCAGACGGCAAAGGGTTCCCCTTTTTGGAGCTTCTTCGTGAGAATCCTCTCGATGGCGATATTGCCGGGCAGCCTGGTCAGGGGACTGGCGTCGAGGCACATTTGCTCCGAAACCTTGAGCCGGCCGGCCATGGTGGTGAAATCCTTTGCCAGGTCGCCGATTTCGTCGCCTGAAGGTATGTGCGGGTCGTAGTCGAAATTCCCCTCTGCGATATAGTGCGTGGCCCGCTTGAGTTTCTTGATGGATGATGAGATGGTGTAGATGAACAGAACCATGACGGAAAAGGCGAGAATGAAACCGCTGAATGAAAGGAACAGGGTCCACTTGACCGTCATTTCCCGCTTTTCCTCGGCTTTCTTCAACTTGTTGTTCAAGACTTCCTGGCGGGAGGCGAAAAGCGCATCGATGGATGAGTTGACTTGTTCCGCGGCATTTTTCAGTTGCTTGATATCGTTGTTTTTTTCCTGGAAAAGATCGTCCGCTTTCTTGGAGAATTCGCTGAAATCAATGACCAGCCTGTCCAGAAGCGCCCCGGAGCTGTGTTTTTTCAGATCATCGATCATGGAGAGGAACTCGCGGTTCCGCTGGAGGTACAATTCCTTGAACTCGGGTGATTTCAGGACGGAGTATTTGGCCGCATTCCTTTCCTGGGCCGAAATGGATCCGCGAAGCCCCTCGGCGGATTTCATGAAGCCGAAATCATTGCGGGCTATGTCACGGACGATCCCGTTCAGGGAATGAAGTCCGAAAATCGAAAACCCTGTGGCCGCCATGCTGAATACAGCTACCGCGAAATAGCTGATAATGAGTTTTTGGACCAGGGTGAAGCGTTTTTTCTGGGCAGTTGATGGCATTCTGGCGCCTTTGGGTGAATCCGGTGTTGTCTTCAGGTCTGAAATCCGGCCGTCGGCTTGTTGAGAATCATGATCATCACCCGAAAGGGTGATTACTCTATGACAGGCCATTATACATATCAATGAGGCAGGTTGGAAGCATCAAATTTTATTGCACAATGATTTCGCCCGATTGGAAATCATAACGCGGGCGCTGTCCGGGTATGGCGCCGGTTGGGGTTAGCGCTGGTTCATGTGTCAACCGTGCTTTGCGATCTTGCTCTGCGAAAAGGGCCGATGATCGGGAACGGGAAAAATGCATTGCATTTTCCGGACATTTACTATAGATTAGTTCGTCCTACATACATTGAATGCCCCTCTTAGGTGATTCCGCATTGTCTGAAAAGAAAACAATCAAAGAACTGCGCAATGCCATCGACGAAATAGACGACAGGATTCTGGAGCTCTTGAACCAGCGCGCATCGATGGTCATCTCGATTGGCAGGCTGAAGCAGGGCGATTCCCAGGATTTCTATGTGCCGAACAGGGAGCGGGAGATCTACGAACGCCTGACGGCCGGCAACCATGGCCCCTTTCCCGATGAAGCGCTCAAGAGTGTCTTTCGCGAGATCATTTCGGCTTCTCTTGCCCTCGAAGCGCCGATGAAGGTGGCTTTTTTCGGGCCGAAGGCTACGTTCACCCATATTGCGGCCATGCATCAGTTCGGCCTGTCCGCGGAGCTTGTACCCAGCAAATCCATCCCGGCGGTTTTCGAGGAGGTGGAAAAAGGGCGCGCCCAGTACGGAGTGGTGCCGGTCGAAAACTCCACGGAAGGCATGGTTTCCCACACGCTCGACATGTTTATGGAAAGCGACCTGAAAATCATTGCCGAGATAATGCTGGAGATTCATCACTACCTGCTTTCCCGGACCGGCCGGCCGGAAGACATCAAGAAAATCTATTCCCATCCCCAGCCCATTGCGCAGTGCCGTGAATGGCTTGCGGAAAACTTCCCCAACGTCCCGGTGGTGGATGTGGCATCCACAGCCGTTGCCGCACAGATCGTGAGCGAGGATTACACTGCGGCGGCGATCGCGAGTGAGCTTGCCTCTTCCCTGTATGATCTTAAAGTGGTGCGGGAAAGGATCGAGGACCAGGTGAACAACTTCACCCGATTCCTGGTCATCGGCAAGAAGGGCTCCGAGAAGAGCAGTGACGACAAGACGTCCCTGCTGTTTTCGGTGAAGGATGAGCCGGGCATTCTCTACCGCATGCTCGAACCGTTCGCCACGAGGGGGATCAGCCTGAGCAAGATCGAATCCCGACCCCTGAAGAAAAAAGCCTGGGAATACATATTCTTTCTCGACCTGGACGGGCACGTTTCCGATCCGGACGTAGCGGAAGCGATCCGCGAATTGCGGGATTGCTGCCAGTTCGTGAAGATCCTCGGCTCATATCCGAGGACGGCGTAGGATATGACGGATCCCCGGGAAATTTCCAGGAACGCTGGTGGCGGGCAGCCCCAGTGCGGCTGTGCCGGGGCGAAGACGATCGCCTTGAGCAAGAGGATGACCGTGATCGGCGTCGGCCTTATCGGCGGTTCGTTGGCCCGGATTCTGCGGGAACGGGGCGCTGTCGGCGAGATCATAGGTGTCGGCAGGAGCGAAAAAAACCTCAAGCGGGCCGTTGAGCTGGGGGTCATCGACCGGTATTACACTGACCCTTGCGAGGGGGTCAAGGGTTCGGATCTCGTTTTCCTGGCGACCCCGGTTTGTGCGATCGGCTCCCTCCTGGGCCGGATCAGCGGCTTCCTTGCTCCGGGGTGCATCGTCACTGACGGCGGAAGCGTCAAGGAGGCGATAGTGGCTGAATGCGAGCCCCTGATGCCGTCCGGCACGCATTTCGTCGGCGGCCATCCGATTGCGGGCACGGAAAAGTCCGGTGTGGAAGCGTCATTTTCGACCCTTTACCAGGGAAAGCGCTGCATCGTTACCCCGACTCCCCGGACTGACCCCAGCGCCCTCGAAACCGTAGTCAGGATGTGGGAGATCGCCGGGTCCGAGGTCATAACAATGGATGTGGCAAAGCATGACCGCATCGTGGCAGCAATATCCCATCTGCCCCATATGGTGGCGTATTCCCTGGTGAATGCCGTGGAAGGATACGACCGACTGGATGAAAGCATTCTCTCCTACTCCGCGGGAGGGTTCAGGGATTTTACCCGGATAGCCTCGTCAGATCCGGTCATGTGGCGGGACATCGCCCTCATGAACCGGGATGCTCTACTGGAGATGATCGATCTCTTCTCCGGGTACTTTTCCCACCTCCGTGCCCTGGTTGAGAATCGGGATTGCCAGGGGCTCGAGAATTTCTTTGCTGAATCCAAGAAGAGCAGGGACGCGATTTTATAGTTTCCACACGGAGCATCTCATGAACAACTACACGGTCCGGCCCGCTTTGCGTGTTCGGGGCGAAATCTCGGTTCCGGGCGACAAGTCGATATCACACCGGGCTGTCATGCTCGGTGCGCTCGGCAGAGGCGTAACCGTGATTCACGGTTTTCTGCAGGGCGAGGATACGGTCTCGACGCTGAACGCGTTCAGGGCCATGGGTGTGGAAGCGAGCGACGACGGCGGGACGCTGCACATCCACGGCAAAGGTCTGAATGGCCTGGAAGAGCCTTCCGATGTGCTTGATTGCGGCAATTCGGGAACCTCGATGCGCCTGATGACAGGGCTTCTCGCGGGGCAAAAATTCTTTTCCGTGCTGACCGGCGACCGGTACCTGCGCAACAGGCCCATGGGCCGGGTGATCGAGCCCCTCGGCCGCATGGGCGCCGACATATGGGGCCGGTCCGGCGGCGCCAAGGCGCCTCTGGCGATTCAGGGAACGCCGCTCAGGGGCATATCCTTTGTTTCTCCGGTGGCCAGCGCGCAGGTCAAATCGGCCCTTTTGCTGGCGGGCCTCTTTGCCGAAGGTGACACCGTGGTGACCGAACCGTCGCTTTCCCGGGACCATTCCGAGAGGATGCTCCGCTATTTCGGCGCCGATGTCGAAAAATTGCCCCGGGGAGCGAGGCTGAGGGGCGGCCGCACGCTGGAAGCAAGGGAAGTCATGGTGCCGGGGGATATTTCTTCAGCGGCATTCTTCATCGTGGCTGCGCTGGTCGTGCCGGGCTCGGAACTTATGGTGCGCGGAGTGGGCATCAATCCGACGAGGACCGGCATCATCGACATCCTGCAGCAGATGGGGGCTTCCCTGGAGTTGTCCAACGAAAGGGAGGTCTCCGGCGAACCCGTTGCCGACATCCTGGTGCATTCTTCCCGGATGAAAGGAATCGAGATCAGCGGCGAACTGGTGCCGAGGGCCATTGACGAGTTCCCGGTTATCTGCGTTGCCGCGGCTTGTGCCGAAGGAACTACGGTTCTGCGCGACGCGAAGGAACTCAGAGTCAAGGAAACCGACAGGATCGCCGCCATGGCGGAGAATTTGTCGAAAGCCGGAGTGGCGGTCACGGAGACTGAAGACGGAATGGAGATTGCCGGAAGTGACCGGTTGTCCGCCTGCAGTGTGGACAGTTTCGGCGATCACCGTATTGCAATGGCAATGATGGTTGCGGGACTGGTGGCTGACGGGGAAATACGGGTGGCGGATACCGGGTGCATTGATACTTCCTTCCCGGGATTCGTCGAACTGCTGGAAAAGGTGGCATGCAGGTGAGTTCAAAGGTGTTGGGCAGCAGCAGAAAGGGGCCGGTCGTTGCCATCGACGGTCCGTCGGGTGCGGGGAAGAGCACTCTGGCCCGCATGCTGGCCGAGCGGCTGGGTTATCTCTACATCGATACGGGAGCCATGTATCGCGCCGTTGCCCTTGCCGTAAAGCGCGCCGGTATTTCACCGGACGACGAGAAATCGCTGGATTCTCTGTGCCGCGGCCTGCAGATTTCCTTCGAGCGGCATGACGGAGGTTACCGGGTCCTGGCTGACGGTGCGGATGTCTCGGAGGACATACGGACACCGGAGATCAGCCTGCTGACTTCCAGGATTTCCGCGAAAAAAGCCGTCAGGGACGTGCTTCTGCATGAGCAGAGGCGTATGGGCAGCACGGGCAACGTTGTGCTTGAGGGCCGCGACATCGGCTCAGTCGTTTTTCCGGACGCCGAGGTGAAATTCTTCCTTTCCGCTTCCGCCGAGGAGCGCGGGAAAAGGCGCTACCTGGAATTGCGGGACAGGGGTGAAGACGTGACCCTTGAGCAGACGGTAGCCGATGTGAAAGCCCGTGACAGCCGCGACCGGCAAAGAAAGCATGCTCCCCTGAGGAAGGCTGAAGATGCGATCGAAATCGATTCAACCGGCCTTTCCATCGCAGAGGTGCTGGCTCTCATGGAGAGGTATGTGCGGGCGGGCGAGCGCGGGCGGAAAGACGTTTCGGAAGATAGATGGCCGGTGGTGACGGCTTCACAGGAGGAACACGGGTTGAAAGTGATCCTGGCAAAACAGGCGGGCTTCTGTTTCGGCGTCGAAAGGGCGACCCAGATGGCCTTCGAAGCAGCCAACAAGGGGGGCAAGACTTACACACTCGGCCCCATCATCCACTCGCCGCAGGTCGTCAAACGGTTGGAGGAGATGGGTGTCAAGGTGCTGGAGAACATAAACGGGCTGAATAACGGAGCGATCATCATTCGTTCCCACGGTGTTACCGCGCGGGAACTCCAGGAAGCGAACCGCAAGGAACTGGAAGTGGTCGACGCCACCTGCCCCTTTGTAAAAAAGGCCCAGGAGCACGTAAAAAGTCTTTCCCAGGCGGGATATGATGTGGTAGTGGTAGGGGATGCCGATCATCCCGAGGTCCAGGGGATAGTATCCTATGCCCGGGGCAAGGTTTTTGTGGCCGGTTCGGGAGAAGAGGCCGGCAAGCTGACCATATCCGGCAAGATCGGTATCGTGGCCCAGACCACCCAGTCGTTCGAGAACCTGAAAAATGTGGTTCTGGAATGCCTCGCCAAGGGGAGCGAGATCAGGGTGTTCAACACCATCTGCGATGCTACCGCAGTTCGCCAGGAAGAAGCCAAAGAGCTTGCAAAACAGGTAGATTGCATGGTAGTAATCGGTGGATACAACAGCGCGAACACGACGCGGCTCGCCCAGGTCTGCGCCGAGATCCAGCCTAAGACCTATCATATCGAAACAGCCAGGCAACTGAATGATGAGTGGTTCGAGGGGGTGGAGACGGTCGGCGTCACCGCGGGGGCTTCGACGCCCAAATGGGTGATTGACGAGGTTCTGCATCAGATCGGCCGGATGGACAGAAGCAAAGCGTCTCTGGAAAAGAACAGGGACGAGCAGGAATAGGACGGAAAACTTAGATTATGAGGGGGTACCAGTTTGATGAACGACGAAAAAGATTTCAGCAAATCCATTGACGAGCCGGAAGGGCCGAATATCGATATGGACGATGACGGTAATCAGGTGGTCAGGGAGAATTTCGAGGAGCTTTTCCAGGAAAGCCTCAAGCAGCCCCAGGTCGGGGAAATCGTGAAAGGTGTCGTCGTCCAGATAGACCCCGATTATGTACTTGTCAACATCGGATACAAATCCGAGGGTTGCATCCCCATCGCCGAGTTCATGGACGAGAACGGCCAGCTCTCCGTCAAGGTCGGGGACGAGGTTAAGGTATATTTCGAGAAAAAGGAAAACATCCGCGGGTATATCGTGCTCTCCAGGAAGAAGGCGGAGCGCGAGATCGTGTGGGACCACATCGAGGAAGCCGCGGAGAACGGCAGCCTGGTAGAAGGTAAGATAGTTGCCACGGTGAAAGGCGGCCTGACGGTGGATATCGGCGTGCCGGCTTTTCTTCCCGCCTCCCAGGTGGACGTGCGCCCCATCGGCAACCTGGACAAGCTCATCGGTCAGAGTTTCCAGTTCAAGGTGGTGAAGGTCAACAAGAAGCGGGGGAATGTGGTTCTTTCCCGCAGGGTGTTGCTGGAAGAGGAGCGGGACAGGCTGAAGAAGGACACCCTGGCGACCCTGGCCGAGGGCCAGATTCTCGAAGGTGTTGTCAAGAACGTCACCGACTACGGCGCATTCATCGATCTTGGCGGTATTGACGGCCTGCTCCATATCGTTGACATGTCCTGGCGGAAGCTCGGCCATCCTTCCGAAGTGATGAAGATAGGCGATACCGTTACGGTCAAGGTCCTCAAGTACGACAGCGAAAAGGAAAAGATTTCCCTGGGAATCAAGCAGACCATACCGGACCCCTGGCTCAAGGTCGAGGCCGCCTACCATACCGGCGACAGGATCAGGGGCAAGGTCATGAGCCTTGCCGACTACGGCGCATTCGTGTCGCTGGAGGAAGGGGTTGAAGGCCTGGTGCATGTCTCTGAAATGTCCTGGACCAAGAGGGTCCGCCACCCTTCCGACATTCTGAAAGTGGGCGACGAGGTGGAGGCCGAGGTGCTGGGCGTCGATGTCCCCGGCAGGAGAATCTCTCTCGGCCTGAAGCAGATCCAGGTCAACCCCTGGATGGTGATCGGCGAAAAATACCCGGTCGGCACCAAGATCGAGGGGCAGATCAAGAATGTAACGGACTTCGGCGTGTTCATTGGTGTCGAAGACGGCATCGACGGCCTGGTGCATGTTTCCGACATGTCCTGGACGAAGCGCGTGAAGCATCCTTCCGAACTTTACAGCAAAGGCCAGACGGTACAGGCGGTCGTCCTCAATATCGACCCCGAAAACGAGCGCCTTTCTCTCGGGATAAAGCAGCTCGCACCCGATCCCTGGAGCGAGATGTCCGTCAAGTATCGCCCCGGAACCAAGATACGGGGCAAAGTCACGTCGGTCACCGATTTCGGGGTCTTTCTCGAGATTGAGGAAGGCATCGAAGGCCTCATCCATGTTTCCGAACTTTCCCAGGAGAAGGTTCCCTCTCCCAAGGGTTTCGCGGCTGTCGGCGACGAGATCGAAGCGATGGTGCTCAACGTGGATGTGACAGAGAAGAAAATCGCTCTTTCCATCAAGGCCATTTCCGGATACGCGGAAAAAGATGATTTTGCCGCGTACATGGACACCCAGGGCAAGGCGACCTCCAACCTGGGTGAGCTGCTCAAGGAAGAAATGAAGAAAACCAACGGGCGGGACTGATCCGCGGCAGGTAGTGACGAATCCGAAACACCCGGCGTGAGACCGCCGTTTCCAATGACCCGTTACAGGGCTGGTGGCAATGGCGGTCTCATGCGAAAACTGGAACAAGGAGTTGAGCGCATGACCAAAAGTGAACTGGTGGACAGGCTTGTAAATGAAAATCATCTGATTACGAGGAAGGATTCCGAGATCGTAGTCGATATCGTTTTCGATAGCATTCGCAACGCATTGAGGAGCGGGGAGAAGGTGGAGATACGTGGCTTCGGCAGTTTCACTATCCGGGAACGGGGACCGCGTGAAGCCAGAAATCCCAAAAGTGGCGAACTGGTGAAGATTCCCGCAAAGAAGACGCCTTTTTTCAAGACAGGTAAGGAACTGCGGGACAGGGTCAACGGTTCCTGCGACTAGGGAGCGGCCTTCTTCACCAGACGGTCCGGTTCCCTGCGACTGTCATGATGTCTCGTTTGTCGCCGCAAGTATCGAAAATCCTTGATTGTTCGATTCGGTAGAGGCCCGGGTGGCGGAATTGGTAGACGCAAGGGACTTAAAATCCCTCGGAACTTAGTTCTGTACCGGTTCGACCCCGGTCCCGGGCACCAGAAAAGAGGCCGGCCTTAAATGCCGGCCTCTCACTTTATGTGCAGTAGCCATTTCCACCCCGTCTTGCGCTGACATAAATTTTGCGCTGATTCGTAACGCATTGGTGATTGACCACATGGTTGATTCGCAAAAGAAAATCTTTCTCGGCCGCCAGCCCATCCTGGACAGAAGCCGCGCAATCGTCGGCTACGAACTACTTTTCAGGGACGCTGATACCCTCCATGCAAATATCGATGAGCATAGCCGTGCGGATACGGTGGTTATTTCGCACATCCTGTCCAATTTCGGCTTCAGGGAGGTCCTTGGGAAAAACAAGGGGTTCATAAACGTTACCGCTGAACTCCTGATGAGCGATGTGCTCGAGTTGCTCCCGGTCGAGAAAACAGTCATCGAACTCCTTGAATCGGTAAAGGTGACCGACCCGGTTTTGAGGAGATGCCGGGAGCTGAAGGACAAGGGCTTCAGTCTGGCTCTTGACGACAATCTCTATCATACCGACTACGAGCCGTTGTATGAGATTGTAGATATCGTCAAGATCGACATCCTCAATATGCAGCCCGAGTCCGTGGGCAGGATGGTGAAACAGCTCGAGAAACGAGGTCTTACCCTACTGGCGGAAAAAGTCGAGACCATGGAACAATACCAGTATTGCCTCGATCTGGGTTTCGAACTTTTCCAGGGCTACTACTTTGCGCATCCTTCCGTTCTGAAGAAGAGGAAAGTGGATGTATCGGGAATAACGCTGCTTAAGCTCCTTGAGGAGGTCTGCAGGGATGCAGATATTAATGAGATCGAGTTGACTTTCAAGCGGAACCCGAACCTCTCCTATAACCTTCTGCGGCTGGTGAACTCTGTAGTCATCGGCATGAAGCTGAAGATCAGGACCTTGCGCCATGCCCTGACGGTTCTGGGCATGCAGCAGCTGAAACGCTGGATACAGCTTGCGCTTTTCACTTCGGAAAAAGCGGGGGGCGCAGGGAATCCTTTGCTTGAAACAGCCGCCACGCGGGGCAGGCTGATGGAACTCCTCGTACAGAGGATTGCCGGGGACTTCAGCGACCGGGACTATTCGGACAGTGCTTTCATGACAGGAGTTCTTTCACTGATAGATGTATTGCTGGAATCTCCCATGGAAGAAATTGTGAACCAGCTCAACCTGTCTGAGGATGTACGCAATGCCCTCCTGCACAGGGAGGGCCCTCTTGGCGGCCTGCTGCTTCTGACGGAGAAGCTGGAAAGCATGGATTTCGAGGATGTCGCTGCGCTGCTCGACAAGTCACATTTCAGTCCGGACCTGCTTTTCAACTCCCAGCTGGAAGCCATAGACTGGACAAACAACCTGGAGGAGAGTCTGTAAAGCGCCGACCTGAGAACTGCTCGTGTCCCGTGCGGTTAGTTCACCGCACAAATTACGAGGAATTTTGGTTCCTGGCACGGTGCGGTGACACAAGCCTTGCACTGGCTAAGCTGAGGAGCACTAATCTTCCCTCCGTGAATTCCAACCCGGTGGAAAACGGTTTTCCAGCAGATATATCCATGCCAGCAGTTCGGCCACCGCCACATAGAGTTCCTCAGGGATGTGCCGGTCAAGATCCACCTGCATCAGCAGAGACAGCAGCTCTGGTGATGAATGTACCTGTACGCCTGCCTCATGCGCCCTGGCTATGATCGCTTCGGCGACGACCCCTTTCCCTTTGGCGACAATCTTTGGCGCATATTGTCCTTCCTTGTAGGAGATCGCTACCGCCTCTTTATGATTCCAGTCTTCATTTTTCAATCTCTATCACCATTCCCTTCAGCCTGATTCCCGATTTGTCCAGCCTGTCGCGCAGAATTTCCGCTTCCTTTTCCAGAAGTGCGGCAGTTTCCGGAAGTTCAGACTGCACCGTGCATTCGATGCCTTCCGGGCTGAAGGAAAGGACAGCGCAAATATGGCCCAGATTGGGCAACCTGACGCTGATGGAGGTTTCCCAGGATTGCGCGGCGCCGGAATTCTCCCCGTCAGGATCACGTTCCACCTGCCATTCCATTTCATGACCTGCCATGGCTTCCCCGCGCCAGGAAAACGTTCCGGACAGGAGCAGGTCCAGTTGTTCCCGGACAAGCTGCATATCTTTCTGTGAAGAGAAGGCGGAGACTTCTTCGCTGGAATCATGGTTTGAAACCTGGGCGGATAGTGCATCATTTTCTGTCTTGTCCGCGTTTACCCCCGATTCCCCGGAGCCGCTCCCTTCCGCAGCTTTTTCGTGATCATGGCGGATTTGTCGCGGCAATCCGGCACGAACTTCCCGCATGATGCTCGACAAGGGGATTTCGCCAAGGTACCACTGGAGAAGATGGGACTCGTAGAACAGCCCGGAGAAGGAGATTGCATCCCGCAATGCTGTTGCCAGGACCCGGGGATCGGGAGGCGTGTTTCCCTGCAGAAGTATTCGGGGCGCGAATTGAGAAGCATTCGTCCGGGAAGCTTCTCCGGTTGCGCAGGTCCTGGTTAGCAATGCAGCTGTTGAGCTGAGACTGACCGATGCCGCATCATCGGCAGAACAGCGCATGGTGAACGTGGGCCGCGGCTGGGAGCAGCGGCAGGTGAGCTGCAGTGAAGAACCCGGCTCCAGGTGGAGCGGGATTTCCATTGCGAATACCGTGCCCGCTATTTTAACCAGGTATGCGTCGTCTGCAAGCCTGGCCAGCACCTCTCCCCTGACTTCCTGGCCGGGTATCTGCGCCAGGCGGTTTTCCGCAGGCATGCTGGCGGTGTCACACAGGGAGGCACGTGCAGAAGATTTGCCCGTTACATTGACGATTGTTGGGATTTTCATGGTACCCCGGGTATGCAGGAAGGTATCGTGTTTCATGAGATCGGGGCAAGGCCGATATCCCTTTTCTCAATTCAAATAGTTTTATGCATCCGGCCACAGCACCAGTTGACATGCAAAATGCTGGCCTATGCACGGCCCCGGAAGGATATCGGGGCATGTTCTGATCGTAGGACATTGGAATTGATGCTGGAAAACTTCCAGAGATGAAGCGGCCTGATCACGCCCGGGCAGGGGGATGGCTGGGAGGTTTTAAGGCAGGAGCGTGCAGCTGCCCGATTGCCCTGTCAGCTGAACAACGAACGTAATTTCGGGTTGTTTTGTCGGCTCTCTTTTGCTATCTTCTCAAAATCACTCAATGAAGAAGCGGGACGGCACTAATGAAAAGCAAACTCCTTATCCTGGATGACGACCAAGCGATACTCCAGCTGCTGGAAGCTGTCTTCGAAGACAAAGACATGGAGATCATACTGGAAAGCGACAGCGATGCGGCGATTGCGAAAGTGAAGTCGGAGCATCCGAATGTTGCCATTCTGGACATTTGTCTTCCCAGGAAATCCGGTCTGGAAGTGCTTCAGGAGATAAAACGGATAGATTCGGGACTGTCCGTGATCATGACCACGGGATACAGGACCACCCAGAATGCCATTGAAGCCATGAAACACGGCGCTTACGAGTATCTGACCAAACCTTTCGACATCGAGAAGATGAAAGACGTGGTGCAGAAGGCGCTGGAATGCAATCTCCTCAACCGAAAGGTCAGATACGCTGAACTCTCTGAACAGATTGACGACACCGAACTCGAGGAAGACATCATGATCGGCTCCTCTCCCCAGATGATCCAGGTCTGGAAGATGGTGGGGAAAATAGCCGATTCGGATGCAAGCGTGCTTATTCAGGGGCCGAGCGGAACCGGCAAGGAACTGCTTGCCCGGGCAGTCTACAACAATTCAAAGCGCTGCAACAAACCGTTCCTGGCGGTGAATTGCGCGGCATTGCCGGAAACCCTCCTGGAAAGCGAGCTTTTCGGCCACGAGAAGGGAGCCTTTACCGATGCCCACGCTCGCAGAATAGGTAAATTCGAACAATGCAACGGCGGGACCATCTTCCTCGACGAGATCGGCGAAATGAGCCTGTCGAACCAGGGAAAGCTGCTCCGGGTCCTGGAAAACCAGGAGTTTGAAAGGGTCGGAGGCAATGAAACCATAAAGGTCAACGTAAGGGTTGTCGCTGCCACCAATTTCAGCCTGGTCAACGCGGTCAACGAGAAACGCTTCAGGCTGGACCTCTTTTACCGCCTGCGGGTGGTGTCCTTCTTTCTGCCGCCGCTCAGGGAGAGGCTCGAGGATCTGCCGTTACTGGCGGACCTGTTCGTAAAAAAATATTCCCGGCAGTATGAAAAGCGGATAAAGGGTCTGTCGCCCGCGGCCCTGGACCTGCTCATGAAACATCCATGGGAGGGGAATATCCGTGAATTGAAAAATGTCATCAATTCCGCGGCGCTTTTTTGCATGGGTGATATGCTGATGCCGGAGGATTTCGAATCCCTGCTCCATGTGAAGTCCGAATTCAAGAAAACCGAAATTCATCTTGAAGGGGAGGGTGACCAGTACTTCGATGCTTTCTACGCTCTCCTGGACCCGGTTTTCGCGGATATCTGCAAAAAGGAAAACGGCGCTGTGTACGACAGGATCACCGGTGCGCTTGAAAAAGCCCTGATACATATGGCGATGGGCAAGAGCAACAACAACCAGGTCATCACGGCAAAACTGCTGGGCATAAGCCGTAACACCCTGAGAGACAGGCTTGAACGCTACAAAATAGCGCCGGAATAGCATTTTCCCTTTCTTGCGCGGCTGTCTCATTGGCCGCGTGCCGTTTCATCCCTCCAACCCTCTGTTTTTAAATTAACTGCATCTCCGAAACTTCGGCGATTCCAGATTAAGTCTCGCCACACCCGCCCGCCATTCTGTTCAAGCTTTGATCAAACTTGCGCGAATATATATAACCAGACGAAATTACTATAAATAATATTGTTGTTCCCTTTGTGATGTTCAAATTGTGATCATGCTTCTAATGTTCGAATGCATTGCAACCCCGCCGTTTGTTGCTGTAACTGCTTGTAATCATATGTATAAAAGCATTGTGGCTTTTCAGCGGTTTTTGGTATCAACTTTGCAAACCTATCAGCCGAGTCGTTGTGATTTGTCGTGAATTCACCTTATTTGCTGCCCTTGCGAGCGGGTTTGAACTGTGGGAGGGAAAAGCATGGAAAGAAAAAAAATTCTCATAACCGATGACGACAGGCAAACCAGGGATCTGGTCGCATCCTTTCTCGGTTACAAGGGGTATGAGGTCATACAGGCCTCTGACGCCATGGAAGCGATCGCAAAAGTCGAGTCGAATGAGGTCGACATAGTGGTGACGGATGTCATGATGCCGAAAGTGAACGGTCTGGAATTCATCAAACGGCTCAAGGCGCTGCGTCCCGAAGTCGTTGCAATCGTTTACAGCGCTTTCGGGAACAGCATCATGACGGCAAACCTCCTCAAGGCAGGCGCGTTTTTCTACCTGGACAAACCGTTTGATCTGAAGGAACTGGATAATATAATCCAGCGCGCCGCGGAACATCACAGCCTCCAGAGTGCCAGCTACCGCGGTGTTCCCAAGGTAAGGAACCGTTCGCGGATCAAGATGATCGGTGAAAGCCCCAAGATGCTGGCATTGTATGAGCTGATAGAAAAGGTGGCGGATTCGGATTCGACCGTGCTCATCCAGGGCGAATCGGGCACGGGAAAAGAGCTCGTGGCACAATCGATTCATGAGCTGAGTGCCCGCAAGAACAGGAATTTCGTGCCGGTGAACTGTGGCGCCATCCCCGATGAATTGATGGAAAGCGAACTTTTCGGCCATGTAAAAGGCTCCTTCACCGGCGCCATCGCCAACCGCATCGGACGCTTCGAGATGGCAGACAAGGGTACGTTGTTTCTCGATGAAATCGGAGACATGAAAACAAGCCTTCAGGTCAAGCTTCTCAGAGTGCTGCAGAGCAGGGAACTGGAACCCGTGGGCGCAACCCGCCCGAAAAGGATCGACACCAGGATAATCGCCGCCACCAACCAGAACCTGGAGAAGCTCGTGGAGGACAAGGTTTTCAGAGAGGACCTGTTCTACCGGCTTTCCGTGATCCCGATCGTGATCCCGCCCCTTCGCGAAAGAAAAGAAGACATTCCGATTCTCATAGAGAGTTTTATTGCCAGATTCAATGAAGAAAACAGAAGAGACGTCAAGGGATTCGACGATGAAGCCATGGCGGCGCTGACCGGATACAACTGGCCGGGCAACATTCGCGAACTGGAGAATCTTGTCGAGCGGATGGTGATCCTGAAGGGCAGCGGAACCGTTACGCATGCCGAACTGCCGGAAAAATACCGCGGCAGCAGTGGAACGCGCCGGCCCGAGACTATTGCTCTCCCCGTTGACGGCATCTGTCTGAGCAGCGTGGTTGAAGAGTTTGAAAACCGCCTCATCATCCAGGCTCTTGAAAAGACCGGTGGCAACAAGAAAGAGGCTGCGATGCTTCTCAACCTGAAACGGACCACCTTCATCGAAAAGCTTAAAAAGAAGAAGATGTTCATGCCGGATTATGCCTATGCGAGCTGAAAGTTTGAATCACCATGTCCATTGAACGCATCTGCCGGGATCAAAGGACTGCAGTGGTCGGCAGGGCCGAATACAGCGAAGCGGGGCAGACTGCTACGAACAGGGCCGGTTTCGAGCTTATCCTGCAAAATGCCGGCGGGAAATCCGCCGTCGAGCTGCTTTCCAGTGAACAGGTTGCCGTTCAGGCCGAGCTGCTGCGGCTGCAGATGATGAGCGATGCCATTTCACTTGGCAGCGATCAGGCGCCGCCCCGGGACTTCTTTTCCCGCAACGGCGGTGTTGCGCAGCTTGTGCAGGGTCTTGCCGCGTATCGCGGAAATGGAGCTTCCGGTCAAAGCGGGGAAGCCGCGGCGACGGAGTCTGCGCCCGTGAACGGACGGGGCGGGGAATCCGGCATGACCGTTTATTCCGGAGATTCCAGGACTGGCGCCGGGCCGGGTTCACTGGATGACATCATACAGCGAGCCGGCAGCCGTTACGGGGTGGCGCCGGGACTTGTCCGCGCCGTCATCAAGGCTGAGAGCAATTTCAATTCCAATGCGGTCTCAGCCGCCGGCGCGAAGGGGCTGATGCAACTGATGCCCGGAACGGCCCGCAGCCTTGGAGTCACCGATTCCTTTGATCCGGAACAGAATGTCATGGCCGGCACGCGCTACCTGCGCAGGATGCTCGACCGGTACGACGGGGATCTGGATTCCGCGCTCGCGGCATACAACTGGGGGCCCGGGAACGTGGACAGAAAGGGCTGGTCTTTGCCAAGGGAAACCAGGTCCTATCTGGCACGGGTGAAAGAACTCTACAGAAACTTTTCCGGCTGATTTCCCGCCCGCTTATTTCAGAAACGCACTGACCACGCATTTTCTCCCTACGCGCTTCACACATCGTCTTCTGCTTCACTAACCGCTCCAACCCTTCTGTTATCTGAAGTAAAATGAAAACGCCTCGCCACAATATTTCCCATTCTCCGCCAGTTGGCAGATATCTTGCTGTCAGTATCCCAGCGAATCCATGATCGGGAGAGAAATGACGATGGGAAACAATCTTCTGGCGATGAACATGTTGCAGCCTGGTGTCCGCACAGCTGAAATATCTGATGTTTTTCCTGCTGAATCGGTTGTCGGCGGATTGTCGAGCGGTGTCATTTTTTCGGACGAAAACGGAATTCTGACATTCATGAACCGCAGCGCTGAAATATTTCTCCAGGTGTTCAAGGAAACGGTCATCGGCAAAAGAATAGACATGCTGCCACTGCGCATGCCGCTCTATAAGGTCATGAGCGAAGAGTGCTTCGATTCCCCTCTTGAAATGAATATCTGCGGCCGGGTGCTCGAAGTCCGCTCCGCACGGCTGTTTTCTTCGGACAATCGGCTGCTGGGTTCCATTACCGAACTGTTCGATGTGACGAAAGAGCGTATCGAGAAACGGCGGAGGGAAGAGTTCGTGGCGAAAATGACCCACGATCTCAAATCGCCGCTGATGGTTTTGCAGGGCTATCTCCAGGCTATCCGTATGGGTATGTGCGGTGGCGTCGATTCCGGGCTGAGGAATGCCTTCACGGATATGGAGCGTAGCAGCAAGAGCCTCTACTCGATGATCGAAGACCTGCTCGACGTTCACCGGCTGGAGATGGGGCTGGTGCAGATAAAGAGGCAGAAATGCGAAATCCGCAGGCTTTTGGAGAACTGCTGTGCGGAACGGCGCCTGGAAGCGGCCGACCAGAATATAAAACTGTCGCTCAGAGTGTCCCGCAGTCTTCCGGACCTGGAATTTGATTCCAAACTGCTTGGACGGGTCTTCTCCAACATAATCGGCAACGCTGTCAAATTTACGCCGCGTGACGGCAAGGTGAGCGTCAGGGCATGGTTCGGCGATGATTGTCTCCATGTATCGGTAAAAGACACCGGGATCGGAATTCACGCCAAGGATATTCCCAACATTTTCGACAAATACTACCGCGCGGAGCAGGCTGCCGGTTTCAAGGGCTCCGGTCTCGGCCTTGCGTTGAGCAAGGAAATCGTGGAGGCCCACGGCGGTTCCATCGCAGCCAGGAGTTCCGCTGCCAGGGGGAGCGAGTTCACGGTGGTGTTGCCGGCCCGTGATGGGCAGGAGTGAGGAAGCTGTCGGCATTTCCGGCAGGGAAAGCGTTTCGCTTGCTGCCCGTCACTGCACAAAAGTCTAAAGAAAACGGAAAAAATATCGATAAGGTAGAGGAATGGGTTAGTTTTTCTGTGATTTTACAGATACTCGAAACCACATCAAGCAGGGGGGAAAGAGGAGATATTTTATGGCAAATGTATTGATAGTGGATGATTCCTCGACCATGAGAAAGATCATTTCCCGTTCACTTCGCCAGGCAGGACTCCCGGTGGACGACATTTTCGAAGCGGGAGACGGCATCGAAGGGTTGAGCATGCTGGGGAACAAGAACGTCGACCTGATCCTTTCCGATATCAACATGCCGAACATGGACGGGCTGGAATTCATCAAGCAGGTCCGGGGAAACGGAAATTCGGTGCCGATCGTCATGATTACCACGGAAGGCGGCGAGGACATCATCAAGGAAGCCCTTTCAAACGGCGCCAGCGCCAGCATCAAGAAACCCTTCACGCCTGATCAGCTCAGCGAGAAGCTGGGAGGTCTCCTGTGACCTTGAACGCTGCTGTTGAAGAGGCTGCCTGCTTGGGCGAGGAGCAGATGGTCGGCCATGTGATCGATGCCACGAAAGAAGTTTTTTCCACAATGGTCATGATGGACCTGGAAGCCAGGTTTCCTCTCGAGGAACCTGTAAATCATTTCCACTGCAGCATCAGCGGCATGGTGGGTTTAGCCGGCACCTATACGGGCATCCTTGCCATTCATTGCCCGAAGAGCCTCGCCCTCAGGATTACCTCGAACATGCTCGGGATGGATATCGACGAAGCGGGCGGGGATGTCAACGATGCCCTGGGCGAGATTGCCAATATGCTCGGCGGTTACGTGAAGATGGTGCTGTCCAAGGGGGGGATGGACATCAACCTTTCCATACCCACCATCATATCGGGTGAGGAATACAGCATCAACGCCATGTCTGAAAGTGACTGCGTGGTGGTTCCGTTCGACCATGACGGCGAAAGGTTTCTGGTGAGCCTGAAACTTCGGAAGGAATAATCGTGAGACTCGGGGTGTTTGTCTGATATGGCGGATCATGCAAAATTGCAGAAAATGATTCAGTCGGCGCTCAGGCAGTCGGCTGAGGAGTGCAGCCTCCTGCTCAACCAGGAACTTGCTGTGGTGGCAACTGAAGTCCTGACGGAGGACAGGTCCGGCTACCTGGGCGAACTGGAGGATTCCGCTTTCGTTGTCCCTGTGGAGTCGCGAGAAGATTACCCCGGCAACCTGTACATGATCTTCTCGCTCCGGGACGCCATCCTCATGAGCGGCATTCTGCTCGGAATACCCCCGGTCCGGATATCGGAAAAGCGCAAACTCCTCATCCTCGAGGCGGATGATGTGGATGCTTTCTCTGAAATCGCCAACCAGATGATCGGTTCGTTCAATTCAGTGCTTCAGCCGTTCCTGCCGCAGAAAGTGCATCTGAAGCAGTTGCCCCCGAACAAATTCGTGCCCCAGATGGATGAAGTCACGGAACAGCTGCCCGTTCCCGAAGGGGGGTACCTCGTCTACAAGGCGCAGGTAACGCTTGGCGGGGAAGAATTGAGCCGGTACGACATCCTGGTTCCCCTTTCCCTTGCCAACCTGTTCGAGTACGGGGAGGAACAAAGTATGGGGGAGAACGGCGACGAAGCCTCAGTCCATGATCAGGCGGAATCCCTGCGCCGGCTGTTCCCGTCCGATCCGGACGATCCCCCGGAGTACCCGGCAACGGAAGGGGACGGCGGCGCCGGTGAAATCGGGACGGTCCTCGTCCTCGAGGATGATGAGAAGGAACGGGAAAGGATCAGGGGGGCGCTGGTCGGCAACGGCTTCAACGCCGTGACATCGCCGCTCGGGGCTGACATGAAACGGCTCTTCGTCGACCAGGACATCCGGGCGGTGGTAATCGGCATTGCAAAACCCGAGGAATGGGAACTTTCACTATGTTCGAGGGTCATGGATGTCTGTGGCGACCCCCGGTTCCCGATAATCATGTGCGCCAGCCAGTGGACGAGGATCGGTGTCCTCAAGGCGGTGAAAAACGGCGCCAAGGATATCTTGATCAAGCCTTACCATGAGAAGGAACTGATCGACAAACTTGCCAGGTATCCGTTCGCTGCCTGAACCATGGTGTCAAAATAACGTCCTGCCTTGACGGCACATCTTTGACTTCCCGCCGAAACGCATCGTAAAACAAGACATAACATGCCGGATATATTGATTTACACTCTTCCAATCGTGCGGCACAACCTTTGCTCATATGGTTCCCGGGAGGAATGGGGCCGTGACGGCAATGGTCGTTGCAACACAACTTGGGAGCGCGATGCGATGGCACGGGAAGTGTGCCGGGTTCGGTACGGGCGTGCTTTTGTGCTTTCTCCTGGTACTCTTCACCAGCAGCGCGGCTGCGGATCAGGACGGATTCAACCGGCTTTCCCGGATGGAAATAAAGCCCGGAGCCGATTTCACGAGGCTGGTTTTCGTTCTGGAAAAACCGGTTCGCTACTCGATCCGCCATCTCCCCGACAGGAAAATCAGGATTTGCTTCGACAATACGCGGGGACGAGCGCTTAAACGCTTTCGGGCGTTCGCCGATGCCCGCATTTCCGCTGTGCAACTTTCCGATCGGGGCGACCGCCTGCTCGTGACGTTTCGCGCCCATGACGGGTTCGGCAGGGTGCGAGTCCCGGGAGAGGCGTCGACAAACGTGCTGATGGTGGATGTGTGCGGAATTCCGCCGCACGGCAGCGACCGGTCCATGCCTTCAGACAGGGACAGCATCTGGAACGGGGCAGGCAAGCTGATCCGTGAGTTCGATCCCCCCCTCAAATCCGATATCCCGTTCTTTCCCACGGAAGGTTCCTTGATCCGCAAAATGCTTCCTGAAAGCGACGTGCGCCTTTTTCTTCGCGGTGAGGAAGCGATTTACAAGGAGCGTGCTACCGAAGCTGAAGAGATCTTCTCCACGTTCCTCAATCGCGGTGGCGCAGTGCGCGCCATTGCCGCCTATCGACTGGGCGAGGCGCAGTACCTGCTGCAGAAATATGATGCGGCGCTCAAATCTTTCAGGGAAGGTGAGAGCCTCTGGCCGGATTACCTGCTGCAAAGTCCCTCGATTGTCTTTTCCTATGCCGACACCCTTGCCCGATGCGGTGAATTCGAGCGCGGGCATCGCATGCTGGAACGCCTGGCGGTCGCCATGGCCGACACCAAGTACGGGCCTCTCCTCCTGGTGAGGCTGGGGGACGTACTGGCGCGCGGAGGTCGTGAAATGGATGCCCGGGCGGTGTACCTGAATGTGAAGAAAGGTTTCCAGGCCGGGCGCGCGGGTCTTCTCGCGTCACTTCGTCTGGCCGACCGGGAGCTGTTTGCCGTTACCGCATATACCTATCGCAGTCTGAGCGACGAATACCGGCGGATCTATTCTGCGGCGGCAGACCCCGGCCTCAAGGACGAGGCGCTTTTCAAGTGGGCGATGATCGAGGCGATGTATGCACCCGTTGCGGATGGGGTACATGCGGTCGGCGAGTACCAAATGAAGTTTCCCTCCGGTCTGTTCGCCAATGTTGCCCGAACGATGCACGAGGATCTCCTGCTGAGCAGATTTCATGAACTGGACACCTCCGGGGATTGCGACGGCCTGGTGCGTCTGGCTCTCGACAACAGGGCATCCCTTTCCCGGTGTCTGAGCGACAGGAAGTTCATCGAACGGATTGCTGCCTGCCTGGAAAAAAAAGGCATGATCCGTGAAGAACTGGCTCTTTTCAGCTCACTGGCCGAAACTGCGTATGCCGGTGAAAACGGTGCGTTTCTCAATTTCCGTATCGTGGAGGATGCCTGGCTCATCGGTGACCTGGCCATGGCCGCAGGTGCGGCGAAGACTTTTCTTGCCCGGTATTCTTCGTCAGCCCTGGCGCTGAAGGTCCGGGAACGTCTCGGTTGGATCCAGTACCGGAACGGTGATCTCGCTTCTGCTTATGACACGCTTCTCCCGCTGTTGCATGCAAAGGGAGCGGCTTCCGAGAAGACGACGCTCTACTGCCTGGGCAAAGTCTGCGAACACAGGCAGGACCTGGCCCGGGCGGAGAAGGCCATGGGACTTTTCCTGGACGTTTCGGGAAAGGACGGCGGGTCCCCGATTGTTGCCGATGCCAGGCTGGTGATCGCTTCCGCCCGCATTGCGCGCAGGGATCTCAATGGGGCGGTCGCGGCATACCGGGCCGGCCGGGCAGCGTCCGGCGGCGAACAGCGGGAGATGTTTACCTACAAGCTCGGAGAGGCGCTCAGAATGATGGGCCGCGATGAAGAGGCGCAGGGCCTCTGGCAGCAGCTCGCGAGGGAGGGAAAGGATCCGGCCTGGAAAAAACTGGCGCAAAGCGGGCTCGGCGATATGGAGTGGCGCGCCTCATTTGGCGGATCAGGCTCGTCAAAATAACGTCGCATGTCAAAAATATCGGTCCCCGCGCCATGTGCCCTGACGTGAAGAATGAGGCAACCTGCCGGAACTATGGTGGAAACAAGATGGTATGCGTTTTGCTGGGGAGCATGGCAAAGGCATGAAAGGAGAGGCGGATGCCGATCGACGACATGTTTGGCGGTACAGTGAACCTGCTGGCCAAGACCCTCGATCTGAGGGCAAGAAATCACAACCAACTGGCGGGGAATATCGCCAACGCGGAAACTCCCAATTTCGTGGCGAAAAGCATTTCCTTCGAAAAGGAGCTGAAAGACGCTTTCAACGGTTCGCGCATGCCCCGGCCGGCTTCCGGCGCGCCCCATCCCCGGCACATTCCGGTAAAAGGGATGTCTTCACGGATCGAAGAGGTGGAGGGAACCGTTGAGGAAGCTCCCGCCGCCATAAGCGGGAGGGATGGGAACAGGGTGGACATAGAGCATGAAATGGGAAAGCTCGCGGAAAACCAGATTCTCTACAATGCTTCGATCCAGATCCTGGCTAAAAAATTCGAGGGGCTGAAGTACGCTGTCAAGGGAGGCAACTAAATGGACTTCTTTACCGCAATGGAGGTCAGTTCGTCCGCGCTTACCGCCGAAAGAACCAGGATGAACCTGATTTCAAGCAACCTGGCCAATGCCAATTCGACGAGAACCGCGGAAGGAGGGCCCTACAAACGGAAAGATGCGGTGTTTACCGCGGACCCCGGGAAACCGACCTTCGGATCAACCCTGAGCCGCATCAGCGGCGGGCGACCCGACGGGGTGAAGGTGACCCAGATCGTGGAAGACCAGTCAGCGCCCCGCCTGAAATTCGATCCCCGCCATCCGGATGCGGACCAGTCGGGATATGTTGCGCTGCCGAACGTCAACGTGGTGGAGGAAATGGCGGACATGATCACCGCCAGCAGGGCGTATGAGGCAAATGTCACCGCGGCCCAGGCCGCCAAATCCATGGCGATGAAAACCCTTGAGCTCGGCAGGTAGCAATCGGCATACGTTACGATGATCAATGATGATGCAGGAGGATGAAGATGATAATCAAGGGGATAGACGGAAGCCTGGGTGTCAGCGGCATTTCCCGCCAGTTCCCGGCCGCGAGTGGAAATGGGGCCGGAGCCACCTCCCCCGTTGAAGGATTTACCCAGTTGCTGGGAGACATGGTGGGCAAGGTCAACGATCTTCAGAACCAGGCCGATGCCGCCGTCCAGAAGCTCGCTACCGGAGAATCGAAGGGACTGCATGAAGTCATGATCTCCATGGAGAAGTCCAGCATATCGTTCCAGTTCCTGACGCAGGTTCGGAACAAGGCGCTCGATGCCTACCACGAAATCATGCGGATGCAGATCTGACGGGCCGAGTCAATGAACAACAGGATAAGGCAAGCCTAGCGGAGTTGCGATGTCACAGGCAATGAAAAAAATAATCGAGCCGTTCCTGGCCTTGAGCCTGAAGAAGCGAATCGTTGTCGGAAGCGTGGCCGGGCTTTCGATTCTCCTCTTCACGCTGCTGATAATGCTGGCGAACCGGACGGATTACCGGCCGCTCTTCTCCAACCTGTCCAGCGAAGATGCCGGAGAGATCGTGAAGAAGTTGAAGGAGCAGAAGGTCCCGTACCGGCTGGAGTCCGACGGCAAGGCGATCTCCGTGCCTTCCGACAAGGTGTATGATCTCCGCCTGTCGCTCGCTTCGGAAGGGCTGCCGCAGGGAAGCGGTGTCGGATTCGAGATTTTCGACAGGAAAAACTTCGGCATGACGGAGTTCGTGCAGAAGCTCAACTACCAGCGGGCATTGCAGGGAGAGTTGTCCAGAACCATATCGCAGATATCCGGCGTGGAGCAGGCGCGCGTCCATATCGCGCTCCCCGAGAAGTCCCTTTTCAAGGACGACGAGAAACCGGCGACCGCTTCGGTGGTGCTGCGGATGAAGTCCGGCCGATCGCTGGCTGAGGGGGAGGTGCTGGGAATCATTCATCTGGTGTCGTCTTCGATTGAAGGCATGGATCCGGACAAGGTCACGGTGCTGGACAGCCGGGGCAAAATTCTCAGCAAGGCCGAAGCTGCCGACCCCACCGGCAAAATGACCTCTTCCATGCTGGAAATGCAGCGCAGATACGAAAAAACGGTCGAGGAACGCCTGCAGACGCTGCTCGACAAGGCGGTCGGTGCGGGGAAATCGGTAGCGAGAGTGAATGCCGTCTTCAATTTCAAGCAGGTGGAACGATTCGAGGAGCGCTACGACCCCGATACGACGGTAGTGCGGAGCGAGCAAAGGACCGAGGAGAAGAACGGGGCCACGACCACCGCTTCGGGCATACCCGGAGTCCAGAGCAACCTGGGGAAAGCAGGAGCCGCGGCGTCCGGCGCTCCGTCGAACCAGGGCTCCAAGAGCGACGAGACCATGAACTACGAAATCAGCCGCAGCACTGCCAGGACCATCGAACCGGTCGGCACCCTGGCGCGGATCTCCGTAGCCATTCTCGTCGACGGGAAATACGAAGCGGCGAATTCCGGAAGCTCGGGCAAGCCCAAGTATCAGCCCCGGAGCGCCGACGAGCTGCAGAAGATCGATGCGCTGGCAAAAGGCGCAGTGGGGTTCAACGTTGAAAGAGGGGACCAGGTGACGGTCGCCAACATACCTTTCCAGGACGAGGCCCAGGGCGAGAAGGACGGCGCCGGGTCCTGGTGGAACCTGCCGATCGTGTCTTCGGTGCTGAAGAACATGCTCATCGGCCTGGGGTTCCTTGCGCTGCTGTTCTTTGTCATCAGGCCTCTCCTCTCAGTCCTGCGCTCGGAGCGGCGGGACTCGGAGAGTTTTTCACCGCTTCGCGAGGCCGACGATCAATTGCCCGGCCAGAACAAAACAGCGCTGGCCATGTATACGGTCAACCAGATGGAACTTATTGAAAAAGTGAAAAATGACCCGTACCAGACCGCGCAGATCCTGCAGAACTGGCTGCAGAAACGGGACTAGTGTCCTGTGCAGTGAACTAACCGCTCGGGACACTGGCTGAACGGCGGCGGGACGTTGCGCCATGAAATGCCCGGCTGATCGAATCGGCCGGTGAGAGGGTTGAAATGGAAGGAACCGACAAGGCGGCCATACTCTTGCTGTACCTCGGCCCGGAAGCGACCAGCAAGGTCTTCGAGCACATGGAGGATACCGAGATCAAGAGGATCAGCCAGAGCATGGCGCGGCTGGGCCATGTGCCCAGAAGCGCTATCCAGGAGGTGGTCAGCGAGTACGTGGAAATTACCGACCCGGAAACCGGGATCTTCTCCCAGGGGGAGGAATTCGTGCGCAAGATCCTGGAAAAGGCGCTGGGGCCGAGCAAAGCCGAGGCGTTGCTCAAGGAGCTGAGCGTGGCCAACTTCGGCGACATGACCGACATGCTGGCCAACATGGACCCCAAGACCATAGCGAATTTCCTCAGCCAGGAGCACCCCCAGACGATCGCCGTGGTGCTCGCCAAGCTCAAGGCCAAGCAGACCAGCGAGATCATAGGATTTCTTCCCCAGGAACTCCAGGCCGACGTGGTGATGAGAATTGCCGACGTGGACCAGGTTTCGCCCGAAATCATATCCGATATCGAAGATGTGATGCGGCGGGAACTGACTGCGGTCGGCGGGATACAGAGATTCAAGGTGGGCGGCGTGGAAAAAGTCGTCGACATGTTCAACCATTTCGACCGGAGCCGGGAAAAGCAGATTCTCGACAAGCTGGATGTGATCAAACCGCCCCTTGCCGAGGTGATACGCAAACATCTCTTCACCTTTGAAGATTTCGTGCACCTTGATGACCGCGGCATCCAGGCGATCATGCGGGAAGTGGGCAACGATACGCTGACCCTGGCCATGAAAACCGCGACCGACGAGCTGAAGGACAAGATATTCCGCAATATTTCCAGCCGTGCCGCCGAGATGATCAAGGAGGACCTGGATGTCATGGGACCGGTCAGGTTGTCCGACGTGGAGCGCGCCCAATCGGAGATCATCAAGATCGTGCGGAAGATGGAGGAAGAGGGGCAACTGGTGATCGCCGGCAGGGGAGGAGACGATGTCCTCGTGTAAGATCATCAAATCCGGGAGCGTGGACGGCTACAGCATTGCACCGTTCAGCCTCGAAATCATGGAGACGGTGAGCGTATCACAGCCGCTGCGGGATGATTCCGCATTCATGCCGTTCCTCGACACCTTGAGTCTCCCCCTGCAGGGCTCCGCCGAAAATCCGCAATGCGATGAAAGCCGGGATTCTGCAGATGACGGGGGCCCCGCGGTCGTTCAGGTTGCCGGCATTCCTGAAGAAGAACACTTCCGGCAGGTCCAGGAGGCATACGACAGGGGGTTCGAAGACGGAAAAAGGCAGGCTGAACGAGGGCTGGCCAATGTATTCAAGGCGCTGCGCGGTGCGGTGGAGGATCTATCCGCATTGCGGGGGGACATGCTCCGCGAAACGGAGGAGGATATCCTGAAGCTCGTTTTCAGGATCGCCCGCAAGGTGATTCACCAGGAAATCGCCACTGACCGGTTGATACTGGCCAAGATCGTATCCGCAGCTGTGAACAGCTCATCGGAAAGGGACGAAATCGTGTTGCGGCTGAACCCGGACGACCACCGGCTGGTTTCAGCCCACAAGAACCTCTACCTGAACGGTTTGAGCGAGGAACGGCAGCTGGAAATGAAGGCTGACGATTCCGTGTCTCCGGGGGGATGCATCGTGGACACCGTCATGGGAGAAATCGATGCCCGCGCCGAAACGCAGCTGGATGAAATGTTCAGGCGTCTGCTCGAGGAGAAGAACAGCTCACTGAACCTTGGAGCGAAACTGCCGGGGGAGAGGGAGTCCTATGCATATGAAGAAAATTGACCTGACCCGGTACCTGCACGCCATCGACAATATGACGTCGATCCGTTTCCACGGCAAAGTCACGCAGGTAGTCGGTCTGGTCATCGAAGGTTATTGCCCGGGCGCAGCAGTCGGCGCGCTGTGTGAAATCCATCCTCTGGCGGGGGACCCCATTCCGGCCGAAGTGGTCGGGTTCCGGGACAACAAGACGCTGCTCATGCCTTTGGGAGAAATCCGCGGCGTGGGGCTGGGCAGCCTGATTGCGGTGAAGCGGGAAAAATCGTCGCTGGGAGTGGGGCCGTCTCTCCTCGGACGCGTCATAGACGGTCTCGGCAATCCCATCGATGACCGGGGGGCGATCATGGCCCAGGACGAAAGCCCCATTTACGCCCAGCCGGTAAACCCGATGAAAAGGGCGCCGATCAAGCGTCCCCTCGATCTGGGCATCCGGGCCATAAATGGTCTGCTCACCTGCGGCGAGGGGCAGCGGGTCGGCATTATGGCCGGTTCCGGCGTCGGCAAATCGACACTCCTGGGTATGATTGCGCGCTATACGGAAGCCGACGTCAACGTGATCGCCCTGATCGGCGAGCGCGGGAGGGAGCTCAACGAATTCATCGAAAACGACCTGCGGGAGGAGGGACTGAAAAAGTCCGTGGTCGTTGTCGCCACATCCGACCAGCCTCCCCTGGTCAGGATGAGGGGTGCGTATATCGCCACGACCATAGCCGAGTATTTCCAGTCACAGGGGGCGAGGGTCCTCCTGATGATGGATTCCGCCACCCGTTTTGCCATGGCGATGCGGGAAGTCGGTCTCGCCATCGGAGAGCCCCCGACTACCAAGGGGTATACGCCATCGGTTTTTGCGGCCCTTCCCAAGCTCCTCGAGCGGACCGGCAATTTCATGAACGGCAGCATCACCGGCCTCTATACCGTGCTGGTGGAGGGGGACGATTTCAACGAACCCGTATGCGACGCCATGAGAAGCATACTCGACGGCCATATCGTGCTTTCCAGGGATCTGGCCTCCCGGAACATCTATCCGCCGATCGACGTTCTGGCCAGCGCCAGCAGGGTGATGAACGCGGTAACCGAAAAGGAGCACCGGGAGCTTGCCGGCAGGTGCAAGGAAGTGCTTGCGACCTACCGCCAGGCCGAAGATCTGATCAACATCGGCGCCTACAAACAGGGAAGCAATCCCAAGATAGACATGGCCGTCGGAAACATCGACCGGGTGGTCTCCTATATCAGGCAGAACATTCACGAAAACATCCCGTTCGACTGCGCCCTGAATGAATTGCGCGAGATTTGCGGGGTACCGTAGTCCGGTGGGTTTGAACTTTCCGCTTTGGTGATCGGGAAAGATGGGGAGGAGGCAGTATGAAACGAAATGTCTTCGCGCTTGAGAGGGTTCTTCACTACCGCCGCGAAACCGAAAAACTCCGCAAACAGGAATTCGCAATTGCCCGGAGAGAGTACGAGTTGGCCGAGGAACGTCTGCGGCGCGAAGAGGAATCCATGGAGAAGCTCAACCTGGAATTCCTGAAACGGCAGATCGACGGTATCGGTTCCACGGAAATGCAGCTCTATGCGGATTTTTTCAGGAAAAAGAACAATGACATCCTGGAGCAGCGGGAGAAGGTCACCGTCCTCGGCCGCAAGCAGGAGGAAAAGAACAGCCGTCTCGTTGATGCGGCTACTGACAAGAAAATCATGGAAGAGCTGAAAAAAAAGAAGATCAAAGCACATGAAAAATCGCTGGCGGTCAAGGAACAGGCATTTCTGGATGAAATAGCTCTCCAGCAGAGGGGATTGGGCATATGAAGAAGGCGATCATGCGATATTCCACGGTCCTTTCAGTCGCTGCGTCCGTCGTGCTCAGCCCCGGTTCATCCCCCATGAGCAGCAGCCTTACGGCGGAGAACCTGACGCCTGCGAACAGCGCGGGAAGGAACGTTGTTTCGCCGCCTTCCGCCGCTCCCGCGTCAAAGGGACCGGTTACGGCGAGTGCCGCGGATTCGCGCACCGCTATCCTGGAACGTGAGGCGGCGGTAAGCATGAAGGAAAAAGAACTGAAGAAGCTGGATGCGAATCTTGACGGCAAGATCCGCAAGCTGGACGAGACCCGCAAAGGAATGGAATCAAGCCTCAGCCAACAGAAAAAAGCCGACGGGGAACGCTATCAGAAAATGGTGAAACTCTACAAGGCCCTCAGGCCGGAAGAAGCTGCGAAACTGATCGACAAGCTGGAAGAGGACCTTGCCATGGAACTGATGAGTCGAATGGACCAGAAAACCATGGCCAAGATGATCCCGTATATGAACCAGAACAGGGTGTTGAAATGGACCAGGCTTTCCCTGAAGGGCAACTGATGACAAGCCGATGCACATTTGATATGCCCTGACAGGCAGACCCGAATCATTGACGATACAGCGATCTTTTGAGTAGTCCCTGATCATTGGGGGAACAAAACAGGTGGAGAGGAGGTGAACAAGATGGAAATTGCTCAGATTACGGCAACTTCGCCCGCCACGGCTTCCGTGTTTGGCGAAAACCCGGGAGTTGCCGGCACCGGGGTGCCGGCTGATTCTTTCCCGCGCAGGCTTTTTGCGAGCCTGCTGGCCGCCGGCGCATCATCGGAGGGACGGCCGGTTTCGGGAACGGAATCGGCAGAAGGGGTGTCGACTTCGGAAGCGGCGATTCAAGCCGAATCAAGCCCTACAGTAGTGGGAGCGTTGTCCTGCTATCTGAAATCAGCCGTCGCGTATGAGGGCACGCACCCCGAAGAATCGAACGAAACCCTCATGGCCGAGCGGAAGAAGTACCCCGCCGGACCTTTTCCCGCAGCCGAAATACAGGCCGCGGCTGAAGAAAAAGCGCAGCCGCCGGAAACGTCGGGTTTGACAGAGGTCGCCGGATTGCAGTTCAAGGAAACCGGCAATGGGGTCAAACTGGCAGTGTCCTTGAGAGAAAGGAACGACACTGTCGAGGAAAAAGGGGATGTTGACGGTAAAGAACGCGACGAGCAGGGATTGATGGCTGCTTTTTGCGTGCTTCGGGACATTTTCCGCCAGGCGGCGCCCGAAGCAGACCATGGCGCCGCTCAACTCCCGCGGATGGAAGCAGGTGATGTCACCGGTACCATTGGGATGGAAACAGCCGCCGAGGCCATCCCACCGGCCATTTCCGCACGGGGTACGGCGAACGGCATGCCGGGACAGGGAGATTATGCTTCTTTGGAGATATCCCGGGATGCAGTCGCTGACCCGGCACTTCCGGATGGAACGGATGTTCCGGCACTAAGCGGGACTTCATCCGGTGGACCGGCGGTAAAACGGGGCGAATTGCCCATCATGGAAGTCGTGAACGCCGCTGGTGGCGAAAGCGACGCTCTTGCGAAAAACAGCATGACCGCATCGGCATCAAAGGCATCACCTGCCAGTCCCTTCCCGAAAGCTCACCGGCTGAAGGACGCAACCGGGACGCCGGCACCCGACCTGAGGGCTCCAGAAGCAACAGCTCTGGAGAGAAACGGAATGGAGTCCGCCAGGGTGTCAGCGAACGCAGGCGACCCTGAAGCGGATCTGACCGGGAACGGTTTTTCCCGGCAGGAAGACTCGGGCAACGCTGTTTCACGGGAGATCTTCGCCAAACAGGGCTCCGCGGCGAATTTCGAGGTTGTTCAGAATGCCGCGGGCGGCAAGACCGACGAAGTAAAGCCACCCGTCGGCAAGGGAAGACTCGATGAAAACATCCTGAACCAGGTCAGGGAAGAACTTGCCGCATCCCCCCTGGAAAAGGACAAGGGGCAAGTCACCCTGAAACTGAATCCGCGTGAGCTTGGAGACCTCATGATAGACATCCGCATGGAAAACAGCAAAGTCGCCATCGACATTTCGGCGCAGAACCCGGTGGTCAAGGAAGCGCTGATGCAGCATCTGGATACGTTGAAGGAAACGCTCACTCGCCAGAACATCACCATGGAGCGTTTCGATGTTTCGACCGGTACCGGCCACGGTGCGGACCAATCCGGTCGCCAGGGGCGGGGCCCCGCCCGGGAGCAAGGGAACAGCGCGTCTTTTCCCGCGGGAGGCTCCTATCGGGAAGAAACGGCACGCGTGAAAAATACCGACTGGCTGCCGCGGGAGAACGCCCTGGTGGACATGAGGTGGTAAAGGAGGAAGGATCAAATGATAACCTCTGTTACGTCGAGTGACACGAGCGCCGCATCAGCGGCGATGAAAAAGTCGCTGGGAATGAACAAGGACGATTTCCTGACCCTGTTCGTGACCCAGCTGAAAAACCAGGATCCGCTCAATCCCATGAACGGGACCGAGTTCCTGGCCCAGCTTGCCCAGCTCACGCAGGTGGAGCAGGCGTACAACACGAACACCAACCTGCAGAATATCCTGTCCGCTCTGAACAATTCGTCATCGCTGTCCGCATCATCACTGGTGGGCAGGAATGTTTCGGCTGCCGGTTCGCAGGTCGCGCTTACAGCCGGGGCGCCGACCCAGATCAGCTATTCCGTGCCCAGCGCCGCCGCACAGGTAACCGTGACGGTCACGGATTCGAATGGGGCAGCCGTAAGGACACTGACTCAGGGACAAACCGCTGCAGGCATTTCCTCGGTTACCTGGGACGGCAGGGATGCAAACGGGAACCTGCTGGCTTCGGGAGTTTACGGTGTATCGGTCGCCGGTGTCAGCGCAGCCGGGACCAGCGTGCCCTGCCAGCCCCTGGTAACCGGAAAAGTCGGTGCCGTGAGCTATGAAGGAACGGGTGTCACCATGACGATAGGGGGTGTGACCGTTCCGTACACCAGCATCCTGAGCGTAACGGGAGGATAATCTTATGGTTGACACGGTCTTGTTCCCAAACCCGGTGCAGGTGCCGACCAACAGGACCCCGTCCAGAACCAAGCAGAACTCTGACGCAGGCACTGTCACTCCATTTGCCAAAGTTCTCGACGGTAAGATGCCGTCACAGGGCATCACGTTTTCGCAACATGCGCAAGAGAGGCTCAAAGAGAGAGGGATTAACCTCGATAAAACGGAAATGGAAAAGCTCGCGGGAGCGGTTGATGACGTGGCGCGCAAGGGAGGCAGGGAGTCACTGGTGCTTCTGGGCGATGCCGCGCTGGTGGTAAGCGTGAAAAACCGCACAGTGGTGACTGCGCTTGACCGGAACTCGATGCAGGGCAACGTATTCACCAATATCGATTCGGCAGTCTTGTTCAAGTAACAGTAATGCAAACCAGACAACAGAACGGGCCGGACCTCGCTGAGGAAGCCCGCGGAGCACCGACCGACAGACGTGCTCCACTACGTTCAACAAATCCAAAGGAGGCAACATCATGAGCATTACATCCGCACTTTTTACCGGCGTCAGCGGTCTCGTAAACAACGGCGAATCAATGAACGTGATCGGCAACAACATAGCCAACGTCAACACCATAGGATTCAAATCTGCCAGGACCCTGTTTTCCGACATGCTGTCGGCCAACATGGGCAACAACTCCCAGGTGGGGCGGGGAGTGCAGATGCAGAAGGTGGACAATATCTTCAGCCAGGCATCGTTCGAAACGACCGAGTCAGTTTCGGACCTGGCGATCCAGGGCTCGACCTTCTTCGCCCTGGGCGCTCCCACTGCCACCGGCGCCCAGTCGGTCGCCACTTCCTACTATTCCCGCGCCGGCGCATTCCGGGTCGACAACAACGGCTTCCTGGTCAATCCCGACGGTTACCGGGTGCTGGATACGGCCATGTCGCCGATACAGTTTCCCCTGGCCACGTTCGGGAAAATTTCCGGGATCAGCAACAACGGAACCATAACCTACCTGGACAATACCGGAGCGCAGCAGACCTATCCCACCCAGGTCGGCGTCGCCACCATTCCCAATACCGGCGGACTGGAAAAAGTGGGCGGCACGCTTTTCGTCGCCGGGGTCAATGCCGGCACCCCGACCGTCGCTGCGCCGAACGGCGCCAGCGAGAGGATTTTTTCCAACTCCCTCGAACTGAGCAACGTGGACCTTGCCGGGCAGTTCGTGAAGATGATCATCACTCAGAGGGCTTATTCGGCCAATTCCAAGACCATTACCACGGTCGATGAAATGACCCAGGAAGTCCTGAATCTCAAGCGGTAGACGCACATGGCGACAATTATATAGCTCAAGGCCCCAAGTTCCACGAGCTTGGGGCCTGTTTTTCATGAAACGCTGATTTTCAAGAGCTCCGCCACTTGCCGGAAATAGGCGTCTGTCTCGCCGTCCACGAAGAAGCGGGAAGATGAAGGCTCCAGTGACACTTCGCCCCGGTTGACGACAACGATCTTCCCTCCCGCGCCTAGAGGCAGGAGCGATGCCGGGGTCACGGTGAGGGATGAGCCGAGGACCAGAAGGAGGTCGGATTCCGCGATCATGCGCTCCGCCTGGTCGTAACCCTTCACTGCTTCCCCGAAGAACACCACGTCCGGTTTGAGCACTCCATTGCACGCGGGGCAAAGCACGACCGGCGGGGACTGACTCGATCCCATCTCCCTGACCCACCAGGCATTCGAAAGCTCGCCATAGGCACGATTGCAGCCGCAGCAGGTGGCGGAACCATACGATCCGTGCACTTCGACCACGTTTCGGCTCCCCGCCGACTGGTGGAGCATGTCGATGTTCTGGGTGATCACACCGCGGAGAATCCCCAACGCTTCCAGGCGCGCTAGGAAGAAATGGGTGAACGTCGGCCGCACTGATTCCATCAGGGTCACGAAATCATAAGCGAACTCGTAGAAGAAGCCGTGATCCCGCCTGAACCAGCTGATGTTGAAAACCTTGTCCGGGTCATAGCGCCTGGTGACGTAGAGCCCCCGGGGGCCGCGAAAATCCGGGATTCCGGCCGCCGTGGAGATCCCGGCGCCGCTCATGGCGGTTACGCAGCCGGAACTTGAAATCAGTTCGGCGCAATCCTCCGGAGAGAGTGACTGCTTTTGTATCGGCATTGTGGCTTCCTGTAAGAGATCCCGGTTCATCGTTTCGATTTGCGGAAACGTCGGTGTTGTATCGGTTTCGGCTTCAAGACAACGGGGGCGGCAGGAACCCCGCCCTCACTGCCGCTGAAGATCAGCCCAAATATACTCCTGCACCTAATTGAAGTCAAAGGGGATACCGCATAATCACTCCCTGTCAAAATCTTGGCTTCTCCCGGTTCCATTTTTCCGACGTTCTCGTTGCCGGCTGAAACCTGCCAGAAACGAGGTAATCCTGTTTTTCCGATAGTTGTCGATTTCCGACCTCCGTGCCCGGGCTTTGCCCACTCTTCTCATTGAGGAAGAGGGCGTGTTCAGGGGCTTTATCCCGTCATCAGGAGGGCGCCGGCAAGAACCGGATTGGAGAAAAACAGGTTTTTGGCCTCGAAGTGACATGCGGAAGCGATTGTTTGCAGTCCCCAGCTGCGCTCGCGTTTGCCCGTTGCACTGGCACTACGGTTGCATAGGTTGGTACGAGGTTTGGAACTGTACGAGATTACGACGAAAAGGAGGGCTCTCGATGGCCTCGAAAGACGAACAGTCCATGGAGAAAGCGCCGGTAAAGGGAAAAACGGGCATGAAACTGTACATCATTGTCGCGGTAGCGGTAGCGCTCGCTGTTGGCGGGACCGCCGCATTTTTCTTGCTTTCAGGGGGAGAACGCAAGAAAGCGGGTGACGCCAGGACTGAAAGCAAGGCCGCACCGGCAATCTTTCCCCTCGAGCCGTTCATCGTCAACATTTATGACGGGCAGGAGCTCCGCTATCTGAGGATAAAGGTGGAAATGGAAGTGGCGAACGAGGAGGCCAAGAGCGAGCTGACCGCAAAGCAGGCTCAGATGCGCGACACTATCCTCGTGCTGCTCACAACCAAGACAATGCTGGACATACGCGACCAGCAGGGAAAAAACCAGTTGCGACAGGAAATCTTCAACGCTGTCGGCCGGATCGTTTCTCCCGGAAAAGTCCAGAAGATTTACTTCACCGATTTCGTGGTCCAGTAAGCATCAGGTTAGAGGTCATCGTGGAAAAAATCCTGACAAAAGAAGAGATCGAGTCCCTTCTCACGGCCATAATGGAGGGGCGCATCGAGCCGGAAAAGGAACTGGCTGCCGCAACCGGCAGGGTGTCGGCCTACGATCTCTTCAGCTCCGAGCATCAGGTCCTGGTGCCGAACCTCGACGTAATTTACGACAGCTTCATCCGCTACAACCGGGTGACTCTTTCCAACCGGTTGCGCAGGATAGTGGAAATCAGGAAACTGGGATCGAGGCCCTACAAATTCGACGATTTCCTGCAATCCCTGCCTTCTCCGGTATGCATGGTGATTTTCAAGATCGACCCGCTCAAGGGCGCTGCCCTCATCACCATGGACAGCAACCTGGTGTTCACGCTGGTTGACAGCATTCTCGGCGGGACCGGAACTCCCGGGCTTACCGGTGAAAGCCGGATGTTCACTTCCATCGAGCTCAGGCTGATGGAGAAGATCGTCAAGGACGTGCTGCAGGACATGGAAAAATCCTGGGCGCACATCCAGAACACCAAGATGAGCATACTCCGGATGGAGATGAATCCCCGGCTGGTAACAATCGTTCCTCCCGAATACCAGGTGATCACCATGTCACTGGAAATCCAGGTGGAGGAATTCACCGGCACCATGATGTTCGCGATTCCCTACATGACCATCGAACCGGTACGGGACAAATTGAAGACCGGCACCCAGCTGGACATCATGGCAATCGATCCCCAGTGGTCTTCGCGTCTATCCGCCGAGCTTCTCGATGCGCCGGTGGAACTGGCCGTCGAGCTGGGTGAAGCCTGGATAACCGCGGACGACCTGCTTTCGCTCTCCAGCGGCGACACGATCATCCTCAACAGGGACTGCCAGGGCGAGCTGGACGTGAAGGTGGAGGGCATCGACAAGTTCAGCGCCTTGCCCGGGACCCAGCACGGGAACAAGGCAATCAGGATAACCGGCATGCAGACTTAGGGGGACCGTCACGGGAAGGGGACCGGCATGCTCCCCGGCCGGGACGGCATCCATATTTTACGCGATTTTCAGGAGGTTGAACGTGAGTGAGCCGCAGGAAAAAATCGAGCTGAAGGATGACGGCCAGGACAAGAAGAACCTGGATCTGATCCTGGACATTCCCCTCCATCTGACCGTGGAGCTGGGGCGCACGAAGCTTCTGGTAAAAGACCTTCTGCAGCTGAACCAGGGCTCGGTTGTCGAGTTGGGGAAAATGGCCGGGGAGCTGCTTGACGTGTTCGTCAACTCCAAGCTGGTGGCTCGGGGCGAAGCGGTGGTGGTTAATGAAAAATTCGGGGTCAGGCTGGTCGACATCATCAGTCCGGTGGAGCGGGTGGAGAAAATCGTATGAAAATCCTGTCCTGCCTCCTGTGGGCAAGTGCGCCCGCCACAGCCCTGGCCGCGGGGCAGGGGAGCGCGGGAGGCTTCAGCTTTATCTCGGGGTTTTTCCAGATGCTGGCATCTCTGGCAGTCGTGCTCGGCACAGTGGTCGTCACTCAGAAGCTCATCAAGAGGCTGATGGGAGGAGGGTTGGTCAACAGGGCTGCGCAATCGTACATCAGGATCGTCGAGAACCGTTTCATTGCGCCGAAAAAATCCCTCATGCTGGTTGAAGTAGGCGGTGAATACCTGCTTCTCAGTTCCACCGACAATGGATTGAACCTTGTCAAGCAGATAGACATGATCGAAACGATAGATGTCGTTGATGACGGAGGAGCAGGCGTTCCCGGGCGGGACATGGTCAGGTCCGTCGCCGGGTTCGTCAGCAAGAGCCTGCGCGGCGGTTTTTCTTCGCGGAAAGGTATGGACTAGCAAAGTGAAACCAGGCAAAACCGCCATATTCGCGTTCTTTGCGCTGCTTGCGATTCCGGTCGCTGCCGCATCGGTCTCAGCCGAACCCATGAGCATCCCCGCGGTGAGCGTGGGGGTCGGAAAGGCGGCCAAGCCGGGAGACCTGTCCACCACGCTGCAGATTTTTTTTCTGATAACGGTTCTCTCTCTGGCGCCGAGTCTGCTCATCATGACCACATCGTTCACCAGGGTGGTCGTTGTCCTGTCGTTTCTCCGCGGTGCGCTGGGGACTCAGCAGGCGCCTTCGAACCAGATTGTGATCGGCCTGTCGCTCTTCCTGACATTCTTCATCATGAACCCGGCATGGCAGCAGATCAACAGCCAGGCGCTCCAGCCCTACAAGGCGCAGCAGATAACCCAGGAACAGGCTGTTGACCGTGCGGTCAAACCCCTGCGGAAATTCATGTTGTCCCAGGTGCGGGAAAAGGACCTGGCGCTGTTTCTCAGCCTCTCCAAAATGCCGCGGCCGAAAAATGCTGATGAGATCCCGACGCTCACCATCATACCGGCTTTCATGATCAGTGAACTGCAGACGGCGTTTCAGATAGGGTTCCTGATTTACATCCCCTTTCTTGTCGTCGACATGGTCGTTGCCTCGGTGCTCATGTCAATGGGCATGATGATGCTCCCGCCGGTAATGATCTCGCTTCCCTTCAAGATACTGCTGTTCGTCCTGGTGGACGGCTGGAGCCTGGTGATCGGTTCCATCGTCAAGAGTTTCGGGTGAAAGAATCAGGCTGAAGGCTGAAGACTGAACTATACACCTCAAAAGGGACGAAAGGACCGATCTATGACCCCTGAGCTGATAACTCAACTAGCACGGAGAAGTTTCGAAGTGACCCTGATGCTCTCGGCGCCGCTGCTGGTTTTCAGCCTGGCAGTGGGCCTGGTGATCAGCATTTTTCAGACCGTCACGTCCATCAATGAAGCGACGCTCGCCTTTGTGCCGAAGATCGTCGCGGTCATGGTGGCCATGATCATATTCTTCCCCTGGATGATGAGCTACATGTCCGATTTCACGAGGGAGATATTCACCCTCATACCGGGCCTGAGAAACTGAGGCCCCCAGCCTGTCCCGGAGCGATCGCTAAATGTTCCAGCTGCCCCCATTCCTGTCGCCGCAGGATTTCACGGTTTTCACCCTCGTTCTGGGAAGGCTGGCGGGAATGTTTTCCGCATTGCCGCTGTTCGGCGGCGAAAGGGTGCCGCTGCAAGTACGGGTCGTGACCATTTTCGCTCTGACCTTGGTTTTGTTTCCCGTTCTGAAAGTCAAATCCATCTCGATACCTGGTGATTTCATTTCTCTGGCGCTTGTCGTCGCTGCCGAGGTCCTGATCGGCGCCACCCTGGGGCTGGTTGTCAAAGTCGTGCTGGGGGCAGTGGAATTCTGCGGCCAGATAATCGGAATGCAGATGGGGTTCTCAATATCGTCCCTGTTTGATCCCACTATGGGCCAGATCCCGCTGCTGTCGCTTTTCCAGACGCTGCTGGCGATGCTCCTGTTCCTGACGCTGGGAGTGCACCACGATTTCATCAGGGCGATCGTGCAGAGTTATACGGTGCTCCCGATCGGCGGTTGGCACATGAGCGGCAGCCTGCTCGCATTCCTCGTCACGACCACCTCCGGATTGTTCGTTCTCGGAATAAAGCTTGCGGCGCCGGTAATGGTCGCACTGCTGGCAACCACCGTCGCCCTGGGGGTCATGGCCAGGTCTTTCCCGCAGATGAACGTTTTCATGATCAGCATGCCCCTCAATATCGGCGTGGGCTTCATCGTGCTCGGCATGTCGCTGGTGATCTTCATGCGCACCCTGCAGTCATCCTTCGCCGACATGCTCCAGCAGTTCAGAGTGCTCCTGAACCTTCTTTCATAATGCGAGGGACCGATGTCTGAAGGGGATAAGCATTCAAAGACAGAACAGCCCACTCAGCGCAAGCTTTCCGAGGCGAAACAGAAAAGCTCCCCGCCCCTGAGCCGGGACATGTCGGCCACGGTTTCCCTCCTGGTATCGATGGTGGTTCTCTATTCACTGGGCGGCCGCATGTTTTCCGGCCTGAAGGAAAACTGCCGGGACATATTCGCCGGCGTGGGAACGGCAACCATAACCGAGACCAGCGCATACAGCCTGCTTCTCAACCAGTTCCTTTTCTTCGGGGAACTGCTCGCCCCGTTCCTGCTGATGGTCATGGTCGCCGGGATAGCAGGGGTCGTCGTCCAGGGGGGCGTGTCGTTTTCCACCGAGAGACTGCAGCTGAAGTTCGAGAACCTCAACCCGGTCACGGGATTCCAGCGGTTTTTCAAGAGAGAGGCGGCGGTTGAGGGAATCAAGTCGATCATAAAGATATCTATCGTGGGATTCATCGCCTATCGCGTTCTGCGCGACGAGATGGACGGCATGCTGTACCTGTCCGACACTGACATCAGGGGGATTTTCAATTTCTTAAGCCACATGGCATTCAAGATCGTCGTCCATGCCTGCGGGGTCATGATCATCATGGCAGTGCTGGACCTGGCCTTTGTCAAGTGGAACTACCTCCAGAACCTGAAAATGACCAAGGAAGAGGTGAAAAAAGAAGCCAAGGACACGGAAGGCGATCCGCATCTGAAGGGCAAGATAAAAAAACTGCGCTACGAGAGGGCCTACCGGAGATTGCGGCAGATCATTCCGACTGCCGACGTGGTCGTGACGAACCCGACCCATTTCGCCGTAGCTCTGAAATACGACCGCAACAGGATGGCGGCGCCGATTGTCCTGGCCAAGGGGGTGGATCACCTGGCCCAGCGGATCAAGGCGATGGCACGGGAGAACAACGTAATGCTGGTGGAGAACCGTTTTCTGGCGCGCGAGCTTCATGCCAACGTCAAAGAGGGTGAAGAGATACCGGAGTCCCTTTATGTTGCCGTTGCGGAAGTGCTGGCATATGTATACGGCATTAAGGGAAAGATGCAGTGACCGGCCTTGCGCTTTTCATCCGGCCTTCTTCGCGACGTTTTGGATAGCCGGTCAAACCCCGGTTGCCGGGGCCAGACAAAACCTTGACTCGCCCCTTTTCAAAATCCTGTCCAGTACGGATACCATCCTTTCGCAATCCCTCCTCCGGCGGTTGCCAATCCACGCCCTAAAGCCGCGTTAAGCGCCTTGCCATGGGGTCTTTCCGCTTTTCTTACGCTTTCTTTTCAACATCCGCCAGCAGTGGCACAAAGGTTGCTTTTCTCGTGGTGTGATTATAAGCTTCCAAAATCCTTAAGGAAAATAACATGGCATCGGGCGGAGCGGAAACTGTAGAGCTTTCTTCATTCAGGAAGAATTCGGACATATACATGGCCATGGTTCTCATCGGGATACTGGCGCTCATGATAATTCCGCTTCCCGCATTCCTGCTGGACATATTTCTCGCCGCCAACATAACCCTGGCCCTGTCGATTCTCCTCGTCGGCCTCTATACGACGCAGCCACTGGATTTCTCGGTTTTTCCTTCGATTCTCCTGGTGACCACCCTGTTCCGCCTCTCGCTCAACATCGCCTCTACCCGACTCATCCTGCTCCACGGCAACGAGGGGGTCGAAGCGGCCGGCGCCGTCATCAAGGCTTTCGGCCAGTTCGTGGTCGGCGGGAACTACGTGGTTGGAGCGGTCATCTTCCTGATCCTGGTGATCATCAACTTCGTGGTCATCACCAAAGGCGCGGGCCGGGTCGCCGAGGTAGCGGCGCGTTTCACCCTCGACGCCATGCCGGGCAAGCAGATGGCAATTGATGCCGACCTGTCATCCGGGATCATCACGGAAAAGGAAGCCAGGATCCGCAGGTCCAGAGTCGCCCGGGAAGCGGATTTTTACGGTTCCATGGACGGCGCCAGCAAGTTCGTTCGGGGAGATGCCATCGCAGCCGTCCTCATCATGCTGACCAACATTGTCGGCGGCTTCGTGATCGGCGTCTGGCAGAAGGGGATGGCTCTCGATGCCGCACTCACGAACTACACCCTGCTGACGATCGGTGAAGGGCTGGTGGCCCAGATCCCCGCGCTCATAATTTCCACTGCAGCGGGCATCATCGTCACCCGTTCGGCAGATGAAAAGAATTTCGGCCATGAGATCACCGGACAGTTCCTGAACTATCCCAAGGCGTTTTATGTCTCGTCCGGGGTCCTGTTCTGCTTCGGCATCATTCCCGGCCTTCCCCATTTCGCTTTTTTCCTCCTGTCCGGCGTTGCGTATTGCGCCGGCCGCGTGGCTCGCGAAAAAGCGCTTGTGGCGGAAGAGGAGGAAGGCCTGGCAGTTTCGGGAGCGGCGGAGGATGCGGCCGACCAGATATCCGCCATCAGGCCGGTGGATCTCCTCGAGCTGGAAGTGGGGTACGGCCTCGTGCCCCTGGTTGACGCGGCGCAGCAGGGTGAGCTCCTGGAGCGGATCCGCAACATCAGGAAAAACATCGCCCAGAAGATGGGTTTCATTGTCCCGCCCATCCACATCCATGACAACCTGCAGCTGAAACCGCACGAATACTCGATCCTGATCAAGGGCGCCAGGGTGGGGGGAGGGAATCTCAGCGGCCAGTTTCTCGCCATGGATTCCGGTACCGCATCGGTTGAAATCGCCGGGGCAAAGACTACCGAGCCGGTGTTCGGCCTTCCCGCGGTCTGGATCAAGGGGACGGAGAGGGAAAATGCCCAGATTTGCGGCTATACGGTGGTCGATACCACGACCATCATGGCCACCCACGTGAGCGAAATCATCAAGAAGCACGCGCACGAACTGGTGGGCAGGCAGGAACTCCAGCAGCTGCTGGACAACCTGGCCGCGATCTGCCCCAAAGTCGTGGACGAACTGGTCCCTGCCCTGCTGAGCCTGGGGACGGTCCTGAAAGTGGTCCACAATCTGCTCAAGGAGAACGTGTCGATCCGCGACCTGAGGACGATCCTGGAAATACTGGCGGATTACGGCGCCATGACCAAGGACCCCGATGTCCTGACCGAGTTCGTTCGCCAGGGGCTCGGACGCTATATCGTGGAGCAGTTCAAGCAGGACGATGACGTCCTGAACCTGATCACGCTCGACCGGCAGATTGAAGAAGCAATCGCGGAGTCCGTGCAGCCGGCTGAGCAGGGCGGATACCTCGCCATAGAACCGGGTGTCGCTCAGCGGATTCTGCACAACACCAGGACGGCCATGGAAAAGTTCAGCCAGACGGGCGGCATGCCGGTTCTGCTGGCGTCGCCTTCTGTGAGAAGGCATGTCAAGAAACTGACCGAACGCTTTCTGCCCGGACTGGCGGTTCTGTCTCACAACGAAATACCACCGAACATAAAAATCCAATCCGTGGGAGTGGTGACTGCTGATGCAAACTAGAACTTTCCAGGCAGCAAACATGACCGAAGCCATGCATCTCGTGAAGGCTGAAATGGGACCCGACGCCATGATCGTTTCCTCGCGCAGGGAGCGCCGCAAGGGGATTCTGGGACTGTTCGCCAAGCCGGTCTTTTCCATCACGGCCGCTCCGGCGCCGGCGCCCCGGCTGCCGGTATATAAGAGTGAATATGATGCCGCAGAGGAATCCACCAGGGATGAATTCCGCAGATCCATGCTCGAACCTCTGGCCAGGGAACTGAAAGAACTCAGGGAGCGCGTGGACAGTCTGTTCCCGAGGGAGAAGGCAGCGCGGCTGAATGGTGCATTGGCTGGGCGACGCGGGACGAATGATGACGGAATTGGCCGTTTCTCCGAACTGGAGCCGGGTGAATCCTTCGCTGGCGACGGCCTGTTTCCGGAAAGAGCGATGAGGGAGGCTGGGCAGATGGAAGGGATTGCTCCTGCTTCGGTCAAATTCCGGTCTTTCCGCGCTGTCCAGGAAGAAGCTGCGGCTGGCGGCGCTTCAGGCGTGCTGAACGACAGCGGCGCCCTTGCCGAAGTGTCCGCGGCCCTCCATGAAGCAGGCGTGAACGAGGCAACCATCCGCAGTCTTGCGGGCAAGGCGAAGGCACGCGGAATTCAGCTGGCAGGCGCCGAAGACCTGAAGGGAAAGCTCAAGCTGAGCATCGAGTCAGCCGTGAAATGCTCCGGTTCCATCCGGATGAAAAGGAACGGCGCCCGGGTGGTGGCGCTGGTCGGCCCAACGGGCGTGGGCAAGACGACCACGGTAGCGAAGCTCGCAGCACATTACACCCTTGAAAGGAAGGCCAGGGTTGCCCTCATTACCATCGACACCTTCCGTGTCGGCGCTGTCGAGCAGCTCAAGACCTATTCCCGGATAATGGGGGCGCCGCTCGAGGTGGCGGCAACTCCGGAAGAGCTGCGAAAAGCGCTGGAACTTCACGGAGACAAGGATCTGGTCATCATCGATACGGTTGGCCGCAGCCCCCGGGACCAGGAAACCATCGAGCGGCTGCGCGATATGCTGCAGTGCACCCAGCCCATTGAAATACACCTGTGCGTGGCAGCCACAACCAGGGAAAGCGAGCTGCGGTCCATAGTGAAAAGTTTCGGCGCGTTGCCGGTTTCCCGCCTGCTCTTCACCAAGCTCGACGAAAGCAGCTCTTTCGGCTCGATCATCAACCTGCAGATCGAGAACAAGCTGCCACTGTCCTATTTCACCAGGGGCCAGAGGGTTCCGGAGGATATCGAGCCGGCAACTGCAAAGAAAGTCGCGGAACTTCTCCTCGGAGAATAGTGCAATGATTTTTATGGATAGCCATGCATGAGTGCGGCGTGGACGTTTCATGGGGGGGACCTGCTACGTCCGCGGTAAGGGAGTCATTATGAACAATCTCGCTAAAAACTATGAATCCGACGTGATGAGCGCACCTTTTCAGAGCAGGGACGAGTTGATCATGTCCCATCTGCCACTGGTCAAGTACCTGGTGGGGAGGGTGTCTTCCAAACTGCCTTCGCACCTCGACCAGCAGGATCTCATGAGCGTAGCGGTCATCGGGCTGATCACTGCCGCGGAACGTTTCGACCCGGCACGGGGGATTCAGTTCAAGACCTTCGCCGAGAAGCGGATCATGGGGTCGATCATGGACGAACTGAGGGCTCAGGACTGGCTTCCCCGGACCCTTCGCGAAAAATACAAGCGGCTTGAACAGGAATTCGCGGTCCTGGAACAGAAATTGGGAAGGAATCCGTCCAGCGAAGAGGTGGCGGCTGCGATGGGGATGGACCTGGAAAAGTATTTCCAGCTGATCGAAGAGGTGCATTCGCTCTCATTCATGAGTCTGGAAGACTTCCACGAGGACGAGGACGGCGGATCCTTCGGATTCCTGAATTTCCTCGCGGACAACACCACGGAAAATCCGCAGAACCAGATGATCACGAAACAGCTGCTCCACTCCCTGGGGGAGGCGATCGAGTTTCTGCCTGAAAAGGAGCGGGTTGTCATTACGCTCTACTACTATGAAGAGCTGAACCTGAAGGAAATCGGCCAGGTTCTGGGGCTCACCGAATCCCGCATCTCGCAGCTGCACAGTCAGGCAGTCATCAGGTTGAAGGTGAAAATGAGAAATCTGGGCGCCTGAGGGCGCTCTTCAGGGAGTCGACCATGAACAGCGGCATGTATGCATCTCTGTCCGGTGCGCTGGTATCAGTTCAGCGCCTGGATGTGCTGGCCCACAATCTGGCGAATGTCAACACGCCCGGTTACAAGAAGGACTGCATGAAATTCGAGGCCGTGATGTCGTCGGCCCAGGCGGCTTCTCCCTCCGGGTACGCCGGTGAAGCACCGGTCCTCGTGGCGGAAAGCACGAGCATCGACTATTCCGCGGGGCCGGTAAGCACTACCGGCAACACTTTCGATCTGGCGCTGGACGGAGAGGGGTTTTTCGTCGTCAACACCCCCAACGGGAAGGCCTACACCCGCCAGGGAAATTTCCGCCTCGACAGCAACGGCAACCTGGTTACGGTCGACGGCTATCAAGTCATGGGCAAAGGGGGGGCGATAACCGTTCAGGGCAGCACCGTGAGCTTTTCGGCCGAAGGCAAGATCTCCGTGGAAGGAGTTGAAACCGGAGCCCTCGATATCGTTACCTTTGAAAAGCCTTACAGCCTGAAGAAGATCGGGCAGGGGCTCCTGGAGCCGGACGACCCGGGTACGACCGCTCGGCAGGCAACCGGGACGGCCGTGATGCAGGGCCGCCTGGAAGGTTCCAATGTTTCGGCGGTCGAGGAGATGGTGCAGCTGATAGAAACGAGCCGATTCTTCGAGGCCTGCCAGAGAGTCATCCAGAACTACGATTCCATGACCGGCAAGGCCGTGAACGAGTTGGGGAGAGTGTAAGCATAAGGCACAGGGCGGAAGGCAAACAATTAAAGCCTAAAACTATTCATCCTTGCAGAGCAAAAGGGGGAGCAAAATGATCAGGGCACTCTGGACTGCCGCTTCGGGAATGCAGTCGCAGCAGCTGAATATCGATGTGATCGCCAACAACCTGGCGAACGCGAACACGGCCGGTTTCAAGAAGAGCCGCGCCGATTTCCAGGACGTGATGTACCAGAACGTGAAGGCTACCGGTTCCCCCGCGACGAATTCCACCCAGGCGGCCGGCATCCAGATCGGCCTGGGCTCCACGCCGGCCGCAGTCACCAAGGTCTTCACCGCCGGTGACATCAAGCAGAGCGGCAATGAACTTGATATCGCCATCGAAGGCGAAGGCTTCTTCCAAGTCCAGATGCCTGACGGCACCACCGCCTACACCCGTGCCGGCTCGTTCAAGAGGGACGGCCAGGGACGCGTGGTGACGAGTGACGGCGATCCGCTTGTCCCGGAAATCGTGATTCCCAGCAATGCAACCAAGATCAGCATCGGCACCGACGGGACCGTTGCGGTCACGCAATCCGGACAGTCCGGCACGACCACCATCGGAAACCTGCAGCTGGCCACATTCCAGAACCCTGCCGGCCTCTCGACCCAGGGACGCAACCTCTTCCTGACCACCGACTCTTCCGGGAACGCTTCGACCGGTACGCCGGGGCAGAACGGGATCGGCACCGTCCGCCAGGGCTTCCTGGAGATGAGCAACGTGAGCGTCATGGAAGAGATGGTGAACATGATAGTCGGCCAGAGGGCGTACGAGATCAATTCGAAGGCGGTGCAGGCTGCGGACGAGATGCTGCAGCAGGCGAACAACATGAAGAAGTAACGGTTGCCGGGGTGGGGGGAGTGACATGAAGGGATATGCTGTGGCGATCATGCTGTTTGTGCTTGTGGGTGCTTTCTGCCCGACGGCCGGTGGGGCATCCGGTACGGTCCTTCGCGAAAAGAGGATCCGGGACGCCGTCACCGCCTGCATCATGGAGAGGACAAGCGGCTCCGGTCTGGAAATACGGATCAAGAGGATCGGCTACAGCGGAGATATGGCACTCCCCCCGGGAAAGGTAAGTTTCGAGTTCGTGGCGCCGCGGCAGTGGGAAGGCTGGGGCAGGACCAGCCTGGGGCTGATTGTCAGGGTGGACGACAACGTGGCCAGGAACGTGAGTGTTCCGGTCGACGTGGAAGCTCTTGCCGACATGGTCGTCGCCTTGCGCCCGCTGACAAGGGGCGAGATCATTGCCGAGGGGGATGTGGCGCTCCGGAAAAGGGACCTGTCCGGCATCTCCGGCAAGGTTGTTGTCGATCCTGCCGCAGTGATCGGGAAGATCGTGCGGGTAAACATTCGCGGCAACAGCCCGGTGAGAAGCGATTTCCTGGAAAGGGTCCCCCTTGTAAAGTATGGGCAAATGGTGACCATAGTGGCTGAGGACGGATCACTCCGGGTTTCGGCCGCCGGCATGGCCAAGGGGTCGGCTGCGGAAGGGGACCTGGTGATGGTGCAGAACCTGAGTTCCAGGAAAGACGTCCAGGCGCGGGTTCTGGATTCCGGAACGGTGCTGGTTGGCTTCTGAGTCTTGGAATTCGCCGGAAGAAAAGTCTCGGCGCAAACGGTGGAGAATCGATTTATGAAGAAGACAGTATTGGCGGTGTTGGTTTCGATGACAGCAGGATGCATGTATCCGCCGGTCCAGATGAAACAGACCTTCGATGATCAGCCGCCGGCGCCACGGGCGAACTACTCCGGCGGTTCGATCTGGCAGGAGACATCCGCATCCCTTGCCGAGGATTTCAAGGCGCGGAAAAAGGGAGACATCGTAACCGTGGTGGTAGCCGAACAGTCCAGTGCTACCAAGGAAGCCTCCACCGGGACGAAAAGGGAGTCGGGCATATCCGCTGCCATCCCCAACTTCATGGGCATCGAAACGACCGCACTGGCCAATTACCTGAACCTGAACAACCTGGTCAACGCATCCACCAGCTCCAAGTATGACGGCAGCGGCTCCACAACCAGGAAAGACGTGTTGAGCGCCACGGTTTCCGCCCGGGTGGTGGACGTGCTTCCCAACGGCAACCTGCGGATCGAGGGGCAGCGGAGCGTCAAGGTCAACAACGAGGACCAGGTCATGATGCTGGAAGGCACGATCCGGCCGAGAGACATCAGCCAGGACAACATGATCAGTTCCGCCATGATTGCCGACGCCCGGATCACCTACTCGGGCAACGGCATCATTACCGACCGGCAGCAGCCGGGCTGGTTGATGAACCTGATCGACAAGATATGGCCGTTTTAATCTCCCGTGCGACGGTACGGTAACGCTGTAGCTTGATTTACGTTATGCAAGCGGCAATGGAGTCCGGTATGAAAAGAATAATCTGCGTGATGCTCCTGATCATGCTGGCGCCTTTGGGAGCGTCCGCGGCCAGGATAAAGGATATCGCCAGTTTTGACGGGGTTCGCGACAACCAGTTGATCGGTTATGGCCTGGTCGTGGGCCTGAACGGAAGCGGGGACAGCGATCAGACCAAGTTTCCGGTGCAGAGCCTGACGAATTTGCTGGAACGCTCGGGGGTGACGATCAAGCGTTCCGACATAACGGTCAAAAATGTGGCCGCAGTCATGGTGACGGCTGTTCTGCCGCCTTTTGCCAAGCAGGGCACGAGAATCGACGTGCTGGTCTCCTCCATGGGCGATGCCAAGAGCCTGGCAGGAGGCACCCTGCTGATGACCCCGCTCAAGGGCGGAGATTCGCAGGTCTACGCCGTCGCCCAAGGGGCGGTGCTGACCAATTCCTTCTCCTACGGGGGGCAGGCTGCTTCGGTTCAGAAAAACCATCCCACGGCCGGCCGGGTGCCCGAAGGAGCCCTTGTTGAACGGGAACTGCCGAACATTCTTGCCGACAGAAACCAGATACGCCTGAATCTTCACCAGCCCGATTTTACCACAGCGTCCAGGTTGGCGGCGGCCATCAACGCCAAATTCCATTCATCGGTTGCCGTCTGCAATGATCCGGGCTCAGTGCTTCTGACAGTTCCCGTCAGATACGGCGGGAACATGGTGGAGTTTGCGGCGGCACTTGAAGGGCTGGAGGTCAGGCCGGATGCGCCGGCCCGCGTCGTCCTGAATGAGCGGACCGGCACCATCGTCATCGGCAGTGCCGTGCGCATATCGACCGTTGCCGTTTCCCACGGCAATCTGACTCTTTTGATCAAGGAAACTCCCAAGGTGTCGCAGCCCCAGCCGTTCAGCACTACCGGTGAAACGGTTGTGGTTCCCAGGACCACGATAAAGGTTAAAGAGGAGAAAAGCGGCGGGCTTGCGGTGCTGAAAGAAGGCGCCAATATCGGTGACGTGGTGAAAGCGCTGAACGCAATCGGCGTGTCTCCCCGCGACCTGATCGGCATCATGCAGGCAATCAAGGCGGCTGGGGCGCTGCAGGGGGAATTGACCATAATATGAACATGACGGCTGGGGTGCGGCCCTGGTGCTGTTGAAAAGCTGAACAGATGTTCAAGTTTTGAAAAAATACCGAAAAAAGGGTTAAAGTTTTCCTTGTCCCGTTCGATAGGAATAGTACATGACAGAATCCGTGAATACAATCCAGGTGCCGCAGGTTCCCGGAGCGGCCGCAGGCAGGGCGCAAAGCCCCGGCAAAATCGCTGCCGGACAGGACAATGACCCGGCGGTCAGCAAGGTTGCCAGGGAATTCGAATCTCTCTTCATCGGCATGATGCTCCAATCCATGCGTTCCACCGTAGGGAAAGATTCGCTGGCAGGCGGCGGGCACGGAGAAGAAGTCTACCGTTCGCTCCTCGATCAGGAATATGCCAATGCAATGGCTAGCGGAAGTGGCATTGGACTACGGAAATTGATAGAAGAGCAGCTGGTAACCCACACCGGAGACGGTCTGTACCATGACAATCGAACGAAGCCGTGAGACAAAGGACATCAAGTCAGGAAGCGCAGGTGCCGCCATGAAAGTCAACAACAGCATCTCAAACAACGGAATACAGGGCACCAGAACAGATTTGACGGGCAAGCCGGATCCGGTCGTGACGCTGAAAGATGGGTCGTCCGGCGCAGGTGCGGACCGGGTTGTGCTTTCAGTCAGTCAGGAAAGGATCGATCGCTTGGCCAGTGCCATAGCTTCAATGGAAGTGTCAAACAGCGAGAAAATCGAGTCTTTGAAGAGGCAGATTGCGGAAGGGACCTATCATGTCAGCGGGCAGGCGGTAGCGGAGAAAATGCTGCGAACACTTGGTCTCCCGGCCGGTGGGGAAGAGTCATGAGTGCACGGATCGAACACCTGAAAAACTGCCTTTCCGGGAAAGAGGCACTGCTTGAGCAACTGCTGATGATTCTGGAAGACGAGCAGAGCTGTATCACCGGGCACGATGTCGTTGGCGTCGAGTCCACCTGCCAGAGAAAGCTGCGGCTGCTCGACCTCCTGGATGGAAAAACCCGGGAGTGCAGGCTGGCTCTGCAATACGCGGCAGATGAGCTGAAGATAACATCTCAACCCAGGCTGTCCCTGGTCATTTCAGCGCTTGAAACACCATCAAGCGACGATTTGATGAAGATGCAACAAAGGATACTTCACTTGGGCGACTCAGTGGATCGTAACAATCGTCATAACAGGGATTTGCTTTATGGATCACTGAAAGCAGTCATAAGCTCGCTGGAGTACTTCAGCGGCAATCAGCTGAAAAGCTCCACTTACGGCAACACCGGGCGGATGACTCCTGGAATGGCCGGAGGCAGGCTGCTTCACGGGGAAATATGAATGGGCATCAACAGCATTCTCAATATTGCCACTTCCGGGGTCACCCAGGCGCAGGTCGCCATTGAGGTGACGAGCGAAAACATAGCAAATATCAATACGGACGGCTATTCCCGCCAGAGAGTCGTGTTCGAGACGGCGCCGGTCATCAACTCGAACGGATTCCCGCTCGGCACCGGGGTAAAGATCGCCGAAGTCCAGCGAAACCACGACGAGCTGCTCCAGCTGCAGATCGTCAACGGCAACAGCGACTATGGGGAAAGCAAGTTTGTGCAGACCGCCCTTGAGCAGATCGAGCCATCCTTCAACGAATTGAGCAACGACGGGCTGGGTGCGGCCATGGATAATTTTTTCAATTCATGGCAGGACCTGTCCATCACGCCTCAGGGCACTGCCGAACGACAGGCTGTCCTTACCCGGGCCCAGATCATGGTGGATGCGTTCCATCAGGCCGCAAGCAGTCTGCAGGACAGCATTGCCAATGCCGATACATCACTTGAGGGAATTACGGCAGAGATAAGCGACAAGGCACGGAACATCGCCTCGCTGAACACCCAGATTCTCCAGACCGAGCGCCTGGGCGGAAATGCCAACGAACTGCGCGATCAGCGGGATTACCTGACGCAGGAACTGGGAAAGCTGGTCGGTGTCGAGTATGCGGAAGAAAGTGACGGATCTTTGACAGTCAGGCTGGCCGGAGGCCAGACCCTGGTCCAGGGCAGCTCGTATGGCACGGTTTCCACCCGTGACAACGCCACTACCGGTTTGAACGACATAGTCTTTACACCGGGCGGCGGTGGCGCATCGGTTGACGTGACCGCATCCATAGGCGGGCCGGACAACAGCCTGGGAGAAATCGGCGGCGGACTCCAGGTCCGTGACGAAATAGTGCCCGGTTACAGGGAAAAGCTGGACGAACTGGCAAATCAGCTGGTCAGCGCGGTGAATTCACAGCACGCGTCAGGCTACGGCCTCGACGGGACCCGGAACGACTTTTTCGACGCCGCGGGAACGACCGGTGCGACCATCAGCCTCAACAGTGCGCTGACCCTCAACAAGGTTGCCGCGGCAGGGCAAAATCCCCTGACCACGAGCGGACCCGGAGACAACACGAACGCGCTTTCCCTCGGGTCTCTGAAAAATTCTGCATTGACCTTTACCGCCGACGGCAGCTCGTCACGCTCGACGGTCGGCAACTATTACAATGCATTGGTCAGCAGCATCGGAGTCGACACCGAAAACGCCGCGAACACAACCAGCCAGAGCGACAGTTTTCTGAAACAGCTCAATGCACTACGCGAGTCCAATTCCGGGGTATCGCTGGACGAGGAGTTGACCAACCTGATGAAATACCAGCGAGCCTACCAGGCTTCCGCCAAGGTTATCAACACTGTCAACGAGATGCTGGATACGGTAATGGGGCTCATACGCTAAAGGGATATCTGCCATGCGAATAACACCCGGGATGACCGCGAACAACGCTCTGTTCAACCTGCAGAAGGGCAGAACGCGTCTGAATCTGCTTCAGGAACAGATTGCCTCCGGACTGGTCATCAACCGGCCGAGTGATGACCCGATCAGTTGCCGGCAGCTTCTGGACATGAACGGCAAGATAGAGAGCGGGGACCAGCACCTCAGCAATATCACCAAGAGCAACCTGTGGCTGAGTATGACCGATACCGCCCTGGTAGGGGTGGCGGACATCATTTCACAGGCCAAGAAAGTCGTGGGGACAATCACCAACGGCAGCAGCGACCAGACGGTTCGGGACAACGCCGCCTCACAGTTGACCGAGCTCAGGAAGCAACTGGTCGATCTCGGCAATACCCAGCTTGGCGACCAGTATATTTTTGCCGGGTTTGACAACAATTCGCCACCGTTCAGCGTCGCAAACAACGACTATAACGGCACCAGCGATGACATTTCCGTTGAGATAAACCAGAACTCGACGGTGGCCATGAACATAACCGGCGACGCCTTGCTGAAGGGGAACGGTTCCTATGGCTCCGTCGATATCCTGGCGACCCTGGATAACCTGATCACGGCCATAAATGCCAACAATCCGGCAGATATCCAGTCGACAGCTGCGGATCTCGACACCTCTGCCGACCAGATCACCAACGCGAGGAGCGATGTTGCCGCCCGGATCACGCGCCTGGATAGTGCAAAGACAATGATAACCCAGAACCGGAACACGCTGTCCAACATCGTTTCAGGCATGCAGAATGTCGATTATGTCGAGGCTGCCGTGGAATTGAACCAGCAGCAGACGGCGTTTGAGGCTGCGCTTTCGGCAACGGCAAAGATCACCCAGTTGTCGCTGCTGGACTATCTCCGCTAGTATTCCCGCACGGTATACGGAATCAAGTTAGAGGCCATCCGGGGTGCATCTTCGGTTTGGCCTTTTTCTTCAGCCGCCGATATTATCGGGAATATGTGGCCGGACCATTTCCTTCTGGTATAAATAATTCTCAAGTATTCATTATCGGGTCCGAAAATAAAACAATGGGAAAGTGAATCCCCGAGGCAGGTGGACGATGATAAAAGTTACGAGACTTGACGGCAGCGAAATGTACCTGAACGAGGATCTTATCGAGCTGATCGAAGAGACACCGGACACCCACATTGCCTTGACCAACGGCGACCGTTACGTGATCAGGGAAAAGACGTCCGTTCTGCTTGAACGAATTGTCGCGTTCAGGGCAAGGATCCTGGCACGGGCATACTACCGGCCGGGGAAGAAATATCTGCGAAGGCCGGATCGCGGCAACCCCGGATCGTGGGACTGAAATCATGGATATCGCGACAATCATCGGACTCGTGCTCGGTTTCGGCGCGGTCGTCGGAGGACAGATCCTTGAAGGCGGTCATGTCAGCGCCATCATCCAGCCAACGGCCGCGTTGATCGTCCTCGGAGGCACCTTCGGTGCGGCTTTCGTCAGTTTCCCCATGAGTACCGTTTTCCAGGCGATGAAAGATGCCAGGAAAGTTCTTTTCGCCCATTCCGAGAGCAACGAGACGATCATCAAGGAAATCATCGGCTATGCGGCCAAGGCGCGGAGAAACGGGCTCATCTCCCTGGAGCAGGAGGCCCAGTCCGCCAGGGACCGTTTTACCCGCAAGGGGATTTCCCTGGTGGTGGACGGCATTGATCCCCAGAAGCTCCAGGACACCATGGAGACTGAACTGGACACTTACGAGGAACATTCAAAAGCCAGTGCGGAGTTTTTCGAAGCCGCCGGAGGGTACGCGCCGACGATCGGCATCATCGGCGCAGTGCTGGGACTGATCCACGTCATGAACAACCTGGCCGACACCTCGAAGCTGGGAGCCGGCATTGCGGTAGCTTTCGTGGCCACCATCTATGGACTGATGACGGCGAACATTATCTGCCTGCCGTTCGCAAGCAAGCTGAAAATCAGGATCAAGGGCGAATTGCTTCAGAAGAGGATGATCATAGAGGGCCTGACCGCGATCCAGAACGGTGAGAACCCGCACTACATCGAACAGAAGCTGAAAGCTTTCCTGGTGCATGCGGGGGATGAAAAGAAGGTGAAGTAGATGGCGCGCAGAAAGAAGAAGCCGGAGGCGCATGCCAACCACGAGCGGTGGATGGTTTCCTACGCCGATTTCGTGACCCTGTTGTTTGCCGTGTTCGTGACCCTCTTTGCCATGTCCCAGACCGACAAGAGGAAAGTGGAGGAAGTGATCGCCTCCATGCGCGAATCCTTCGGTTATGCCAAGTCGAGCTCGGTCAGCAAGGTCAATATCATGGACACTACCGAGATGCAGTCGGTTCCCTCCATGAAGCCCCAGCCCATGAGCAGGGGGCCGCTGCAACCCACCATGCCTTTCACCAGGGACAGCAGGAACAGGCATCACGCCGAGGAGAAGGATTTCAAGAAAGCCAGGACCTCTCTGGAGGCATACCTGCTGAAGAATGGCGTGCAGGACAAGGTGAGCATCGAAATCAACCGCCGCGGACTGGTGATAAGCCTGAAAGAAGCGGGATTTTTCGATTCCGGGAGTGCCGACATACGGGTCGCCTCCTATCCCCTGCTTGCCAAGGTCGCGGAATCACTCTCCGACTACACGAACCAGATCAGGATCGAAGGACACACCGACAACGTTCCGATCAACACCCGTTCCTTCCCCTCGAACTGGGAGCTCTCCACGGCACGGGCCACCAACATCGTCAAGCACATGGTCAGCTATTACAAGTTCGAACCCGATAAGCTTTCCGCCACCGGCTATGCCGAGTTTCGCGCCGTTGCGGATAATGGGACATCAGATGGGCGGGCGAAGAACAGACGGGTCGACATTGTCGTTCTTTCCGGGGAGGGAGAGCGGAGTGAGCCGGAGAATGTGGCGCTGCGGACAGGGCAGGGCGGGATTCCGCCCATGCCGTGAGTCGGCTGCCGCGTTAAGTGGGATTATCCGCCCGGGGTGGGCAATTCACGCTCCGCCTGCAGCTGCAGGCGTTGTTCCGCGAACAGATAGGCGATAATGGACTCCCTGTCTTGCTCGTCGATGTGAATGAACTTCATGGCGGTGATGAACAACGAGTCCTTTTCCAGCCGCAGTGCCAACTCGTTGCAGCGCAGTACTTCCGCAACCGTGCAGATGGTTCTCGGCGGAGCGAGCGGAAGATACAGCTCGGCAAAGACCAGGTTTCCCGGATGAAGAGCCTCGGGAGTCCGCAGCCTGAGCCCGCCGCCGCTCAGATTCACGATCCGTGGCTGGATGTCGACTCCCCCGGGCAGGACGGCCCGGTAGCCTTTTCCCGTCGGCGCCATTCGCGGGGGAGGTGTTGACAGGCTGTTGTCCCGTGCTGCCGCCCACTGGTCCCTGATCGCCTCCGGGCTCTGTGACTCCGGGTGAGCGATTCTTACCGGGAGGGTGACATCGAGCCGGAAATATTCACGGCGCTGTTTCTCTTCAATCCCGCCGACAAAGTTGACGACGAGTTCCTTCGCGGACAGGATCTTTTCCATGAAGACGTCTGTCTGGTAGAAACCCCATCCCGACCAGCCGGCGAGAGAAATCTTCGTTCCCTGCTTCCTTGCCGACAAAGATTCGGGCATTCCTTCGCCGAGTATTTCTATCCTGGCCCTGTCGCCTGCAACTTCAGCAATCTCCCCGTTGAGTTCGCGCGACTTCGTGCCGGAGGATATGATTGAAAGTTTAACCTGCTGGCCCGTCTTGAAGTATTGACCATATTCGAACTTCTTCTTTGCCATCTCACACAGACCTTTACCTTGTATTCTCGGCCACTCCGGCCCGATGTTGTGAATGTAGGGGTGAATTCCCCGGCAATCGCGCTGTCGGAATGGTGGAAGACTTTAGCACGGATTGGTTATCGCAGACAAATGTAAAGTGGCAATTTTCCCCTAAAGTTTTTTTCCAAAGGATCGATAAGGTAAACAAATGCCGGAAACGGGCGGGGCGAAAAGGAGGCAGCCGAACTCAGAATGAGGGCGGCATGACCCGGAATAAGCCGACCGTATCCGGACTCAACCCAAACCGGCCAGAAGGCCGCGGCAACAAACCAGAAAGGAGCAGTACCATGGCAAACCAGATTTCTTTGACTTCAGGCATGAGGAACAACCTTCTTTCCCTCCAGAAGACGTCGACTCTGATCAACCAGACCCAGAACCGTCTTTCCACCGGCAAGAAGGTGAACACGCCGCTCGACAACCCGACCAACTATTTCGCGGCCCAGTCCCACATGCAGCGCGCAGACGACCTCTCCGCCCGCAAGGACGGTATGTCCGAAGCGATCCAGATGGTAAAGGCGGCGGACGCCGGCATCAAGGCGATCACTTCCCTTATCGAGTCCGCAAAAGGTGTCGCCCAGGCGGCGCTTGCCACCACGAACGTCAGTGACCGTGAAACCTATGCCGCGACATTCAACGAATTGAAAAATCAGATCGATAAGATCGCCCAGGATTCGGGCTATCGCGGCACCAACTTCCTAGCAAGTAATGACCAGAAGGTTCAGTTCGGGCAGAATACCGACGATTCGACCCTTACCATCGAAGGTTTCAATGCCAGCACGGCGACGACCGGCCTCAACATCGCGACTGCGTCGTGGACCTCCGACAACACCACGATTACGGATTCGTCAGCAGAGCTTGAAGGCGCAATGAACAAATTGCGCAGTGAATCATCGAAACTCTCTTCCAACCTGAGCGTCGTCACCACCCGTCAGGAGTTCACCAGCTCCATGATCAACGAGCTGAAAACAGGAGCCGACAACCTGACCCTGGCGGACATGAACGAAGAAGGCGCCAACATGCTGATGCTCCAGACCCAGCAGAACCTGGGCGTAACCTCTCTGAGCATGGCTTCCCAGGCGGCCCAGGCGGTCATGAGACTCTTCTAGGGGCTCCTGAAGCCTGAAAAAAGCTGCATCCGGGGAGGAGAGGGCACTCTCCTCCCCTTTACATAACGGGAGGAAGAAATGGCGATTGAGTCTGTTGGAGGGGCGGAAAAACTTGTTGCACCGCAAGAGCAGGTTCGCAGAACCTACCAGGCAGCTGCCCGGCAGCAACCGGAAGCGGCGCCGCAGCTGGCCGGGGGGCCGGTTTCCGTTTCACTGCGGAAATCTTCGGCTACCATGGGCAGGCTGGAAAGCTTCAATGTGGACAAGAACTTTATTGCACGGAATATCAGGGAGGCCGATGGTGCATTGCGGGGCATCACGGACGGTATCGAGGGAATGGCGAAGAAGCTGGATGCGGTCAGGAAAAACTATCCGCCGTTCCCCCGGGACAGCCAGGAGCGGAAAGATCTTCTCATGAGCTATGTGTCCCTGCGCAAGGAGATCATCAAGATGATGGTTCCTCCTCCGCCGCCGCCCGTCTATGAAAAAAACACTTCCCTCTGGGAAAAGCTCGGCTACAATGAGAACGGCAGCATCGCTTCGGTTGTCCCCGATATCGCCGCAACCGCGACTGATGCCGAAGTCGGTGCTGCATGGGAAGCCCTCAAGGGCTTGAGTGATGCCGTCGGTACGGGCAGGAACGAACTCGCCCGATTCGTGTCCGGATAACGGAAAGGAGACAGGATGTCTCTCAAGTTGCGCCTGAAACCTGACGAAAAGGTAATCATAGGGGGAGCCGTGCTGCAGAACGGCTCCAAGGCAAGCGAATTCATCGTCGAGAATACCGTCCCCATTCTCCGCCAGAAGGACATAATGTCGGAAAGGGATGCGCTGTCGCCTGCCAGACGTGTCTATTTCGTCATCCAGCTCATGTATATCGATCGGGAAAACCAGGTCGACTATCATACCCGCTATTGGGATCTGGTGAAAGACATCCTGAACGCTGCGCCGAGCACGAAGCCGTATATCGACAGAATCAGCGAGCAGATTGTGGCCGGTGAATGCTACCAGGCTCTGAAGCTCACCAGGAAACTGATTACCTACGAAGAGGAGCTACTTTCCCATGTCAAATCCCTTTGATGTCTACAAAAGTGTCCATAAGGAAGGAATGTCGCAGCGCGAACTTGAGGCGTCCATACTGACCCGGGCGGGTCTCATGCTGAAGAACTGCCAGGAGAACTGGCAATCGCCGGACAGGAACCGAAAACTGGAAGAAGCGGTAAAATTCAACCAGAAAGTGTGGAGCTTTTTTCAAAGCGAGCTGAGCATGCCGGACAATCCTCTGCCGAGGAACATCCGGGAGGACATTCTCAACCTGAGCCTGTTTCTTGACAAGCGCCTGTTCGAGGTGATGGCCTACCCGGACCCTGACAAGCTTACGATCGCGATCAATATCAACCTGAACCTTGCCGCAGGGTTGAGAAAACAGGTCGAAGAGCCGCGACAGGACCTGGGCCAGGCTGTGTGATGGCCGGTTGTTCCCGCCGGTAACCATATCCGTAGAACAAGAAAACCCTCTGTCAGGAGGGTTTTCTTGTATTGCCGTCGCGTCGTTATTGTCTTGGGGAGCATGCCGTCCAGTCGGCAAGCGTCCCGGTACGCAAGCCGGGGCACGCTGCGGTGAGCGGAGCACATCAGGATGCTTGCCGCAACCTGAAAGTTTCCCCATTGCCGTGTCCGCCTCCGATGACGGTGTCGAGAAGGTTTTGCACATAATCGTCCTTTCCCGCCATTTTCAGTTTGCTTGCCGTTTCATTAAGGAACTCCGTGAAGACCACTCCGCGCAGCGAAAGCTCCTTCAGCAGGTTCAGGCCCTCGGCCTTGTTGCCGCCGCACATGCGAACCACCGCAAGCATGGCCTGCGCATTGGGGTAGTCCGGTTTCTCAGCGAGCGTATCGTTCACGGCACGGACTGCTTCATCGACGTTCCCCAGGCACAGTTCGGCCATTGCATAGTTGTTCGCGGCTTCGTAATAGCGGCGTTTGATCCGCATGGCTTTGGCTGAGGCGTCACGGGACTCCGTGAACATTCCCATCTGCAGGTAGACAAATCCCATGTTGAAATATGCCAGGTCCAGGGAGGGGTTGATGGCGATCACCTTGTGCCACAGTTCAAGTGCTTCCTCGTAGCGCCCGATGCCGCCTGCCTGTATTGCCAGTTCCGCCAGGGCCTTGATGTCGTCTTCTCCCGATTCGGCCAGCTTTTTTCTGCCCAGCTGGTAGTAGTGTTCTCCCTTTCTGTCCTGCCTTTTCTGGTCGAGGTACCCGTAGTGGTGAACGGGAATGGCGGTTTTGCTCACGGCGATGTGGTTTTCCGATAGCGAGCGATCGACCATTTCGTGGATCGCGTTATGGAAGAGAATGTTCTTCCCGTTGGGAAAGACCCTGACCTTGCTGCTCGGCGTCCAGCCCGCTCCGGCTTCCTGGTCGTGGTAAAGGCCGTCGTTGTCATGCCAATTCTCGACATTGATTTTCGACAGGTAGTTCCTCGTCACCATGTCGAAGGCAATGCAAGATCCGGAGGAATCTTCGATCATCCGGCGGAACCGTCCATGGTCGAGAGGAGAGAGCGCTTCGTCGGCATCCATGACCAGAATCCAGTTGCCGTTCGCCTCTTTGAGCCCTGCGTTGCGGGCCGCGGAAAAGTCGGCGTTCCACGCATGTTCCAACACTCTGGCGCCGTAAAGTTCGGCTACTTCGCGGCTCCGGTCCGAGGACCCGGTGTCGGCGACGATGATTTCATCGACAACCGGTTTCAGGCTGCTGAGGCAGCGGGGAAGGTTGTCTTCTTCATTCTTCACGATCATGCACAGGGAGACACTTGTGTCTGATGACAACTTCTCTCCCTGAATCGCCAGGGGACCTGTCGTTCGCCGGAGTTCGAGCCCGGCTGCCAGCATCCCATCCGTGATTCCGAATACAAGGCAGGCTTTCTCGATTTCGGAAAGCGCCGGCATGGTTTTCCCCTGGCGGATCAAAAGGTCGATGAGGAGGAAGTGGATTGTCCGGTGCTGGGGGTAGAACCTCCGTATTTCACGGAACTTGCACTCAGCTCTGTCCAGTTCACCCAGGCCGGCAACGACGGAGTGGTAATTGGTTGCCGATTCAGCGGAGAGGGGGGACAGGGTAAACCCCTTTTCCAGCAGATCGGCTGATTGCGACGGATTCCCTTCCTGGAGAGCGATCAGCCCCAGGCAGGTATAAGGTTCACCATATCCCGGATCGGCGCTGATGGCTTCTTCAAAGTGGGAAACGGCTTGATCCCTCATTCCTTTGTCATATGCGATTCTTCCGAGGAGCGTATGAGCCTGAGTGTTGGACCGGTCTGCTTCCAGTGCCGATCTTGCCAATGCTTCGGCTTCGTCAAATCGGTTCAGCCCTGCGAGCGCACGTGCCTGGAGCGCTGATTTCCGAGCTTCATCGCAGCGTTCGGGAAACTCCAGCATGGTGTCGAGAGCATCCTTGAATCGCTCCTGGTCAATGAAATATTCGGCAAGGGCATAATAGAATCTTTTTTCTTTGGACGCATTTCTTATGCCCTCCTGAAGAAGGGTTTCAATCGCCCTGTCGATTTCACCCCGCTGATACTGGGTATCAGCCTTTTCCAGCGTCTTGAGGGTGACGATTTGTGCCGCAGCTTTCTCATCGGTTGCCGGGCGGCTCCACTTGTCGTTGAAAATCTTCATGTTGCCGGTCATTGCATCGGCAACATCGATATTGTTTCCCTTGAAAGTCGCGCTTCCCGCGTGATGAATGAATACATCTCCGGCGATAACATTCCGGAACCCTGCCAGTTCAGCGCGGAGGCAGAAGTCGTCGTCCTCGAAGTTGCCTGAACCGAAGCTTTCGTCGAGCAGCCCTATGGCATCTGCCAGTTCCCGTCTGAACAGCATGCAGAAGCCGACGATCCGCCGCTGGGGGATGCGGCGGTGTCGGTTGCTGTTCCTGAACGTTTCGGCAAATCCGCTGATTTCGGAAAGGTTGTCGCCGGGCGCGTCGGGCACCTTTTGCGTACCGCTGATATTGTTGGTCATGGGGCCTGCGATCCCCGCATGCCGTTCACGCTGGAGGCAGTCGACCATTCCGCCGAGCCAAGCATCGGTTACAATCACATCGTTATTCAGCAGCATGATGAACTCGCCGCGCGATGCCGCTATTCCCTGGTTGCACCCCCTTGCAAAGCCGAGGTTGCTTTTGTTTTCGATAACACGGATGTTGCCTGTTTTTTCGGCCTGTGTCTTCAACCATGACACCGTGCCGTCAGCCGAGCCGTTGTCGACGAAAATCAGTTCGTGCGGTTCCGGCGTATGGCGGCGGATGCTTTCAAGGCAGTTCTTGGTGAATTCAATCTGGTTGAAGGTCAGTATCACGATGGATGTCAAACCGCCTTCATACATGACGGCTTTTTGATTCTGAGGTGATGGCAGTGAGTCTGCAGTCTTACGCTGCGCAGAATGTCGGTCGGTGGCCAGGCGCGCCTCTCCGTCCTCGTCGATGATGATATCCGGAGTCACCTTGCCCAGCCATTTGTCGTGCAACCTGCGGATATTGTGGTGGACCATCCTGAACCGCTCGCTGCCGCTCTTGGACTCGTGGTGGACCAGTTGACTGGCCGGTTGATAGAGCAGCCTCCAGTTCTTCTCCCTCAGCTTGAAACAGAGGTCGACATCCTCGTAACCGTTCCAGTATCCCTCGTCAAAGCCTTCAACGGCTTCAAAAGCTGCCTTGCGGACCAATAGGCAGGCCGCGGTAAGGGCCTGGTACTCCTTCTGAAAGTTTGCCTGCGGCATATCAGCAGGCTGGCCGTGAAACACGTGCCGCGCAAGGAGGAGATCGTGATGCTTGTGATCTTCCACAATGACCACACCCGCATGCTGTATGGTCCCGTCAGGGAAGAGAAGTTTACTGCCGACCGCGGCAATGGAAGGGTCTTTCTCGGCTGTTTCGATGAGTGGCTCAAGCCATTCCCGTTCAAGTTCAGTGTCGTTGTTGAGAAAGAGCAGATATTTGCCCGAAGAAAGCCGTGCTCCCTGGTTGCACGCTGCGGCGAAACCGAGGTTTTTCTCGTTGCGTATGATTCGAATATCAGCAGGTAATGACTCAAGCAGGCTGCATGTTTGATCGGACGATGCATTGTCTACCAGGATCAATTCATACCTGTGGGACGGGGTAGTTTCGGCAAATGACCTGAGACATGCCCTGGTGAGGGCATGACCGTTGAAAAGCGGGATAATGACGGAAACCAAAGGCGGATCGCCTTTGAAGGCCATTCCTCCAGTTCCGTGAAAGTCTCTTGAATCTTGATTGGAAAGATTTTGCGGGTTCAGGAATGCCGGATCTTTGCGGTCATCTATTCGGGAGATGAATTCCCTGAGATCCTCAAGGATATGCTTGATCTCGGAATCCTTTCTCGATGGAGGCTCTGTCGCAATTGGGGCCTGCAGCTTTATGGAAGGTTCTCTTTTTGCGTCAGGGAGCGCTTCGAGAGCGTTTCGCGCTTCCCTGTTGGAAGGTTCGAGCGCAATGATTTTTTCAAAATAATATCTTGCCTGGTCAGAGAGGTTGAGAGATGCATTGATGATTCCGAGGGATCCGAGAATTTCGGTGTCGTCCTGGTTGCATTTAAGGATTTCAGTCAGCATTCTGACTGCTTCATCGGTCCAATGCATTTCAACGAAATAGAAACTCGCAAGGTTTTTCACATAAGTTGGGTTCGAGGAATCGAGGTTTATCGCTTTCTGATAATGCCCGAGCGTTTGCAGTTTGTTGCCGATCCGGTAGTAAAGCACTCCCAGATCGTTGTGTGCCAATGCAAAATCAGGATAATCTTCCAGGAATTTTTCAATATGAGCTATTACATCATCGTCTGACAGGGATTCGCAACTCTTGAGGATGCTTTCATAGTGCCGAATCCTTTCCTGATCAGTGCTGTTTTCGACAAAAATCGGCATAAAGATTTCCTTTGACCATATTTATTCGGTTAAGCGCTGCGGGAAATACTGTTTATGGACACATCCGACATCAAAACATGCTCAAGGTGTTGAGGTGCATGCTTGATGGTTGCTGATCCCTTCGAGTTTTCCGATCAAAGTACTTATGCGGAGCCCTATGTCTCTGCAGGAAATTTCATCACCGATGACTTTGGCGATCTGCATGGCGACTTTCAGTGCTGCGCTGCTTCCTTTGAAATCTTGTGCAATCTCAGACAATGTTGCCTGTTGTACGAGAGGGTTGATCATGAGCTTCCCTTGCTCTGCATAACGGCTTATCAGTTGAATCCCGGCGTCGGATTGGACGAGACGTTCCAGGTATGAGGCGAATTCCCCGGCAATCCACGAGTTGGCTGAGTCTTGGCCTTGAGCCGCGAAAAAAGCTTCGAGCGCCTTGTCGTAATTCCCGGAGAGTTTGAAGATTACCGCAAGATATGCCAGATGAATAGCGTGTGTCTGTTTTGCCTCGAGTGCTTGCGCCATTGTTGACAAGGCGGCTTTCGACTTGTTCTGTCGTGCCTGCGCCAGTGCCAGCCCTGCCATCACTTCCGGGCTTCCGGGAAGCGCTTCGAGACATTTCATGAAAACGATTTCCGAAATGTCGGCCTGACCCTGCCCCAGAAGTCGGTAGCCGTGCGAAATCCGACAGGCCACCGCAACTTGGTCCGAGCCGTTGATGTGGGACAATGATCGTGAATTCTCTAATTTCAGTGCGCCGGCGAGGGTCGGATAGATAACGCTGTCTCCAAATTTCCGATCCAGCACTTCTTTTCCGGCAAGTGAAATTGACTCCCAGAGAGACTCATCGGTGTAGAGCTTGATTATTGCGTTGCAGAACTCAACCGGATTTTCTGCAACCATGACGTTCTCTCCATGGACAAGGCCCATTCCCTCTGAGCCGATCGAGGTGGCAACGCAGGGGAGCCCATGAGCGAGCGAACATGCTATCTTTCCTTTCATTCCCGCTCCGAAACGTAGTGGAGCTACGGCTACTCTGGCTTCCTGCAGATAGGGTTCCAAATGTTCCACATAACCGGTCACAATTACGTTGCTGCTCCCCAGTGTCATGATTTCAGGTGGAGGGGAGTCCCCCAACAGGTACCAGCGAATGTCCGGGAGCTTTTCAAGAACCAGTGGCCAGATCTCTCTGTGGAAAAAAATGGCGGCATCAACATTGGGTGTATGTTTGAAGCCTGCCAGAAACACAATATGACGCCGCTCTGAGAATCCCGGTGTTTGTGTACGGGAATTATGGGGATCGCTTACCGATATAGCCGGTGGAAACGGAAGGTGTTTCTGCAGCATATCCCGGTCTTTTTCCGTGACCGTCAAGACTGCATCCGCCAGTTTGTATGCGGCGATCTCCCGGTTTTTGGCCGACGAAAATGTGGCCCAGGTGTTGGGCGTGCCCTCCAGGAGCATCTGGCGGGCATTCCTGAGAAAGTGGACGTCTATGGAATCCATGACGATATGGGTTCTGGGACTGATGTCTCTGATCAAGTGGATAAAGCGCTGGGCGGAATAGTAGAATGGGAGGTATGCCGCATCGAAGTCCTGAAGTGCGAGCAGGCGGCAGAATTCAATGTCCGGGTTCTTGAAGCGATCCAGCGGAAGCACGTAAACCCCCATGGCCTGCATGTTCGAAATGTAGGGGGCAAGATCTATTCCGTCGTGGCTTCTGCTGTTCAGGCAGACATAGGTAGTCGTCCCTGAAAAAGTATAACATCACGTATTTATTGATATAAATAACGTTTACTGTGTGATAAAATCGCCAGAAATTGAATCAACACTCTCAAAATCCGGTGATTTCATG
>JAVBWB010000002.1:0-47370 GCA_036677645.1 Geobacteraceae bacterium | reverse complement strand
GTAGGTGAGGATCTCGATGGCGGAGCGGATGTCCTCGTTCTCGTGCAGCCCGAGGATGCCGTACTGCTCGCCCTGCTTCACCAGGTCAGACGCGGGAGCCCAGGCGGCCGGACCGGGAATCGGTTGGGAAGCCCTGGTTTCCTCGCCGGTGAAAAACGCTTTCAGCTTCTGGAAGAAACCGCCGTCAGCGTCGGAACCGCCCGAAGCCTTCTCGTAGAGCGCCCTGGCCTTTTCCTTCATCTCGAAGCATTTTTTTATGACCGCTTCCAGCCTGGCCGGGTCGAAATCAACGTTGGTGACCGTAGTGAACAGCCCTTCCAGCATGAAGACGTCGATCGCCTGGTCTTTCGCGCCGAGCTTGCGCGCCTCGTCGGCGTAAACCGCCAACCCTTTGAGTCCGTACAGCAGGTTGTCCTGCAGCGCCGCGACCTCCGGCTTCTTGCCGCACACACCCAGCACGTCGCATCCGATTCCCTTGGCCGCCTGCTCACACTGATGACAGAACATAGATATACCTCCTCGTTACTCTTGATGTTCGAAAACACAGGGATAGGATCATTATACCCGGTAATTTTCCGATGTCTTCCCGTCTGACCAGAATTACCATTATTCCGTTCGATGCGGCTTGACCTGCGTCAATTTTCCCCAGATTCGATATCGGTAATGCAAACTGCCGTCAATACGGCCGGAACCACGGCATCTTCGAAAGTTAATCATGACGTTCCAAGTGCCGAACATATTATCATTGTAGTTAAACTCACTTGATGTATTATTACCAATACAGCTTCTCGAAACACACGGTCGCTGTTTTTGCGGACAAGGGGATTCCGATCATTCAGGTGCATTTTCGGTTCCCCCGGACTTAGGCACACCAAGCGCATTTATGGGCCGCTCAAGCGGGGGAGGCGTTCATGAAAAAAGGAATGTTGCTGATTTACTGCATAGGTTCATCCCTGTACCTTATTCCCGCAACCGCCGCCCCCGGCGGTCCTTTCGTCGAACTGGCGGTGTCAAAAGGCGACACCCCCTCTCCGGTATCTGCGGCACATACCTGCAGGACCCGGGGAAATGGCCCGAAATAGGACGGTTGAACCGATTGAAAAACTGCGACAGGATACTTCCCGGCCAGAGCCTCAAGATCCCGGTATGGCTGATGAGGGGAGCGCCGGCGGACGGAACGGTAGCGTACGCCAGGGGAGACGTGGCCGTTCTGCCCGAACGCACGGGCCGGTGGCAGGCGCTGCGGCAAAGCGACCATGTGCGCCAGGGCAGCCTGATACGAACCGGGCACGACAGCGGCGTGGAAATCATGTTCGATGACGGTACCTCCATACAGCAGAGGCAGGATACCATCCTCGGTCTTCAGACATCGGAATACAAGGGCACAAGTCATCTGGTACGCAGGTTGCGGCTTTCCTGCGGAAGAATTCTGGCAAGGGTCCGTCGCGCAACGGGTAAAGACACCCGGATGGAAATTCGGACGCCTTCAGCGACTGCGGTTGCCAGGGGCACGGATTTCCGGGTCGGCAGCGGAGCGCATCTGGAAACTACCTCCGAGGTGCTTGAAGGCGCCGTCGATGTATCCGCAATGGGAAAAACGGTGCCGGTTCACGAAGGCGAAGGAACCCGCATCGACAAGGGCAAACCGCCCCTGCCCCCCCGGAAGCTCCTCCCTCCCCCTGCCCCTGTCCGGTTCACGTCACCCCTGAATGCCATGCCGCTCGAACTCCCCTTCCAGGGAGCGCAAAAGGCGGTCGCCTATCGGTTCCTCCTCTCCAGGGATTCCGAAGGGAAGGATCTGCTGCAGGACAAAGTCTATCCAATGAACCAGCCAGCCACGGCAGGTGGGCTGGAAGACGGCAGATACTTCTTCCAGGTATCGAGCATCGATGAGCAGGGGATCGAAGGACCGTCATCCCCTCCAAAGGAAATAACCGTCCGCGCTCACCCCCTGCCGCCATTCGTCCAGACTCCGTCGGAGGGAGCAAAATACCGCGGAAACACGCTGAAATTCAGATGGCTGCAGGTACAAGACGCCAGCCGTTACCAGGTCCAGACAGCTAGTGACCGGGAATTTCGTGAAATTCCGGGAGATGTTGAAGAGGCCGGCGGATCTGAGCTCGCACACCGATTCGGCAAATTCGGCGAATATTTTTTCCGGGTCCGCTCAGTGGCTGCAGACGGATACACAGGAGCCTGGTCCGATGTCGTTTCATATGCCATCGCCCCTCCTCCCCCCTCGCCGGAAATCGGCAAACCGGATGTCGACAAGAGGAACATACGCATCCGCTGGGGAAATCGCGGCGAAGAATGCCGCTATCACTGTCAGGTTTCCCTGGACAAGGAGTTCAAAAGCACCCTCATCGACGCCAGGCTCGACAAGCCGGAAATCACGATGCCGGCGCCTGGCAAGCCGGGTGTCTATTATGTGCGTGCCAGCACCATAGATCCGGACGGATGCGAAGGGGACTTCTCTCCGGCACAGACATTCGAAATCAAACGCCGGTGGCCATATGCGGCAGGCTCAGCCCTGGGCGTCGCGGGAGTAATCCTCCTGATTCTGCTGTGATCCGTTTCCCGCATCCATTTGTTCACGGGGGAAAGGCATTGTGAACCGCACCGGGAAGATACCGTTCAAACAGGCACTGGTCATCGTTTCAGGCATCCTGATCATCATATTGTCAGATCACTTGGGATTCTTCATCAAATTCGACTATGCATGCAATGACCTGTTCTTCCGTCTCCGCGGCGCAACTGAACCCGACAGACGAATTCTCATAGTCGCGGTTGACGAGAAGACCCTGAAACGTCTGGGACAGTGGCCGCTCAAGCGGTCTCACTACACCAGGCTTCTGGCCACGTTGAACCGGGCTGACGCAATCGGATTCGACATCCTCATGGCCGAACCGACGCGAGATGACGTTTCCCTGTCCATGGCGGCAGGAAAACACCGGGCCGTGATCTTCCCCTCCTACATCGAGCGCTCTGCCGGCGCACTTGATTCCTCGCCGGCGATTTCAACGCGACTGACCGGACATGTGCACCTGGAACAGGACATAGACGGAATCGTCAGGAGGGTCTATCACACCATTTCCGTCAACAACACCAGCGTTCCGTCCTTTTCTTCCGCAATCTACGAGGCAGTTACCGGCAGGCGTTTCCGAACCGGCAAGACTCCGGGAGGCGGGACCAGGGGAACCATCCGTCAGGCCGATGGAAACATTATCAATTACTTCGGCCCTCCCGGAACATTCCCGCACCTATCCATGGTCGATGTTCTCGACTGCCGCTACCGGCCCGATCTCTTCACCCACAGGATAATCCTGATTGGAGCCACTGCCGAAGGCCTCGAAAGCGGCGTCCTGACGCCGTTCAGCGAGGAGCGCCGGCGGATGAACGGGGTGGAGGCGCACGCGAACATACTCAACAACCTGCTCAACGGCAACGGCATCATGGAATTGCCGAATCCATTCAGGTGGCTTGTTTCCGCTCTCCTTGCACTTCTCGGCCTCCTTTTTTTCATCCGCGCCGGCAACAGATGGCTGCTGGCCGGCTGGATCACCGGCATGGCCGGAGCGGCGACCGGAGCGTTTTTCCTTTTCAGCCGGTTCGAATTCTGGTTCTCGCCGGTCATGATCTGCCTTCTGCTTACGTTCATGCTGATTACCGCCCACCTGTTCAGGCTCGAACAGGCCGGCGAGGAGCTCCAGGCCGCACAAGAGGAATGGGAGGAATCCTTCAATACAATCAACGATGCCATAATACTGATGGATTGCGAAGGTCGAACACTCCGCGCCAACACAGCCGGCATGCAGCTCCCGAAGCCGCTTCTCGATGCCCTCTCCGCAAAATGCCGCGAACCGGCCGACACCGGGGCAAATCCCGCTTCTCCCGGAAACGGCGCGTTACGGACGGATGAAATCCCGGACCCGGACAGCGAACGCTGCTATGAGACCAAGTCCCTCCTTCGTTCCGGCTGCAGAGGGGAAAAGGCCGGGTTCGTGCATGTAGTGAGGGATGTCAGCGAGAGAAAGAAGGCCGAGGCGGAGAAGGAGAATATCCGCATTCAACTGCTCCAGTCGCAGAAAATGGAGTCCGTAGGGAGGATGGCGGCAGGCATCACCCATGACTTCAACAATATCCTGACGGCCATTCTGGGCTTCAGCGAACTGGCGATGATCAGGATGCATCCCGAAGACCCGGTAAGAAATCATATCCAGATCATTCACGAATCCGGTCTGAAGGCAGCCCGGCTCACCCGCCAGCTCCTGGCATTCAGCCGCAGGGAGGAAATGCACCTGCAGAGGGTGAACCTCCCCCGCCTGATCAATGATCTCTCCAAAATCCTCACTCGAATGATCGGCGAAGATGTGACCCTGAATCTCGAAACCGAACAGCCGACCAGCTGGGTCAATGCTGACCCGAGCCACCTGGAACAGGTCATTATGAACCTGGCCGTAAACGCTCGTGACGCCATGCCCAGCGGCGGGACGCTCACCCTGGCGACATCCGATGTCTACCTGGACCGGAACTACTCCCGAAGTCATTTCGGCGTGGCGCCGGGTCATTATGTCGTGCTGCGCGTCACCGACACCGGTATCGGAATGAGCAAGGAAGTCCAGGCCAAGATTTTCGATCCCTTTTTCACGACGAAAAAACCCGGCGAAGGCACGGGTTTGGGGCTTTCCACGGTATATGGCATAATCCGGCAATTGTCGGGACACATCCATGTCTACAGCGAAGTCGGCAAGGGAAGCGTTTTCAACATCTATCTGCCGGCATGCGAAGCGGAGGACCGGAAAACCGGCGAGCCCGGCGCTCCGGAAGCACGGCACGGTTCGGAAAGCGTGCTGGTCGCGGAGGACGATGTCATGGTCCGGCAGCTCATCGCCGATTCCCTCGAACCCCTGGGCTACCGGGTATCGCTTGCCGGTTCGTACGCTGAGGCACTGAACCTCATGCAAACCGGAAACCCCGGTTTCGACATCCTCCTGACCGACGTTATCATGCCGGAATCGGGCGGGAAAGAGCTGGCACAGGCGTTCCGCAAGAGGTATCCCTCTGCCGGGGTGTTATTCATGTCCGGCTACACCGAGGAGACAATCGCCAGGCACGGACTCGACCCGGGGAGAATTTCGTTCATCCAGAAGCCTCTGGTCCCCGCCAGGCTCGCGGCAAAGCTGCGGGAAGTGCTCGACGGGACGGCAGATGACGCCGAGGGCCGGGGGCGCAGCTGAAGCAAGGGGCGGCAGAAAATATCGGAGGGGATTGATTATTCAAGGGCGGGTTGGAAACCCGCCCACGATTCCATTGCCGTTGCAATCCTCGCGGCCAGTTTCGTCACTCTCCTGTCGGACCTCCAGTTCTTCACCGCCATGGCAAGCGCCCTGATCTGCCCGATGATTATGACCAGCTTCTTGCCCCGCGTGACTGCCGTATAGAGCAGGTTCCTCTCAAGCAGCATGTAGTGCTGCATGGCGAGGGGGATCACGACCGCCGGATACTCGGACCCCTGGCTCTTGTGAATGGAGGTGGCATAGGCGAGGGCAACCTCGTCCAACTCCCCGAACTCATATTCCACCATCCTGCCGTCGAAGTCGACGAGCACCAGTCCTCCCTCGGGGTCGACTGATTCGATCCTGCCGATATCGCCATTGAAGACCTCTTTGCCGTAATTGTTCACGGTCTGGATCACCTTGTCCCCCGGCGAAAAAGTGGTGCCGAAGCGGCTCACCCGAGGCTCCGAAGAAGGGTTCAGCCTCTGCTGCAAATCCACGTTGAGGGAGCGGACGCCAAGGCCGCCCCGGTTCATCGGGGTCAAGACCTGGATATCCCTCACGGGATGAAAGCCGAAGCGGCCGGGGATGCGCTCGGTGACCACCTGCATGACCTTCCGGTGTATGTCTTCAGGGGTTTCGGCAGGGATCAGATAGAAATCCGAAAGGGCCGTTCCTTCAGTTTTCAGCGGCATCTCTCCGCGGTTGATGCGGTGGGCGTTGACGATGATCCGGGAAGACTCTGCCTGGCGGAAGATCTCGGTCAGCCTGACCGTCGGGACGACACCGGATTCGATGATATCGGCCAGCACCGCGCCGGGCCCCACCGACGGGAGCTGGTCGACGTCTCCGACGACAATCAGACCGGCATGATCGGGTATCGCGGCAAAAAGCCGGTTGGCAAGGGCGACATCCACCATGGACGACTCGTCCACCACCACGAGATCGGTTTCAAGAGGAAGCTCCTTCCCCCGTTTGAAACCGAAAACCTGGGGGTCGAACTCCAGGAGCCGGTGGATGGTCCTCGCCTCCTGCCCAGTGGATTCCGCAAGCCGCTTGGCAGCCCTTCCCGTCGGGGCGCACAGCGTGACCCCGGCTCCCTTGGCCCGGATGATCATGAGAATACTGTTCACCAGGGTCGTCTTGCCCACGCCCGGACCGCCGGTAATGACGACCACTTTGGATGACAGGGCCAGATGGACGGCGTTTTTCTGGGAAGCCGACAGTGTCAGGCCGGTCTTCTGCTCTACCCACTCGACGGCTCTTCCGGCATCTATCTCACCCCAGGGCAACGAGCCGCGCAGCAACCGCGCGACATGTGCCGCAGTCCCGGTTTCGGACCGGTGCAGTGGCGCAAGAAACAGACACTTTTGGCCGTCGATGTCTTCCGGGACCAGATTCCCTTCGGCGATCTCCTCCCGGATCCCCTCCTCTATTATCGGGACCGGGATTTCCAGGAGCCCGGCGGCCTTTTCAGCCAGTTCCCGTTCAGGCCAGGCGCAATGACCATCGTCGGCTATCTCCTGCAGAGCGTGGCGCACCCCGGCCCGTGCGCGGATCAGGGAATCCCGGGCGATGCCGAGACGTTCCGCGATCGCATCCGCGGTCTTGAAGCCGATGCCCCGAATGTCAATGGCGAGGCGGTAGGGATTCTCGGTAACCTTGGGAATGGAATCGTCACCGTAGGTCTTGTAGATGCGCACCGCCCGGCCGGTACCGACCCCGTGCGACTGGAGGAAGACCATGATCTCCCGGATCACCTTCTGCTCCGCCCAAGCGCCCGTAACCATCTCCATCCGCTTCTTCCCGATGCCCTGCAGTCCGAGCAGCCGAAGCGGGTCGTTTTCGATGACCTCGAAAACCGTTTCACCGAAAGCCTTCACCAGCATCTTGGCGAAATGGGGGCCGATTCCCCTGACCATCCCGCTCGCAAGGTATTTTTCAATGCCCTCCCTGGTGCCCGGTAGCACCGATCTGAGATGTCGCGCCTTGAACTGGAGGCCGTGAGTCCGGTCATTGTGCCAGAACCCAAGGCATTCCACGAATTCGCCCGGGGCTATCGATGCCGCAGAGCCGATGATCGTGACCGGGTCCTTCTTCCCTCTGATTTTCACACGGAGAACGCAGAAACCGGTCTCCTCACTGTGGAAGGTAACCCTTTCAACGGATCCTGAGAGTCTTTCCTGTGGTGCAGTGCCGTTTTCCGTCATAACGGATACTTATAACACCATGCATCACGATGTAGTAGCAATTTCGCGTTGACGCCGCACCAGCGCCGGCCGGGACAGATGTCTCAGGGCCGGCATTTTTCCGGGAGTACGCAAGGAGTCAGTTCATCCCACCAACCTGGCAGGGAGCGCAAATCAATTGACAGACGCGGAACCGTTTGGGTATCCTCTTGAAATGAAAAAGGATGGGAAAATACGGAACGATTGGGAAGAGCTGTGCAACAGGTGCGGTTTGTGCTGCTTCGAGAAGATCGAGGATGAAGATGGAACCATTTTCTTCACTGCTATCCCCTGCAGGTACCTGGATGTAGTGACGAGAGAATGCAGGATCTATCCACGACGGTTCGAAATATACCCCCAGTGCATTCAATTGACGGAATCCCTGGTCAGGGAACTTTCCTGGCTTCACGATGAGTGCGGCTATCGAAAGGCGCTCGGAATCGTGAGAACTGGGGCGTCGCGGAAACGAAAGGGTTCAGATGACAAATGATGCCAAAACGACCACGGTCCTGGTTGTCGATGACGACATGTACGTGCTTGAATCGGTTGTCGCCCTCCTGGGCCAGTTCGGTTACTCGGTCATACCGTGCAGGAACGGTGAAGAAGCCCTGCAGAAGATACAATGCACGGATCTCGACGCAATTCTTACCGACATCAAGATGCCGGTCATGTCCGGCATCGAACTGCTGGAAATAGTCCACAATCTGAACCCGGACATACCGGTCATACTGATGACGGCGTATGCGGAACTGGACATCGCCGTGGAAGCGGTCAAAAAGGGAGCTTTCGATTTCATAATCAAGCCCTACAAGCCCACCTACCTTCTCCACTCCATCGAAAAGGGCGTCAAGTACAACCGCCTGGTCCTGATGGAAAAGAATTACAAATTCATGCTTCAGGACATGGTGGAGAAAAAGACCCGGGAACTGGCCGATGCCCTGATGATGGTGAAGAACATCAGCATCGAGATCATAGAGCGTTTGACGGCAGTGGCGGAATTCAGGGACACCGACACGGGTTCGCATATCGCCAGGATCGGATTGTATGCGAGCAAGCTTTCACGGTATCTCGATCTTCCGCCCGAATTCATCGAAAACATCACCTTTGCCAGCCCGATGCACGATCTGGGCAAGATCGGCATATCGGACAGTATACTGCTGAAACCGGGAAGCCTTACCCCAAACGAGTTCGAAGTCATGAAGGCCCACACCACCATCGGCGAAAAAATGCTCTCAGGGTCATCGTACCCGGTTTTGAGGATGGCCTCCTCGATTGCCCTGAACCACCACGAGCGATGGGACGGCAGCGGCTATCCCCGCGGGCTCAAGGGCGAGGAAATACCCATCGAGGGTAGAATCGTCATGCTGGTGGATCAGTACGATGCTCTCAGGAGCAGGCGCCCGTACAAGGATGCCGAAAGCCACGAGAATGTCGTCGGGATCATAACTGCCGGAGACGGGAGGACCAGGCCGGAACATTTCGATCCCCGGGTGCTCGACGCATTCAAGGCCCTTTCGGATGAGTTCGAACAATTATACAACGAAAACCAGGATGCCAAATATCCGATCTTTCCCGTGCGGGCCTGAACAAAAAAACCGGCGCCGCTGAGCGGCGCCGGTTTTTTCCTCCGGGACTATTCTCCCTTATCCAGTCAGTTTTTCAGCCCCAGATTCAGCGCGTCGTTATTCAGCACATCTTCATCTTTCTCAACGACTATTTCGGTGTCGGCAAACAGGTCATTGAGGTTCACGGTTTCGGGGTTGATCTTGGAGTATCTCTTTGCTCCAATGAAACGCGAGCGGTAATAAGGCGTGTTCATTGAAGATATGACAACCTTGCGGTCCCGCGACGAAGCATGGATCATCTTGTTCTCGCCCAGATATATGCCCACATGGGAAGGATAAGGCGCGTACGTACGGAAGAATACCAGGTCGCCTTTCTGCAGGTCGTAGGTAGTGACCGCTTCACCGGTACCGTACTGTTCACGTGCGGTCCGGGGCAGGTTGATGTTCAGGTCGCGGAAAACATGCTGGACGAAGCTGGAGCAGTCAAGTCCGTTGCGGGTGTTACCTCCGAAACGGTAACGGGTTCCGAGAAAACTGAACGCGGTTGTCTTGAGTTTTTTCGAGGCTTCCGTCCCCAACTCGAGGTTCTTCGACAGGTCGACCGTCTGTTCCGGGTCCGCATCGGTCAGCTCGGCGAGCGTCCGCTCATATTCCGCATTGGAAAACAGGCGGGTATTGGTCCTGACCACCCTGACCGATTCCCTGGCCGGGGCATTTTCGGCCGGCGCCGCTTCCCTCAGGACGATAAGACTACCGGGCTTCAGCTTTTTGGCATGGACCCGGTTGAGGCGTTTCAGTTCCGACACGGCGATCCCGGTCTTTTGCGCGATCCGGTCCATCGTGTCCCCTTTCCGGACCTTGTAGGCATTGCCTTTCACCTTCTGTGACCCGGAATGACGATCCGCGGACGAGGCAACCGTTCTCGGAGGAATCACGATTTTCGCGCCGGGCTTCAGATGGGTTTCAACCAGATTGTTCGCTGACTTTATTTCCTGTACTGAAACGTGGTACTTCTTGGCAAGTGAATAGAGGTTGTCTTTCTTTTTAATCACATGAGTCTTTGCTGCCAGAGCAAGAGACGGGAAGGTTACAAGAACAATGCAAAATACCATCATTCGAATGCAGATATTCATTCGCCCCCCTTTCCTTGTTTTACAATGCATAACGTAATTTTAAATTTGTGACTTTATACACCAGAAACCTGCCCCTGTCAACCACAAACGCCGCCGCCTATCTGCCCAGCGTCACGCGGACCCTGACCCGGTCATTATGCAGGAGCCGGAGCTGCGCCGGGAGATCGAGTCTCTCCTCAACCGTAAACGACCTCGTTGCCCCGGTCATCCGGATATCCTCGGTTCTGATGCTCTCGATGCGCGACAGCACCGACTCAGGGCCTTCGACCATGACCATCGATGGCTGGATTTTTATTCTCTTGAGCCGCAAGTCTTCAGGCGGCGATCCGGAAACCCGCGCTTCGACCCGCACCAGCTTGCGCTTTTTCCTTTCGACCGATACGCGCAGCGCGGCAGGTTTGATTCTTGCTATCTGAACCCCGGAGGGAAGGTTGAAATCCTCTTTCCTGAGCGTCACCAGATTGGTTCCCTCCTTGATACCCGCCAGGTCTACCTGGGCAGCGACCTCCCCTTCCTTCGGCACCGGTATCAGGCTGGAAACCGATTTCAGCTGCAACTCCACCTGGTCCTGGGAACTCTTGCTGAAGATCATCGAATCCGGGATATTTCTGAACTGCACCGGCGCATTGACCGTGACGATCTCTCCCTGCCGCGCGGTAACGATAAGCCAGCATACCGTAACCAGACCTAGCGTAGCCAGCTTCGGCCAGAAGTTGCCGCAGATCCTCTTCGCCAGCGAAATATGCGTGGGCACCTGGGCCGGCGGCTCAAGGAGGTTGACCAGCAACTCCACGAGGCGGGGGGCTGATTCCACTCTCCGCAGTTCACCGGATAGCGCAAGCGTGACTTCGCCCCGCTCCTCGGAAACGATGACGACCACGGCGTCGGAACGTTCGGACAGTCCCAATCCGGCCCGGTGACGGGTGCCGAAATAATGGGGGATATCGGTTCGCGTTGACAGGGGCAGGTGGCATGAAGCACGTGAGATTCTGCCGTTTTTTACGATGATTGCCCCATCGTGGAGTGGGGATCCCTCAAAGAAGATGCTGCCGATCAACTGGCCGGAAATGGCCGAGTCGACGTCGATGCCGTTCGAAAGATACTCATCTATGGGTTCTTCCCGCTGGATGACTATTATGGCGCCGGTCCGGGAACCGGCAAGAGAGAAGACCGCCTCGGCGAACTCACCCGGTTCGAGATGAGGACCCTGGTCCTGCCGGCCGAACAGGCCGTGCAGGGGGCTAATGCGGTAGAGAGCCTGGCGGATCTCCGCCTGGAATATGACGATTATGAGGACGAAGAGCACCGTGCCGAGTTCCTGGAGTATCCAGCTGGTCATGAAAAATCCCAGGTTCTTTGTTATCAGGTACACGATCCCCAGAAAGCCCAGCCCTACCACGACCTGAAAAGCCTTGGTTTTCCTGAACCAGCTGTACAGGTTGTACGCGATGAAACTCATTATGATGATATCGGCGATATCCTGCCAACGTATTACTGGCGTCACGGCGACTCCTCATGGTACATATTCCGATTGTGTGTTATGCTGCTTCTGCCGGGATCAGCGCCGAGGAACTCCAGCGGCTGACCCCGGATCGCAAAGGATGCCCACGATGCTCGGAAATACGGAAAAAAGCGGACAGATCAGGGAAATGTTCGGAAAAATAGCCCCACGCTATGATTTCCTCAACCATGTGCTCAGCCTGGGCATCGACCGGAGATGGCGCCGGGCTGCAGTGGGTAAAATCGCGCTCCGGGGAAAAAGCCTGGTGCTGGACATAGCGACCGGTACCGGCGATATGATCCTGGAAGCCGCTTCCCTGCTCCCACCTGCAACCAGATTCGTCGGCGTCGACTTTTGCGGGGAAATGATTGCGCGTGCCGACGCCAAAATCGCTTCTTCCCTCAACCGCTCCGCGGTCGATCTGGGGATTGCTTCATGCGAAGCCCTCCCCTTCCGGGAAAACACCTTCGACGCTGCCTGTATCAGTTTCGGCATCAGGAACGTTGCGGACAGGGATCTGGGGCTGCGGGAAATTCATCGAGTGCTGCGTCCCGGGGGGAAACTCGTACTGCTTGAGTTTTCAAAACCGACTTCGGCCGTTTTCAGGGCCGCATACCATTTCTACTTCCACCGCATTCTTCCATCCATCGGAGGCCTGTTCTCCGATTCCCGCGCCTATCGCTACCTGCCGGCGTCGGTGCTGGATTTCCCTGACCGGGAAGGTTTCAAGCGACAACTGAAAAGCGCGGGGTTCAATGACGTCAGCCATACAGACCTGAGCTGCGGCATCGCTACCATCTATGTTGGTGAAAAGCCGTTCACTTCTTCTTTATGAGCTCTTTTATCTTCAGTTCCACATCGTCCCCGTTCACGGCCACTACCCTGGTGTCCCGCTGTTCACAGCGAACCAGCCCCTCATCAACCCATTGCAGTATCCTGGCTTTCGGCACCCCGAATTTGGATTCGGCTTCCTCAGGCGTATACCACGTCTTCGCTATGGACATGTCAACAGGTCTCCTTTCATTGCCGGCGACACCAGTATAACCGGATTGACAGAGCTTACAACAAAAAAATCCATCCGCCGCCCCGGAACACCGGCCGCCGCCGGCGGTAGTCCGAATACCCCCTGACTTGACAGTTCCCCCGGTTTTCTGTATAAAAGTTGCTGTTCTTAGTGAACTCAAACAACCCGGGGTGGTTTTACTTGTTCATAGCGGCAAATTTTCTGACGGCGGTCGGCAGGGTTCTGGAAGCGGTACTCACTCTTTACATGTACCTCATCATAGCCAGAGCAGTTGTCTCCTGGGTCAATGCCGATCCCTACAACCCGATCGTCAACTTTCTCTACAAGGTTACGGAACCGGTTCTTTTCCAGGTGAGAAAACGCCTGCCGCCTCTCGGGGGAGTCGACCTTTCGCCCCTGGTGGTCGTGCTTGCCATATATTTTCTCCAGAAATTCGTCGTCGATTCCATACTTCAACTGGGCGCCCGGATGATGCTCAACATGTGAGGTCTTTCGTGAAAATCACCCCTCTCGATATCCAGCAGCAGCAATTCAAGGGAAAAGTCTTCGGCGGCCTCAACCCGGAGGAGGTGGACACCTTCCTCCAGGCCGTGGCCCATGAAATGGAAAACCTGAGCAGGGAGAACGCCAGCCTCAGGGAAGCGGTGCAGAAGAGCGCATCGGAAGCGGAGATCCTCGAACAGAGGGAGAAGGACCTGCGGGATACGCTGCTGGCAGCTCACAAGATCAGCGACGACATGAAGAGCAATGCCCGGAAAGAAGCCGACCTGCTCATCGCCGAAGCCGAGATCAAGGCGGAAAAGATCGTCGCGGATGCGGAAAACAGGCTGGTCCAACTGGAGAACGACCTCCAGGAGCTCCGCAGGCAGAAGATCCAGTTCGAGAGTTCGTTCCGCTCCATGCTGGATTCCTGCTTGAAGATGATATCCATTAATGAACAAAACGATCAAACATAACGGAAACACCGACTTTTCGATCACCCAGAATAACAATGGAGTAACGTTCTCCATCCACGTTCAGCCAAAAGCTTCACGCAATGAAATCTGCGGCCTGAGCGGCAGCGAACTCAAGGTGCGTCTGACCTCTCCTCCTGTTGACGGTGCGGCAAACAAGCTCTGTCAGGAATTCCTCGCCAAACTTTTCCGGGTAGCCAAGTCGAAGGTGCGCATCATCAGCGGAGAGAAATCGCGTCACAAGACCGTAGCGGTCGATGGGATCGGCAAAGATTCGGTCCTGGAACTGTTGACAGCATGCAAGACGGAGGATTGAGTGAAAGCAAAAGATATCATGGTTTCTGATGTTCCGACCATTTCCAGGAAGGCATCCATGAAAGACGCCATCCTGCTCATGAAAAAGAATTTCGGCGACAAGAGTTTCCAGAATGCCGCACCGGGGCTGGTGGTCGTGAACGACTGGGGAGAACTCGCCGGGGTCCTGACGCCCCTCACGGTCATCACCTCCCTCCTGGAGCACGCCAAGAACATGGAACCGGCCGATCGGGACGGGGACGGCTTTTTCGACCTGCTGTGCGAAGGAATAGCCGATAGAGCAGTGGAAGACGTAATGGAGCGGGAACCTCTTTCAGTTACCGAAGAAGCGCACGTGCTGGAAATTGCCGACCTGTTCGTGAAGCACCGCTATCACCGGCTTCCCGTTGTCCGGGACAAGAAGGTGGTGGGAATAATCTATCGGACGCCCCTTTTGTTCTCCATGATCGGGTGTGTCTGCAAAAATGGAAGCAAAGCAAATTCATCCGCCCAAAAGGGTTGACAAAGCACCGTGAATCTCCTTATATTTTTGAAAGGAACAAAATCAGGAGGTATAGAGCAATGCCGATGTATGAATACCGCTGCTCCGACTGCGGCAGCGAGTTCGAATTGCGCCAGAAGTTTTCCGATGAACCGATCACGACGTGCCCCGATTGCGGCGGTCACGTCGAGAAACTCATATCGTTGAATTCATTTTCCCTCAAGGGCAGCGGATGGTACGCCCAGGGTTACTCCAAAGAATCGAAGAACAGTGCGTCGCCGTCTTGTCCGAAAGACGGTTCCTGCTCTTCCTGCCCGGCCGCGGCAGCCTGACAGCGACCCAGGAAAATCCCCCCGCGCGGGGGATTTTTTTTGCCGGACGCGGGCGGCTCCTCCACCAGACCGAAAATCAGAATGAACAGACCAGCGGTTTCCGGGTCGGAAACCGTTCGAGGGACCCAGACGCATGACTACCATCATTGACGGCAAGGCCATTTCCAAGAAAATCCGTTCCCAGATAGCTGCCGAGGTGGCCGAACTGGCATCAACCGGGAATCGCCCCGGACTCGCGGTTGTCCTCGTCGGCGACAATCCGGCCAGCAAGGTATATGTCACTATGAAGGAGAAGGCCTGCCACGATGTGGGAATCTTCTCCATCGAGCATACCCTGCCGGCGTCGACTGGCGAAGAAGAGCTCTTGTCCCTGATCGACCAGCTCAACCGGGACCAGCGGATCCATGGAATTCTCGTTCAGCTGCCGCTGCCGAAACACATCAACGAGGCGAAAATCCTCGAGGCGATTTCACCGTTCAAGGATGTGGACGGATTTCATCCCTACAACATGGGAAGACTCATCACCGGCAAACCCGTATTCAAGCCCTGCACCCCCTACGGCATCATGGTCATGCTCCAGGAAACCGGCATCGACCTCACCGGCAAAGAGGTGGTGGTGGTCGGCCGCTCCAACATCGTGGGCAAGCCGGTGGCGTTCATGTGCCTGCAGCAGCACGCCACGGTCACCATCTGCCACACCAGGACCGTGGACCTTCCGGCGAAGATCGGAGCAGCCGATGTTCTCATCGCTGCCGTGGGGCGCCCGGAGGTCATTCGCGGCGAATGGATCAAGGAAGGCGCCGTGGTGATCGATGTGGGGGTCAACAGAGTGGGCGACAAGAAGCTCGTGGGCGATGTGGAATTCGCCGCCGCTTCTCAACGGGCGTCCTACATCACACCGGTACCCGGCGGGGTGGGCCCCATGACCATCACCATGCTCCTGAAAAACACCCTGCAGTCGGCCATGATGTCCCAGGCCGCGGGCTGATCGCAAGCGGATTTTCACCGCCGGCCCGCACCCTGCGCCGCGGATCGAGGATATTACATGAAAATAAGAAAAGCAGTTTTTCCGGTTGCAGGGCTGGGAACCCGTTTCCTTCCGGCCACCAAGGCGTCTCCGAAAGAGATGCTTCCGCTCATCGACAAACCCCTTGTCCAGTATGTCGTCGAAGAGGCCGTGTCTTCGGGCATCGAGCAGATACTCTTCGTTACCGGCCGCGGCAAGCGCGCCATTGAAGACCACTTCGACATTGCCTTCGAACTGGAGTCCATCCTCAGGCAGAAAGGCAACAGCGAAGCTGCCAAGGAAGTGCGGGACATCGCCGAACTGGTCAGCATCTATTATGTCAGGCAGAAACAGGCCCTCGGACTCGGCCATGCAATCCTCTGCGCCCGGGAATTCGTGGGAGACGAGCCGTTCGCCGTCCTGCTGGGTGACGACATCATCGATGCGCAGACGCCCTGCCTGGGCCAGCTGATGGATGTTTTCAACCGATATCGCGGGTCGGTCCTGGCCCTCGAACGGGTACCGCTCGAACACATCTCCTCCTATGGCTGCGTCATGGCCGGCATGATAACCGACAGAGTGTTCGAGGTAACCGATCTCGTGGAAAAGCCGAAACGCGAAGAAGCGCCTTCCGACCTCGCCATCATCGGCCGCTACGTGCTCACACCGGAAATTTTCCCGATCCTGGAAAAGCAGGAAGCCGGCAAAGGGGGAGAAATCCAGCTCACCGACGCCATCAAGAAGCTGTCCGTCCAGCAGGCGATTTACGGGTGCAGGTTCGAGGGGCAGCGCTATGACTGCGGCGACAAGCTGGGTTTCCTGAAAGCAACGGTTGACATGGCTTTGAAACGGGAAGAGATGGGCAGCCAGTTCGAAGAGTACCTGAGGGAGCGCCTTAAGCTGGCCTGATGGCGCCGGGAGTTTTTTGAAGGGACTGCTTACAGGCTGCTGAGAAACGTCACGGGGAAGTCCGGATGCAAGGCGCACGGGAAATATCACCCAGATAAACGAGGTTGTGAGCACCGCGCAACGCCGCAGACGGGTTCCGCAATAGATTTTCCACGGCTGGTCAGTGGAGTCTGCCGCGGCCCGCACCCTGGATCAGGCCGTACTGGAAAAAGGCGATCAGGTAAAAATGATCCTTGTCATAGGCCTTGGGAAATCCGCCGATGGGACCGAGGGACTTGAGGGTCCGGAACACTTCACGGTCAAGCAGCTGGCTTCCCGATGATTCGAGCAGGTCGATGTTTTCCACTTCGCCCTTCCTGTTGAAGGTTATCTTGACCGGGGTTACGCCCTGGATCCCCGCCCGGGCGGCCGCCTCGGGATATCTCCACACTCCGTATACCGCCGACTCAAATCTGCGCAGGAATGAACCGAAAAAGATATCGTCGCTGTTGAGAAAGCGGGTATCCCCCTCTTCGACGCCGTTTTCATATTTCTTGCGGTATCCCTCTTCCAGCTTGGCCAGTCTGCTTGCGCTCGGATAGAGCTTGGACAGTTCCGGCAGGTTTTTTCCACCCGGTTTCGCCTCTGCCGTCCGTTGCCCCGGCTCCTTCATCTGGTCCGGCCTGTCCGCAGCCTGCGGCTTCAATTCCGGCCCTCTTGCCCGCTGACCGGAACGCCTGGCGTCCCGCCCGGCCGTCGGCCTCGGGATGGAAGCAATCTTTTCCTGCGGCATTTCACCCCTGGGCGCGGTTTCCCGCGCTACCCTGCGCTTCTTTTCCGCAAATCTCTTCACTTTGGCCTTGCTCTCGGGTGCTGCCGGCAGGTCGGGCATGTCGGTCAGGTCGACCATGTAGGATTCCTGCTTCCGCTCCAGCTTTTTCTCCGGGACCTGCATCAACAGGTACAGCCCTGCCGCGTGCACGACGATTGAAAGGATGACGAAATAGAGAAAAGATTTTTCGATATATTTTTCAGACATTGATCTCATCGGCAGGCAGTGTGAAGGTTCCGTTCATTGTAGAAGAATGCCGGAAAAATTGCAACGGACGACTAGGCCAGGGTCTGGTACAGGAGTACAGAGCCGAAGAGGAGAAAAAGAACCGCGGCAGCGCGGTGGATATAATGCAGCGGCATGATGCGGAGGAGCTGTCTGCCGAGAAATATCCCCAGCAGGGATACCAGCCAGAGTGCCAGGGTCGAAGCCAGGAATACCACAACCGGAGCATTGTACTGGGCCGCGAGGCTGAGGGTGACCAGCTGCGTCTTGTCCCCCAGCTCCGCCAGGAGAATCATGAGGAAGGCGGTCCTGATGGCTCCGGATGCCGTGACGGCGTGGTGGTTCTTGTCGGGTCCGGATGTCAGCAGGGTTGTGACCCCGAAGTACAGGAACAGAGCCGACGACGCCAGTTTCGTCCAGAAAACCGGGAAAACCGCCAGGAGCGCCTTTCCCACCAGAACGGCGCCAAGGTTCAGCAAAGCGAAGGCCAGCGCGATGCCGATGAAAATCTTCTTCCACGGGTAGCGGGCGGCGAGCGCCATCGCCGTCAACTGGGTTTTGTCCCCCAGTTCCGCCAGGAATATCACGCCGAAGGTAGTCAGAAATACTGTCGCAGTCAAAAGTGCTCCTTTATTGATTACGGTCAATCATCGAATCAGGTCGTTGTTCAATTCATCGCGGTCATCCGCTTTCCCGGGAAAATGCTGTGACAGCTCTTCGCCGCAGGAAGCGATGACCGAGCAGAGGGCTTCGCACGCACGGCCCTCGCGCAATCCCTTCGACAGCTCCCCGGCAAGGGCATGCCAGGAATGCAACGGAATGCTCCTGTTGATGCCCCTGTCCCCGAGTATCCACACTTTGTGCTCCAACAGCGACATGAAGATCAGGACTCCGGTTTCGTCCCTCGTCCGGTAGAGTCCTTTTTCATAAAATGCGCGTACCGCCCGCTCCCTGACAGCCTCGGCAAGCCTTCGCCTGCCGACGAACAGGAGCTTCAGGCGGTCGAACCTCCTGAAAATCAGGCGCACCGGGAAAAAGAGCGCGAAAACCAGCGGGATGTAGGTCCAGACCGACGTGGCATGAAGAACCAGCGCGGTTTCCAACCTGCCCTGGGTCCAATCCGTACCCGCGGCCCAGAGCTGGTACGCCTGGAGTCCCACTTCCAGGGCCAGGGCGAGGATTCCCGAAACCAGCACCGTCCCGAGAACCTCCGCTTCCCGATAGCTGTCGCTTCTGTCCACCACCATGGGCACGATTTCCCCTGAAGTGCCCGCCTCCGCAGCGGCAACCGCCTTTTCTATGGCTTTGATCTCTTCTTCTGTGAAAAAATGCGCGGCGTTTCCTGGTTTCATGCCTATCCCTCGCTTTCAGGAGATTCGGGTTCACCAGTCTCCCGAAGCTCCGCCGCCGCCGAAATCGCCGCCTCCGCCGGAAAACCCGCCACCGTCTCCACCAAATGATCCCCCGCCGAAGGACCCTCCGCCGAAACCGCCTCCCCAGAAAGGCCCGCCGGTGCCGGGTCCCCGACCGCCGCCGAAAAGAAAGGCCAGGAATACCCCCCCAACCAGGCCGACGAGAACCAGCAGGCCCTTTATCGCCAGGGCCAGACCCGGAAAAGCCAGCGAAGCTGCCAGAGGGAGCCCGACCGCGCCGGCCAGACCGCCGAGAGCCCTGGAAATGGAGCCGAGCACGACACAGGTAACCAGCAGGAATATGAGAAGCGTGGTAATGGGAGGCGCGCCTTTTTTCGCCTTGCGGCTGTCCAGTTCCCCGGGCTTGTATTCCCCCTTTACCGCGGCCATTATGGAATTCACGCCTGCTGAAACACCGCCGTCGAAGTCGCCTTTCCTGAAATGCGGCGCAATCTCGTTGCGGATGATCCTGCCCGAGACCAGGTCGGTCAGCCTTCCCTCCAGCCCCCTCCCCACCTCGATGCGCACCTTGCGCTCCTGTTTGGCGACCAGCAGGATTACGCCGTTGGCCTTGCCTTCCCGGCCTATTTTCCATGCCTCGGCAACCTTGATGGAATACTCCTCAAGGTTTTCCCCTTCCAGGGAGGGGACGGTCAGGACGGCAATCTGCGTCGATTCGCTTTTCTCGAATCCCGCCAGCTGCGTCTCGATCCTGGAAACCGCTTCCGGCGACAGGAGGCCTGCCAGGTCGTTGACCCTGGCTTTGAGCGCGGGCACGTCAAGCGCATGGGCCAGGAACGGGACGGCAAGGAAAAGAATGGCGAAAACAATTTTTTTCATAGGTCCGGGAACGATCATGCAAGCTTACAGTGGGGGCGTCCCTTGTGGTTGCCCATCCGAAAGGCGGGCGGGCCCGAGACCCGCCCCTACAACTAGAACTTTACCTTCGGCGCCACCTTCGCCCCCTCTTCCGCCTTGAAGGGTTCCTTCCGCTTCAAATGGAGAAGCATGGAGTTGGTCATGGAGTTGGGAAAAGTCCTGATGCTGACATTGAAGGTTTCAACCGCCTGGTTGTAGCGTACCCGTGCCACGTTGATCCGGTTTTCCGTCCCTTCCAGCTGGCTCTGCAGATCGAGGAAGTTCTGGTTCGCCTTCAAGTCGGGGTAGCGCTCCACGACGACCATCAGCCGGGACAAGGCGCCGGAGAGCTCACTTTGGGCCTGCTGGAATTTGCTGAAACTCGACGGATCGTTCAGCACTTCCTTGGTCGCCTGAACCGACCCCACTTTCGCCCTTGCCTCGGTCACTGCCTTGAGCGTGTCCGCCTCATGCTTCGCATAACCTTTCACGACTTCCACCAGGTTGGGAATGAGGTCGGCCCGGCGCTGATAGGCAGCTTCCACGTCGCCCCACGTCTTGATGACCGCCTCCTCGTTGGCCTGCATGGTATTGTAGCCGCAACCCGAAAGCCCGAACGTCACCAAAGCAAGAATGACTAAAGCCAGTTTTTTCATGGTTCCTCCCGATCGATTCTTTTCTGTCGCAGGGCGGTGCGCTTCGGCAATCCCTTGTTCAACAGGCTGATAATGCATTACTGTAATATAGTGCCTGAGTTCCCGCTTGTCATCCCTCACGGTAAATTATTTTCATGGCGATAAGCACCGCATTGCAGAATAGGGAAAAACAGTTGGCGGCTATCAGCGGGATGTCGCGTATGAGGATCCCGTATGCAAGCCACAGGCACAGGCCGAATACCAGGATGACCGGCTGCCAGACGGAAATGTCGCGCACGTGCCGCGAGCGGTACGCTTTCATGACCTGGGGAATGACGGCACAGCTGGTCACGGCGCCCGCGACAAGCCCGAGTTGGGTTGCGATCATTGCCGCACCTTCCCACCCGTCCCGGCGGCTGCCCAGTCGACCTGGGACATGATGCCGCGCAGAACGGCAACTTCCCGGGAATCGAGCTCGGCACGGGAAAGTATGCGCCTCAGGGTCCGCATCAGGTGAGCCGGATTGGCAGGGTCCAGAAAGCCGATGTCGAGGAGGGTCTTTTCCATGTGGGAATAAAGCGTCTCCATCTCACGGGTGTCGGAAAGCGCCCGCGAACTTGCAGCAGTTACCGCGCGCTCCCGGGCCCCGCGGGTCAGTTCGTAGCAGAAGACGAGAACCGCCTGGGCAAGGTTGAGCGACCCGTATTCATCCGAAGCGGGAATGGTCGCCTGCCAGCGGCAGAGAGACAATTCATGGGTGGTCAGGCCGTTGTCTTCCCTGCCGAATACGAATGCCGCCCGGCCGTTGCCCATACGTTCGAGAAGTCTTGCAGCCGCCTCGCCGGGGTTCATGACCTCCTGCCGGTATTTGCCCAGACGCCGGGTGGTGGCAATGGAAAACTCGATATCCGCAAGCGCCTGCTCCAGGGAGTCGAACCGCTCCGCACCGTCCAGCAGATCGCGCGCCGCCACGGCCATCCTGCGGGCATCCGAATGGTCGGTCCTGCACCCGCGGACCAGCCGCAGATTGACGAGTCCCATGTTCTTCATGGCGCGGCAGGCCATGCCGACATTGCCCGGGCTCTGCGGTTCCACGAGGATGATGCTTATCCTGTCCCGGAGATTCACTTCGTTCATCTTGTGTCCTGTCGATTCGTTGCTCCGCCCGGCTTGGGCGTATGCAGTATTTGAGCACGCAGGGAAAGCGATTTCAACTTTCCCGAGAATACACTTCTTGAAAATTTGTGATCCTGGTCACCAATTTTTCCCACCTGGCCCCGGTATCTCTTTGCATTCCGTGCGCCCGGAGAATAAAATGACTTCTCATAAATACCTTGAAAGGAAGACTTCATCCATGACCACGCTCCGCTGGTTCGCCATTTTCCTTGCCGCAATGACGCCGGTTCTACCGGCCGGTCCCGCATCCCTTGTCCAGGCGTATGCCTCCGAAGGCAGCCGTACCGCCGCAACCGAAACCTACGTTGTCCGGAAAATCAACGATATCCGGGCGGAACACGGGCTTGCACCCCTCAACGTTTCCGGGAAACTGCGGACGGCAGCGCGAAGGCAGAGCTCCGACATGGCGGCCAACAATTTCCTGTCCCATGTCGACAGCAAGGGGAACAACCTCGAGGTCCGGATTGCCAGAGTCGGTGCAACCGGCTGGAGCACCATAGGCGAGAACGTAGGCCAGAGCATGGGCTACAGGAACAACAGTGACGTGATCATTGAAGGATGGATGAATAGCCCCAATCATCGTGACAACATCCTGAGCGGCGGTTTCGACTCCACCGGAATAGGAGCGGCAGTCGCATCAGATGGAACGCTCTATCTGACCCAGGTATTCATGGGCGCCGGGAAAAGCAGCGACAAAACCGCGGCATCCCTTTACAAGAAGCATCGCAAAACAAGCGCCAGGCGGGCAGCAAACTAATTATATTTTGGCCGCCAGAGCCTTCTCATAACCCATCTGGAACGCCTTCCTGTTCAGCTCGGTGAAAGCTGACGGAACGCGCGACAGGACGGCGCGTTCGGCGCTCTCGCGGGTGACGATCCCGGTCAGCGCTACCATGGCTCCGAGAGCGACGATGTTCGCCACGATGGCCCTGCCGACCTCGTTCTTGGCGGTCGAAATGATGGGGATGCGCACCACGGTGAAGTCGCCTGAAGGGGCCTTCTTGACCAGATCCGAATCTATCAGCAGCACCCCCCCGTTCTTCAGGTCCGACGAGTACTTGTCGCACGCCTCCTGCGTCAGCGCCAGGAGCGCATCGACCGCGGTCGCCTTGGGAAAGTCGATGGGCTGGTCGGATATGATCACCTCGGACTTGGAAGCTCCGCCGCGGGCTTCCGGACCATAACTCTGGGACTGGACCGCCTGCTTGCCGTCATAAATGGCCGCGGCCTCGCCCATGATGATCCCGGCCAGGATCAGCCCCTGGCCGCCGGCCCCGGAAAATCTCATTTCATACCTGCTGGACATGCCGTTCTCCTCTATCTGCCGAAAAGGCCTGATTCCGTCAATGCCGCCTCTTCACCCCGCCTGCACCCGCTCCACCAGCTTCCGGTATTCGGCGACATATTCCGGCTTGTTCTCCTTGTACAGCACCCCGGTAATGATTTTCCCCCGGAGCTGCTCGGCGCTCATCTTTTCCGCCGCAGCTATGGGGACCGCCACATCCTTCAGGTGGTTCATCATCTCGATCACCGACTTGTACTTGTTGCGCCGCCCATAGGTGGTGGGACAGCTGTCCAGAATCTCCACGACGGAAAAACCCTTGTGGCGCATCGCTTCGGCCAGGATCTTGTCGATCTGGGCCGCATGGAAGGCCGTCCCGCGCGCTACGAACGTAGCCCCGGCGCCGATGGCGAGCTTGGCGATGTCGAACGGCGGGTCCGGGTTTCCATAGGGAGTGGTGGAAGCCCTGGCGCCGGTCGGGGTGGTGGGGGAAAACTGGCCGCCGGTCATGCCGTAGATGTTGTTGTTCATGATGAGGTAGGTGATATCGATGTTTCTGCGGCAGGCATGGATGAAATGATTGCCGCCGATGGCCACGCCGTCGCCGTCGCCTCCGACGCAGATCACGTTCATCCCGGGTTTTGCCATCTTGATGCCGGTGGCGAACGCCACTCCCCTGCCATGGGTCGTGTGCAGGGTGCAGAAGTCCAGGTATCCCGGAAGGCGGGAAGCGCAGCCGATTCCGGAAACGATGGAAGTCATGTCCTTGCTGAAGCCGACCGCGTCCAGGGCGCGGAGCAACCCTTTCATCACAATGCCGTGGCCGCAGCCCGGACACCAGATGTGCGGCAGCTTGCCCGGCCGGATATATTTGTCGTAATCGAAGCCCATGAGCTACAACACCTCCCTGATGCCGGCAAGAATCTGGGCCGGACCTATAGGTTCGCCGTCCACGCGGAAGATCCCGGAAACCGGCGTCTTGCCGTCCACGCACCTGCGCACCTCGTGCAGGGTCATCCCCAGGTTCATCTCCGGCGTAATGATGGCCTTGACACGGGACGCCAGCGCGGCGATCTGTTTCTCGGGAAACGGCCAGTAGGTTATGATGCGGAACAGCCCCGCCCGTATACCGTTTTTCCGTGCCTCGTTTACCGCGAACCTCGCTGAACGGGCTGTGGAGCCGAAAGCGACGACTGCGATATCCGCGTCCTCGAGCAGATATTCCTCCCAGGTAACGATCTCGTCGATTGCGTTCTCGATCTTGCGCACTTGGCGCTCCTCTTCGGCCTGCACGATCGAGGCGCGCGTGGTGGGAAAGCCGTCTTCCGCCTTGTTGAGCCCCGTGACGTGGAAACGGTAGCCCGAGCCGAAGGCCGCCAGCGGCGGAACATCGCCGAAACGGGTATCATAAGGCAAGTACTCCGCCGGCGGGACGGTCGGTGCCGTCCGGTTCACGACTTCCAGCTCGCCCGGTTCCGGGAACACGATTCTTTCGCGCATGTGGCCGACGATCTCATCGGGCATGACGGTTACGGGAGTGCGGAATTTTTCCGCCAGGTTGAACGCCCTGACCGTCTCGTTGAAGAGTTCCTGAACCGATGCCGGCACGATGCAGATCGCGGGATGATCGCCGTGTGTGCCCCATTTCGCCTGCATGACATCCGACTGGCTGGGGCCGGTGGGCATCCCGGTCGACGGCCCGCCGCGCATGACGTTGATGATCACGCAGGGCACCTCGGTAATGCAGGCATAGCCGATGTTCTCCTGCTTGAGGGAAAAACCGGGCCCGGAGGTCGCGGTCAGCGCCTTGACCCCGGTAAGCGAAGCACCGATGACCGCCGCCATGGCCCCGATCTCGTCCTCCATCTGAATGAACGACCCACCCACCTTGGGCAGCTCGGCCGACAGCACTTCGGCCACCTCGGTGGACGGGGTGATGGGATATCCCGCAAAAAACCTGCACCCGGCGTAAATGGCGCCATGAGCGCAGGCTTCGTTGCCCTGCATGAATGCCACCTTTTTCGACACGACTTCCCTCCGATTCTACTGACTCACGGTGACCGCGAAATCGGGGCACCTCAGTTCACACTGCATGCAGGCAATACATGCCTCCGGGTTTTTCACCACTGCGGTGAACCCGCGCATTTCGAAAACGCTCGTCGGGCAGAATTCGACGCAGATGTGGCACCCCTTGCAGTAGCGTTCGTTGACTACGACCACAGGTTTCTTCTTTTCCATTGATCAATGCCTTTCAAAGCAGTGAACTTACAGTTTCAAGCCGTCTACCAGCGATTTTACATGGGAGACGGATTCCTCGAACATGGCCCGCTCCTCCCGGTTCAGCTCCAGTTCGATGATGTGCTCGATCCCCGATGCGCCGATGACGCAGGGAACCCCCACGAAATAGCCGTTCACGCCGTACTCGCCCTCAAGCAGGGCACACACCGGGAGCACCCGCTTGCGGTCGTACAGTATGGACTCGGCCATGGCCAGCGTGGAAAATGCCGGTGAAACGAAAGCGGAACTTTTCATCAACCCGACTATCTCGCCCCCGGCGCGCCGGGTCCGGTCCACCAGCTCCCCCATGACCGCTCCGGCCCGCTCCGGCCCGTATTTCTTTTCGAACAGCACGGATGCCGGGATACCGGACACATTCGCGAATCGCACCAGCGGCACCATGTCGTCGCCATGGCCTCCCAGCACGAGGGAGTGGACATCCAGCACCGACACACCGAGCTCGGCAGCGATGAAGGCGGAGAACCGGGCTGAATCGAGCACGCCGGCCATGCCCATGATCCTGTTGCGCGGAAACCCGGTAACCTTCCGGCAGAGGGTCACCATCGCATCGAGGGGATTGGTAAGCAGGATCACTATGGCGTCGGGCGCCTTGTCGCGTATCAGCTCCGACACTCCGGTAATGATCTTGGCGTTCACGGTGATGAGATCGTCGCGGCTCATGCCCGGCTTCCTGGGCAGGCCGGCAGTTACGACGATCAGGTCAGCGCCGCTTATTTCCGCGGCATCGCTGGTGCCCAGCACACGGCAGTCATAGCACCCGACCGGGCCGCCCTCGAAAATATCGAGCATTTTGCCCTGCGGCAGATCGTTCACCACATCGTACAGCACCACGTCGCCAAGTTCCCTCTGGGCCATGAGGTGGGCCAGGGTGCCGCCGATCTGCCCCCCCCCGATCAGGGCAATTTTCCTGCGTGCCATCGACTCCTCCCGTCATCTGCGCATGGTAACGCCAAATCATTCCATATTCAATGGTGATGGTCAGGATGCGGCCGCTGCCCGGAAACCGCTACAGGTTTGCTATCAGCTCGTCCGCGAATTCAGAGCATTTCAGCTCGGCAACCCCTTCCATCCCTTCCGCGCGCATCAGGCGCGCGAAATCGTAGGTAACCCTGCGGGTGCCGATAGTGCGGTCCAGGGATGCATTGATCAGTGCGGCAGCTTCCTTCCAGCCCAGATACTCGAACATCATGACCCCGGAAAGAATGACCGAGCCGGGATTGACCTTGTCCAGGTTGGCGTACTTGGGCGCCGTGCCGTGGGTAGCCTCGAAGATCGCGTGCCCCGTCCGGTAATTGATGTTGCCTCCCGGAGCGATGCCGATGCCCCCGATCTGGGCGGCCAGGGCATCGGAAAGATAATCGCCGTTCAGGTTGGTGGTGGCGATGACATCGAATTCGTCGGCGCGGGTTATGGTCTGCTGCAGCGTGATATCAGCGATCGAATCCTTGATGAGCAGCATGTTTTTCCACTTGCCGTCGCCATGGGTCGGCCACAGGGAAAGCGTCGCCTCCACTTCCCTCACCAGGGCCTCCTGCTGCGCGGGCGTCATATTATCATAACCGGGCTCGATAGAACGAGCATTATCTTCAGCCGATATGTCCGGTTGGCGTTCCTTGTTGCCGATGATCCAGGATTCGCGCTGGGAAACGGTGCGGTCACGGTAACGGGAAGCGGCCAGCTCGTAGCTCCAGCTTTTGAAAGCCCCCTCGGTGAACTTCATGATATTACCTTTATGGACCAGTGTCACCGATTTTCTGCCGTTTTGCAGCGCATATTCGATTGCGGCTTCCATCAGCCTGACGGAGCCGTCACGGGAAACCGGCTTGATGCCGATTGCCGAGGTCTCGGGGAAGCGTATCTTCGTGACCCCCATTTCCCTGCGGAGGAACTCGATGATCTTTTTCGCCTCCGGCGATTCGGCCTGCCACTCCACGCCGGCATAGATGTCCTCCGTGTTCTCGCGGAAGATCACCATGTCCACCAGCTCCGGCCGCTTGACCGGGGACGGCACCCCCTTGACGTACCGGACCGGCCGCAGGCAGACGTAAAGATCCAGCTCCTGGCGGAGCGCCACGTTGAGCGAGCGGATGCCCCCGCCGATGGGGGTGGTGAGCGGCCCTTTGATCCCTACGAGATATTCCCGGAAGGCGGCAAGCGTCTCCTCCGGGAGCCACCCCAGCCCCTTGTTGAAGGCCTTTTCCCCGGCGAAAACCTCCATCCAGGAGATTTTTCTCTTTCCGGAATAGGCCTTGGCAACCGCCGCATCCAGCACGCGCACCGCGGCGCGCCAGATGTCCGGCCCGGTGCCGTCGCCCTCTATGAAGGGAAGGACGGGATTGTCCGGAACATTCAGCACTCCGTTGTCGATGGTTATCTTCGCGCCGCCTGCAGCCGCGGATTCATTTGAACGTGTCATTTGTAAACTCCAGTTTGTCGATTTAATTGAATACGTAGGGGCAATCCCTTGCGGTTGCCCATGCTTCCAGACCCTCTTGTACGATACAAGTGGGGAAACTTATCTTTTCTTTTCTTTCCCGTAAAGCTCCGGGTTGAGCGTCGGGTCGTTGTACATCTTGAACTGGCGGTAAATCTTCATCACCTTTTTTCCCGCGAGATAATCGCCCAGCAGCCTTTCCAGGGCGACATAAAGATCGGATCTCTGAATCTTCAGCGTAGCAAGCCGTTGAGTGGAACGCTCCCTGTGCTCCGGCGATATATCCGTCCTCAGGGTATCTTCGCGCATGTGATAGATCTTGAGGGAGAGGATGGAAATCCGGTCCACAATGCTTCCCGGCGTCTCCGAGTTGAAATCCTCCGGCCGACCGGGTACGGACTTGCCTGCGAGCCGGGAGGCGATCTCCTCGTCCAGGCGTTCGATGAGGTCGTTCCTCTGCTGGTTCAGCGTGTCGATTTTCCGCTTCACCGAGGCAATGACGGCGTCATCCACATCCGTGCGCCGCGCCGTGTCCTCCTCGTGCCACAGCAGGTAGTTCCTGCGGCACAGTTCGAGCGCCAGGGGATTCAGGTCAGCCCCTGCGGGCTTGTCCGTCTCGTCATGCCACAAGCCGATGCAGCGGTCGAAAATATCAGGAAGTCGCGTCAGACGCAATTCTTCGATCATGTGCACTCCGTTCTCAATTTTTTCGATTATCCAACATTCCGGACAGTTCCGCAAACACTTCGTCCACGGTGATGCTTTCCATGCACCGGCGGAACACCGGATTCACGCACTTGAAACGGTTGCAGGGGCAGCAGTCGAGATCATCATGGATGACGATCCGATGGCCGCCGCCGACGGGTCCGCTCCTGACCGGGCTTATTGGGCCGTACAGCGCCAGGACCGGGGTACCCACAGCAGAAGAAATATGCATGGGGCCGGTGTCGCCGGTCACGAGGACCTGAACCCTTTTCAGCAGCGCCCCCAACTCCCCCAGGGTGCAGCCGGTCAAGTCGTGGACCGCATGTCTCATCCCGTCCCGGATCACGTCGGCAAGCCTCTTCTCGTCCCGGCTTCCCAGGATGACAACCTCGACTCCCAGCTGCTCGATGATGCGGTCGGCGAGCCGGGAAAATTTGTCAAGCGGCCAGCACTTGCACAGATGGTTCGTCCCGGGATTGAAGGCGACAATCCTGCGGCCCGCAAGGCCGGCTCTGCTCAGCATTTCGACCGCCCGTGCCTCGTCCTTCGGCGAAGGGTAGAAATCGAGCGTCCAGTCGGCCTTCGCGGGATCAATGCCGAGGGCCGACAACGGCTCGAGGTGATTTTCCACGGCGTGGATCAGGCGCTTGCGGGATTTGTGGTAGACCAGCACCCGGCATGGAAACGCGGCTGACGCCAGGAACCACCCCTTCAGGTTGCTGCGCTGGTAGTTCAGCACCAGGTCGAAACGCCTTGCGCGAAGTTCCTTCCAGAGCCTCACCAGACTGTTGAGCGACTTGTGGGCGCCCTTTTTCTCGAACACGATGGATTCGTGGACAAGGGGGTTGTTTTCGAAAATCGTCGTGCTCAGCCGGGAACCGACCAGCACGGTTATTCTGGCATCGGGATATTTACTCTTCAAGGCCCGGATGACGGGCGTCATGTGCAGCAGATCCCCTATTGCGCCGGGCTTTATTATTAATATTTTATCGATATTATCCATGACGATTTAGTCATTAATCTCCGGCACGCTCTCGAACATGCGACACGCATTGGTGATTCCATTTGTTTCGGAATCAACCCATGCCCATTAAAACACTATATGCTTCAGACAAAATTCTTCAATATCCGCGCAACTTTCTTTGGTAACAAACTTATAAGGAACATGACAGCTTTAGGATATTTTATTGAAAACGGCATGAAACGTGATACTTTTTTATAGACTTCTTGATTCAAGATATCAAGTTGTCTGAAAACCAGCAATCCCCTGAGAGAGAAAAGGCCTGACTTTATTCCGTGATCCCTGATGCATTTCAACTTCGTATCGAGAGCATAGGCAGGTGGCAGGGAAAACACAAAATTTGCCCATCGTCTCACCCAAATTTCGAAAGTTTGATTTAACCAACTTTCTTTTTTTATGCCTTCAATGAAAATGGGCTGCACAGACACGGTGTCTTCCCAATGAACCAGGAATTCTTTTCGTGCAATATATTCGAATATCACGCCTGTCTGCATGAAGTTCGTATTCCGATAACGGTCGAAATCAGCATTGGCTATGAGTTTTGAGTTATAAACGAGGCTCGCCAGACAGGTCATGTGCCAACCCAAATCCGACAAAAGCTTGTTACAGTCAGTAAAATCCTGCTTTTGCACGTCACATACCCTAGTTATTACATTAAATACAATGGCATCGTACTCTTTTGTCTGGTCCGCTATTAGTTCATAAAAGTAGATGAGCATCTGGGCTGATATCTGATAGGTATCGCCCAAGAGCCAGACATAATCTGTTTTCGGATATTTCAGGGCGCGTTCGAAATTCCTGTCAGGTCCTATATTTGTTTCGTTGCGGTGATACTCAATGAGGGGATATTCTTCAACTCTTTGTTTTACTACCTCGGGGGTAGAGTCCGTCGACGAGTTGTCAAAGACAAAGATTTGAATGTTGTGTGCCTTTGCCAAAGGTATATGGATCTGCAGGCAATAGTTGAGGAATTCAGATCTATTGTAAGTGGGGATGACAATGGAAAGACGCTGATCGGGTTGTATCATTTGTGACCTTTTGTTAGAGAGAATATTATCTTAAAATCCGCATTCCTTTCTATAAGCGGATAGATAGCAATAAAATAATCGATCAGCACAAGGAAACCATGATTTTGAGTTGAAAGTAAAAACATCACTACAATGCGACGTAAGCGTAGCTAGTAAAAGTTGCACTTTGCGTTAAAAACACCAAACACATCATGAAGCGCTAAAATTTGTCAACAATTATCGACGACACAGAAATGCAACGTATTTATCAACGAGGTGGTAAACTCTTCAAGGGTTTCAGACAATTCAATCTCTGAAAAATCGACAACTTTCTCAAAAGAATGGCCATCTTTCATCAGGACAATCACCAGTCCTTCCCCCACTCTTTTCTTGTCCTGGCGCATGGCTTTGAGAATTCCATCATATCCTAGATGCTCAAGGTCAACAGGGTTGATGACAAGTTTCCCAAGAAGTTTGGTGTTCAACAACTTGCACGCATTCACTGAAAGGAGTCCGCGATTTTTTGAGACAATATTGGCGAAAATCATCCCTAATACTACCGCAGAGCCATGTGGTACTGAATAGTTGCTCATTGATTCAAGCGCATGTCCGAAACAATGGCCAAAATTGAGAAGATTCCGCTTCCCGGCATCGAATTCGTCGCCTTCCATATAATTCTGTTTTACCTGAAGGGAGTTGATTATCGCATTTTTCAGCACATCCTGTTTTCTTTGCAGCAATAACGGAAGCTGATCGATTAATTGGGATGTCATGGCCTCTCCGCCCATAACATGCAGCTTTGCAACCTCGCCAAGTCCGCTCAAGTAGTCGGCCTTTTCAAGGCTTTTCAAAAAAGGGGTATGAATTAAAATTTGCGACGGAGGATAAAACGTACCTGCAAGGTTCTTGAATCCTTTGAAATTCAGGGATGTTTTGCTACCTATGCAACTGTCAGCTTGGGCAAGTAGCGTTGTAGGGACAAACACCCAGTTGATCCCCCTATAAAGAGTGGAAGCAGTGAACCCGGTGACATCCTGGACAATTCCACCTCCAATTGAAACAAGAGTCATATTTTTCTTTGCTGAGCGTTCCGTGAATTTTTCATAAAGATCTTCCACACTTTTTAGGCATTTTCGCTCTTCACTCACTGGAAAAACTATCAGGTCGGCCCGAGGCAAATCTTTAAAATAGGTATCACCATAAATATGCCATACATTACTGTCAATCACATAAATACAATCACTAAAATTTTCTAGAGTTCCTTTTAAACTGTCCTCGTCCAGGAAATGAGCTTCATATTCACGCAACTTGGACTGCAGCTTGATTACATGCAAGTAAAACCTCCATCCACCACTATTGTCTGGCCGGTGAGATAGGTATTCCTGTCTGAACAAAGAAAAGCGACCACATCGGCTATTTCCGCAGGCTTGGCAAGCCGTCCCATGGGGATGGCCGAACGTATTTTCTCGAGGTCCGCCTCGGAGTTGTTTTGGCTGGTCAACTCGGTCATAACGTAACCGGGCGCAACGCTGTTGACAAGGATATTGAACGGCGCCAATTCTATGGCCAAGGTTTTCGTCATGCCTATGAGGCCAGCTTTAGTAGTTGTATACAATAGACGGCGTTCCTTGGATACAAATCCGAAAATTGAGCTGATGTTTACAACTCTTCCATAACCTCTAGCTTTCATGCATGTTGCCACTCCCTGCACTAAACGCATGGGTGCAAAGATGTTTACCTGTGTCATTATCTGCGCCTTTTCGGGTGACAATTCCGATATTCCCGCTAGATAATTGATGCCCGCGTTATTCACAAGTATGTCTATGGGTTCGTGCAAGGAAGCCAAAAAAGCGTCTATGGATTCATTGGAAAGCAAATCCAGTTCATCCCGACGGGGAGCCAGAACGGTAATTCCATCCATTGCGAATTTTTCCCTGATTGCAGCTCCGATCCCGCGCGAGGCTCCGGTTACAAGGGCAATTCTGGCCATTATTCGTACATTCCTCCCGCTTCCTTTATCAGCCTGTCGTAGCGGCTTTCAAGCATTTTTATTCGCTGCATGTCCTCTTCGAAGATCATCTTGTAATAGTCCCGCTTGTTTTTCAGCCACATCAATTCAAAACCAACTGCCTTCAGGATACCTTTCTCATAGTCATTGTTCAGTGAATCGGGACATTTGAAAACGATTTTCCTGGTTTCATAACGGTCGACGCATCCCTCGGGGAGCTGTTTTATGAAAGGCACGGTTTCCTTGGAAACCCCGCCACCAACGACACATTCCATGTCTCTCGATTTCGCTTTGCAGAATAGATCCCGGGCAATCTCCAGAATTTCGGGTGAATTCACATATTCTCTTGTCTTGCCAATGGAACCGGTCAGATCCACACGACCCAGGACAATCCCGTCAAGTTCATGGATATCGTCCAGCTCAAGCATGCGATCAAAATTCCTGTATGCATCGATTGTTTCCAGATTGATCAGAAACTTGACCTGTTTGCGCTCCACTTCGGGGAAAGCCAACTTCACGGCGCCCAGATATTTTTTTAATGCATATGGTGTTTCAACCATTGGCCCGACAACATGACTCACCCCGATAACTCTCGCCTGGTACATGTCCAGAATGGCTTCACATCCTCCCACCTTGACCGTAAGGTCCAAACCCGCTTTGGAAACGACATCCTTTAGCCTCATGGCTTCTTCCAAACGAGTGCCTTCCGCTTCAAATTCCGCCTTCACCCCGATTACATGATAGTTTTCACGCAAGTCAATCAATGCGTCAATCATTCTCAATTCAAGATCGTTCATACCGTACCCTCCGTCTCTAACAGTTTACACTCCTCCAAATTGCCTGAAAAGTGTCAGGCTTTGCCATTCTGCTCCCATTCGTCCACAAGCATGTTGTCTTTGAATTCCTCCCGGTCGAGGAACGGATACATGTCTTCAAGGGGTTTCGAAACAATGCGTCCATCGGCCTTTCGTTCGGAGGAAAGTTTCGGTTCAAATCTGTAATCGCCTGAAAGTTTCACATCGCAAACCACTGGCCCTGATGCAGCAAGAATTCGACCGATTTTATCCTTTAAATCGCGGTGCCCGTCGATAACTTCAGTTACAAGCCCATACGCCTGCGCAATCTTCACAATGTCAGGAAAACCCACGCCGCTTTCAGAATCACACCCCACGTAACGGGCATCAAAAAAAGCTTCCTGTGTTTGTCGTATTGAAATGTAGCCATTATTATTCAGCACGAAGATTTTTATTGGCAAATTATGATATGCTACGGTCTGCAATTCCTGGATATTCATTTGCAGGCTTCCGTCACCGGCAATACACACGACGTCTTTTTTCCCGTTTGCGAAACAGGCTCCGATCGCCGCGGGCAGATCGTAACCCATGGAAGCACACCCGGAGTTCCAGAAAATCCGCTGGTTTTCCTTCACTTTGCCCGCCTGAAACAGGACAACGCATGCTGAGCCGTTTCCGGCAACCATCACAGAATCCCGACCGAGCAAACCTGTCAGCTCTTCGATGAAATAATATGGATTGACTGCGTTTTGCGACACCCTGTGTGCTTGGGAAACTGCGGGGTAGCGTTCCTTGCGTGCGCGACACCACTCCACCCATCCCTGAAAATCGGGAAGTACTTCCCCCTCCGTCTGCCGGTCCAATTCCTCGAGAAACCGGCCGGCATCGGACCTGATTGCCAGATCAGGCTTGACGGTCGGTTTTGACAATTCCGCTTGATCGATGTCTACGATTATCTTGGCGGCCGAGCGTGCAAACGAACTCCAATTATAGCTGACTTGCCTGATGTTGTTCCTGGATCCGACCGACAGAAGCAAATCTGCGTTCTGCAAGGCGAAATTACCAGCACGGTTGCCTATAGTGCCTATTCTGCCGATGTACAGCGGATGTTCCGTCGGTATCAGATCGAAGCCGCAAAAGGTGGACAGGACCGGAATCCCCATTTTCTCGACCGTCTCGAGAAAAAGCCCCTGTGCCCCCGCCAGCCGTATGCCCTGACCGGCCAGGAAAACCGGCCTTTCAGCTTTACGCAGCAAATGCAGCACCTCGGCAATCTTGTCTTGCAGATCCGGGTCCGTGGATAGGGACCGCTCCTGATCCGGGTCGAAGCCCTGCAACGAATTTTCGTCTATCAAAGCCCCTTGCACATCCAGGGGAATGTCAAGCCAAACCGGGCCGGGACGCCCGTGCGTAGCCAGATAGAGAGATTTTTCGAGCAGTTGGCGTATCTCTTTCGGTTCACTCACGACACTTGCACATTTTGTCACCGGGCGCACGATATCGACGATATTAATTTCCTGGTCCCCCAGCTGGCGCAATCCGATTTCCCTGCAGCGCTCTATGGTCGTTTCCCGTTTCACCTGACCGGAAAGGTAAAGCCCCGGGACTGAATCGAGCCACTGGCCTATCACGCCCGTAAGAGTGTTCGTGCCACCAGGACCGCTTGTAACAACAACCACCCCAGGTTTGCCAGAAGTGCGCGCATATCCTTCGGCCCCTATGGCCGACGCCTGTTCATGGTGATTGCAGATGAACTCGATCTCCTTGCATTTGCCGAAAGAATCGTTCAAATGCATGGCGCCTCCGCCAGTGATCATGAATACGTGCTTTACACCATATTCAACAAGCCTTTTCACTATGTAATCGGTTACCTTGATCATGCAATCCCCTCTACGTTATTTGTCCACAAGCAGTTTTTCGCGGTCGATAGAACCGACATTGGCCTCGTACCAGCTATAAAGACGGTCGATTGCCTTTTCAATCGGGGCAATCCTGAACTGGGGGAACTCCTGGCGAAGACGTTTGTTATCGCCACTATACTCTTGCCCCATTCCCGTTTCTCTCACATGAATGGGCAGATTCTTCCCGGACCGCCAACGCACTATCTCCGCAATTTCATAGAGACCGAGAGCATGATCGGGCGTAACATTATATGAAGTGTATCGCCCCTTTTCCTGGATAAAATACTCCAACACCGGCATGAGGTCATCAATACAAATATAATCGAACAGCCTGTTTTGCTTGATGGTAATCGGCAGGTCAAGCAGTGTCTTGCAAATTGCGTTCGAGATGAACCGGATTGCGTAATCCTCGTATTTGCCAAATACACCGAACAATCGAAGCTCGGTCACATTTTCCAGCTGGTGCAAATATTTTGAAATTACGTATTTTGAATACCCGTGCTCGTCAACAGGTACATGCGAATCGAAATAATCCTCACGCATTTTGGGCTCATAGTGCCGCATGTCATAAACAGCCCCTGATCCGAGGAAAATCAATTTCGCGAACCGGTCCCGGTTGCGCACTATATTGAAAAACATTCGCGTATTTGAATCCAGTATCCGCGTGGGATCCACAGCATTTCGATGACCGGGCTTAACGGCTCCATGAATTACTATGTCGATGTCATGGCTCAAGAAAAATTCTCTGGTCGTCACATCATCAACCAGTTCCAGATACTTGTGGCGAGGAGCAATGATATCATATTTCTGCCCCAGGGCTTCAAGTATGTTCCTGCCGATGAAGCCGCTACCACCGGTGAGAAGTATCTTCATTCTTCACCTCGTGCAATCGCTCATAAACGATCAATCCTGCAATACTCAACATCAACAAAGGGTTAAGAATCACTGCACTGCTGATTCCATGCCCAAGTGGAATGTAATCCTTAGGGATCAACAGCAAACTGAACATGATTGAGTGCGCTTTATCATATTTTGAGGGACTTAAAGAGTTAATGAATAACATTAAAGGCAAATACAAATGTATCAATTTATAATCAAATGATACTTGGGGGAGAAGTATCATGGCAAAGACAAGCAAGGATACTTTTTTCCATAGTTCCTCGTGATATTTGATGACATAAAGTGCAATGAAAACGAATATAACTATAGCAATCAAAGAATAATATTTTATATAGTGCTGTACAATTTCGGAATGCTTTCCAATTAATCTGATAAGGCCATAAAGAGATGAATTATGCTGGAGACCTAAATTACCCGAAAGATAAGTTTTGTTGAAATATAACAGATTATCAGATAAGCCGACAAATGACTGAAGTAGACCGCCATTAAGCAAAGATGCACTGCAAATAGTTAATAAAACGGTAAGGATTGCAGCATAAAAGACATACCTGTATTTCTTCTCGAACAGAAACAATACAATAAAAACACCTGGGTACATTTTCATCGAGATCGCGAGCGACAAAAATATTACAGACACAAAATATTGTTCTTTTTGAAAAAAGAACACAAACAATATCATGAAAACAAACAGATAAATCTCGAAGTTTCCGCGGTCGATATTGAAAAGAACCGGGTAAGACATCAAAGTAAATACAAATATATAAAAATATTTTTCTAACGCATTATTTGCGGGAACGTACCTCATTAAATACCACAGAAGAAATGATGTGAAGATGATGAGGGTCAAGATAAAAGCAGCGCCAGCCTTCAAGAATGTTAGAGGATAGACTACGAAGAAAGTAAACGGAAAATAAACACTCAATGGCACGGCATAGGGATCGAGATTCTCTGTTGCATGGAATATGTTATAGAAATCATTGAATTTGTCTGTGGGGTCGAATAAAAATGTAGTATAGTAATATGGCTTCAGACCTGCGTAACTTCCAAGGATATAATGCAAGATGACAGAAAGCGTAAACCCGATCACAATAATAAAGCACATGAGTTTAACCTTGTCACAGTTTGCAATGTATTTCTGTTCCTTCATTTCATGAGCACCAATCATATGATAATTATCTTCCAAACCTCAGTTTCAACAAAGTGAAGGTGTACGAAATAATGAATATAATCAAATTTCTCTTCGTTTTGCCGAACATTCTTTTCTTGAAACAAAAAGGGACCTCTTTGATGCTAAGCCGCGCATTTTTGTTCGCCTTAAACATTATCTCTTCAACGACATCGAAATTATTACACTTCAACTCAATTCGCTGAAGAATCTCCCTTCTGTATATCTTAAAGCTGTTTGAAACATCTTTGCATTTGAGATTAAGGACAACAGAATAAATCATATTGAGTACTTTGCTCATGAGAATAAGAATACGGGTATTTTCGGTGTGGCCACCCTCAACATACCGAGATGCGATCACTACGTCGAAATTTCCTGAATGCTCGTAGAGTTTTGGAATGAACTCGGGCGGATGCGAACCGTCAGCATCCATGAAAAGAATATGTTTTCCTGCCGCCTCCTTGATCCCGGTCCGCACAGCGTCACCGAATGAATCCCCCCCCATCCTGCTGATGTGTCGGACTTCATTCTGTTCGCAAACATCCTTTGTATTGTCAAGCGGCGCAACCGTATCAACCACAAGTATCTCATATTTGTCCACCAGATTGGCCAGGACGTTATTCATGCGAGGAAGAAGCAATCGCAGGTTTTCTTCTTCCATGTATGACGGCAGTACAACACTGAGTGCAATATCATTTCCCATTTTCAATCCATGTCATCATGTTTTTTATTCCGGAAACAGCGTCCACGAACGGCCTCCACCCGAGCATTCTCGTAGCCTTGTCAATGTCAGCAACAAAAACCCGTTGGTCACTTTCCCGCGGGGGCAGCTTTTCATAATGAAGTGTTGTGCTTGTAATATTTTCAAGTATGGCAAAAAGTTCCAAAAGCGAAAGACTGTTTTCCATCCCGCCGCCGACATTGAAGGCATTTCCCCTGACGGTGCTTATGTTCTCTGGAACAGAATAATAAAGTCGGACCATATCTTCTGCATGCAAAACATCACGGACCTGCTTGCCATTGCCTGAAATGGTAAAAACCTTATCACCGGTGCCGTTTCTGCATTCTACGGCCTTCTGGCAGAACCACCCGATCCAGCCCTGGTCGTAGGTGGAGAATTGCCTGCCTCCATACATTGACGAGTGCCTGAATACAACAGTGTTCAATCCGTAGATTCTGGCGTAATCCAGAAAGTATTGATCGGCTGCCCCTTTCGAACATCCATAAGGAGAATGAAAATCAAGGGGCGTATTTTCGTCAAAACCCCTTGGTCGTTCAGTGCACACATATCGTGTTTCGGATTCCAGATAATCATACTGCTCCAGATCCCCGTAAACCTTGTTAGTGGAAGAATATACGACCGTTGCGCCGGGCGCATGCATTCTGACGGCTTCAAGCAGGTTGTGCGAACCGACGACATTCACTTCAAAATCGGCACGTGGGTTGGCAATCGAGGTCGTCATAGCAACTTGTCCGGCCAAGTGAAAAACGATATCCGGCTTGATCTCGGATACCGCACGAATTACATCATTAAAATTTCTGATATCACCATGTATAAACTGAAATTGACCTTTTTCTCCCAGCCAAGCAAGGTTCTTCACGGAACCGGTCCTTGACAGATTGTCAAACAAGAAGAGGTCATTCCCGCATTTCAAAGCATGCTCGGCAAGATTGCTTCCTAAAAAGCCACATCCTCCATTTATCAGAATTTTCATCCTTTTAAAATATTCCTTTCATGCAGTATTGTCCTCATCAATCCTTCTTTCAGGGAAATTCTCGGTGACCATCCCAAACATTGAATCTCCCTCAGATCCACGTTAGATACCATCACCTCATTTTTTCTGTAGGGCACTGCGCCAAATTCCAGGTGACTGCTTGTATTCCCCACAAGTTCTTTTACAAGATTTACAAATTCTCTGATTTCCAGGTTACGGCCAGTTCCCAATTCGTAATCGTGAAATCCTTCACCCATTTCTATACTTTTTTCAATAATGAGATCAAAAGCGTCAACGACATCGTCTATGAATATGAAATCCCTTTTTTGCTTCCCAAATGTCAAGTTTATAGATTTTTCGTTAGCCAACAATTTACGAACAAGATTAGTTACAAATTTTGATGGATCGTCTCCAGGTCCATAAAACTGTTCAAGGGCAACATTTATGCAAGTCAGCCCGCTTGGGAAATATTTCAGCCATTCTTTCACGTGTTTCTTGGTCAAAGCATATCTGTTGACGTTTTTATCAAGCATCGTGTCAGTGTTTATAAAACACTTTATCTTATTATTAATGGCACATTGAAACAATGTCAAAGGAAGTACGTAATTTGCATCCAGAAATGCGCTTATTTCACTTTTTATGCGATCATAATTTGTTGCGCAATGTATGATTGTGTCAATTTGTTGATTAGCTATAACTTCATCACAATCAAAATTTTCTTTTCGATAAATCTGAACCTTGTCAACAGTGTTACCTAATATACGAACGTCCGATGTCGACCTCAGTAACAAGGTAATTCGATTCCCTTTATCGACAAGTTTTTCAGTCAATTTCCTACCAAGGTATCCAGTACCACCAGTAATCAAGATCGATCGTTTTACTTTCATATAGTACTGCCCCAAATGCTGTTATTACGCTATTTTCTCAATCAATCCTTTTTCTATAAACTGATATTAGGTCGCTTTGCGCAATTTTATAATAATCGTTCTTCACTCCATTGAATATTTTCCCAAGCTCAATTTTTCTTTGCTGGTTGGATATTCTATCTTTTCGGTCGTTTTCCGACACGAAATACTTGCCCCAAGGATCCGGCACAAACATGTTTATATCATTGTCGACAAACAAATATTCGGGATTCCCTGATTGAATTCTCCTGATTGCTGCAGCGCTTTCTTTCGGCGAGAAAATGAACCATTGCATGTCAAAAAAAGGCATTTTTGAATATTTGCCGGCTAGAAAAGGCAATATATTATCATATACCGATATAATATATATGCCTTCGTGCTCTCCTGGCGCATACCTTGAAATCATTTCGACAGAGTTTCTGATTGGCGTTGGGTCGATCGTACTGATAATTTTTGCTCTTTCGAAATCCCACTTATACAATTTGTGTTCCAGGAAATTCATCTGATGTATGTGTTTAGTGTCATAAAAGTTCCGACGACTAATAATTAGTCCAGATAACAAACATCCTGCAGTAAGCACCAGTCCAACATCGAACAATTTTTTGGAAAAACATTTTTGGTCACCATTAATAGAGTTATATATATAGATTATAAAAAGAAACCCCATCCCCACAAACGGCATAACAGGAGACAAATGATTTGATACTCCACTCCAGTAATAGTACACAAGGAGTCCCTGTGAATAAAAAAATACAAAAACAAATGCATATTTCAGGTAATATCTGTGTTTATGTATTTTTATCAACAGAAGATACGATAATGATAAATATGCGATTGTAATCAAAACCATGTTTGTACTGGGCTTCCATGAAAGATATCCCATCAAGAAATAAGAAAAGACGCTATCGGCATTTTGTGTTGATTGAAAAAAAGAAGATACGCTTACTAGTATTGGCAACGTTGCGATCGTAGCTATCATCGCATATTTTTGTTTCCCTGATTTATTTTCACATAAGTACAACACACACGACGCCACCATCGATACCATCAGTATCAAGCCAAATTGTTTATTAAAATATACACTTATTACTAAAAAAATAACACTTAATACCAAATAAATTATATTTCTTTGTTTATAATATAACAACATTAATGCAATTACAGTTGTATCAAATATATGTATTAGAGGTATGAAACCTGGTGCATGTATGAATGCCGTATAACCTAAACTGTAAAATGACGCTCCATATATAATCATACCAATCAAGACATATAATTTGTCTTTAAACAGCAACAGCAGAAGTAGTGCAAACAAAACTGCATATACTATATAATAAACATAGCATTTATAATAATTATCAACAGATATGCCTCCTGTAGCCTCCATCGTACTTTTATATAACAAGGTGGTCCCTTTGCCATATTGCAAATAAATATCATCAAGATCTTTCCCACACATAATCTCATTCAAGGGATTCAGTATGTGACCAATATGATTAAAAGGCCCCCAGGAGGCGTTCTGGTGGTAAAATTCCAGTGAATTTGTTTTTAGAAAATTGACCTCCTCCCTACTGCCTGCGTCTATATTTTTGCGCTGTAAGTAGTCAAGATTGTTTACATATTTATCTCCAATCCTCGTTGAACTATATATGTTTTTGTACTCGTTTATCACATATACTGGTTTTATTATTACTGCCAATGGCTCACTGATTGTCAACGCTAATATCAGTATTGTTAGTAGCACATATATTTTATTTGCGTTTCGTATGGTATACGACATGATTCGGTGTAAAAAGTGATTTATACGCATTATATGATAGGGTTTTACAGCTTTGATAGGCATGTTAAAAGCGAACAAGACCATGGCACTGAGGGTTAATCTGATGAGTGCATCATTTCTTGGATTCAATAAAAAAACAAATATCACGATAAATATTGGAATTAACGGCGGGTATTTATAACAAACAGTCTGAAGTTTACTTCGCAGGACACCTATTTGATTTCTGCCAGAGTACTGTTGAATGCCATAAAAGGCCATGACCATACAGGTAACAAAGTAATTCACAAGGGAAGCATCGACAGGATGAAAATAAATACTGGTCCATGGGTTTAAAGCTACATTTGCACCCCTCCAGATTATTTCTTTGCAAAATGCTGCCGCATTCCACGCAAAAGAGCCTATGGAACAAAAAGACATCAACAGGCAAACATGAAAACAGGTCCTTTTTATTAATCGTGACTTAATCTGAAATCTAATAACATCCATCATCACACCGTCAGTAATATACCGTTATCGCCTTTAATATATTTTCTTACCTTTCCCATCCACAAACAAACCTGGCATAAGAAGTTGCTCATATTTTCATCATGAAGCCCTCTGCAACTACCGTTTGAAACCTTGCAAAAATGGCCTTGAAACGGTCACTTCACGAAGTTGATTATAGTATCGATCATGAATTCAAGCATTTCGTCCGTCATACCTGGATAAACACCAATCCAGAACGTTTGATGCATTATTTTGTCAGTGTTCGTCAATTGCCCGATTACTTTATATCCTTCCCCATTTTTGCGCATTTCATCAAAACAGGGATGCTTGATCAGATTGCCCGCGAACAGCATCCTTGTCTGTATGCCTTTAGCTTCAAGTTGGCCAACAAGTTGTTGCCTAGAAAATCCTACGCCTTCTCTAATTGTGATCAGGAACCCGAACCAAGACGGATCGGCGTTTTTCGTGGCTTCCGGAAGAATGATTTTGTCTTCCAGCCCACCGAGGCCGTCACGCAGCAACTTCCAGTTCCGTTTCCGCTCCTCCACAAATCCATCTAACTTCGATAATTGCGCACAGCCAATGGCTGCCTGCATATCCGTCACCTTGAGGTTGTAACCGAAATGGGAGTAGACGTATTTATGATCATAGCCAAAAGGAAGCTCGCCGAATTGTTGCGTGAAACGGTCGCCACATGTATTGTCGCGCCCAGATGGGCACCAGCAATCGCGTCCCCAGTCACGAAAAGACTCAACGATCCTTTTCAGCGTTGTATCGCTTGTGTAGACTGCTCCTCCCTCTCCCATAGTCATATGATGGGGAGGGTAAAAGCTTGACGTGCCCAGGTGACCGATCGTTCCTGTGAATTTCCAATCTCCATGGTACAAATATCGGGATCCGAGGGAATCACAATTGTCCTCAATCAGCCAGAGGTCATTTTTATCACAAAAGCTTTTTACGGATTGGAGATCAAATGGGTTGCCAAGGGTATGAGCAAGCATGACAGCTTTTGTTCTCGGAGAAAGTGCATTTTCCAGCTGACCGCAGTCAATGTTGTAAGTAGGTAATTCGATATCGACGAATACCGGAATGGCTCCATATTGAATGATAGGCGCAACTGTGGTGGGAAACCCCGCGGCTACGGTAATCACCTCATCTCCCCGCTTTATCCGTCTTTCTCCAAGTTTCGGAGATGTGAGGGCCATGAACGCAAGGAGATTTGCCGAAGACCCGGAGTTGGTCAGAGAGCAATGCTCAACACCGATGTATCTCGCAAATCTTTCCTCGAACTCCTCCGCATAGCGTCCAGTAGTAAGCCAAAAATCCAGCGATGCATTCACCAGGTTCTCGATTTCCCGCTGATCAAACACCCTGCCTGCGTAGGGAATGCGCGCACCAGGCTTGAAAGTTTTCGGCGCACCATGAACCAGTTCATAGTATTTTGCAGCGGCTTCGACTACATTTCCTCTGAGTTCCCGTTCCATCTTTGAAAAAGTGTCCACGCAATCTCCGTATACAAAAAACGTTACAAACCGCAAATGGTTTGCTTACAGCATCGAACAATATTCCTCTATTTGCCTGAGAGAGATGTCTTTCATGTCTTTTCCCTCTTTGAAGGAAAGGGTCCACTCGATAATCTTGTTGATGGCTCCGTCAAGGTCCCAATGCGGGCGCCAGCCGAGTTTCATCCGGGCCTTGGAACAGTCCAGCTTCAAATAATTGGCCTCATGCGGATGGCTGCCCTTGTCCACCACGTATGCTGCGCCTTCGCCCCACCGGTCGCACATCGTCTTTACAATCCACTCCACAGGCTTTGCATCTTCGTCAGACGGCCCGAAATTCCAGCCTTCGGCGTATGCTGGTCCGTCCTCGTAGAGCCGCTGAGCAAGCGCCAAATATCCTGACAAGGGTTCCAGGACATGTTGCCACGGCCTGATCGACGCAGGGTTTCGGACGATGATATCCTCTTTATTCAAAAGCGCCCGGACGCAGTCGGGAATAAGACGGTCTGCGGCCCAGTCACCACCGCCAATGACATTCCCCGCCCTGGCCGAGGCAATCCCGACACCGTGCCGGCCGTAATCACGAGCATTAAAAAAAGAACTCCGATAGGCAGCGGTCACCAATTCCGAACAGGCCTTGCTGTTGGAATAGGGATCGTATCCTCCGAAGGGTTCGGTTTCCCTGTAGCCCCAGCACCATTCCTTGTTCTCGTAACACTTGTCAGTCGTAACATTAATGAACGACTTAACACTATTGCAGTGGCGGACAGCCTCAAGAATATTAACGGTTCCCATTACGTTAACGGAATACGTATCAACAGGTTCAGCGTACGAAACACGCACCAGAGGTTGGGCAGCCATATGGATAACCACATCCGGGGCCACCCGCTCCAGGACATCCCGCAGGAGAACCAGGTCGCGGATGTCGTTGAAAACAGACGAGACCAAATCATTGATGCCACACATCGTGAACATGTTCGGCCCCTGGGGCGGTTCAAGGGAATATCCGGTTATTTTTGCCCCCAAAGCATGAAGCCAGAGACATAACCAGGACCCTTTAAACCCCGTATGTCCGGTAACGAACACCTTTTTCCCTTGCCAGAAAGCTGTTGTATGTTCGCTATATTTCATGTGCATGTCATCACCACACTTTCCAAGGCGCATTTCCCGATTTCCAGAGGTCATCAAGTTGATTCTTGTCCCGAAGAGTGTCCATGGGCTGCCAGAACCCAGCATGCTTGTATGCCACTAGTTGCTCATCTCTGGCCAGATTTTCAAGCGGCTCTTTTTCCAGAATAATTCTGTCATCATCTATGTAATCAAACACTTCGGGCTCCATGACAAAAAAACCCGCATTTATCCACGCCCCATCACCTTTAGGCTTTTCCTGGAAGCCCACGACATGTCCTTCTGGAGACATTTTCATGGCGCCAAACCTTCCGCCAGGCTGGGTCGAGGTTACCGTTGCAAGTTTTCCGTGGGACTTGTGAAAATCGACCAGCCTGCGGATATTAACGTCGGAAACACCGTCGCCATAAGTCAACATGAAAGTCTCTTTTCCGACATAGGGCTGTATTCGCTTGACTCTTCCACCAGTCATTGTCTCATGACCCGTGTCGACAAGCGTCACTTTCCAAGGTTCGGCGTTGTGCTGATGAATGATCCGCTCATTTCTTTTCCGAAAATCAAAGGTAATATCGGATTCGTGAAGGAAATAATGGGCAAAATACTCCTTGATGCAGTATCCTTTGTACCCAAGGCAGATTATGAAATCATTGTAGCCATAGTGTGAATATATTTTCATTATATGCCACAAGATCGGTTTTTCGCCTATCTCAATCATAGGTTTTGGTTTAAGATGTGACTCTTCACTGATACGAGTTCCAAATCCACCGGCTAATATAACAGTTTTCATAATATATTACCTACCTATAAATTTATTGAGACTTATAGCATCAGACATGGAATACAGAAGCTATTGCGTAATGGTATGTTACTGCCATTTGCAATTTTAAATCAATTTATGACTTTATATCGTAACAACGCCATAACATTAAACACCGCTCAAACATTTCTTATGTGTTTTTTTATATTACAACACCATATACTGTCAACATAGTATCATGTTGACAATTATTCCATCTTTCAATCAAAATTGATTCTTTCTTTTTCAATTACTAATGGTCTATTGAGCACCTGAGTATGTATAGAACCGATATACTCACCGATGACCCCTATGAAAAAGAGCTGAACAGCCGAGCAGAAGAACAGCCCGATTGTCAGTGGGGCTATTCCCATTTTAAAGGTGTCCCAGAACAACAGCTTGGCTACGAAGTAGCCGAGCGCAACAAGAAGGCTGGCACCGGAGACACAGAAGCCGAGCATGGTCGCAAGGCGGAGCGGAACTTTCGAGTGGTTGGTGATTCCAAGCATCGCCATGTCATAAAGTGTGTAGAAGTTATTTTTTGTGATACCCCTCTTTCTCATAGGTTGCGTATATGAAATCTTGGCGCTTTCAAAACCAATATCTGAAATGAGCCCCCTAAAGTAAGGATATGGATCCTTGACACTTCTCAATATTTCAATTATCTGCTTATCATAAAGCCCGAAACCCGTATTATTCTTGGTTAACTCAATTTCTGAGAGCCTGCTTATAAACTCGTAATACATCTTCCTAACGAGAAACATCGCCATTGTTTCTTTACTTTGCGCTTTGACCCCAAGCACAATTTTATACCCCTCTTCCCATTTCTCGAGAAACCCCCTGATCATTTCGGGTGGATCCTGCAAGTCGGAAACCAGTAATATGACAGCGTCACCTGCCGACTGCAGCAATCCATGGAAAGGAGACCTGATATGTCCGAAATTTCTGCTGTTGACAATCACCTTAACATTTTTGTCAGCCTCGGCCAAACGCCTGAGTATTGGAACAGTACCGTCCGTTGAAGCGTTATCGATGAATATATGCTCATACCGATAAACTGGCAGACCGGAAAATATTTCTTTTACCTGCCGGTATACCTCCTCGACATTATCCTGCTCGTTATAGCATGGCGAAACTATACTGATCAGCTTCATCTAGACTGTTTTCTCCCTGAAGACGAATGAATTGTGAAGCAAAAACGATATAAGAGCAATCGGCACCAGCAGCAATATTCCGGCCACGTACATGTCAAAGTTCAGTTCTTTCAAAATGCGCAAAAAAACGACATTGAGACAATATGTAAATACGTAGACCAAAATAAATTTAACTATAAGAGCGTTATTTTTACTTTTGAAAACAAGTATCCCGATGGTTTTGAAATTAAATATTACACCAATTACAGTAGACAATAAAACTGCAATTGAGTAATGTAATCCAATGAAAATAAATATTGCGTACAGTGAATATCCAAACGATGTGTTGAGTATGCCAACCAGCAAATATCTTGTTAATTTATTGTTCATAAAACGTTATCTATCATTTTCAATATTTAGATATCAGGCACTACTCATCATGTTATCAAATTGAATAGTCGTCCCTGAAAAAGTATAACATCACGTATTTATTGATATAAATAACGTTTACTGTGTGATAAAATCGCCAGAAATTGAATCAACACTCTCAAAATCCGGTGATTTCATGAA
>JAVBWB010000001.1:0-85298 GCA_036677645.1 Geobacteraceae bacterium | reverse complement strand
GTAGGTGAGGATCTCGATGGCGGAGCGGATGTCCTCGTTCTCGTGCAGCCCGAGGATGCCGTACTGCTCGCCCTGCTTCACCAGGTCAGACGCGGGAGCCCAGGCGGCCGGACCGTCAGCGAACTGGCGTGCCTTGATGCCGTTCGCCTTGGTGAAGGCTGCCTCGTAAAGTGCCTTGGCCTTCTCTTTCATTTCGTAGCACTTCTTGATGGTGACTTCAAGGCGTGTCGGGTCGAAGTCAACGTTGGTGACCGTGGTGAACAGCCCTTCCAGCATGAAGACGTCGATCGCCTGGTCGCTCGCGCCGAGCTTGCGTGCCTTGTCGGCAAAGAAAGCCAGTCCTTTCAGTCCGTACAGCAGGTTGTCCTGCAGCGCCGCGACCTCCGGTTTCTTGCCGCACACACCCATCACGTTGCATCCGATTCCCTTGGCCGCCTGCTCGCACTGATGACAGAACATGTTTATCCTCCGTTTCTTGTTTTCCCCCACCTATCGCTGGGTGTCTTGTCAATTGATGGTTTTTTTTGCATTGATGGGGATGACTATATCGAAAATCTGGAGGCCAGCCTTGATTTGCATCAAATTTTTCAAATAAGGAGGGAAGGTCTGAAGGGCTGCCGGACTGTTTGACGTTTTTCTGCTCTGGGCGTGTCTCCCTCGATCACGGCATACCTGGTATTGTTCTTACCTTCTGTTTTAGATGAGTACATGATCGAATCAGCTATACCGATCATTTCATCAACCGACGCGGGGGGCCTTAAGAAGGTTGCGACTCCGATGCTGAAGGTCACCGATGTCCGGTGAATCATCATTGCATGGGACAGCTTTTCCATGACCTTGCCTATCGCGGTTTTCGCCTGTTCTGAAGTTGTCTCGGGAAGAAGGACCGCAAATTCATCCCCTCCGATACGGGCAACTATGTCGTTTTTTCTCAGATTTGCCTTGATGGTCCTTGCGACGACACACAGCAGCTCATCGCCTGCTTTGTGTCCAAATTCGTCGTTTATCCGTTTGAAATCATCCAGATCCAAATAGGCGATGGTGAGCTGGCGACCGAATCTGCGCGATCTGTTTATTTCACTGTCGGCATACTCACAAAAAGCCCTGCTGTTGTACGCCTCTGTCAGGTAGTCTGTTCGGGCGTATAGCTTTTCCCGTTCCAGCACGGATTCCATTTTGTGCAGACCGTACATGAAAATCAGGAAATACCCCAGAATAATTGAGGAGTTCCAGTAAACAAGGGAGGTGTCCGAGGAAAAGTTCTGGTCCGTGTAGGAGTCGAAAAAATATATCAATGCGCAGGCTATTGATGTGAGAATTCCGGTCGCTATTCCTGTTTGCCAGGTTATGATGCCTATCGGGATTAGGTAGCATATTGAAATGTAGTAACAGGCAAACGCAAGGGATCACGATTAGGGCTCAGCGCTTGCCCGTTAGCAGCGAGCATCCTGCTTTCGCGCAGTTTTCGGCATTTTAAATTTATCGATTCAGCAGTTAATGCGTTTACAACTGATTATAGACAGTCGGAATGATTTGTCGAATAACTGCCGCGAGGGCTTTGGGAACAAGAGTCCAGATGACGAAGGGCAGGCAAAGCAGTTTCCCGAAAGTCTGAACCGCCAGAGGACTAAGGGTGAATCATCTCAGTCGTCATTGTCCTCGAGATGGAAGCGGTGCAAAAACCTGTGGATAGTGGGGGCGGTTATGATACCCACTGCAACCAGCACTGCAAGCCCGGAATACAAGGCATAGCATCCGGCGAATATTTTTCCCGACACGGTCTGCAGCGGTGAAACCGGTCCCATGCCCCCCAAGATCATGGATGCATTAAGGAACGAGTCTATCCATGTAAGTCTCTCAAGGAAATGATACCCGCAGATGCCGGCTAATAGCGATCCTGTGATAAAGCAAACAGCAAAGCCTATGTAACGGATTTGCCGGTAGATAAATTGCGATCTGGACAGGAGCGGGTCCCTCATATGCTCGAATCTGCGGGGACGGGTTTTTCTGCTTTTCATGTTGATGCTCATGGTAGAGGTCCTTTTTCTGACGGAGGAAAGACAAAAGCCGGTTACGGTGTCTCAGTAACTTGATTCTGACGCCTTTTCAGCGCCTGGTTGGTATTCCCCGGGGCAATTCCGGCTATCGTTGCGGTAAACATTGTACGAAAGGAAAACTGCGGTCAATCCAAATTTTTCGGCAATCTACAGACAAACTTTTAAAGAAAGACCCTTTCCTTGTCAATGCAATGTCTGTGAACAGGCTTTTTTCTGCGCATGAACATCCTTTGCATAAAAATTTTCTTCTCTCGTTTAGCGCGCCTATTTCACAGCCATGAAGGTATATTTGCAGTATTAAATTAACATATACTAAATAATATTGACCAAAGTCTTATTCTTGAGTATATTCTAAAACGATTGGAGGGGCATTAATGAAGATATTAAAGGAGAATGCGCATGGCAGCCTTACATTTTACCCCTGCCTTGGGGAAGTTGACTGTTACCGATTCAAAGGGAACCTATGTTGTGCGAGCGACAAGCGGCGCTGGAAAATGTACCAACAATCCGAAGTGTGAAGGCATGAGTAATCTTGGCCCCATTCCAAGAGGGAAGTATGTTATCTATCGAAATGACATAAATAATCCTGGCATGTTGCATGATATTGCGCGGAATTACCTTTACGGAGACTGGGGCGATTGGCGGGTTGCCATCCGTTCCCTATCAGGAGCACCGACGCCTATGGGCCGGGGCGGTTTCTATATCCATGGTGGTCGTTATCCCGGGTCAGCAGGGTGCATAGATGTCGGTGGCGGTGTTTTGGGAAATTCCCTGACGGACAGAGTTCTGAAATCCTTGCAAGAGACTGAGGTGAGCGAGTTATGGGTCGATTAAAAGGCTTGGCAAGCGGGGTCATAATGGTTTTATTGGTTGTGATTATCGAATTTCTGGGATATCTGATCGATACCATTTGCTCCGACTCGACTCCCGAAATCATTGCACTCGTTACATTTGCCACATTGTTGGTCTCGTCCTTTTTTCTGAAGGCAACCCGAATTGCTGTGCTTACTGTACTCATGGCGAGCGCAGTTTACGGCTTAGTTGCCTATATGAGCAAGTTAGGGTTTTATTACCATGACTATCCAGAAAGCTTGTTGACCTTTGCGCCAACAATTGTAAGCAGGTCGATTTTGTATGCGCTATCTGTTTTGATCGGGCATGTGATCGTGGAGATCAGAGCGAAACGGCGAGTGCGGTCAAGCAATAGTCTGCAGTGATGGAACAACAGGAATCATACGTCTTAGTCGGGTTTGAGTTCTGAAGATGTGGCCCCTTTGCTCCTGCTATTACTTGCTTTTGAATTCCCTGATTCCGGTGGACTCGATGAGCCGATCGAGGGTTGAGGCGGTGAAGACCTTGGCGTTCCATCGTCGCTTGTGACCTTGGCCTCGATTATCACGCTGGAATGGCGACTTTGACCAGTGCGTCTATCCTTTCCAGGGTCTTGGTTGCGGATGTTCGCGCAGCCAGTTTGCGGTAATAGTTGGGGGTTTTACAGTTTTTATCGATTGTCCGGGCTGAACCCTGGTTTATGTCGCTGTTCAGTTCGACACGTGTCAGTTCTGCCCATTCCGGTGCCGACATTCCGAGAACCGAACGAAGAACGCCGAAGACGAGGCTGTTTTCCAATAATGCGGTTTTGATTTGTTCAAAGGTAAAATTCTCCAGACCTCCAGTTTCCCTCTTGAGGACCTCATATGCCCGCTGAAAGTCGGGATATCGCACGAAGCCCGTCCCGGTGGGCATCAGCAGGAATTCAGAGGAAAGATCATTGAAAGTGGCATCAACCATCTCCTCGACCCGCGATTCAAGCTCTTGCTGATTCAACTCGAAAGGTCGATCTCCAGGCATGTTTCACTCCTTGGCGCAATTCAGAACTTTACATCTTCGGTCCCTGGGTCATAGGGCATTGCATCTTCATTCACGGCGAACCTCGTTACAGGAAATTCGGCGACAGAGACAATGTCCTCGATCCCTTCGGGGTGTGGCAGTGAAGCGACATGCTTGGCAACAATCCCAAGCTTTTCGTCCGCTGATAGAGCGTTATTCCATCCCGGTCTTAAATGCCAGACGGCCATTTTGGTTAGGTGCCCGAAGATGATGCAGCGGACGTCCCCCCGTGTTGGTTTCAGCCCGCCCAGTCGCAGCTTGTCCAGGTTGTCGGCTATCAGGTCAGCGAATTCTTCCAGCGTATTCGCCAGTGACCTGCGCGACACAACACCGGTTGAGCGACAGACGAAGACGGTATCGACAACTGAGGAGCCGGTGCCGCTGATATGGATTGATGCGCCCATCTCCGCCGGACAGGGAAGTGCCGCTGAGCAGGTGAGACCGGCGTCCAGAATGGCAACGACAACTGGGTAGTATGCCTCCAGTGAGTTGTGGTGATATGTAAAGGCCAGCGGCCTCCCGGATTTGAGGGCTTTCGCCATTTTGCAAAATGTGGCCGACAAGCCCTCAGTGAAATGGTCGAGTCCCCGATCCATGGTGATGTTACCCGTGAGTTCATTGGTGTTTCTGGTGGTATGGGAGGAAAATGCGGGATTTCCTTCATCAACTAGTTTTCGCACCCAAACATAACAAAAGTCCATCAGTTCGGCATATTGCACGTTGCCGAAATAAGGGGGGTCGGTTAAGACTGCGTCGAGGCTTCTGTCTGGCAAGTCCGCGTCCGTCGCGCTTTGGCAGAGAAGGCGTACTTTGCGTAACGCTGCTGAGCCCTTGCCGTTCAACCGGTCGCCAATCCATTCGCCCTTAATTGGCACGACGGTTTTTTCCCCCCTTCATGTCGCGTCTCGAAAGGGTGATCGCAAAACGTCTTTGCCTTTATGTACTTCTCGACGATATTGTTCCAGCCGCCGCTCCCAATGCTCACGCCGCCGCCGTTAGCGATGCCGAGGAGGTTGGATTCGCACTGGACCAAACCTACCGGAAAGCCATGGACCGAGAAGATGTCAAGGGACTTGAGTGCCATGGTGTCGTAGCGGCAGAGCATGTTCTGGTAGCGGAGAAGGTCCGAGAGGTTGGTAATCAAGGCATTGCGGACGCGCTCGTCCTTGACCGCTGCTATTGCGCGGCAACTCAGTTCCAATCCCAGGAGCTGCCGCTCGTTAAACATCTCCCGATAGCGCCGGTAGCCCCAGCGCAACAGGCGGCCGGTCTCGTCTCCGGGGAGGATCTCGTCATCCGGGACGAACCGCGTTCCGGTTTCGACCAGCATTGAAGCGGCCCGGGCATAAGCTGTCAGGTCGTCAGAGTCCGGCTTTCTGAAAAATCGCCCTTGATGGTTGGGTTTGCAGGCGCGACAGTGATACTCGACGGCAAACATCCGGTGTCTCGGCGGTCCATCATTCGGGTCGGGGTAGGGGGCGTTTGCGCCGCAATGGGGACAGGCGCACTTGTTCCGCCTGGCAGGGCCTTCGGTTAGAAGTTGAATGCCGCAGGACCGGCATGAACCGGGATGTTTGCGATCTTTGACGCCGTTCAGATCGCCGCACGAGGGACAAATCAGGATATTTTCCGTATGACGCCGGTCTTCGGCCAGGAGGTAGCCCGGAAAGAGGTCGAATGTCTTGCCGCAGTGGCCGCAGCTGCGCTGTTTCACCCAAAGAAAATATTTCATATGGGCATCAGGGGCACCGCATTCCAGGCAGCGAGTACGGTAGAGGGAGCCGATCGTGCCTTCCAGATACTGGGTAACTTTCGCCGCTGCTTTCCGGTAATCGTCCAGGTTCAGATGCTCGATTTCGCGGCTGACGATCCAATGCGCCATTGGATTGATGTCGTAGCCGATCACGTCGCACCCGACTCGGTTTGCCTCAATAAGCGGGGTACCGCCCCCCATGAACGGGTCCGCGATGGTGACGCCCTTCAAGTTGTTGGCAGAATAAAATGCCTCCCGAAGAGGTCTGTCGCTGAATTCTGAAAGGATAAGACCGCGGAAGAGCGTTCCAGGCCGCCGGGCAAACCACTTGTGCACGGCGATAATCGGGCGGTAGTCTGCTGGATTTGTTTTTCCTTGAGGGCAAGGAAAGAGACAAATGGGATGTTGAAGCGCTTTTCTATCGACATATTGAGTTTAGTTTATAGTATGTTTTCTGTGGATATGCAATGAAGTTGGGTTGGTTGTCGGCAATGGAATATATATAAAGATAATGTCAGATTTGATTACATCATCCCCTCTGAAGTAAAGCTTACGAACGCGCCGTCGCCGATGATGATGTGATCCAGGACCTTTACCCCCATCAGCTCTCCGGCGTCCTTCAGCCTGCGGGTTATCTCGCGGTCTTCGCGGCTCGGTGTCGGGTCGCCGGAGGGATGGTTGTGGACGAGGATGATCGCGGCGGCGGATTCCCTGACTGCGGGGCTGAACACTTCCCGCGGATGGACGATGCTCTGGTTCAGCGAGCCTTCCGAAATGCGCACTTCCCGCAGGATGCGGTTCTTGCCGTCCAGGAGCAGCGCCATGAAATATTCCTTGCGGCAGTCCCGCAGGCGATGGTGGTAGTGCCGGTAAACCTGTTCGGGCGAGGTGAACCGTTCTCCGTTCATCAGTCGGCCGGTGTTGAGGCGGGAAGCGATTTCCAGGGAGGCTTTTATGGCTGCCGTCTTTGCCGGCCCGGTCCCTTTCAGGCGGCCGATTTCGGCAACCGTTGCCGATGCCAGGTTACGCAAGCTGCCGAATTCCTGAAGGAGCTGGCGTCCCAGGTCAACGGCGCTCTGGCCGGTTGAGGGTGTGCCGGTGCCGATGATCAGTGCGAGCAGTTCCGCCTCGCTCAGTGATTCGGCGCCTCTCCGGAAGAGTTTTTCCCTGGGCCGCTCGTCTTCGGGCCAGTTCTTGATTCCGCCACCCATTATCCATGCTCCAACTGTTCGCTCGGTACGGTGAGATTCGCAGTCTGACAATTAGAAACATTTCATCATGGAATATTTAGCACGGAAAGGCTCCCTTGGAAAGTGAAATCTTGCCTGAAAGCCTGTCCTCAGGTTCAGTAAAGAGCGATGAAGGAGAGGGCAGCCACTCCCGCCAGCAGACGGTACCACACAAAGGGATAAACAGTGTGGTTCTGGACGAACCTGAGCAGGAACGCGACGCCCAGGTAGCCGAAGAAAGCCGATGTGGCCACGCCGATGATGAGCGCTGCCGTTTCGCCCGGCGGAATTCCGTGGACTGCAAGGTGCGCAAGCTTGAGAACCGCTGCGCCCGCAACGATCGGGAGCGAAAGCAGAAAGGAGAAGCGGGCCGCAGTTTCCCGGGTGAATCCTAGGAACAGCGCCGCCGTGATGGTGATTCCGGAGCGTGACACGCCCGGCAGGAGTGCCAGGCACTGGGCGAGCCCGATGATCAGGGCGGCTTTCAGGCCGATCCGGTTCATCAGCCATTTTTTGGCGCCCAGCCGGTCGGAAAGGGCGAGAATCAGGCCGAAAACTATGAGAAAGACCGCGATTAAGGCCGGGCTTTCGCGGAAAACGGATTCTATGGGCTCTTCGAAGAATTTTCCCACTACGGCAGCGGGAATCGTCCCGGCAATGATGTAGCATGGAAGCAGTTCCCGTTGGGTGGCTTGCCTGCCCGAACGGATGCTGTTGCGGAAATCTCTCGCGAGTTCCAGGATATCGCGCCTGAAATAGACGCAGAGCGAGATCAGGGTGCCGAGATGGAGGGCCACATCGAAGGTGAGCCCCGATTCAGGCCATTTGAACGCCCACGGGACCAGGATCAGGTGGGCGGAACTGCTGATGGGAAGGATTTCCGTAAGTCCCTGGAGGGTTCCCAGGATAGCGGCGTGCATTGCATTCACTTGATATTGCTCCGTTTCTTCAGATGAAAGTTTGCCATAGGACACAATACTGGATTTCAGCCGGCAAATTCAAGGCAAAAGGTTGCAGGAGCCGTTTCGTAATGCGGCAGTCATATTTTTGTAGGATGATCGTAAAAAATGTGCTATCAAGAGAAGATTTTGCAAATTGCCGTTCCACCGTGAACGGCGCGGAGGGATCCATGTTCGGACTTATTCCCAAGGAAGAGAAATTTTTCGTGCTGTTCAAGGACCTGGCCCGCAACATCGTTGTGGGCGCGGAACTTTTCAAGGAACTGCTCGACGACTTCAGCGACCCGGTTGCGAGCCAGAAGCGCATCAAGCAGGTCGAGCACAACGGCGACATCCTGACCCACGACATCGTCAAGAAGCTGAACAAGAGCTTCATCACCCCTTTCGACCGCGAGGACATCTATGCGCTCTCGGGGGCTTTGGACGATATCCTCGACCTGATTGACGCCTGCTCCCAGCGTTTTGTCATGTACAACATCGAACAGCCCACGTCAACGGCCAGGGAGATGGCGTTCCTGATTCTCAAATCGTGCCAGGCGCTGGAAGGGGCGGTCTCGCTCCTGGGAGGCAACCTGGACCAGATCAACCGCTACTGCGTTGAGGTGAATTCGCTGGAGAACGAGGCGGATCGGGTCTGCCGCGAGGCAATCAGCCGCCTGTTCGACGAGGAGAAGGATCCGATCCAGCTGATCAAGTGGAAGGAAATCTATGAGACCCTGGAACGGGCCTGCGACAAGTGTGAAGATGCCGTCAACATTCTGGAAAGCGTGGTCCTGAAAAATGCCTGATTCAACCCTGCTGCTTCTGTTTCTCGTAATCGGCGCGGCTCTGTTGTTCGATTTCATCAACGGCTTCCACGATACCGCCAACGCGATTGCGACGTGCATTTCGACCCGCGCGCTCTCCGTCAGGTCCGCAATCCTGATGGCTGCCGGGCTCAATTTCGCAGGAGCCATGATTTCCACCAAGGTTGCCGCTACCATCGGCAAGGGTATCGTCGAAACTTCTAACGTAACCCAGATGGTGGTGCTGGCAGGAATCTTCGGCGCCATCATCTGGGATCTTATTACCTGGTACTACGGCCTTCCGTCGTCCTCTTCGCACGCCATTATCGGGGGCATCATGGGCGCGGTGATCGCCCATGCCGGGGTTTCCGCCCTCCATTGGGCCGGGCTGAAGAAAATCATCCTTGCCCTGGTGCTTTCCCCGGTTATCGGCATCGCCGCCGGATTCTTCTTCATGGTGATCATGATGTGGGCATTCCGGCACAAGTCCCCCTACGGGCTGAACAAGGCGTTCAGAAAGCTCCAGATCCTGTCCGCTGCTGCCATGGCTTTCTCCCACGGGACCGCCGATGCCCAGAAGTCCATGGGCGTCATAACCATGGCACTGGTGAGCTATGGAGCTCTCGAGACCTTCGCGGTCCCCACATGGGTCAAGGTGGCCTGTGCCATGGCAATGGCTGTCGGGACCGCTGTCGGCGGGTGGCGCATAATCAAAACCGTTGGCCACGACTTCGTCAAACTGCAACCGGTACATGGCTTCTGCGTTGAAACAGCGTCAGCCGGCGTTATTCTGGGCGCCTCGGCGGTAGGGATGCCGACCAGCACGACCCACGTCATCACCTCGGCCATACTCGGCGTGGGCCTGTCGAAGCGCCTTTCTGCCGTGAACTGGCAGATCGCCTATCGTATCGTATGGGCATGGGTGCTGACCATTCCCGCTTCAGCCGTTATGTCCTATGTCGCGTACCAGTCGCTGAGTCCAATCCTGGGAAAATAAACAGACGAAAATCAGTTGCGGCGGTCTGACCGCTTCCGTTGAAAAAAAACCCTCCTGCCGTGCGGCCGGCGTATTCCCGCAGGGAGAATTCTACTCCAGTTCTTCCCCCGTCACTTCCATTTCCTCCGTCAGCTCGTTCAATGTCTCGTCCCTGCGTCTGAAGCGCACGATCAGATAATAGAGCAGGGCATAGGATACCAGGGCGGCCATGAATCCGATGAGGGAAGTCCCGATAAGGAGGGGCAGGCCGTGGGTGTCAAGCAGTTCGAGCGCAAATGAGAAATTAAGGTCTTTCAAAGCCAGTTGCTGCGCAGGCCGGCCGAGGATTGCTTCGCCCAGCTCGTAGCTGGCGACGAGCACCGGGAACACGGTCAGCGGATTGTTCACCCACGCGCCGGTAATGCAGGTGACCTTGTTGACCCGCAGCAGAAACGCAGCGACAATGGCCATGGGCGTGTGCAGCCCGAAAAAGGGCGTGAAGCTGATGAAGACGCCGACTGCGAAACCGGCCGAGATGTGGCCGGGATGGCTGTCCATGGACAGGATCTCCCGCAGCCGTTTCTTCCATTTTTCCTTGTCGATCAACGAAACTCACCTCCCGCAGCGGCACCCAAGTCTAAAGCCCGCTCTCCGGGTTTGTCAACCGTTTTCCCCCGTCCCGATCCGGAACATCCCGCGCTGTCCGTAATTCGCCGAAATCCGCGATGAATTTTGCCCGATTTGCTTGACAACTTCACTCCGTAATTTAAATAAATTTAAGCAGGTTGTTTTTCCATGAGCGATCCGCTGTCCAGCGGATTGTGCATATTTGCGACTCCGCCGGGAAGGGACGGATTGCCGTAACTCCTTTCCCGGCAAGCCGGGAGGTGGGAAAGTGAAGACTCTGCAGGTGCTTTTTGCGTTGTCCCTGGTGTTTCCCGCAGTGCTTCATGCACGGGAAGGAACCGTTACCGTCAAGGAAGCCATAACCCTGGCACTTGGGCGCAACAACCTGCTCAAGGCCGCGGAGCAGCAGAAATCCGCCGCTCAGCACGGTGTCGCCGCCAGCCGGAGCAGGTTTTTCCCGAGAATATTCCTCGATGAGAATTTTTCCGCTTCCAATTCTCCCACCCGCGTCTTCATGATGAAACTGGACCAGGGCCGTTTCGCCCAGAGTGATTTCGCCATCGGCAACCTGAACAATCCCCCGGCAACCACTGACTTCAGGACGGCATTCACCCTTGAACAGCCGGTAGTAGACCTGTCGATCATCTACGGTTTGGAGGCTGCGAAGAAAGAGGCGGAGGAAAAGGACCTGGCTCTGGAGATGCGTCGGGAAGAAATCGGTTTCCGCGTGTATGCGGCCTGCATGGAGGTCCGGAGGGCGCGGGCTCTGCATGCTTCGGCGGAAAGGGCGGTGCGGGATGCCGGGGAGCACCTGCGGCTGGCCAGGGTGAGGGTCAGGGCTGGAACCGGCCTGAAGTCTGATGAACTGCGGGCAGGGACGTTCCTCGCGGAGATGGAGCAACAGGAAATTACCGCCCGAAACGACCTGACCCTTGCCGGGATGAGGCTGGCCCTGGCCACTGGCGCAGAGGCGGGGGAGTCCCTGGACATCAGCGGGGCCTTTGCCGAAGCGAAGCTCGGAGATGAAATTCCGGATTACGTGGCGGTCGCCCTGGTCAACCGGAAGGATCTGCGGGAAGCGGAAAAAGCCGTGGAGAAGGCCGGGGTGGGGGTGAAAATGGCGGAGAGCGCATTTTTCCCGACCCTCTATGCCGGTGCAACGTACCAGATGAACGACCGGGATAGCCCGTTCGGCAGGAACAACGACGCCTGGATGGCCGGCGTGAACCTGCGCTGGGAGCTGTTCGACGGCCTGCGGCGTTTCGACGAGCGCGCGCGGTCCCGTGCCCTGGAGTCCTCCGGTCGGGAGTACCTTGAGCAGCAGACCAAGGAAGTGGCGCTGCAGGTCCGGGAGAGCCTGCTGCGCCGGGAAGAGGCCGGGAAAAGGCTTGCCGTGGCCCGGGCCGCCACCCTCGACGCCGAGGAAGGGGTGCGGCTGATCTCGAAGCGCTTTGCCAATTCGCTTGCCACCCTCGTTGAGGTGCTGGACGCCCAGACATCCCTCAACCGGGCCAGGGCTTCAGTCGTGGAGAACGAGACCGGTCTCGCCCTGGCAACCGCCAGGGTCTGGTTCAGCTCGGGGATTTTTCTCAGGGAGGTCATGAAATGAAAAGGTTTGGGAAGGGAGCGGCCTGCCTGCTTGCCGCGGCCATACTCGCCTGCAGTTGCGGTTGCGGCGGGGAGAAGGCGGTTCCGCCGGAAAGCCCGCCGGTCGTTCGGGGCGTCAGCGTTGAAAAGGTTGCCTTGACGGACATTCCTGCCCGGTTTGAAGCAGCCGGCACGGTCCGGGCGAGGACCTCGGCCACGCTTTCCGCCAGGATTTCAGGAACGGTGGAAAAAATACCGGTTAAAGAAGGGGATCGGGTGGGCCGCGGTAAATTGCTGGCAACCCTGGCGGCGATGGAAAGCACCGCAGGGGCGGCCGGTGCGGCATATGCCGTGGATGAGGCCATGGCGCGCAAGAAGCTGGCTGACGTGACGTTCGAACGCTTTTCCCGCCTCTACGAAGAACAGGCCGTCACCCGGCAGGAACTGGACACCCGCAGGGCCGAGCGGGATATGGCCGACCGCGCGCTGGCCCGGGCCAGGGAGGCTGCGCGAGCCAGCGGCGCTGTTGCCGGTTACACGAAAATCACCGCTCCCTTCACCGGCATCGTATCAAGCAAGTCGGTGGATGCCGGAGCAACGGTATTCCCGGGCATGCCCCTCATGACGGTGGAGGAAGAGGGGCATTACCGGCTCGAGGCAAGCACTCCGGAATCGCTGCTGGCCGTGGTTCGGATCGGCCGGGAAGTGCCGGTTTCCCTGGGCGGAACCGACGGACGGATTACCGGCAGGGTTGCGGAGATTGTGCCCAGGGTCGATCCGGTGAGCCGAACTTTTACCGTCAAGCTGGACATTCCGCCGAAAGGGGTCCGCTCGGGGCAGTTCGGCCGGGCATATTTCCCGCTAGGGGAGAAAAGGGGCATCACGATCCCGGCTACGGCCATCGTGGAACGGGGCCAGCTCACCTCGGTATGGGTTCTGGATTCGACTAACCATGCGCGTATGCGGCTGGTCAAGCCCGGCGAGACATACGGCAATCGAGTCGAGATCCTTGCCGGTCTTTCCGCTGGGGACCGGATCGTGACCGCCGGGAAAGAGCGGGTGATCGAGGGTGCGCGCATAGAATAGGCCGGGAACTAGTGGTCAGGGAAATATCCCTTTTAAACCGAATAGTTGGAGCCTTCCCATGAAAAACCTTGGCTTTGCCGGCAAAATTGCCCATGCCTTCATCGATTCAAAGCTGACTCCGCTGCTGGTCGGCGCTGCGTTGCTGCTGGGCCTGTACGCGGTGCTGGTCACCCCCCGCGAAGAAGAGCCGCAGATCGTCGTGCCGATGGTGGATATCTTCCTTCCCCTCCCCGGCTCGACGCCCCAAGAGGTGGAAGAGCGGGTGGTCAAGCCCATCGAGGGGAAGATGTGGGAGATCAGGGGAGTGGAGTATGTCTATTCCATGAGCAGGCCGGACATGGGGATCGTCACGGTCCGGTTCCTGGTGGGCGAGGACATGGAAAAGTCCCTGGTCGATCTGTACAACAAGCTGATGAGCAACCGAAACGTCCTGCCTCCGGGGGCCGGTGAGCCGCTGGTGGTGCCGAAATCCATCGATGACGTACCCGTCATGACCCTGACCCTCTGGTCAGACCGTTACGATCACTACACGCTGCGCCGGGTGGCGCGGGAGTTGTGCGACAACCTGAAAAAGAGCGCCGACGTTGCCGAGACCGGGATCAGGGGTGGGCTCCGCCGGGAATTGACCATACGCCCCGACTCGGGAAAGCTGGCCGCTTTCGGACTTTCCCCGCTACAGATAATCGGCGCTCTCAGGAAGGGCAATGTTTCCGTCAGATCCGGCGGATTTCCCGGAGGCAACCGGGAGTACCTGGTCGATGCCGGAGAGTTCCTGGGGAGCGCCGACGCGGTGCGGGGGCTGGTGGTCAGCGTCCATGAAGGCAGGCCGGTGCATCTTTCCGATGTGGCCGATGTCCGGGACGGCCCGCAAGATGCGGACCAGTACGTTTTCTTCGGCCTCGGGCCGGCGGCCGGCAGGAAAGGAATCGAGGGTAACCGCCTGGAGAACTACCCGGCGGTCACCGTTTCGGTAGCGAAGCGGAAAGGGGCGAATGCCACCTGGGTGGCTGAGGATCTGCTGCGGCGGGTGGAATCTCTGAAGGGCACGGTCATCCCCTCCGACATCAAGGTGACCGTCACCCGCAACTACGGCGAGACCGCGAAGGAAAAGAACAACGAACTCCTGTTCCACATGTTCCTGGCCGCCATTTCGGTAACCATACTGATCGCCGCTTTCATGGGATGGCGCGCCGGAGTCGTGGCGGCGGTCGCCATTCCCGTGACCCTGGCCCTGACCCTGTTCGTCTTCTCCCTGGCCGGGTATACCCTCAACAGGATAACCCTGTTTGCCCTGATCTTTTCCATCGGCATCCTGGTTGACGACGCCATCGTGGTCATCGAAAACATCCATCGCTATTTCACCACGACCTCCCTGAAACCCTTCGATGCGGCGGTGCAGGCTGTCGACGAGATCGGCAATCCGACCATGCTGGCCACGGTGACGGTCATCGCTTCGGTTCTGCCGATGGCCTTCGTTTCCGGACTGATGGGACCCTACATGCGGCCGATCCCGGTCGGGTCGAGCATGGCGATGATGTTTTCCCTGCTGGTTGCGTTCATCGTGACCCCGTACCTGTCTCTCCGCCTCCTCAGGGGAACCCACGCCGGCGCCGGCGAAGAGGCGCGGCTCATGACTTTTTACCGGAAGATCATGGGACCTCTCATCCACAACCGGAGGTTGAGATACGGTTTCCTGGCCATGGTCGCGGTGCTGCTGCTCCTCTCCTGCTCGCTGCTCTATTTCCGCCTGGTAACGGTCAAGATGCTCCCCTTCGACAACAAGAGCGAGCTGCAGGTGATGGTCGACGCTCCGTACGGAACCGCGCTCGAAGGGACGGCCCGTCTGGTGTCGGAGCTGGGGGACGCCCTGCGCACGGTTCCCGAGGTGACCGATTTCCAGAGCTACATCGGCATCAGCGCCCCGTTCAACTTCAACGGCCTGGTGCGCCACTACTACCTGCGCGAAGGGGCGGACCTGGCCGACATCCAGGTCAATTTCACCGCGAAGTCGGACCGTCCGGCCCAGTCTCACGACATCGCGCTCCGCATCCGGCCGAGGCTGAAGAGCATCGCCGACCGTTACGGCGCGCGCATCAAGGTGGCCGAAATCCCCCCCGGACCGCCGGTCCTGTCCACGCTGGTGGCGGAGGTCTATGGTCCTGATACGGCGGCTGGGGTTGACGTTGCCCGCAGGATCAAGGAGGTCTTCGCCAAGACCGACGGGGTGGTGGACGTGGACTGGTACCAGGAGGACGACCAGGCGCGGTACGGTTTCGCCGTGGACCGGGAAAAGGCTGCCCTGTCCGGCGTATCCACCGAAGATGTGGCGGCGACTCTGCGCGCCGCGCTGGCCGGGATGGACGCCGGGCTGCTGCACCTCCCCCGGGAAAAGGAGCCGGTCCTGCTGAACGTGCGCCTGCCGGTTACCCAGAGGAGCTCCATCGATTCCCTCTCCTCGATTTACGTTCCGTCTCCGCAGGGAGGCATCCCCCTTTCCCAGCTGGTGCGGGTGGATCAGGGGATTGAGAACAAGAGCATTTACCGCAAAAACCTGAAGAACGTGATCTACGTGACGGGTGATGTGGCCGGGAAAATCGAGTCCCCGGTTTACGCGATCCTGCAAATGGAAAAGGAGATCGACAACATCGCTCTTCCGGGAGGGGGCAGGATCGGTCAGACCTTTACCAGGCAGCCCTGGAGCGAAGACAAGCCGGCCATCAAGTGGGACGGTGAGTGGCATATCACCTACGAGGTTTTCCGCGACCTGGGAATCGCTTTCGCCGCGGTGATGGTCCTGATCTACGTGCTGGTAGTAGCCTGGTTCAGGGACTTCGTCACCCCCCTCGTGATCATGGCGCCGATTCCCCTTACCCTCGTGGGCATCCTGCCGGGGCATGCCCTGTTCGGCGCATTCTTCACGGCGACCAGCATGATCGGTTTCATCGCCCTGGCAGGGATCATCGTGCGCAACTCCATCATCCTGATAGATTTCGTCGAATTGCGCCGGGAAGCGGGGGCGCCGTTGGCAGAGGCGGTGATAGACGCGGGAGCAGTGCGCTTCCGCCCGATCCTGCTGACCGCGGCTGCGGTGGTGGCAGGCAGCTTCGTTATCGTCTTCGACCCGATCTTCCAGGGGCTTGCGATCGCGCTCATGTGCGGCGAGATAGCATCCACCAGCTTGTCCATGCTTGCCATCCCGATATTGTATTACCTGTACCAGTCATGGAAGGAGCGGCGAGGCGAGAGAAGTGAGACATGACCCCCTCACCCGGGCTTTGCCCGCCCTCTCCCTTGAGGGAGAGGGCAGGTTATAACCCTTTTCCCTCAAGGGAGAAGGTGCCCCGAAGGAGTGGATGAGGGGGTCGGAACCGGGATACTGCACCTTTAAGGAAGCAAATATATAGCATCACCAGTATTTCGAGGATAGTTCCGAATTTTGATAAAGGGAGACCAAGATGTACATTGACAGGCTTCTGAGAATCATCGCAGGGGTGTTCATACTTCTGTCGGTTTTGCTGGCGGTGAAGGTCAACATGAACTGGCTCTGGTTCACCGCCTTTGTCGGCCTGAACCTGCTGCAGTCGGGCTTTACCAACTGGTGTCCCATGATGACCATTCTGAAGAAGCTCGGGGTTCCCGAACTGCCTGATAGGCATCGAGCGGGGTAGCAGCCGCAGACTGAAAAAAGGGCGGCCGCGCGGCCGCCCAAGGAGGGGAAAAAGGGAAGGCGTCCGCAGCATTGCCGTCGGCCAGCTTCGTTCTTTTTCACTATGGAATCATTGCTTCACGAATCGTGCCGAAGTATTTCAGGTCGGAAAGGCCGGCGTATCGGGGAACGGAGGCTCAGGAAGCGCACGGAAAAGGCCGGAAATCTTGGGAGATGGACGGTCCCGGAAGCATCCCTTGCTTTGGCGCCGGGAGGAAAATACGGCGGAAACGGCCGGAGCTGCCTGTTTTGCGGGCAGATCCGGCCGTTTTTTGAGCATGGTGCGGCGGGGGGGATCAGGCCAGGGCGAGCAGGGCCTTGACGGTCTTTTCGATGCCGTCGGCGGTTTCACTTATGCTCTTTGCAAGCATGTAGGCTGGTGTCGACACTATTCTGTTTTTCTTGTCGACGACGAATTCCCTTACCGGGCATTCCACGTGTTTGCTGCCGGTCCGGCTGATTGCCGCTGCCGTTTCGGCATCGTTGCCGATAGTGACTTCCGGGGCGTATTCTTTGCCGAGTGCCGCTGCAATCAGGGCCGGGGCGATGCAGATGGCGCCAATGGGTTTCTTGGCTTTCGCCATCTCCCGAACCAGGCGGGCGACCTCCGGCTGGATCGACGCTTCTGCCCCCTTTTCCGCAAAATCGCACAGGTTCTTGGCCGCACCGAAGCCGCCGGGAAAGATCACCGCATCCAGGTCCGTCGCGCTCACGTCGCGGATGTTCCTGATGTTGCCCCGCGCGATCCGCGCCGACTCCACCAGGACGTTCCGCCTGGCGCCGGTTTCCGTCATCGTCAGGTGGTTCACTTCGGGGGCTTCGATGTCAGGCGCCATGCACACCGCTTCCGCCCCGTTCCTGTCTATGGCCAGCAGGGCCAGGACCGCCTCGTGTATCTCGCTGCCGTCCCGTACCCCGCAACCCGAAAGCACCACGCCGATCTTTTTCTTCATGGGGACCTCCTTTGCCGATTCCGGTTTGATGCCACAATTGTAGGCCTAATTCGCCATGCATGCAACAGCGGCGGTCGCCGGCAGCCGATCCGGCCGGCTCGCCGGGGATATGCTCCCGCCCGTTACTGGAGCAGCATGGCTGCACTGAATGCTATCATCGAGATGATGGTGCCGACACTGATGCAGGCTACGGCAAGATCGTTGTCCAGTCGGTATTGGAGCGCCAGAATGCTGGTGGTCAGAGCGGGCGGCATGGCCGACTGCATGACGGTGACCTGGTAAGGGGCGCCGGTTTTTCCCAGCACATGGAATAGGGCGAACAGAAGTGCCGGCAGGATCAGCATGCGCAGCAAAAGGCACCACACCAGCGGTTTGTAGTCCCGCAGCGCCGTAAGCCGAACCCTGAAGCCGATGATGAAAATGGTGAGCGGAAGGGTCGACCAGCCGATTGCCTTCAGCAGATGGGCCGTCGGGCCCGTTATCGCATAGCCTGCCCCGTTGATCGCCAGTGCCGCCAAAAGGGCGATGAGGGGCGGAAACTTGACGGCATGCCGCATGCTTTCCCTGCCGCCCGCGATCAGGAATCCGAGGGAAACGAAAACGGGGAACATGCCCATCTGGTCATAGATTACGGCATAGGACAGGCCGGTTGCGCCATACAGCGCAAAGACAAAGGGATAGCCGAGGAATGCGGTGTTGGGGAACATCGTGACCAGCATGAAGACGCGGAGCCTTGGGCCCTCAAGTGAGGCCGCCCTTCCGATCAGGTAAGCCGCGGCTGCGCCGGTCAACATGACCGCCCAGGCTATGAAGGCGATATCGAAATGGGCCTTTTTCAGGTCGAGGCCGGTTATGGTCATGAGCGTGAGGCAGGGCAGGGATATGGTAACAACGTAACTCACCAGCATTCCCATATGTTTTTCCCTGATCGAGCCGGTCCTGCGCAGGATCATTGCCAGGCAGAAAATGCCGGTTATCAGAAAAATCTTGTCCATAGCTGTATCGGGTTCCTTCCTGCCGCATGCTGCACGCCCTGAAGATCCGGGCCGATGTCCGGGCAATGACTGAAGGCCTGCTTATCAGAAAAAAATGAGGATGGAAAGAAAAAACGGTTCCCGGCAATCTGGAGAATCGCTCGTTCGGCTTCATTGCCCTCCCTTGCTTTCGGGCACGTGGCAGCGGTCGATAGGGTGGCGATGCGGGGACTGCACAGGGGAAATAGCATTGACATCCCGGCAGTTTTTGGCTACCCTTACCCAGATTGGCCGCATGTGGAAACCCCTGTTCCGTGAGGTTTTGAATGCCCATGTATCGTTCCTTCATTACCCTGATCCTTGTTGCCGGCATCGTCTTTCTCCAGGGATGCGAAAAAAAAGACCGGAATCTCTATTATGAATCGAGCCGCAAGGGTTCGGCCGAGGCGCCGGTAAAGGATGTGCCGAAGGACATTCTCGCCGCCCAGCAGGCGTTCACCGCGCTTGCGCAGAAGGCGACGCCGGTGGTTGTCAACATCTCGACCGTCAGCAGAAAGAAAGTTGAGCAACCCTTCTTCCAGTTCTCGCCGTTTTTCGACGATTTCTTCGGCGAGCGCTCGCGTCCGCAATACCGCAGGGAGACAAGCCTTGGATCCGGCTTCCTGATCAACAAGGACGGGTACATACTGACCAACGACCACGTGGTCAGGGACGCGGAGACCATAAAGGTCAAGTTGTCCAATGACAAGGTCTACGATGGAAAGATCGTGGGCGAAGACCCGAAAACCGATCTGGCGGTCATCAAGATCGACTCGCGCGAATCATTCCCGTTCGCGGTTCTGGGCGACTCTGACAAGCTGCGGGTCGGGCAGTGGGCCGTGGCGATCGGCAACCCCTTCGGGTTGGACCGGACCTTCACCGTGGGGGTGATCTCGGCCACCGGGCGCGCCAACATGGGGATTGAAACCTACGAGGATTTCATCCAGACCGATGCTTCGATCAATCCGGGGAACTCCGGCGGTCCCCTCCTCAACATCTACGGCGAGGTCATCGGCATCAACACCGCCATCGTTGCTGCCGGCCAGGGGATCGGGTTCGCGATTCCCATAAACATGGCCAAGCATGTCGTGGAACAACTGGTCAGCAAGGGGAAGGTAAGCCGGGGGTGGCTGGGTGTTTCGATCCAGCCGGTAACGGATGAGATCGCCGCCAGCTTCGGGCTGAAGCAAGCTGCCGGGGCCTTGGTAAACGGTGTCGTGGAAGGCGGCCCCGCCGCCAGGGCAGGAGTCCGGCAAGGCGACATAATTACCGGTATCGACGGCAGGGAAGTCAAGGATGTCCAGCAGCTCCAGCGGGTGGTGGCGGATACTCCCATCGGCAAAAAGGTGGAATTGACGCTTTTCCGCGATGGGAAACCGTTCAAGCTCCAGCTCGTGCTCGGGAATGCCGAGAACGCCGCAGCACGCCGGGCGAGTCCTGAGAATCAGCCATCCGTGTGGCTCGGCATGACGGTGGAAGACCTGCCACGGGAACTGCGGATGCGCGGCTTGAGCGGGGTGTTCATTTCCGGCATCGACCCTGACGGCGCTGCCGCCGAGGCCGGCCTTCAGCGGGGAGACATCATCCTGTCGATCAATGGCCGGAAGATCGCAACCGTTGCCGAGTACAACAGGGCTATGAGCGAGAGCAACAAAAAGGGTAGTGCCGTATTCCTCATACGGAGAGGTAACTCCAGCATTTACTTCGTACTGAAGACACGATAGATCGGAAGGGGCTGACCATGAGCTTGATAGACAATCCGGAACATGCCAAAAGACTAGCCAGGGCCATCATATCCGATGTTGCGATCTACAACCGGGAGAAGGTTGAGCAGGGAATAAAGAACGACACCATCTTCGATCTGCTGGAGGTTGAACTGGATGAAGGCCGCCAACACTTCATGTCGCGGGTTTCTCCTGAGATGGCGGCCTCGAATATTTTCGATCTGGCAATCGTCGATGTGCTGATAAAGAGGGCGGGAAAAATAGATTCGACCATATGGTAGCGTTTTCCCCGGCTGGAGTGCATTGAAGAAAAGGTAGGCGCGGTTTTCTGGCCGCGCCTACCTCTGTTTTTGCGGGAACTGATCGGAAACCCGGGTAACCCGGTTCCGGACGGAGGGTACGGCGCCAATGGGCAAGGAAATCTCCCACATACTCTGCGCGGAACAAGCGGCGCATTCCGGGGAAAGGCCGCTCGGCGACCGCTTTCGCTCGCTCCTGCACGATTCCCGTCATTCCTTTCACCTCGGCGCCATTGCCGCCGACACTTTTTTCTACGGTGTCCGCCTCCCCTTTGAAAAAAGGAGGCAGATCTGCTATGGGGACGTCATTCACGGTTCGGACGGCAACGACACGAGCCTGCCGGCCGTGGAGATGCTCAGGCAGCTGCGGGACCGGCCGAATGATCCCTTGTTCGCGGACAAGCTGGCATTCGCCTGCGGGTTCCTGACCCACATTTCCCTGGATTCGATCGTTCACCCCTTTGTCTACCACGTCAGCGGGAATTATTACGCGGAATGCCCTGCCGAGCGGAACGACGCCCGCGCCCGCCATCGTCTGGTCGAGTCGTGGCTCGACCTCCAGGTCTTGCGGCAGGCTTCTCGTAGTCTGGGCGGCTGCACCCTTATCCCGGACATCCGTCGCAACCGCTCCATGAACGTTGCGTTGCTCAGGTTCTTCCTTTCCGCGTGCGCGGGTGACGGGCGGGCCGATCCAGCGCACTGGGCCGGGCTGAGGCGGGGATATCAGGTCCAGATGTGCCTGAATTCACTGTTTGCAAACCCCTGGGCCGCATTGACGGTCAAGCGCGCCAACCGGGTGTTTGCGGGCCGGCTTGGAGCTTTTCTGGCGTTGTTCTATCCGTGGGGATATCGCGACATCCCGGAGGAAATCCTTTATTTCGCTACCTATCTCCACCCGGTTACGGGTGAAATCCGCGCTGGCGGTTTCTCGTGCCTCTGGGCGGAAGCGGTGCACCGGGGGAAAGATTTCCTGTCGGCGGCTGACGATTTCCTGTTCGGCGCGGGCAAGGACACTGCTCTTGAGAGCATCGTTAAGGGTTACAGCCTCAACACCGGTCTCATCGGCGTGCCCATCAGGGATGCGGTGCACTTCGACTGCATCCCCCTGGAACGCCTCTGGTGTCATGGGACTTCTCGCTGACGCATCCCGCCGGGTTTATCACTTGAAGCAGCGCCTACGCTTCACCGGACATGCATTTTGCGATTTCCTTGGTCTCCCAGGCGATTTTCTTGAAATTTTCCAGAATGTTGAGAAAAAGCGGAGATGCTTCGGTATGGCACAGCCCTTCGATAAGCCGCTCTTCATGATGGGTGGCGTATTCGATGGTCATCTTTGACACCATGGTTTCCGACTCCATGACATAGCGGACCAGGATGGGGTTCTTTACCAGGATCAGGTCGGCGGTCGCCTTGAGAAGTTCCGCCAGGTTCTGTGACAGGAAACTTATCTCCGTAACGGCCCGGTCGCTGAACAGGATCGATCCCTTGATCTTCTTCTCGAGGGGTTCGGTGAGGTCCGCCAGAACGCCGCAGATCCTCATCAGGTGCTGGAAGGTGACGCTGCATTCTCTCTTCGTTTCGTCCTTACGCCCCAGTTCCTTCAGTTTTTTCGCCAGTGCCGGCTCCCCGTTCCTGATGACGGCAAGTTTCTCCCGGCAGACATTCAGAGGATCAAGGGAGTTTCTGATAAAGGCCCTCTGGAACAGAACCATGCAATTCTCCGTCCTCATGCCTATTTCGTGCATTTCGTTCCGCACTTCTTCATAAAGTTTCTTCATGGCCGTCATCTCCTTCCATGACTTCTATTCAGCCGCCTGCAAAGGCGATTTACAAAACGCCTGATTATATTTTTACTCAAACTAAATTTCAACGCTTTTCTGGCCGGATGCATTGACAAGTGCGAAGTAGCTATTAAAATTTTATATATTTCCTGATCCCCCGCCACCATTTTGGCCCGAAAACCGACTCCCGATTTTAATTTTACTACACCCTCTCACTTATTCCAGATACCGGTTTCATGACCCGGCAAACGTGGCGGGCAAGAATCCTTCTCCTGTCCAGGTCAGACAGCGTTTCAGCGAATTGTGCGGCAAGATGTGCGGCCGCCGGCACTACTTTGGGGAGGACACATATGAGTGCGGCAAACGTGGATGAGAAAGGCTTGGAATATATCAAGCAGGGAACCGGGGTCGGCGACGCCAAGGCAACCGGCGCCGCCCTGAAACGGCAGGCGGAAGAGCTCGCCCGGCTGGGCGCGGAGAGAAAGGCGCCTCCGGGAAAAGGCAAGGTCGCGGCCGATTCCCCCTTCGTTCAGGTGGACCGGGCGCTGAAGCGCTGCCAGTACAGCCAGGACGCCCTCATCGAGGTACTGCACGCGGCCCAGGAGACTTTCGGCTTTCTGAGCGACGAGACCATGAATTACATCGCCAAGGAACTGAAACTGCCGCCGAGCTGGGTCTACGGCGTGGCCACCTTCTACCACTTCTTCAACCTGAAGCCCCAGGGCGAGCACCGGTGCACCATCTGCATGGGCACTGCCTGCTTCGTGAAACGGGCCGGGGATATTGTGGAGACCCTGGAACGGGAATTCGACGTCAAGGCCGGCGAGACGACCAGGGATGGCAAGCTGAGCGTCAACATCGCCCGGTGCCTGGGCAACTGCGGCCTGGCCCCGATGATCATCCTGGACGGTGAAGTGCATGCCCGCCAGACACCTGAATCCATACTGGAAGAATGCAGGAAGCTGGTCGACTAGTGATGCGCGCGAGCGCAGGGGGGATACGCGATGACTCGTGAAGAACTGCAGAATATGGCTCAACGGGAGCAGGACAAGCGCCGGGCCTTTCGCTGCCGGCTGCTCGTGTGTTACAGCACTCCCTGTATCTCGTCCGGAGCCGAAGGGGTTCGCAAGGCGCTGGTGGATGCGGTAAAGGAACGCAACCTGAACGCGGATATAGATGTGACCTGCACGGGATGCGTGGGCCCGTGCAGTCGTGGGCCCCTGGTTACGGTCCGGATGAAGGATCGGGAAGACATAATCTATCAGCATGTTACCCCGGAATTTGCCGTGCGGATACTGGAGAAGCATGCCATCGGCAACGAGGTGCTCTCAGGCGAGAACGTGTTGCCGAAAGATCATCCGTTTTTTGCCAAGCAGCTCAAGGTCGTCCTTGCCAACAGCCCGTTCATCGACCCGGAGAGCATCGAATCCTACGTCGGCGCAGGGGGCTTTACTGCGCTGCTGAAGGTCCTGGAGGAAATGACCCCCGAGCAGGTCGTCGAGGAGATCAGGAAAAGCGGTCTGCGGGGGCGCGGGGGAGGCGGTTTCCCCACCGGTCTCAAATGGGACCTGGTTAAGAAGGCCAAGGGTGAGAAAAAATATCTTGTCGCCAACGGTGACGAGGGAGACCCTGGCGCCTACATGGACCGCACCACCATGGAATCAGACCCTTTCCTGGTTCTTGAGGGAATGGCGATTGCCGCTTATGCGGTCGGCGCCGATCAGGGTTACATTTACGTGCGCGCCGAATATCCCCTGGCGGCCGCGCGGCTCGGCAAGGCAATCAAACTCGCCGAGAAGGCGGAGATACTGGGCAACCGGATCTTCGGCAGCAACTTCAATTTCCGCGTCGATATCCGCCTGGGCGCCGGCGCCTTTGTCTGCGGCGAGGAAACCGGGCTCCTGACGTCCGTCATGGGCCGGCGGGGGCAGCCTTACCCGCGGCCGCCGTTCCCGGCCAACAGCGGGCTGTGGGGATGCCCGACCCTGATCAACAACGTCGAGACCTACGGCAACATCGCCCCGATCATCAACCGCGGCGGCGACTGGTATGCCGGCATCGGTACCGAAAAGAGCAAGGGCACGAAGATTTTCGCGCTTGCCGGCGAGATCAACAACACCGGCCTCATCGAGGTTCCCATGGGTATAACGCTCCGCGAAGTCGTTTATGACATCGGCGGCGGCATACCTAAGGGCCGTGCTTTCAAGGCCGCCCAGACCGGAGGCCCCAGCGGAGGCTGCATTCCCGCGGATTACCTCGACACCCCCATCGACTACGAAAACCTGGCTGCGCTGGGCTCCATCATGGGCTCAGGCGGACTCGTCATCATGAACGACAAGAGCTGCATGGTAGACGTGGCCAGGTTCTTCATGGATTTCTGCCGCGACGAGAGCTGCGGCAAATGCATCCCCTGCCGCGTCGGCACGTCCCAGATGCTGCGCATCCTGGAACGGATCTGCAACGGCGCGGCGGTCATGGAGGATCTGGACAAACTCCAGGAGCTCGGCAAGATGGTCCAGGACACCAGTCTCTGCGGACTGGGCTTCACCTCGCCGAACCCGACCCTCAGCACCCTCAGGTACTTCCGCGATGAATACGAGGCCCACATCAGGGAGAGGAAATGCCCGACGGGCGTCTGCCCGGTGAATGAGGTTCCGCTGAGGGAACTCGTCCATGAACTGCCGCGCCGGATAAAAGAGGCGGCAAAACCGTAACCGGAGGTAAGCCGATGTCAGTCATCACGTTAACGATAAACGGCCAGGAAGTGAGCGCACCCGCCGGGGCTACCCTTTTGGAGGCATGTCGCCAGAACGGGGTGGAACTCCCCACCCTCTGCCACCTGGAAGGACTGACGCCGGTCGGGGCCTGCCGGCTCTGCCTGGTCAAGGTGGAAGGCCAGAGGAGGCTCGTGCCGGCATGCACCACCGAGGCCCAGGACGGGATGAAGGTCGAGACCCATACCGAACAGCTCATGGAATACCGGAAGATGATCCTTGAACTCCTCCTGTCCGAACGCAACCACATCTGCTCGGTCTGCGTCGCGAACGGATGCTGCGAACTCCGGGCCCGGTGCGCCGAGCTGGGGGTGGATCATACCCGCTTCGAATATCGCTGCCCGGGCGATCTCCCTGCCATTGACCTGACCCATGAGAGAAACGGACTCGACCACAACCGGTGCATCAGCTGCACCCGCTGCATACGCGCCTGCGACCAGATCGAGGGTGCCCATACCCTTGACATGGAAGGACGGGGAGCCGCCAACAGGATAATTGTCGACATGCACCAGAACTGGGGCAAAAGCGCCACCTGCACGAAATGCGGCAAATGCGTGAACGTATGCCCCACGGGAACGCTCTTCTGGAAGGGGTCCACCGTGGCCGAGATGCAGAAGGACGTGGGTTTCGTCCACTGGATCAAGGAAGGTCGGGAAAAGAAGCAGTGGAGCGTCATATAGGAAACTAACATGCGAAGGGGTACCGCGATGGCAAACAAAGTAAGACTGGCAACCGTTTGGTTGGGCGGCTGTTCCGGCTGCCACATGAGTTTCCTCGACCTTGACGAGAAACTGATCGATCTGGCGGACAAGATCGAGCTGGTCTACAGCCCGATAGCCGATGTGAAGGAGTATCCTCACGATGTGGATGTGGTGCTCATCGAGGGAGCGTTGTGCAATACCGAAAACCTGGAGCTGCTCCTGCAGATCCGGGAACGCACCAGGATACTCGTCAGTTTCGGTGACTGCGCCGTAACCGGCAACACGCCGCAGTTGCGCAATAAACTGGACATAGACGATGTGCTGACGAAAGTCTACCAGGCCGGCCCCGGCAGCATCCCCAAAGGACCGGAGGCGGTGGATATCTTGCCGGTGCTTCTGCCCAAGGTGCACCCGCTGCATGCCGCCGTGGCCATCGATTTCTATCTGCCCGGCTGTCCCCCGGACCCGGACCGGATCTACTCGGCGGTTGCCGCCCTGCTGGCCGGCGAGAAACCGCTGCTCCCGGCTGAAGCGATCACCTTCGGCTGACCGCTTGCCCCGGTCCGTGTGAATGCATTCCGGGCCTGTTTCCCGTCTTTGCCCGGGTCTCTATCGTCTATGAGTGGAAGGAGCATGAACGCTATGGCAAAGAAAATTCATATCGAACCCGTCACCCGGATCGAGGGACATGCAAAGGTCACCATCCATCTGGACGACGCCGGCGCCGTGGCCGAGGCCCGGTTGCACGTGGTCGAATTCCGCGCCTTCGAAAAGTTCTGCATCGGGCGGCCTTTTTACGAGATGCCCGGCATCACCAACCGCATCTGCGGCATCTGCCCCACGAGCCATGCCCTTGCATCGGTCAAGGCCGGCGACGCCATCATGGGGGTGGCTGTCCCGGAAACCGCGGTGAAGCTGCGCAAGATCATGAACTGGGGCCAGTTCGTGCAGAGCCATGCCCTGAGCTTCTTCCATCTCAGCGCTCCGGACCTGCTGCTGGGATTCGACAGCGACCCGGCAACGCGCAACGTGATGGGGTTGATCCGCGAGTATCCCGACGTGGCGCGAAAAGGCGTGCGGCTCAGGGGGATCGGGCAGGAGATTATCCGCGTTGTCGCCGACAAGAGCATCCACCAGGCATGGGCCGTGCCGGGCGGGGTGCGCGAACCGCTTACGGAGGAAAAGAGGGACTACATCAAATCGCTTCTGCCGGAGGCTTACGAAACCACGGAGCTGGCGCTGAACCTTCTCAAGAGCAATCTCGACAAGTTCAAAGAGGACGTGAAGATCTACGAATTCCCTTCCATGTTCGCGGGGCTGGTCACCTCCGACGGCGGGCTCGAGCTCCATGACGGGCTGTTCCGGTTCGTGGACGCTGACCGGAGGATAATCGAGTCGGGAATCCGGAACGACAAGTACCGGGATTACATCGACGAAGCGTCGGAGTACTGGAGCTACCTCAAGTTTCCCTATTTCAAGGCGCGGGGACCGTACAATTTCAAGGAGTCCGCCGGCATGTACCGGGTAGGCCCGTTGGCGAGGCTGAACATCTGCGACTATGCGGGGACGCCGAAAACGGACCGGGAGCTGGAGAATTTCCGCCGCCAGGGAAGCGGCGGGGCGGTCACCAGCAGCTTTCACTACCACTATGCCCGGCTCATCGAGATCCTCTTTTCCCTGGAGAAGATCGAGGAAACCCTGAACGACCCGGAGATCACCGACGACTGGGTGCGGGCCGAAGCCGGGGTGAACCGGCTCAGGGGGGTGGGCATGACCGAGGCGCCGCGCGGAACCCTGATCCATGATTACCAGGTCGACCGCAACGGCCTGATCACCGACGTCAATCTCGTGGTCTCAACCGGCCACAACAATATGGCGATGAACAGGACCATCACGAACATCGCCAGGCAGTATGTGAAGGGGGATAATGTCAGCGAGGGGATGCTCAACAGGGTTGAACACGGCATCAGGGTCTACGATCCTTGCCTCAGCTGCTCCACCCACGCGGTCGGCAAGATGCCGCTCTTGATACAGGTCGTCTCCCCTGACGGCAGCATAGTCAAAGAACTGCGCCGAGGCCGGTAACCCCTTCGCATGATCCTGCTGATCGGGTACGGGAATACGCTTCGACGTGACGACGGGGCCGGGCCTGCCCTTGCGCGCATGGTCGCATCAAGGTGGCGGAGAAACGATCTGCGGCTGATCACCGTTCATCAGCTGGCGCCTGAACTTGCCAGGGACTTGGCGGGACCTGACGTGTCCGCGGTGATCTTTATGGATGCCGCTGTCGACGAATCCGCTGAAGACGGTGACGGCTCACTGAAAAGAGTCGGTCCGATCCGGATTGCGGGCGCATCGTGCAGGCCGGTTTTCGGCCACCATTTCCCCCCCGAAGAACTGCTGGCTTATGCGAAAATGCTGTATGGCGCCGATATCCCGGCCTGGCTGGTCACCATCCCCGGGACCGATTTCGGCTTTGGTGAGACACTGAGCGACGCGACGGCGAAACTTCTGCCGTCCTTTGCTGAAAAGGTGCTGGATTTGCTGCGGAGTCTCCACGGCAATCCACCTGACTGACAGGAATGCCCAGTTGAAAGCTTTTTGAGCGACAAAATATGCTGACATAGCGAAACCCCTTCTCCATTGTTTAAGCAAAATGTAAAAATTTAATCTTGATAAAAATATGGGTGCGCTGTCTGCGGTGATCGCGATTCTTAATGAAAGGCGCTCAGCACTGAGTTCCATACAATGGGCAGCATCCTTGACAGATATTTTTTCGTGCTTACTGCCATCTCCAAGCATGTTTTTCCACAAAAATTGTTGAATTCGTATCCGCTCTATTGTATAAAAAGTCGGTTAATGTGTTCAGCACCTCTTCGATGCGCCCGCGTCTCGTAATGGAAACGTGCGGACGCATGTTCTTTGCTCTTCACCAGAAACTGTAGGAAAACCAGCACAGGGGGAAATTTCAGAATGGATATACTCGCCATTAACTGTGGCAGTTCGTCGGTCAAGTATCAGCTGTTCGACTGGAAAAACAAGGAAGTCATAGCCAAAGGGGTCGTCGAGAGGGTGGTCGTGGGCGGTTCCTTCATCCAGCATGAAGTGCCCGGCCGGCAGAAGTACAAGAAGGAATCCGAATGTCCCAATCACAATGTGGCCATGGACCTTATTGTCAAGACCCTTACCGATCCGGAGCATGGCGTCCTTACTGATATCAGCCAGATCTCGGCGGTCGGTCACCGTGTCGTTCACGGGGGCGAGGCGTTCACCAGATCGGTTCTCATCGACGAAAAGGTCCTTGATGCGGTCAAGGCGGTCCAACACCTGGCGCCTCTGCACAACCCGCCCAACATCGCCGGCATCGAGGCGATGCGCGCCGAACTGCCGAATGTCCCGAACGTAGCCATCTTCGATACGGCGTTCCACCAGACCATGCCGGATTATGCCTACATCTATCCGCTTCCCTATGACTGGTACGTGCGTTACGGGGTTCGCCGCTACGGTTTCCACGGCACTTCCCATCTGTATGTTTCCAAAAGAGCGGCGGTTTTGCTCGGCAAGAGGCCCGCTGATACCAATATCATCACCATGCATATCGGCAACGGCGTATCTCACTGCGCCATAAAGAACGGTATCTCGGTCGATACGAGCATGGGACTGACCCCCCTTGAGGGCGCGGTCATGGGCACCCGCTGCGGCGATATCGATCCGGCAATCCCGGGATTCATGATGCAGATCGAGGGGTTGTCCGCGTCCGAGATCGACAGCATCCTCAACAAGAGGAGCGGCATCTTCGGCATAACCGGCAAGTACAGTGACCGCCGGGATGTTGTCACCCATGCGGAGAAGGGCGACAAAACCTGCAAGCTGGCCATGGATATCGAGGCCTATCGCCTGCGCAAGTATATCGGCAGCTACATGGCGGTTCTCGGCAGGCTTGATGCGGTTGTGTTCACCGCCGGTGTTGGTGAACGCGGATGGCAGATCCGTGAAATGGCTTGCGAAGGGCTTGAGCACATGGGCATCCATTTCGACAAGGCGAAAAACCGCGAAGCGGTTAAAGGTCAGGAGTGCGTGATCACCAAGGATGACTCACCCATCAAGGTGATCGTCATCCCCACGGACGAGGAACTCGTCTTCACCGAGGACGTGGCCGCAATCCTCGATGGCACTTACACGGACCACATGAACTTCGAGTATTCTTTCTCCAGGGATGACTACAAGAGATAAACACAGGAATTGACCAGCAAATCAAGGGCAAGAAAAAAGGCCGGCATTCGATGCCGGCCTTTTTTTGTCGAAGTTCAGTCAGCGCCCGATCAGGACTGCGCCTGCGCCTGAACAGCGGTGATGGCGGCGACGCTCACGATGTCGTCGACCGAACAGCCGCGGGAAAGGTCGTTGACCGGCTTGGCCAGGCCCTGGATGATGGGGCCGATCGCTTCGGCGCCGGCGACCCTTTCTACCAGCTTGTAGCCGATGTTTCCGGCGTCCAGGTCCGGGAAGATGAGGACATTGGCCTTGCCCGCCACGGGGCTGCCGGGCGCTTTGCGCTCGCCGATGCTGGGGATGAGCGCCGCATCAGCCTGGAGTTCGCCGTCCAGGTGTATGGTGGGATCGATCTGCCGGGCGATTTCCATGGCCTTCGTTACCTTGTCGATGTCGGTATGGGAAGCGCTTCCCTTGGTTGAGAAGGAAAGCATGGCGACCCGGGCATCCACATCGAGGAAAGATTTGCAGTTGCGCGCCGTTGCAACGGCGATTTCCGCCAATGCCTGGGAATCCGGGTTGGGGTTGACGGCGCAGTCCGCAAAAAGGACGACGCCGTTTTCCCCGAATTTCTGGTCCTTGGTGATCATCAGGAAAAAGGAGGACACCGTCTTGATTCCGCTGCATGTTCCGATGGTGTGGAAAGCGGATCGAAGGACATCTCCCGTCGTGCTGGTGGCGCCTGCCACGCATCCTCCCGCATCGCCCATTCTCACCATCATTCCTGCATAATAGAGGTTGTCCTGACCGGTGAGGAGCCTGTGGGCATCGTCACGCGACAGGCACTTGCTCTTGCGGATTTCCACCAGCTTCTCGACATAGGCATCCAGTTTCGGCGAGGTAGCGGGTTGGATGATCTCCACTCCCGAAAGATCCGCTCCTTTTTCCTTTGCTGCAGCATGTACCTTTTCGGGATTGCCCAGCAGCACGACCTTGGCCAAACCCTGCTCGACGATCTTCTCCGCGGCAAAAAGCATGCGCTCGTCGTAGCTTTCGGGAAGCACCACTGTCTGCGGGTTGGATTTCGCCTTGGCTTTGATCTGATCGATGAGATGCATGTCTTCCTCCTTTGGGTATAAATGATTTTAGGTAAAACGATATTGAAAACAGCAGGATAAATCCTGCGATTTATAGCACAAGGGGTGTGCCCGGTCAACAAAAAAGCCTTTCAACTCTTATTGAGCGAGCATGAAAAAAATATAGTAACAATAAAACTGACAGCAGGCCGCGATTAGTGTTTGTTGGCGACAAATGCTGTAAGAAATAAGAGAAAGGACTGTTTTGGAAAGCAAATAAACGTGCAAAAAAAATTATTCAAAGTATAATATTTTTACTTTCATAAAAAGCAAGTTTATCCCCAATCGGTGAAAGGTAAAGCTAGTTGTGCGTAACAAAAGGAAATCTGATGAGTGCCGCATGCCTGGAGGGTCGCCGGCTATTTATTGAGGCTAAAAATTTAGTTATATCAAATATTTAGGGTAATTTACGGCTGAAAATTTATTTGACAACACCATGCTTGTTGTGTAATATTCTGGTGCGTTTACCGGAGGTTGTCCGGTTGCGTCTCACGACAGGCGTTTTGAATTCTACCCCGCTTTCACATCTTGTGGCTTTTGGCTTACAGCGCCGGCATCGCCGTCTTTACAAAGGCTTTCCTAGGTGATGAATTGTTATGCGATGAACAATTCACCTAAAATCTAAAATTATGGAGGTATGTCATGGCAGACGTAGTTCAGAAGGTTGACCAATTGGTAGCAAACGCACGCAAAGCAGCCGACATCATGAAGGATTTCACTCAGGAGCAGGTCGACAAGATCTGCGCTGCTATGGATGCTGCCAGTGTTGCCAACGAAGTCAAGCTCGGCGAAATGGCTGTCGCGGAAACCGGCATCGGCCGGGCCGACCACAAGGCGATCAAGAACCACCTGGGCGCCCATGTCGTCTATGAGTACTTCAAGGACAAGAAGTCCGTCGGCGTGATCAGGGAAGAAGAAGGCGTCACCTATGTGGCCGAGCCCTTCGGCGTGATCGCCGCTGCCACTCCGACCACCAATCCGACTTCCACCGTGATGTTCAAGGCCCTCATCGCGCTGAAAGCGCGTAATGTCATTATTTTTGCCTGCCATCCTCGTGCACAGAAGTGCAGTGTCGAGGCGGCTAGAATCATGCACGATGCGGCAGTGAGCGCCGGAGCTCCGGTGAACTGCATCCAGTGGATCGACGAGCCCTCCATCGAGGCTACCAACCTGCTGTTCAAGCACCCGGGCATTAACCTGATCCTGGCCACCGGCGGCAACGCCATGGTCAAGTCGGCATACAGCTCCGGCCACCCGGCAATCGGCGTCGGCGCGGGCAACACCCCGGTATTCATCTCCAAGACCGCCAAGTTGAGCGTTGCCGTGAACAACGTCATCGCCTCCAAAACCTTCGACAACGGCACGATCTGCTCCTCCGACCAGTCCATGATCTTCGACGACAAGGAGATCTGCGACAAGGCCGTGAAGATGATGGTCGAGCGCGGCGCCTACCTGGTTAACGACGAAGAGAAGAAGAAGCTGGAAGCAGTCATGTTCGACAAGGAGAGAGGCGTACCGGCAGTCGCCATCGTCGGCAAGTCTCCTCAGGCAATCGCAAAACTGGCCGGCTTCGAGGTTTCCGAAGACGTGAAGCTGCTTCTGGTCCCCCTGACCACCATCGGTCCGGAAGACTGGTTCAGCCACGAGAAACTTTCCCCGGTTCTCGGCTACATCTGCTTCAACAGCACCGACGATGCGATCAACGCGGCAAAGACCCAGCTCCGCTGGGGCGGCGCCGGCCACACCGCCGTTGTCCATGCCCAGGACGACGCGGTCATCAACAAGTTCGCCATGGAAATTCCCGCCAACAGGCTGCTCCTGAACCAGCCCGCGGTTCACGGCTCGGTCGGCCTGATCTACAACCAGCTGCCGCCTTCATTGACCCTGGGCTGCGGCACGGACGGCGGCAACTACCTGGGCAACAACATCAACTACTCCGACCTCATGAGCATCAAGTCGATCGCCAAGCGCATCGTTGACTACGAGAGGGACGAATAATCAGGAAGCGTAAAATGAATAAAATATGATGCGATTCATTGTATTCGGCTGCAGTTGCTGAATCCATCTTCAAGCCCCCGGCTCCCTCGAGGAAGTCCGGGGGCTTTTTTGTTGCGACCTGCCTTTGCGGCTCCCGCCTGAAAGTTCATTCCATCTTCATTCATTGCACCTGGGCAGACCGGGCTCACAGTATACCTGCATGCCGAAAAATCGGGTTTTGCGCGACACGAGGCGGTACTGTTGGGAACCGGCTTTGTCCGGGAAGGGATATTGCGTTTAAATGACAGTAAACTGTTTTATTCTTGATAAATAATGTCCTTGACATTTGATTAAAATACAGTATAAATAAAACAGATATAGTTTGGCGAAAAGCGGGCAAAGGGGCACCCCCACAGCCCGCGGCAGGATTTTCCTCACTGGAGTGGTGGTGAAGGTATCCCTGCCGGCAAATCCACCAGCTAACCTAAGGAGGCAGACATGAAAGACGAGAAAAGATTTATGCAGGACGTGGGCATGACTGACTTACCGTTTCCCATGCAGGTCTTGTCGAAAGAACATAGTGAAGGCCAGTCAACCATTGCCAAGATCTCCATTGCTGCCCGTATCATGCACGAATTCGAGGCTAGCTGGATAGACCGGTTCATCCAGATAGTGCACCAGCACCGTGGAAAAATCGGCACGGAAACGCTCAAGGGCAACATACTCGATTACATGCGCGAGTTGAATGCCACCAAGGTCAAGGTTGATTTCGAATACCCGTTCTTCGTCGAAAAAAGTACGCCGGTTTCAAAGGAGAAATGCGTGGTCCAATACAACTGCATGTATTCCGCCAGGGTATCCAAGAGCGATCTCAAGCCCCAGGTCTCCCTGAAAATTACTGCGCCCTGCATAACCACATACCCCGGATCTTCTCCCGAAAAACCGGGCGGTCTTTTCGGGCAGATGAGCCGGGTAGATCTGGAAGTCCAGTCTCATAAGGATATCTTCCCTGAAGATCTCATTGAGATCGTGGACAAACATGCCCTGGTGCCGGTGTATTCCTTCCTGACCGAAGAGGACCAGGAGGCCGTGATCAAGAAGGTCCACAGCGAGCAGAAGACCAGCGTGGTCATGGTTGATGAGATCAAGGAAGAACTGGCCAATATCCGCGACATCGAAGGGTATTCGGTCAGCTGTTCGAACTTCGGCATGCTCCATTCCTACAGCACGTTCATCGGCACCGCGAAGAGCATGTGGATTCCGTTGAGTTGATGCGCTATTGATTGTTCCGCGAGCTTTTCGGCTCGGGATGTGCAATCGGCCCGCTGCATGCCGTGCGCACCAAAATCGCAAGAACAAGAGATGTCACGAAAACGGTGACCCATCTCCCGCTTCTACCCTCTGCGGTTCCTTTGATTGAAACGGCCGGTGTCACCCAGGTTTCTGGTTTCGCCGGCCGTTTTTTTGCGCGCAAGACTACTGGTTTCGTGCCGATGAATTTTATTAAACATAAAATTTGCAGGCCAATAAATCAAGTTGGAATAAAATAATTTGACTCTTACTTAAATTGTTCTTGACAGAAAATAGCCTGCAAGCATAACATTGGATGGTTTGCATTCTTTTTGACGCTGGTCTCCATTGCAAGGCACGGCTCACAGTGTTTTACTGAGACTGAAAGTATATCGCCGCGGGAACGTCGCCCGTTCGGGGTTCCGTTCACCGTGCAGAGAATAGGGGAAAGGAGTTGTCATGGCACGGAGAAATAAGGTTGGGCTGTTTTTTCCGCCGAAGGGAGGTACAAGATGGTAGACGTATTGATTGGTGTCAGTATTCTGCTGCCGTTTATTGCCGGCATGCTCTGTTTCGTTGTCGGCAACGCGAAAGCGCGTTCGGCGGTTATCGTGACAACCGGTGTCGTCCTGACCGTGACTGCTCTGATGCTCTTTCAGAATGGTCCCTGTACCTATACGCCGGAAACTTTGCTAGGCGTAAGCGTCAACGAAATTATAACATTTTTCGATTTCGCCCTGCTGTTCGTCATTCTCGGGATCGCCTTCAAGCTGGGCAACCCGCTGGTGATATTGCTCACGCTGCTCCAGATTGTGCCCCTGGCCTATTTCGAATTTAAGATGGCGCCTCATATCGAGGTCACTCCGGCGTTCTACATCGACAATCTGGCGCTGATCATGAACCTGATCATTTCAATTGTCGGCTCGCTCATCTGCATTTTCGGTATTCGCTACATGGAGGAGCACGAGCATCACCTCCACCTGAAGAAAAGCCGGCAGCCCCGCTTTTTCTTCTTCCTCGTGCTGTTTCTCGGGGCTATGAACGGGCTGGTATTCTCGAACAATCTGCTCTGGTTATACTTCTTCTGGGAGATAACGACGTTCTGCTCCTTCATGCTGATCGGCCATGACCGGACGGAGATCGCCATCAGGAACGCCACCAGGGCATTGTGGATGAACATGACCGGTGGGGTCGCTTTTGTGGCGGCGATAATAGCGATTTACTACAAAACCAATTCTGTTGAGTATTTTTCCCTGCAGAACCTGATCAACCATTCGCCTGAACTGACCGGATTCCTGCTGCTTCCCTTTGCGCTGCTCTGCTTCGCCGGTTTTACCAAGGCGGCTCAGGTGCCTTTCCAGAGCTGGCTATGCGGCGCGATGGTCGCACCCACACCCGTTTCCGCTCTGCTTCACTCAAGTACGATGGTGAAAGCCGGCGTTTATCTCATCGTCCGGCTCGCACCGGGGTTCCAGGGAACCTATCTGAGCACGATCGTGGCGACATTCGGCGCCTTTACCTTCGTCACCGCGTCAGCACTTGCCGTGAACATGAGCAACGGCAAGAAAATTCTTGCCTACTCGACCATCGCAAATCTCGGTCTGATCATCGCCTGCGCGGGTATCAACACGCCTGCTGCCATAATCGCGGCAATTCTCCTGATAATCTTCCATGCGGTTTCCAAAGGCCTGCTGTTCCTGTGCGTCGGGACGATCGAACATGCCATCGGCAGCAGGGATATCGAAGACATGCGTGGTCTCTACAACAGCATGCCGGCCGTTTCCCGCATCACCATCATCGGCATCCTGACCATGTCCCTTCCCCCGTTCGGTGCTCTCATGAGTAAATGGATGGCAATCGAGGCCGCGGCCAACATCCCCTGGGTTGTCGTGATGGTTGCTCTGGGCAGCGGCTTGACCGTTATTTTCTGGGCAAGATGGGCGGGACTCTTTGTGAGCGGCCCCCAGCTCAAGGAGCAGGAAGTCAAGAAAGAGTCAGCCATAAAGTCGACTATACTCACCATGTTCAGGGGATTCTATCCCAACGCGAAATGGAACGATCCGGTTTCCATCAAGCTTCCCCTGACCCTGCTCGCAATCGGCGCCATCGTGCTGAGCATGGGAGTGCCCTGGATTTACACCATCCTGGTCGATCCGGTGGTTGCATCCTACCGGCCCGGCCTCTTCATCGAGCCGTTCAAAATGGGCCCCTTCGGCCTGACCAGCGGTGTCGGGGCGTTCTACGTGCTGCCGGTTTTCCTCATCTCCATCGTTGCCTACCTTTTTGCGGTGCTTGCTTCCAAAAAGGGCGGTCACCGGGTCGTAAGCGCGCCGTACATGTGCGGGGAGCACTATCCCGACCCGAGCCATCCGAAATTCAGGAGTCACTTGAACACCTGGAGAGATTATCTCGCAGGGAACGTATATCTTCAGCAATTCATCGGTGAAGACAAGATTTCATACTGGATCAACATACTGTCACTTATTATCTTGATCGTAATGTTCGGGGAGGTCGTACGATGAGAACATTTGACGTGATTGCAGTCATAGCAGCAGTCTTTTTGTCGCCGTTGATCGGCGGACTGGTAGCAGGGATCGACAGGAAAGTGACCGCACGGCTTCAGGGGCGTTACGGCCCCCCCATACTCCAGCCCTTCTACGACGTTTTCAAACTGTTCGGCAAGGAAAAGATGGTGGTCAACTACTGGCAGATATTCTGCGCCTACATGTACCTGGCAGCCAATATCCTGACCGTCGTGCTTCTTGCTCTCCAGTCCGACTTGCTGCTGATCTTCTACGTCCTGGCGGTCGGCGGGGTGTTTCTGGTCATCGGCGCCCTGGCCGCCGAATCACCGTACAGCCAGGTGGGCGCACAGCGTGAGCTGATCCAGATGCTGACGTACGAACCGCTCATCATCCTCGTGTTCGTGGGCATCTACCTTGAAACGGGAAGTTTCAAGATCTCCCAGATCGTTGCTAGTTACCATCAGCCGCTTCTCCTTTCCCTGCCGTTGCTCTTCGTGGTTCTGGGTTATGCGATCGTCATCAAGCTGCGAAAATCGCCGTTCGACATTTCGACGTCGCATCATGCCCACCAGGAGTTGGTGAAGGGCGTAATGACCGAGTACTCGGGGCCTTATCTGGGCGTCATCGAGATATCGCACTGGTATGAGACCGTTTTCATCCTCGGCCTGTGCGCGCTCTTCTGGCATACGAATTACCTGTGGATGGCGGTTCTCATCGTCGTTACCTATTTCGGGGAAATACTTGTCGACAACATCACTGCGCGCCTTACCTGGAGATGGATGCTTCCCCATGCCTGGACCGGCGGGCTGCTCATGTCCTTCGCCAACTATTTCTGGATCTATGCAAAGATAAAATAGAATCCCTTTTGACGGCATACAAGCGTTTCGAGATGACTTCCCATCTTGATTGAAAAGAGGTTAGCGATTATGAGTCTTATATCAACATCACGAATTAAATCCCCATGGCTGATACATTTCGACTGTGGAAGCTGCAATGGATGCGATATTGAGGTGCTGGCATGTTTGACCCCTGTTTATGATATCGAACGTTTCGGCATCATAAATGTCGGAAATCCCAAGCATGCCGACATCCTGGTTGTGACCGGAACGGTGAATCATCGGAACAAGAAGGCCCTCAAGAATATCTATGACCAGATGCCTGAACCGAAAGTCGTGGTGGCGATCGGCGCCTGCGGCACCTCCGGCGGCGTTTTCCGGGAAGCCTACAACGTCGTTGGCGGCGTCGACCAGGTAATCCCGGTTGATGCCTACGTTTCAGGGTGCGCGCCCAAGCCCGAAGCAATCATCGACGGCGTGGTCATCGCACTGGGTAAGCTGGCGGAAAAAGGCAAGAAGGTCGATCAGGGCATTTTCGAACGGCTCGAAAAAACCCAGGCGGCCATCAAGGCGAGATAGCGCGAAACAAGGAGGCTTGTTCCATGATAGATAGTGCGGTGATCATAAACGAGGAAAATACGGCTGAAGTCAGGCCCGATGAGGTCATCTCCCTTTCGAGGGAGCTGAAAGACGAGGGGTTCAGGTTCGTAACCATGTCTTCCGCGGAACTCGAGGAGAGCGTCTGCGTCCTGTATCACTTCGACAAGGACCTGGAACTCAGGAATCTCAAGGTTGACGTGCCGAAGGGAAGCAAGATCGGCAGTATCGCATCGGTGTATTCCTGCGCTTTCCTGGTGGAAAACGAAATAAAGGAGCACTTCGGCGTTGAGTTCGACGGTATCCCCCTGGATTTCCAGGGCATGTTGTACAGCGATGAAGAGGTGCAAAAGACACCCTTCTGCAACATAGGCATCAAGAGGGTTTGAGTTCAGGATATCGTCAACAGGCGCCGTTAATGTTCCAGGAATGAACCATACGCGCGCTTACCAGGAATAGGAGGCATACGTACATGGCAAAGACAGTACTACCTTTCGGGCCGCAGCATCCGGTTCTGCCGGAACCGCTGCATCTGACCCTTACGATCGAGGACGAAATTGTAAAAGAGGCGATTCCCAAGCTGGGTTACGTTCACCGCGGCTTGGAAAAGCTCGCGGAGATACGCGATCACAATCAGATGATATATATTGTCGAGCGTGTGTGTGGGATCTGCAGTTGCATGCACGCCCTCTGCTACTGCCAGGGGATCGAGTCGCTGATGGGCCTGGAAGTACCTTCCAGGGCGAAATATCTGCGGACCATCTGGGCCGAAATGCACAGGATTCACAGCCATCTTCTCTGGCTGGGGCTTTTTGCCGACGCGTTCGGCTTCGAGAGCCTGTTCATGCAGTTCTGGAGAATCCGCGAGCGGGTCATGGATCTCCAGGAAGAGACTGCGGGTAACCGGGTCATTCTCTCGGTGAACCAGGTTGGCGGCGTCAGGAGGGATATCAGCGCCGAATCGGCACAATGGATACTTGATACGCTGAAGAAAGTCGAGAAAGAGACGCTGCAGCTCAAATCAACCATTCTGGACGACTACACGGTGAAACTCAGGACTGTTGGAAAAGGGGTCCTGACGAAAGAAAAAGCTTATGAACTCGGGGCTGCCGGTCCCACTCTCCGTGCGAGCGGGATTGCCCAGGATATGCGTCAGACAGGGTATGCCGCTTATTCCGAGCTTGATTTTGCACCGGTCGTCGAAGCCGACGGAGACTGCTATGCCCGTACGGCTGTCCGTTTCAACGAAATCTTCCAGGCAATCGACCTCGTTCGCCAGGCTTTTTCCAAGCTGCCGGAAGGAGAACTGGCGGTGAAACCCAAAGGGCTTCCCACTGGAGAAGTGATATCTCGCGTTGAGCAACCCCGTGGAGAGTGTCTCTATTATATCAGGGGAGCAGGCAAGAAGTTCCTGGAAAGGGTCAGGATCCGCACCCCGACGTTCGCGAACATTCCACCTCTCCTGGACATGCTGCCGGGTTGCGACCTCGCCGACGTCCCGGTACTGATTCTGACCATTGACCCGTGCATCAGCTGTACGGAACGTTAATAACGGGAGAGCGCACCATGTTCATGACCAAAACAATTCTGAAGAATCTGCTTACGAAATACGCCACTCGCCTCTATCCGTTTCATAAGAGAGATACCTTCGAGCATTCAAAAGGCGAGCTGAAGATCGTTATGGAAAAATGCATTCTGTGCGGCGTGTGCCAGATGCGGTGCCCGTCCCAGTGCATCAAGGTTGACAAGCAGGCCAAATCATGGCAGGTTGATCCGTTCGCCTGCGTTTACTGCGGCGTCTGTGTCGATGCCTGTCCTGTCAAGTGCCTGTACCAGGAAAGCCTTTACAGGACTCCGCTTGCCGAAAAGGATATGGTGATGCATGTTCAGCAGCCGAAAGAAACCCCCGAACCGGCGGCGACCTGATCGCTCCGGCAAGGGGATCTTTTCACGCTGAACTGCGGGGTGGGTGAGAAAATGCATGAATTGTCTGTTACGGAAGGACTGATCCAGGTCGTCACCGACGAGGTTAAAAAAAAAACCTACCGAAAGTGACGGCCATAACCCTTGTTCTCGGCGATCTGACCAGCATCGTCGATGAATCGGTGCAGTTCTATTTCGATATCATGACCAAGGGCACTGTGCTGGAGGATGCGGTCCTTGTGTTCAAACGTATCGCTCCCGAGTTCTTGTGCACATCCTGCGGTCGCACCTTTACCGGACGCTCCGTCGGCACACGATGTCCCGGTTGCGGCGGGAAGAGTATAATAGCAGACAAAGGGCAGGAGTTCTACATAGAGAGCATAGAGGTTGATGATGGCGAGGATTGAAATCAGAAGGAACATTCTCGAAGCCAACGAAAATCTTGCCCGCAGGAACCGCGAATTCTTCGCCGGCAACGGCGTGCTGGTGGTAAACGTCATGGCTGCTCCGGGCGCAGGCAAAACCAGCACGATACTGAAGACTATCGAACAGCTGGGCAGCCGTTTCGCCTATGCGGTAATTGAAGGCGACATGGCTTCCCGAATCGATGCCGACGTGATGGCGGCGAAAGGGATACCGGTCGAACAGATCAATACCGGTAACATGTGCCATCTGGATGCCAACATGATCGGGCAGGCGGCCGACAAATTCGTCTACGACCGGCCGACGATACTCTTCATAGAGAATGTGGGCAACCTGGTGTGCCCTTCCGAGTTTTCGCTGGGAGAAGACCTGAACATCGTTATAGCGAGCACCACGGAAGGTCATGACAAACCATACAAGTACCCTTCGATCTATCTACGCGCCGATGCGGTCCTGATCAACAAGACTGACCTGATGGAAGCGATGGAATTCGACAGGGCGATGTTCTGCGACGGGGTCGCCGCTGTGAAGCCGATGCCGCCGCTGTTTGAGATTTCGTGCAGGAACGGCGACGGCCTGGAGGCGTGGGCAAACTGGCTGGCTGCAGAGTGCGACCACAAATTCGGCGGGAATTTAGGGAAATTGGCACGGAAGTAATCAAAAACCTTGACACGGCAGAGCTCATTTCCTATCATGTAAGTTCACTTTGCGGGCCTATAGCTCAGCTGGCTAGAGCTACCGGCTCATAACCGGTAGGTCCCAGGTTCGAATCCTGGTGGGCCCACCAACCTGATCTACAGGATGATTGGGGATGCCTGTACAGTGCCAATGTAGAATAAATAGCGACTCGAAAGACGCGAAAAGAGTGCAACCCGCAAAGGTTGCACTCTTTTCTTTTGGCTGGGAACATGGACCCCAGAGTATCTGATATTATCGAAATAATTGACAAAATTGCGCCATTCCGGTTGGCCGAAGAGTGGGACAACGTCGGCCTGCAGGTGGGTGATCCCGCTGCATCGGCCTCGCGCATCATGGTCTCGCTTGATCCCGGAAGGGAAGCGGTCGAGAGCGCCGTTGCCTCTGGTTGCCAGCTTCTGATTACGCACCATCCGCTCATCTTCAAGCCGCTCCGATCCCTGAGCCTTCAGGAACAGCCGGGAGATCTCCTGGCGAAAGCTCTCCGAAACAGCCTCAACATTGTTGCAATGCATACAAATTATGATATCGCGGACGGCGGGATGAACGATCTGCTGGCCGGGTTGCTCGGCCTGTGCTCGGTCGAACCCCTCGCCGTCCGGGAGACGGGCGAACTGGTCAAGCTCGCGGTATTCGTCCCGAAAGGACACGAAGAACCGGTAATGCAGGCACTTTTCAGCTTCAGTGGACACCTTGGCAACTACACGGATTGTTCTTTCCAGGCTTCCGGTATCGGCACGTTCAAGCCGTTGCCCGGTGCTGACCCGTTTATCGGTTCCATAGGCCGACGCGAATACGCTGACGAGACTCGTATCGAAGTCCTTCTGAGCGCAAAAGATGTTTCCGCTGCCTGCAGGGCGCTCATTGAGGCGCATCCCTATGAGGAACCCGCGTTCGACCTCTATCCGTTGCTGAACCGGGGACCTTGTTGCGGCTTGGGGAGAATCGGGAGGATGTCGCCCCCCGTGACTCTTGAACAGCTTGCCTGCCGTCTCAGGGATGTACTGGGCCTTGCTGTTGCCAGGTATGCCGGAAATGGAGACCGCATGCTGGAAAAAGTAGCGCTATGCGCCGGAAGCGGAGCTTCTCTGTTGCGGCAGGCCCATAACCTTGGCGCTCAAGTGCTCGTCACCGGTGATGTCAAGTACCATGAGGCGCGGGAAGCTGAAATGCTGGGAATAGGCCTTCTGGATGTCGGGCATTTTTCATCCGAAATCCCCATGGTCCGGGAGTTCCGCGCCAGGCTTGGCAAGGAAGTGGAAAAGGCGGGATTCGAAGCGGAAATCCTCGCTTGCGAAAACGAACGGGACCCGTTTGTCTATTGCTGAAACAAGAGATACGGGAGGTTGGTTCCGTATCGTCAAAAGAAAACAGGAGGTAGGTTTTGGGCAAGAATGTCATGATTCTGGCGCAACTTCAGGAGACCGATCTGAAGATCGACTCGGCGCGTGGTGAGAAACAGTCGCTATTGGAGGAAATAGCTTTTCTCGAAGAGAAGGTTGAAGAGCTCAGGCGATCGGTTGCCGGCTACGGTTCCGATCTGGACTCGGTGGAAGAGGAAAAGCGGGCGCTGGAGGAAAACCTCGCTGCGGAGACGGATGCCATCAACCGCTCGGAAGGGCGGCTGCGTGAAATCAAGACCCAGAAGGAGTACCAGGCAGTTTCGAAGGAAATCGCCGCAGCCAAGAAGGTGAAGGCGGATCTGGAAGAACAGGTCCTGCAGAAAATCGGCAGGATAGAGGAGCTGAAGTCCGCGATCGCCGATCAATCAAAGGCCCTGGAAGAGTGCGAGACCAATTCATCGGATCAGGAAAACGAGCTGAAGGACAAGGTTGCAAAGCTTGAGACTGCAATCAATGCAGACCTTGAAACGCGCGAGTCGACCGCGAAGCAGGTTTCACCCACGATGATGAAACGTTATGACAAGCTCCGCGAGAGGCGCCAGGGGGTGGCTGTTGCCGAGGCGAGGAGTGGCTCGTGCCTCGGGTGTAACATGAATCTCCCTCCGCAGGTATTCAACAGTCTCTTCAAAGCTGACAATCTCGTGCCGTGCCCCCATTGCCAGAGGTTGCTTTACCTGCGCCAGGAAGCACAGGACGTCCAGGCATAGCTCTGACATCGTGCTTGGTCGAAGCAGACCTGATGACCGCTGCCCGCCTTTGTCCAGGCATTGGCGGGGAGAGGAAAGTCCGGGCTCCACAGGGCATGGTGCTGGATAACGTCCAGCGGGGGCGACCCCAGGGAAAGTGCCACAGAGAGCAGACCGCCCGCCGAAGCTTTTGCGGAGGCAGGTAAGGGTGAAACGGTGAGGTAAGAGCTCACCAGGTCCGGCGGTGACGTCGGACGCTCGGAAAACCCCACCAGGAGCAAGGCCTAATAGGGAGGCGCCAAGGACTGCCCGTCCGTGCCTCCGGGTTGGCCGCTCGACGCCATCGGCAACGTTGGCGCTAGATGAATGGTCATCACCCACCGGCGGGTAACCGGCGGGGGGAACAGAACCCGGCTTATGGGCTGCTTCGGCCAAGCTTGTCAGGCTGTTGTCCGCATAGCAAGCATGGAGCGTAATTTGACGGACCGGGAAATATGGAATGATGCCGTAAAGGTTGTCCGCAGGGAGTACGGGGAGTTGGGAGATGCGGTGCGTTCCGCCCTGGCGGGAATGTCTGCCGCGCTCAGGCATGACAAGCGGTCTTTGCATGCGCTGATCGCGGACCGGGGGGCGGAAGGCTTGTGCGCCGCATGCATGGGGGCCTGCTGCAGGAGTGGAAAATATCATTTTTCGGTGGCGGACCTGCTGGTGTTTCTTGCAAGCGGGGAAGAGGTTTTCGAACCGTCGTTTCAGGCGGGCTCCTGTCCATATCTGGGGAAAGACGGTTGCCGGATGGAACCCTCGCTCCGTCCTTTTCCCTGCATTTCGTTCTGTTGTGAAGAGATTCATGCCGGCATACCGCCGAATGATCTCGAACGGCTTTCCGCTCTCGAGAACGGCGTGCGGGCCTGCTATCAGCGGATAGAGGATCTTTTCGGCAAACCCCTCATGAAAAGCCTGTTCATTTCGTATGAGGGATATCTTCGCGATCCGGTTCGCGGAATGATTTCATCATAACCTGAAGCATGGGGTAAGGGAGCGTGCATGACTACCTCGATTCTTGATCTGGTCTGTGTCCATATTGAAAACAATCCTGCCTTCTATGCCCGGGTCGAAGATGTTTCGCCGGATGTGAAGCAGGGCTGGTGGCAGGTCAGGCTGCTGGTCCTGACCCATCCTCTCCAGACCTTTACCTGGATCCTCGACGAGAGTCAGTTGAATGGCGCGCCTTTTACCATGGGGGGGACGCCGGTGAGGCTGGAAAAAGTTGTCCCGCCCGATAACAATGATGGACATTCCCGCCCGGAGTCCGGGAATGTCGAGAGCTCCTGCGGAGGGAAAACGAAAGAGTGCGGGAAAGTTGTCTCGATTTTGGATCGTAAAAAGAATTCATAAAATGTCATGGATTATTTTCTGCCAATACATGCAGTGCCATGCTCGGGCCGTTTTTCGATTATCCTTCTGTGACCTGCAGCTTTTCATCTCCTTCCCCATGCTGGATCAAAGCCGGTTAGTGAATGCGTAAGGTGTTGAATTGGTTGGCTTATTTTTGTTGTTCAGCGCCGTTTCCGCAAGACCCGCCTGAAGGTGCTTAACTCCTTAATAAATCGTGGAAAAATTCTCTTTTTAAAACTACTTTTGCCTTGACAACCCTACAGTCGGTTAGTATAGTTTGACACCAAAGTGGTATAAAGTGGTAAATCGTGGAAAAATGATGGAGCGGGTATGTTCAGGGGGGTTTTCGACACCACCATAGACGCCAAGGGGCGGACCAGTCTGCCGGCGAAATTCCGTGAAGTCCTGACGGAATACTTTGGTGACGAGCGCTTCTTCATCACCAACTCCAATCCGGTGCGCCTGGCTGAGGGGGTGTCCTGTTCCGGGCTTGCCATATATCCATACCGGGAATGGCTTGCCCTTGAGGAAAAGCTTGCCACCGGTTCCGGCCTTGGTCTGTCGTCATCCGAGCTGGCCGCGGTCAAGAGAAGGATTGTCGCTCCGGCGGTGGAGTGCGCGGCCGACAAGCTCGGAAGAATACTGATTCCGCCCCATTTGCGGAAAAATGCGGCAATGGAGCGGGAAATAGTTTTTGCCGGCATGTTGAACAAAGCCGAGATCTGGAGTCTTGCCGAGTGGGAAAAAGTCCGCCGTCAGGATGACCAGAACTTCCCCGTCGATTCAGCGGCGCTTGCCGAACTGGGCCTGTAGTGGGGACGTTCCACCACATATCGGTTCTGCCTGCAGAAGTTGCCGCCTGCCTGCAGCCAAAGGCGGGGGGCATTTATGTGGACGGCACCATCGGTGGCGCCGGGCATGCCCGTGACATCCTGGAAGCTTCATCTCCCGATGGTCTACTGGTCGGCCTGGACAGGGATCCGGAGGCCCTGGAAGCCGCAGCGGAAGCGCTTGCCGCTTATGGGGACCGCCTCAAGCTGTTTCATGCGAATTTTTCCCGTCTCCCGGAAATCCTCCGCTTGGCGGGAGTGGATGAAGTCGACGGCATGCTGTTCGACCTCGGGGTTTCGTCGCACCAGCTGGACAAGGGGGAGCGGGGATTCAGTTTTCAACAGGATGCCCCACTGGATATGAGGATGGACACCTCTGCCGGCGTCAGCGCGTCCGATCTGGTGAATTCTCTGCCTGAGGACGAACTTGCCAACATCATCAGACGGTTCGGTGAAGAACGTTGGGCGAGAAGGATCGCCGCATTCATAATCGCCGCGCGAAAAACATCCCCCATCGTGACAACGCGACAGCTTGCGGACCTGGTAGCAGGCGCCATACCCAGGGCGCGGTGGGAGGCGAGGATCCATCCGGCTACGAGGACATTCCAGGCCGTCCGGATCGCGGTCAACGAGGAGCTCGATTCTCTCGAGCAGGTGTTGCCGGCTGCAGTGGCGGCACTTCGGAGCGGGGGCAGGCTGGTTGTCATTTCCTTCCATTCTCTGGAAGACCGGATAGTGAAAACAGTGTTCAACGACCTGTCCCGTGGGTGTGTGTGCCCCAAAAGCGCGCCTCTTTGCGTGTGCGGAAGGGTCCCGATAGTTCGCAAGATAACGGGGAAGCCGCTGACCGCCGGCCCGGCGGAAATCGCAGCAAACCCGAGGGCGCGAAGCGCCAAGTTGCGGGCCGTCGAAAAAATCTAAGGGGAAAGGAGTAGTTCCCATGCCGGCAGTCAAGACAGCGTTCAGCAGGCTCGTTGCACCTGGAAAAACCGAGGTGGCGGTTTCACAGCGATGGGACCTGTTCCCCTATCTGATAACGGTCCTTGCGCTGCTTACGCTCCTGTCCCTGTTTCATGTCTGGTCGCGGGTGAAGGTCGTCGACCTGAATCTTCAGGTGTCCGAGGCGAGCAGGTTGCTACGGGACCTGCAGCAGGAACAGAAAATGCTCAGGCTGGAGGTGGCCACCCTGAAGAACCCAGCCCGCATCGAGACGGTCGCAAAGGGAGAATTGGGCATGGCGCTGCCGACAGAACAACAGGTGATAATTGTAAAATGAAAGATACCAAGGAAAAGTGGTCCCGAATACGAATCCGCATCGTCGGGGGCGCTTTTGCCTTTTTTTTCGTCATCACTTCCGCACGCGCCTTTTATCTGCAGATAATCAAGCAGGATGACTGGGTCAAACTGGCTGAACGCCAGCATCAGAAGATAGTTCCGCTGACGCCTGCCAGGGGCACAATCTATGACCGCAACGGTTCGGCTCTCGCTGTTTCCATAGATGTCGACTCGTGTTTCGGCGAACCTGCGGTCATTGAAGATGTCGAGGGGACAGCAGCCAAACTGGCTCCTCTTCTGGGCATTCAGCGTGAGATACTGGCGAAAAAGCTTTCCGGTAAAAAGAGTTTTGTCTGGCTGCAGCGTCAGGTGTCCCCTGAGGTAGCGGCAAAAGTGAAGGCTCTGGACCTGGATGGCATCGGCTTTGTCAAGGAATCGAGGCGGTACTATCCGAATTCCGAAGTGGCAGCCCACGTGGTCGGGTTCACCGGGCTCGATCCCCAGGGCCTGGAGGGCATCGAACTGAAGTACAACTCCCAGATACTCGGCAATACCGGGTATCTGGTCACCGAGCGCGATGCTCTTGGCAGGGAATTGGCTCTCAAGGGAACAGTGATCAAGAAAGCGTCCAAGGGTTACAACATCGCCTTGACCCTGGACAAGAACATCCAGTACCTCGCGGAAAAAGAACTGGCCAAGGCAGTGTCGCAAAGCCGGGGAGCCGGCGGAATAGCCCTGGTGATGGAGCCCCGCACCGGAAGGATCCTGGCGATGGCTTCCTACCCCACGTTCAACCCAAACGCATTCCAGCGATATTCCCGTGACACGTTGCGGAACAGGGCAGTGGCGGACAGCTTCGAGCCCGGCTCTACCATGAAGGTTTTTCTCATCGCGTCAGCTCTTGAAGCGAAGGTTGTCGGACCGAATGACAGATTCAACTGCGAAAACGGCAGTTTTTCCATCGGCGGTCGCGTCATACACGACACGCACAAGTACGGGTCGCTGTCGGTCGGGGAGATCCTCAAGTTCTCGAGCAATATCGGCGCCGCCAAAATCGGCAGCCGTCTCGGTCCCGGGAAGCTTGCGGGATACCTTAAGAACTTCGGTTTCGGTGAAAGATCCGACGTGGATGTGCCGGGTGAAGTCGCAGGTTACCTGCGCGACCAGGGCCGCTGGTACGGAGTCGACCTCGCGACGATATCCTTCGGGCAGGGAATTTCGGTTTCCGCTGTTCAACTGCTCACGGCAGTTTCCGCAGTCGCAAACGGCGGTTTGCTGATGAAGCCCTACCTGGTGGACAGGATCAGTGACGACTCCGGGCGGATCGTACAGCAGAATTCGCCCCAGATCCGGCGGAGGGTCATTTCATCCCAGACTGCCCAGGCAGTCGCCAAAATGATGGAATCGGTCACGACTGAAGGGGGGACCGGCCTTAACGCCTCGGTCGACGGCTACAAGGTGGCGGGAAAAACGGGTACGGCACAGAAGGTCGACCCTGTCACCAAGTGCTATTCGGCGAACAAGAGAACGGCCTCCTTCCTGGGCTTTGTCCCTGTTGACGATCCGCGGCTGGCCATTCTGGTCATCGTCGATGAACCGAAGACCAATGTCTATGGTGGCGTCGTCGCTGCGCCCGCATTCCGTGAAATAGCGCTCCAGTCACTGTGCTACCTCAAAGTGCCGCCCACCGGGCCGGTGAAGGCCAGGAAGGAAAACGACAAGGAGACTGCAAAGAAAAATGAGCAGCCGGACATCGTCGCGGAAGGGGCCATAGACGAGGCAAGCGCGGGAGCGTCCATGCCTAATTTCCACGGCATGAGCATCAGGTCTGTTCTGAAGTACATGGAAAAGAATTCTCTCAATGTGAAGATCATCGGCAGCGGCCGCGCTGTCGAGCAGAACCCGACTCCGGGCAGCAGGATAGGGGCGGGTGACCAGGTATGGGTGAAATTTGCGCCTTCGGCCTGAGGAAATGGAAATCGCCGGAACCAACCGTTTTACCTTATTGGATGGTGAGTGAAATCATGCTGTTGTCCGAACTTGTCAAGTCAATCCCTGACGTGGTGCGCACGGGCGGAAGCGCGGATCCCGATATCCGGGATCTTTGCTACGATTCCCGCTCCGTGCAGCCCGGTTCTTTGTTTTTCGCACTGAGGGGAGCGGCCGTTGACGGCCATTCCTTCGTTGGACGCGCACTAGCGTCAGGCGCCGCTGCCCTGGTGGTCGAGGACGATGCGGAAGTTCCCCCGGGGATGCCTTGCTTGACAGTGAGCGATGCGCGTCTGGCTATGTCGCTGATGGCCGCGGCCTTCTATGGACACCCCACTTCACGGGTGCCGCTGGTCGGGATCACCGGCACCAACGGGAAGACCACAACCACCTATCTAATCGAATCCATACTGGAAAATGCAGGCTTGCCGACTGCGGTCCTGGGAACAATCAATTACCGTTTCGGGCAAACGACGATTCCCGCTCCCCACACCACCCCGGAATCGGTCGATCTGCAGAGGATCCTGCGCCAGGCGGTGGACCAGGGCGCCAGGGCGGTTGTCATGGAAGTGTCGTCCCATTCGCTGGAGCAGCACAGAGTTGACGGCTGCAGCTTCGATGTGGGGATCTTCACGAACCTGACCCGCGACCATCTCGATTACCATCACGACATGGAAACCTATCTTGCCAGCAAGCAGCGTTTCTTTTCCCAGTTGCTGGTTCCCGACCGGGTGAAGCCGTTGCGGCATGCCGTGGTGAACCTGGACGACCCTGCTGGCGGTAAGATAGCTGCGGCCTCTGCCTGCCGGGTTGTGGCGTACGGTGTCGATTCCGAGGCCGACGTTACAGCGCGGGACGTCGTTTTTTCCACTTCCGGCATATCGGGAGTTCTTGTCACTCCCACGGGTGAGGCGCGCTTTTCCTCCGGGCTCGTCGGCCGCTTCAACCTGTACAACATACTGGCCGCAGCGGCTTCAGCCCATGCCCTGGGCATTCCGCTCGAAGTCATACTGGCAGGCATTAAGTCCCACGGAAAGGTCGAGGGCCGCCTGGAGCCGGTCACAAACGACAGGGGCATAACAATCCTGGTGGATTATGCTCATACCGGTGATGCGCTGGAGAATGTACTGAAAACCATCCGGGAGCTGGCCTCCGGAAGGATAATAACCGTCTTCGGCTGCGGCGGTGACCGCGACCGTGGCAAACGGCCCATCATGGGGGAGATCGCGGCTCGCTACAGCGATCTTGCGGTCATCACATCAGATAATCCCCGCACCGAGGACCCGGAAAGTATTATTAATGAGATCTTGGCCGGAGTCGAGCCGTTGAACTTGCGGGGGTATTCGCTGGCGGACTTGGCCGTAAGCTTTGGCGAAAAAGGATTTGTCAGCGTGGTTTCGCGGCGGGATGCCATAAAGCTGGGTGTGAAGCTGGCAAAACAGGGGGATATCCTCCTTGTTGCCGGCAAAGGGCACGAAGACTACCAGATCATCGGCAGGGAAAAGTTTCATTTCGATGACCGAGAGGAAGCGGCGTCGGCGTGCAGGGAATTGGGGCCAGTTTCATGAGAACCATGTTTACCGCGCGGGAGATCGTAGCGGCCGCAAAAGGTACGCTGCATGGTGATGAAGCTGCTGTCGTGTCCGGCGTATCGACGGACTCCCGCAGCATCGGCCAAGGCGAACTGTTTGTTCCCCTCAAAGGCGAGCGGTTTGATGGTCACGCGTTCATTCCCGAACTGCTGGGCAAAGGCGTCAAGGTTTTCATTACGGCGGAGAAGCCGCAGGTTGACACGGAACCGGCAGCCGGCGCGACTTTCATCACGGTTGCGGATACCTTGAAGGCCCTCGGTGACCTCGCGGCTTTTCATCGCTCCCGTTTTTCCGTTCCGGTCGTCGCGGTAACCGGGAGTAACGGCAAAACCACGACCAAGGAAATGCTCGCATCCATCCTCGGCCGGACCGGCGGGGGTCTGAAGACTTCCGGCAATCTGAACAATCTCATCGGCTTGCCGCGGATGCTGTTCCAACTGGGAACGGATCACCGATGGGCCGTGCTGGAAATGGGCATGAGCGAACCCGGCGAGATCGACCGTCTTGCGGAAATCGCCAGGCCCGATGTGGGGGTCATTACCAATGTGTCTCCGGCGCACCTCCAGTCCATGGGCACTGTCGAAGCTGTCGCGTCAGCGAAAGGCGAGCTGTTCCTGAGGCTGGCGCGCGGCCGGCATGCGGTTTACAATGCCGATGATCCCTTCGTTGCCGTTCTGCCATCGCCCCAGGACATAGTCCGGATCTCTTTCGGGTTCGGGAGGGCGGACGTCAGGGCGGAGAATTACGAGGAGTTGGGCAGAGACGGCCAGTCGTTCCTGCTGGCGCTGCCTTCGGAAAAGATCCCGATCCGGCTGAAGGCCTTTGGCAGACACAATACGTTGAACGCGCTGGCGGCAGCCGCTGCCGCATACGCGCTCAAGGTTTCTCCGGAGGACATAAGGGCCGGGCTCGAAGCGTTCGTCCCGTTCGAAAAACGGCTTGCCCCTGAGGATTTGGGGGATGTCCTGCTGGTGGACGACAGCTATAATGCGAATCCCGCATCCATGAAGGCCGCGCTGCTCACCCTCGGGCAACTTGCGGGATCGGGCCGCGCCATAGCGGTTCTCGGCGACATGCTGGAACTGGGAGACGCCTCCCGGCCGGCCCATGAGGAAATCGGCCGCCTCGCCGCCGCTAAAGTGGCACGGCTGTATGTTTTCGGCGAGAGAGCCGGAGATGTGGCCAAGGGTGCATTGGCGGGCGGCATGGAGGGTTCCGGGATAATTGTCGCGACCAGCCATCAGGAAATTCTGGACGATCTGCTGGACAACATCAGGAAAAGTGACTGCATCTTGGTGAAGGGATCGCGCGGCATGCGGATGGATGAAGTGGCCGAGGGGCTGAGAAAGTCTCTGAGGATGCCAAAATGAAAGGGGCCCGTTCCTGATGCTGTACCATCTTCTGTATCCACTCGCAACCGACTTTCATATCTTCAATGTCTTCAAATACCTGACATTCCGGACCATCTACGCCGTGATTACCGCCCTGGTCGTATCCTTTCTCCTCGGGCCGTGGGTGATCGGGCGGTTGCAGGCGATCCAGGTCACCCAGGTGATACGGACGGACGGCCCCGAATCCCATTTGAAGAAACAGGGCACGCCTACCATGGGCGGCGTGCTGATCCTCGCAGCGACGGTTATCCCCACCCTCCTGTGGGCTGATCTGACCAACCGCTACATCTGGATCACCCTTGCCATCATCGTCGGGTACGGTCTCATCGGTTTCCTGGACGACTACAAGAAAGTGGTGGAGAGGAATCCAAAGGGACTGTCACCGCGCCAGAAGACATTCTGGCAGGTGCTCCTGGGACTTCTGGCCGGCGCCGTGCTCTACTACACGCCCGGCTTTTCCACCGAGCTGACCATACCGTTCTTCAAGAATATCAGGCCCGACCTGGGCATGGCGTACATCCCCTTTGTCATGCTGGTCATATTCGGCGCCAGCAGCGCGGTCAACCTGACCGACGGTCTCGACGGCCTGGCGATCGGGCCGGTGGCCATCAATGCCGGCACCTATATGCTCCTGGCCTATATAGCGGGCAATGCAAAGCTTTCCCAGTACCTCCAAGTCCCCATGGTTCCGGGAGCGGGTGAACTGACGATCCTCTGCGGGGCCATGGCGGGGGCCGGCCTCGGGTTCCTGTGGTACAACTCCTATCCGGCCGAAGTGTTCATGGGGGATGTGGGATCACTCCCGCTGGGCGGCGCACTGGGCACGCTTGCGGTGATAACCAAGCAGGAAATCCTGCTGGTCATCGTGGGCGGCATCTTCGTGGTCGAGGCCCTGTCCGTGATCTTTCAGGTCGGTTCCTACAAGTACCGCGGCAAGAGGATCTTCAGGATGGCGCCGATACATCATCATTTCGAGCTCAAGGGAGTTGCCGAGCCGAAGATCATCGTCCGTTTCTGGATTATTACCATCATCCTGGCGCTGTTCGCCATCTCGACGCTGAAGATACGGTGATGCAGGTACGAAATCTGTAGTGCAGGCGCAGGAAACACAGGGAAGCAAAGGCTGACACATGGAGCTGAAAAACAAGAACATCGTCGTGGTGGGGCTGGCCCGCACCGGAGCGTCGGTAGCGCGCTTCCTGAGTTCGAGCGGCGCAAGGGTCACGGTTTCGGACGCGAAAGACCGTGGAGCTCTGGCCCCGTTTGTCGAATTATTGCAGGGGCTTGCCATTGAATTCGAGTTCGGGCGGCACGGCGAGGAGACTTTCAGATCGGCAGACCTTATCGTCGTGAGCCCCGGCGTGCCCATGGACATCGCGCCGCTCGAGCTGGCCCGGAGCTGCGGCATCCCGATCGTCAGCGAAATAGAACTTGCGGCATCCTTTATCGATGCCCCCATGGCTGCCATCACCGGAACCAACGGCAAGACCACGACCACCACGCTGACCGGGGAGATTCTCAAGGGCTGCGGTTTCAGCACGTTTGTCGGCGGCAATATCGGCAAGCCCCTCATCGATCTCGTGACCTCGGGCGAGCGGGTGCAGCGTGTGGTGGCTGAAATAAGCTCGTTCCAGCTGGAGGGGATCGCGCAATTCCACCCGAAAGTGGCGGTGCTGCTGAACCTGACTGAGGACCACCTCGACCGCTACTCAAGCTTTCAGGAGTATATCGACGCCAAGGTGCGCGTCTTCGCTAACCAGACCCGCGCGGATTTCGCGGTTCTCAACATCGACGACCCGCTGGTGGCTGACTGCTCCGGTTGCACGGCAGCCCGCGTCGTGCCGATGAGCAGGCTCTCGGTTCCTGAAGAGGGCATATTCTACCGGGACGAGGTCATTACGTTCAGGATGGACGGCAGGGTGGAGCGTTTTCCGACCCAGGCATTCAAGCTGCGTGGAGTCCACAACATAGACAACTGCATGGCAGCGCTGGCGACCGCTCTCCTGTTGGGGTGCGATGCAGCGAGAGCCGGAACGGTTGTCGAGAACTTCACCGGACTTCCCCACCGGATGGAGCTGGTTTCAACCGTCAATGGCGTGCCGTATTACAACGACAGCAAGGGTACGAATGTGGGCAGCGTCGTGAAATCGCTGGAGAGCTTTCCCGGGAACATACTCCTGATCGCCGGCGGGAAGGACAAGGGCGGGGAATACACCCCGCTGGCCGGCCTGGTCAGGGAAAGAGTGAAGGCGCTTATACTCCTGGGCGAGGCCAAGGATCGGATCCGGGCGGCCCTGGGGCACCTCACGGACACGGTAACGGTCGGCAGCCTCGAAGAAGCCGTCCGTGAAGCTCACCGCCTGGCGCGACCCGGAGACGTGGTGCTGTTTTCACCCGCGTGCTCCAGCTACGACATGTTCAGGAACTACGAGGAGCGCGGCGATTGCTTTGCATCTGCCGTGCGGGCGCTCGAAGAAAGGACGGCCGGATGACCAAGGCGGAAGGATATGATCTGATCATAATGCTCATGGTCATCACGCTGACCTGCTTCGGGGTGGTCATGGTCTATTCAGCGTCCTCCATCATGGCTGCGAAGAAGTTTCACGACGGCTTCTATTTCCTCAAGCGTCAGGGCATCTACACGCTGCTGGGGGTGGGCGCGATGGTCTGGGCCATGAGAGTCGACTACCATGTCTGGAAGAAGGCTGCTGTACCCGTTCTGATCGTCTGCCTCATACTGCTCGGTGTCGTGCTCATTCCCGGACTCGGCGGGAGCGCCGGCGGTTCGTCCCGCTGGATCCGGCTTCCGGGCTTCTCCTTCCAGCCGTCGGAACTGGCCAAGATCGCCTTCATCATGTACATGGCGTATTCGCTCGACAAGAAGCAGGACAAGGTGAGGTTCTTCTCGAGCGGGTTCCTCCCCTACATGGTGGTGCTGGCAATCATGCTGCTTCTGCTCCTCAAGCAGCCCGACCTGGGATCTTCCCTGACGCTGGGCGCTGTTGCGATGATCATGCTCTTCGCTGCGGGGACAAGGCTGTCGTACATATTGTCCATGGTGCTCCTTGCCCTGCCGTTCCTGTACTATGCGATCATGCACGTGGATTACCGCCGCCGCAGGATCATGGCGTTTCTCAATCCCTGGGAGGACCCCACCAATACGGGGTTCCAGATCATCCAGTCCTGGATCGCCGTGGGAACCGGCGGCCTGTTGGGCCAGGGCCTCGGCGAAGGAAAACAGAAGCTGTTCTATCTGCCGGAAGCCCATACCGATTTCATATTTTCGGTGGTCGGCGAGGAACTCGGCTTTGTCGGATTCATGGTCATATCGGCGATGTTCTTTCTGCTGGTGATGAGGGGAATACGGGTCGCGCTCTATGCGGAAGACAACTTCGGGCGTTCGCTGGCGTTCGGAATCTCCTCGCTGATCGGCCTGGAGGCTTTCGTGAACATCGCCGTCGTCACCGGCATTTTCCCTACCAAGGGTCTGGCGTTGCCGTTCATCAGCTACGGCGGGAGTTCCCTGATAATAACCCTGTTTGCGGTGGGGATACTGCTGAACATATCATCGCGCGTGAGGGTGACGCCATGAGGCTGATGATCGCCGGCGGCGGCACGGGCGGCCACCTCTTTCCGGGGATCGCCGTGGCCGAAGAATTCCTGGAGAGGGATCCGGGTAACGAAGTGCTCTTTGTCGGCACCGAACGCGGCATCGAGGCCAGGATTCTGCCGCGGCTCGGGTACCGCCTGGAGCGAATAGCGGCTACGGGCATGCGGCGAGTGGGATTTGCCGCCGGCCTGAAGGGCGTAGGGCTGCTGTTCGCGGGATTTCTCCAGTCGAGGCGGATTGTCAGCGAGTTCCGTCCCGACCTGGTTCTGGGAGTGGGCGGCTACTCTTCCGGTCCCCTCGTGCTGGCAGCACGGCTGCAGGGAAGGCGCTGCTTCATCCACGAACAGAATGCCCATCCCGGCTTGACCAACCGGCTCCTGGCTCGCCTGGCAAGGAGGGTCTTCATATCGATCGAGGAATCGAAGAAATATCTGCCCGGCGAGAAGTGCGTTCTTACCGGCAATCCCCCGCGGAAACAGATCATCGAGGGGGCCGGACAGGGCAGGGCCGAGCGTGTTGATCCCGGGGTATTCAACCTGCTGGTTTTCGGTGGCAGCGCTGGAGCTCACCGGATCAATGTGGCGATGATCGAAGCGCTCCCCCGCCTGACCGGGCTTGCGAAACGCCTGGCGATCATGCACCAGACCGGGGAAGACGACGTTGCCCAGGTTCGGGAAGCATACGACAGCGCGGGGATGAAGGCAGAAGTGGTGCCGTTCATCGATGACATGGCCGGTGCATATGGCAAGGCCGACCTGGTTGTCTGCAGGGCCGGGGCCACGACCATCGCTGAGGTGACGGTGAGCGGCAAGGCGTGCCTCTTCATTCCCTATCCCTACGCCGTGGACGATCACCAGAGAAAAAACGCCGAAGCACTTCTGGAAAGAGGCGCCGGTTTCATGATCCTGGATCGCGACCTTTCCGGAGAGGCCCTGGCTGAGATGATTGCCGATCTTGCCCGGAATCCGGAAAGATTGGCCAACGTCGGCAGAAACGCTGCCGCACTCGGCCGTCCTGGGGCTGCGCGGGAAATTGTGGATGCCATGCTGGCAGGCAGCTGCAAGCAGCGTTGAGCGGATAGCGATTAGCGGGTAGTATAAGAGCCGTTGATAGATACGAGACGATCAGCATATTTGATTTTGAAGAAATCGCATGACGTGGGGAAAAAGCCCTGGATGGGTTTTAGACAGTTACGAACCGCTAACCGCTATACGCTAAACTCTATCCGCTCAATAACGAGGTAACATGTACGGAAAAATCGAGAAAATACATTTTGTGGGCATCGGCGGCATCGGCATGAGCGGCATTGCCGAGGTGCTGCTCAACCTCGGCTACAAGGTGTCCGGCTCGGACCTGCGCCGGTCGGACATAACCGACCGGCTCGCGGAGCTGGGTGGCGAGATATATTACGGCCATGAACGCGCCAACATTACGGGCGCCGATGTCGTGGTCATTTCCAGTGCGGTGAAGGACGACAACCCCGAGGTGATGGAAGCGCGGGAATGCCTGGTGCCGGTCATCCCCCGGGCGGAGATGCTGGCCGAACTGATGCGGATGAAATACGGCATCGCCATTGCCGGCACCCATGGCAAGACCACCACGACATCCATGGTTTCCACGCTTTTGGGCCATGGCGGCATCGACCCGACCATCGTGATCGGCGGCAAGCTGAATTCCATCGGCACCAACGCCCGGCTCGGCCAGGGAAAGTTTCTCGTTGCCGAGGCCGATGAATCTGACGGCTCTTTCCTGAAGCTGTCGCCGACCATTGCAGTGGTGACCAATATCGATGCCGACCATCTGGACTTCTACAGCGGAATAGAAGAAATCAAGGACACTTTCGTTGAATTCATCAATAAGGTGCCCTTCTACGGTCTGGCGGTGCTCTGCCTCGACAGTGGCAACGTGGCGGACATAATCCCGAAAATAAAGAAACGTTTCCTGACTTACGGCCTCAGCGCACAGGCCGACATCAGGGCGACAAATATCAGGCTGTCCGGATTCTCGACGACATTTACCGCACTCTACCGCGGCGAAGTCCTCGGTGAAATCACCTTCAGCATGCCGGGCGCCCACAATGTGCTGAATGCGCTCGCGGCGCTGGCCGTTTCGATGGAGCTGGCCATTCCGTTTCCGGTGATCCAGGAGGGCTTCAGGCTGTTCGGCGGGGTCGGCCGCCGCTTCCAGGTCAAGGGCGAGATCAACGGGATCATGGTTGTTGACGATTATGGTCATCACCCCACCGAAATCAGGGCGACCCTGGCCGCGGCCAAGAGCGGCTGGAACCGGAGGCTGGTAGTGGCTTTCCAGCCCCACCGCTTCACGAGGACAAAGGAACTCTTTGACGAATTCGTCAAGGCCTTTTATGATGCCGATGTGCTGGTGGTGACCGACATCTACCCGGCAGGGGAAAAGCCCATCGAAGGCGTGACTGCCGAAGCCCTGGCGCGCAGCATCAGGAAGCATGGCCAGAAAGAAGTGGCGCACATCGCCGACAGGGCGGAGCTGGTGGACCACCTGGCGGCAATCCTGAAACCGGGCGATATTTTCGTCACTCTCGGAGCGGGCAACATCTGGCAGACCGGTGAAGCGCTGCTCGGGAAGATGGGAAAAGATCTTTGACAGATTGCCCGTTCGCCAGGATCGCCGCTGAAGTTCGCGGAACGGTGCTGCGGAATGAACCCATGTCCAGGCATACTTCCTTCAGGGTTGGCGGCCCGGCCGATTGCTTCGTCCTGCCGGCCGACCGGACCGAACTGGAAAGGCTGCTTGCCGTCCTGGAAGACGCCGGTGTTCCCCGCCTGATCGTGGGAGGTGGCAACAATCTCCTGGTGAGGGATGGCGGGATCCGCGGCGCGGTCATATCTCTCGAACGGCTCGATACAATCGGAATGGAAGGCGACCGGATCATTCGTGCCGGGGCGGGAGCGGCGAACCGGAAGCTGGCGGACTTTGCCGGGGAGCAGGGGCTGTCGGGCCTGGAGTTCCTTGTCGGCATTCCCGGATGCCTCGGCGGTGCGCTGGCGATGAATGCGGGCGCCGTCGGCCGGGCGATAACCGATACCCTCGACCGCCTGGTGACCTGGAAGTCCGGAAAAATTGCCGTTGCACGGAAAGAGGCGCTTGAATACGGCTATCGCTTTCTCAGCCTTGCTCCCGGAGAGATCATCCTTGAAGCGGCCTTTGCGCTACGGAAGGGAACCCGGGAGGAGATCGGGAAGCTGACGGATGAGTACCTGGCTCACCGGCGCGGCAGCCAGCGGGTGGGATATCCCAATGCCGGCTCCTTCTTCAAGAATCCTGAGTCGGTTCCGGCCTGGCGCCTGATAGATGAAGCCGGGCTCCGCGGTTCACGGATCGGAGGCGCGCAGGTATCGGAAGTCCATGCCAACTTCCTGGTCAACCGGGGCGGCGCAACTGCTGCCGACATTCTGGCACTTGCCGCACGGATCAAGGAGGCGGTCAGAAAAATGAGCGGCATTGAACTCGAGGAAGAGGTGAGGATCGTGGGAGAGGAATGAACGGTCACCCCCTGCCCCGGCATCGGTTGAAGGAGTCTATTTCATTTGCGGAAGAAACGGAAACGGCGGACATCATGACGCGCGAAGAATTGAAATCGAAAAAAATTGCGGTGCTGTATGGCGGGCTGTCGGCAGAGCGGGACGTGTCCCTCAAGAGCGGCGCGGCGGTGCACGGCGCTCTTGTCGAACTCGGTTACGATGCCGTGGCGATCGATGTTGACCGGGATCTGGCTCGGGCACTGGCCGGGAACAACGTCGACCTGGCGTTCATCGCGCTTCATGGCCGCTACGGCGAGGATGGCGCGGTCCAGGGTCTGCTTGAGCTGGCAGGTATTCCCTATACCGGCTCCGGGGTACTGGCAAGCGCCCTTGCCATGAACAAAGTCTATGCCAAGGCAGCCTTCGCCGCGGCGGGCATGCTGATCGCTCCCTATGTGGTTGTCGAAAGGGGGGGGCAGTTCGACCCGAATTGCCTCGGATTTCCCTACCCGGTAGTGGTTAAGCCTTCCCAGGAAGGCTCGTCGGTGGGAATCAGCATCGTGCAGGACCCGAAGGAGATGGCCGCCGCCTTGGAAACCGCGTTTCGCTACGACAGGGACGTTTTGGTCGAACAGTTCATCAACGGCAGGGAGATCCAGGTCGGAATCCTTGAAGACCGGGCGTTGGGCGCCATTGAGATTATCCCGCGGAACCAGTTCTACGATTTCGAAGCCAAGTATACTCCCGGAATGGCGGAGCACGTTTTCCCCGCGCCGCTTCCCGAGGGGCTGTATCGCAAGGCGTTGGAAACGGGTGCAGCCGCCCATCGCGCACTCGGGTGCAGCAGCTACAGCCGGGTCGACCTGCTGGTCACCTCCGGAGAGGAGTGCTATGTGCTGGAGGTCAATACTTTGCCGGGCATGACGGCCTTGAGCCTTTTCCCCGAAATAGCCGGCGGTGTGGGCATTCCGTTCGGTGAGCTGCTGGAAAGAATACTCCTTACCTCTTCGTTGAAGATCGGAGCCTAACATCGGGCATTGAGCCCACGGGATGGTTGGAAATGCGTGACCTGCGCCAGAGAAACAGGGTTTCCCATAACCGGAACCGGCAGAAGAGGGAAAAAAAGACCCGGAAGCCGATCCAGTACCGCAAGATGCTGCGTAATTCCGCGCGCGCGTGCATTGCCCTGGTGCTGCTCACCCTGCTTTGGACGGTCTGCACCGAGGCCTATGAGCTGGTCGCGCGGATGACGTTCTTCAAGCTTGAAAAGATCGAGATCTCCCGTCTCAGGCGGGTTTCCCGGGAAGAAATCCTGTCCCTCGCAGGGGCCAGGCTGGGAGACTCCATGCTGAAGCTGGACTTGAAGCGTATCGGCGGCAACCTGGGGAAGAATCCCTGGTTCGAAGACATCAAGGTCAGGCGGAGGTTCCCGGGCACGTTGACCATTGACGTGACCGAGCGCGAACCGGCGGCAGTCGTGAACATGGGCTATCTTTTCTATGTGGATACCAAGGGGAATATCTTCAAGCCGATGACCAGCGGGGACAAGCTCGATTACCCCATAGTCACCGGCGTGGAGGCGGAGGACGTGAACAGGGATCCGGTTGCCACGAGGGAAACGATGCGCACCGCCCTCGGCATCCTGGGCCTTCTCAGGAACGGCACTGCATTCAAGCTGGAGGATATTTCCGAGATCCATGTGGACAAGGGCTATGGATTCACCCTGTTTACCGCCATGGGCGGCATTCCGGTCAAACTCGGGGACGGCGCTTATGCGGAGAAACTTGAGAGGCTGTCGAGGATCTATCGTGGGCTTTCCGCGCAGATTGCATCTCTCGAGTACATTGATCTGAACTATCCGGACAAAATTGTGGTAAAAAAGGTGTGACAGAGGAGGGGGTATGGCCAACAGGAGAGAAAATCTGATTGTGGGGCTCGACATCGGCACCACGAAAATATGCGCCATCGTCGGCAATGTTACCGAAGACGGTGTGGATATCGTCGGTATCGGCACCAGCCCTTCGCGCGGCCTGCGCAAAGGGGTTGTCATCAACATCGAAACCACTGTCGCATCCATCAAGAAAGCCATCGAAGAGGCTGAACTGATGGCGGGCTGCGAGATAAAGTCGGTATACGCGGGGATCGCGGGCGGGCACATCAAGGGATTCAATTCCCAGGGAGTGATCGCGATCAAGAACCGCGAGGTTTCTCCTGACGACGTGCGCCGGGTCATTGATGCGGCCAAGGCGATTGCCATACCCATGGACCGGGAAGTCATCCACATCCTGCCCCAGGAATTCATCATCGACGACCAGGACGGCATCCGCGAACCCCTCGGCATGAGCGGGGTCCGGCTCGAAGCCCGGGTCCACATCGTTACCGGCGCCGTAGCCAGCGCCCAGAACATCATCAAGTCATGCAACCGGGCCGGCCTCGACGTGGCTGATATCGTGCTCGAACAGCTTGCCTCGTCCGAGGCCGTGATTTCGTCCGAGGAAAAAGAGATCGGCGTGGCCCTGGTTGATATCGGCGGCGGAACGACCGACATCGCCATTTTTGTCGACGGCGCCATCAAGCACACTTCTGTACTCTCCCTTGGCGGCAACCACCTGACCAACGACATAGCCGTGGGTCTCAGGACGCCGATGGCCGAAGCGGAGAGGATCAAGCAGAAGTACGGCTGCTGCTTTTCGCCGCTGGTCGGGAAGGACGAGACCATAGAGGTTCCGAGCGTGGGCGGGAGAAAGCCCCGCATCCTGTCCCGACAGCTGCTGGCGGAGATCCTGGAGCCGCGGATGGAGGAGATCTATACCCTGGTCAACCGCGAGATCGTGAAATCGGGCTTCGAAGACCAGATCGCCTCAGGGGTGGTCATTACCGGCGGCACTTCCATCCTGGAGGGAATGCCGGAACTGGCCGAACAGATCTTCAACCTGCCGGTGCGGCGCGGACTGCCGCAGAATATCGGCGGCTTGGTGGATGTGGTGAATTCGCCGGTTTATGCCACGGGCGTCGGCCTCGTGGTCTACGGCAGCAAGAACCAGGGGATCAGGGAGTTTCCCACCGTGCAGAGCGACGACAACGTGTTCAGGCGGGTGGCGAGGCGGATGAAGGAATGGTTCGGGGAATTTTTCTGAAATCACCGGTATTTTTTCTATTGTTCTCATAACAAAAGGGGGTAGCTCATGTTCGAATTCGACGAAAGTATTGACCAGAGTGCGAAGATCAAGGTTATCGGCGTCGGCGGCGGCGGCGGCAACGCTGTCAACACCATGATCGACTGCGAATTGCACGGCATCGACTTTATCGTCGCAAATACCGATGCCCAGGCTCTGCGCATGTCCAAGGCGCCGGTCAAGATACAGATCGGGTCGCAGCTCACCAAGGGGCTGGGTGCGGGTGCCGATCCTTCCGTCGGAAAGGATGCCGCCGCGGAAAACCGCGAACAGCTTGCCGAAGTACTGGCGGGAGCAGACATGATTTTCATCGCGGCGGGTCTCGGCGGCGGCACCGGCACCGGTGCAGCTCCCGTGATCGCGGATGTGGCCAAGGAAATGGGCGCCCTCACCGTCGGAGTCGTGACCAAGCCCTTTACCCGTGAAGGCAAGCTGCGCCTCTCCAAGGCGGAATCCGGTGTTCGCGAGCTGAAGAAGCACGTTGATTCGCTGGTCATCATTCCCAATGACCGCCTGCTGGGGCTTGCCGGCAAGTCCATGTCGATCCTGGACGCGTTCAAGCCTTCCGACGATGTGCTTCGCCAGGCGGTCCAGGGCATATCGGACCTTATCACCACGTCCGGCCTCATCAACGTCGACTTCGCGGATGTCAAGGCGATCATGAGCGAACGCGGCATGGCCATGATGGGCATCGGCATGGCCGGCGGCGAGAACCGCGCGGTGGAAGCCGCAACCAAGGCCATTTCCAGCCCGCTCCTGGAGGATATCGACATTTCCGGCGCCAAGGGGGTGCTGGTCAACATCACCGGATCCTCGTCCATGACCATGGATGAGTTCGATGCCGCCAGCCGCGTCATCCACGAAAAGGTTCACGAGGATGCAAACATCATCGTCGGCCTGGTGATCGACGAGAGCATGAACGACCAGGTGAAGATCACCGCCATTGCAACCGGATTCGGCGACCGTTTCGACATCGAGAAGGTCGAGAAGGGAAAGGCTGACCTGAGGAGCGTTGCGCTCCACGGCGAAACCGAGGAAGTCAACCGGGAGATTCCGGCGTACAAGCGTATCGAGCGTACTCCCCGGGAAACACCGCCGAAACAGAAAGCCTTCTTCGTGGATGAAGAAGACCAGTATGACATCCCCACGTTCCTGCGCAAATCGGTGGATTAACCGCTGTAAGAGCAACGGGCATCCGGCCGGCGTGATGCCCGCTTAACCAGTTTTTATTTCCCCGGCCTTCCGTAATCCCCCCTCCGTGGAAGGCCGGGGGTTTTTTCCCGCATGCCGCCTCCTGCCGTGGCTGGATTTGAACTCCGCGATGCCTTCACGCTTCGTCATGCAAAGTATGTGACGGTCGGAGTTGCGCTCTCTTGTCAACCGGATTCCATGATTTACGTTTTGTTGCATAAGATCCATCATCATGGCAAGGTTTTTCATGAACGGCACCCGATACAATTTTTCGCGAGCACTTGTGAGGCGGGCGGTTTTCGATTATGATGGTAACCGGTAGGACTGCCAGGTGACAGGATTGGTTTCGGCGTCACATCAATAATCCGGCAATGCCGGAATTTGAAAGGAGCGAGAAATATGAAAAAGTTTGTCATCTTTATTTGCATCGCGGCTCTAGCCGCGGCAGGGTGCGCAACGAAAGCCCAGACGGGCGCCGCAGTGGGCACCGGTGTCGGCGCGGCCGTCGGGGCCGGCCTCGGGCAGGCAATAGGGCGGAGCACTTCGGCAACCTTGATCGGCGCAGCGGCAGGCGCTGTTGCCGGCGGGCTGACCGGCGCGGCAATCGGCAATTACATGGACAAGCAGGAAGCAACGATGCGCCAGGCACTGGCAGACTCGGAAGCTGCCAGCATCAAGCGTGAGCAGCAGGTGCTGGCTCAGTCGGAAGAAAGCAGCACCCGGAAATCGGTGGATGTACTGACCGTTACGTTCAAATCCGACTTCCTCTTTGCGGTGAATTCGGCGACGCTGCAGCCGGGCGCCTATGACGAGATCAACAGGGTCGCCGGCGTGCTTAACCAGTATCCTCAGACCACGGTGCAGATTGCCGGCCACACCGACAGCACCGGGTCGGCAGAGTATAATCAGAAGCTTTCCGAGCGGCGCGCGGAGGCAATCAAAAGCGCGTTGGTTGGAGCGGGCGTGGACCCTGCGAGGCTGACGACCATCGGTTACGGCGAAAGCAAGCCTATCGCGCCCAACACGACGGAAGCCGGCAGGCAGCAGAACCGGCGCGTCGAGATCCGCATAATGCCGCAGACCCAGCGCTGATAGGTTTGAGATGACAGCTTGATCCCGCAGCAGAGGGGGGCTGATGCCTGCCCCCCTCGTGCCTGTTGCCCACTGCTGCCCACTTCGGACCTGTCCGTGCGGCAATTGTTCCCCTCCGTACGTTCCGTGAGGAGCGTTCATTTTCCCTCCGTTGGCGCCGATTCTTCTCGCTTGCAAATATTTCTCGTGTTTCCGGCCGGTACACTTGCCGGAAGGCGCACCCGGCTCTAAAGCGCCCGTTCCATGCATTTTTCCGCTGTTCCATTTTTTGATTCCGACCAGGCACAAATAAGCGCTCGCCACATTCAAACAGTATCTGATAGTATATAAAAAATTTTATTGCCGATAAGACATGTAATGGCAGTAGTTCGTCGACCTGGGCGTGCGGCCATTTTGCGTCATGTTTATTGCCGTACCTATCGAGTCTATTAACTGATACTGGAAAAAGGTCCCTGGATGAAAAAAACGGTTGTGATCGATGATAACGGGCAGGGTTTCGACCGGCTGGGAATGATTCTCAGCGGCCATGGTTTCTCGATGTCGGCGATTCATGATGGAAACGGGACGGGTGAAGCGCCGGCACTGCCGGATCGCAATGGCACTGACCTCTTCGAGACAGCCCCAATCGGCATCTTACGCTCGACGCTGGATGGCAAGCTGGTGGACGTCAACCCGGCGATGGCCCGCCTGTTGAGATATGATTCTCCTGAGGACATGATCCGCAGCGTCAACCGCACCAATATGGCCGAGGCTGTCTACGTGAACCCGGGCAGTCGTGAGGAGATCGTAAAGCGAGCGGACGCGTGCAGCGACTGGCAGGTGTTCGAAGAAACGTTTCGCTGCAAGGACGGCGGTATCATAATCTGCGATTTCCAATTGCGCGTTGTTCCGGGGCAAACAGGCCCTTCCAGGATATTCGAAGCGTTCCTGCAGGATGTGACTGCACGCAAGCAGGCTGAAGAGGTCCTGAAGCTCAACCAGTTCATCATCGACAATGCTTCAATAGGCATCACGCGGGGTGATTCCGAAGCCAGGATCCTGTCCGTCAACGACTATTGGGCGAAAGTCCTCGGGTATACCCGGGAAGAGCTCTGCTCCATGAGTTACTTCGACATCGATCCCAACCTGACGCCGGAATTCTGGCGCAGCCACCGGCAAAAGCTGACGGCGACCGGTTTCAACTGCTTCGAGTCGCACCACAGGCGAAAGGATGGAACGATTATACCTGTTCAAGTGTCGGTCAACTACCTGACGTTCGGAAAGAGTACATTCAGCTGTTCCTTTACCATGGACATGACCGCGCGAAAACAGGCGGAGGAGGCCCTGCGGCAGGCCAACCGGGTGGTGGAGAACAGCCCGATGGTGCTGTTCCGCCGGAAAGCAGCCGCGGGGTGGCCGATTGAAACGGTATCGAACAATGTCTCAAGATTCGGCTACGACTCCGAAGAGCTCCTTGCCGGGAAGATTCTTTTTTCTTCACTCGTGCACCCTGACGACCTGGCTCGGGTGACCGCGGAGGTGGATGAGTTCTGCCGTCGCGGCGAAGACCGTTTCCAGCAGGAATACCGGATCGTCACCAAGGAGGGTGAAGTCGTCTGGGTTGAGGACCGCACGGTGCTCGAACGGGACGCCGGGGGGAGAATCACCCATTTCCAGGGCATCCTCATCGACATTACCGACCGTAAACGGACCGAAATGGTCCTTTCTGCCCGCGTGCGCCTGCTCCAATTCGCGGCGACCCACCCGCTGGACGATCTTCTCCAGGCAACATTGGACGAGGCGGAGAAGCTGACCGGCAGCAGCATCGGCTTCTACCACTACCTGGAAGCCGACCAGAAGACCTTGTCGCTGCAGAACTGGTCGACCAGGACGAAGAAGGAGTTCTGCAAGGCTGAAGGGAAAGGCATCCACTATGACGTTGCGTCGGCAGGTGTCTGGGTTGAATGCATCCATCAGCGCCGGCCGGTCATCCACAACGACTATGCCTCACTGCCCCACCGCAAGGGATTGCCGCCCGGGCATGCGCCGCTGGTACGGGAGCTGGTCGTCCCGGTCTTCCGCGGCAAGAGCATCGAGGCCGTTTTCGGGGTGGGCAACAAAGCGCACGACTATACCGATCAGGATGTGGAAACGGTTTCCCTGCTGGCGGATCTCGCCTGGGGGATCGTGGGGCTGAAAAGGACGGAAACAGCGCTCAGTGAATCGGAACGGAGATATCGCGGCATTATAGAGCATGCTCCTTTCGGTATTGCGCGGGCTACACGGGAAGGAAAGCTGCTCAGCGCCAACCCGGCCTTTGCGGGAATCCTGAAATACGATTCTCCGGAGGAACTTATTGAGACCGTCAACCGCACCAGCGTGCACGAAGCGCTCTTCGTCGAACCTGCAGTGAGAAACACCATCGTCGGGCAAATATTTTCGGGGGATTTGTGGCATGTCTTCGGTAACCAGTACCGCTGCAAGGACGGCAGCGTCATAACCTGCAAGGTCCATTCGCGCCGGGTGCCTGCTCCCGATGGAAATGATTGCGAATTCGAGAGCTTTCTGGAAAACATCACCGAGCGACTGGCAGCCGAGCAGGCATTGCGGGAGAGCGAGGAAAAATTCAGGGTCCTGGCCGAGACCTCTCCGACGGCCATCGCCCTCTACCAGGGGGAAGGGATCGTTTACATCAATCCGACGGCGTCCCGCCTCATAGGCTATTCGGTGGAAGAACTGTCCAGGTTCAATTTCTGGGAATGCGTGCATGACAGTTACCGGGACCTGGTCCGGGAGCGCGGGCTCGCCCGCCTGCGCGGCGAGGAGGAACCCGGCCAGTATGAGTGCAAGTTAGTCACCAAGGACGGCAGGGAACTCTGGGCACTCATGGCCATAGGTCGCATCGACTACAGGGGCAAGCCCGCCGGGATCGTGACCCTGATCGACACGACCGAGGCAAAGCTGGCTGACGAGCGGATCAGGGCTTCCCTTGCCGAGAAAGAGGTGTTGCTGAAGGAAGTCCACCACCGGGTCAAGAATAACCTGCAGATCATCTCCTCGCTGCTCGACCTGCAATCGGATTACCTGCGTGACGAGCAGGCCCGCGCCGTCATCAGGGAGAGCCAGAACCGGATCAGGTCCATGGCGCTCATCCACCAGAAGCTGTACCAGTCGGAAAGTTTCGCTTTTGTGAATTTCCGGGAATATATCGAAGAGTTGGTGACGGACCTGTTCGTCACTTATGCCAAGGAACCGGACTTGATAAAGCTTAATGTGGATGTGGGAGAGGTCGCGCTGGGTATGGACGAGGCGATACCCTGCGGGCTCATCGTGAACGAGCTGGTTTCCAATTCACTGAAGCATGCCTTTCCCCATGGCCGGAGCGGTGATATCACGGTTCGGTGTCGAATCGGGGCCGACGGCAGGGTTGGGTTGGAGATAGCGGATACCGGCATAGGCCTGCCTCCCGGGCTGGATCTCGAGACTACCGGCACGCTGGGGTTGCAACTGGTGAGCATGCTGGTGAAGCAGTTGCGGGGAGAGTTGCTGGTCGATGGCGCGGGCGCAAGGTTCGTCCTGAGATTCCCGGGCAGTTCCGGCCGGGTGCGGTGAACGGTGGTGAAAGGCGTCAATACGGCCTCAGGGCTGGGCGTAACTCCATGAAAGATTCCGAGAACAGTTGTTATTGGGGAAAATATGCATATGACTGGTGAACATTCCGGTACCATACTCGTGGTGGATGACAGCCCGGCCAATATCAAATTCCTGGCAGAAGTGCTGACGCAACAGGGACATAGTGTTTTCTGCGCTGACGATGGATTAATGGCCTTGCGCCTGGCCAAATCCGTCCGTCCGGATCTGGTGCTGCTTGACATCGTGATGCCGAACATGGACGGATTCAAGGTCTGCCAATATCTGAAAGCCGACGTGGATACCCGTGATGTTCCGGTCGTATTCATGACTTCCCTGGCGGATACGAGCGACAAGGTCAGGGGATTCCGGCTGGGGGCGGCGGATTACATTACCAAGCCGTTCCAGCCGGAAGAGGTTTTTGCCCGGGTCGAAACGCTGCTGGCGCTTCATTCCCTGCGCAAACGGCTGGAGGCGCAGAACGCCGAACTGATCCGTTCCAATGAAGAGCTGGCGCGTGTCAATGAGGCGCTGGCCTGCCGGGTCGAAGATCAGCGGAAGGTTGAGATGGCGCTGCATGAGAGCGAGGAGCGCTTGCGGACTTTGATCAACGCCATGCCTGACATCGTGGCTTTCAAGGACGGGGAAGGCCGTTGGCTCGAAGCCAATGATTGCATATTGAAGATATTCCAGCTGGACGGAGTGCCCTACGGCGGAAAAAAGGATGCGGACCTGGCTTCATTCAGCCCGTTCTGCCACGATGCCTTCCTGGCTTGCGAATTGACCGACGAACAGGCGTGGCAGGCGGGGATGACGAGCCGCTCGGACGAGACCATTCCGCGACCGGATGGCCCACCGGTAGTCTTCGATGTCATCAAGGTTCCCATGTTTCATCCCGACGGCCGACGCAAAGGCCTGGTGGTCGTCGGCCGCGATGTTACCCAGCGCAAGCGGGTAGAGGCTGAGCTGCAGCGCTACAAGGAACGACTTGAGCACCTTGTGGACGAGCGTACGGCTGCACTCGCGGATGCCAACGTACATCTGCAGACCGAGATCGCCGAACGCAGGATCGCCGAGGGACGGCTCAAGGCGTCGCTGGCGGAGAAGGAAGTGCTCCTGAAGGAAGTGCACCACCGGGTGAAGAACAACCTGCAGATCATTTCCACTTTGCTGGATCTCCAGACCGAAACCATATATGACGAGCACTCCCTCCGGTCTTTCAGGGACAGCCAGGACCGGATAAAAGCGATGGCGTTGATTCATGAACGGCTCTACCAGTCACGGGATCTGGCTTCCATAAATTTCGCCGAGTACGTGAACAACCTGGCCGGGTTCCTGTTCCATTCCTATGTCCAGGATCCGGATCAGATCTTTCTCACGGTGAATGTGGGAGATGTGATTCTTGAGATAGACCAGGCGATCCCCTGCGGCCTCATCATCAACGAATTGATTTCCAATTGCCTGAAGCACGCCTTTCCCGATGGACGGCAGGGGGAGGTTGCCGTTACCTGCCATTCGGACGGAGACGGGCTGGTGATGCTCGAAGTGTCGGATACCGGGGTCGGGCTGCCCCCTGGTGTCGACATTCTGAATTCCGGATCGCTTGGCTTGCAGATCGTCTACACCCTGGTCAGGCAACTGCAGGGGAATATCGAGATGAAGAGCGGCCACGGCGCATCTTTCGTCATAACCTTCAAGTCAAGCTCCTGCTGCTAGCTGAAGCTCCCACCGGCCGTCAGTGCGGAAGTGCGGGATTCGATCCGCCCGCGGCGTCGATTTGCCGTTGCATACCTGGAATCAGCCCGGGATTACTAGGCTTTCCGGGGATACGCCTTTTCTTTGACGCTGCGGATTTCCACTACATTTTTCTGCGCTCAAAACCGATAAGACAGGAAAGGCGCCTTCAAGCGGCACGTGTCGAGCCGTGCGCGGCGGGTGTCGATTTGCCCGCGGTTGTCTGCAAAGATCATTGCCGGGGTCGCTATTTCATTAAAAAGTAAAGCTGGTATAATTTATTTCGCAAGCGGTATGAATGCGGCCGGATCAGGGTTCAGGAGTAAATTTCATGACAGATGCTACTGCCACCGACAGAAAGACGACGATACTGGTCGTTGAGGACGAGCTGATTATTGCCAAAGGCATTGAGAAACGCCTTAAGGCCCTCGGTTATCACGTTGCCGGTATCGTCGCTACCGGCGAGGAGGCCGTGGATGTTGCACTGGGAACCGTCCCCGACCTGGTGCTCATGGACATCTGCCTCCAGGGGGGGATGGACGGGGTGACCGCAGCCGAGAAGATCAGGGCGGCAGTCGACATTCCCGTGGTCTATCTTACCGCCTATGCGGATCCCGACTCCCTCGGGCGCGCAAAGCTAACGGAACCCTTCGGCTATATCGTCAAGCCGTTTCAGGATATAACACTAAGGTCCACCATTGAGATGGCCCTCTACAAGCACCGGATGGAGAGCAGGCTGCGGCGCAGCGAGCAGTGGCTGGCGACCATCCTCAGGAGCATCGGCGACGCCGTTATCGCAACCGACAGCCAGGGACTGATCACGTTCATGAACCCGGTTGCCCTGAGTCTCACCGGGTGGCGCCGGGACGATGCCTTGGGCCGGGAGCTGCAGGAAGTGTTCAAGGTCCGGGAAGCCGCGCCGGCAGCACCCCTGGACAACATTGTGTCCAATGTTATGCATAACGGGACGACACAATGCTTTCCCGGCACTACGTACCTGGTTTCCAGGGATGGAAGGGAAACACCGATCGAGGCGAAGGCAACACCTTTCGTCGGCGTGCAGGGGGGCAACACCGGGCTTGCCCTCGTTTTCACGGACATTACCGGGCGCATGCGGACAGAGGAAGCATTGAGGAGGTCAGAGCGGATTCTATTCCTCAAGAATCAGGTTGCCAACATCTTTCTCACGGTTCCCGACGACGAAATGTATTCGGAAGTGCTGGGGATTGTCATGGAGGCGCTGGAGAGCCCGTACGGCATTTTCGGATTCATCGACGAACGGGAGGCCCTGGTGGTACCGTCACTCACCAGGGGAACGTGGGATGAGTGCCGGGTCCACTGCAAGAGCTTCGTTTTCCCCCGGGATAATTGGGCCGGACTCTGGGGCCGCGCTCTCAATGAGCAGCAGACCTTTTTTTCCAATGATCCATTAGCTGTGCCGCACGGGCATGTTGCCATCAGAAATTTCCTGGCTGCCCCGATCCTGTATCGCAATGAAACCATCGGCCTGCTTGCGGTCGCCAATAAGGAGAGCGGTTACGACAAAAATGACGTGGAGCTCCTTGAATCCATGGCAGCCCGCATCGCTCCCATACTTGATGCGCGGCTGCAGAGAGACCGGCAGGAAAAGGAACGCAGGCAAGCCGAGGATGCTCTCGCCAACGAAAAGGAACGTCTCGCGGTAACGCTCCGCTCGATCGGAGACGGCGTCATCACCGCCGATGTGCATGGCAGGGTCGTTATGCTGAACAAAGCCGCGGAGGAGATGACCGGCTGGAGCCAGGAAGACGCAGCCGGCAGGCCATTCAGCGAAGTGTTCAGGATTATCAACGAAAAGACGCGGCAAACTATCCAGAGCCCCGTGGAACGCTCATTGGCCAGCGGCGGCATCGTAGAGCTTGAAAACCACACTATCCTGATCACGCGGAACGGCGAGGAACGGCTGGTTGCCGACAGCGCCGCTCCCATTCGCGACCCGGAGAGCAGAATCGTGGGCGTGGTGCTGGTGTTCCGTGACGTCACCGAAAAGCGGAGAATGGAGAAGGAAATCCAGAAGGCCCAGCAGCTGGAATCGATCGGCATCCTGGCCGGCGGGATCGCCCATGACTTCAACAATCTCCTGACTGCAGTCCTGGGGAACATTTCCCTGGCGAAAATGTATGTCGAGGATGGAGACCGGGTGTTCCAGAAGCTGGCCGAGGCGGAAAAAGCATCCCTACGCGCCCGGGACCTTACCCAGCAGCTCCTGACCTTCTCGCGGGGCGGGGCGCCGGTAAAGAAAATGGCCCCGATTGCCGATATCGTGAGGGAATCCGCGACGTTCACCCTCAGCGGGTCCAAGACGACCTGCCGTTTTCAGATCGAGGAAGGTTTGTGGCCGATAGAAGTGGACGAAGGCCAGTTCAGCCAGGTCATCAACAACCTGGTCATGAACGCCGACCAGTCCATGCCCGCAGGCGGCCTGATAGATGTGACCTGCCGGAACGTCTACGTGGGTGCGGAATGCCTCCTGCCGCTCAAGGATGGACGTTACATCCTCGTCTCCATCAGGGACTACGGTACGGGCATTCCCGAGGAGTCAATGGACAAGATCTTCGAGCCCTATTTCACGACCAAGAAGAACGGGAAGGGGCTGGGGCTGGCAACGGTATATTCCATCGTCAGAAATCACGACGGACACATTGAGGTAACTTCGCAGCTGGGGGAAGGCACGACTTTTTCCGTTTATCTCCCCTGTTCGGAAACCCTTGAAGCCCAGGTTCCTTCCAAGGAACCGAAATCCTCCGGGACAGCGGCCACATCGCACCGGGGGAACATACTGGTGATGGATGACGAGGAGAACATCAGGGATGTGGCTGGCGAAATGCTGGCCTTTCTCGGCTACAGTGTCGATTTCGCCAATGACGGGGAAGAAGCCGCCGCCCTCTACCGGCAGGCCCTTGAAACCGGGCAGCCGTATTCCGCCGTGCTGATGGATCTGACGATTCCGGGAGGGATGGGCGGCAAGGAAGCTATCGGCATCCTCAGGGATATGGACCCGGATGTGAAGGGAATCGTTTCCAGCGGCTATTCCAATGATCCCATCATGGCCGATTTCAGGGCGTATGGTTTCAGCGGCATCATTTCCAAGCCGTACAAGCTGAACGAGCTGAAAAAGGTTCTGGAGCAACTGGGAGCATCACTTGGCGCATGATCATGACGTTATTCCTTCCCAAACAGGGCGGAAATATGCTATCAATTTTTCATGTCCTGGAAAATAAAGGAGAAATATCGCAAGATCCTTGCCGTTGAAGAAGGATGCCCCGTCAGGAACTGGGGCGGCAAGCTGACGGTCTGCCTGGTTTACCCGAACCATTATGCCACCGCCATGGGCAACCTGGGGTTCCAGTCCGTCTATGCGAGCATCAACAGTTTCCCGGGCGCGATCTGCGAACGGGCCTTCCTCCCCGCTGCTGCCGAAGAGGCGGAATACCGCCGTTCCGGCACACGCCTGCTTTCTCTCGAATCCCAAAGGCCCCTGTCCGAATTCGACGTCGTCGCCTTCTCCGTTTCCTTCGAAAACGACTACCTGAACATTCCCAAGATCCTCGAACTTGCAGGAATCAAGTCTTTTTCTTCTGACCGTTCGGCATCGTGCCCGCTGCTGATCGCAGGCGGCGCGGCCCTCTTCCTCAACCCGGAACCGGTCGCGGAGCTGATCGACCTGGTCTGCGTTGGGGAGGCCGAGCCCATCCTGCCGTCGCTTCTCGGGCTGCTGCAGAATGAGGAGGGAACCGGTCGCCGGGAGCTCCTCCTTAAGGCATCACGTCTGCCGGGGATATATGTGCCCGAACTCTACGGGTTTTCGTATTCGGGCTGCACGGTGACGGCAATTGAGCATGATCCGGAAAGTCCGCTGCCGGTCAGGAGGGTTTATGATCCCGACCTCGGGCAGTCTGCGGTTGCGTCGAAGATGTTTGCCCCTGACATCGAGTTTTCCGACATGTTTCTCATCGAGGTGTCCCGGGGGTGCCCCCGGGGGTGCCGGTTCTGCGCCGCGGGCTTTATCTATCACCCTTACCGGCAGAGGCCTTTGGCGCTTCTCAAGGCCGAGGTGGAGCACGGCCTGCATCTGAAGCGCAGGATCGGCCTGGTGGGCGCTGCGGTATCGGATCACCCCGACCTGGGAGAATTGTGCCGATGGATAACGGACCGGGAAGGCAGGGTCTCCGTTTCTTCTCTCCGTATCGATGCGGTGGATGATGCGCTGCTCGACGCGCTCCATTCCAGCGGTCACAAGACCGTGGCCCTCGCCCCGGAGGGCGGATCACAGCGGCTGCGCGACCTGATCCGCAAGGGGATAGACGAGGGGCAGATACTGGACGCATGCGACCGGCTGATCGGCAGGGATATTCTCAATCTCAAGCTGTATTTCATCGTCGGTCTCCCCACTGAAACCATGGAAGACCTGGAGGAAATGGTCTCCCTGATTGGAAAGATCAGGGACCGGGTCATTACCGCGGCCAGGAAGAACCGACGGCTCGGTTCCCTTCTCCTCTCGGTGAACCCGTTCGTTCCCAAGCCCTTCACCCCCTTCCAGTGGTGCGGCATGGAGCGTCTGGAGTCACTGGAAAAGAAGTACGCTTTCCTGCGCCGTGCCGCAGGAAACCTTTCCAACGTGAAGATCCAGCTGGAGAGCCTGCGCGAGGCCTACCTGCAGGCCCTCCTTTCCCGGGGTGACAGGAGGCTCGGCGCTTTACTGGTTAAAGCCGGGGAAACGGGGCGCTGGAAACGGGCCGCCAGGGAGATGGCCCTCGACACCGACGCCTTTGTGCATCGAGTCATCCCCTTGCAAGAGATTCTTCCCTGGGACATCATCGAAGGCGGCTGCAGGGAAAAGCTCCTGAGCGAATACGGAAAGGCGCTGGGTGGGGCGGAGGGTTGATCCGCGCATTTCCCGACCGTGCCGCTTGAGCCGCGGGCCGCACCTTGCCTTCTTCGAAATCGTTGAAATTGCAGAATAATTCCAGCCAAACCTCCAGGAACTCCCTTTGTATGTTTGCCTTTACAAGAGAAGCCCCCCTTTGTTACTATTGCTCCGGAAATGATAATCAGCCGACTGGAAATACACGGTTTCAAATCGTTCGCCGACAAGATATCGCTCGACTTTCAGAGGGGCATTACCGCGGTGGTGGGACCCAACGGGTGCGGCAAGTCCAATATCGTCGATGCGATCCGCTGGGTGATGGGAGAACAGTCGGCCAAGACCCTTCGCGGCAAGAGCATGGAGGATACCATTTTCGGCGGCAGCGAACACCGCAAGCCGCTGGGCATGACGGAAGTCTCCCTCTTCTTTTCCACGGCGGACGGCCGTATCCCTGCCAAGTACCTCAATTTCAGCGAAATACAGGTGACCCGCCGCCTTTATCGCGACGGCGAGAGCGAATACCTGCTGAACAGGACCCCCTGCCGGCTCATGGACATATCCGAACTCTTCATGGATACGGGTGCGGGGGCCAAGGCATACTCGATCATCGAGCAGGGCAAGATCGGGATGATCCTCAGTTCGCGGCCGGAGGAGCGGCGGCTGGTCATCGAAGAGGCCGCGGGGGTGACCAAGTTCAAGGCCCGCAAGCAGGTGGCGTTGAAGAAGATCGAAGCCACGCGGCAGAATCTGCTGCGTATCGGCGATATCATCGCGGAGATTCGCCGGCAGATGTCCTCTCTCCAGCGGCAGGCAAAGAAGGCCGAAAAGTTCAGGGAATACCGCGAGGAGTTGAAGGAGATCGAAATCCTGTTCGCGGTTTCGGCATATGCGGGGCTTGAGGGGGAATTGAAACTGGCCGAAGCCGATGCGGGCTCTCTTCAGGGACGGCTGGCCGGGAACGACGGTGAAATGGGGGCCTGCACCCTGAATCTGGAGGAGAAACGGAATGCCCTCCTCGAGACGGAAAAGGCGCTGGCCGATATCCAGGAGGAATGCTTCCGCCTTCGGGGAGAACTCTCGGGAAGCGAAAACAGGCTCTCCTATGAGAAGAAGGAGCTGGCAGGTCTCGAGGAGCGGGGCGTCCATGCAGCGGCGGAGCTGGATTCCCTGCGGGGCAGGATCGCCGAAGCGGATGACGAGAAGCAGCGCATGCTGGAGCAGGTTGAGGAGCTGAAGGTAGCCCATGCCGGTGAAGAGGAGGCCCTGTCCGCCGCGGAAGGTCTGCTGGAGCGGATGACGGAAGAGGAAAGGGTCATGTCCCGCCTCCAGGAGGAGAAGCGCCGGGGGCTGTTCGGGATGCTTTCCGAGATTTCACATTTCGGCAACCAGTATGCAAACGCGGTGAAACGGAAGGAAGCGCTGTCGGGACAGGTTGAGCGCAATCGCCGGGAGGTCATGGGGATCAGCGAAAAGCACCACGAGGCCTGCAAAAAGGTGACGGAATTGACGTCGGTGCACGAGGGGCACTCGGAGAGGTGCAAGCGCCTGGAAAAAGAGCTGGCTGCCCTGCGGCTGCGGGAGGCCGAACTCCAGAAGAGCCTGGAAGAGGTGGAATGCCGCTACCATGCCGAACGTGACCGTCTGAACAAGGCGTCTTCCCGCCTGCATTCACTGCAGGAGCTGGAGGCCCAGTTCGCGGGGTACGGCCAGGGCGTACGCACGCTCATGCTCGCGGACGGTTTCAAGGGAAGGCTCCAGGGGGTTATTGCCGACATCCTTGAGGTGGACGAGGATAATGAAGTGCCGCTTGAGGCGGCTCTGGCTGAGAGGCTCCAGTATGTCATCTGTAGTGATGAGCAGGGTGCGAGGGATGCGATTTCCCACCTGAGGGAAGGCAACGGCGGGCGCTGCGGGCTGGTTGCCAGGAGTATTCAGCCGCGGACCGGGAGCCCGGCGCCACGGGGGGCGGAAGCTCTGCTGGACAGGCTGGAGGTCCGGCCCGAGAACCTGGGCATGGTTCGGGCCCTTCTGGCTGATACTTTTCTGGCGGAAAACGTCGATTCGGCTCTGAAGCTCAGCAGGGACTATCCTCAGCTGACTTTCGTGACTCCGGAGGGCGACCTGGCCAGTTCGGGGGGGGTGCTGCACGGAGGCTCCCTTGAAGCGGCTCGGCAGGGCCTCATCCATAAAAAGCGCCAGATAAAGGAATTGGGCCTGGAAGTCGCGTCGCTCACCGTGCAGGTGAAGGAGCTGGAGTCGATACGGTCGGGACTCAGGGATGAGGCGGCAGCGACGGGCCAGGCTTTGAAGGACTGCCGGCAGGAACTCCATCGTATTGAGATCCTGCTGGTCAATTCGGAAAAAGACCTTCAGCGGGTCCGCGAGGAGTGCGCCCGCCTGGAGGAGCGGCTCGCCCTGAAGGCCCTGGAAGACCGGCAGTTCGACGAGGAGCTCGAGTCCCTGGAAGCGGAGATGGCAGCGGCTTTTTCCGAGAAAAGCGATCGTGAAGCCGGACGGGAACAGGCGGAGCGGGAACTTGAGGAGATTAGGGTCGCCATCGGCACGAAGCAGCGCGAAATGGCGGAGGCCCGCGAGATCGTCACGTCGCGCAAGGTGCGGGCGGCAGCTTTCCGGGAGCAGCAGGGCTCTGCCCTCCGTACGCTGGAGAGGATCGGGGAGAGTGCCCGCGAGTTCCAGTCGCGCCGGGCCAGGCTGGAAGCCGACATGGAAAAAGGCGTCCTGGAAAGGCAGCGGATCGCCGCGGCTGTTTCTGCGGGCGAAGAGCAGATCAGACTGCTCCTGGAGCGGCAACGGCTCGCGGAAATTTCGATGGCGGAGATACGTTCCCGTTATGAAGCGGAATCCGGGCTCGTTCAGGAAGGTGAAAGCCGGCTGAAAGGTCTGCGGGACACCGCTGATACACTGTCCCGTGAGCTTGGGGAGAAAAAGCTCGCCATTGCGGAAACGGCCATGAAAATCCGCAACCTGGCGGAGATGGTGTCGGAGAAATACCGGCGGGACATGGCCGAGCTGGTGCCCCTGTATGGCGGCAAGGAGTATGACCTGGCGGATACGCGCGCTCGTCAGGCGGAGCTGTCGGGCCTGATTGACGGCATAGGGGAAGTCAACCTGACGGCCATTGACGAGTTCCGCGACATGGAGGAGCGATTCCAGTTCCTTTCCGGGCAGAAATCCGATCTGGAGGAGTCGCTCCACGGTCTGCAGCAGGCGATCCAGCGCATCAACAGGACAACGAGAAAGAGGTTCCTGGATACGTTCAACCTGGTCAACGACAAGTTCCAGGAGGTTTTCCCGCGCCTGTTCTGCGGCGGGCGGGCCGAACTGAAGCTGACCAACGAAGAGGACCTCCTGGAAACGGGCATCGATATCGTCATCCAGCCGCCCGGAAAGAAGCTGCAGAACGTGAATCTGCTGTCCGGGGGAGAAAAAGCGCTGACCGCGGTCGCCCTGATGTTCGCCATATTCCTGATCAAGCCGGCGCCCTTCTGTCTCCTTGACGAGGTCGACGCCCCCCTGGACGATGCAAACATAGGACGGTTCAACGAGATGGTCAGGGAGATGAGCGCCTTCTCCCAGTTCATCATCATCACGCACAGCAAGGCGACCATGGCCACTGCCGACTGTCTTTACGGGGTCACCATGGAGGAGCCCGGTGTGTCGAAACTTGTTTCAGTCAAATTACATTGATAGAGGAGCGGATAGTGCCTTTCAAAACCATACTCCGGGAACTGGTCGAGTCGACTCCGGGCGCCACCGGCGCCATCCTCACCGACTGGGAGGGTGAAGCGGTCGAATGCCATGCCGTATCGGGCGACGAGTACGACCTGAAGATCCTGGGCGCCCATCAGAACATCATCCTCAACCGTCTGCGCGAGATTCTGCAGGACAAGCCGGTTCAGGTTCTGAGCGAAGCGGTCATTACCACGAACCTGCAGCGCATCGTCATCGGGGCGGTGGGCAAGGATTACTCGCTGGTCATGACCCTGGGACGACGGGCCCTGATGGGAAAGGCCCTTTTCGGGATGCGGAGCGCCGTCAGGCTGCTGGAAAAGGAGATCTACTGAGATGGCTGAGGAAAAGAAGGGTTTTTTCAGGAGCCTCGTCGGCAGGATCGCCGGAAATGAAGCTCCCGCGGCTGTGGAAGACGGAGAGAGCGCCCTTGAAAAGGACCGTGGAGCGAAACCGGGGTTTTTCGAGAGGCTGAGGAAAGGGCTCAGCAAGACCCACGAAAACCTGGTCGGCAAGATCGATTCCCTGCTGCTGGGCAGGAAGAAGATCGATGCGGAAACGCTGGAAGAGCTGGAAGAAATTCTCATCATGGCGGACATCGGAGTGGGCACGACCGGGGAGCTGGTGCGTTCGCTGGAACAGCGCCTGAAGAGAAACGAGCTCGGCGACGGTGAAGCCCTGAAAAAGGCATTGAAGGAGGAAATGCTGGCCAGGCTCGAACGCAATGCTTCCCGGCTGGATACGTCGTCCGCGACGCCGTTCGTGATCATGGTGATTGGAGTCAACGGCGTGGGAAAAACCACGACAATCGGCAAACTGGCCAGCAAGTTCAGCGCGGAGGGGAAAAAAGTCCTCCTGGTGGCCGGAGACACGTTCCGGGCGGCAGCGGTCGAACAACTGGAAATCTGGGGGCAGCGTGCCGGCGTTGAGGTGATACGCCACAAGCATGGCGCCGATCCCGCGGCGGTCGTCTTCGACGGCTGCAAGGCCGCCGTGGCCCGTGGCGCCGACATTCTCATCGTCGATACCGCCGGGCGCCTGCATACCAAGGTCAACCTGATGGAAGAGTTGAAGAAGATGCGCCGCGTGATGGGACGCGAGATCGCCGGCGCGCCCCACGAAACCCTCCTGATCCTCGATGCCGCAACCGGGCAGAATGCGGTTTCCCAGACAAAACTGTTTCATGAGGCCGCTTCCGTCACCGGCCTTGCCCTCACCAAGCTGGACGGCACTGCCAAGGGGGGGATCGTTGTCGCCATCAGCAGCGAGTTCGGTATCCCGGTCCGCTATATCGGAGTGGGGGAGAGCATGGAAGACCTGAGGGAGTTCGACGCGGACCAGTTTATACGGGCACTTTTCTAATAATTACCTTGACTTTTGGCTTGCTATCCACTAGGATTTAATGGCCTTATTAAGGATGGTTTATGGATCGAGAGATTTTCGACGTTCTGGAGAATCGTGTTGAGGCTCTTCTCAGGGATTATGCTTCCCTCAAGCGGGACAACGTGAGCCTGAGGGAGGAAGTCCAGAGGCTGCAACAGGAGCGGGAGAATTTCAAGTCCCGTATCGATGCTGTTCTGGCCAAGCTGGAAGGGATCGAAAACCTGTGACTTCTTCGCACCGCGTCAAGGTGTTGGGGAAGGAAGTTCAGGTGAAAAGCACCGCTTCTGCCGAGCAGGTCAGGGAGATAGAGTCGTTCGTCAACAATACGATTGCCGAATTGCAGGCGGCGATGAAAACCAGTGATCCGCAGATTATCGCCATCATGGCGCTGTTGAACCTGGCCGAATCCTGTCTCCAGCAGTCCCGGGACGAAAATGGTTTCAGGCGTCTGGCAACCGAGAGGATTTCCCGGGTGTTGAGCCTGATCGAGGAAGCTGCGCCGAACGCTTAGTCCGGCAGGGGCTCCCACCGGGATGTTTTTGATATAGAGTGTATGGTTTGATTGATCCGGAAACGGGTTGGAAGATTGTCTCCTGAATGACGGATGCTCGTGGCCAACCGGCTGTCGGGCCGCCGTTTTTGCTGATAAGTTACCCCAAGTCGTGCTGTTCTGAAAGCCTGTTCTCCGCCCCAGCCCCGGCCAGCGAGCCGGGCGTGCTGCCGGCTGAGCGGCTGTAACTTGATTGGCGTACCCTCTTTCCTCCATCCCTTTCCCAATCTCCCCGAGAGTTGCCAGGCTCCTCCTGGCCAAGTGCCAAACCGGCCGCAACGTATTATTCGACGGATATCCGGGAGTGTTCCGCATGCCGAAACGACGTGTCAGACGATCCATGCTGACTCACCGCAGGTCGCTGACCGAGGCGCAGTCCAGGTCGGCGAGCATTCTCATACAGAAGGCCCTGCTGGAAACCGACGAGTACCAGCGGGCGGGGGTTCTCGCGCTTTATTCTCCCATCCATAACGAGGTGGACACTGCCGGGGTTGCGGCAGATGCGCTGGCTTCCGGAAAAAGGATCGCTTTCCCGGTGGTCGTGGGACACGGCCTGATATTCCGCGAGATCAAGGAGCCGGCTTCGTTGAAGAAAGGCTCCTTCGGCATTCTGGAGCCGTGCCCGACATGCGCCGTTTTCGACCCGGAAGACGTTGACCTGTTCATTTTGCCGGGAATAGCGTTTGATCTCCAGGGTCATCGCATAGGGTATGGCAAGGGATATTACGACAAAACGTTGCACCGGCTTGAAGGTCGTGGGAGATTTGTCGGTCTCTGCCATGATTTCCAGTTGATAGACGCGATCGCCGGGGAACCCCACGACGTCAGGGTGGACATGATCATCACGGAAAAAAGGTCCATCCGCCCCATTAAACCATAAACTCGCAGCCTGCCGGAATCCGGCTGAAAGCGCACCTGCTCTGCCGGCAGCACTTGGATAGGCGGCTGCGATTTATTCATACATTGGGAGGTAACAAAGCATGGGCTTGATGAGACTGGAATATGTACTTCTGTTCATAGTCGCTGCTGCTTGCATCGGCTTTTTCGTTGGCAACTTTCTGCGTAAAAAACTTTCGGAATCGCTGGTTTCAAAGGCTGAGGACAACGCCGAACGCATCATCGATGACGCCAAGCGCCAGGCGGAGACCGTGCTGAAGGAAGCGTCACTGCAGGCCAAGGACGCGGTTTTCCAGGCAAAAGCGGAGTTCGAAAGGGAGTCCAAGGACAAGAGGCGCGATCTCCAGTCTTTGGAGCGGAGAATCCAGCAGAAGGAGGAAAACCTCGATAAGAAAGTCCTGATCTTCGACCAGCGCGATGCCGAGCTCTTCAAGAAAGAGCAGGGGCTCAACGGCAAGGAGCAGGCTCTGATGCAGAAGGAAGACAGCCTCAGCCAGCTTCTGGAAGAACGCCGCCGCGAACTGGAACGCATTTCGGGCTTGACCTGCGACGAGGCGAAACGGGTGCTGATGGAGGAGATGGAAAGCGAGGCCAAGCAGGATGCGGCCAAGCGTATCAAGGCCATTGAAGAGGAGGCCCGGGAAACCGCGGACAAGAAATCCAAGGAAATTCTTTCGCTCGCCATCCAGCGATACGCCGGCGAATATGTGGCGGAGAAGACGGTCTCCGTCGTCGCACTCCCGTCGGACGAGATGAAGGGCCGCATCATTGGCCGCGAAGGGCGCAACATCAGGGCGCTGGAGGCGGCAACCGGCATCGACCTGATCATCGACGACACCCCTGAGGCGGTCATCCTGTCCGGGTTCAACCCGATCCGCCGCGAAGTCGCCAAGCTCTCCCTGGAGAAGCTCATTGCCGACGGTCGCATCCATCCGGGGAGGATCGAGGAAGTTGTCGCAAAATCGACGGAAGAGGTGGACCAGGCGATCAAGGAGGCCGGCGAGCAGGCGGCGTTCGACCTGGGGGTTTACGGCATTCATCCGGAAGTGCTCAAACTGCTGGGCAGGTTGCGTTACCGCACGTCCTATAGCCAGAACGTCTACCAGCATTCCCTGGAAGTAGCCTTCCTCTGCGGCATTATGGCTGAAGAACTGGGCATCAATGTCAAGCAGGCGAAACGCGCCGGGCTTCTGCACGACCTCGGCAAGGCGGTCGATCACGAGGTCGAAGGATCCCATGCGGTCATCGGCGCCGACCTGGCAAGGAAATTCGGTGAGTCTCCGAAGATAGTTCACGCGATCATGGCCCACCACGAAGACGAGAAGCCGGCAACGGTGCTTGCGGTGCTGGTGCAGGCCGCCGACGCCCTGTCCGGCGCCCGCCCGGGCGCTCGGCGCGAGATGATGGAGACCTACGTGAAGCGGTTGGAAGACCTGGAGAAAATCGCCACGTCGTTCCGCGGGGTCACCAATTCCTTCGCCATCCAGGCAGGGCGGGAAATCAGGGTTACGGTTGCGAGCGAGGAGGTCAACGACGAGCGGGCGGTGGTCCTTGCCAAGGACATCGCCAAGAAAATCGAGGCGGAAATGACCTATCCCGGCCAGATCAAGGTGCACGTGATCAGGGAGACAAGAGCCGTGGAATATGCCCGTTAAGATCCTTTTCATTGCCGATATCGTCGGCAAGCCCGGCAGGCAGGCCGTATCTTGGGAGCTTCACCGTCTGGTGGACCGCCACCGCATTGATTGCGTCATCGCCAACGGCGAGAACGCGGCCGGCGGATTCGGCATTACCGAGGAAACCGCGCGGGAGTTGTATGCCTGCGGTGTGAATCTTATTACCAGCGGCAACCATATATGGGACAAGAAAGACCTGATGGATTACCTTGGCCGTGATGAAAAGATTATCCGTCCGGCCAATTATCCCGAGGGGGCTCCGGGGCGGGGCAGCGCCGTGATAAGGACCCCTGCGGGCGTACCGGTGGCGGTGCTGAATCTGGAAGGGCGGGTTTTCATGAACAACCTTGACTGCCCATTCCGGGTCGCTGAGAGGGAGATCAATCGCCTGAAGGCGATCACCCCCATCGTGGTCGTCGATTTCCATGCCGAAGCGACCTCGGAAAAGCTGGCGCTGGGCTGGTACCTGGACGAAAAAGCGAGCGCCGTTCTCGGCACGCATACCCATGTCCAGACCGCGGACGAGAGGATTTTCCCCGGCGGCACCGCCTATATCACCGATGCCGGAATGACCGGCAGCTTCGAATCCGTCATCGGCATCCGGAAAGAGCTGGCCATAGAAAAGTTTCTTTCCCAGTTGCCGGTGAGATTCGAGGTCGCCAAAAAAGACATTCGTCTCAACGGCGTTGTGATCGAGATTGACGAAAATGATGGAAAGGCCCTGGCGATCGAACGGCTGTCCGTTCCGTGCGGCTGAGGGAGCGTGTTGTGCTATGACTGTCACCGAACAACTGGAAATCCTGCGGCGCGGCGCCGTCGAGATCCTGCTTGAAAAGGAGCTGGAGGAAAAGCTGGAGAAGTCCATCAGGACCGGCGTGCCTCTGCGGATAAAGGCCGGCTTCGACCCCACGGCCCCGGACCTTCACCTGGGCCACACCGTCCTCCTGCAGAAGCTGCGGCAGTTCCAGCAGCTGGGGCACGAGATATGTTTCCTGATCGGGGATTTCACCGGAATGATCGGCGACCCCACCGGAAAGAGCGAGACCAGGAAGGCCTTGACCCGCGAGGACGTGCTGCGCAATGCCGAAACCTACAAGGAGCAGGTTTTCAAGGTCCTTGATCCGGAAAAGACCCGCGTGGTGTTCAATTCCGAATGGCTGTCTCCCCTGAAGGCCACGGATCTGATTGCCCTGGCGGCGAAGACTACCGTGGCCCGCATGCTGGAGCGGGATGATTTCAACAAGCGATTTTCCAACCAGCTCCCCATCAGCATCCATGAGTTCCTGTACCCGCTGATCCAGGGCTACGATTCGGTTGCCCTCAAGGCCGACGTGGAACTGGGCGGGACGGACCAGAAGTTCAACCTGTTGATGGGGCGGGAGCTGCAGCGGGAATGGGGGCAGGCCCCCCAGACCGTGATCACCATGCCGCTGCTGGAAGGGTTGGACGGCGTCAACAAGATGTCCAAGTCGCTCGGGAATTACATCGGCATCAACGAGCCTCCCGACGACATTTTCGGCAAGATCATGTCGATCTCCGATCCTCTTATGATCCGCTACTACGAATTGCTGAGCGATACTCCGCTCGCCGAACTGGACAGGCTCAAGCAGGGCCTGGAGGACGGCTCGGTCCATCCCATGGAGGCCAAGAAGGCTTTGGGCCGCGAACTGGTTGCGCGCTACCACAGCGCAGCCGATGCCGCCCGCGCCGAAGAGAATTTTATCAGCAGGTTCCGGGACAACCAGTTGCCTGACGACATGCCCGAAGTCAAAATAAATGCGGCTGCCGGGCTTGGCGCGGGGACTACGCTCCTGTGCAAGCTGTTGGCCGCGGCTTCACTGGTAAAGTCCAACGGTGAAGGGCGCAGGGCCATCCAGCAGGGCGGCGTCAAGGTCAATGGCGAACGCGTCACCGACGAGGGCCTGGAAATCGCCTGCACCGGCGAATACATCCTGCAGGTGGGCAAGCGCCGTTTCGCCAAGGTCGTCTTTGAATGAAATTTAATAATTTTCCTGTTGACCGGCTCCGGGGCATTTGATATAACGCTACTTCCTTTCGGGGCGGCGGCAGGAGAGCCGGGTAGGGAAGCAGGGCCCCGGAAAAAAGTTGAAAAAAGTTCTTGACGAAGTAAGCTTGGTTGTGTATGAT